>CAXBHL010000001.1:0-1689073 GCA_963975575.1 uncultured Phycisphaerales bacterium | reverse complement strand
CCCCCCCCCTTCTTTGTTCTACGTAATCGCCACTTCGGATGGCCCGACAAGTGTTCAGAGGGATCGCCATACCATAATCAACCGAGCCAATCTTGGGCCTTGAGCCGCGACGGCACATACTCCTCCGTTACGTAGGAGATGTCCTTGGTGATCAGCGATTCGACTTCCATCTTGAACCCGTTGTCGAGCATCCGCTTGATCTCCTTCTGCCACTGCTTGTCGTCCTTGAACCACGGGTAGGCGGCGATCTGCTTGGCACGCTGGATGTCGCGGTCGTTGAGGTCGATCTTGACGTCGTCGGAGAGTTTGCAGCGTTCGTAATCGATCGCCCGGATGCCCAGGAACTTGGCTTCGGGGATGGCCAGGCGTTCGGACTCGAAGGCCAGGGAGATCGAGCCCTGCTTGATGACCGAGTAGATGTAGTGCCCCCAGGGGTCGCAGTCGAGCAGGCAGTAGACGGGCAGCTTGAGTTCCTTGCTGAAGCGCTGGAGCAGGCGCCGGCAGCCGCGGGGGGGCTGGCCGGCCCCGTGGGTGAGGATGCAGTTGTGCTGCTCCCAGAAGCGGTCCTCGTTGAAGCGCTGCCACACGGTGCCCTTCTCGACGTGGAGCACGAAGTCCGCTTCGCACTTGGCGAACTGGATGACGTCGTTCTCGACGATGCTGGGCAGGGCGTACCCGCCCGAGCCCATGCGCCGGCAGTTGATCTCGTCGCCGCGGTCGATGAGCGTGATGTTGCCGACCATGGCGCCGCGGTTCTCGGCGAAGATGTGCAGCTCCTCGCGGAGCGAGCCCAGGGCGACCTCGAGGTCCTCGAGGACCGAGTCGGACTCGCCCTGGTCGAAGTAGGTCTTCTCCTTGGTGCCCTCGATGGTGTGCAGGCCGGAGTAGAACATGCCGCGGAGGCTGGAGGTCTTGTTCTTCTCGATCAGGTTCTTGATCCCGTTGGAGTGGATCAGGGTCTGCATGAACTTGCGGGCCTGGCCGAGGTTGAAGAGCTGGCGGGTGTTGGAGGCGTCGCCCATGCGGAGGATGCCGGCCTTCTTGTCCCACTTGGTGTTGGACGCGGCGCGGGTGGGGACTTGGAACTCGGGCTCGGTGTTGGTCAGGGCGGCGGCGACGACGCCGCTGGCGAGCTTGTGGATGGCGGCGGCGGTGTGCTTGTCGCGATCGGCCCGGTGGGCGGAGACGGGGCGGCCGGCCGCCTTCTTGGTGGTCTTCTTGCCGGAGGGGGCCTTGGCGGTCTTTTTGGTGGTTTTCTTGGCCATGGTCAATCCTTGAACTTCTCGTAGAGCGGCCGGTAGAGGCCCTTGACCTTGTTCATTCCGGGCTCCTGGTAGTCCCACTGGTGGAAGACGCTGCCGTGGCGTTCGGTTTCGTCGATCGCTCGTCTGAACCACTCGGCGAGGGACGGAGCGATCTGGGCGGTGCAGCGACCGCCTTCGTGATTGGAGCCGATGACGGAGCCTTCGGGGTAGACGGGGTCGCCCGCGTGGACGAGGTAGGTGAAGTCGCCGTTGCCCCAGTTGTGGAAGGAGATGGCTTTGTGTTCGGGGCCGTCGTCGTTCCAGAGGGCGTCGGCCTCATGGGCTCCGACGATCGAGAGGCCGAAGAAATCGCCGCCGTCGCAGTGACGCCAGAGGGTGACCTGATCGGGGTGCAGGGACTGGACATGGGTTTCCAAGCGGGCTTTGGCTTCGAGCCATTCCGCGTCGGGCAGGGGCGGGTTCAGCGAACAGGTGGCGTCGTCGCCGACGCGGAGCTTGCGGGCGGAGGTGAGCACATCGGACAGGCCCTCTCTCATCAATCGTCTCCGAAGAGTGCCGCGCCGGCGGGCTTGGTGGGGCGTTTTTTGGCGATCTTCTTGACGACTTTCTTCTTCTTGGGGCCGGCGGGGTCTGACTTGGGGCCGTTGGTGGCGCGGGCGGTTTTCTCGGGTTTGGGCTTGGCCTCGTCCGGCTCGGCTTCGGACGCGATCACGGGCTTGCCGTCGGGGCCGATGATGATGACGTCGTCGTCCTTGGCCAGGCGGCCGTGCTCGTCCTTGATGAAGCGGCCTTCCTCGTCGAGCTGGGCGTCGGCGATCTCGGTGCGGGCGCGGGCCTGTTCGAGCAGGGCGTTGTAGACCTCGTCGATCTCCGAGCCGGTGATGGCGTGACAGGCGCGGGCGATCTCGCCGATGTAGCGTTCGAACACGTCGCGCTTCTCGCCCTCGCGCTTCATGCGCTGGCGGCGGCGGACGTACTGGCCGAGCTTGCGGCCGCACTCCTGCAGGGCGAGCTTCATCTCCTTGCGGATCTCGTCGTAGTCGGCGATGGCCTCCTTGGACTCGCTGGTGAAGGGGACCCAGACGGAGGCCATGTGGATCATGACGACGAGGGGGCCGACGGGGGCGGCGCCGCGGGGCTGGGAGAGGCCGTAGTTCTTCCAGGCGGTCTCGGTGACGGCCTTGAAGGACGAGCACGCGGACTGCTGGTAGAGCAGCGGGACGCGGTTGGCGAAGCGGATGACGCGGGCGGACTGATCGCCCGGCAGGTTGCCGCCGAAGGCGACGGCGGCCTCGATGAGGAAGGGGCGGCCGCGGTAGACGGTCGCGACCCGGGTCGAGGCGGTGTAGAACTCGGCCTGCACGCCCTTGACCATGCCGGCGAGCATCGTTTTGACGCCGATGGGGGCCAGGCAGTTGGTGGGGGGGTTGGCGAGCTTGGTCTCCTGCATCGTCTTGAAGATCGCCTCGGCCTGGGCGTGGGTGATCGAGCCGACCTTGGTGCGGACGGGCACCTTGGCCTGTTGGCAGACCTTGCTGGCGGTGGCCGGCGAGACGCGGGAGAATCGCTCGGCGAGGAAGTTGGCGATGCCGGGGTTCTTGTGCTCGTGCTCGGCGTCGCGGAGCATCTGGAGCAGCATGCCCAGTTCGATGCCCTTGGGGTGGGGCATGATCTCTTGGGTTTCGGGGGGCAGCTCGCCCGTGCCGCGGGGGTAGATCACGACGCCCTTGTGCTCGGTGGTGTTGACGCCGGCGAGGGCCTCGAGGTGGGAGGGCGCGACGGCGGAGTCGGGCTTGGCGGCGTCGGCTTCGTTGGATTCCGGGGCGAGGACGGGGCCCTCGTCGGTATCGGAGGCGGCCACCTTGGTGGGCGCGACGAAGACGATGCGGGCGTGGGGGTTGGCGATGGCGGTCAGTTCGAGGAACTCGTCGACGGAGCCGCGCCCGCGCTGGTAACGGCCCTCGAGTTCAACGGTGACGCTGGTGCCGGTGGGGTAGATGGAGACGGGCAGGAACTCGCCGCCGGAGGCGAGTTCGCGGGTGCCGGGGGTCAGGTCGCGGAAGCGGGCGGGGGGGAAGTCTTCGGTCTCGTTGTCGACGGTGACCTCGGCGCGGTTGGTCTTGGTGTTCATGGCCAGCTCGATGTGGTGAGCCTTGGCCTTGGGGCTGGTGCGGGTATGGATGACCATGGGCTTGCCGGTGGTCAGCAGGCCGTACATGCCGGCGGCGGAAATGCCGATGCCCTGCTGGCCGCGGGACATCTTCAGGCGGTGGAACTTGGAGCCGTAGAGGAGGCGTCCGAAGATGTGCTCGACCTGCTTGCGGACGATGCCGGGGCCGTTGTCGACGATGGTGACGCGGTACTTGGAGGATTTGACGGACGCGGGCCGCTCGGGCTGGAGGTCCTCGATGACCACGGTGATGTCGGGGAGGATCTGGGCCTCCTCGCAGGCGTCGAGGGAGTTGTCGACGGCCTCCTTGACGGTGGTCAGGAGGGCCTTGCGGGGGTTGTCGAAGCCGAGCAGGTGGCGGTTCTTGGCGAAGAACTCCGAGACGGAGATCTCCCGCTGCTTGGCGGCCATGGTCTCCGCCGTGGCGGCGCGGGACCTGGAACCGGATTTGGCGGCGGCTTTCTTGGCCATCCAAGCCCTCCTTGGCGTGGTGGTGGTGTTCCGGGCGAGAAGGGGAAGGATAGCGGGGATCGCCCGGATTCGCCCGCGGAACGGGCGGAAGAGGGGTCCCGGCGTGGGGCGGGCGAGCCCGGATCGGGGCTGACGTCGGGGGTGTCCGCGCCTAGGCTTGCGGCCCCTAACCACACCGAGCAACGAGGAACGTCCCGATGGAAACCACCCTGATCATCTTCAAGCCCGACGCCGTCCAGCGCGGGCTTTCCGGCAAGATCCTCACCCGCTTTGAGGAAAAGGGCCTGCAGATCGTCGGCATGAAGCTGATGAAGATCTCGCCCGAGCTGGCGGCCAAGCACTACGAGGCCCACCAGTCCAAGCCCTTCTACAAGGGTCTGGTCGGATTCATGACCTCCAGCCCTGTGGTCGTGCTGGCCGTCCGCGGCGTGGGCGCCATCACCGTGGCCCGCAAGATGATGGGCGCGACCTTCGGCAGCAAGGCCGAGCCGGGCACCATCCGCGGCGACTTCGGCGTGTCGAACAGCTTCAACCTGATCCACGGCTCGGACAGCCCCGAGGCCGCCGAGCGGGAGCTCGGCCTGTTCTTCGCCAAGGGCGAGGTTCTGGACTACGACCGGGCGATGAACACCTGGGTGTACGACATGGCCGGCGGCTCGCCGGAGTAAGCCCGGCACCAACGCGGCCCGATGGACGCGCGGCCCAAAAAAGAAGAACGCCAGCCTTCCCTCTTGGCTGGCGTTTTCCTTTGGTGTGTGGGGATTGTACCCGAACACGCATCACCGGGCTGCGTCAGGACGAAAAGTTTCGCTGGAACGCGCGGGCTTCGGCGGTGAGGTTTCGCGCGTGACGTCAGAGCGACGCGGCCGGCTTGATCGATCCGATCACGGCCGGCGGGGCGTCGGCGGCCGGTTCGGCCACGATCTGCTCGGCGATCTCGCGCCGGTGGATCTCGACGTCCCGGGGGAAGTCGAAGGCCACGCGGACCCGCTCGCCCTTGACCGAAGCGATCCGCACGATCCCGATGGGATTGCGGGGGTCGCCGATGACTACTTCTTCGCCTTCTCTCCGGGTGATCACCAGCATCGCTTGCTCCCTGCCGCCGCGATCGAATATGGGGGCCGATCCTCAGCCGCTCGGCGCAGTATACGGTGCGGGGCGGTCCGATCCAAGCGCCGTTTCGTCGCAACCCGGTGTGGTGGCAGGAATTGCGCCGTAGGTCCGATTACTCGATCCCCGCAGCGGGTCGCCCTCCCGGGGTCAAAAAGCGGATCGACCGCTCCGCAAAGCGGGAACGATTGAGTCCCGGCCATGACGCATGCTTGTCGGCACAGGAGCCTGTCGGTTACTCCACGGCCTCGACCGCGGTGATCCCGGGCACGCGGTCCTGGAGGTTGCGTTCGATGCCCATCCGCAGGGTCATGGAGGCCGAGGGGCAGCCCACGCACGCCCCGTGCATGCGGATACGGACCGCGTTGGCCTGGGTGACCTCGACCAATTCGATGTCCCCGCCGTCGGCCTGGACCGCCGGCCGGATCCGCTCGATCACGAACGCGACCTGGTCCCACAGAGGGTGCTTGGTTTGCTGGGAGGCTGCCATCGGGGGAGTTTATGCCGGGCGGAGGGGGTGGGGCGGGGTGGGGCCTCAAGCCTCGTCTCTGGTGGCTGAATCTGCCGCAGTGGTTTCGGGAGGGCGTCGGCTCAAGTGCGGGAGGGGGGCTTGCGGATCGGTCGTGTGACCGGGGACCCTCGTTCGTTGATCCGGTCTGGCTCACGGACTTTGTTCGCTCGTCCAGTATTTTGCTTCTCAGGGAACGCCGGGATTGCTAATCTACCCCACCGATCCTTGGGGGAACTCTGGACATAACACTCCGAAAAGGTGACTGATGGATGTAAGACGCGCCTGCATGATTGTGACCTTGTGTGTCGGGACGGTAGCGGTTGTCACCAAAGTCGCGAGCGCGGCGGGTGACGGGTATTCGCCGTTTCCCGCCTTCGTCGATATCCCTTTCGCCAACCAACATACCCGCGGTGCGTGGCTTCGCGCCGGCACGGACTCCGGCTTGGCGTGTTTCGCATTTGAGAACCACTCGGACATCATTCAGTTCGGCTGGCTCGGGGCCGATCTGGCGGTGACGGCCGGGCAGTACTTCGATCTCAACGCGACCCGGATCGATTCTTGGTCCATCGCGGACCTTGACTCGGACGGCGACCACGATCTGGTGCTGATG
This sequence comes from uncultured Phycisphaerales bacterium, assembly GCA_963975575.1. GTDB lineage: Bacteria > Planctomycetota > Phycisphaerae > Phycisphaerales > UBA1924 > UBA6054. Next base: position 1,682,936 of record CAXBHL010000001.1, on the reverse strand, counting down.
ACCGAGTCGCCGCACCAGGCCGTTGTCATCCTGCAGCATGACGGTTCATTCGAGATTGCCGCCACGGTGGTGTCCCCGGTGACCAGCGGGAATACGAGCGCGGCGGCGGGTGACTTCAACGGGGATGGCCTTGTCGACGTCGCGTTCGCGAGTTCGGGTCGGCTCAACGTGTTTCTTGCGACCGCTCCCTGGATCTACGGGACCTGGCTCGAGTTGTCGGACAATCTCATCTGGCGGAACATGCGCGTAGCGCCGTTCGACTCTGTCCCGGGGGACGAGATCATCGTGCTGGCGGGCAACCGCGTGCTCTGCTACTCGTTCGCGGGCGGCACGCCGAGCCTGCTGACCTCGCCGGCGCTCACGATCACTCCTGAGTTCGTGCACGTCGGTGACCTCCGTGGTCAGGGCGTGCAGGAGATTCTGGTCGCGGACCAGCAATCTTCGTCGGTCAAGATCAGCACGCTGGTTCTGGAACAGTCGGCGCTGGTGGTCTCTGCTTCGGGCACGTTTGGCCCGAACCTGTTCGCGGGCTTCGCCGTGGCCGACGTCGACGGGGACGGCCGCGCCGACTTCCTCGCGAGTTCGCGGATTTTCTACGGATGCGAGACGGATGCCGGAACCGTTCCATTGGAGACCCAGGCAGAAGCCACTGCGACCGCGTGGGACCAGGTCATGGACGTCGACGGCGACGGCCTGAACGACCTTTCTAGCCGGAGCACCTCTTCGTTTTACCTGACGCTTGGCGATGGAAAGCGTTTTGCAACCACTGCCCTTGTAAACGACCAATCACCCGCCGGCGAGGTTTGGCTGGAACCGTTCCATCCGGACGACCCGCTTGCACCGGGCGTGTTCTCGACCGGCGTAGACGGCAGAACGCCGGTCTCGCTGAGAGTTCAGGAGGTTGGGGACCAAGCAAGATTCGCGGTGGAGCCTGATCCGCGCGTCCGATTGGATGATGCTTCGCTGGTCCGCTTTGAAGATATCAACGGCGATGGCGTCTCGGACCTGTTGGGTGAAGGCGATCCGATCGGCAGTGGTCGATCCAACTATCTTTTCTGGGCCCTCGGCGATGGTGACGGCGGCTACGGCGTGCAGGTCAGCCGCGAGATCGGGTTCGATAGCTCGTTGCCGGCGGTGTTCGATACGAACGGAGACGGTATCAACGATATCGTACGGATTTCGTACGACGCGATTTTGATCTGGGAAGGGCATCCCAGCGGAAATCTTGGGCCGGAGGTCCGGGTGACCATTCCCTATCGGAACGCCACAAGCGAGTTCAGGGATATGGACGGGGACGGGCATATCGATCTGGTTCGTTTCCCGAATGGATTCGATCCTATCCAAACTATCTACAGCGTCCTCAGTGATCCGACGCCCGACGTGCGGGAGATCGACAGCCCGACGCGGATCAGGGGATCCGGCGACCGTGTGTATCCGGCAGTCGATTTCAACGGGGACGGCATCGTCGATTTCGTGGTGCCCACCCAGAACGGACTGGCGTACTCGATGAGTAACGGATTCCGGTCCTACGGACCCTTCACCGAGATCGCACTCTTCCAAGGGTTCGGGACCAACGGAAGACTCTACCTCAGAGCAGGAGATCTCGACGGCGATACCTACCCGGATCTCGTCTTCTTCGCGCCGAACGGCTGCGCGATCCTTGGTCCTACCGCGACCCGTACGCTGGCGGTCCGTGCTTTGGTCCAGGGTGTGGGCGGGCTGGGCCTGCTTCACGACATCGATGATGACGGCGACCTCGACATCGTCCGTTCATCGCAGGCCCGCTCCGTTGTCTACCTCAATCCGGGCGTGGACCGGTGCCTCGCTGACTACACCATCGACGGCACGCTCAACTTTTATGACATCGCTCTGTTTCTCACCGACCTGAGAGACGGCAATCGATTCGCAGACATGACCCGCGACGGCGTGCTCAACTTCTTCGATCTCGCGGCGTTCATCGCCGCGTTCAACCAGGGGTGCGACGAATGAACCGAATCGTTTCTTCCGCCGCCGCGGCGTTCATTCTGGCCGTGCCGAGCGTCGGTGTCCGCGCGGCCGATCCGGGCTATCCGGGATTTAATCACGAGTTCGGCCTGACTGTGGACCCGGCGTCCGGCGGGGTGATCATTAACATCGGACGGGCTGGCCAGATCGGGGTCGTGCTGTTCGAAGGCGACCTCCTGCGTGTGTACCACCGTTCGGACGGCGGCGACTACGCCAGCAATCAATCGATTCCCATCACCTCGACCTGGCAACGACGCATCGTGGCGGAGGACCTCAACGGGGACGGCCTGGACGACCTGATCCTGCTCAACGGCTTCCCGGTCACTGCGCTCTTTGTTTTGCTTCAGACCGAGAATGGTTCGTTCCTGCACGCCCCGCAGAGCCCGATGGCCACCCCCATCGAAACCGAAGGCTTCGCTGCCGGGGATTTTGATGGGGACGGCATCGTCGACCTCGCCACGGCGAGCGACGCCGGCCCGGTGCTCTACCGGGGCCTCGGAGCGGGCAGGTACGCGTTTCCCCAGCCGATCACCGCGGACTTCCCGTTGTCCGGCACCGGTCTTGCGACAGGGAAGGAGGACAACGGACCGGATCAGCTTGTCATCTACTCGCAGTCAACCCCGAACACGCCGGCGGTTGTGATCTCGATGCAGGGGCCCGGTGGCCAGTTCACCGTGCGGCAGAGCGTCCCGGCGGGCAACGGGATCCGGTTGCTCGATTTCCGCGATTTCGAGGGTGACGGCGACAAGGACATGCTCATCATGCAAGCGTCGCAGATCCGGCTTGCGGAGAACACGACGGGCGGATTCGTCCTGCGCAGCCCTGTCTCGATCCCTTCGACCTCTGGTGAGACCACCGGATTTTTCGACGATCTGGATGCGGACGGCGTGCTCGACGCGGTGCTCTCGCGATCCGATGGTCCGGTGCTGATGTTCGGCGATATCGACGATCCGGCTTCCCGATTCACGAGCCCGAAGTGGCTCGGCTCGACGAGGGCTGACATCTCGCCCGCGCGGGACCTGACGGGCGATGGACTCAAGGACATTTTCGTTTCCACCGTGAGTTCCTTTCATCTGTACAGGAACGACGGGGCGCGCTTCGAGAAGACCACGTACCGCCACGCCACGGGGTTTGTCCTGATCCGCGATACGTTTCTTGCGCCATGGTCCGCCGAAGGACCGCCGGTGCTTTTGATTAACGACGAGCAACTGACGAAGCTGCGTTCGGTCACCTTCACGCCCGACGGCGACGGCGTGGTGGGCACGGACGCGATCGATCCGCTGCTCGAAGCCCGCGGCGATTCGTATCTGTTCGCCGACCTGAACGGTGACGGCCTCGAGGACTTCGTCTGGAACACGCCCGCTACCGGGAACGGAACGGCGACGGTGTCGTACCGGCTCGCGACAGGACCGGGCGCGTTCTTCACGAAACTGAACGTTCCGAGCACATTCTACCGCGTGCGTTCGTGGCAGAAACTGGACATCAACGCCGACGGCGCCGACGACCTCGTCCTCGCGGGAGAGTTGCCCAACCAGTTCGAAGTCATGTTCGGCACGCCCGGCGTTGGGTTGGGCCCCGCAAACGCGATCCCCATGCCGGAAGTGGTCCAGTCCCTCGGCTGCGGAGACTTCGACGGCGACGGATTCGACGACATCGCGGTGTTTGTGGGCACCGACGTATTGAGGCTCCACGGCCGCGCGATCGGCGTTCCCGTCGAGACGGCACGCTCGCGCGTCCCCGCGTCCGGGTGGCCCCACACCCTCGATCGGATCATCGGCACCGGCGACCTGAACGGCGACGGACTCGACGACCTGGTCTTCTTTGGTAACTCAACGCCTACTTCCAGTACTCAGATTCAGATCGTTCATGCGCTTCCCGGCCGCGGATTCTCGCCGGTGAGTCAGTCGGCGGGCGCCTACGGAAGTCCCGAGGCGGTCCGGGTGATCGATCTCAACGGGGACGGAAGGCCAGAGGTCATCGCGGTGGACGAAGAGTTCATCGAGGTGATCGGCACGGGGCGGGACGGGCTGCCCAAGGTTGTAGACCGGCTGCTCGCCCGCACCGATGACATCATTCCGACCTTCGCAGACATTAATCTGGACGGCGTATTGGACGTCGTTCAGTCCACCCGGACCAGAGTGATCGTTCATTTCGCCACAACCGGTGCCCCTTGCCCGGGCGATCTCGACCCCAACGGTCGAATGGACTGGTTCGATATCGCGACCTGGATCCAGCATCTGCACGACGGAAACCTCCGCGGCGACCTGGACGGCAACGGCCTCATCAACTACTTTGACCTCGTGATGGTGCTCGATTCCTTCGCGACCGGGTGCCCCGACCTCTGACCGGCCGGCACTGAGCTGGAAGCTCGGCTTGGCCTGTGCGCGCCTCGATCATAACGGGCAGCCGGCGTTGTAGAGATTGATGAACTCAATGATATCAAAGATGTTGAACCGGCCGTCGTCGAACAGGTTCGCGAGCTGGCTCTGCTGGTTGTAGAGATCGATGAAGTGCACGATGTCGAAGATGTTGAGCGTGCCGAAGGGGGCCGCGATGTCGGCGGGGCAGGCGATCAGCCAGCGGTCCTGCAGGTCGATCACGCCGTCGCCGTTGAGGTCGCGCAGGTCAAAGGTAGGGCCGAAGGCGGGAATGACCACGCGCCCGTCGATCGTGCCGTCCAGGGCGTCCTCGTTCTCGATGGCCGCGACGATCAGGCCCGCGTCGGTCTCGGTGACCAAATCGTCGTCGTCGAGATCGCCGAAGGTCTCGTCGAAGCCGGTATCGGTCCAGACGAACAGGGCACCCGGTTCTGGCACGGCGTAGGCCGTGCCGATGAGCGCGTGGACGAACCACTCACGCGGGCGTTGGTAGTCTTCCAGATCGCGTCCGCGCCACGGGTCGGTCAGCTCCTCCAGCGGGCCGTTGACGAACTCCGCCCCTTCGATGAGGTCGTCGATCGCCTCGAACATCGATGTCTGGTTGAGCAGGCTGAAGTCCAGCGGCTGGGCGGCCTGGCCGGCGAGCGAACCAGCGCCCTGGTTCGTGATGGCGTAGACCAGCGTGACGGTGGTCACGTCGTCGTTGATGTCGTGGGAGAAACGCAGGTCGACCACCGGGTCCCACAGGCCGAAGTCCGAGCCGCCGAAGAGGGCGCTCTCGGGCTCGAAGGCCTGGAACCGCTCGAAGAACCGGCCTCGAACGATCCAGGTCTCGCCGGCGTCGAACACGCCGTCCATGTCCCCTGACTCGCTCACGACGACCGGGGCGAAGCAGCCGCACATCGCCAGGGCGAACTCGCCGCCGGTGCGCTCGAACTGGGGTCCGGTGTAGATGTTCGAGTCCACGTCCCCGGCGTCGCGGACAATCCGGTCCGAGATCGAACCGAGCGGACTGAGGCCGAACCGGCCCACGTTGGCCAGGTAGCGGTTCTGCGCCAGCGGCATGAACTCGCCGCCCGAGTTCTTCTGGTCGTCGACGTCGAGTTCGATGTAGCCGAACAGGGGTCGCTCTCCGAACCGGTATGGGTCGTACGCGAAGCCGCCCAGCCCCAGCGGCCCGGGCGGGCAGACCACCCCCGCCAGTTCCACGTCCATGCGGAACAGATCGGCCGGGCCGGTGACCTCCGATCCGTTGTACGGGTCGGTCGGAGCGGTGGGGGACTGCCAGCCGCGCAGACGCACCCCGAGCAGGTCGATCGGCGAGAAACCCGGCCCGAGCGCGCCGTCGTTACCCGCATCGGTGCGTCGGATCACCGCGTCCCCCGCGGGGTCGGTCCACACCCCCGTGCCGACGCTGCCCGCGGCGGCCGCTGCGAGGATGAACGAGATGGCGACCGCGGGCTGTCTCATCGCTGGGCGATCTCCTCGACGAGACGTTCGAGGCCGTACCGCTCGACGCGGTAGCGGAAGCTCGAACGCTGCATCCCGATGAGCCGGGCGGCCTTGGACACGTTGCCGCGGGTGTGCTCGAGGGCCTGGACCATCAGTTGCTTCTCGACCTCGTCCGCGGTGTGCCGGCCGCGCTCGAAGTCGAAGACCAGCCCGCCCGCGTCCGCGCCGCCGGGGCGGGCCTCCGCGAGCGGCTTGGCCCGGCCCGGTTCCAGGCCCAGGTCGGACGGGCCGATCTCGTCTCCGTCGGACAGCATGGCCGCGCGCTGCACGGCATTGAACAGTTCGCGCACGTTGCCGTCCCAACGGTGGGCGCGGACGGCGGCCTCGGCGGCCGGGGTGAACCGCGCCGGGTCGCGGCCGTACTCGGCCCGCAGGCGATCGAGCATCGAGCGTGCGAGGATCACGGCGTCGTCGCCCCGGTCGCGCAGCGGGGGGATCTCGATCGTGAACGCGTTGAGCCGGAACAGCAGGTCCTCGCGGAACCGTCCCTCCCGGACCCCGGTCCGCAGGTCCTGGTTGGTCGCGGCGAGGACACGCACGCGGACCGACCGCTCCTTGGTCGCCCCCACCCGGCGCACGCGCCCGTGCTCGAGCACCGTGAGGAGCTTGGCCTGCAACTCCAGCGGGAGATCGCCGATCTCGTCGAGGAAGATCGTGCCCCCGTCGGCCATCTCGAAGAGCCCCTCGCGGGCCTCCTTGGCGTCGGTGAAGGCGCCCTTCTCGTGGCCGAACAGCTCGCCCTCGATCAGCGTGCCCGGCAGGGCCGAGCAGTTCACGTGCACGAACGGCCCGTCGGGCTCGCGTGACTGTTCGTGGATGTGTCGGGCGATGACGCCCTTGCCCGCGCCGGTCTCACCCAGAATCAGGATCGTCGGCAGCGCCCCGCCCGAGGCCGATCCGAGTTCCTCCGCCCGATTGACGACGGGCATCGACGCCAGGCGTTCGGCCAGGGTGAGGGCCTTCTTCCACGCCGGGCTCTCGCCGAGCGGGCGTCGGTCCGCGCGTCCGACCTCCTCGAGCCGTTCATAGAGCCGCAGGCGGCGGCGTTGATCGCGCAGCTCCAGCAGCCGGTCCACGATCAGGATCAGTTCCTGCAGTCGTACCGGCTTCTGCAGGTAGTCGTCGGCCCCGAGCTTCATCGCGCGCACCGCGTCATCGACGGTCCCGAAGGCGGTGACCACGATCACGCCGCCCGCAAACCCCTCCGACCGGACCCGCTCGACAAAATCGATCCCGGATTCCGAACCGAGGTGCACGTCGGTCACGACCATGTCGTAGGCCCGGGCTCCGAAGAGACCGTCCGCCTCGGCGACGGCCCCGGCCTCATCCACCGCGTGCCCCTCCTTCTTCAGGGCTCGCGCCACGGTGAAGCGCAGATCCTCGTCGTCCTCGATGAGCAGAATACTGGCCACAATCCTCGCCTCTGACGGCCAGATGTGGCCGACGCTTTTCCTACCCGTCCCCGGCGCCGGTCGGCAGTCGGAGCTCAAACGCGGTCCCGACGCCCGAATCGGCGTCCACGGGGGATCGCACGGTGATCGTGCCCCCGTGCTGGTCCGCGACCCGTTTGACCAGTGCAAGCCCGATGCCAGTGCCGCCTTGCCTCGTTGTAAAGTATGGTCTGAAGATCGCGGCACGCAAGTCCTCCGGCACGCCCGGCCCCGAATCGACCACGCGGACGGACCAATAACCACCCCCGCAGCCGCCCTCGATGCGCACCTCGGACCCGTGGGGCCCGAACTCCACGGCGTTGCTCACCAGCGCCGTCAGCGCGTGCTCGAGGTGGGCCGGATCGCCCACCGCCTCCTCCGGCAGCCCGTCGAGATCGGCCCGGATCGTCAGCCCGCGTGCTCTGGCCGCGTCCACGTGCGACTCGACCACCGATCCGACAATCGCCCGCGGCGAGAACGGCCTCGGGTCCAGCTCGATCGGGCTCGACGCACGGAGCATCTCCGAGAGCCAGCCCTCGAACCGGTCCACCGACGACATGATGCGGTCCTGCACCCCGATCAAATCCGAGCCCGGCTCCAACTCCGAGCGGGTGGTCTCGGCCAGGTTGCGGATGCCCGCCAGCGGGGTCCGCAGGTTGTGGACGATGCGTCGGGCCATCTCGCCCATGGCGGCCATCCGCTCGCGCTCGACCCGCTCGTCCTGCATGGCCTTGATCAGCCCGGCCATCTCGTTGAACTCGTCCCCCAGCCGCCCAAACTCGTCCCGGGCCGTGACCGGGATGCGATGCTCGAAGTCGCCCCGGCCGAGCCGCTCCGCCCCCTCCCGCAGGATCTCCAGCGGCACCAGCACCCACCTGCGGATAAGCATCGACATCAGCACCGCGATCGCGCCCGCGCCCGTCACGGACACGATCAGGATGATCAGCACCAGCGCCCGCAGCCGGTCGCCGTGCCCGACCGCCAGCTCCGCGTCGTCGAGGATCCGCCCCTCGATCCGCTCGATCAGCTCGTGGCGGGCATCGATCATCGCGACGAGCGCACCCTGCTGCTCGGCTCCGGCCTGCGGCATCGCCGCGGCCGCGGCACGCCGGATCTCGTCGCTCCGCGACCGCAGGTTCCGTATGTTCGAGATGCCCGATCGCACCCGCACGGTCGGCAGGCCCTCGAGCCGGTCCAACGCCCCGTCGATCTCGTCGGCCAACGCGTCGAACGCCTCCGGGTCGGGCGCCCACCCCCCCTGGTCCAGCCGGCCGTCCCCCAGCAACGCCGCCTGCCTCTCGCCGGACCGCTTGATGTCGTGCAGCCCGTTCATGACCGCCTGGATGCTCTCCAAGGGCCAGCTCAGCTCCCGGCGCAGGAACAGCAGCCCCCAGACCGAGGCACCGACGTTGACCACCAGCACCGCGCCCAGCAGCAGCATCACCAGACCGAACTTCAGGCGAAGACTCATCCGCGACTAGCGTACCGGCTGGAAGCCCCAACGCCACCCCCGCTCGTCCAGCGGGTTGCCGGACGAGGCCACGTGCCCGTCGAGAAAGGCCGCGTTCAACGCGCCGCGGTGACGCATCGCGGGGAACCAGTACCGGTCGTCGGCGAACGGGCCCTGAGAGTCGAGCGAGGGCCCCGAGTAGATCGGCGGCACACCGATTTCGAACGCCCGCGTGCCGTCCACGTCGAAGAGCAGCGGCACGTCGCTGCGGCTGACCATATCCGGACGCAGCCTAACGCTCACCGCGCGGACCCGGCCCCGGTCGTCAATCACCTCGGCCCGGTCCAGCCGCAGGTTAAAACCGTACGACACGCTCTGCGGCGGGCCGACCGCGCCGTTGCTGCACGCCAGATTCCGGCGCAGCACCAGAGGCGCGCGAACGCTCGGGCACCGCATCGGGTCGTTGCCCTGCACGTCCGGCAGGCTGATCTCGCTGACGTCGTCGCCCCATCGCCAGAACTCGTCCACCCCGTACTGGCTCTCCTGGAACGTCTCAAGGCGGAAGTCCCGCCGCCCGGAGTCGTCGCCGCGGTCGCCGTGGAGCGATTCATCGGCGAACAGCTGGAAATCGAAGGCGACGGCCCGCATCGACATCTGGCATCGGAACCCGCGCGCCGTGGCGATCGCTCCCCCGATCGCGGGGGCCAGAATGCCCAGCAACGCCGCGATGATCGCGACGACGACGAGCAGTTCGACGAGCGTAAACCCTTGTTGGCGCGAGCGGATCAGCACGATCGGGTCCCTTCGATCGTTTTCATGATAACGCCCGCGTTCGCGAACGTGGGGCCTCCGTTTCGCATTCGTGCGGAAAAATGGCCCACGGTGTCCGTTGGCCAGAGTTCTGGCCACTCCCACCCACTCCCACCCTCACGGGCGGGCGGCCAGCGGGCCCCGCGCCTGGCGGTCTCTGGCCAATCCGCCGGGCCGCTCGACCCGCACGTCGCCCCCCAGGCCGCGCCAGCGTGGATTCGGTGATTGGCACGGCGGTTGCCTTACCCCCTTCCGGCCGACGCGAGTTCCTGACCCGTCCGCTCGTCGGCCCGGAATCACTGTTCGGAACACACACACGCAGCAAAGGAGAATCTCATGACTCGCCCGATCTCGCTCATCCTGACCCTCGCCGCGGGCTCCGCCATGGCGGCCCCGACCTTCGACCCGCCCGCCTCGGTGGCCGCGCCCCAGCGCCCCGCCGGTGTCGCGCTGGCCGACTTTGACGGCGACGGCGCCACCGACATGGCCGTCGCGACCGACAACCTCGACAAGATCTCGATCTTCTTCAACAGCGGCGGCACCTTCGGCGCACCGGTCAACGTGCTGACCGGCGCGGGCACCGGGCCCGACTCGCTCGTGGCCTCCGACGTCGACGGCGACGGCGATACGGACCTGGTTGTCGTGCTCAACAACATCAACACCGTCCGTGTCTACCTCAACACCGCCGGCACATTCACCGCCGGGTCGTCGGCCGCGACCGGCGCCGAGCCCCGCGGCCTGACCGCGGGCGACCTCAACGGCGACGGCAGGGACGACTACGCCCTGGCCAACCGCGACGCCAACTCGATCACGATCCTGATGAACAACGGCGCCGGCGTGCTGACGGCATCGACCGCCGCCGCGGGCACCGAGCCCCGGGCCGTCGCCATCGCCGACTTCAACGCCGACGGCGTCGCCGACATCGCCAGCAGCGCCCACGACGACCGCAACGTGCTGATCCACTCCGGAGCGGCCGGCTACGCCGTGATCCAGACCCTGCCGGTCAACCCGATCACCCGCCCCGAGGGCGTCGTGGCGGCCGACTTCAACGGCGACGGACTCGCCGACCTGGCCGCGGCCACCAGCGACGACTTCTTCAACGCCGCCGCCGTCTGGCTCAACACCGGCGCCGGCCTCGGCGGACGCACGGACTTCCTCGTCAACGGCCTGGACGTCGGCCAGATCGCGGCCGCCGACCTCGACGGTGACGGCGACAACGACCTGGTCACCTCCAACCAGGACTCCAACACCGTCAGCGTGCTGGAGAACACCGGCGCGGGGGCGTTCAACCAGGGCGTGGCGATGGCCGCGGGCACCCGCCCGGGCGAGATCGCCACCGGCGACATCGACGGCAACGGCGGGACGGACATCGCGGTGTCCAACCGCGACTCCGACACCGTCACGCTCTACTTCAACCAGGCCGGGAACGCACCCTGCTCGGCCGCCGATCTCGCCGACCCCTTCGGCGAACTGAACTTCTTCGACGTCTCGGCCTACATCGCCTCGTTCAACGCCCAGGACCCCGCGGCCGACCTCGCCGCCCCCTTCGGCACCCTCAACTTCTTCGACGTCGCCGCGTTCATCAGCCTCTTCAACGCCGGTTGCCCGTAAACCAGCCTTGTTCTCGGCGCCCGGGACCGCGAGAGCGATCCCGGGGCGCTTTGTGGTGCATCAGGCCGCGACCAGTTGATGCGGTCACCCGACCGTCCCGGCCCGCGCCCCCAGTAAACCACAAGGCCCGCGTCTGGTTAGACGCGGGCCTTGTGGTTTACTGGGGGCGGGGTGTCATTAACAATTGGGGCGGGTTCTCCAGACCCGTGGAGCGTTCTCGGGTTGGGTGGCTCGGTCGCTGACCCGCGACCGTGCTCGCCGGACTGAGCCGTTCTCGACTGCGCGGTCTCTGTTCCGAAAAGAAGATGGCACGCTCCGGTTCACTGGAGTGTTGCAATTGGGCTCACACCCCTCCAAGAGCGGCATCGTCCGCGACAGCAGAGATGCGGGACTGCAGGGGGGGTGACCTCGTCGTCGCGGGCTGCCACTGCGACGGCACGGAACTTGAGGCCCTTGGCTCGGTGCATGGTGGATATCGCGATTGTGTTTGGCGGAGCGTCTGATTCGTCGTTGAGTTCTTGGGCGGGCAGGTTGAGCTGGCGATGGAAGCGCGGGCGCGGGGAAACTCGGCGGCGGAACGGACGACAATGGCGACTTCGTGTGGTTGGACGCCCTGGTCCAGAAGGTTGCGGATCGAGTTGGCGATGGGGAGCGGTCGTCCGCGGTGACGCGGTTGTTGGCCGAGACAACGGCGGACCGTGGATGGAAAGAATCGATGAAGCACTTGTCGAACCAGCGGTCGCAGGACCAACCCCCGAGCTTCACCGCACACTGGGGGCATGGTGTCGCCGAATGGCATGCAATCGCGAGAAGCACGAGCAGACGAGTTCAGCCGCCACCCTCGGGTCGATACGAACTCCGTCGGGCCGCGAACCAAGCGAAACTGCGTGGAAATCCCGCTCATTCAGACGACGTTGGCCGCCTCGTCAACGCCGGTTTTCTTGTGATCACAGATACTGAGTGCGTGGGTCACGGCGGATTCGTCTTGCAACCATTCACAGCCACGATGGTGTATCTTGTGTGTCTGGGCCGGTCCGGTCCAGCACCCGCTTTCGGGCGGATGTGGCAACGGCCGAGAGGGGGTCACCGTGCCAGAAGACGAGCAGCCGAGCATCTTTGAGATCATTGAAGCGGCGCGCAAGCTGCCTCCGGAAGACCGGGATGGGTATCTTCGAGGTGCTTGCGACGGTGACGAATCTCTGGTCGCGCGAATCAAAGCCATCTTGGTGATGGGGGAAGTCACCGCTCACGACACGCCCCCATCGGATGCGCTCCGCAAGGAACTACTTGCCAATACCAAGCCGGTGATCCCCGGGTACAAACTCGTGCGAGAGATCGGACGGGGCGGGATGGGGGTGGTGTACAAAGCGGTCCGAGAGTTCCCTCAGCAGGTGGTCGCGCTAAAGGTGCTCGGGCCGACGATGATGAGCGAATCGGCGCACGCCCGGTTCAAGTTCGAAACCGAAGTGCTTGCCAGGCTGCATCATCCGGGGATCGCGCAGATTTACGACGCCGGGATCGCCAAGGCGGGCTCGGCCGAGCAGCCGTGGTTCGCGATGGAGTACATCCAGGGGCGATCGCTCGAAAAGTGGATCGACGAAGCGGAGCCGACCCTTCCGGAGCGATTGGTGGTCATGGAACGCATTTCCGAGGCGGTGCACCACGCGCACTCGCGAGGAATCGTCCATCGTGACCTCAAGCCCTCGAACATCATCATCAACGAAGACGGCCAGTCCAAGATCCTGGACTTCGGCGTGGCCAAGTCCGTCGGCGGGGACCGGCGTGATTCGCTCTTCCTGACCGAGTTCGGCCAACTGATCGGCACGCTCCCCTATATGTCGCCGGAGCAAGTCGGAGGAGATCCGGACGAGATCGATGCGCGGAGCGATGTCTACTCGCTGGGCGTGATTCTGTTCCAGATGCTGTCCGACACGTTGCCCTACGACCTCGAGCGGGCCGCTATCGGAGAAGCCATCCGGGTCATCCGTGAGGTGGAACCCCCGAGCCTCTCGAGCATCTCGCGTGTTTACCGCGGAGACATCGAAACGATCGTTCGGAAGGCTTTGGAGAAGAACCGCTTGCGGAGATACCAGTCCGCGCATGAGTTCGCGGCCGACATCCAGCGGTATCTGAATCATCAGCCGATCATCGGCAGACCACCGAGTTCACTGTATCAGATTCGCAAGCTCGCGTACCGGCACAAGCCGATCGTCGCCGCGGCGGCGGCGGGGTCCATCGGCATCGCCCTGGCGGCGGTGGTGCTGCTGTTCGCCTGGAACCAGCAGCGGGAACTCAACATCCGACTGGCGAGTACGATCGATGCGAGGGACAAAGCTCTCGTGGCCGAACGGGCAGCCAGCGAACAGGCGGTTGCGGCGCGGGGCGAGGCCGAAGAAAACCTAAGAGTCGCCCGCGAGCACCTGGATCGGATCCGGGAACTCGTGGGAGTCTACGGACAACACGAGCAGAGCATCCGACGGCTCGAGGGCGCGACCGCGGCACGAGCTCAGCTGGCCAAGACGGCGTTGGAGGTGCTCGACTCCATACCAAAGGGTCGGGACGGCGTGGACTGGCTCGATGCTGAGATCGCCGCATCGTACCTGGCGGTGGGCCAGATCGAGATGATCGAGAACGACGCGATGGACGCGGTAGGCGACGCGCTGTCTCGAGCACGATCGATGTACGAGTCTCTGGTCCGCGGCAACCCTCAGCGATCGGATTTCGCCGAAGGGCTCGCGCGGTCATTGCTGGGAATGGCACAGTTCCTGTCCGCTCAAGGCTCGCTGCTCGCGGCAGAACAGATGGTTCGGCAGGCGGAAACGGCGATTCTCCCGCTCGGAGAGACCCCGCTCGCCGCGAGGCTGCGATCGTCCGCTGAGTTGATCCGGGCCGAACTGGCGTTGCTCAACCAGAAGACTCCGGACTCGGACGTGCTCGCCGAGAGCGTCTTGGACCGGCTTGGACAGGGACCGGGACCCCAGAGCCCCGAAGACTACGACCTCGTGTGTCACGCAACATCACTTTTGGCGGAGAGCGCCCGCGCACGCGGAGACACCGAGCGGATGTCGGCGATGCAGAGCGAGACCATCGTCGCCCGGAGAGAGGCAGTGGGTCGCTGGCCGACCGATGCGGTCCTACGACGTTCACTTGTTCGCGATTTGATGAACGCCGGACGTGCTGCGGCGTTTGACCTCGCAAACCCGCAGGCGGCCCTGGCTCACTACAAAGAGGCAAGCGAGCATGCCGAGCGGCTCGTTTCGGCGGACCCACTCGACGGGCGTGCCCAAGAGCTCGCGCTGAATGTCCGCTCGGCGATCGCCGATGCACTTCGGCGCGCTGGTCAGCCGGATCGGGCGATCGATGAGGCACGCCGCACGCTCGAACTCGCGAGCAGGTATGCCGATGAGGATCCGACCAACCGGGCCAAGCAGCGGCGGCTCGCGGGCCAGGTCTTCTCGCTGGCGAGGGCGATGGAGAATCGGGCTCGCCGGCTCTGGAGCGCAGATCCCGGCTCGGAGGAAGCCATCAGCATGCTCCGAGGCGCGGTTTCGCAGTTCTCCCAGGCCGCGACTTCCTACGAAATGCTGGTTGGTGTCGAAGCGAGCGGGACTCCCCGGCAGTTCAGGGGGGACTTCGCGGATCTCCTCGCGCAATCGGGTGCGGCGATCGAACGTCTTGCGGGCTGGCAATCGGATGAAGCGATGATGAGCGACGCGTCCGATCGATATCTGGAGGCGGCTGAAATCTACGAGTCGCTGCGAACGGAGCGGGCAATCAACAATGATCAACTGGAGACCCTATCGAAGATCTATCGCAACGTTGGAACGATCGCGCTCAATCGTCGGGACGGACATACCGCCGTCCGGTTTCTTGAGGCCGCGGATGCGGTCCTGCCGCTCGAGGACTGGAACACATTTGCCAGGAGAGCCGACGCGTACCGTCTCGTGGAGGACTACGAGGCAGCGATCGCCTTCTCCGAACACGCACTGAACAAACTGGATGCGGTGGACATGCCGGCGGATCGGAAGGCAACGATCCGCGGGATGATCCTGGAGGTCCTCGAAGCAAGCAGGAACCCCTGAACTGCCTGGACTTCATGATCACCGTCCAGAAATGGGTTGAACTCCTGTAGCGGTTTCGCTAGATTGGATTTCGATCCCGCTGACGCGGGTATATCGGAAAGGGCCCGCTGCTTGTTGCGGGCCGGCGCGAACGGGCCCAACCCATCGCATACTCAGGGGGCAGTCCTCATGTCATCGCCACTCCGAATGCTGGCCGCTGTGCCGGTGATACTCCACTTGTTCGCGGCGGCGTCTGCGCATGCGCAGGCGTGCTTCGGCAATGAAACGATTTCAACGCTCGAAGACGGTGTTTCCGCGGTGTACTCGGCCGATATCAACGGCGACGGTGCCGTGGACCTCGTCACGGCGGCAAGAAACAACGACACGATCGCGTGGTATCAGAGCGACGGCGCGCCCAGACCCAGCTTCACGAGACGCGTCATCACCAACACGGCAGACTACGCCGATTCGGTCTTTGCGATCGACGTGAACGGCGACGGTTTCACGGATGTGCTCTCGGCATCGCGGAACGACAACACCATCGCTTGGTACCAGAATCTCGGCGGTGTGGTGCCCGTTTTCATCAAGCGGACGATCACCACCTCGGCCGCTTCGGCGAGATCTGTGTACGCCGAGGATATGGACGGCGACGGCGATATCGACGTTCTTTCCGCGTCGTACGACGATGACACGATCACGTGGTTTGAGAACGATGGCCTCCTGATCCCATCGTTCACCGCGCGGACCGTCACCACCACGGCCAACGGCGCGGCGTCGGTCTACGTGTCCGATGTAAATGGCGACGGATTCGTTGACATTCTATCGGCGTCGGTGCTGTCATTCGAAGTCGCATGGTACGAGAACAGCGGGACCGTGCCGCCGACATTCGCGAAACGCATCGTCTCCACGACGCAGAATCGGGTCCAGAATGTTCGAACGGCAGACTTCGATTCGGACGGCGATATCGACATCGTGTGCGCTTCGACAAACGAGGACGTGATCGCGTGGTTCCGCAACAACGGCGGAACCGCTCCGACTTTCACGGAGTTCACGGTGACGACCGCGGCGGACGGGCCGACTTTTCTTTCAACAGGCGACTTCGATCTTGACGGCGACGTGGACGTCTTCGCGTCTTCGATCAACGACGACACGATCTACTGGTTCGAGAACAATGGCGCGCCTACGCCGCAGTTCACGCAATGGATCGTGGCGACGGGCGCCAACGGGGCGCTCGGAGTGGACAGCCTAGATATTGATGCGGACGGCGATCTGGACATCATCTCGGTGTCCTCGAATGACGACACGCTCTTGCTGAGCGAGAACCTCCGGGCCGTCAATCTGGTGTCCGGCCTGAGCTACTCGCTGATCTCTCTTGCGCTCGCCGATTCGCAGCCTGGCGACATTATCCTCGCCGAGGAGCAGCATTTCTCGGATCGCTGCGACACATCCATCAACTTCTTCGGCAAAGCGATCGAGCTGCGCTCCAGCGGCGCCATCGAGCGGTCGGGGCTGACCGCCACGACGATGGCGGACGGTGCGACGATCAGTTCCGCGGCAGGCGAACCCGTGACCTTCTTCGGGTCGCTCGATGTGCCCCCCGGCGCTCGGGCCACCGTCAGGGGCGAGGACGTGACGGTCGCCGGCCCGGTGTTCCTCGGCGCGAACGCGTCGCTGGACGCGGGCCCGGAGGTCCTGCTCCGTGGCCTCCCCAGCCTCACGGAGCGGCAGGTGACCGGCGCCGCGAACGGTCTGCGGTCGATCGCCACCGGTGACCTCAACGGGGACGGTTTCCCCGACTTTGTTTCGGCGGAGGAGTTCGACGATGCGATCGTTTGGTACCGCAGCACGGGCGGCATCAGCCCGGGCTTCGTCCGGACGACGGTCTCCACGTCGGCCGACGGCGCAAGTTCGGTCTACATCGCCGACGTGGACGGCGACGGCCTGGATGACATTCTTTCGGCCTCCATGCAGGACAATGAGATCGCGTGGTACAAGAACAGCGGAGGAGCGAGTCCGTCATTCACGCGGATCCTGATCTCCAACAGCGCATCGAGCGCCAGGAGCGTGTTCGCAGCCGATCTCGACAACGACGGCGACGTTGATGTTCTTTCGGCATCGTACGACGACGACACCGTTGCCTGGTACGAGAATGACGGCGCCGCTTTCCCGGGCTTTACCCGACGGGTGATCACGACGGGTGCCAACGGGGCGTCCTCGGTGTTTGTCGCGGACGTCGATGGGGATGGAGACAACGACGTTCTCTCCGCGGCGGTCCTCGGGTTTGAGATAGCCTGGTACGAGAACGACGGTTCCAGCCCGCCGTCCTTCGTCAAGCGGGTGGTTTCCACGAGTCAGAACCGACCGGAGGGAGTGCACGCGGCCGATATGGATGGTGACGGCGACGTCGACATCCTTTCGGCATCCACCAATGAGGACGTGATCGCCTGGTTCGCGAACAACGGCGCTCCCGACCCGGAGTTCACCGAGCTCGTTGTCTCTGCTTCGACCGGCGGGCCCGTGTCGCTGGCGACGGTTGACCTCGATCGCGACGGCGATCAGGACGTGGTCGCTGCGGCGCTCACCGAGGATGTCATCGCATGGTACGAGAACGACGGGGGCCGAACGCCGACGTTTCTGAAGCGGGTGATCCGGACGAAGGCCGACGCCGCGCGGAGCGTGGCCGTGGCGGACTTCGACGGTGACGGTGATATGGACCTCGTCGCGGGCTCTTCTCGCGACGACAACATCTCGTGGTACCAGAACGGGAGCATTTCCGATATCAATCTTCAGAATCTGGGTGCCACGATCCTCTCTCCGAACACCATCAGGGTGGTCAACAAAGGGGTGTTCGTTGAGCAGACGGTTTCGCTCAACGCGGCATCGGAGATATCGATCGATGCAACGAGTGTGCTTGAAGGAAGGGGCGAGCTTTCCGCGCCCATCGTGCGGTCAGGCGGGATTCTCCGCCCAGTTCAGGGAAGCAGTCTGGTGGTCCAGGGAGGGTTTGTCAACGAACTGACTGATGGCGTGGGTGATCTCCGTTCGGGCGTCCTCGATGTCGAACTTGCCAGCGGCCCGACCGCCACAAGCTTTGATGTCACCGGGTCCGCCCGCTTGGGTGGAGGGCTCGTGGTTTCGGCCTCGCCCGGCCTGCTACCGTTGGCAAACTTCCCGCTGCCTCCACTGCTGACGGCGGCGTCGCTGGACCCGCTCGCACCCCGGTTCGACATCGTGCTCGCGCCCGTCATCGACATACTCGACGACGGAGATGTCGTTCAGGGCACCTTGATCGCCAGCTATTCAGACCCGGGTCAACCCGGCGGCGTCAGCATGATTCCGATCACCCTCGAGCAGTTGCTTTTTTCAACACAGAATGACTTTGATGCGCCCGGAAAGCCGAACGACGCAACGGTTGCGGATATCAGCGGCGGTGTCGGCGGGCTACCAGACGGCGTGCCCGACCTGGTGATCGCGGTGCCGAGCATCGAGGGGATCGCGCCTCAGGGCGCCGTCGTCGTTCTGTTCGGTTCGGTCGACGGCTCGGGATTCTCATTCGGATCGGCTGCGCTCTACGCGGGTGCGAACGTCGACGCGCCCGTGGCGGTCGCGGTCGGAGACTTCAACTATGACGGGACCGCGGAGATCGCGTACGCGAATCGTGGCGATAGTTTCGGAATCAACGACACGTTCTTTCTGAACGCCAACAGCAGCCTGCCCAACCCGATCTTTGCGAGTCCGATCACGCCGGTTCAGGTGCCGGCGGGCTTCACGGTAACGGATCTCGATGTCGGCGAGATCCTTCTCGTGGGTTTCGATCGCGACGACTTGCTGATGGGATTGCGTGGGGCCCAGTCGTCACTTCTGACGGCGTCGACTTTCAACATCGTGCTCGGCAGTTGGCAGAGTTGCGAGATCGATGTGGACGACATCGATACGCTCGTCCCATTCGACAACTTCAATCGGGGTCTCGGCCTGAACAGAGTTGCCGCGACGAGCCCGGCGACCAACACGGTGCGTGTGTTCAGCATCCTCAACGGCGACTTTGACAACGCCACATTCGTCGACATCCCGACCGGGGTTCTTCCGCGCGGTGTCGTTGTCGGCGGCATCGATGCGGACGGGGTCAGCGACATCGTGGTCCTCTGCGAGGGTGACGAGGACACGCCCGGCAGCCTCACGGTGATCCGAGGGCTGGCCCAGGGATTCGCCCCGCCAATCAACCTGCCGATCACCAGTGACCCGGCGGTTGAACCAATGCCCACCTCCGTCACGCTCGCCGATATCGACGATGATCTTGACCTCGATATCGTCATCGTGTCCGTCAACGAGCAGGGCGTCAGGTCCGTGCGGCAGCTCAGGAATACATCCGCGTCCGGTTCGTCCGGCATCAGCTTTGCGACCGCGCAGGACACGCCGGATCAGCCGAGTTCCCCCCCCCTGATCGTCCTTTCTGCCGACCTCGATGCCGACAGCCCGACAGTGGCAGACGATCTCATCATCCTGGTGGACCAGAACGCAGAATCTCGGGGTGGGGACCCCTCAAATCACCTCGTGCAGCTGACAACTCAAGATGCTCCCTGCATCGCCGACTTCAACAACGACGGTCTACTCAACTTCTTTGACTTTGCGACCTATCTGACCGCCTATAACAGCCAGGATCCTGCGGCTGACTTGGCGGCACCTTTCGGACAGTGGAACTTCTTTGATTTGGCCGCCTTCGTTGGCCTTTTTAATCAGGGGTGCCCCTAGATCTGGCGGCGATCTGCTTGGTGGGCATGTCGCGGTCGGCGACGGCGGGGATGTGGTCACGGAGATCTTGGGAGTAGGCGGCGCCCATTCGAGGCTCCTGAACGGCCCGACGCAGACCATTGTCAGAATCGACACGAGAATCGAGCGAGCGCAACCGGACTTGCGCCAAACTTGGATCGCGCGAGATAGGGATCCGCTTGTGCGTACACAAGAACGGATTCTGTCGTGTGCAAGTTCAGATTCGGCGAGAGAGCCGCGGTCCGGAACTCGGAACCCGCTTCCCAGGCGGTTTCCAAGTCCTCCTTCCGCCCCGCTTCAAGCAACCCGTCGCCGTTCGTAGTGCCTGAGTACCCCGCCCAGTCGGACTCGGCAGAATACTTCGGCCTCGTCCTCGGGCGGATCGTGTCCCGGCAGGCGGTCCCCGCGCAATCGCTTCCCCAACTCCTGATGCGATCTCTCGCGCTGGCAATACTCGAGGTAACCAGCCACAAGGTGATTCAGATGCCGCAACCCAACCTGCAGGAATTGATTCAGTCGCTGCGCCACGATTGCCGGGAACATTTTGTCCCGGTTGGGCTGAAGCAAATTGACCAACTGGTCTCAGAGTAGCTCGAACACTACATTGAGAAAGGCTGTGCCAGGGAATGGGGAACAGTTTGCTGAGCGACCTCTAAGCGGTCGGGCACGACCCGCCCCGAAGTGGGGGAGAAGGGGCATCCAACCCGAGGCTCGACGGGCGGCCTCAAACAGGGCGGGGCCGAGTATCTGCATCCCGCTGCCCGCTGCCCGCTGCCGCCGGACTGTGTCGTGGAGATACGCGTGATGAGGAATGAATGACGTGGTTCCTACGAGCGTGTTCCGGATGTGAGCGGCCTTCTGCGTTCTCGTCAGATATTGGCCTCGCAGTATATCGTCGATATGCCGGGCGATGCTTCTGTGAGAGTGAGGTAGATGCCGGCCGGAAAGTTATATGTGTGCCCTATTAAAATGTATATCAATATCTAGTACGCCGTTTAAGCATCCGCATGTGCGTATGGTTGATTCAGAGATTGGCTAGAACCTAAATCAAAACAGTTTTGTTGTTTGAAGAATCACCGTGGTATGGTCCCAGATCTCTAGTAGATCTGAGTGCTGAATCTCAATATCCGGGGAGGAAAGTCCGTCGCCCGACGATGGTTCCGCAGCGGTTCTCGGACGGAGCCGCTCGCTTTGGCGGACCCACCCCCGCCATTCTGTCCAGCAGTCCGCGATGGCACCAAGGCCCCAATAGGCCCGGCGGGCCCGACCCCCGGGGCCCCTCCGGGTCCTCGTGCGTCTGGCAGGGGTGGCTACCGGGCCGGACCCGTGCGGGCTTGTGATCGATGTTCCTACTAGACTGCGGGCGTCATGGAAGACCAAACACCTATCGCTCGGGCGGCCTCACGCGGGGCTTGGAGGCCGGTTGTCGTGCTGCTGGCGGCGCTGACGCTGCTCGCGGTGGGGGGGTGCCGATCGTCGTCGCGGTACGCGCCCTCGGGCAATCCGCTGCTGGACGTGCGGAATCCGGAGTTGCTGGCCCGGGACCGGGTCCGGGCCGCGGAGGAGGCGTGGGCCGAGGTCGAGGCCGGCGTGCGGGCCCGGGAACGAACGCGAGAGGCCTTCAAGAGCCTGGCCTGGTCCAACGGGACCGAGGAGCCCGTCCGCCTGACGCTCGTCCGGCTGCTGATGAGCGACACCACGCAGGAGGGAGCGGCCGATTCGCTCTCCATGGCCCGGCTGATGCTCCCTACGGAGCGGTCTCCCGTGATGACCCGCCTGCTCGCCGAAACGGCGGCCGCTCGGGGCTGGGAGCAGACGCTGCCGGCGCTGGTCCGCAGTTATGCCCGTTCCAGCACGGTGGTCCGGGACGCGGACCGGCCGGAGCGGAAGGCGATCGCGGCTCTTCGGCCCGATCAGACGGTTGAAGAGACGATCTACAGTGTGTTCCTGCGGCCGCTCGCGGCGTCCGGCGCCCGGGAGGGCGCGGTGCTCCGCTCCGAAGACCGCACCCGGGACGACGCGTGGACGCTGCTGTCCCGCCTGGATCAGGACGGTCGGGCCCGGGCGCGTCTGATCGGCGAGCCCGTCCCGAGCGACGCGGACGCGGGGTCGGCCGCGGACGTTGAGACGTTGCGTGCGGGACTGCGGGACCTGCGCGTGCTGCCCAGAACGGGCGAGGAACTGGCGTGGCTGCGTCGCCTGCACCGGCATCCGGAGCCCGAGCTGCGGGATCGCAACTCCGGTTGGTGGTCGCGGGCGGCCTCGGCGATCGGCGGACTCAACCCGGAGCAGCGGCGCGGGCTGGAGCTCCGGCACGCGGAGGCGATCCGCTGGACCGCGGCAAACCGGCCCGGGTGGATCGCGATGTCCAGGGCCCAGCTCTTGGACGAGTTGGCGGGGCGTTTGAACGGCCGCACTACGGTCCGGCGCGACGCGGAGCGGGGCAAGCGCCCGCGCCTGGAGAAGCTCAGCGACTGGGCCGACCAGATGTCGTGGGGCGACGTGGTCGTTTTGCTTGTGGTCGATGAGGCGGTCGCGTCCGAGTCCGCCCGTCGCGACCTCTGGTCACAGATCGAACTGGACCGCAAGGACACCGCGACCGAGTACGGCGGGGTGCTGGAGTTCGCGGAGACGGGCGAGCCGCGGATGGTGCTGTTCCGGCCGCGGGCGCGGGATCGGCTCAGCGACGACATGTTCGTGGCCAGCGGTGACATGATCCGCTTCAGCGACCTTGGACTCGCGCATTACCACATGCAGGTCCAGAAGGCCCGGATGGGGCGTCAGGCCGGGCCGAGCGACGGCGACATGCTGTACGCCGCAGCTTCGGGGCGGACCTGCCTGGTGTTCACGAGCGTGGCGTCCGACGGGGTGAACGCCGACTTGTACACGCCGTCGGGCGCGGTGATTGACCTGGGGATCGTCAACCGGCCCTGACCTCTTCCGACGGGCGGTCGTTGGCCACCCGGGGGCCGCGGTGCGCGGGGTTTGTGCGGTACGGGCGGCTAGACTCAGGCGTGGCACTCTCCGAGTTGGAACAACGCATCGTGCGGGCGGTCCGGGACCGGGAATCGGCCCTCCTTGAAGACCTCCGCCTCCACGTGGGCCTCCCGACCGGGGGGTTCAACGAGGAAGCAATCGAGGCGACCCGATCGCTGCTGACCGGGCGGCTGACGGCGCTGGGGGCCGACCACAGGACCGTCGAAGCCGACCCCAAGCCGGCGTGGCTCTCGGGCTCCAATGACTCCGGGTATCAGCCCATGACATCCGTCTGTTCAAGGCTCGGCGGCGCGACCTCCGGGCGTGTTCTGATCGCCGGGCACATGGACACGGTCCACGATCCCGCGGGTCCTTTCCAGGAACTCAACGTGGCGCCGGACGGCAAGACCGCGGTCGGGCCGGGCTGCGTGGATATGAAGGGCGGGCTGGTGATCGCGGTGGCAGCCCTCGAAGTGCTTGAGGAGGTGGGCGTGCCGGCCAGTTGGTCGTTCCTGCTCAACGGGGACGAGGAGACCGGGACTTACCACTCCGAACGGGCGATCCGGGCGGCCGCGAAAGACCATGATTTCGGCCTGGCCCTCGAGCCGGCGTTGCCGAGCGGGGCGCTGGCGATCGAGCGGGTGGGATCCGGGCAGTTCATGATCGAAACCAAGGGACGGGCGGCCCATGCGGGGCGGGAGTTCACCAAGGGGGTCTCGGCGGTGACGAAACTGGCCGAGTGCATCCTGGCGGTGTCCGAGATGCCCGAGCCAGCCCGGGGAAGGACCCTGAATATCGGGCCTGTCCGGGGTGGGGTGGCGACGAACGCGGTGCCGGATTCGGCGGCCGCGTGGGGGAATGTGCGGTTCCCGGATGCCGCGGCGGCCGATGAGATCGGTGCGATGCTCGACGCCCTGGCCACACCGACGGACGCGATGCCCGGCGTGGTCGTCCGCCGCAGCTTCAACCGCCCGGCCAAGCCCCTGACCCCCCGGACGGAGGCGCTGGCGATGCGTGCCCGGTCGGCGGCCGAGGACCTCGGCCAGAGCCTGCCGTTCGAGAAAACCGGCGGGGTGTGCGACGGGAACATCATGCAGGACGCGGGCCTGCCAACAATCGACACCGTGGGCGTGCGGGGCGGAGGCCTCCACACGCCGGATGAATGGATTGATCTGACCAGCCTCGTCGAACGCTGCCAGATGCTCGCGATCCTGATCGCGCGGCTCTCGGCGGGCGGTTCCGCGGCGGATTGACGAGGAGAACTGCGATGACGAATCAGACCATGACCAAAGTGACGCACGCCCCGACCGTCGGAGACCAGATCCGCGAGGACCCGGCGATCAACGCGGCGATCGAGACCATCGTCGACCGGGTGCGGACGCACTCGGAGACGATCAAGGACGTCCGCCCAGCCAATCCGGACCTGAAGGTGACCTACGACGAGCTACTCGAGCGGGCCGCCAAGGTGAAGGGGCGGGGCCTGCTGTACCCCACGCTGTCGAGCGGCGTGGGCAACGGCGCCCTGGTGGAGATGGCCGACGGCTCGGTCAAGTGGGACATGATCACGGGCATCGGCGTGCACTTCCTGGGGCACTCAAACCCGGCCGTGATCCGGGCGCAGGCCGCCGCGTCCCTGGACGACACCACCAAGCACGGCAATCTGCAGAGCGGTTTCTCGGCCTACGAGTTCGGGGAGAAGCTCGTCGGGCACGCGTCGAAGAACTCGCGGCTCAAGCACGCGTTCATCACGACTTCGGGCGCGATGGCCAACGAGAGCGCGCTGAAGGTGTGCTACCAGAAGCACTACCCGGCCAGCCGCGTGCTCGCGTTCAAGCACTGCTTCATGGGCCGGAGCGTGACCATGGCCCAGATCGGCGACTCGCACGCCGGCCGAGAGGGCATCCCGCTGACGACCCAGGTGGACTACATGCCGTTCTGGAACGACGTGGCGGTCGAGAAGGTGGGCGGGGCGAACAAGTTCATCGATCACTGCGTGTGGCGGATGCAGCAGTTCATCGACCGCTATCCGAAGATGCACGCCTGCTTCATCTTTGAGCTGGTGCAGGGCGAGGGCGGCTTCAACGTGGCCAACCGCGACTTCCACCGCGTTCTGATGGAGTGCTGCAAGGCGAACAACATCGCGGTGTGGGACGACGAGATCCAGAGCTTCGGCCGCACGGAGCGGATGTTCGCCTACGAGATGTACGAACTCGGCGAGTTCGTCGATGTCTTCTGCGTCGGCAAGATGACCCAGGCCTGCGCGACGATGTTCACCGAGGAATACAACCCCAAGGCGGGCCTGCTCAGCGGCACATTCACGGGCACCTCGACCGACTTCGCCGTCGGCTCGACCCTGCTGGACATACTCGGCTCGGGCGACTATTACGGCCCCCAGGGCCAGTTCGCGAAGCACCACGCGGCGTTCCGCGACCAGGTCAAGGGCCTGATGGAGCGCCACCCCGAGTGGTTCCCCGAGGCTCTGTTCACCAAGGACTTGGTCGGCGGCGTCGGCGGGATGATGCGGTTCACCCCATTCGGCGGCGACAAGGCCAAGATCACCAAGATGTGCCGAATCGCCTATGACGAGGGTGTGATGATGTTCTACTGCGGCCACGGACCGTACCACACACGCATGCTCCCGCCGCTGCCCGCGATGAAGATGGAAGACTGGCCCCGGGTCTTCGCGATCATCGAGCGTGCGATGGCCCGCGTGGCCAGCGAGGGCTGAGCCGGCGGGGTTGCAATGGTCTTTGATGGGGTCGGCGTGTCCCCCGGGAACAGGTCCGAGACGCCGCGATTGAAGGCTTCATCGAGGAGATGCCCGTGTTCGTGATACGCCGCGCCAGGATGGACGACGCCCCCACGCTGCTGAAGCTGGCCAAGATGGTCCACTTCATCAACCTGCCCGCCGACCAGGAGATCATCGTCGAGAAGATTATCAACTCCCGCGCCAGCTTCGAGCGGGCGGCGGGCGTCAGCCGCAAGCAGCTCACGCCCAAGCGGCACTCGGGCGCGGGCGGGATCTCCGAAAAGACCGCCCTGGCCGAGTTGTTCATGTTCGTCGTCGACGACACGGAGAACCACGGCTGCCTGGGCACCAGCCAGATCGTCAGCCAGATGGGCGGCCCGGGCAATCCGAACGTCTGCTTCAAGCTCGAGCAGCAGGACAAGTACTCCGAGTCGCTCAAGTTCGGCACCCGCTCCACCGTGGCCAAAATCCACTTCGACGAGAGCGGGCCGACGGAGATCGGCGGCCTGATCCTCCAGCCGTCGTTCCGAGGCCATCCGGCGAAGCTCGGCCGGTTCATCAGCAGCATCCGGTTCCATTTCATGGGCCTGCACCGCAAGATTTTCCGCCCGACGGTCCTGGGTGAGATGATGGCCCCGATCACCAGCGACGGGGAGAACCTGATCTGGAACGCGCTCGGTCGCCGGTTCATCCCGCTCAGCTACACCGAGGCCGACCGGTTCTGTCAGTACTCGCGCGAGTTCATGACCTCGCTGCTCCCCGCCGGCGAGATCCAACTCTCGATCCTGCCCCCCGAGGTCCGCATGCAGTTCGGCCAGGTCGGGAAGGAGACCGCCCCCGCCCGGCGCATGCTCGAGAAACTCGGTTTCCGGTACGACAACTTCGTCGACCCCTTCGACGGCGGGCCGTACCTGTTCGCCAAGACCGACGAGATCCCGCTCGTCCGCGACACCAGACGGCTCGAGCTGGGTGACCCGGTCCCGTCGGCCGATGCGTCCGGGGCGGCCATTGTTTCGGTTCTGGACAAGGACGGCGAGTTCTACGCGGTGCAGTCGGTGTACCACGTCGACGCCGAAGGCCGCGTCCGCGTGCCGCGCGAGGCCTTTGAGGCGCTCGGCGGACAGGCCGGCGTGCCCGCGGGATTCACACCCATGGACGGCAGCCCCCCGCCCGAGTCGACGGTGAGACGAAAGAAATCCAGCCGGGCCGCCGGGGTGGTCCGCGACGCCAAACCCGCGCAGAAGAAGCCCGCCAAAGCCGGCACGAAGAACACGAAGAAAAAGTCTGAGGCGAAGCGATGACAACAGCGACACCGCTGCGGCACGGGGCGAGCAATCTCATCGAAGGATCGTGGAAGGGGATTCCGGGGCGGGACCTGGTCTCGCACAATCCCGCCCACCCCGACCGGGTCGTCTGGTCGGGCTCGCCCTCGCTGGCCGATGCCGACGCGGCGGTGGCCGCCGCCCGCGCCGCCCTGCCGGCCTGGTCGCGGTCACCCGTCGAGAAGCGCATCGCCGTGCTGCGCCGCTTCCAGGAGATCGCCAAGCAGCGCAAGGACGATCTCGCGGACCTGATCTGCGAGGAGACCGGCAAGGCGATGTGGGAGTCGGCCGCGGAAGCGGGCCTGATCGCGGGAAAGGTCGACATCACGCTGGAGGAGGGCCCGCGCAGCGGCCGCCACCGCGTCGAGGCGTTCGAGTTCCCGATGGGCGCGGCCAAGACCGCCCGGTGCCACTTCCGCCCCCACGGGGTGATGGCGGTGGTCGGCCCCTTCAACTTCCCGGCCCACCTCCCCAACGGCCACATCGTGCCCGCCTTGCTGGCCGGCAACACCGTCGTGTTCAAGCCGTCCGACAAAGCCCCGGCGGTCGGCCAGATGCTGGCGGAGATGTTCGACGAGGCGCTCGCGGCCGAGGGCGCGCCCAAGGGCGTGATGAACCTGGTTCAGGGCGCGGCCGACGTCGCCAAACGGCTCGTGTCGCACGACGGCATCGACGGTGTGCTCTTCACGGGGTCCTGGCCCGTGGGGCGACGCATCCTCGAGGCGAACCTCGACCGTCCCGGCCGGATCGTCGCGCTCGAACTGGGCGGCAACAACCCGGCCATCATCCTGCCCGACGCGGACCTGCACCAGGCGGTCGTCGAGGTCACGCGGTGCGCCTTCAACACCACCGGCCAGCGGTGCACCAGCACCCGCCGACTGATCGTGCACGAGGCCGTCGCAGACAGAGTCATCCCGGCGCTGGTCAAGGCCGCCTCGAGCCTGGTCATCGGCGATCCCCGGTCGGGCGATCCGGTGTTCATGGGCCCGATCATCTCCGAGCAGGCCCGCGACGCCGTGTTCGCGGCCGAGCGACGCTTCGCCGAATCCGGCGGCCGCGTGATCCTGGAGTCGACCGCGGTGCCCGGCCTGCCGGGCTGGTACCTCACGCCGTCGATCGTGACCGTCGAGCGCTTCGCCCTCGATGTGGACGACTGCGGCTGCGACGAGGAGGTGTTCGGGCCGATGCTGCGGATTACCGTCGTCGGCTCGCTCGACGAGGCGATCGAGCAGGCCAACGCGACCCGCTACGGGCTCTCGGCCTCGATCTTCACCGCCGACGCCGCCGCCCAGGAGCGGTTCCTGACCGAGGTCCGCGCCGGCTGCCTGAACATCAACTGCGGCACCGCCGGGGCCAGCTCCAAGCTGCCCTTCGGAGGCACGGGTTTCTCGGGCAACAACCGACCGGCCGGCGCCTTCAGCCTCGATTACTGCGCTTATCCCGTGGCGACGATGATCGAAGGTTCCGACGCGGCGACGGTCGCCCAGGGCATGCGCGTCGACCGCGAGTGGGTCGATTGACATCACTCACCCGGCGCGGTGCACCACGTTGCCGCACTCCGGACAGATGTCGGTGGGGGCATCCCGCATCGAGTAGCCGCAGTGCGGGCAGTCATCATACGGCGCCAGTGGGATGATGCCGGCCTTGTGGCACGCCAGCGCGTAAGCGGCCGCGCCGCCGCAGACGAGGACCGGCCCGCCGTAGAGAAAGAACGGCACGATGAGCAGCACGAGGCTGAGCATCGCGACGATGCCCATCGCCACCGCGACGACAAACAATGTCCACGCGTGCCCGGACGTGATCCGCCAGCTCGTCGTGATCGAATCCACGACGCCCAGGTTCGGGCCGGCCGGGTCGGCGCAGAGCATCGTCGCGAAGTAGAGTCGGATCGAGAGCCAGATCGCCAGGATCAGCAACCCGATCGCGAGGATCACCGCCACCGCCACCGTCGCGGGGCCTCCGCCGGCGCCGGCGAGGATTCCGGCGGCGACCCCGATCGGCAGCATCGCGCCGTAGACCGCGAGCTGGACCAGCAGGCCGACGGCGACCACGGGGAGCCACCGAGAGAATCCGATCCACAAATCGCCCAACGTGGCGGGTTCGTTGCGGTACACCCGCACCGCGACGTACAGCGCGCCGACCAGCAGCGGAGTGCTGATCAGGATCTGCGCGAGCAGGTTGAGCGGTGACACGATCAGGCCCTGCCCGAAGATTGCGATATCGATCAGTCCGGTCACGGCGCCGATGATCCACTGGATCACCACGGCCAGCGAGAACGCGCCCACGATCAATCCCCAGCGGGCCGTATAAAGACGGTGGGAGAGTGACAGCACGTTGGAGATCGTGAGCGGGACGGTCTCGAAGAGCGGGTGAAAAGCCGGCCCCGGCCCGGCCGGGTCGCGTGCGTCTTGCGGTTCCATGCGTGAGCCCCCGTGCGTGCGTGGCGAGACGAAAAGACCGGGTCAACCGGACTTGCGGAGATTGAGGATCAGCTCAACCTGCCCGACCGGCTGGTTGAGCGAGCGAGCGATCTCAAGCGTGGGCATGCCGTCGTCCGCCAGGGCCCAGACCCGCCGGTGGACCGGGTCCGCCGGCGCGGCGGTGGTCTCGGCCGTTCGGGTGGGTGCGGCCGAAGCCGGTTGCCCCTGCTGATGCCCGTTGCGCTCGGCCCGGTCCTGCTCGACCCGTGCCCGGTCGAGCACGCTCGGATCGATCGCCCGCAGCGGGCGGGCGGCCCGCTCGGGCGACGCGGGCGTGGCCCGGCTGATCTGGGCGATCGCCCGGTTCAGTTCCTCGAGCTTGCGTTCGGATTCCTCGATCAAGAGCTCCAGACGGGCGGCCTTGTTCTCCATCGTCGCGCTCAGGCGTCTTGCGAGTTCTTCCGCGTCGGACATGGTCCGTTCGACGGGCCCGATCGAGCTGACGGCCCGCTCGTGGATCGACGCGATGCGGTTCTCGATCGGCTGGGGCACCGGCCGGCTCATGCTCTTGCGCCGCAGGTGCCGCATCATCAGCGTGACCATCAGGATCACCCCGAACGCGAGCAGCATGGGACCGAGCAGGCTCTCGCTTTCGCGGAACACGGTCGGGCTCCACCACGGCGAATCGGCCTGGGCTTCCATCCCCGGGTCGGTCCCGTTCCACATCGGCTGCGGGTCGAGCACCATCTCGGGATCACCCTGGGCCGGTGGCTGCTGATCCGCCACGGGGGCGGATTCGATCTGGACGGGCGTCGGCGCTGAGGCCTGGGGCTCCGGCTCGGCTGGGGGTGAGGCCGGCGGGCGGGGACCGAATGGCGTGGACATCATCGGGGCGATCCTTGCTCCGGGGCGATCGTGGGCTCGTCCGGCCTTGGGGCCGGCCCACTGTCAGAACGTGCCCGGGCCGCTGATGCGATGGCCCGGTCGGCGTACACAGTATCATCCGGGCGTGTCCGATGCATCCGAACAGGCCGAATCCGCCGATGGCGGCGGACAGAACCGGCGCCGATCCCCGGAACCGGGATCGGACGCCGCGTCCAACCGCACCCGTCGCGGGCGTGCGTCCCGAGACCACCCGATCGCCCGGGCGGTTGTGGCCGAGTGGCGACGCCTCACCGGCGGGCACGGCGTCCGGGACGCGGACCGGCCCACCCTGATCGCGTGCTCGGCGGGCGTCGATTCGAGCGGGTTGGCCATCGCCCTTGCCGGCGTGAGGCCGGCCCCGGTGATCGCCCACGTGATCCACGATCTGCGTCAAAGGGCTGACGCCGTGGCCGATCACGACGCGGCCCGAGCCCTCGCGCAGACGCTCGGGCTGGACTTTGCGACCGCCGAGGTGCCGGTGCGGGCCGCCGGGGGAAACCTGGAGGCCACCGCCCGGCGCGGCCGCTACGACGCGCTGGCCGATCTGGCCCGGACGCACGGCTGCCGGTTTGTGGCCACCGCCCACCACGCGGACGACCAGTTGGAAACGGTGCTGATGCGTCTGATCCGCGGCTCGGGGCCCCGGGGTCTGGGCGGGATCAGGGCGGTCCGGTCACTCGGGGACGTGTCCGTGGTCCGCCCGATGCTCGGCATGAATCGGTCCGACGCCGTTCGAATCTGCCGCGATGCCGGCTGGGCGTGGAAAGAGGACGCTTCAAACCGGGACGAATCGTTCCTGCGCAACGCCATCCGCGCCCGGGTCATCCCGGAGATCAAGGCGATCCGGCCCGACGCGGCGGAGCGGGCGGCGGTCACCGCGGAGGTCTGCACCATGGCCGCGGACGCGATCGAGCGGGAGGCCCGGCTGGCGCTCAACGCCGCGACCCGGGAAGTCGGCGGGCGGGCCTTGCTGCTGGGACGGAAAGAACTGGCCGCCACGCCGCTGGCGGTGCGTTGTGAAACCCTGCGGATCGTGCTCCGCGATCACGGCGGCTCGGGGATGGACCGGGCCGGTTGGAAGGTGCTCGGGCCAGCGGCCCGGGCGATCGGGGACGGACGGACAGAGCCGCGATCCTTCCGGGTCGGGTCTATCGTGCTGCAAGTGACGGCGCACGAAGTTCGCGTCGCGTCGGCAAAGACGGAGAAGACGGGTGGCTGATTCCAAGACGGTGGTTCTGGTGGGGCACTGCGGGCCGGATTCGTTCCTTCTCGTCAACGCCGTTCGCACTGCGGTGCCCGGGGCACAGATTGTCAAGAACACCGAGGAACAGAGCCTCTGGGGCGGCCCGGCCGATCTGCTGCTGGTCAACCGCGTGCTCGACGGCTGGTATCAGGACGATCAGGGCCTGCGGGTGATCCGCGAGGCCGCGTCGCGGGGGGTGCCCGCGATGCTGATCAGCAACTATGCCGACGCGCAGGCGGCGGCCGTCGAAGCGGGCGCGTGCCCGGGCTTCGGCAAGAGCGAGGCGCGGTCGGAGAAGGCGTCGCGGGCGATCCGCGGCGGGCTCGGAATGGAAAGGGATGCCCATGCGGATGCTTGAGGGAATCGCGGTGTCGGAGTACGCCAAGCGCCGCGAGGCGGTGCTCAAGTCGCTGAAGGGATCGACCGCCATCGTCATGGCCGGCGAGCACGGCCCGCCCCTGCGCGGTGACTGGGACCCCAACTTCCACTTCCTCTACCTGACCGGCATCACCGACGAGGTCGGCGCGATGGTCTTCTTCGATCCGAGCTCGCCCGACCCGGACAAGCGGATCGTGCTGCTCCTCCGCCCAACCAACCCGGAGCACGACATCTGGGACGGCTTCCGCGACCCGCTCGGCGGGGCGCTGCGGGAGAAGACGGGGTTCAAGGCGGTGATGCGGACCAACATGCTACCACGCCTCATGACCGAGTCGGCCCGACGCACCAAGAAACTCGCCTGCCTGCACCCGCTCGCGCCCTACACCGCCCCGGTCTCGCCCGACTACGAGCTGTTCCAGAAGGTGGCCTCACGCATGCCCGGCTGCGGGATCGAGGACCGCAGCGACCTGCTGGTCCGCATGCGGATGGTCAAAAGCCCCGCCGAGATCAAGCAGATCGAGGCGGCAATCGTGGCGACCAGGTCCGGCATCGAACGGCTCTGGAAGAGCGTCAAGCCCGGCGTCTCGGAACGCACGCTGCACCAGGAACTGATCCGCGGCTTCGAGGAGGCCGGCTCGAAGCGGGTCGCCTTCGACCCGATCGTCGGCTCCGGGGCCAACGCGGTGGTGCTTCACTACAAGCAGAACGACCAGCCGACCAAAGACGGGGACCTGATGGTGCTCGACTGCGGCGCGTCGATCAACGGCTACGCGGCCGACATCACGCGGTCGTTCCCGGTGAGCGGCAAGTTCAGCGAGGACCAGCGGGCGGTGTTCAACGCGGTGCTCAAGGCCCAGGAAGCATCGATCAAGGCCGTCAAGCCCGGCGCCACGCTGGCCGACGCCGACAGGGCCGCGCGGACCGTGCTCGAGAAGGCCGGATTCGGCGACTACATGCCCCACGGCATCGGCCACCACCTCGGCCTGGAAACCCACGACCCGGGCCTGGCCGAGGAGGAACTTAAGCCGGGCATGGTGGTCACGATCGAGCCGGGGGCGTATCTGCCCCACAAGGGCATCGGCGTGCGGATCGAGGACGACATCCTGGTCACCAAGGACGGCAACAAAAACCTCTCCGCGGCGGTGCCCAAATCGCTGGCCGAGATGGAACGGGTGGGCAAGCGCTGATCGCGGGCGGTTTGGCCAACCGACGTGGAACAGCTCGGGCTGCACGACCCCGTCGTGGAGCGCTTCAGACGCGGGAGCAGTACCTAATCGTCCGCTCGCTGAAGGGCGACCATCACCATACCCATCGGGATCACGGCATCTTCGATGGCCTTGCGGCTGAGCTGCTGCATCGTCTCGATGCGTCCGG
Source organism: uncultured Phycisphaerales bacterium (assembly GCA_963975575.1). GTDB lineage: Bacteria > Planctomycetota > Phycisphaerae > Phycisphaerales > UBA1924 > UBA6054. The sequence goes on along the minus strand of CAXBHL010000001.1, from coordinate 1,649,527 downwards.
ACTCGACCCCGACCCGCAGGTCGTCCAGCAGCGCCTCGGCCGTCGCCAGCAGGCTCCCCCAGATCTTAAACTCGGCCTCGCTGTCCGGCATGAACCGCCGGGCCATCGGCAGGCTCGTCGGCGGGACCACCCGCCAGCCGTCCGGCCCCTGCCGCATCGTCAGGCCGAAGGGGGGGAAGACCGCACGCCCGTCCCAGGTCACGGCCACCGTGTCGGCACCGATCTCCGCGATGCCGACCCGGTCGATGTTCTCGGTGACGGCCTTGTTCAGGCGTCCGAACGGATCGGCGAGGATCTGGGCGAACGCTCGCTCTCTCGCAGCGTCGCGGTCCGGGGCGGCTTCGCCCGGTCGCGGACGACCGCCCCGGCGGTCCGGCATGACCGCCGCGAGCAGCGACGTCGCTTCGCCCCGGCGCTCCGCGGCCTCGATCTCCGTCGCGAGGCGTTCGAGTTCCTCTGGCATCTCCCGTTTGATCGAGCCGTGCAGGTCCTGGGCGGCCGCCAGCACCCGGCCCACGCGGATGAGCAGGTCGTCCATCCGCTGGGCGCGGGCCGCATCGGTCTCGGTGGGGGGGACCGGCTCGATCAGTTCGACGAGCCGGTCGGCTCGCCGATCGGCGAGCATCTGGCCCGCGGTGGCGACCACGGCCTCGGGGGTCGAGGTGTCGTAGGCCTTCTCCGGCCACAACCGCACCCCCGCCCAGACGATCGCCGAGAGCAGGACGGCGGCGGACAGGCCGAACAGACCGAACAGCACGCCCAAGGGCAAGGGTTCCGCGGACCGCTCAGCCCGGGTTTTCGAATCGGCGTTTGGGAGCGGTGGGGTGGGTTTTTCGTTCATGAAGCCGACCCTCGCGTATCATCGGGCATGCGGTGCACGGTCAACGGACAACCTATGGAACTGCCCGAATCGACCACGGTTGCAGAACTCATCGCCCGCCTCGGTCTCTCGGATGCAATCTGCGCGGCCGAGGTCAACCGTGAGCTGGTCCCCAAACGGGCTCGGGCCGAGCGGGTGCTGCGGGAAGGTGAGCGGGTCGAGGTGGTCACCCTGGTCGGGGGCGGCTGACAGCGCAGCGCGGAACGGCTGCCGGATCGAGCGTGCATCGGGGTGATTCCCGCCGACCGGGCGGATATCAGTCGGGGTTCTCGGCGCTGCGGAACCCGGACGACGGGTCCCCGACGCGCAGGATCGCCAGCGTGCTCTGGGCCTGCACCTCGCCGAGCGGCTTGCCGGCGATCATGACCACCGTGTCACCCTCCTGGCCGAGCCCGTCGCGGAGCAGCCGCTCCTCGACCTCGTCGGTCCAGTCCCGCAGCCGGCCCAGGCCGGGCGGCTCGATGCAGATCGGGGTCACTCCGCCGTAGAGAGCCATCCGGCGGGCTGCCACCCGCGACGAGGTGTACGCGTAGATCGGTACCCGGAAGTTGTGCTGGCTGAGGTATCGCGCCATGCCGCCGATCTGGGACCAGACCACCACACACTTGGCGCCGAGCTCGTCGGCGATGTGCCAAGCGCCGTGCGCCAGCGCGGCGGAGCGGTAGGGGTACTCCTCCAGCCGGTTCGGCACCGAAGCCCGCAGGGAGATCTCGTCGACGCGGGCTTCCGTCACGGAGATGATCCGGCGCATCGTCTCGACCACGAGGCCGGGGTGCCGGCCCATCGCGGTCTCGCCCGAGAGCATCACCGCGTCGGCGCCGTCGAAGACCGCGTTGGCGACGTCGCTGGCCTCGGCCCGGGTTGGCGAGGCGTTGTCGATCATCGTCTCGAGCATCTGCGTGGCCACGATGCAGGGCTTGGCCTTCTCGGCGCAGGCCGCCAGGATGTACTTCTGCGCGACCGGCACGTGCGAGACGTCCATCTCCACGCCGAGGTCACCCCGGGCCACCATGATCGCGTCCGAGGCGTCGATGATCTCCTCGAGATTCACGAGCGCCTGGGGTTTCTCGATCTTGGAGATGACCGGGATCCGCGGCGGCACGCCCGGCTTGTCCGCGACGTCGGCCTCCGCGCACAGCGTCTCGAGACGCGCCCGCAGCTCGAGCACCTCGGCCGCCGACCGCACGAAGGAGAGGGCGAGATAGTCGAGCTTGTTGCGGACCGCCCAGTCCACGCAGGCCCAGTCTTTCTCGGTGATGGCGGGCATGTCCAGGTCGGACTCTGGAAGATTCACGCCCTTGGCCGAGGTGATCCTTCCGCCGATGGTCACGCGGCAGCGCAGCCACGCCCCGTCGGCCCGATCGACGGCGAGCATGCGGATCGCGCCGTCGTTGATCAGCACCCGCTCGCCGGGATCGACGTCGTAGAACAGGCGATCGAAGGTGGCGCCGAAGACCGGCACACCGCCCTCAACGACCGCCTCGCCCTGGCCGCTGCGGAACATGACGTCGTCGCCCGCCTGGACGACGATGCCCCCCTCGGGATCGACGTCGGGCACCTTGCCGACCCGCATCTTGGGGCCCTGCAGGTCCCCGAGCACGGCCACCGCACGCTCGGTCTCGTCGAGCACCGACCGCACGCGGGCCAGACGCTGGTCCATCGCCTCGAAGTTGCCGTGGGAGAAGTTGAGGCGGAACACGCTGACCCCAGCCGCGACCAGCTTGGTGAGCATCTCCGGGCTGTCGGACGCGGGGCCGAGCGTCGCCACGATCTTCGCGTGCGGCGGGCGGTGCGGGTCCTTGGTGAGCCAGACGGGTGCGGTGGAATGTGAGCGCATGCTGTTCCTCAGGCGTCCGTGCCGTGGACGGTCATCGTCCTTTGACCTCGGCCACGATGGCCCGGTAGTTGTCGCGAAAAAATCGGGTGTACTCGATCTTGAGCCGGGCCTCGCGACCGGGCTGCCGCCATTCGTTCCGGACGGTTCCGTAGGTCGCTTCGGTGAACGGCAGCAGATGCGGCTCACGGATCATCATCGCCAGAGCCAACTTCTGGGGATCGCCGATCGCGTGCAAGGCGGCATCGTCGATCGGCTGCGGCAGCACGCCGCTCGCCTCAACGTCCGAGATCCACCGCCACCCCTGCGCCTCCACCAGCGCCCGGACCGCCTCGTACCCCGACAGTTCGGCCAGCGCCTCGATCCTTGTCAGGGGGAACGCGTAGAAGCGATCCTCGAGCCGGGCCAGCTCTTCGGCCGTGAACGCGCCCGAACGCCGGGCCGTGTCCATCGCCCGGTACGCCGACCGGCATTCGTCCGCCAGATCAACCCCGAAGCAGCCCATCATCACCTGCACGCCCGTGCGCCAGCCGGGGTTCTCCACGTCGGAGACGATCTCGAAGGGGTTGACCGGGTCGATGAAGGCGTCGAAGTACTTCTCGTACATCACCCGGCGGACCGGCATCCGACGCAGCTCGTACTGCGCCGGGCCCATCGGTCGACCGTCCGGCCCGGGCGGGTTGGACGCGTCGCCGGCGCGGAACTGCCAGAGCGCCTGGGCTTCTTCGGACAGCGTGAAACGGATGAAGTGCCTTGCCAGCTCCGGGTTCGGGCCGCCGTTGATCAGGCTGATCGGATCAGCGTCCACGTACACCGAGCCCGCCGGGTCCGTGTAACCGACCCGATCGCCCCCGCCCGTCTCGGCGATGACCTGCGCCTGCCCACGGCCGTAGAAGTCGATCGCCAGCCCGGCCGCGGCCTCTCCTTGGGAAATGTCGATCGGAGGCTTGGTCGATGAGTTTGTAAAGTACCGCGTCGTGCCGGACATCCCCCGCAGGGTCCGCCAGCCCTCCTCCCAACCCTGGTTGCCCAGGATCGAATCGAAGGTCGTGGTGATGGAGCCCGACTGGCGGGGATCCGCCAGCGCGACCCATCCGATCAGGCGTGGATCGGTCAGGTCCTTGAACGACTCCGGCTCGGGCAGCCCGAGCCGCTCGAGGACCTCGCGGTTGTACACGATCCCGAAACTGGAAAGCGCGGTGCCGATCCAGCGCTGGTCGGGGTCGTACAACAACTGCGGCCCGATCCGGTTGTCACCGAACAGTTCGTCCAGCTCCGCCTGCGTGAAGCCGGCCGGGATGGACTGGCGTACCCGGACGGTCACGCCCTCGCCGGCGGGGGTGACGGCGGCGATGGAAATCGCGCCCGCGGTCTGGCCGTGATCGAACGAGCCGCCCCCGAAGAACAGGTCGTAGTCGATCGACCCTTCCGGGAGCCGGACGGTGTCCGGGGCGTCCGGGTCGAGCAGGCCGCGCCGGACCAGGTCTTTGACGACACTGCTGAACATCGCGTTGAGCTGGTTGCGGATCTCCGAGGTGCCGCCCGGGGTCCGCCAGTCGACCACGACCGGGGTGCCGAACTCGCGGAGGTGCCACGCCTCGAAGGCCCTGCCGAACTCGGCGCGGATCTGCGGGACGTGGGGCGAGACCACGATAAGACGGGCCGCGTCCGAGGGCGCGGCGTCGCGGTGCCGCCCGGCCGTCAGCGCGAACGGCACCCCCAGAATGATCCCCAGAAGCAATGCGATCACGATCCGGCCGGTCATGGGCAGAGTGTATGTCCCGCACCGCGAACCGGCTTTCCCCCGGAGCAGCCCGGGTCGTTAGGCGGTGTGGCCCATGGCCCGTTCGATCGCTCCGACAAGGCTGTGCAGGATCAGCATGTGCAGCTCCTGGATCCGGTCGGCGGTGTCGCCCGGCACGATCCAGGTCTCATCGCCCAGCTCGGCCAGAGCCCCCCCGTCCTTGCCGAGCAGCAGCACCACCGTCATGCCGTGATCCCGGGCCGCCCGGACCGCGTGGACAACGTTGGCGCTGTTCCCGCTCGTCGAGAGCGCCACGAGCGTGTCCTCCGGGCGCCCCAGCCCCTCGACCCACCGGGCGAAGATCTGGTCGAAGCCGTAGTCGTTTCCCGTGCAGGTGATGTGCCCGGCGTCCGAGCACGCCGCGGCCCCGATGGGGGGTCGGTCCATGCGATACCGCCCGGTCAGTTCCTCGCAGAAGTGCACGGCATCGGCGCACGAGCCGCCGTTGCCCACCGCGAGCACCTTGCCGCCACGCCGGGCCCGCTCGGCGATCCCGCCAGCCACCCGGCTGACCCGGGCGGCCGCCTCCGTGTCCGAGGCCAGCCGACCCGTGACCCGGGCCGCCTCCTCGAACTCTTCCAGGACCCGTGCGGCGTCGCTCATGCCCGATGATAGGGTTTCGGGCGGCCGTGGCGGGCATTCAGCCCGGCCCGCGGACGGTTTCTGGCCGGACGCGTCCCGGGGGCGTAAAATACCCCGAGGGACCTGGGCTCCCGCCGGAACAAGACCGGCACCAAACCGCCCAAGATCTTGGAGACATCGCAAATGACCACCGCGTCGACCCAAACCAGCCGTTCGCTGGCGGCGGATCCGCTTGCGCTCGTTGATGTGGACCATGTCCGCTTTTATGTGGGCAACGCGAAACAGGCCGCTTATTTCTACGCCCACACCTTCGGATTCAATATCTCGCAGGTCGCCGACCTGACCACCGGAAGCCGCGACGAGGCCGATTACCTGCTCACCCAGGGCAACATCCGCCTGCTTCTGACCAGCGCGCTCCACGACAAGCACCCCGCCGCCGAGGAGGTCAAGCTCTACGGCGACGGTGTCAAGGACGTGGCCTTCACCGTCACCGACGCGACCGCGGCCTACGAGCAGGCGATCCGCAACGGCGGCATCTCCGCCCAGGAGCCCCGCGAGATCAAGGACGAGAACGGCACCGTGACGGTCGCCTCGATCAAGTCCTACGGGCGCGTCCTGCACACCTTCGTCAGCCGCACCGGCCACTACGACCTCGAGAAGGTTAAGCGGGGCGGCAGCGAGTTCATGCCGGTGTTCCGCAAGATGGACTCGCCCGTCAACGAGTACAACAAGAAGCACCCCTGCGGCCTCATGTTCGTGGACCACCTCGTCGGCAACGTCGAGGAGGGCAAGATGAACTACTGGGTGCAGTGGTACGAAGACGTCATGGGCTTCAAGATGTTCAAGCACTTCGACGACGCGGACATCTCCACGGAGTATTCGGCCCTGATGTCCAAGGTGATGGCCAGCGGCAATCACCTGATCAAGATGCCCATCAACGAGCCCGCCGAGGGCAAGAAGAAGAGCCAGATCCAGGAGTACCTGGAATGGCACAACATGACCCCCGGCGTGCAGCACCTCGCCCTGCGGACCGACGACGAACTGCATTCGGTCGCCGAACTCCGCCGGCGCGGCGTCGACTTCCTGAGTCTGCCGGATTCCTACTACGACATCGTCTGGGACCGCGTCAACAAGATGCTGACCGAGAACGGCCACCAGGCCGTCCGCGAGGACCACGACCGCATCAAGGACCTCGGCATCCTCGTCGACGCCGACGACGAGGGCTACCTGCTCCAGCTGTTCACCAAGCCGCTGCAGGACCGCCCGACCCTGTTCTTCGAGATCATCAGCCGGCGGGGCAGCCAGAGCTTCGGCAAGGGCAACTTCAAGGCCCTGTTCGAGGCGCTCGAGCTCGAGCAGGAGCGCCGCGGCAACCTCTGACACCGCGCCGCGATCATGATCGGTTTTTCTGGGACCCTCCGGGATCCCATTTTTTGTGCGTCCTCGGCTGAATACCTGTCTAATCCGGCGAATCCCCTTGGCGCTCCTGGGGGATTCGACTAGCATCGGGAAACCTCCCCGGTCGCCCGGGAGCAGACCTCCCCGCGGCGACGCGCCCGACGCCAGGAGACCCCATGAAAGCGCACCCGGTCACATTTCTCGCGACGATGTTCATCGGCGCCGGAGCCGCGGCGGCCGGCCCCGCGCCCTCGCTCGTGATCACGGAGTGGATGTACTCCGGCAGCACGCCCGACGGCGGCGAGTTCTTCGAACTGACCAACGTCGGCGAGCAAGCGGTCGACCTGACCGGCTGGAGCTTCGACGACAGCGGCCGGGAACCGGGCGCCTTCGACCTCAGCACCCTGGGAGTCGTCGCCCCGGGCGAGTCGGTCGTGGTGACCGAGGACCCCGAGGGGGCGTTCCGGACGCAATGGAGTCTCGGTCCGGCGGTCCGCATCCTGGGCGAACTCGGCATGGTCACCGGCAGCAATCTCGGCCGCAACGATGAGTTGAACATCTACGACGCCTCCGGCACCCTGATCGACCGGCTCACCTACGGCGACGAGGACTTCCCCGGATCGGTGCGGACCCAACGCGTCAGCGGCAATCCGGCCGTCGCCTCGGCGCTCGGGTCCAACGACGTCTCCCTGTGGGTCGCCGCCGAGACCGGGGACGCCCAGAAGTCCCGCGTGAACGCGTCGGGCGACGTCGGCAGCCCCGGCTCATTCCGCGAGCCGGGGGACGGCGTCGTGCCCGGGCCGGTCACGGTGTCCCACGCTTCTGGTTTCTATACCGGATCCATTCAGATCGAGCTCTCGTCGGATTCGGCACCGATCTATTACACGACCGACGGCTCGCTGCCCACGCTTGAGTCGCGCCGGTATGAGGGCCCAGTGGCGGTCGACGATAGAACCGCCGAACCCAACTATTTCTCGCTGATCCAGACCGCGCCGGACGAGTCTTGGAACGTGCCCTCCGGCAATGTCTTTAAAGCCACCGCGTTCCGGGCGGCGGCCATCAACGACGACGGCGTGTCTGGGCCGGTCGAGACGCGCACGTTCGCGGTGCATCCCCAGGGCCCGTCGCGATTCACCCTGCCCCTTGTCTCGATCGTGACCGACGAGCCGAACTTCTTCGGCTACTTCACCGGAATCTACGTGCCCGGCGCGATCTACGACAAGTTGTACGACCCCGACATCGCCCCCTGGAACCGCGAGGCGAACTACACGCAGCGCGGCGACAAGTGGGAGCGCCCCGCACGGATCGAGTTCTTCGAGCCGGACGGCACGCCCGGCTTCGTTTCGGACGTGGGCGTTCGGATCCACGGCGGTTCCACCCGTTCGAACCGACGCAAGTCGTTGCGGGTCTACTTTCGAAGCGAGTACGGGCTCTCCTCGCTCGAATACCCGCTGTTTCCCGGCGCGGCGGTCTCGCAGTTCAAGCGCCTGATCATCCGCAACGGCGGCAACGACGCCGGGCGGACCCTCTTCCGGGACGCCTTCGTCCAGGATCTCGTCAAGCACTCCGGCGTCGACGTCCAGCACTCCCGTCCCGCGATCGTCCTCGTCAACGGCGAGTACTGGGGCATCCACAACATCCGCCAGCGCTACGACAAGCACTTCATCGGATTCAACCATCCCGAAATCGACCCCGACAACATCGACTACCTCACAGGCAACCTCCCAGAAATCGAGGAGGGCGATGACGCCCACTTCCTCGAAACATTCAGCTATGTGGTCGACAACGACATGGCCGATCCGGCGCACTACCGCGAAGCGGAGTCCAGGATCGACATCGCGAACTTCATCGCCTACACCGCGATCCAACTGTACATCGGCAACTCCGACTGGCCGGAGAACAACATCGACTACTGGCGACCCCGCACCCCCGAAGGCCGCTGGCGCTGGCTGATCTTCGACACCGACCTGTCCACCTTCGCCACCGACAACCACGGCTGGGCCGTCGACGCGGTCAACCGGCTGCTCAACCAGAGCAACGCCCGGCACGCGCGCCTGTTCCAGCGTCTAGCGGCCAATCCGGCATTTCGGATCGAGTTCCTCAACCGCTCGGCGGACCTGATCAACCACGAGTTCTCCGTGCCCCGCGCCACAGCCCGTCTTGAGGAGTTCCGGGTGGCCTACGAACCCGAGATCGCCGAGCACATCCGCCGCTGGCGGGTCCCCAACAGCCTGCTCGACTGGAACGTTGACCTGGTGGTGCGGCTGCGGTCCTACTTCATCGGCCGTCCCAGCCACCACCGCTCGCACCTCGCGCAGGCGTTCGGCGTGCCCGGCACGGCCACGCTGAACCTGGTCAACCCCCACCCGGAGCGCGGGTCGCTGCGGGTCAGCACGATCGACCTGCCGGCGGATACCGGCCAGTGGTCCGGCGTGTACTTCCTCGGCGTCCCCGTGTCCCTGCGGGGCGAACCGGCCCCGGGCTTCCGGTTCGCGGGATTCAGCGAGCTGGCGGCCGGCCCGGACGGGGGCATCGTCGAGTGGAACCCGACGGGCAACGCCACGCTGACCGCGAAGTTCGTCTGTCAGGCGGACTTCGACGCCGACGGGAGCCTGACCTTCTTCGACGTCTCGGCCTTTCTCAACGCGTACGGGGCGTCCGACCCGGACGCGGACCTCTCCGCGCCGTTCGGGGTCTTCAACTTCTTCGACGTCGCGGCGTTTGTGCAGGCCTTCAGCGCCGGATGCCCGTAGACGCTTGCTCCGCCCTCGGGCCACCGGTCCGGGGTGCGGTGCCGAGGCGATGCGGGTGCCTGGCTTGGCCGCCGCATGCGGAATCCACTTGCGCGGACGGGGTACGCCGCCTGCGGCGCCGCTGAGCCATCGGGTCCATCCGAACACGCGGGCGGCCGAGGCGACGACCGCCCGCGGTGTCATTGGTCTCTCGTCCCCCGCGTGTCCCCTGGGCGGCACAGGATCAGAACCGCCATTTCTCCCACGCGCGGCGGGGTAGCCACGCCTGCGACCACGTGCCGAGCATGCCCACCCCGTAGTACGCGCCCATGACCGCGACCACGCCGGGGACCTGCCACGCGGCGACGCCCACGCCCCGCCGGTGTCGCAGCGCCTGACGCCACGTCCGACGCACGCGTCCGAACGCGAAATCGATCGCGCGGAGGCTGCGGCGAACCCGTCCGTATCCGCGCTGCTCGAACAGCAGGCCGTTGTCGCGGCCCTCGATCAACGCGTGCAGCACCACCTTGCCAGCCCCGTCCGGCGCCGGGTGCGACACCCGCGCCCGCCCCGCGTGATAGATCGGCTCGCCCCGGCGGACCAGATCGCGGCGGAGCTTGTAGCAGGCGGTGCGGCACTCAGCGCTGTCCCCGCCCGTCGGGTAGGGATTTGCGAGAAAAAACGATCGGCGGAACGCCACGTTGTTCGCCCAGAACTGCCGCGCGTCCGCACGGAGCGTGTCGTCGTCGGTCCTCGGCGGGAAAGTCCACCCGAGCGCGAACGCCTTCCGGATGAACGACCCCTCGTGATCCAGGTGTGTCTCGCCCCCCAGAACGTTGATATCCGGGTTCTCAAGGAGCGGCTCGGTGATCGCCGCGAGCCATCCGGGCTCGGGGATCACGTCGCTGTCCAGGCACACGATCGCGCGGCCCGCGGCCATCTCTGCCCCCCGGTTGCGCAGGTCGTAGTAGTGCAGCCCCGGCACAGAAACCACCCGCACTGTCGCATTGTCCAAATGGGCACCCGGAGCGAAGTGATCGCGAACGGCGCTTGCGACCATCGTTGGATCGATCTGCTCGGGGTTGAACAGCACGAGCACCTCGAAGGTGCGCAGCGACGCGCCGATCTGTTGGCCCAGCTCACGCAGCATCCGCGCGGCCCGGTCGTCGCTGGACTGCAGGACATTCTCCCACTCGATCAGCACGCTGAAGTCGGGCATGTCTGCCCCGACAGCCGCATGTCGCGCCGGAGTTGCCATTTCAATCGGGTCGCTCGCAGTGAGATCGTCCGATACTGATGCACTTGTGTGAGACATCGGAGCCCTTCCAAAGGGTCGTTGTTGCGGCGGCACGCCTTCGCCGCCGAGATCCACCGCCTCGCCATCGCGGTCCGAACGTCTGCCGGCGCGCGCTCGCGGGTCGCGAGGGATGCGGCCGCCCGATGGTAGAGTCGCGCGTGGCGGAGGTTGGAGTCTGAGAACCCGTGGGCGATGTGGTCCGCCTCCCCGACGCGGGAATGGTGCTGGCGGCGCGAGACCGACGGGGCGCCGAGGAGGTGCCCCCACGGACCTTGGGCGAACAGCGCCGTGAAGAGCAGGATGTCGTGCCCGGTCGGCTCGTCGAGCGGATAGCCCCCGATGCGATCGAACGCCGAAGCCCGGATCACCGAGCACGAACCGAAGCCCGCGTCGTGGCAGACCATCCAACGCACCGGGTCCGACGCCAGCGCCGCGAGACGGTCGAGGTGGGTCTTTGCGTCACGAACGTTGATCGCGAGCCGGTCCGCCGACACGCCGATCAGGTCGGGGCGAGCCGCCAGGGCCCGCTCGGCCCGTTCGAGAAAGTCCCGTGGCCAGAGGTCGTCCGAGTCGAGGAACGCCACCGCGTCCAGGGGTTCGCAGGCGTCGTACCCCGTCTGGCGGGCCCGCGCCGCCCCGCGATGGGACTCGCGGAGCACCCGCCACCGTCCCGGGTCGTTCTTCGCATCGCACCAGCCGGAGGCGGCGTCGAAGGTGCCGTCGTCCGAACCGTTGTCGACCACCACGACCGCGTCCGGCGGACGCGTCTGCGCCCCGACCGTCTCCAGGGCCTCCAGGACCATCCTGGGACGGTTGTACACCGGGATGACGACACCAAACCGCATGCGGCGAGGCTCCTGACGTGAGATAGGAGTATACCTCACCCGGAACCGGGTTCGCGTCGCCGGTGGGGGGACGACCGTTGCGACCGTTCTCGCTTACATCGCCCCGCCGTCAAAGACCACCCGCTCCTTCGAACGGCGTGGGTCCGGCTCGGGCACCGCGGAGAGCAGCGACTGGGTGTACTTGTGCTGCGGGTTCTCGATGATCTCTTCGCGGCTGCCCGCCTCAACGATCTTGCCCTTGTACATCACCGCGATCCGTTGGCAGACGTGCTGGATGACGGCCATGTCGTGCGAGATGAACAGGTAGGACAATCCGAACTCGCTCTGCAGGTCGGTGAGCAGGTTGATGATCTGGGCCTGGATGGACACGTCCAGGGCGCTGGTGGGTTCGTCGCAGACGATGAACTTCGGTTCCAGGGCGAGGGCGCGGGCGATCCCGATCCGCTGGCGCTGTCCGCCGGAGAACTCGTGGGGGTACCGATCGGCCGCGGCCTTGGGCATGCCGCACCGCACGAGCAGGCTCTCCACCCGCTCGCGCAGTTCGGCCTTGTCCTTCACCATGCCGTGGATCACCAGCGGCTCACCCACGATGGAGGCGATCCGCATCCGGGGGTTCAACGACCCCGCCGGGTCCTGGAACACAATCTGCATGTTGCGCCGGAGTTTCTGCAACACCGGGCCCGACGCCCTGAACACGTCCTGGCCGTTGAACGTCACGCGGCCACCCGTGGCGGGGATCAGCCGGAGCAGGGTGCGACCGACGGTGGTCTTCCCGCAGCCCGACTCGCCGACCAGACCGAGCGTCTCGCCGCGATCGACCTTGAACGAGACCCCGTCGACGGCGCGGAAGTGGTCCGTGACCCGCTGGAGCAGGCCGGAGCGGATCGGGAAGTAGGTCTTCAGGTCCTCCACCGACAGCAGGGGCTGGGCGGCGGAGGCCTTGTTCTCGGGCTTGGGCAGCACGGCGGTCTCGCTCATGACCGCATGGTAGCCGAACAGCCCGACCCGGTTGCACCAAGGAACCCTCCATCCCGACCGGATTTCTGGTTGACCGGGGCCCGGCAGGCGATAAAGATGACTCCACGCCGGACCCGTCCGGCCGGTTCGGGCAGGTAGCTCAGTTGGTAGAGCACGGCATTGAAAATGCCGGTGTCGCCGGTTCAAGTCCGGCTCTGCCCATTACGAAGGCCCGGCGGTGCTCAGCAGAGTGTCGCCGGGCCGATTCCGTTTTGGACCGCGGGGACGGCCGGAACCCATGGAAGAGATTCGACTCATCCGGTCGGGGGATCGCTCGCTGCACGTGCGCGTCGGCGAGGGTGACCACGATCACGTCGCCGCCCGGGTGGCACGCGTCGAGTCCGCCCTGCGATCGGCGAAGATCCCGGGCGTGATCGACCTGACGCCCGGCTCGACGACCGTGCAGGTCTCGGTGGATCCGGACACGGACCCGGACGGGATCGAAGCCGCCGTCCGAACGGCCGCGCTCCGGGCGGCGATCGGATCCGATTCCGGGTCATCCCGGGCGACCGTGGTCATCCCGGTCTGTTACGGGGGTGATCTCGGGCCGGACCTGGGTTGGCTGGCGGCCAAGGCGGAACTCGGAGAAGCCGCGGCGGCGTCGCTCCACTTTTCTGCAGACCACACCGTCCGCTTTCTCGGCTTCTCGCCCGGCTTCGCCTACATGGCCGGCCTGCCCGATCGCCTGCACGCCTCCCGGCTCGAACAACCCCGATCACGGGTGCGCCCGGGCAGCGTCGCCATCGCCGGCGGACGGACCGGGATCTATCCGCACGCCACGCCGGGAGGGTGGCGCCTGATCGGAGCAACCCCGCTGCGCGTGTTCGATCCAACACGGACGCCCGCGTCGATGCTCCGCGCGGGCGACCGGGTCCGCTTCGAGCCGATCTCCCGCGCCGAGTTCGATCGGCTCGAGCGCTCTTGCCGCGGGAACGGGGACGCTTCATGACGCCGCACGCCGTCATCCAGCACCCGGGCATGCTAACCACCGTTCAGGACTTGGGGCGGTTCGGGTTCGCGTCGCAGGCCGTGCCCGAGTCCGGGGCCGCAGATGCACTCTCGCTGCGGGTCGGCAACCGGATCCTGAGCAACGCGGACTCGGCGGCGGCACTCGAGTTCACGCTCCGGGGTCCGACCCTGCGGTTCGAGCGCGACGCGGCGATCTGCGTGACCGGCGCGCGATGCCCGCAGGCCCGCGTCGGCGTGGGTGATCGTTCGCGATCGATCCGACCGTGCGTGCCGGTGCCGGTCCGGGCGGGCGAACCGGTCGAGATCGGCGGCACGATGGACGGGGCCCGCGGCTATCTATGCGTGCGGGGCGGATTCGACGTCCCGCGGGTGATGGGAAGCCGGTCCACACTCGCCGTGGTGGGCATCGGCGGGCACGAGGGCCGGGCGCTGCAGTCCGGCGACCGGTTGCCGCTCGCGAACGACCCACATGCGCCGGGCGTGGACGATCCCGCCGGAGTCGGCGAGCGATTGGGCCGATGGCTGACCCCTGTCCTCGCCCGGCGCGTTCTCCGTGTGGCGCCCGGGGTGGACGCGGACCTGTTTGGCCCCGCCGCATGGGAGCGGCTGGAACGCGCGTTCGTCGTCTCGGACCGATGCGGCCGGGCCGGGATCCGCCTCGAAGGAGGCGCGGTGCCGTCGCCCGTCGCCGGGGGGTTGCTCTCCGAGGGCACGAGCGTCGGTTCGATTCAGGTTCCCGGGGATGGCAGTCCCATGGTGCTCGGCGTGGACCGGCCCACCACGGGCGGATACCCCGTCATCGCGTGCGTTGTTGCCGCGGACCTGTGTATCCTCGGTCAGTTGCGCCCGAGGGACGAGGTGCGGTTTGAGGCGGTCTCGGTGCAGACGGCCCGCGATCTGTACCGATCGCAGCGGGCCGAGTTGGACGCGTTCATCGCGCCGGTTGGAGAGCAGGAACCGTGAAACCAACCAGCGAATCGGGACCAGCCATCGATCTGAACGCGGACATCGGTGAAGCCGCTGACGAGCCCGGGCTCGCGGTGGAGGCCGCGCTCGCAGGGATCGTGACGTCGGTGAACATCGCCTGCGGCGGCCACGCCGGCGATGCGGAATCGATGCGCCGCGCCGTCGAATGGGCGTTGGCCCACGGCTGCGCGATCGGCGCGCACCCGTCGTACCCGGATCGTGCCGGGTTCGGGAGAACTCCGCTGGACGTGTCCCCAGAGGATCTGACCGCCCTGCTGATCGATCAGATCGGGGAACTGGCACGGATCGCCGAGGCGTCCGGCACTTGTCTTTCGCACGTCAAGCCGCATGGGGCGTTGTATCACGATGCGTCCGAAGCCGAATCGGTGGCCGAGGCGGTGCTCGCCGCCGCCCGCGCGGTCGATCCCGGCGTGCTGCTTTTCGGCGCGGCGGGTTCGCCGGCAGTGGGCTGGTGGTCGGGCCGGGGAGGGGACTGCGTGCACGAGGCGTTCGCGGACCGGGTCTACGAACCCGACGGACGGTTGCGTTCGCGGGATCTGCCCGGGGCGCTGGTCGGCTCGGCCCGAGCGGCGGCCGCCCAGGCCCGGTCGATCGCGGCCGAGCGGCACGTGGTTGCGGCAGACGGGACGCGGATCGGAATCGCCGCCGGCTCGATCTGCCTGCACGCCGATACGCCCGGCGCGCTCGCGATGGCCGAAGCGGTGGCGAACGAACTGCGCGCCGCGGGGATCGCGCTGCGGGCACCCTCGCGGGGCCCGTCGGGTCGATAGGCGGGTCCCGACCGTTTTCGATGGCTACTCGGCGTGCGCGTCGGCGTCGAGGAGGTTCTCCTGATCGGACCGTGTCGCCGACTCTTGGGCGAGATCGGCCGCGGTGTCGTCACGCGAGACGTCGTGGACCGCGGGTTCGGGTGGCGGCGCGGGCCTGGCGGCAGGCTCGCGGCCCGGCGGTGCCGAGGGACGTTCGAGCTTGACCCGGTAGATCGGTTCGGGCATATCGATGTCAAGCCGGTCGAACTCGGCCTTGACGCGCTGCATGGCCACGCTGCGGACTTTTCCGAAGTCGTTCCGCGACTGGTCCACCCACCCGAACACCTGAAGGGTGATGCTCGATTCACCGAGGCGGGTGATCAGGGAGAACGGGCCCGGGTCGGCCATCACGCCCTCGGTGCCGGCGACCACACTCGTTCCGACCGACACGGCCTGGGCCAGGTCGACGTCGTAACCGATGCCGACGTCGAAGCTGAACCGGCGGCGTGGGTCGGCGGTGTAGTTGATCAGCGCGGACTTGAAGACCAGGGCGTTGGGGATCCGCACGATGTTGCCGTCGAAGGTGGTCAGCACCGTCGTGCGTGAGTTCATGGAGGTGACCAGGCCCTCGTGCCCGTCGATGACCACGTGGTCGCGGGGGCGGAAGGGCTGTCGCACCGACAGCAGCACGCTGGCGATGTAGTTCTCGATCAGGTCCCGGAACGCGAAGCCGATGGCGATGCCCGCCACGCCGGCGGCGCCGAGCACGCCGCCCACGAGCGCGGTCGCGTCGAGCAGTTCGAGCGCGAGCAGCACGCCAAGGATCACCACGATCGTCTGGGCGAGTCGCTGCGCGATGCTCCGCAGGAACGGGTTGGCGGTCAGCAGGCCGAACGGCCACGCCCACCGGCCCACGAGCCAGGCGATCCCCAGCGCGAGCAGGATGACGGCGATGGCCACCGGGATCAACGGAAGGATCGAGAGCAGGCGGGCGTATCGCTGGCTCACTCGGGAGGCCGCGCCGCGGACCCGGTCTCCGTAGTCGTCGGTGAGCGTGATCTCGTTGCGGACCTCGCCCACGCCCGGGACGGCGCGGACGGCCTCGGTCGCTCTCTCGATGACCTCCGGATCGTCCGCGACGCCGGTGATGGTCACCACGCCGTCCTCGATCTCCACGCCAGGATCATCGAGGCCCTCGACGCGTTCGAGCGCCGCGGCCGCGGGCCGTTCGACGGGCGTTGGTCCGTCCTGCGTTCGGGCGGCCGGGGCCGGCGTCGTCCATGCCGTAAGCACGGCGAGAACCCAGATCAGCAGCGTTGCTCTCGTGGTCATGGTCGTCCTTCCGGGTGCCCGTGTACGGTAGCCGGGGACCCGGGCTCAGTGGAAGTCCCGGCTGCGGGCGTGCAGTTCGGGATTTCGCTCGTCGAGGCTCTCGATGGCCGACGCGTGGATATGGACGACGATGCCCTGGCGTTCGACCTTGCCGGTCACCAGCAGGGTGCTGCTCAGGCGGGTGGCCGCCCTGTGCTGCTCAAAGACACGGGGCCAGACGACGAGGTTGGCGATGCCCGTCTCGTCCTCGAGCGTGACGAACACCACGCCCGAGGCCGTGCCGGGACGCTGGCGGCAGAGCACAACCCCCGCCACCCGGACGACACGCCCGCCCGGGCAGCGGCGCGGGTCGCGCAGGTCCGACGCGGGCACGACTCCCTCCGCGTCGAGTTGGTCCCGCAGGAACGACATCGGGTGATCGCGGAGCGAGAGGCCCACCGCCTCGTAGTCCTGCGTCACGGCCCGGTCCGCGGGGGTGGGGGGGACGCGGTCGAGCGCGGTGTCGTCGGTGCCGTCGAGCGATTCGAACAGGGGCATGCGGTCATCCCGCAGGGTGCGGCTCTGCCAGAGGGCCTGGCGCCGTTCGAGGCCCATGGAGGCAAACGCGTCGGCCCGGGCCAGCGCCCGGATCGCCCGGACGGAGGCGCCGCTGGCCCGCCACAAAGATTCGACGGTGGGGAACGGGCCGCGGGTTCGGACGGCGTTGGTGATGCGGTGGGCGTCGGCCTCGGGCAGGCCGCGGACCAGACGCATGCCCAGGCGGATCGCCGGGCCGTCGCGGCCCCACGCCTGCGGATCGGATCGGTTGGGGGCACGCCGGGTGTGATCGCCCTCGAGCGTGCAGTCCCAGTCGCTGGCGTTGGCGTCGGTCGGCAGGACACGGACGCCGTGCTCCTGCGCGTCGCGGATGATCTGGGCCGGGGCGTAGAAGCCCATCGGCTGCGAGTTGATCAGCGCTGCGGCGAAGGCGGCGGGGTGGTACCGCTTGAGCCAGGCCGAGGCATAGACGATCAGCGCGAAACTGGCGGCGTGGGACTCGGGGAAGCCGTACTCGCTGAAACCCTTGATCTGCTCGAAGCACCGCTCGGCGAAGTCGCGGGGGTACCCGCGTTCGAGCATCCCGGCGATGATCTGCTCGCCGAAACGGAAGATGGCGTCGCCCTTGCGCTTCCACGCGGCCATGGCCCGGCGGAGCCGGTCCGCCTCGTCGGGCGTGAACCCCGCGGCGACGATCGCTAGACGCATCGCCTGCTCCTGGAACAGCGGCACGCCCAGCGTCCGCCCGAGGACCTCCGCGATGGCGGCGTCGGGATAGGTCACCGCCTCCTCGCCGCTGCGACGGCGCAGGTAGGGGTGGACCATGCCCCCCTGGATCGGCCCGGGGCGGACGATGGCGACCTCGATGACCAGGTCGTAGAACTCCCGCGGCTTGAGCCGGGGCAACATGCTCATCTGGGCGCGGCTCTCGACCTGGAAGACGCCGACGGCGTCAGCCCGGCACAGCATGTCGAAGACGGCGGGGTCGGTGGGGGAGGAGAGGATGGAGGTGTAGTGGGCGTGGAGAGAAGGCACGCAGGCACGAAGGCACGCAGGCACGGAGGGGGTGAGAATCAGGTCAGGCTGCGGACCAGGCCTTGAAGGACCCGGTCGGTCTCTTCGAGAACTTCCTGAAGGTTCGGGCTCGGTTGGAGCATCCCCAGATCGCTCGCCAACTCGATCTGGGTAGATAACTCCGCCAGCGATGCCCGGGCCATCCGCAGGAAGCGGACGTAATCCGTCCGGCTCTGGCGGGCGTAGCCCTCCGCGATGTTGGACGGAACCGAGACGGCCGCCCGACGCATCTGTGAGGTGAGTCCGAACCGTTCCTCGTTCGGCATCGTGTTCGTATGGATGTACAGCATCCGGGCGAGTTTCATCGCCCGTTGCCACGCCACGAGATCCCGGAAGGTCTTGATCTTGCTCATCGTTTTCTCCTGTTCTTCCTCCGTGCCTTCGTGCCTGCGTGCCTTCGTGCCTCCCCCGCACCAACTCCAACGCCTTCCGCACGCACGTCAGCATCCCCAGGCCCAGGCAGTCGATCTTGAGCATGCCGACGGCGTCGATGTCGTCCTTGTCCCACTCGATGACGGTGCGGTCTTCCATCGCCGCGTTCTCGACGGGGACGAGCTCGTCCAGTCGCGAGCGGGTGATGACGAATCCGCCGACGTGCTGGGAGAGGTGGCGTGGGAAGCCGCGGATCTGCCCGGCGAGGATCACCAGGCGGCGGAGGGTCGGGTCGTTCGGGTCGGCGCCGGCCTCGCGGAGGCGTTCGGCCCCGACGCTCTCGCCCCAGCGGTCGAGGTGCTTGGCGAGGTGGTCGACGCGGTCCTGCGAGAGTCCCAACGCCTTGCCCACCTCGCGGATGGCCGACCGGCCGCGGTAGCTGATGACCTCGGCGGTCAGTGCGGCGTGGTCACGCCCGTACTTGGCGTAGATGTGCTGGATGACCTCCTCGCGCCGCTCGTGCTCGAAGTCGATGTCGATATCGGGCGGCTCGCCCCGTTCGCGGCTGATGAACCGCTCGAACAGCAGCTGGTGCTCGGCGGGGTTCACCTCGGTGATGCCCAGGCAGTAGCACACGGCCGAGTTGGCCGCCCCGCCGCGTCCCTGACAGAGGATGCCGCGGGACCGGGCGAAGGTGACGATCTCGGCGCAGGTCAGGAAGTAGGGCTCGTAGTTGAGTTCGGCGATCATCGCCAGTTCGTGCTCGATCGCGTCGCGGACCCGGGCGGGCACGCCGCGGGGGAACCGTTTGAGCGTGCCGGCCTCGGTCAGTTCCCTCAGGTGCCGCGTGGGGGTCGAGCCCGGCGGCACCGGCTCGGCCGGGTAGTCGTAGCGGAGCTGGTCGAGCCCGAAGCCCGACGCACGATCGAGGATGGCCACGGTGCGTTCGGCCGCGCCCGGGAACAACGCGAACAGCCGGGCCATCTCCTCCGGCGGCTTGAGGTGGCGTTCGGCGTTGGGCGCAAGCCGGCGCCCGGCCTGCTCGATCGTGCAGCCCAGGCGGATGCAGGTCAGGACGTCCTGCAGCGGGCGTTGCTCGGGCGCGTGGTGGCGGACGCCGTTGGTGGCCACCAGCGGCACGCCCGTGTGGGCGCCCAGGTCGGCGATCTGGTGGCATCGGGCCTGATCGTCGGGGGCATAGGACCGGCGGATCGCCAGCGAAAGCCGGTCATCATCAAATACGGAGCGCAGGCCGCGGACGGCCTCGAGGAAACGGTCATCGAGCACGCGGGGCGGGTCGATGATCGCGAGCATGCCGGTGCTGTGGTCGATCACATCGTGCAGGGCCAGATCGCACTCGCCCTTGGGGGCGCGGCGTTTGCCGAGGGTCAGCAGCCGGCACAGACGCCCGTAGGACACCCGGTCGGTCGGGTAGACGATGACGTTCAGCCCGTCGGGCTCGCGTAGGACCAGCCGGGATCCGACGGCCAGCGGGATGCCCAGCCCGCGGGCGGCCACGTGGGCGCGGACGATGCCGGCCAGCGTGTTGCTGTCGGCGATCGACGCACCGGCGTGCCCGAGTTCGGCCGCACGCCGGACCATCTGCTCGGGGTGGCTGGCCCCGGTCAGGAAGGTGTAGTTGGAGGTCACCGTCAGTTCCGCGTAGCGGGTGGCCGGGGCGTGCGGGAGGCGGGGCGTGGCGCGGGCGGCGCGATCGCGGAAGGGGTGGGGGACCGCTTTGTGGAAGACGGACTCGGGCATGTCAGTTCCAGACCCCGTGGACGAACCACCGCCCGGTCTCGAGTTCGCGGAAGAGCCACACCCAGCGTCCGGTGTCCTCCTGGATGGCGAAGTAGTCCCGCGTGCGGGCGTGGTCGCGTGCGACGCGCCACCACTCCGGACCGATGCGCTCGGGGCCCAGGCAGGTGACGGCGTCGCGGGCCGGGCCGTCCCAGGCGAGGCGGCGGACGGGGCCGTCGGGCGTCAGGGCGAGCACCTCGGCGGGTTCGGGCCTGGGCAGCAGGCACGTCGGGCGGGGCGGGGGATGGGTTTCGTCGGACGGGGCGGCCGGGCCGGGACTGTCCGTGGCCGGGCGGTGCACGAACGCCCGCTCGGGCCGGTGCGATTCGACCGGCTCGGCCCGCAGCACGCGGTCGCGTCCGAGCCGGTTGGACAGGGTGTCCACCAGCCGGGCGAAGGCCTCGGGGTCATCCCCGTTCTCTTCGTCGGCTGCCCACGCGGACGTCTGGGTGTGGGCGATGCGCCCGTGGCGCTCGGCCAGCAGATCCATCCCCTCGACGCCGAACCCCAGGTGCGTGCGTTCCAGCCTCGGGCGGATCAGCGACCAGAGGTGCTTGGCGTCGTGCGTCGGACGCGACGCCACGAACGCGAGGACGGCCGGGGGCAGGTCGCTGCGTCGCAGGGTGAGCACCAGACGCAGCACGCCCAGGTCCTTGCCGGCGAGTTGCTCGCACAGGTCGGCCAGCAGCGTGCGGACCACGTGCTCGATGGATTCCCAGCGGTGGGTGGGGCCGTCGAAGTCCACGCCGGCCCGGACGGGGTCCTCGGGGCGGACCGGCTCGATGGTCTCCATCGCCCGCCCGAGCATGCGATCGAGGTGGAGCAGCAGGTCGTGCCCGAAGCGGGCGGGCAGGACCGAGCGGGGCATGTCGATGAGCTGGCCGATCCGGTCGATGCCGACCTCGTCCAGACCGGCCTCGGCCTTGGGGTCCAGCCCGAGGGCGCGGACCGGCAGGGCTTCGATCGCGGGACGCAGGGCGGACGGTTCGATGATGGAGGCTTCGGTGTGCCGGGCCAGCGCACCGGCGCCCGCGTAGGTCGGGGCGATCACGCAGCGGACACCGATGTTCAGCCGACCCAGACTCGCCAGAGCGTTCTCCCGGATGGCCGCCTCACCGCCGAGCGATCGGGCGCAGCCGGTTAGGTCGATCAGCAGGGCGTCGGGCGGATCGATCGCGACGCGGGGCGAAAAGCGGTGGGCCCAGCGGGCCAGGCCCGACAGGGCCGCCGCGTCGCGGACGGTGTCGCAGGGCACCGCGTGCACGCGGTCGGGGGGGAAGGCGGACCGCGCGTCGGCCAGCGTCATGCCGACCCGCACGCCCGAGGCCGCCGCACGCTCGCAGCGGGCCGAAACGATCCGGCGTTGACCGATCGTGCGGACCATCAGCAACGCCCGCGGGTCAGGCGAGCCGGAGCGCGGCCGGCGTCGGCGCCAGGCGTCGATCGGCAGCGTGGGGAACCAGAGTGACATCGCCCGTGTCATGGCAGTGCTGCACGACCCAGCGTCGTGCGTCCGTGGAGGGCCGCATTCCCTTGCAGCGCAGCAGTTCGACGGTCCATCTCGGCTCGGGGTACCAGCGGGCGTCCGGGTTCGGCTCGGGACCGACCCGCCACCGCGTGCGGGCGGCCGACAGCGTGCGGACCTCATCCGGCGGGCGGGCGAGCAGGCCCAGCGTCCCACCAGCCCGGGCCGCCAGTTGCAGGCGACGCGATCCGGCCATGTCGATCCCCCGCCCGTCGGCGATCACGCACGCGACGCCGGGGCAGCGCAAGGCCTGATCGATCGCCCACAGGCGCTCGGCGTCGCTGCCCGGGTCGACAAAGACCCAGCGACCCAGCGGCGTGCGTGCGGGGTTCGCGTGGACCCAGCAGTCCCGCCCGATCCATACGGTCCGCCCGCCGCTCAGACGCCGGCTGAGGGCCCCCAGCAATCCCAGCGGCGGCCCGTTGCCGAACCATTCGTGCACCGCCCCCCGTTCGAGCGGGGGCGTTCCCGAGCCCCATCCCGTATCCAGCGGGGCCCCTGTGCAGGTCTCGGGCGGGGCCCCGAGTTGCTCCAACGCCCCGGCCACCGCCCGGAGACGCTCCCGGGCCGGGGCAGAGTCGAGCATCGGGGGGGAGGGTACAAAAGATCGCATTGTGTTAGGGTATCATGCGAACACAATCCTATCAAGAGATCTGTGGGACCCCGGACGGATTTCCGCCGTGAGGGCCGGGAGACGGCAGAAAAAGAGGCGAAGACCCCGCGCCCAACCCCGGGCCCCCCGGGCACGGAACACCCCCGAGCGGCATCCGTCCGATGGCGTTCATCGCGCAGAGAACAGCGGTCCGTCGGCGGGGTCCAGAGCACGGCGCGTGCGCCCGCATCACGGGCGAGCGAACACCCCTTCATCTGTACGGTTCGATCGCGCCGGTCGAATATTGTGCGCCGCGCACTGACCACGTCTTGTCAGTCACGATCACGACACGGGTTGTTTCTGAATCACCCCGATGTAGGATGGACCAACGAGTCGGGGAGGGGGGTGATGCAAGGCCTCGGCCTTGACCCGGCGGCGTCGGAGGGGCGGGGAGGCCTCTCCGGGTGGTGCTCCGCACAACCACCCGGGCGTGACGCGTTCGGCGCGCGCCCGGGTGGACGCTGCCGGCAGGGTGTGGAAAACCCGGGTGTACACTCGTGCATGGGCACCTTCCACAAGCGGACCCGTTTCAACGCACCGGCCGAACGAGTGTTCGCGTGGCACCAGACGCCCGACGCGCTGAGCGAACTCATCCCGCCGTGGGAGAACGTGCACGTCGAGCAGTCGCCGGCCAGCCTCGGGGACGGCCAGCGTGCGGTGCTGCTGATGCGCATGGGCCCCCTGAAACTCCGCTGGGTGGCCGAGCACCACGGGTTCGTGGACCGGGGCACCGAGGGCGGGGAGTTCACGGACGTGCAGATCTCCGGGCCGTTCAAGTCGTGGGAGCACCGCCATCTGGTGACCGCGGACGGGCCCGACGCGTGCTACCTCGACGACACCATCGCGTACCGCCTGCCCCTCGGCGCGATCGGGCGGCTCTTCGGCGGCGCGATGACACGTCGCAAGCTCGAACGCATGTTCGAGTTCCGCCACGAAGCCACCCGCAAGGCCGTCGAGCGGGCCGCGGGCTGAGCGCGATATCCCTTCCCCCTGCCCGACGCATCCGTCCGGGCCCGTGATCGAACAACGCGGCTCCATGGGCGACACACGAAACATCGCGGTGGTGGGGGGCGGCATCGCCGGGCTCGCGGCCGCACGCGTGCTGATAGACCGGGGCCACAGGGTTACCGTGTTCGATAAGGGGCGCGGCCCGGGCGGCCGAGCCTCCACCCGTCGATCCGAGCACGGGGCGTTCGATCACGGGGCCCAGTATTTCACGGCCCGCGATCCCGGTTTCGCAGCCACGGTGGACGCCTGGCGCGCGGTCGGCGTGGCCGCGCCCTGGAACGGGCGTTTCGGCACGATCCGGTCCGGCGTGTTCGGGCCCGACCGGCCCAAAGAACGCCTGGTGGGCGTGCCCGGTATGAATGCGGTGGTGCGGGCGATGGGTGAGGGGATCGAGATCCGCTACGGGACCCGCGTGGACGCGATCGGAAGATCCGGCCGCGGATGGAGCCTGCGGTTCGGGGACGGGGCGTCGCAGGCCGACTTCGACGCGGTGATCGTCGCCGTTCCCAGTGTTCAGGCGGCCGCGTTGCTGCAAGAGCCGGCCCCCGAACTCGCCGCGGTTGCGCGGACGGCCGAGATGGACCCCTGCTGGACCGTCATGGCCGCGTTCGAGAGCCGGATCGACGTGCCTTTCGACGGCGCGAAGATCGAGGCGGGGATCAGCCCCCATGACACGCCCCTCGGCTGGATCGCACGCGACTCGTCGAAGCCGGGACGCGCGGCGGAACGGGGCGATCGCTGGGTGCTGCAGGCGAGCCCACGGTGGTCGGCCGCCCATCTCGAGCACGACCCGCAATGGGCCCTCGGGGCGATGCTCGACGCCCTCCGGGGCCTCATCGGAAACGTGCCGGCCCAATCGCACGCCTCCGCGCACCGCTGGCGGTACGCATCGGTCCGTGAGCCCGTCGGCACGCCATGCCTGACCGATGGCTTGAGCCTGGCCGTGTGCGGCGACTGGCTGCTCCACGCCCGCATCGAGGCGGCGTGGCTCAGCGGGACCGCGGCCGGCAGGGCGATCAGCGGTCGATCTGCAGGCCGAACCTGATGTCCGAACGCGTTCACTCCGGCTCGAGCTCGCGGTGCTGGGCGAGCAGGTCGGAGTACGAGCCCGCGACGGGCTCGCCCAGCGCCGGGGCAAAGGTCGCGCGGATCTGGTCGGCGAGCATCCGGGCGTGGTCCTCGTCGGTCGATTCGCGCACGAGCGACTCGATCTCGAAGAACCAGCCGAGGTGGTCGACCTTGTCCAGATGGATCCGGACCGACCGCCACATCCACAACTCACGGATCTTGCTGACGGTCAGCCACACGGGCAGGCGTTTTTCGCCGAACCGGACCTTCAACTCCGCCTCGGTCAGCAGCGAAAAGTCGGACGCGCGCGGCCCGATCCGGTTGGGACGCTCGTAGACGATGTACTCCACCGGCTCGGGCGTGGCCACGGCGGGCCCGATCACCACGGACTCGCGCTTCTTGACCCGCCCTGTCGCCACGTTGTAGTACGTGTCGGTCTGCTGCACGCGCACGATCAGGGTCGCCGCGATCTCCCGCGCGATGGCCCGGGCCAGGTCCGGGTCGCGCAGCTCGGCTTTGTACTCGATGTTCTTCAAGGCGGGGCCCCGATGCCGAGTTCGGCCAGGGCGGCGAGCAGCCGGGGCTCGTCCCAGACCGGCACGCCCAGTTCCTGGGCCTTGGTGAGTTTGGAACCGGCGGACTCGCCGGCCACGACCAGATCGGTCTTCTTGCTGACCGAGCCGGAAACCTTCGCCCCCAGGCGTTCGAGGACCTCGCCCAGCGTTGTCCGGTCGTAGGAAGAAAGCGTGCCGGTCAGGACAACCGTCTTGCCCGCGAAGGGCGAGTCGGCCGGGGCGTCGCCGCCGCCCGTAGAGCCGGTGTACTCCTTGCTCGACAGATCGACTCCGGCGGCGCGGAGGGAGGCGAACGCCGCCTGGGCGGCCTCGGAGTGCAGGTACGCGTGCACCGCCGGGGCCGTCAGGGCGCCCAAGCCGGTCTCGGGCCGCTCCTTGGGATCCTCCGGGAATCCGAGCGCGGCGGCCTCGTCCTTCTTGAGCGTCTTGGGACGCAGCGACGGCTCCGCGGCCGCCAGCAGATCGTCCAGGTCCTGGTAGAGCTTGCACAGGGCTTTGGCGGTGGAGGTGCCCACGTGGCGGATCCCCATGCCGGAGAGCACCCGAGCCAATCCCTGGGACTTGGCCTGCTCGATGCCCGCGATCAGGTTGTCGACCTTCTTCTCGCCCATGCGGTCCAGCGTGAGGAGTTGCTCGCGGTGCTCCGCGAGGCGGAAGATGTCCGCGAAGTGGTCCAGCGGGACGGGCGGTGTGGACTCGGGCACGCCGAGTTCGGCACGACGGGGGTCGTCCGGGGGCAGGTGGGTCGCCCGGATCTGGTCGATCGTGCTCTCCCCGAGCCCCTCGATGTCCATCTGCTTGCGACCGGCGAACCAGATGAGCTTCTCGCGGACCTGCGCCGGGCACTCGGGGTTGATGCACCGCCGCACGGTTTCGAGCGCGGGGTTCTCCGCGGCCTCGGGCGGCTCGACTTCGACCGTGCCGCCGCAGACCGGGCACGACTCCGGGGCCTGGATCTTTTTCGCGCCCCGGGGGCGCTTGGGCAGATCAACGCCCATGACCTGCGGGATGATCTCGCCGGCCTTCTCGACATACACCGTGTCGCCGGCGCGCAGGTCCGTCCTGTCTGCCATCGGCTTGCCGCCGTCGTAGGCCTGGGCGTCCCGGGCGCGCCCGTAGTTGTGCAGGGTCGCGTGCTGGACCGTGGTCCCGGCGAGGACGACCGGCCCGAGCACCGCCCGGGGCGTGATCTTGCCGGTTTTGCCGACCTGGTGGTCCACCCGGATCAGCGTGGTGGTCTTGCGCTCGGCCGGGTACTTGTACGCGATGCACCAGCGGGGCGACTTGCTCGTCAGCCCCAGCGCCGCTTGCTGGGCGTAGGCGTCCACCCGGATGACCACGCCGTCGATGGCGTACTCGAGCCGCCCGCGGAGGGCGTCGATCCCGGCGATGGCCTCGAGGATGCCATCGGTATCGGCGCGGACCGTTCGGTGCTCGCCGACCGGAAATCCCAGACCGGCCAGAAGCTCGCAGAACGCCGCGTGCCCTTCGCCGAACCCGTCGGAGACTTCGCCGCGTCCGTGGGCCACGAAGCCAAGATTGCGCGACGCCGCCACCGCGGGGTCCAGGTTCTTGATCGTGCCGGCGCAGGCGTTGCGTGGGTTCATGAACAGTTCTTCGCCCTCGGCCTCGCGATCCGCGTTGATCCGCTCGAACACGGAGAGCGGGATGTAGACCTCGCCGCGGACCTCGAGAACCTCCGGCGAGTCGCCCTCGATGACCAGCGGCAGCGACGCGATGGTGCGGGCGGCGTGGGAGACGTCGTCGCCCTTCTCGCCGTCGCCCCGGGTCAGGGCGCGGACGAACCGGCCCTTCTCGTAGCGGACCGACAGCGCCACGCCGTCGATCTTGGGCTCGCACACGAACGCCGGTTCCGAACCCGCGAAGAGTTCGGCCGATTCCGAACCGAGGCCCCGTCGAGTCCGGGCCACCCACGCCTCGACTTCCTCGCGGGAGTAGGTGTTGTCGATGGAGAGCATCGGCACGCTGTGCCGGTGGGTCTTGAAGCCCTTGATCGGGTCGCCCCCGACCCGGCGGGTGGGGGAGTTCGGGTCTTCCAGATCGGGGTGGGCCGCCTCCAGCTCGCCCAGCTCCCGGAGCCGGTCGTCGAAGTCGCGGTCCGACATGATGGGCGTCTCGGCGCTGTAGTAGGCCCGGTTGGCCCGGTGCAGGAGGGCGCGGAGTTCCTCGATCCGTCTGGCGGGGGTGACTGGGCTCACGGGGTCCATGGTATCTGGCGTACGATCGGCGGATGCCGGCCAAGATCATCGACGGGAAATCCATCGCGCAGGACCTGCGGACCGACGTGGGCCGCCGGGCGGCCGGTCTGGCAGCGCGGGGCGCCCCGGTCCGCCTGGATGCCGTCCTGGTCGACTCCGGCGACAACGGGGCCCGGGTCTACGCGGAGAACCAGGCCCGGACATGCGAGCAGCTGGGCATCGGATACACCCTGCACGAGCTGCCCGCCGGTTCCGACGCCAGGGCGGTGCGGGGCCTGCTCGACGGGCTCAACGCCGATCCGGCCGTGCACGCCGTCATGGTCCACATGCCGCTCCCCGACGGGGTCGACGCCCACGCCATCCAGTCGCGGATCGATCCGGACAAGGACGTCGAAGGGGTGAACCCGGCCAACATCGGCAACGTGGTGTACGGGCGGTCGATGAAGGCCCCGTGCACGGCCCTCGCGACGCTGCGGATGCTCGATCACACCGGCGCGGACCTCAAAGGCAAGCGGTGCGTCGTGGTGGGGGCCAGCGCCCACGTCGGGCGTCCGATCGCCGTGCTGCTCATGCAGCGGGAGGCCACGGTGGTCAGTTGCAACAAGTTCACGCAGGGGCTTGGCGATCTGTGCAGGTCCGCGGACGTGCTCATCCCTGCGGCGGGCGTGCCCGGGCTGATCCAGGCCGACATGGTCAAACCCGGGGCGATCGTCGTCGACGTGGGCGTCAACCGCGTCAGGGCGGTCGATGGGACCATGCGGACGGTCGGCGACGCCCTGTTCGACGAAGTGCGGGGCGTGGCGGGGTGGATCTCCCCCGTGCCGGGCGGGGTCGGACCGGTGACCGTATCGGTGCTGCTCCACAACGTGGTCGATGCGGCCGAGGCCGTTTCCAACGCCTGACGGCCGCGGCACCGCTCAGGCGGCAATCTCCGAGCCGGGGCGGCGTTGACCGGGGGTGATCGCGCCCCTTTCATCCCCCATGCACACGCTCGCTTTTCTGCCGAACCTGGGCTGGACCGAGATGGTCGTCATCGGGGTGGTCATGCTGCTCCTGTTCGGACGACGACTGCCCGAGGTCGGACGGAGCCTGGGCCAGGGCATCGTGCAGTTCAAGAAGGGGCTCAAGGACATCGGCGACGAGGTGGACGATCAGGTCCGCAAGCCCGACTCGCCCAAGTTCGAGTCTGCCCGGCCCCCGGTTTCCGGCGGCACCGACCAGCGGGTCGCCCAGGGGGCCGAGCAGGTCAAGAGCGAGCCGTCCGCCTGACGCTTGCCCGGAGCGGCGTTTTTCTCCGCCGTTCCCCGGGTCGGCTGGCCGCTGAGGCCCGGCGATGGCTACGATGAATCCACAACTTGCGGCGAGGTAGCTCAGCTGGCTAGAGCGGAGGATTCATAACCCTCAGGTCGGGAGTTCAAGTCTCCCTCTCGCCATTCACAGACGCCCCGGCCCAAATAGGGCCGGGGCGTGTGCAATTTGCGTCCGTGGGCGGCGTTGAGCCGTATAACGCAGCACAGGAGCCCGCCGATGCAAACCAAAGCAATCGCCGCCGCAGTCGTCGCCATCGCCGCCGCCGGACTCGGTGCGGCCGTCATCGTGTTCGGAAGCGGAAAGCCGGCCGCAGAACCCGCACCCGCGGCCACAGCCCCCCAGCCCGCCCCGGCCCTCATGCCCGCGTTGCCTCCCTCCGCAGGAGCGACGGACTTCATGTACGAGGGTGACGGCGGTTCGATGGGTGGAGCCGACGACTGGCAGTCCCGCCTGGAGCAGTTTGACTGGGGTGAAATCCAGAGGATGTCGCCCGAGGACCGGCGCAAGCGCATGGAAGCCATGCGGGCCGAGTGGGAAGCCCGGATGGACAAGAACGGCGACGGCCTGATCGACGACGACGAGCGGCTCGATGCCATGCTGGCCTCGCCGATGGGCCGCCGCCTCCTCGACCGGTTCGATGCCGACGGCGACGGCATGCTCGACGAGTCCGAGCGGGCCGCCCTGCGGGAAGAAGAAGCCCGGCGTCAGGCGGAGCGCGAGCAACGCATCCTGGATCAGTACGACGCCGATGGGGACGGGGTGCTCAGCGATGCCGAGCGTCAGGCGATGGAGGAAGAGAACCGCCGTCGCCAGGAAGAGCGTCGCCAGCAGCAGGAACAGCGGATGCGTGAGATCGCCGCGGAGTTCGACCAAGACGGCGATGGCGACCTCAACGCCGACGAGCGCAGCGACGCCTGGCAGACCATGCGTGATCGCCGCGAGATCGACGCGTTCGTCCGCCGGTACGATTCCAACGGCGATGGCCAGATCACCACTGCGGACCTGAACGCGTTCCTCGCCCTCTACCAGGCGGGCGACGCGCAGGCGGACATCAACCGCGACGGGTCGCTCGATACGCTGGACATCAACAGTTTCCGGGACCTGATGGGTCGCTCGGCCAATCGGCCCTGAGCCGCGCCGGGGTGGGCTGCGGCGTTTCGACGCCTCGGTCAGGTCCGGTTCAATCGGTGGTCACGCCGGGGTACACCCATGTCGGCGTTTCGCCGCGCGGGGCGTGGCCGAAGGCGATGGCCCAGTTCCACGCGATCGAGTCGCCGGCAATCAGCGAAGGCCCCGGCACCCGGGAAGCAACGGGGGCCCCGATCTCTTCGGAGATCCCCAGCTCCGCGAGCACCGCGCCGTGGGTGCAGCGGCAAGGCTGCGGGGCTTCGACCACCCGCCAGGACCGGCAGCCGGAAAGCGCCGTTAGGCACGCCAGAACGGACATCGCACGGACGGTTTGGGCGAGATCGGGCATGGAGTCTGAGATCGGGCCGACCGGGGCCGGGATTGACCCCGACTGGGTGGGGCGGCGTTGTTCGGGGAACGCGTGTGCAATTGAGGGGTTTTTCGGACCTGGCGTCGAAGAGTCCCCCGGGGGTCTGCGGTAGACTTTTGAGGTCGTCCGCCCCCGGTCCCCGCGGGCCCCGGCTCTGGAGATCTCGTGCGTTCTGTGATTTGGCCATGTGTGAGCCGCTGGATCATGCTCCTGACCGCGGTCGCGTCGGCGGCCGGCGCGGTGCCGCCGGGTGACGATTGGGCGGTGCCGGAACTCGAGCGCGACGGGTTCGGCTATCCGGTAACCAGCCTCGAGTTCGCCTACCCGTTCCCTCATCCCGACCTGCCGCCGATCGAGCGATTGGATGACGTGGTCGTCCTGCTCACGCCCACCAGCGACGGCTACATCGCCCCGTTTGAGGGCGCCCCGGTGCGTGCCGTGCGGCTCGGGTCGTTCGACGGTTCACGGAGCGTGGTGATCTACGGCAGTGCGCTGGCGGCCATCAACCAGGGCGTGCGGGACGCACTCGAACGCTCGTACGGGATGATCGGCCACCTCGTCACGCCGGACGCGACCGAGATCGTGTACCAGACAACGCGTGAGGACATCCGCGGGCCCGGCGACACGACCCTGACGGTGCTCATCTGGAGGGCCGCCGTCGGGCAGGTTCGAACCGTGGCCGCGGGCGACCGCATCGCCGAGAACAGCGACGCGGGAGAGGCCAGCAACGTGAACCACCCCGCGCACGAGCGGATCCGGGATCGCGTCCGGGTGGCCGGGGGCGACCTGCTGACCCGTCCCGCGGTCGATGCCGAGATCGCGCGGCTCAACCGGCATCCGGGCCGGTCTGTCGAGGCGGCCGTCGCGCCCGGTTCCGAGCCGGGCGAGGTGGTGCTCGACCTGCTCATCAACGAGCCGCGCCAGTGGACCGCGTACGCCCAGACCAGCAACACCGGCAGCGAGAGCACCGACCCGTGGCAGTACCGGTTTGGGTATGCCAACAACCAGCTCACGGGGCGGGACGACATCCTGCGTCTGGACTACATCACCGCCGGCTTCGACGAGAGCCACGCCGTGCTCGGATCGTACTCTTTCGATCTGGGTCCGCGTGCCCGGGCGACCCTGCGCGGCCGCTGGAACGAGTACACCGCCGCCGATGTCGGCCTTGGTTTCGAAAACTTCCGGGGCGAGGGCTACGAGATCGGCGCCGAGATCGCGATCAACATCGTCCAGCGCGGCGACCGGTTCGTGGATCTCGTCGCCGGCGTGCGGTTCGAACGCATCGACGTCGAGAACCGGCTGTTCCTGATCAAGGGATCAGAGAACTTCCTGCTCCCGTCGGTCGGCGTCCGCTACGAGCGGTTCACCCCGGTGCAGCAGACCGCCGCCGAGATCATGTTCGAGGGCAACCTGGCCTCGGTCGCGGGAACCGATCGCATCGGGGCGCAGGGCCTCGGACGCTTCGGCGTGGACGAGGAGTTCACGCTCGTGCGCGGCTCCTGGTCGCACTCCCGCTTTCTCGAGCCGCTGTTCGATCCGGCCGGTTTTCGTGGCGACCGCGGTCAGGACTCCATGACGCTCGCCCACGAGCTGGCCCTTTCCGTCCGGGCCCGACACGCCCTGGGCTATCGCCTCGTGCCCAACTTCGAGATGGTGGCCGGCGGGTTCTCGACCGTGCGCGGCTACGACGAGTCGTCGGTCGTGGGTGACAACGCCGTGGTCGCCTCCGCGGAGTACCGCTACCACCTCGGCCGGGCCGGCTCGATCGCGCCCGAGCCGGCGACGCTCTTCGGGCGTCCGTTCCGCTCGCAACGCACCCGCCCGTACGGCGGGGCGGACTGGGACCTGATCCTCAAGGGCTTCGTCGATGCCGCGGCGGTCTCCCAGAACGCCGCCCCGTTCTTCGAGAAGGACGAGACGCTCATCGGCGTCGGCGTCGGTGCCGAGGCACGGCTCAAACGGAACCTGACCCTTCGCCTGGACTACGGCATGGCGTTGACAGACATCGGGGAGGGCGCGGCCCGCTCGACCCAAGTCGGCGATACCCGGCTGCATTTCTCGGCCACGATCCTGTTCTGAACCGGCGGCCAATCGGCCCGGGAGCATTCGCATGAAGACCCGCCACCCCGCACGCAACCCGTTCCTCAACCGATCCGCGGCGCCCTTCGCGATGCTGCTCGCCTGCGGCCTGCCGGCCGGGGTGGCCCACGCCGGACCGGACGGCGGGGACGTGGTCGAAGGCTCGGCCGAGTTCATCTTCGGGGACGACTACCTGCGCATCCTCACCGGCGAGCTGACGATCATCGAATGGCTCAACTTCAACATCGAGGCGGGGTACACCGTCGAGTTCCTGATGCCGGGCCTGACCTCCCGTGTGCTCAACCGGATCAACTCGGGCGTGCCGACCGAGATCATGGGCAACCTGCTCGCCAACGGGCAGGTCTTCATCGTGAACCCGTCCGGCGTGATCTTCGGGCAGGGGTCGGTGGTCAACGTGGGGGCCCTGTACGCGGCCGCCGGCAACATCTCGAACACGGACTTTCTCGCGGGCGTGAACCGGTTCACCGACGCCCGCGGCATCGTGGAAAACCGGGGCCACCTCCGCGGCGACCTGATCGCGCTCGTCGGCGGTCGCGTGGCCAACCACGGCACGATCTCGGCCCCGAACGGCACCGTGATCATGGCGGCGGGCGAACAGGTATTGATCGGCGAGCAACTCGGGCGGGTCTTTGTCCAGTTGGAGATTCCGTCCAGTCCGGGCGTGGATCCGCTAGGCGGATCGGGCAACGCGGGTCTGGACCTGGCCGCGGGCGACGTGTTCTCGCTCGCCGCCTGGAACACGGGCACGATCGATGCCGGCTCGGTGACGGTCCATGGCGGGTCGGGCCGCGCCGTGATCTCCGGCGATATCAACGCCCGCCGCGGCGATCATGGAGGCGACATCACGCTGCTCGGCCACGGCGTGGAACTCCGCGGGGCGACGGTCAACGCCTCGGGCGATCTCGGCGGCGGGACGGTGGTCATCGGCGGAAACCCGCACGCGGATGTCAACGCGGATCGATCCGAGTACGTTGACATCGACGCGGCCTCCTTCGTTCACGCCGACGCCCTGGTCGCCGGCGACGGGGGGTCGGTCGTGGTCTGGTCCGACGTGTTCACGAACATCGACGGCGAACTCACCGCACGCGGCGGTGCCCAGGCCGGCGACGGCGGGTTCATCGAGACCTCCGGCCTGCTCGGCCTTCGCATCTCGCGGATGGTCGATGCCACCGCGATCAACGGCCGGGGCGGGCACTGGCTCATCGACCCGACCAACATCATCATCGCGCCGGGCTCGCTCGGATCGCTGGGCGGCTGGGGACCGACGGACACCGCCGTGGTGGGGGTGAACCTGATCAACGCCGCCCTGAACTCCGGCATGGACGTGACGCTGACCACCTTCAACCCCCTCGGCAATGGGTCCGGCGAGATCATCCAGATGGAATCCGCCCAGTTCCGCAAGATCAGCGGCGGCGAATCGACCCTGACGCTCAACGCGGCGGGTTCGATCCTCCTCCACGGCGGCGCCTTCACGGCCGACGGTCTCTCGCTGAACCTGGTCCTCAACGCCGCCGATCCGAACCAGCCCCCGCCCGCCGACCCCTTCTCGAACGGGCGCATCGAGATCAACGAGATCATCCGGCTCGGCGGCGGGTCACTGATCGCCACCGGCAACAGCATCCGCGTGCGGTCCCGCAACATCTCCAACACGGGCGACGTGTTCGTCAACGCCGGCGACATCCGCCTGACCGCCCGCGACGGGGGCGCCATCAGCCTCGGCGCCGACATGACGGCCACGCGGGCGGGGATCACACTCGATGGCGTGACCACGCTGACCAACGACGTAACGCTCACGCTCGACGGCGGAACGTTCATCGATGCCACCGGTGTCGTGCTCTCCCGCTCGGGCTTGTTCCATGATCTGACGCTCAACGCGGCCGGCGGGGTGGTCACGCTGGCCGGTGGTATCGGCGATACCGGGGATCAACGCCTCGGCAATCTTGACGCCGATGCCGGACTCGTCCGTGTCGGGGGCGATGTCCGCGTGGCCGGCGACATGACCTTCGATGCTCCGGTGGCGGTGTTCGGCGATTCGGTCACCTTTCACACGGGACTTGGAACCGCCCTGTTCACCGGCAATGTTTACGCAGAGACCTACGGCGGCTCGGACGTGGCGTTCGAGTATGACGGGGATGCCTGGGCCGGGGTCGGCGAGGGCCGCACCCCCTTTAAGTTCCGCGGCTCGATCGGCATGGCCAGCGGCACCGAGGGAGATGTCGGCGGTGCGTTCCGCAACATCCGCTTCGGCAACGACCTTGCCGGCGTTCCGTCCGTGTCCACGTTCCTGTTCGCCAACGCCGCGATGGCCGGGCTTGAGCTGACCTCGCTGAGCGCGACCGACCTGTCCACGCTGTTTCAGATCGTCGCGACCGATTCGATCCGCACTGGGCGCGGGCAGAAACTGCTCAGCTTCGGCTCGATGGCCATGACCGCCAGCGGTGCGGACTCCACGCTGATCGAGGTGGGGGACCTGACGATCGTCGGCGACCTTTCGATTCGGGCCCTCGGCCCTGACGGGCGGGTCCGCCTGCTCGGCCGTCTCGCCGGCGCCATTGACGGGCAGGGCAACGAGCCGGACCGGGATACCCCCGGGGCGGCCGACGACGGTGCCGAGATCATCGCCGCCGGAGACATCCTGATCGAGGGCACGCTCGAGTCCGACGGCGGAGGCATGGCGATCGGCGCAAACAGCGTTGTGATCGCGAACGAGACCGGCACCGGCGACGCGCTCGGCCTGCCCATCGAGATCATCGAGGGAGGGGCGGGCATCGACCGCTTCCTGGGAACGCTCAAGGGCACCGACGGCCTGCTGTACGCGTACGACCTCGCCGCCTTCGCCAGCGAGGCGCCCGACTCCCGGGCCAACCTCGCCGAGGCGTTCAGCGTGGAACCCGAGGTGCCATTGCGTTCCGATGAGCGGCTGCTCGCCGACGCCCGCGTGCTGGCCGAACTCGGGCTGGCGCCCCGCCCGCTCTATCCTGCGCGGCCGAACGAGACCCCGGATCAGGAGCGTCCCAGCCCGATCGTGATGGACGGCCGGGCGAGCGACTCCGGAGGGCCCGCGCTGCTGCAGGCCACGGTCGACCGATTCTCGCGGCGCAGCCTCGGACGCCTGACCACCGCGTACGAGGACCTGCTCGGCCGGCGTGTGATCGATGCCATTGCGGTCAGGGCCCGAACGGCACAGGTCCGCCGGGACGTCGCCAGCCTGTGGGAGGACTGGACCGGGGCGGGCCGCCCGGACGATCTCGGTTCGTTCGCCCTGAGCAGCGACGAATCGCGGGCGGAGACTCTGATGGGGCTCGCCCGGGTCATCCGCGCGATCGATCTGCTCGAACTCACGCCCGCCGAGGCGGCCGTGGCGCGTGAGACCATGCTCGCCAAGGTCCGACCGGACGGAGTGAGCCCGGCGGAGTTCGAGTCCGAGTGGTTCCCGTGCGGCACCGCCGCGGCCGTTGCCGCACGGGAGTAGCACTTTGCCCAAGATCAATGTCGCGGTCCTGCCGGACCGGATGCCGCCCCGATCTCCCGACGCCCCACCGGGCGTGGCGGTGGTGATCGATGTGCTGCGGGCAACCACCATGATGGCCGCGCTCCTCGACGCGGGTGCCGCCGGCATCCGAGCGGTCCGCTCGATGAACGAAGCAAGGTCCATGAAAGCCCGTGAACCGTCCGTGCTGCTGGCGGGCGAGCGGGGAGGGCTGGCTCCGGACGGGTTCGACATGGGCAACTCACCCGCGGGGATCGATCCCGAGCTCGTGCGGGGACGCACGGTGGTCCTGACCACCACCAACGGCACGCGCGCGGTCGAGATGGTCCCCGCGTCGATGCCCTGCCTCATGCTCAGCCTGACCAACCTCGACGCGGTCGCCGAACGGGTCCGGACCCTCGGCGCGGACACACTGATCGTCTGTTCGGGCACCGACGGTGGCCGCTCCTCCGAGGACGAGCTCGCGGCCGGCCTGCTGGTCGATCGCCTCCGCACTTGGACCATGACAGACACCGCCGAGGACACGGCCGATCTTGCCACCGGCTCGATCGGGGCCTCGGGCGGGATCGAGGCCGCGCTGCGCCGGTCATTCCACGCGGAACGGCTTGTCGGGCTGGGGTTCGACGCGGATGTCCGCTTCTGTGCGCAACTTTCCGTCACCCGCACCGTTCCCGCCCTCAACCGGCGGTCCGGCCTGATCGTGCCCGGCTAGGATCCGACCGCATTCTCACGCAGACACCAGCCCGCAAGGAGCCGCCCGATGCACACGCTCGTCCTCATCCGCCACGGCGAGAGCGTCTGGAACAAGGAGAACCGCTTCACCGGCTGGAAGGACGTGCCCCTGTCCGAGAAAGGACACGAGGAGGCCGCCGCCGCCGGGCGACTGCTCCGCGAGAGCGGCTACACCTTCGATGAGGCCTACACCTCGGTGCTCAAGCGGGCCATCCGCACGCTGTGGTACGTGCTGGAGGAGATGGACCTGATGTGGGTGCCGGTCAGCCGCTCGTGGAAGCTCAACGAGCGGCACTACGGCGCGTTGCAGGGCCTGAACAAGGCCGAGACCGCCGCAAAGCACGGGGAGGACCAGGTCAAAGTCTGGCGTCGCAGCTACGACATCCCCCCGCCCGCCCTGGAAACCTCCGACGAACGCTGGCCCGGACACGACCGGCGGTACGCCGCCCTGAAGGAATCCGAGATTCCCGTGACCGAGTGCCTCAAGGACACCGTCGATCGGGTGGTCCCGTACTGGAACCGGGAGATCGCACCCAAGATCCGCGACGGCAAGCGCCTCGTGATCGCCGCGCACGGCAACTCGCTGCGGGCCCTGGTCAAGCACCTTGACAACATCTCCGACGATGACATCGTCGAACTGAACATTCCCACCGGCATGCCGCTGGTCTACCAGCTCGATACGGACCTCAAGCCCATCTCCAAGCGATACCTCGGCGACGCGGCCGCGGTGGAGAAGGCCATGGCGGCCGTCGCCGCGCAGGGCAAGTCCAAGTAGCCAGGGTCGACCGGCGTCTTATGCCCAGGTCAGACCGGTCGGCAGAGCGTTGAAGTTCTCGCAGCCATCCGCGGTCACGAGGACCATGTCCTCGACCCGCACGCCGCCGATCGCCTTGCTGTAGAGCCCCGGCTCGATGGTGAGCACGTCGCCCTGCACCAGGGTCGGGCCCTTGCGGTCGAGCAGCGGGGGCTCGTGGACTTCCAGCCCGATCCCGTGGCCGGTCCCGTGCACCATGCTCGTGAACGAGGGGTCGGCGTCGGGCGGCGGGAGCCCGACCGCGAATCCGTGCCGCTCGATCACGCCGATGGTCGCCAGGTGCACCTCCTCGCCGGTGGCGCCCGGGTGGGCCGCGGCCTCGGCGGCGTCCTTGGCCTCGATCACCGCCGCGTGCATGGCCGCCACCCCCGGCGGGACTTCGCCGTGGACCACCGTCCGCGTGCAGTCTCCGTTGTAGTGCGTCGCGCGGATCATCGGGAAGATGTCCACGATGATCGGCTCGCCCGTCCGCAGCGGTCCCTCCCCGCGATGGTGGCAGTCCGCACCGATCCGGCCGCTGGCGACGATCGAGCCGTGCTCGTTCGCGGCGCCGTTCTCCAGGCAGAACACGTCGATCATCGCCCGCACGCGGTCAGAGGTCAGCACCGCGCCCTCGTGGTGCAGCACGCCCTGCTTGTCGGCGGTCGCATTGGCGATGGTCTCGCAGGCCATCCGCATCACGCGCTCGGTGAACGCCTGGGCCTCGCGCAGATACCGGATCTCGGTCTCGTCCTTTGATCGACGAGCCGCAACGCCGAGGTTGGCATCGTAGTGGACCCGGATGCCGCGCTCCGCGATGTGGTGCGCGTAGATGTACGGCAGGGTCCGGTCGGCGTCGGTCTCGGTCACGCCGGCCCGGAACAGACACTCGGCCAGCGCCTGCGCGGTCGCTGTCTCGCGGTCGCCCGAAAGACCCCCCTCGGGCTCGAAGTCCGCGGGGCAACGGATCTGATCGGCCACCGCCGTCCGCTTGGCACGCTCCATCTCGATGTCCCGAACGATGAACACCCGGGTCCAGGAGCCGTCGGGCGCGGGCACCTCCGCGAGCGCGGCGGGGTCGCCCACCATGAAACGGACACGGTGGTAGAGCGCGAGGTTGGTCGCCGGAATCCCGGCCATCACGACGGCGGTTCGTTCGATCTGCATGCCCTAGCGTATCGCCGCGTAGAGTGCAGGCCCATGCGAGTCGCCACCTGGAATGTCAACGGGATCCGGGCCGCCCTGCGAAAGGGCATGCCAATGCACCTGGACCGCGTCGGGCCCGACGTGCTGCTGCTGCAGGAGATCCGCGCCCGCCCCGAGCAGATCCCGGACCCCTGGTCCCGGCCCGAGGGCTGGTCGACGGTCTGGCACCCCGCCGAGCGCCCCGGCTACTCCGGCACCGCCGTGTGGGGACGCGAGGCCGTCAGGGACGAGGCCCGCGGCGCCGGCGAGCCCGACACCGAGGGTCGCGTCATGGTTTCTCGCGTCGGCGGCGTGCGGTTCGTCAGCGTCTACCTGCCCAGCGGTTCCTCCGGCGATCACCGCCAGGCCGAGAAGGACCGCTGGCTCGGGTTCTTCCACACTTGGGCGGCGACCCTGGCACGCTCCCGGGTGCCGACCATCCTCGGCGGCGACTTCAACATCGCCCACACCGAGCGGGACATCTTCTACGCCAAGGCGAACGAGAAGACCTCGGGTTTTCTCCCGCACGAGCGGGCGTGGTTCGGCGATCTGCTCGGCCAGGGCTGGGCCGACCTGATCCGCGAGAAGTACGGCCCGGTCGAAGGCCCGTACTCGTGGTGGTCCAACCGGGGTCAGGCCAGAAAGCTCGACCGCGGCTGGCGCATCGACTACCTGCTCGCCAACAAGGCGGCCGCCAGACTGGTCACCGACTGCCACGTCGACCGCCAGAGCGGGCTGGAAATCTCCGACCACGCGATGGTCGTCGCGGACCTCGATGTCTGAATGAGGGCGTGCTCGGCCCGATCCGTTAGACTGCCTGCATGAACCGATCCATCGCCTCCGTGATGTTCCTGATTCTGCTCGGCTCCTTCAGCCCGGTCACCGCCGGCCTCGAACCGGCGTGGGACACGATCCGGCGTCAGGCGAGCGAACGCTTCGGCGAACAGGGCGAGCGAGCGGCCGCTTTCCTGGCCGCCAACCGCCCGGACCGGGACGCCGATATCGACGCGGACATCGTGCTCGAGAGCATCGAACTGGCGATCGAGGCACGCGAGCAGTTCCCCTGGGCCGGCGATGTTCCGGAAGCATTGTGGCTCAACGACGTGGTGCCCTACGCCGTGCTCGATGAGCCCCGGGTCGCGTCCCGCGCCCGGATGCTCGAACTCGCCGCGCCCATCGTGGAGGGCGCGACCACCGCTGAGGAAGCCGCCCAGCTTCTCAACCGTGAAATGTTCAAGCAGACGGGTGTGCGATACAGCACGCAACGCCGCCGGGCGAACCAGAACGCAGTCGAATCCATGGAGATCGGGCTCGCCTCGTGCACGGGGCTGTCGATCATGCTCGTCGACGCCTGCCGCAGCGTCGGAATCCCGGCGCGGGTCGCGGGGATCGCTTCGTGGACGGACCGCAACGGCAACCACACCTGGGTCGAGATCCACGACGGCCGGCGGTGGCGATTCACCGGCGCCGCCGAATACGACCCCAATGGTCTCGACCGCGGCTGGTTCGCTGGCGCCGCCGGGCAGGCCATCCGCGGCCACGAGCTGCACGCGATCTGGGCCTCGTCGTTCGCCCGCACGGGTGACCGGTTCCCGCTCGCCTGGGACATGAACGACCGCAGCGTTCCGGGGGTGGACGTCAGCGACCGCTACGCCCGTCGCGTTGGGGATCATGCGACGGCGCCAACGCTCGCGATCCGGCTCTGGGAATCCCGCGGCGGCGTTCGCCTTGCGTCTCGGGTGGCTCTCGATCGCGCCGAAGGGGCCGCAACGTCCGAAACCCACGCGGACCCGGTCGACATCAATCGAGTCGCCGAGTTTGTTGACCCCGGTGTGCGTCCGCTGACGCTCCGCGTTGCCGCGAACGGACAGACCAGGACCGCCACCCTCGATGACACGCATCAACCCGGCGCGGTGATCGAGCTCTATTGGGACGAGCTGGGCCTGTCCCGCGATGCCGCGGCCGCGATCGCGTCAGCGCGTTGGAAAGCGCACGCGGACGCACTCCGCGAAGAGCGAACCGCCGAACTCGAATCCGGAGTGATCGAGGCCGCCGGCTACGAGATGAAGATCCTGCATCGCGATTTCGGCGAGGCACCCGAAGATGGCCACAGCCTGTGGATCTCGATGCACGGGGGCGGTGGGGCACCCACGGAGGTCAACGACCAGCAGTGGCAGAACCAGATCCGGCTCTACGAGCCGGAGGAGGGCATCTACGTCGCCCCGCGCGCACCCAGCGACACCTGGAACCTCTGGCACCGCGCCGAGATCGACCGGCTGTTCGATCGCCTGATCGAATCGGCCGTCATCGTGTGGAGCATCAACCCGGACCGGGTCTACCTCCTGGGATACTCGGCGGGCGGCGACGGGGTGTACCAACTCGCACCGCGCATGGCCGACCGGTTCGCGGCCGCCTCCATGATGGCCGGCCACCCCAACGACGCCGACCCCGCGGGCCTGCGCAATCTGCCGTTCGCCATCTTCATGGGCGGCGAGGACTCGGCCTACAGCCGCAACACGGTCGCGCAGCGGTGGGGCGAACGGCTCGCAGCGCTCCAAGAGTCCGACGATGGGGGGTACCGACATCTCGTGCGGATCTACCCCGGCCTCGGCCACTGGATGGATCGCCGGGACGCCGAAGCCCTTCCCTGGATGGCCGGATTCACCCGCGACCCATGGCCCGACACCGTCGTGTGGCGGATCTCCGGTCCCCCGCATGCCCGCTACTACTGGCTGACAGTCCCCGAAGAAGAGGCCACGGGCGGACGCGTGGTGCGGGCACGGGTTGACGGCCAAACCGTCTTTGTGGACACGGAAGACTTCACGTCGGTCAACCTGTGGCTCAGCGACAAACTGGTGGATCTGGACCGGCCGGTCCGCGTCTTCGCCAACGGGGTTCGGGTGTTCGAGGGCGTCGTTCACCGGTCGGAGGCCGCGATCGACGCATCCCTCCGGGCCCGCCCGGACCCTTCGATGATCGCCACCGCCCGCCTGCCGATTCCTACGAAAAAGACCCCAGAGTGAAGAGCAAGCCCTCTGCTCGAACCCCTCCAAAGTGACCAATAGCCCCGCTGGGATTCGAACCCAGGACCGAACGATTATGAGTCGCGTGCTCTAACCGCTGAGCTACGGGGCCGCATGTGGCCCCATCGTACGCACCACGCCCCCGAAACAGACCGGGGCCCCGCACGGCGGCGGAGCCCCGGCGATGAGGGCAATCGGGTTGGGGTGGTCCGCAATAGGGACTCCGGCCGCGGGTTCTCTGTTCTGAAGGCGTGCCAGCGTTTGTCGGCCGCGAAGAGCGAGAGTTCCCATCCACGAGTTCGGAGCCGCCGGTCCGTGACGGTGGAACATGGGGACGGTCGGTGGCGGTTGCGGCAGGTCTGAGCGGCACAAATGTAACAGTTACGGGCTGTCCGCGCAAGCTCCTTCCGGACATATCGCTCGCATTTGGCGTGAATGCCGGATCGCAAGGCCGAGATTATCGATCGACGAATGGCAGTTTTGGAACAGTTACGGTTGCGATCACCCCCCGGATGTGGTTCAATAGGGTGAGACCCCACTCGGCCACGGCCAGACCCTCAAGGAGAATCGATGAAGCACCCCGCTCTGTTCGCCGCCGGACTAATCGCCGCCTGCGGCTCGATCAGCCAGGCCCAGTGGTCCCTCCACTGGGCGGACGAGTTCGACGGCTCGAACCTCGATCTGTCCAAGTGGGAGTTCATGATCGGCAACGGCGGGGCCTACGGCAATCCCGGGTGGGGCAACAACGAACTT
This sequence comes from uncultured Phycisphaerales bacterium, assembly GCA_963975575.1. Taxonomy (GTDB): domain Bacteria; phylum Planctomycetota; class Phycisphaerae; order Phycisphaerales; family UBA1924; genus UBA6054. The sequence continues at coordinate 1,607,386 of CAXBHL010000001.1, read as the reverse complement.
CAGTACTACACGAACTTCGCCAGCAATCTCTCGGTCGGCAACGGCACGATGAAGATCACGGCGATCAAGACCAACTTCGGCGGGCAGGAGTACACCTCCGCGCGGATCCGCACGATCAACCGGCTCGATTTCAAATGGGGCCGGGTGGAGGCTCGCATCAAACTGCCAAGCACCAGCGGCGTCTGGCCCGCGTTCTGGATGCTCCCGACGGACTCGCCCTACGGCGGATGGGCCTCGTCCGGCGAGATCGACATCATGGAATCGGTCAACAACGCCGACCGGATTTACGGCACGCTCCACCACGGCGGGCAGTGGCCGCAAAACCAACACACCGGCAGTTCGATCGCGACCGGCATCGACTACTCGCAGGACTTCCATGTGTACGCCATCGAGTGGGATCCGAACGAGATCCGCTGGTATCTCGACGGCACGCAGTTCGGCACGAAGACGACCAGCGACTGGTTCTCGTCCGCCGCGTCCTCCAATCCCCGTGCGCCGTTCGACTCGAACTTCCACCTGCTGCTCAACGTGGCCGTCGGAGGCAACTTCCCGGGCAACCCCAACGGCTCGGCCCAGTGGCCGCAGACGATGGAGGTGGACTGGGTCCGCGTGTTCCGGCGTGAGCAGCGTGCCTTCGAAGGCACGATCCGCGCGATCCCCGGCCAGATCGAGGCCGAGCACTACGACGAGGGCTACCCGGGCGAGGCCTATTCGGACTCGGACCCCGGCAACAACGGCTTCGCGTTCCGCCAGGACGACGTCGACGTCCAGACGTGCTCGGAGGGCGGCTACAACGTCGGATGGACCCGCAACGGCGAGTGGATCGAGTACACCGCGAACGTGCAGGCCGCCGGCACCTACCTCGTCGAAGCCCGCGTGGCGACGCCGTCTCCGGGCGGTTCGTTCCGACTCGAGGTCGACGGCGAGAACCGCACCGGCTCAATCAACGTGCCCAACACCGGGGGCTGGCAGAACTGGACCACCGTCTCCGGCGAGATGTATTTGGATCAGGGCGTGCAGACCATCCGCTTCGCCAAGAACGACTCGCCGAATGATTTCAACATCAACTGGTTCCGCTTCACGCAGCAGGGCGGCTGCTCGCTGGCCGATCTGGCCGAGCCCTACGGCTCACTGAACTTCTTTGACGTCGCCGCCTTCATCGGCCTCTACAACAGCCAGAATCCCGCGGCCGACCTGGCGTCACCGTTCGGCGTGTTCAACTTCTTCGATGTGGCCGCGTACATCAACCAGTACAACGCGGGCTGCCCCTGAGCGGACATCCGCCGCGTCCCGCGTCGGGCCTGTTGCTCTGAACCTGTGATCTGAGAATGAAGAGCGGGCGGTCCCCGGACCGCCCGCTTTGTTGATGCGACAATCGGCCCATCGCCGGGGGCCTACTCGACCACGAGGATCGGGACATTCGCGGTGCCGGCCCGGTTGGTGCCGTCGCGCACGAAGACGAAGACCCGGTACGCCCCGGGCTTGGTCGGCGCCGTCAACTGGGCGGTCAATCCCTCGGACGCGACCACGCACCCGGGAACGACTGGCGGGATCTGCTCGGCGTCCCCGCCCGAACGTCGGTCTGCCGATTCCTGGATGACCTGCCATTCGACCTCGAGCGCGTCACCGTCCGGGTCGGTCGCGTGGACCGCCGCGGCGAAGGCCTGCCCCGGCCGAACCGAACCCGGCGTCACACCCGTCAGTTCGATGCCCGTCACCACGGGCGCGTGGTGCTCGATCGGCCCGCCCGTCCAGAACTCGCTGAGCCGGTCGACCGCCTCGGTCGTCTCCCCGGTCGGCAGCAGCAAGCCAAACCAAGTTGCGGTGGTCTCCTGCTTGTTGCCCCACAGGAACGCGAACGACCCCAGGCACCGCCCGTTCTGCTGGGATTGGATGCCGTTGACGTAGCTGTTCGCGTAGACCTGCGCCTTCTGGTGGCCGGGCGCTTCGATGGGCGCACCCCAATGGGTGCTCGGGCCCTCCCAGTGGCCCAACGGGCCGAACTCGGTGATCAGGTACGGCCCGTCGTACCCCTGCTCGAGCAGACGCTCGGGCACTGACGGCGCCCCGCCGTACGAGTTGACCCCCAGCAGGTCGATGCTCGGGCACTCCTCGGCGATCCGGCTGGCCTTGTCGTCGCCGATCTCGGCCACGATCGCCACCGTGGGGTGATCGGTATCGAGCGTTTTGATGAGCGCCGCGGCCTCCTCGATCGCACGCAGCGCGATGCTCAGATCGCCGCCGAGTTCCACCTCGTTGCCGACGCCCCAGGCGAGAACCGCCGGGTGCGAGCGGTACCGGGTAACGAGCCGGCGGACCTTGTCGAGCTGCGTCCGGCGAACCTCCGGGTCGTTGTAGTCGTACCCGTGGCGTTCGTGCTGCAGCCAGATCCCCACCTGAACCGCGAGTCCCTTGGCGTGGGCCTCGTTGAGGAGATCGTCGATGCCCTCGGCGTCCCAGGTCCGGATGGCGTTGCCCCCGAGCTCGACCAGCCTGTCCAGCGCACTCTGTCCGCCCACGCCGCGGACGAAGAACGGTTCACCGTTGCGGACCAGTTCGAAACCGGACGCGGTCTGGCGGACCTGCACCACGGACGGCTTGCCGATATGGGACCAGTCGGGCCCGTCGTCGGGTCCGGGGGCCGCTTGGCAACCGGTCGCCGTCATCAGAAGCAGTCCTAGAGCAATGAGGGTGGATTTCATGATGTGAGTGTAACTGTTTCGACGCCGGGTGTCATCCGCCGAGCGATCGTGCCTGAGCGGAACCACCATCGTGTCGGGGTGAATCACCGAGAAAAAGCCTCTCCAAGCCCTTGCAATCACTCGATTTGAGGGTATGGCGTGGGTTTTTTTACCTCGTGAACCGCCCGGCTTGACACCGGGGGCGGTTTCGGGCATACTGATGTAACTGTTTCACGTTCATGGGCGATCCGCGGCGGCAACCCGGATCACAAACTAGAGGGAGCCCAGACATGCCAGCCAGAGGAAACTCGGCGAATCGCCGGGCGTTCACGCTCATCGAACTGCTCGTCGTGATCGCGATCATCGCGCTGCTCATCGGAATCCTGCTCCCGGCGATCGGTCGGGCCCGGGAGACCGCCCGCGGCCTGATCTGCCAGACGAACATCCGGGGTGTGGCCCAAGCCGGATTGGTGTACGCTGTCGACTACAAGGGTAAGTTCCCGCCGATCCTCGGCGGTCCCCAGGTGATCGACCCCGAGAACGGCAAGCGGAACATGGTCTGGCACGACGTCAATCGCATCGGACGCTACCTGCCCGAGTCCGCGTACCGGAACGTCGCGTTCGACAACATCGATAACCAGACCGTCGGCGGCGGCGTGCTCCAGTGCCCGAATCATCCGGACGGAGCCCGCTCGTACTCGATGAACTACTGGGCCTCTTCCGCTGCGGAGTTCGTGCCGAACTTCCAGACGGGCACGCTCAACCTGTATCGCCCCGGCCAGAACCCCGGGAACACCGCGACCTACCAGAACGGCCAGTCCTTCGCCGATGACACCGGACGCGCCAGCGAACTGATCCTCTTCGGTGAGGCCTGGGGCACGTTCCGCTCCCAGATCCCCCTCGACGGCATCGATGTCACCTGGTTCACCCAGGCCAGCATCGGCAGCCGCCTGCTGCCCGGGAGGCGGTTCGGCGCGGGCGACGGCCTGCCCAGTTCGCTGTTCACCGGTTCCTCCGGCGTCGCCAACTGGACCGCGCCCCCCGCGGCTCCGGAACTGGGCTCCGACACCACCGTGATGCCCACGAGCTACCTGCCGTACTACCGCCACCCGCGGCGCGGCAACGACACGAAGGCCATCAGCGGCAACACCAACATCGCCTTCGCGGACGGCCACGTGTCGAATCTCGCCGCCCGTGATCTCTTCGATGAGGAAACCGAGCAGAGCACCTACAAGGCGCTCTGGTCTGAGAAGGACCCCGCCCTCGAGCGGGATCTGGACGGGAATCCCTGAGCATGAGTTCGGTCCGAGCCATCGCGGATGAGCTGGGGGTGTCGGTCGCGACCGTCTCCCGGGCGCTCAACAACCACCCGGGCGTCAGCGACGAGATGCGCCGGCGTGTCCTCCAGACCGCCGACCGCTCGGGCTACAGGCCGTCCGTCGGGCGCAAGCCCACCAACGTCATCGGCCTGGCGTACCCCAACGAGCCCGTGCGCGCAGACTTCGGTGCCTTTGAGGCCGTCCTGCTCTCCGGGATCCTCGAGGGCGTCAACGAGCGCAAGTTCGACCTGACCTTCGTGAACGTCAACCGGGACAAGAACCGCAGCGAGACCTTCGAGCAGTTCTTCGACCGCAAGGGCGTTCGCGGTGTCATCGTCCGCCCGCTCGACGACAGCGGCCTCGCCGAGGCCATCGCCGCCGACGGCGTGCCGATGGTGCTCGTCGCCGATCGATCGGACGACCCCAGGGTCAACTACATCGATTCGGACTCGAACCGCACGTCGCGCCTGGCGGTCGAGCACCTGCTCAGCCTCGGCCACAAGCGCATCGGCCTGGCGATCCACCGGGTTTCGGACTCGGACCACCGCGACCGCGAGAACGGCTACCGCTCCGCGATGCAGGCCGCGGGCATCACCGTGGACGATTCGATGATCATCCGCGCCGAGGCCAGCCCCGAGGGCGGGGCCATGATGCTCATGTCCATGCTCGACCAGGAGCACCCGCCGACGGCGATCTACTTCACCAACCCGCTCTCCACGGTCGGCGCCCTGCACAAGTGCCTCCAGCTCGGCATCCGCGTGCCCAAGGACCTTTCCATCGTCGGGTTCGACGACGGGGACATCCGCATGCGGACCTTCCCCCGGTTCACCGCGGTCTGCCAGGACGCCCAGGCCCTCGGGCTCGAGGCGGCACGCTGGCTGACCCGCAGCCTCAACGGCGAGGTCAACGGCAGCTTCCGCGAGGTGCGCCCGACCACGCTGGCCGTGCTGGACAGCACCTCGTTCCCCCCGCTCAGCCCCGTGCGGATCGAAGAACGGTCCCGCGCCATCCAAACCACCTGACCATCGCCGGGCCCCCGGCCCGCGTTCGACCGCACACCGAGAAGGACCGACACCAAGGGAATCGCCACGATCGCCGCCGAAACGCGACGCTCCCGACGGCGGCTCCCGACCAGTTCCCTCAGGAGCGTGGGGGCCTGACGGCCGCCCGCTCTTTTTCTCTCCCCCGGCCTGACCTCCGGAGCCACGCCCCATGCGGACCGTCACCATGCTCACCGCCGCCCGCGGGCTGTCGCTCGGCCTCTGGGTGATGATCGGGCTGATGGCGGTGTCGGTGGGAGTGCTCTTCAAGGCGCGCCAGGACTCGGGCGAGGCCGTCGTGTTCTGGCTCTTCTCGCCCGAGCACAAGCAGCTCTACGTGCCTCTGCTCGAAGAAGCGGGGGATCTCGAGCGCCCGCTGGACATGCAGCTGATGAGCATCGCGGCGATCGAGCGGCGGATGATGTCCGGCTTCTTCGGCGGTCTGCCCACGGCCGACCTGATCGAGGTCGAGCGGGCGGTGGTGGGGCGGGCATTCACCGGCCCCCTCGAATCCGTCGGCTTCCTCGACCTGACCGACCGACTGCGCGACGAGGGGCTGCTCGAAGAGATCAACCCGCCCTCCTTCGGCCCGGTGACTTCCCGGGGCCGCATCTTCGGGCTGCCGCACGACGTGCACCCCGTGCTCCTCGCATACCGCTCGGACATCGTCGAGGCGGCCGGCATCGACCTGAGCGCGGTCGAGACCTGGGAAGAGTTCTTCGACGCCATGGCACCGTTGATGACGGACAGCGACGGCGACGGCGAGCCCGACCGCTGGGCCCTCTCCTTCTGGCCGACACAACTGGACAACATCGAGGTGCTGATGCTCCAGGGCGGCGGCACGCTGTTTGACGCCCAGGACCGGCCGGTCATCGACACCCCGCGCAACGCGGAACTGCTGGCCCGGATCGTGTCGTGGTGCGTCGGCCCGGACCGCGTCGCCGTGGACGTCGACGATTTCTCCGCCACCGGCCACCAGCAGCGGGTCGACGGGTACGCCGTGGCCTATCTGGCCCCCGACTGGATGTGCGGCATCTGGAAGATGCACGTGCCCCGGCTGGCCGGCACCGTCAAGGTCATGCCGCTGCCCGCGTTCGAGCCGGGCGGCCGCCGCACCTCCGTCCGCGGGGGCACCGTGCTGGGCATCCCCAAGGACTCGCCGGACGTCGACGCCGCCTGGGCGTACGCCAAGATGCTCTACACCTCGCCGAAGGTGGCGAGGCAGATGTACGAGCTGACGGACATCATCAGCCCGGTCAGCTCGCTGTGGGACGACCCGGTGTACCACCAGCCCGACCCGTTCTTCTCGGGCCAGCCCAAGGGCAGGCTCTACATCGAGCAGGCCCCGCATGTGCCCACGCGGACCTCGTCGCCCTACAACCGACAGGCCGTGTTCCTGCTGCGTGACGCCGCCGTGGCGCTGGCGGACTTCGCCCGCCGCACGCAGACCTACGACGCGGAGGCTCTGGAAGCAGAGGCGGCCCGCATGCTCGCCGACGTCCAGGCCCGCATCGTCCGTGTGATGGAGCGCAACGCGTTCTCCGGGGTGCAGTCCGCGCAGGAGGCCGAGCGTTGAAGTCGTCCAAAGCCCGGATCGAAACGGTGTCCCACCGCGCGGCGTGGATCTTCCTCGCGCCGTTCCTGCTGATCGTGCTCGTGTTCGTGCTCTACCCCCTCGCGCAGTCCACCGTCCTGGCCTTCCAGCAGACCTACGGCCCGGGCACCAAAACATTCGTGGGCACGGACAACTTCACGAACATGATGACCGACCCGGTCTTCTGGACCGCCGTGCGAAACACGGTGGTCTATGCGCTGGGCAGCCTGTTCATCCAGCTGCCGCTGGCGCTGATGTTGGCCATGGCGCTCAACTCCCCGAAGCTGCGCGGACGCGGGCTCTACCGGCTGATCTTCTTCAGCCCGCAGCTCATGGGCCTGGTGTTCGTCTCGGTCCTGGCCGCGCTGATGTTCGAGAAGCGGGCCGGGCTGGTCAACCAGTCGCTCGAGACGTTGCTGGGCTGGGCGTGGACGCCGGAGGGGATCGGCACCTGGCTGGACTTTCCCTGGCTCGAATCCCACGTGATGTCCACGCTGATCCTCATCTCGCTGTGGATGTACGTCGGTTTCAACATGATCTACTTCCTCGCCGCCCTGCAGAGCGTGGACGACACGCTGCTGGAAGCCTCCGAGATCGACGGGGCGGGCCCGATCGCCCGGTTCCGCCACGTGATCGTCCCGGCCATCCGACCGGTCGCGTCGTTCGTCGTGATGCTCTCGATGATCGGCAGCCTCCAGCTGTTCGAGCTGCCGTTCGTGCTGCTCGACGGCAGCGGCGGCCCCGGCAACCAGGGGCTGACCGTCGTGATGTACCTCTACCAGTCCGGCTTTGAGGTCGGCGACCTCGGCTACGCCAGCGCCATCGGATGGGTGCTGGCCATCATGCTCATCGGGCTGGCGCTGCTCCAGCTCTGGATCATCCGGAGGGACGAGGCATGAGCGTCGGACGCCGTACACCGCTGTGGCGCCGGCTGCTGCTGCAGGGCCTGCTGGCCCTGCTGGCGTTCGTCACGCTCGTTCCGTTCGCGTGGCTGATCATCGCCTCGCTCAAGAACCGGGAAGACTTTTCCCAGTCCATGTTCCTGCCCGACGGCGACGGGCTCTTCGGCGTGGCCTGGGACCGCCTGACCCTGGAGAACTACGACAATCTCTTCGGCCTGGGTTTCGGCGGGGCCTTCCTCAACTCCGTGTTCTACAGCTCGACCACCGCGGTGCTCGCCACCCTGATCAGCTCGGCGGCCGGCTACGCCCTGGCCAAGTTCCGCTTCCGCGGCCGCAACGGCCTGACGCTCGGCGTGCTGGCGTTGATCATCCTCCCCCCGACCCTGCTGATCGCCCCCGGCTACGAGCTGCTCTACCACCTGCGCCTGCTGGACACGGTCCCGGGGCTGATCCTTCCGTTCCTGGCGCCCGCATTCGGCGTGTTCCTCTTCCGGCAGGCGGTCTCGCAGTCGGTGCCCGACCAGCTCCTCGAGGCCGCCCGGATGGACGGCTGCTCAGAGGTCGAGATCTTCTTCGCCATCGTGCTGCCCCTGATCCGCCCGATGGTGGGGGCCTTCCTGCTCATCACGTTCCTGGCGATGTGGAACAACTTCATCTCGCCCCAGATCGTGCTCCAGTCGGGCGAGAAGCAGCCCCTGTCCGTGGCCATCGCCCAGCTCCGCGGGCTCTACCGCTCGGACTACGGGCTCATGATGGCCGGAACGGTCGTCTCGATCGCCCCGGTGGCCGTGCTGTTCCTGCTCCTGCAGAAGCAGTTCATCTCCGGACTGACCAGCGGCGCCGTCAAGGGCTGATCCGTAATACGACGCCCGCCGGCGAGCGGTCGCGCCACGCGATGCCCATGAGCAACGCCCGTGAGGAAACGGCCAATGAGAAAACGCCGGGCACGGCCCGGCGTTTTCTGTATGGTCCGAAAGATCGGAAGCAGCGTTTACGGGTTGCAGCCCTGCTGGTAGGCGTTGATGAACGAGCTGATGTCGAAGAAGTTCAGCACGCCGTTGCCGTCGAAGTCCGCGGGGTTGCCGCAGCCGGCGGGGCCTTCGGTCAGCGAGATGCTGTCCCAGAACGACGCACCCGCCGAGGTGCCGTCGAGCTGGAGGTGGAGCAGCGCGATCAGGATGCGATCGGTGTTCGGGGGCGCGATGCCGGTGATGTCGTACTGGATCCAGGAGTCCAGGGCGGAGCCGGCCTCGAGCACGGGCTGGTCGAGCACCTCGATGTTGCCGCCGGTGGAGTTCTGGAACACCATCTGCAGCAGGATCAGGTTGCCCGAGCCGAGCAGGTCGGCGCTGTTCTGCTGGAGCTGAGCGCTCAGCGTGTAGGTGGTGCCGGGCGTGATGCCGGTCACGGTCTGCAGCAGCACCTGGTCGCTCTGGATGCCGGGGCCGGGGAAGCCGCCGAACATCTTCACCGCGACGTTGCCGTCGTGGGCGCCGACGTCAACCGCGCCGTCGTCGAACACGTTGCCGTAGTTCTCCCAGCCCTGGAACAGCACGAAGCCGGGCCCGGGGGTCTCGAAGCTGCCGTTGGTGGCCAGGTTGGGCGAGCCGGCGAGCACATTGGTCGCGGCGGCGGCGAGAATGGCCGCGCTCATCATCTTGGTACGCATGGAAACATCCCTCCGGATCAGGTATCCCTCTGTCTGACACGGCTGGTCCGCCGATGGACCTGCAATCCGTAACAGTTACATCAATGTACCGGAACGGCGCGGGTTGTCAAGGGCAATTCACCGCATCAAAGCGAGTTTCGGGCACGAAATCGCCACGGGATACTCGGGGGAGCCCCGCGAAAGGGTGTAACAGTTTCGCGCTCCCGCCGCGGATTCGCCCTTGTCACCCTTCACCCGAAGGGTTATCGGAGCTTGGCGGGTGTTTCGGGCAGGGACTTGCCGTTGGAAGCGATCACGGACTTCATCCAGTAGTAGGAGTCCTTGGGGATCCGTTCGCCGCTCAGGTAATCCACGTAGACCAGACCGAACCGCAGCGCGTAGCCCTCGGCCCACTCGTAGTTGTCCATGATGGACCACTGGAAATACCCCCGCACGTCCACGCCATCGGAAATCGCCCGGCGCAGTTCGCCGAGGTAGCGGGTCAGGAAGTCGATGCGCCCGGCGTCGTGGACCTTGCCGTCCGCGTGGACCCAGTCCATGGAGGCCAGGCCGTTCTCGGTGATGACCACCGGCAGCTTGTACCGCTCCTGCAAGAAGCGGGGGCCCCAGTACAGGGCGTCGGGCTGGACCGGCCAACGGAACATGGTGATCGGATACCCCGGCCCGCGCTTGACCGGCTCGGGCTTGCCGTCCTTTCCGGCGCGGACGATCTCGGAGTTGTAAATGTTGACCCCGAAGAAGTCCATCGGCTGGTGGATGGTCTTCATGTCCGCCTCGGGCGCGGCGGGCGCGTCCTTGCCGAACAGTTTCAGTCCGTCCTCCGGGTAGTGGCCCCGCAGCATCGGATCGCAGTACCAGGTGTAGTTGAACGTCCAGCCCTGCTCGGGCACGCTGAACGTCGCCGCGCGGGCGGCCTCGATGTCGGCGGGCGTCTCGGTGGCGGGGGACTTGAGGTTGCCCACGGGCGCACAGCCGATCCGGCTGGGCTTCTTCGCCCGGGCGCGGATGACCTGGGCGGACTTGCCGTGCCCGAGCAGCGCGTGGTGCGTGGCCAGCAGCACGTCCTTGCGGGACAGCTTCAGGCCCGGGGCGTGCGTGCCCTCGTTGTGGCCCAGCCCAAGGAAGATCTGTGGCTCGTTGAGCGTGAACCAGTTGGTCACCCGGTCCGAGAGCCGGTCCACCACGGCCGCGGTGTACTCGGCGAGCCAGTCGGCGCTGTCGCGGTTGAGCCAGCCGCCCCGCCGGTAGAGGCAGGCGGGAAAGTCCCAGTGGAACAGGGTGACCCACGGGTCCACGCCGCGGGCCAGGAGGGCGTCGACGAGCCGGTCGTAGTACGCCAGGCCCTCATCGTTGATGACGCCGTCGCCCCCGGGGATGACGCGCGGCCAGGCGATGGACAGGCGGTAGCCGGTCGCGCCCATGTCGGCGAGCAGGGCGGCATCCTCCTCGGGACGGTGGTAGCTGTCGCAGGCGACCGCGCCGGTGTGGCCGTCGAAGGTCTTGCCGGGCGTCTCCGAGAACTCGTCCCAGACACTGGGCGACCGCCCGCCCTCGCGGGCGCCGCCCTCGACCTGATACGACGCGGAAGCCGCACCCCACACGAATCCTTCTGGCATGCCCATGTCTGTTCTCGCTCCTGATAGTCCCGTTGGTGGGGGGGCAATCGTAGTCCGGCGACCGGCGCGAACCGGACCGGGAATAGGCGGGAGACTCCCGGGGGAGTGCTCCCCCGGTCAGAGATTCATGGGGATCAGCCCCGTGGAAAGCTCGGTCAGGAACCCTTCGGCCTCCGCTGCGAGCGGCTGACCCTGCTTGAAGGCGGCCTCGAGCCGGCGGACCAGGGCCGTGCCGACGATGGCCGCGTCCGCGTGCTCGACGACCGCCCGCACGTGATCGGGCGTGCTGATGCCGAAACCGCACGCCACCGGCAGGTCCGTGACCCGTCGCAACATCTTCACCCGGTCGGCGATCTCCGGCGCGTCCCGCTGCTCGCCGGTGATGCCCGATCGGGCCAGCAGGTACACGAACCCGGAGCACTTTTCGGCGATCAGGCGGGCCCGCGCTTCCGGGGTGGTGGGGGCGATCAGCAGGGAGCAGGTCAGGCCCGCCCGCGTGCACGCCGCCGCCAGATCGTCGGATTCCTCCAGCGGCGCATCGGGGAAGATGCAACCATCGAACCCGGCCGAGGCCGCACGCCCGGCGAAGGCGTCCGGCCCGCCCATCGCGTGCACCAGGCTGACGGACACCATCGCGACCACGCCCGATTCGACCCGGTCGCGCACCGCGCGGACCTGCTCGAACACCATCGACGGCGTGACCCCCCGCCCGATCGCCTCGTGCATCGCCGCGGCGATCACCGGGCCGTCGGCGATCGGATCGGAGAAGGGGATGCCCACCTCGATCACGCTCGCCCCGGCGTCCGACAACGCGGGCAGCACCGTGGTCAACGCCTCCAGAGTGGGGGCCCCGGCGCAGACGAAGGGCATCAGCCCCCCCTGCCCGGACTTCTTAAGGTGCTCGAAAGCGGCGTCGATGCGGTTCATCGCGTGATCACATCCTCGATCTCCTCGAGCCCGGCCGTCAGCACCACCGGCCCGTTCTCGGAGATCAGCACGTCGTGTTCGTAGTGGACCGACATCGACCCGTCGGCCGAGAAGATCGGCCACTGCTTGCGCCCCTGACGCGTCTCGCCGGTGCCCACCGCGATCATCGGCTCGACCGCCACGAGCATCCCCGGCTCGCACGCCAGGTTCGCGTCGGGCCACTCGCCCGGGAAGGTCGGCACCACGTTGGAGATCCAGGGCGGCGCGTGCAGCGACCGCCCGTACCCGTGCCCGCCCAATCCGCGGATCAGATGGAAGCCGTACTCGTCCTCGACCACCTTCTGCACCGCCCTGGCCCACGCCAGAAAGGTGTTGCCCGGGCGGAGCTGCTGCACGCCCTTGCGCAGCGATTCCTTGCCCGACTCCATCAGACGCCGGTTCTCGTCCGACGGCTCGCCGAAGGAGTAGGTCCAGGCCGCGTCGCCGATCCATCCGCGGTACTTGACGCCGATATCGATCTTGAGCAGGTCGCCGGCCTCCATGGGCCGGGTCAGGTAGCCGGCCGTGCCGTGCACCACGCACTCGTTGACGCTCAGGCACGCCTGCGACGGGAACGGCGGCATCCGCCCGGGGTTGTACTTGAAAAAGCACGACGACGCGCCGAGCGTGTCCAGCGTGCGCCCCACGAACGCGTCGATCTCCGCCAGCGTCTGCCCGTGGCGCAGGAACCCAGCGAGGGCCCGGTGCGTCTCCACGACCAGCCCAGCGGCGTCTTTCGCGCCGGACAGATCTTTCTCGGTTTGGACGGCCGGGCGCATGGGTGACGATGATAGGGTCCGCCCACCCGTCCCGCAGCCCGCCGCCCCGCCCGGAGCACACCGAGATGCACGTGACCATCCTCGCCAACCCCCGCTCGGGCCGGGGCAAAGCCCTCGCCCTCGCCGACCGGCTCGACGCCATCCTCACCGCCCGCGGACACACCACGCTCCGACCGCTGATCGACCCCGATCTCAATCTCGCCGAGGCGGCGGGGGGGTCCGACCGCCTCGTCATCGTCGGGGGCGACGGCACCATCCACCACGCCGCCCGGGCCGCGGCCGAGTCCGGCGTGCCCGTCTACCACCTCGCCACCGGGACCGAGAACCTCTTCGCCCGCTACTTCCGCATGCCCCGCGATCCTGAGCAGGCCGCCGAGCGGCTCGAACGCGATCACCCCCCTTCCGAGATCGACCTGGGAACGGCCAACGGCGTGCCCTTCACGCTGATGTGCTCCGTCGGGATCGACGCCTCGGTCATCCACCGTGTCGAGGACGTCCGCGGCGCCAAGGGCGGCCACCTCGCCTACGTCCGCCCGACCCTGGCCGAGGGCCTGAGCCCCCGCGCCGCACGCCTGGACATCGAGGCCGACGGCACGCCCCTGATCGCCGGCTTCGTCGGCACCGCCGTCGTCTCCAACATCCCCGCCTACGCCCTGCGCATGGACCCGGCCTTCGACGCCGACCCGTCCGACGGCCGGCTCGATCTGGCCCTGCTGCCCTACGCGACCTCGGTCGGCACCGCCTACGGCTTCCTGCGCAGCAAGCTGCGGTCGAAGTCCATCCGGCGCGTCCGCGCCGCCCGCTTCGTCATCCGCCCGTCCGAGCCGGCCTCGCCCGAGACCAACCCGGTCCAGATCGACGGCGAGCGCCCCCGGCCCGACAGCCCGCTCCCGAGGATGCTCGGCCCCGGCTCCGAACTGGCCCTGGGCCTGCTGGACCGGCGCCTGAAGGTCCACGCCCCGCCGGGCCGGTGATCGGCCGGGACCACGCCCAAGGTCCGAGAATGTATGTTCTGTAAAACTAACGTCTTCTCGGAGGCGGCCTATCCACTGTCTCTCAAAGGCACATCAGTCAGTAGAGGCGAGACTCAAAGGGCAAGCGGTACTCAAAGCAATCAGGCGCGGATTCCAGATGGATTACGCCCGAAACGGACACGGACTTGTCCGGGGGATGATGTTTGACCACGCCAAAGTGGATTTTTGCGATCATCAAGCCCGGCCCACTGACGATCGCCTCTGACGTGGTGGAGTCGATGGTCCGTGACTGCCTGGTATCGACAGGAAAGATCGGTTCCTCTCCAGACGAGAATGTACGGCGCCTAGGCCCCAAGTATGAGAGCTGAAACGGCCCTTTAGATTGCCAAAGAATCTCTGGCTGTTCAGCGCCTGAAATATCCACACTGGCAAGGTGGAGAGGAAAAACAATGAAATCGCTTCGCCTTGAAGGGATAACATAGAGATCTACTTCAATTGAAAGACTAAGAATTTGATTTTGTGATCCATCAATCGCCTTTTTGCCATCGACTTGGTTTCTTGATTGATCGGCTACAAAGCGAGCCTGCTGGACCTGCAATACCGGTCGCATGACACTGTCATCGAGGATGCGCAGGATTTCATGGCGTCGGGCGGTTCGAGTTCTCGTCCCTTCTCGCCAAGGAATTTCAGACTCTACTCTTCCACCATCGAGCGTTCTTACCAAATAGGGTGCTCTATCTGATTTTAGGTGAATTGCGACGACGACGGAGTTGCCAGATTGTACAACGCAATGGTACATCTCAGGTGTGCAGTCACAAAAGTGCCTAGCAACCTGTGCCCACCATTCCTGAAAATCCGGAGGCTCGCAGCCGACAGCGCCGTTGTTCTCATCTACTCCCAGCAAAACAAGGACATCTTGGCCGCGTGAAGAGTTGCACAGGGCGGCAATCTGTCGCGCAAACTTGTGGAGATCTGTTGGAATTTCTCGCTTCAGTTCAACATACTGATCTTCAAGTGACACAGCATCCGCCACTTGGTCCAAGATCCGCAGGACGCGAGCTTCAATCTGATTTGGCTTCATAACTGCCGGCCGCGCCGTTTCTACTGGTCACGCCGCCTTCATCTTCGCCTCGATCCGCTCGCGGGTCGGGACCTTCACGTTGCTGACAAGGCGCACCCACGACATCGCCTTGATGACCATGTACGAGGTGTCCACCTCCCACCACCGCAGCCCGTGGCGGGCCGAGGCCGGGAAGGCGTGGTGGTTGTTGTGCCACCCCTCGCCGAAGCCGAGGATGCCGAAGATCGCGTTGTTGCGGCTGTGGTCGTGGCTGTTGAACGGACGAGTGCCCCAGATGTGGCACACCGAGTTGATGCTCCAGGTGATGTGGTGCACCAGCAGGATCCGCACCAGGCCGCCCCAGATGAAGCCCAGCAGGGCCCCCGACCAGCTCAGCGTGATCACGCCGCCCAAGACGGTCGGGATCGCCAAGCCCAGGAACACCCAGAGTGGGAACAGGCGGCTCATCGTGACCACGCCCTTGTCGCGGGCCAGGTCCGGCGCATAGCGGTGGACGTTGGGGTGTTCGCCGGGCAACATCCAGCCGACGTGGGCGTGGCAGGCGCCCTTGATCATGGCCCAGACGCCCTCGCCGTGGTGGTGCGGGGAGTGCGGGTCGTTCTCGGAGTCGGAGTGCTGGTGGTGGCTGCGGTGCGTGGCGACCCAGTAGAGGATCGACCCCTCGCAGGCCATCGAGCCGGCGATGCCGAGCACCCACTTCATGAAGTTGCTGGTGTCAAAGGACTTGTGCGTGAAGAAGCGGTGGAACCCCACCGTGATGCCCAGGCCCGTGAAGATGTAGAAGCCCAGCAGCAGCCCCAGGGTGGTCCAGCCGAAGCCGATCGGCCACAGCAGGATCATGCCCGTGATCAGCCCGATCAGCGGGAGCACGATGGTGACCAGCGTGGCGATGCGCACCGCACGGTTCGGGGCATGGGCCATCTCGGAGTGCATTCGCGGACGATTGGCGGACGCGGGCTCGGGCGCGGCGTTCGTCGGGATTGACATGTTGCTCAAGGGGAAACTTCCAGCTCGCTCGGGGACACTCTGGGGCCGAAAGAAACACAGGAGAGGGTTCGGCACCCTGCAGAGAACAGGGAACGGTGAGCTCGCATTCCCAACATATTGTAGTTCCGATCGGACCGCGGTGCATTCCGCCTCCAGTCCGCGCGAGTCCCGATTGGTGCGAATACGCTTCGCCCCGGGGAGTTTTCCACCCCCCTGCCCGAATCAGGGGTGCACGCCCGATGTGCGCTCCCACGCCGGACTTCCGCGAGAGGGAATCGCGCATGACCCAGACCGTACCGACGCTGCGTGCCATCAGCGACGACTTCCTCGCCACCGAAGAGACGATCCGGCTCGGCGGTGGGCCCAAGGCGATCGACCGCCAGCACGCCAAGAAGCGTCTGACCGCCCGCGAGCGCATCGAGGGCCTGATCGACCCCGGGGCCGCCTTCCAGGAACTGGGCCTGTGGTCTGCCTTCGGCATGTACCAGGAACACGGGGGCGCGCCCGGCGCGGGCGTGGTCACGGGCATCGGCCTAGTCCACGGGCGACTGCACATGGTCATCGCCAACGACGCCACCGTCAAGGCCGGCGCGTTCTTCCCGATGACCTGCAAGAAGATCATTCGCGCGCAACAGGTGGCCATGGCCGCCCGGCTGCCGCTGATCTACCTCGTCGACTCCGCCGGCGTGTTCCTGCCCATGCAGGAGGACGTCTTCCCCGACACCGACGACTTCGGGCGGATCTTCCGCAACAACGCGGTGATCTCCGCCGCCGGGATCCCCCAGATCTCGGCCATCATGGGCTTCTGCGTCGCGGGCGGCGGCTACCTGCCGGTCCTGTGCGACACGCTGCTGATGACGGAGGGTTCGGGCCTGTACCTGGCGGGTCAGGCGCTGGTCAAGGCCGCCATCGGGCAGGACGTCTCGGACGAGGAACTCGGGGGGGCGCAGATGCACGCCCAGATCTCGGGCACGATCGACTTCCGCGAGCCGGACGACGCGTCGTGCCTGCGTCGGATCCGCTCGCTGGTGGCCAAGTACCCCCCCGCCGAAGCCGAGGCGGGGCGGGCCGAACGCAACAAGCTCCGCAGCGTCCGTCCGGGCGAGGATCTGTACGAGATCTTCACCGACAAGCCGGGTCAGCAGTACGACGTGAAAGACGTGGTCGCGTGCCTCGTGGACGCCCGCGGCGAGCCAAACGCCGAGGGCCACACCTCGCTGGCGCCCGATTTCGACGAGTACAAGGCCGAGTTCGGCCAGAGCCTGGTGTGCGGCTACGCGACCATCGGCGGGCACCCGTGCGGGATCGTCGCCAATCAGGGCAAGCTGACCCAGCGCCAGCTGCCCGGCGGCAAGGCCGGGCCGAGCAAGTCCACCAACATGCCGCGGGTGATCTACGACGACTCGGCCGACAAGGCCGCGAGGTTCATCATGGACTGCAACCAGCGCAGGATCCCGCTGGTGTTCCTGCACGACACCACCGGCTTCATGGTCGGGCGTGACAGCGAGCAGGGGGGCATCATCCGGGCGGGGGCCAAGATGGTCAACGCCATGAGCAACTGCGTCGTGCCCAAGATCGTGCTGATCATGGGCGGGTCGTACGGCGCGGGCAACTACGCCATGTGCGGGCGCGCGTTCGACCAGTTCCTGGCACTGGCGTGGCCGGGAAGCAAGTGCGCCGTGATGGGCGCGGCCTCGGCCTCGGGCACGCTGGCCATGATCGAGGAGAAGAGCCGCGAGCGCAAGGGCGAGACGATCGACAAGGAAACCCACGACCAGATCCTCGCCGCCGTCCGCGACAGCTACAACGAGCAGCAGGACATCCGCTACGGCGCGGCCCGGGGCTGGGTGGACCGCATCATCGAGCCGCACAAGACCCGCGAAGAGCTCATCGCCGCGCTCGACGCGGCGGCCCAGGGCTGGAACCACGAGCAGCCGTTCAAGACCGGCGTCCTGCAGGTGTGACCCGCCTGCTGTTCGCCATCGCGTGCTCGTGGCTGCTCGGCGGCTGCGCTCCGACGCGCCCGGTCGCGATCGGGCGGTCGATCGAGGGTGCGCCGCTCGTGGCGGAGAACCACGGACGCGGACACCATCGCGTGTATCTCATCGGCCTGATCCACGGCAACGAGCCCGAAGGGTTCGGCGCGGTTGATGAGATTCGCCGCGTGCTCCGGGACCACCCGGGCGTGCGGGCCCGCCTGGTCCCCACCATGAACCCCGACGGCCACGCGGCCGACAGCCGCGGCAACGCCCGCGGCGTGGATCTGAATCGCAACTGGCCCGCCTCGAACTTCGCACCCGCGCCGGACCGCGGCCCCGCCCCGCTGTCCGAGCCGGAGTCGGAGGCGGTCTTCGCCGATCTGATGCGGTTCGCGCCGGACCTGTTGATCGTGATGCACTCGATCCGGCGCGGCGGGCCGTTCGTCAACTTCGACGGGCCGGAACCGGCCGGTCATCTCGCCCGGGCATTCGCCGAGGCCGCCGCGGCGAACGACGCGCGATGGCGGGTGGTGCCCTCGATGGGCTACCCGACGCCGGGCTCGCTGGGCACGTTCGCGGGCGTTGATCTGCGGATCCCAATCCTGACCATCGAGTTCGAGCGCGGGCACGGTCCGGAAGAAGCCCGCCTCGCGACGGGCGCCGGACTCGACGCGGTGCTCCGGGCGCTCACCTCGCGCCCGCAACCGACGCAACGCCGCCCCCCTACCGTTGCGGCAGACCCAGGAGAGCCCCGATGAGCCCACCACGCGTTCTTGTGTTCCTGCTGGCGTGCTTTGTGATGCCGGGATGCATCGTGCAGGACATCCACGACCAGATCGCCCTGTCCAACGACAAACTCGCGCAGATCGATGAGAGCTTCGCCAAGGTCGAGCGGGCCAACGAGCTGCTCAACAAGCTCGACGATCAGCTGAACCAGCTCGCGCAGCTCGAGTCGATCAACAGCAACCTGACGGCGATCGACGCCAAACTCGGCACCATCGACGGTAACCTGGAGTCGATGGATGCGCGCATCGCGTCGCTGGAAGTGGAACTGGCCGCCGTGAGCGAGCACCTCGCCTCGCTGCGTCGGACGATCAGCAACATCGACTCGACCATCCCGTTCCTCAAGATCTCCGGGGATGACCCGGCGGACGAGGCCGCCACGCAGCCCCCGTCGGACCCCCCTGCCGAGATCCCGCCGGCCGGTCCGGCCAAGGATCCCTCATAGTGACCGACCGCGTCCGCATCACCGACGTCGCCCCCCGCGACGGCCTGCAGGCCGAGACCACCCCGGTACCGGTCCAGCGCAAGGCCGATCTGGTGCGGGCGATCCAGCGCACCGGCGTGGCGGAGGTCGAAGTCTCCAGCTTTGTCAGCCCCAAGTGGATCCCGCAGCTCGGCGACGCCCCCGAACTCTTCGCCAAACTCGCGATCGACAAGCCGGACGGCGTGCTGTACTCGGCGCTGGTCCCCAACGAGCGCGGGTTCGACGCCGCCCTGACCGCCAACCGGGAGGCCCGCGATGCTCGCGGCGTCGAACGCCTGATCGACAAGGTCTCGGTGTTCACCGCCGCCAGCGAGTCGTTCGCCGAGAAAAACACCAACGCCACTATCGCCGACACCATCGAACGCTTCCGCCCCATCATCCCGCGTGCCCACGAGCAGGGCATGCGGGTGCGGGCGTACATCTCCTGCGTGATCGCCTGCCCTTACGAGGGCGACATCCCCCCCACCGCCGTGGCCGACGTCGCGGGCCGCTTGCTGAAGCTGGGCGTGGACGAGATCGACCTGGGCGACACCATCGGTGCCGGCACGCCCGAGACCATCGGGGCCGTGCTGCTCGAGGTGATCGACGCACTCGCCGGGCGGGCCGCCAGCGGCTTCGGCGACCCGACCCTGACCCTGCACCTGCACGACACCTTCGGCCACGCCGCCGACTGCGTCCGCGCCGCACTCGAACTCGGCGTCCGCTCCTTCGACGCGTCCTCCGGCGGGCTCGGCGGCTGCCCGTACGCCTCCAAGCCGGGCCGGCGGGCGCCGGGCAACATCGCCATGTCCACGCTGGTGCGCACCATCGAGGACTTCGGCCTTTCGTCCGGCATCGACGGCCGCGCGCAGGCGGCCGCCGACCAACTCGCATCCGGGCTGATCGCATGATCCGCGTCGAGTACCTCAACCCGCTCGCGGCCGTCACCCTCGCACGCTCGGACAAACGCAACGCGCTCACGCCCGAGATGCTCGACTCACTCGCCGGCGCCCTCGAACGCATCCCCCCCGAGATCAAAGCCGTGGTCATGTTCGGGGACGGCCCGGCGTTCTGCGCCGGCTTCGACCTGAAACTCTGCGCCGCCGACCCGTCCGGCGAGACCATGCGGCAGCTCCTCACCGGCCTGTCCCGCTGCGTGCGGGCCATGCGGGCGTTGGAGCAGCCGGTGATCCTCGGCATCCATGGCGCGGCCGTGGCGGGCGGCTGCGCACTCCTCGGCGGGGCCGACATCGTCGTCGCCGAGCGCGCGACGAAGCTCGGTTACCCGGTCGCCAACATCGGTGTCTCGCCGGCGGTGTCCGCCCCGTTCCTGGCCGCCACGATCGCCGACGGCCCCGCCCGCGCCCGCATGCTCGATCCACAACTGATCACCGCCGGAGAAGCGCTCCGCATCGGGCTCGTCCACGAGATCGCCGACGGCCCTGGCGCCACCCGCGAACGGGCCAACGACATCGCCCGGAATCTGGCCGCCAAGCCCGGCATCGGCGTGGCTGCCACCAAGGCGCTGTGCAACCACCTCGCCCGCGACCGGACCGACCACGCCCTCGAAGGCCTTTCCGCGTCTCTCGCCCTGACCGGCTCCGACGAAGAACGCGACCGCCTCGCCGCCCTCTGGTCCTGACCCCCGCCCCCCACTGCCCCTTGCCTTTTCCCACGGGAACCACCATGTCCGACCCCGCCATCCTCAGCTTCGACGGCCCCGTCGCCCGCCTGACCATCAACCGCCCGGACGCCCGCAACGCGCTGTCGATCGAGATCCTCGACGCGCTGCACGATCGCGTGGGTCTGCTCGAATCCGATCCGCGCGGCGCCCATGTCCTGATCATCACCGGCGAAGGCAAGGCGTTCTGCGCGGGCATGGACCTCAAGGCGGTGCTGGTCGAACTCTCCGGCGACCCGTCGCTGGGCAAGCGCCTGCTCACCCGCCTCGCCGAACTGACCCTCCGCCTGCGGGCCCTGCCCATGGTCACGATCGCCCGCGTTAACGGCGCCGCCATCGGCGGGGGCTGCGGCCTGACCTGCGTCTGCGACCTGACCGTCACCCACGCGGACGCCAAGCTCGGTTTCCCCGAGGTTGATCTGGGCCTGTGCCCGGCCGTCATCGCGCCCTGGGTGGTCCGCAAGCTCGGCCCCGGCGTCGCCCGGCGGGCCATGCTCATGGGCGGCGTGATGTCCGGCGAAGAAGCCGGATCCATCGGCCTGGCGGATTTCCTCGCCCCCGACCGCGCGGGGCTGGACACATTGACCGACGAAGTCGCCCAGCGACTCAGCGCCGGCGGCCCCAAGGCGCTGGCCGCCACCAAGGTCCTGCTCAATCGTCTGGACGGTTCGCAGGACCGCGACAGCGTCCTCCGCGGGGCCGAACTGAGCGCTTCGGTTCTGGCCACACCGGAGGCCCAGGCGGCCCTCAAATCCCGCATGACCCGCTGATCACGCCCTGACGAAGCCCGCTCCGGAGCATCGAGAAGCCCCCCCGCGGCGTATACTGGGGGCAGGTGAACTCCCCCGACGGGGTGCGCCCGGCGTGAGGGACGCCGCGGCCACGCCGACGATGTCGTCAGGTGTCCATGTCCGAGCCACTGCTTCCGATCCGCACCATCGACGCGGCCGAATCCGGCCGCATCTCTGTTCTGACGCTCGAGCAGGGCGACCGGCCGGTCGTCGTCATCGACGAATCCCTTCTCGACCGGCTTGATCGAACCCTCGCCAGCCTTCCCGCCAATCCGGACGGATTCATCCTCGAGTCTTCCGCCCCGAGGGCATTTGTCGCGGGCGCGGACCTGAAGGCCATCATGGCGATGGATGACCCGACGTTGCATCGCTACCTCGAGTTCGGAGCGTCGATCTTCCAGCGTATCGCCGACCTGCCCTGCCCCACCGTTGCCGCGATCCACGGCGCCACGCTCGGCGGCGGGCTCGAACTCGCGATGCACTGCGATGGCCTGATCGGCCTGGTCGATCCCAACGCCCGGCCCTACCCGATCGGCCTGCCCGAGGCCGGCCTGAAGATCTGCCCCGGGTGGGGCGGCACCAACCTGCTCCCGGCGCGCATCGACCCCAAGGCGGCCATCGTCGCCACGGCCAAGGGCGCCCCGTTCAACGCCCACTCGGCGAACGAACTCGGGCTCTTCGACGCCACCGTCGCTTCGCGCGATGAACTCATCCCGGCCGCCGTCCGGTGGATCGGCGCCCAGCGAGGCCACACCGACCTGGGCACGCCGATGCACTGGATCGGCGCCGACCGGCACTTCGCGGCCTCCGAGTCCGGCCTCGACACCGCCCGGCGCGAGCTCGAACCCAGCCCCGAAGGCGACGCCGTGCTCGACGCGGTCGCCGTGGGCCTGCGCGAGGGCTGGAAAGCAGCCTGCCAGAAGGAGCGCGACGAACTCGTCCGCCTCCGCCACACCGGGCCCGCGCGAGAGGCCATCGAATCGTTCTTCGCCAAGTCCACGGGCAAACCCGCGCAGAAGTAATCCCGACCGGGCCGGTCACCGCCGGCCCGGGATGTTCCATCCCAGACCCCCCTTCCGCCGAGGAGACACACCATGGCCGACCTGAAAAACCTCAAGGGCGTTTCCGAGCGTGACAAGCAGATGATCGCCGAGGCCGAGACCCTGCTCGGCCCCGAGCCCGACGCGATGGGGGTGGTCAAGAACTACTTCTGGGGCCGCCTGCGCGAGAACCTGCTCTTCCCCTACCCCGACGTCGCCAAGGAGTCGCCCGACGAGACCGCCGAGTGCGACCGCCTGCTTGCCGAACTCGAGGATTACCTCAAGAACGAGCACCCCTCTGTCGAGATCGATCAGGAGCAGTACATCCCCGAGTGGGTCATCAAGAAGCTCTTCGACATCGGCGCGCTCGGCATGACCATCCCCAAGGAGCACGGCGGCCTGGGCATGGGCATCACCAGCTACAACCGCGTCCTCGAGATGATCGGCAAGTACTGCGGCTCCACCGCCGTGATGGTCTCCGCCCACCAGTCCATCGGCTGCAAGGCCGTCATGCTCTTCGGCACCGAGAAGCAGAAGCAGGAGTGGCTGCCCAAGCTCGCCCGCGAGTGGCTCAGCGCCTTCTGCCTCTCCGAGCCCAACGTCGGCTGCGATGCCGGCGGCCAGGAGACCCGCTGCGAGGTCTCCGAGGACGGCGAGTACTACATCCTCAACGGCGAGAAGAAGTGGGCCACCTCCGGCGCCATCTCCGGCCTCTTCACCGTCATGTGCAAGCAGAAGATGGCCGACGGCAAGGACAAGGTCACCGCGCTCGTCTGCCACCCGGACATGGAAGGCGTGGACATCTTCTCCAAGAACCGCTCCAAGGCCTGCATCCGCGGCACCTGGCAGGCCCGCATCAAGTTCACCAACGTCAGGGTCCCCAAGGACCACCTGCTCCACAAGGAGGGCCGCGGCCTTAACGTCGCGCTCACCTGCCTCAACTACGGCCGCTGCACGCTCTCGGCCGGCATGCTCGGCGGAGCCAAGCGGGCCATGGACCAGGGCATCAAGTGGTCCCAAACCCGCCACCAGTTCAACCGCCCGCTCGCCGACTTCGACCTGGTCAAGCAGAAGATCGCCCACATGGCCGCGCTGACCTACGCCATGGACTCGGTCCTCTACATGACCACCGGCATGCTCGACCGCCACGACGAGGACATCATGGTCGAGACCGCGGTCTGCAAGGTCTTCTGCTCGGAGATGGGCTGGCGGGCCGTCAACGACGCCGTCCAGATCATGGGCGGCGAGGGCATGATGACCGAGAACGAGGTCGAGCGCATCTTCCGCGACTCGCGCATCAACACCATCGTCGAGGGCGCCAACGAGGTCATGCAGTCCTTCATCTTCGCCTACGGCGGCAAGCAGCTCGCCGAGAAGATGCTCGGCGTCAAGGAGATGGCCGACAACAAGCAGTTCTCTATCCCCATGATCAAGGCCGCCATCCCGCTGGGCATGGAGGTCTTCATGGGCATCCGGCCCAAGGCCCCCGCCACCCCCAAGGTCCACCAGTCGCTCACCGCCTCGGCCGAGCGTGTGTGCAAGCTCATCTCCGAACTGACCTACCAGTTCAAGATCGCCAGCAAGAAGCACGACGCCGCCATCGTCACCCGCCAGTGCGTCCAGGCCCGCCTGGCCGACGCGGCCATCTACATCCACGCCTGGAACTGCACCCTGGCCCGCCTCGACCACGACATCAAGAAGGGCGAGTCTGGTACCGAGTTCGAGCGCAACAAGGCCGCCGCCTTCCACTTCTTCGACCTGGCCGAACTGGCCATCCACAACGCCTTCCGCGAACTCCACGAGAACGCCGACGACACCATGCTCACCGCCGCCGAGGCCGCGCTGGCCCACAGCCAGACCCTGCCCAACTCCGACTTTATCATCCCCGAGCGTTCCCCCAACGCCCAGGGAACCGGCCGCACGCCCCACAACGAGCACATCAAGCAGTTCCCCGGGACCGGCGGCGCCGTCCACGGCGGCACCGGCCGCGAGCACATGGCCGACACGATCGAACAACTCAAATGACGACCGCAGACAACTAATCGTCCCTGGCGGGTCCCGGCTTCTCCGGGACCCGCCACTGCAACAAGCAGGCCCGGTTGCCCGTATGGTCCACGCAAGGGGCACCCGATGGCACGACACGCATTCCCGGCTTTGATCACGCTGACCATCGTTGCACTGTTGCTCTCAGCCTTCCCCCGGAGCCAAGCCGACCGCCGCGTCGGCTGCCTCTGGGACCGCGACACCCTCCGCCACGAAGCCCGGGACATGCCCGAGGTCATCGCCGCCATCACCGGTCGCTTCGACCGTTTCCCCCCGCTCTACTACGAGATGCGGCTCGACCGCGTCACGGCCGAGATTGGGGAAGATCCGGCCCGGCTCGACCTGTACGACGACGCCGCCGTCGCGTGCGACCGCCTGGGTCGGCATGACGACGCGATCGCATGGATGACCCTGAAGGGCGATCGGCTGGCGATCCAGCCCGATCCCGAGCACCGGTACCGCTATCTCGCCAACCTCGGCACCTTCCACGCCCACCGCTGGATCAGCAACGGCACCGACCGTTCCGACACGTCCGACCTTGAAGCCGCCGACCAGCTGATCGCCGAGGCCATCCAACTCAACCCCGACGCCCACTTCGGCCGCGAGCGCTACCAGCTCCTCGCCATCCGATGGCTCCTGGAACCACCCCCCGCCGCTGGCGTGATCCCTTCCATCTTCGAAGCCGACCTCCAGGTCGCGGGCCTGCTCGGTCACCCGGTGTCCGACCGGAGGTCGCTCGCGGACGCCGGCTACACCGATGCCGCCGAGGGGCTCGCCGGTTTGGTCATCCTCGGCAACGCATGGAACAGCCCCGACGTCATGGCGGCCCTGCGCACCGCGTTGCTCGCTCGGGGCGATGCCCCGGTCGCGTACCTCGCGTTCCTCAGGCTCGAAGAACTGCTCGCCGAAGGCCGCGCTTCCCTCCACCCCGAATCCGAACTGCCGTTCACTTCACACCCGAGCCCGTTCCTGGAGCGCACGGCCCATCTCGATGAGTACTTCGAGAAAGCCCGGGCGGAAGCGACGGCGTGGCAGGAATCACGAAACGAGCACATGCTCGCCGCGCTGCAGCGCGGACGCCACCCCGACACCGACGCCGACTTCTGGGCTGACTGGCGGCCGGTCTCGGACCCGCCCGCGATGCCGGGGGTTGCGCTGTCGCACGACGCCACCACCGTCATCACGGCGACCCTCCTGACCATCGGCGCCCTCACGGTCATCGCGATCGGCGTCACAAGGATCCGCTCCCGGCGCAGGAAAGCACATGCCCAGCCGGTTGGCTGACACCAACTTCCGAGCGATCCGCCGTCAATCGCGGGAAACCTTTCCCCTCCATCCCTACGATTCGCACCCTCTGCCGCCCCGCGGGCATCCGCCCACCAGCGGCCGTCTTTAGGGCGACGCCGGCGCGGTGGCCCCGACCACCCCGCCCGCACCGCGGACCCGCCGGCTTCCGTCACGGCCGGGACATTCGAGAAGGAGCTCCCATGCCCCACCGCACCGTCTACGAAGCCAAGATCGAGCACCTCCAGATCCTCGACGAGGACGGCAAGCTCGACAAGAAACTCGCCAAGGACACCCTGACCGACGAGCAGGTCATCCACCTCTACGAGCAGATGCGCATCTGCCGCGAACTCGACGAGATCGCCTTCAAACTCCAACGCTCCGGACGCATGGGAACCTACCCCCAGAACAAGGGCCAAGAGGCCAACGCCGTCGGCTCCGCCCTGGCGATGAAGAAGGGCACTGACTGGCTCGTCCCCGCCTACCGCGAGAACGCCGCCCTGTTCATGCACGGCCTGCCAATGCACTACGTGCTGGTCTACTGGATGGGCGACGAGCGCGGCTCCAAGATCCCCGACGGCGTCAACATCACCCCCCTCTCCGTGCCCATCGGCACCCACATGCTCCACGCCACCGGCATCGCCTGGGCCACCAAGATCCGCAAGGAGAAGGACAAGGCCGTCATCACCTACTTCGGCGACGGCGCCACCTCCGAGGGCGACTTCCACGGCGCGATGAACTTCGCCTCGACCATGCAGGTCCCGTGCATCTTCTACTGCCAGAACAACCAGTGGGCCATCTCCGTCCCGCGCGAGCAGCAGATGAACTCGCAGACCGTCGCCCAGAAGGCGCTGGCCTACGACATGCCCACGCTGCAGGTCGACGGCAACGACATCTTCGCGGTCTTCAAGGCCGTCAAGGACGCCCGCAAGCGTGCCGTCGAGGGCGGCGGCCCCTCGTTCATCGAGGCCGTCACGTACCGCCTGGGCGACCACACCACCGCCGACGACGCCCGGCGCTACCGCGACCCCGCCGAGGTCGAAGCCTGGCAGTCCAAGGACCCCCTCATCCGCACCCGCAAGTACCTCGAGGCGCAGGGTGTCTGGGACGACAAGAAGCAGAACGACCTCGAGACCCGGGCCAAGAAAATCGTCGGCGAGGTCGTCAAAGCCGCCGAGGGCATCGAGAAGCCCGCCACGACCGACTTCTTCGACTCGATGTACGCCGACCTGCCCGCCGACCTGGTCAACCAGCGCAACTCCATGCGGACCAGCTCCATCGGACGCAACCCCGAGCAGATCGGCCTCAAGGCCCAGGCGGCGGAGACGCACTGATGCTCGTCAAGGTCATCGATCACAAGGGCAAGGAACGCTTCATCAACGCCGCGTTCATCAAGTCCATCGCCGCCAAGGGCGAGGACCAGACCGAGATCGAAGTCTCCGGCTGGGCGGTCAAGGTCCGCGTCAACCAGCTGCCCGACCACGTCGCCGCCATCGTCAACGCCGCCCTGCCCGGCAACCTCGACGCCCTCCTCGCCACCGAGGCCGAACAGCAGCAACAGAACGAAAGCACCGCGATCATCGCCGTGATCGGCTGATCCGGACAACGGAGTTTCCCATGCCCGAGATGACCCTCGTCGGTGCCATCAACCACACGCTCGACCTCGCCCTGAAGAACGACCCCGACGTCATCCTCCTCGGCGAGGACGTCGGCCTCAACGGCGGCGTCTTCCGCGTCACCGACGGCCTCCAGGCCAAGCACGGCAAGCACCGCGTCGTGGACACCCCCCTCGACGAGTCCGGCATCATGGGCTCGGCCATCGGCCTGGCCATCGCCGGCATGAAGGCCGTCCCCGAGATCCAGTTCGACGGCTTCCTCGGGCCGGCCTACGACCAGCTCGTCAACCACGCCGCACGCATGCGCACCCGCACCCGCGGCACCGTGACCGTCCCCCTGACCGTCCGCGTCCCCGTCGGCGGCGGCATCCACGCCCCCGAACTCCACTCCGACTCGCCCGAAGCCATCTACGCCCACTCCCCGGGCCTCAAGGTGCTCATGCCCAGCACCCCCTACGACGCCAAGGGCCTGCTCCTGGCCGCCATCAACGACCCCGACCCCGTCGTCTTCTTCGAGCCCAAGCGGGTCTACCGCTCCTTCAAAGAGGACGTGCCCGAGGAGGCGTACCAGATCGAGATCGGCAAGGCCAAGGTCGTCAACGAGGGCGACGACCTGACCGTCGTCACCTGGGGCGCCCCAGTCTTCCAGTGTCTGGAAGCCATGGACAACCTGCCCGACGACGTCTCCATCGAACTCATCGACCTCCGCTCGATCTACCCCTGGGACGTGGACACCGTCGTCGAGTCGGTCCGCAAGACCGGGCGCTGCGTGATCGTCCACGAGGCCCCCATGACCGCCGGCTTCGGAGCCGAGGTCTCCAGCCGCATCCAGGAGGAATGCTTCCTGCACCTCCACGCCCCCGTCCAGCGGGTGACCGGCTTCGACACCATCATGCCCTACTACAAACTCGAACTCGAATACCTCCCCGAGGCCCCCCGCATCAAAAAGGGCATCGAGGAATGCCTCGCCTATTGAGCCACTATCCTCTCTCTGCGTCCTCTGCGTGATCTCTGCGACCTCTGCGTACCTCTTGATCTTCTCCTCGGAGCACCGATGGCCGGCAAAGTCTCATCCGATCCCAACGTCTTCATCCTCCCCGATCTCGGCGAGGGCCTTGAAGAGGCCGAACTCATCGCCTGGAAGGTCAGCGAGGGCGACACCGTCGAGGAACACCAGATCATCGCCGAGATGGAGACCGACAAGGCCCTCGTCGAGGTCCCCAGCCCCCGCGCGGGCACCATCGCCACGCTCCACGGCGCCGACGGCGACATCATCAAGGTCGGCGCCCCCTTCGTCACCTACAAAGGCGACGGCGCCGCCTCCGGAAAGACCAAGCCCGCCCCCGCGGTCAAGGAACGCCCCACGGTCACCAAGTCCGCCGAGACGCAGGTCGAGTCCGCCGATGAGGAGGACGCCGGCACCGTCGTCGGCAAGATGGGCGACTCCCTCGCCGGTATGTCGTCCAAAGACGGCAAGGCCCTGGCTGCGCCAGCCGTCCGCCGCCTGGCCCGGGACATGGGCGTTGACATCGACGCCGTCCGCGGCTCCGGCATCGGTGGACGCGTGACCGCCAACGATGTCCGCAACGCCTCCCAAAGCGCCGGCCAGAGCGACGCACCCACCATGCCCGCCTCCAGACCAGCCCCGAGCGTAAGCGAGCGGGCTCCGGAGCAATCCGCGCCCGCACAGCGTCAACAACCCGCCGATCGCCCGGCCGAAACCCGCCGCCCGCTCCCCAGCACCCCCATCGCGCCGCGGTACAACCCCGCGCCGTCCTACCAGCAACAGCAGCCCTATCCCCAACAGCCGTATCCCCAGCAGCAACCCCACTACCAGCCCTACCCCTACCCACCCCAGCCCTACGCGTACCCGTATCCCCCGCCTCCCATGCCGTACTACGCGCCCTACCCGCCGCAGTACGCACAGCCATACCCCCAACACCCCCAGCCGGGCATCCCCGCCGCGCCCGGCTACCACCCCGCCATCGGCACGCGCCCGATCCCGGACCCCGCCCAGAAGTCCCAGATCCAGCACGGCCACGACACCGCCGCCACCCCCTTCCGGGGCGTCCGCCGCACCATCGCCAACAAGCTCCGCGAGTCGGTCAGCACCGCCGTCCACTTCACCGTGGTCGACGAGGCCGATGTCACCGCCCTCGACGACTTCCGCCGCCAGCTCACCGAACAGACCGGCGTCAAGCTCAGCCTGCTGCCCTTCGTGGGCGTGGCCGTGGCCCGGGCCCTCTCGGGCCGCTTCGGCGCCCTCAACGCCCGCGTCGACGACGCCAACGAGCAGATCGTCCAGCACGCCGCCGTGCACCTGGGCATCGCCACCGACACCGAGTCGGGACTGATGGTCCCGGTCATCCCCCACGCCGACCGCATGGACGCCGTTGTTTTGGCCCAGTCCATCGCCCAGACCGCGGCCAGCGCCCGCGACCGCTCAATCAGCCGCGATCGTCTGTCCGGTTCGACCTTCACGATCTCCAACGTCGGCTCCCACGCCGGGCGATTCGCCACCCCGGTCATCAACTACCCCGAGGTCGCCATCCTCGCCGTCGGCAAGGCCTACGACGCCGTCATGGTCCGCGACGGCCAGCCCTTCGTCGGCAAGTCCCTGCCGCTCTCCCTGGCCTGCGACCACCGCGTGGTCGACGGAGCCACCGCCGCCCTGTGCCTGGCCGAGATCGTCGCCCTGCTCCAGGACCCCGCGTCGCTGGCCTGACCCGCCATCCCAGACACACCGGAGAACCGCCCAACCAGGGCGGTTTCTTCGTATAGAAAGAAATCCCTCCGCCCGACCACCCCGAAAGACCTTGCGGCCCGCTCGCCGAGCCGCCATACTGGTCCATCTCTGTAGGGGTACAAGCAGATGCCGCAGGCGTTCGATGTCGTGATCATCGGTGGTGGTCCCGCCGGCTCCACCACCGGGTCGTTGCTCAGGAAGTACCGACCGGACCTCTCCGTCCTCATCGTGGAGAAAGAACGCTTCCCCCGTGATCACGTGGGCGAGAGCCAGCTGCCCCTGATCGGCAAGATCTTGAAGGAGATGGGCGTCTGGGAGAAGTGCGAGGCCGCGGGCTTCCCGATCAAGGTCGGCGCCACCTACCGCTGGGGCTCCTCCGACAAGCTCTGGGACTTCAACTTCGTCGACCCGCAACAACTCGACGGCCTCGGCCGCCCCGGCAAGTACGAGGGCGCCCGCGTCTCCACCGCCTGGCAGGTCGACCGGGCCGTCTACGACGAAATCCTGCTCGACCACGCCGAGTCGCTGGGCTGCGAAGTCCGCCAGCAGACGATCACCACCAGAGTCAACAAGATCGCCGCCGACCCCGACCGCGTCGAATCGCTCGAGATCCGCGGCGCCGACGGCGCGACCGACACCGTCACCGCCAGGCACTACGTCGACGCCTCCGGCAACGCCGCGATCATCCGCCGCGCCATGGGCGTGGCCGTCGACTCGCCCACCAGCCTCCAGAACGTCGCCTTCTGGGACTACTGGGAGAACACCGACTGGGCCGTCGAGATCGGCGTCGGAGGCACCCGCGTCCAGGTCCTCAGCCTCGGCTGCGGCTGGATGTGGTTCATCCCCCTGGGCCCCACGCGCACCTCCATCGGCTTCATCTGCCCCGCCGAGTACTACAAAGAATCCGGCAAGACCCCCGAGGAACTCTACAACTGGGCCTGCCAGAACGAGCCCCGCGTCAAGGAACTCACCGCCAACGCCACCCGCCGCGGCAAGGTCGAGGCCACCAAGGACTGGTCCTTCCTCGCCGAACGGCTCACCGGGTCCAACTGGATGCTCGCGGGCGAGTGCGCCGGCTTCGCCGACCCCATCCTCGCTGGCGGCATGATGCTCGCCCACTCCGGCGCCCGCCACGCCGCGTACACCATCCTCGAACTCGAGCAGGGTAAACTCGACGCCGACTGGCTCAAGTCCCACTACAACGACACGCAGCGCCGCCGCATCCACCAGCACATCCGATTCGCCGACTTCTGGTACGCCGGCAACGGCCAGTTCACCGACCTCGAGGAGCACACCTCCAAGATCGCCAAGGAGGCCGGGCTCTCCATGCGACCCAAGGAGGCCTTCCGCTGGCTCTCCACCGGCGGCTTCTCCGACGATGTCCTCGGCTTCACCGGCATCGGCGGCCTCGACGTCGGCGGCGTCAAGCAGATCGCCGCCATGTTCGGCGACAAGGAAGAACTCCCCTGGGAGGTCTCCCGCTTCAACCACTTCGAACTCAACCTCCGCGCCGCCGAGACCGTGGCCATCCCCGTGCTCCAGAACGGCCGCATCCTCCGCGCCAAGTGCTTCGTCCGCGCCGACCGCCGGCTGCCCGTCCTGGGCATGTTCGACCGCGTCGTCCGCGCCCTCGAAAAGCACGCCGACATCAACGACATCGCCAAGTTCTTCGACGCCGACGCCCGCAAGCGCGACCCGAAGAGCGTCGAGTTGCAGTTCATGCTCTCCATGCAGGCCCTGGAGGTCATGCTCAACGACGGCTGGGTCGTCGGCAAGCACAACAAGAAAAAGCCCCTGATGAAGGTCACCAGCAAGGCCCTCTCCGGCAACATCATGCACAACACCGACGCCCTGACGGTCCGCCAGCACGAGAGCGTGCTCGACAACTGACCGCCCCCTCGTCCGACCAACGAAAAACGCCCGGGCCGAAGCCCGGGCGTTCTCTTTGCAGTCTGGCGATCCGGATCAGGCCTTCCCGTCCTTCTCACCCATCATCTTGAGCATGTCCACGCACCGGTTGGCGTAGCCCGCCTCGTTGTCGTACCAGCTCACGATCTTGAAGAACCGGTCGTTCAGCTCGATGCCGGCGCCGGCGTCGTAGATCGAGCTGTGCGGGTCGCCGATGAAGTCGCTCGAGACGACCTCCTCCTCGGTGTAGGCCAGCACGCCCTTCATCGGGCCTTCCGCCGCGGCCTTCATCGCCGCGTTGATCTCCTTGAGGCTCGTCGCCTTCTCGGTGCGGAAGGTCAGGTCCACCGCCGACACGTCGGCCGTGGGCACGCGGAAGGCCATGCCGGTCAGCTTGCCCTTGGTCGCCGGCAGGCACAGGCCCACGGCCTTGGCCGCGCCGGTGCTCGCCGGGATGATGTTCTGGTACGCGTTGCGACCGCCGCGCCAGTCCTTCTTGGACGGCCCGTCCTGCGTCGGCTGGGTCGCCGTCGCGGCGTGCACCGTGGTCATCAGGCCCTCGACCAGCCCGAAGCTGTCCAGGATCACCTTGGTGATGGGTGCCAGGCAGTTGGTCGTGCAACTCGCGTTGGAGATGATCAGGTCCTGCGCCGGGTCGTACTGCTCGTGGTTGACCTTGTAGCACAGCGTCTTGACCGTGTCCGGGCTCTTGGTCGGCGCCGAGATCACCACCCGCTTGCACCCGTTGTTGGCGATGTGCTTGTACGCCCCGTCGTAGTCCGTGAAGATGCCGGTCGACTCGAGCACGTAGTCCACGCCCCAGTCGCCCCACGGCAGGTTGGTCGGGTCGCGCTCGGCCTTGGTCTCGGTCTTCTTGCCGTTGACCGTGAAGCTCGTCTCGGTCGCGCTGACCTCGGCCGGCTTGCCGTTGATCATGAAGCGCCCGTGCATGGTGTCGTACTTGAGCAGGTACGCCAGGTTGTCCGCGGGCACCAGGTCATTGACCGCGACCACCTCAATACCCGGCGTGTTCATCGCGGCCCGGTACACGAGGCGTCCGATGCGTCCAAACCCGTTGATCCCGATCCGAATAGTCATGTATCGCTCCTCTATCCTCTGTGGATTGGCCGCGGACCTGCGTTGCTCGCGGGCCCCAACTTTAGAGCCCACCCGCCCCCGCTTCCAGAGAATCCACTTTCCTGCGTTCTCACGCCCCGTCGATATCCGACAAACTCTTGGGCCGGAAGGACATACGCAGCGCGTTCGCCACCGCCAGCACGTCGATCAGTTCCTGCGTGATCGCCCCCGCCACCGGCGGCAGAAACCCCGCCGCCGCGAACCCCATCCCCACCACCGACAGGGCCATCCCCCCCACCGCGCTCTGCAGCGCGATCTTCCGCAGGCGGCTGGAAATGTGGAAGAACTCGTCCACCCGCTCCAGCGCGTTGTCCATCACCACAACCCCCGCCGCGTCCGTCGTGATGTCGCTCGCCTTGCCGAACGCGATGCCCACCGTCGCCAGCGCCAGCGCCGGCGCGTCGTTGATCCCGTCCCCCACGAAGCAGGTCCGCGTCCGCTTCGACTCGGCACGGACAATCTCGACCTTCTCCTCGGGCTGCTTGCTCGCGTGGATGTCGGTAATGCCCACCTTCGCCGCCAGCGCCCGCACCTCCTCCTCCCGATCGCCCGACACCAGCATCACTTTCTCGAACCGGTGCCGCGTGGTCAGGTGCCGGATGAACGCCGCCGAGTCCTCCCGGGGTTCGTCCCGGAACCGGATCACCGCCGCCAGATCGCCGCCGACGATCACCACGCACTCCAGCCCGCCCTGCACGCCCGGCAGCCGCGCCCGCACCGCGTCGTCCACCTTGCCCCGCCCGGTGACCAGGATCTCGACCCCGTCCACCGTGCCCCGCAGGCCTTGCCCCGGACGCTCGGACACGCCGGCCGGCTCGACGATCGGAGCCTCGCCGCGCTCCGCCTCGGCCACCAGCGCCTCGGCCAGCGGGTGCTTGGAGTACCGCTCCAGCGACGCCACCAGCGACAGCACCCGCTCGCGGGTCATCCCGTTGAACACCTCCACCGCCGTCACGCTCGGGCGCCCGTAGGTCAGCGTGCCGGTCTTGTCGAAGATGATCGTCCGGCAGGTGTCGATGGTCTCCAGCGTGGCCGGGTCCTTGATGATGATGCCCCGCTTGGCCGCCAGCGAGATCGCCCCGATGATCGCCGTGGGGATCGCGATGAGCAATGGGCACGGCGTCGCCACCACCAGCACCGCCAGGAACCGCACCGGATCCCCCGAGACCAGCCACGCGGCGATCGCGATCGCCACCGCCAGCGGTGTGTACCACGCCCCCAGCGAATCGCCCAGCCGTCGCATCCGCGGCCGGCGCTGCTCGGTCTCGCGCATCACCTTCATGATCCGGGCGTACCGCGAATCCTCCGCCGGACGCAGCGCCTCGATCGTCAGCACGTTCTCGCCGTTGACCGCCCCCGAGATCACCTCGGCCCCCGGCGCCTTGGACATGTTGTACGGCTCGCCGGTCAGGAACGACTCGTCCATCGAGCCGCGACCCTCCACCACGATCCCGTCCACCGGCGCCACCTCGTGCGGGTGGATCACCACCTTGTCGCCCACCCGCACCTCGGCCACCGGGATGTCCTCGGTGGATCCGTTCCGCTTCACGTGCGCCACCGACGGCACCCGGGCCGCCAGCGTCCGCAGCGCCGACGACGCGTTGCCCACCGCCCAGGCCTCGAGCGCCTCCCCCCCGGAGAGCATCAGCACCACGAACACGCCGGCCAGGTGCTCGCCCAGAATCAAAGAGGTCACGATCGAGATCCCGGCCAGCAGGTCCGACCCGAACCGCCCGCGCACCAGGTTCCACGCCAGATCGATCACCAGCGGCCCGCCGCCCACGATCAACCCGATGTCGAGCACCCACCTCGACTCCAGCGGCTCACGCCCCATCGCGAACCGCATGACCAGATACGCCGCGATCGCCACGATCGCCAGCACCGCGATGGGCAGCTCCTTGGCCCCCCACACCCGCCCGAGCCACCCGCCGGATTGCGACTCATCCAACGGACACCGCCTCACGATTCATCTCGAACGCCACCCGCCCGCGCACCACGGTCGCCACCGCCCGCCCCCGCACCGCCTGGCCCAGGAACGGCGTGTTCACGCTCTTGCCCTTCAGGTCATCGAGCCCGATCACCCACTCGCGCTCCAGGTCGATCACGGTTACGTCCCCCGGCCCGCCTTCAATCAGTGAGCCAAGCCCCCGCCCGTCCAGCCCGCACAGCCGGGCCGGCTCGATGGTCATCAGCCCGATCAGCCGCTCCCAACCGATCATTCCGGTATGGACAAGGGCCTCGGCGTACAACGCCAGCGCCGTCTCCAGGCCGATGATCCCGAACGGGGCGGTGGCCACCGGGTTGCGCTTCTCGTCCGCCGCGTGGGGCGCGTGGTCCGTCGCGAGGATCGTGATCGTCCCGTCCGCCACCCCGGCCCGCAGGGCCACCACGTCCGCCCACTCCCGCAGCGGCGGGTTCATCTTGGCCGCGGACCCCATCCGCGCCACCGCGTCGTCGGTCAGCAGCAGGTGGTGCGGGCTGGCCTCGCCCGAGACCGGCAGACCGGCCGCCCGGGCACCCCGGATCAGTTCCACCGTGCCCGCCGAGCTGATGTGCTGCACGTGGTACGCCGCACCCGTCTCCCGGCTGTTCCCGATGTCCCGTTCGACGATCGTCTCCTCCGCCTCCCGCGGCCACCCCACCAGCCCCAGCCGCCGCGACACCCGCCCCGCGTGCATCACGCTGCCCACCGTCATCGCCGGGTCCTGGCAGTGCTGCATGAACACCCGCCCGTGCTCGGCGCAGGCCGCCATCACCTCCCGCATCATCCCCGCGTCCGCGATCGCGTCCCCGTCGTCGGAGATCGCCACCGCCCCCGCCGCCACGCACCCCGCGATGTCCGCGATCTGCGTCCCCTTCCGCCCGACCGTGCCCGCGGACACACAGAACACCCGGCACGCCCCCGCCGCCTCGGCCCGGTCGGTGATCCACCGCACCACCTCGGGCGAGTCGAGCGTCGGCCGGGTGTTCGGCATGCAGCACACGGTGGTGAACCCCCCCGCCACCGCCGCCCGCGTGCCCGACGCGATGTCCTCCTTGTGCGTCCCACCGGGCTCGCGCAGGTGCACATGCGGGTCGATCAGCCCGGGCGTGACCAGGCACCCCGCCGCGTCGACCACCCGCGCCCCGCCCGCATCGAGGCCGGCCCCGATCCGCTCGACCCGCCCCCCGCGGATCAGCACGTCCGCCGCCCGGTCGGTCCCAGAACCCGGGTCGATCACCCGCCCCCCGCGGATGAGCACCCCATCCATCCCATCTGGTCCTTGGTTCGCCTGCATCCCCACAGGATAGTGGCCCGAGCCGCCGATCGCCCCGAATACTGGAACGCCCGCCGCGGGCGGAATACCATGGTCCCCCGGCTCAGGCACCCGCCGACGCAGGGGAACAATCCAGACGGGGTGTAGCGCAGCTTGGTTAGCGCGTTTGACTGGGGGTCAAAAGGTCGGAGGTTCGAATCCTCTCACCCCGATTCAGCAAGCATGATGGCCTCGGCAAGTGCCGAGGCCATCTGTGTTTGTGGCGATGCTCGTCGAGCAGATCTGGAATGAAACGCAGATTTCTGGATGACCGATCGCCGGGCTGCGACCATGACAGATGTGTGACTCAGTGGTCTCCGCAGCGCGGTATTCTCTGTCCATGCATTTGCCATTAATCGTGCTGTTTCTCACCGCAGTCTTGGCCGCCTGCACGCGGCAGGATACGGCTCCCGATTCCCTGTCGGAAGCGACGCCCAAGGGGCCCACCGCGCCGGCTGCTGCGGGCGAGATCGTTACCGAACTCGATAACGCCGTCTTCCACATCTTTCAGGCCAAGGACTCGGTCTACTGGTTGGGCAGCGATGGACAGGGTGTGTACCGCTATGACGGGAAGGAACTCGTCCGGTTCACCACCGCGCAGGGCCTGAGCGACGACAGGGTCCGCGGCATTCAGGAGGATCGCTCGGGAAACATCTTCGTGAGCGGTGAGCAAGGCGGGGTGAGCAGGTTCGATGGCCGCGTGTTCACCAGGCTGAACGCCCTGGACTCGACCGCAAGCGAGTGGAAGCTGGGGCCGGACGACCTGTGGTTCCCGGGCGGGCAGGATTCGGGCGTGGTGTACCGCTGGGACGGCACGTCACTGCACCGGCTCGCATTTCCCAAGACCCAGGCCGGCGAAGCGCACATCGCCGCGCACCCGCGATCGAAGTATCCCAACGCGAGGTACAGCCCGTACGACGTCTACACCATTTTCGAGGACAGCAAAGGGCACCTCTGGTTCGGCACGGCGATTCTCGGCGCCTGCCGCTTTGACGGAACATCCTTCGCTTGGGCCGGCCCCGGTGAGAACGGCAGCTTCGGCGTGCGCTCCATCGTCGAGGACCAGGATGGCAAGTTCTGGTTCAGCAACACAATGAGTCGATTCGCCGAGGATCCGAACGCCGCGGCTGAACCAGACAGGCCGCGCTATCGCAAGGAGCCGGGGATCGCAACCGACGCCGACCCCTACTCGGTCTTCATGTCCAACGTCCGAGCCAAGGACGGCGCCCTGTGGATCGCGACGCTCGGCAAGGGCGTCTTTCGGTACGACGGGACCGAGTGGGCCCACTTCCCGGTCACGCATGACGACACACCCATCTGGATCTACTCGATCTATCGAGACCGGCAGGACGCCCTGTGGCTCGGCACGCATGAGCACGGGGTCTACAAGTTCAACGGAAAGACGTTCGAGAAGTTCAAGTTCTGACGAGGCGACTCGACGAGCGCTCCACGCGGGCTCAAGGCTGGGAATGAGCCACAGAGCGACCAGCGGATCGCGCAGTTGTCGGAACGTGATTTTGCAGCCCCGACGCCCTCTAAGGAGAGTTCGATTGGTGTTCTGTCACCCCGATTGTCGGGTCGTTCGCTGAAAACACACCGCTCGCGTTCTCCATTAGGAAGTTCAAACAGACGAGGATGAGAGTTTTCCGCTTCGAGGCGTGCACCCGGCAGAGGCACCGCGAAGGGTGGCCGGATTGCGACGCGGTCAGCCCCGATCACACAACAATGGTATCGCCCCGCAGATCGGCCACCACGCGCGACCGGCCTTGGCAGTAGCTCAGCAACGAATCGATCGCCGACGTGTCCAGGTTCCGGCGGTGTTGCCCCAGCCCGGCCGGCACGCCCTGCGCCGTCACGAAAGCGACCCGATAGAGACGATCCGGCTCGACCGCCTGACCCAGGGCGAAGAGCTCCTGAAGGCGACCTCCTTTGGGATTCTCGAGCTTGATGCATTGCCGCAGCCCGAGCGATCGCTTGAGATATCCGCCCATCTGCCGGTAAGGATCCGCCGAAACGCTCCGCTCGAGGTTTTCCTCGATCATCTCCCGCATTTCTTGCCCGGAAAGGTCCACGACCGAAACGGGAGGATTGCCGGGGATCATGTTCCACAGATCATTCAAGCGGATCGGCCCGCGCGGCACCGGCGCGCCGTAGCGCCAGCCGTTGGAGAACGCGATCCCCGTCCCCGCCGTCTCCGCGATCGCCGCGAGCAGCAGGTTGTCCATCGTCGACTCAAGGAAGGTCCCGCGGTTGAGGTCGGTCGCGGTCTGACCCACGACCTCGGCGAGCGTTGGTCGGTGCGGCGACATCGCACGCTCGACGGCCGCCCGCACGGCGGGATGATCCGGAACAGTGTCGTCCACCGGGATCAGCCGATGATTCACGACCCGCATCCGGCCGTCGTCGATCCGCAGGTCGAGCCGCCCGACAAAGTCCCCATGGCAACCGGACTGGATGATGGCCGTGCCTCCCACGACGAACGGGGCGTCGATCCGGTTGTGGGTGTGACCGCTGAGAATCACATCGATCCCCGGGACCTCACCGGCGAGCTTCACGTCCTGAGGAAACCCCAGATGCGAGAGCACGACCACCACATCCGCCCGACCGGCGCCGCGCAGCTCCGCGATGTGCCCGGGGAGCTCCTCGTTGCCCAGCGTGAACCGCAGGCCCTCACCGAAGTGCTCGGGCATCGTCTTGTCCACGATGGTCGCCGCAATGCCCACGATGCCCACGCGCACGCCCCCACGCTCGATCAGGAGCGTCGGGGGGAACGCGTGCGTGTCCGAGCCGGACAGGTAGCAGTTGCACGCGAGGAACGGGTGGCCGAGCCGTCCGGCGATCTCGCGGAGCCGGTCGATGCCCCACGCAAAGTCCCAGTGCCCGGTCCAGGCATCGAGCCCGAGCAGATTCAGCGGTTCGACGAGCGCCTCGCCCCGGGTGTGGACCGCCGGGTACGTGCCGTGAATGGAATCGCCGCTGTCGAGCGTGATCACGGCCCCTTCTGCAGACCGCCGGACCCCATCGAGCACGTGCGCCACGCGCGCCAGCCCCCCGCCCGTGCGGTGCGCGAGACCCCCGCCCTCCCAGAACAGGCACGGATGGGGCTCCATGTAACCATGGATGTCATTGATCTGCAGCAGCGTGAGCGAACGCGTTCCCGATGATGCCGGTTGCATGAGAGCGGATCCCTTCTTGCTCGTCACGTGGGATGGCACAGAAGGCCTCCGGTTCGCAAAGGCTGCCACACCGCGAACGCCCACTATCTGCGAACCAGATGAGCACGTGATGAAGCAACGCTAAACGCATGCTCACGTCCGTTGCTCAAATGCCCCGCACCGCCCCGAACTCGGTTAAGATCCGCCGATGATCCGCTTCACCGCAACACTCCTGCGACCAAAGCCAGCCGCCGGCGCGAAACCCGCCACCTGGACCTTCCTGATGCTCCCGAAGGCGGCCAGCAAGAAGCTCCCGGCGCGGGGCCCCGTGTCGGTCCAAGGCAACATCAACGCCCACGCCTTCCAAGCCACCCTCCAGCCCGACGGCCAGGGCGGCCACTGGCTCAAGATGAGCCAGAAACTGAGCAAAGCCGCAGGCGCCGCCGCGGGTGAAACCGTGTCGGTTCAAGTCACGCCGATGGCAGAAGAGCCCGAACCCGAGGTGCCGGCCGATCTACGAAAAGCCCTGACCGCCACCCCGAAGGCCAAGGCCACCTGGTCGGACATCACCCCCCTCGCACGCAGGGACTGGATCCAGTGGATCACCTCCGGCAAGCGGGCCGCAACCCGCCCGCTGCGGATCGGCAAGGCCTGCGACATGCTCGCCAACGGTAAACGACGCCCGTGCTGCTTCGATCGGTCCGGGATGTACGACAAGAGCCAAAGTTGCCCCGAGTCGGCTGACCACTAGACCGACAATTGCGCCGAAGCCGCCAGCCAACCGGCAGAGCGAGCAGCGGCGCGACCGACGGCGCAACACGCCAGCGCCCGACGCCCCTGCCCACATCTCCGGCTCCCCGGCTGACCGTCACGCGGGGTCCCGGCAGCCGATCAAGGCTTGGCGAACGCCTGATACCAGTTCTGCACCAGCGAGATGCTGACCCGGTTCTGCTCGCTGCCGTCGAGTTCGAGCGTGGTGATCAACGCCTTCCCGTCCGGCGCGACACACCAGTCCCTGCCGAGTTTGATATCGGCGAACGCTTGTTGAGGGGTTCCGAACCGGATCTCCGGATCCGTGGAGACATCAACGACCTGGATCGCTGGTTCGTCCGCGTTCGTCTGAAAGTAGAGTCGCCTGCTGTCGGCGGACCACTGAGGCCGAGATCCGCCCGCGGCGGAGACCTGCCATTTGC
Source organism: uncultured Phycisphaerales bacterium (assembly GCA_963975575.1). Classification (GTDB taxonomy): domain Bacteria; phylum Planctomycetota; class Phycisphaerae; order Phycisphaerales; family UBA1924; genus UBA6054. The sequence continues at coordinate 1,566,663 of CAXBHL010000001.1, read as the reverse complement.
CGGTCCCGCCCGGGAACCGGGTGCAATAGACTTCAAACCCGCCGGACTCATTCGATGCATACGCGAGCAGTGTGCCATCCGGGCTCAGGGCGATCGGTCTGTTTGACTGCCCTTCAACGGTCAGGATCCTCGTTCTCTGTGAAGGGTCATCCATGGATAACGCGTAAACACCAGACGGATCGGTGGTGTCCATCACGACCGCGTGCTCCCATGTGCGATCGAGCCCCGCGATCCACCCCTCGATCGACGGGCGTGATTCCCCCGAGCCGTCGATGAAGTAGAAATAGGTTCTTGCGACCATCCCCACTTCCGGATTGACGCCGGTCGCCGCGATCTCCCGTCCATCGGACGACCACGATGAGACGGAAATGGGCATCTCCGCGAAGGTCACGCGGTTCGTGATGCCCCTGGTCAAGTCGTGGGACCAGATGTCAAACCTGGGTACCGGGCCCGCGGAGAACGCGACCATGCGCTGGTCCGGGGACATGGACGGCAGATACCGGTACTCGGCATCGTCATCGATGCTCGTGATCCCCCCGTCCTCCGCGAAGACAGCGTACTTCCCGCTCTTGAGCGACAACCCGCGCTGGAAGACCAGAATCCCATCGCCGGAGACCGAGGGCTGCGTCGCGTTCTGTTCAACCAGAAACGGCTCCCCGATGGGCTCGAGCGACCCGAGATCGAATCCGATCGCCCAGATCGAAAACTCGGACGACAGCCGCGTATAGAGAATGTGTCCCGAGGGCGAGAAGGTCGGAAGCGACACGAAGAACTCTTGGAGGCGGCTGACGACCACCCGCTCGGACCCGTCATAGGCGCAGATGAGGAAGGCGTTCTGGATATCAGCCTCGAGGTACAGAACGGTGTTGGTCCCCGGGATTCCCGACACATCGCGGATACCGACGGTCTGATCCGGATCGATCTCCAAGAGCATGGTCGCCTTCCCCCCGCGGGCCGAGATCTGCGTGAGCCCTCTGGCGTCTCCGACCGAGCCGCTGAACACGATCCGACCGTCGGCGGTCCAGGCACCGCCGTTCGACCCATCGAAGTTGTGGACTTCATCGGTGAGCTTGATCGGGTTGCCGTTGTTGACGGAGATCTTGAAGATCGAATCACCGGTCTGGTACCCGATCCACCGGCTGTCAGGGGACCAGAAGAGGCCTCTGGCGTGCTCGGTCCCCGGCAGCGGGCGCGAGTCGAACGAGTCCAACCGGCGGAGTTGGATCCGGCCGTCAAGCTTGTACGCGATCATCGTCCCATCGGGCGAGATCTTCGGTTCAGGTTCCACGAACGCTGTCGGTGAATCGACAACCACGATGTCCGCCTTGGAGACCACCCGCTCAGGGGGTCCGGGTCGCAACATCGACGATGCGAACCATCCGCCGCCCGCGACCACGGCGAGCAAGACAAGCAGCACGATGGGCGTCGCCGGGGCGATCGATCTGCCCGTCCCGACGGGCCCGGGCCCGGTCCCATCGCTCGCTCGCGTCAGCTCGATGCGCAGGTCCCCGATGTCGCGGAATCGTTGGGCCTGATCCCGGACCAGGCACCGCTCCAGCACCCGGCGGACATTGGCCGGCGTCGCCGGGGGCAGCGCGCTCAGATCGGGGTCCTTGTGGAGCACCGCGCCGATGGAGTCCGACGCGTTCTCCCCTTGGAACGGGTTCGAACCAACCAGCATCTCGTAGAGCAGCACGCCGAACGACCAGATGTCGGTGCGCTTGTCCACGGCCCGTCCCCGGGCCTGCTCCGGGCTCATGTACGCCGCGGTGCCGAGGACGACCCCCGGGAGCGTCGGGGAATGTCGCCCGACCGCGGGCAGTGTCGGACTCTGGCTCATCACATCGCCGCCCGTCGAATCGGAACCCGTTTCAAACCTTGCCAGCCCGAAGTCCAACACCTTGGCCCGGCCCTCCGGCGTGACGATGATGTTGCCCGGCTTGAGATCACGATGGACCACCCCCCGATCATGGGCGGCCCCGATGCCCTCCGCGATCTGGATCGCCAGATCCATCGTGTCATCGATCGCGAGCGGCCCGCGCCCGAGCCGCTCGGCGAGCGTCTCGCCCTCGACATACTCGAGAATCAGATAATTCGCGCCCTCGTGCTCTTCGATCCCGTAGATGCCCGCGATGTTGGGGTGGCTCAACTGCGCCAGTGCCCGGGCCTCAACTTCAAAGCGCGCCAGCCGGCCTGGCTCGCTCGCCAGGTGCTCCGGGAGCGCCTTGATCGCGACAGCCCGATCGAGGCGGGTGTCTTCGCCCAGATAGACCACCCCCATCCCACCCCGGCCGAGTTCGCGATGCACGGTATATGGGCCGATACGGTCGATCATGAGACCATGCTAACCGAAATCCGCGGCAGGCAGACCATCCACGCCCGAGTCGCCGGAACCAGAACCCTGCGAAGGGGGCCGACCAGCGCTGAACCGGGTCCCGCCGGTCAGATCCGCGAGCGCACCACCAAAGCAAAACCGCGGTCCGTTTCCGGACCGCGGTCGTGCCAGCCTCTCGTCAATCAGTTCACCGGCGCCGGCGACGCACCAGGATGGCCCCCGCCACGCCCAGCACCGCCATCGAGCCCGGCGTCGGAACGATCTCCCCGATCCGCATCCGGAACAGGAGCATCTCGCCCGCGCCCGACTCGCTCCGGAGCGGATCGCCCGCCCCGGACCCGCCACGCCACATCCACTCCGCCTGCGAATCGATCCCGGCGATGGTCCGCCACGGCGTCACGCCGTTGCGCCCGCCGGTCACCACCGACTCCCAGAGCTGATTCGAGTCCGCGTAGGCGACGTGCCCGCCGATCTCGCTGGCGAAGGGGTGCGGGTCGCCGTTGCCGCGGTTGATGTTCGTCGAGTAGACCCGCCACCGCTCGTCGCCGCTGAGGAACGTGCCCATCGCGTCGGTGTAGAACTCGGCGAGCACGCCCTGAGCGACGCGGTCGTCCGACCACGCCGCGATGTAGAGGAACTCACCGGCCTCGACCGCGTAGTCCTCCGCGGCCGACCAGTTGTACGCCCCGACGGTGCCGCCCGGCCCGGTCTCGTTCCCGCCGAGATAGCCGAACTCGTCCCCGAACGACGTGTACAACGCGTAGTGGTTGTCCGCCGTGATCGTGCCCCGCACCACGTCGCCCGACGCGCCCGCGCACGCCGCCGCAACACCCACCGCCATCGCGATCCTGCCCGTGTTCATCCTCGGCTCCTTTTCTCGAAAGGCGGGCATCGCGCCCGCCCCCGGAACCAAGGTGGATTTCATCACCGCCGCGGCCCATCGCGTTGCCCACCCGAACCGGGCCGGGACCAACCGCCCAGCCGGCCGCAACGCCTGGCGCGGCCGCGCCATGCCATCAAGGTCCGCGAACCGCCGCCCGAGCCCGATCAGGGTCTGAGAACGATCGACTCGGCGACGAACCGGTCCCCTTCGACCCGCCCCACCACGTCCGCGGTGCGGATCACGTTGCACATCCCGTCCGCCGCGTGCGCGTCCCCGAAGTCATCGATCGATGCCCCCTCGACCGGATAGGCTCGCCCGTCGATCCGGATCGCCAGGTCGCACCCGTTGCCCTCTTCCATGGCGAACATGCACCCGCCGCACGCGACCTCCGCGGTCCGCGTCGCATCGGCCGTGGTTTTCGCGCAGCCCGCCAGCACCAACGCCGTCAATCCGGCCGCGCTCAACGCCTTGTATCCACGCATCCCGCACCTCCGCTTTCCTAATGTTCCATCCGCCGCAAACAACAAAGCCGCCCCGGGTCACCGAGACGGCGTGATCGACATCGCGAAACGGGCACCCCGCCCCGGCTCAACGCCGGTACGTGATCCGCGCCTTGGTCAGGTCGTACGGGCTGATCTCCACCGTCACGGTGTCGCCCGGCAGGATGCGGATGTAGTTCTTCCGCATCTTCCCGGACACGTAGCCCAGCACCTCGGACTGCTGCTCGTTCGGCAGGCGCAGCTTGAACATCGCGTTCGGCAGCGCCTCAATCACAACCGCTTCCATCGTGAACTTATCGTCTTGCTTCGGCATGCAGCCCTCTTCAACCGGTCCGCTCCCGGGCTCACACGCCCCGTCACATCCCGTTCCGTACCCGCCCCGACCGACCGATCGGGGCCCCAACCATATCCACCGCAAGGGTTTCGGCCAACCCGCGATGCCGAGAAAACACCCAACAAACCCATTCTGTTCCCCCGGCCCACCCCCCAATCCGTCCGACGCCGCCCCATCCCTCGACCACACGGCGCCACGGGCTACCCTTGCCCTCCCCATCGCCACCCGCACAGGCAGGGCCCGCACCGGGATCGGTGCCGTGCCCCCGCTTGTCCAACCGAGTCAGGCCGGCACCCGCCCATGATCGATTTCTTCCGCCGCCAATCCACCGGCCTCAAGGACGAGGTCCTCGCCGGCGTCACCGTCGCCATCGCCCTCGTCCCCGAGGCCGTCGCCTTCGCCCTGATCGCGGGCGTCTCCCCCCTCACGGGCCTGTACGCCGCCTTCGTCGTCGGGGTCGTCACCGCCGTCTTCGGCGGGCGCCCCGGCATGATCTCGGGCGCCACCGGCGCCATGGCCGTCGTCGTCGTTTCTCTCATCCGCGACCACGGCATCGAGTACCTCTTCCCCGCCGTCGTCCTCGCCGGCGTCATCCAGGTCACCGTCGGCCTGCTCCGCTGGGGTAAGTTCATCCGCCTCGTGCCGCATTCGGTCATGCTCGGCTTCGTCAACGGCCTGGCCATCATCATCTTCACCGCCCAGTTCCCGGCCTTCAAAGCCACCACCGCCACCGAATCCGGACCCGTGACCGCATGGATGTCCGGCCCCACCCTCTACACCATGGTCGGCCTGGTCATCTTCACCATGGCCGTCATCCGCTACCTGCCCAAACTCACCCGCGCGATCCCCTCGTCGCTGGCCGCCATCCTGCTCACCACCGCCATCGCCACCTTCGCGATGCCCCTCGTCGGCGTCGACCTGCCCACCGTGGGAACCCTCGCCGGCTCGATCAAGGGCGGCTTCCCCCCGTTCGAGTTCCCGGTCGATCCCATGACCTGGACCTCGCTCTTCACCCTCGAAACCCTCGGCATCATCGCCCCCTACGCCTTCATCCTCGCCGGCGTCGGCCTGATCGAATCCCTTATGACCCTCTCGCTCATCGACGAGATCACCGACACCCGCGGCCGCGGCAACAAGGAATGCGTCGCCCAGGGCGCCGCCAACGTCCTCTCCGGCATGTTCAGCGGCATGGGCGGCTGCGCGATGATCGGCCAGAGCCTCATCAACGTCAACTCCGGTGGCCGCCGCCGCATCTCCGGTATCGTCGCCGCCCTCTGCCTGCTCCTCTTCATCGTCTCGCTCTCGTCCTACATCGAGATGGTCTCCATGGCCGCCCTCGTCGGCCTCATGTTCATGGTCGCCATCGGAACCTTCGAGTGGGCCAGCGTCCGCACCTTCCGCAAGATCCCCAAGAGCGACGTCCTTGTCATGCTCGTCGTCACGCTCGTCACGATCTTCCTGCACAACCTCGCCCTGGCCGTGCTGGTCGGCGTGATCTTCTCCGCCCTCGTCTTCGCGTGGCAGCACGCCTCCAACATCGGCGCCGACATCAAGCCCATCGACGAAAACACCCGCATGTACCAGCTCCACGGCCCGCTCTTCTTCGGGTCCGTGTCCCGCTTCCGCGAACTCTTCGACCCCACCAACGACCCGGACCGCGTGGTCATCGATTTCTACTACAGCCGCGTCTACGACCAGTCCGCCCTCGAGGCCATCAACGCACTCGCCGAGCGATACACCAAGCTCGGAAAGCAACTCACCCTCCGCCACCTCAGCCCCGAGTGCCGCCAACTCCTCGGCCGCGCCGCCCACCTCGCCGAGGCGAACATCTCCGAAGACCCCCACTACCACGTCTCCACCGACCGCCTCGCCTGAGCTCCTACTAGACAGTGGCGTGCGCTCGGTCCCACGGTGCCGTGCTCTTGGTCCCCCAAGAGCACGCGTTCACGACTTGCTGCGCATTCACTCCAGATCTCACCACAGAGGACTAAGAGGATAAAGAGCCTTGTCTGGGCCTCTCTGTGTCCTCTGTGCCCCTCTGTGCCCCTCTGTGGTACGCCGCCCCCCTCACGGCTCCACCGCAACCTCCACAGCCCCGCCCACCCCCCCGCTCGCCGGATCCAGCAGCCCGTTGAGCACCGCCCCCAGCCGCACCCCGCCCTGCATCAGCCGCAGCCGCACCACCGGCAGCGTCTGATCCACATACCCCGCCCCGATCGCCGTCCCCGGTTCGACCGGATAGCAGTACCGCTCCGCCAGCCGAAAACTCTCGAACGTCCACCGCCCCGCGGTCGCCGCCAGGTCCGATCCATCCGCATCCGCCAGCCACGCCAGCCGATCGGCCGCGTCGATGTCGCCGACCAGATCCTCCGCGATCAGCGGCCACGCCCGCTCGTCCCCCGCGCCCAGGATCCCCGAGTCCCACACGCTGTGCAGGTTCCGATCCTGCCCGAAGAACACCGTGCTGATGTCGTTGCCCCCCCGGTCCCCCGGCCGCCCCGCGTGCAGCGGTTGGTGCAGATCGCCCACGAAGTGGATCAGGAACATCAGCGCTTCACGCCGCGTCTTCTCGTCCGCGTCCTCACGCACGACCAACGCCCCGAAGTCCCGCACCGCCGACACCACGCACCCACCGTCGGGGCAGTCCCGCTCGAGCCGAAACTCCGCCGTCCCCTCCGGCAGGTTCACATAATGCAGCGGCGCGGTCCACTGGTACGCCTCCTCCCGCCGCACCTGATCCGCCCAACTGGCCACCGCGGGCAGGTCCGCGCCGCCGAGGATCTCCCTGGCCCGGCGCTGCGCATAGGGGGTCATCTCCCGCCACGCAATCTCCGCGATGATCGCGTGCCCGTCCCGCCCCCAGCCGCCGCAGCACACCAGGCACGCCACGCCCAGCAGCACCGCACCCACGAGTCGCGCCAGATTCTCCGATCCCACCATCACGCACCTCCGTTCGCCTGAGCATACCGCGCGACGACACCGCGACGCCCCGAGTTATCCACGGATGTACGTTTCCGTGCGCTGTTTCGCGGACCTGCGCACAAGGCCCTTGTGCCGCCCGCGACCGTCCCCGAAAATACCCGGCATGCACACCACGCCCCATCCAAGCCCAACGCCCAGCCCGGACCCCGTCGCGCTCGCCCACGACCTCGCCGACAGCGCCATCCCCACCCGGGACCTGTGCCTCATCCACCACCTCAACCCCGACGAACTGGCCGCGTTGCTCGACCACCCGGCCGTCCGGGCCCAGCTCGATGCCCTCGACCGCATCGAGCACGAACGCATGCAACTGACAACCCGCGACGCCCGACGCACGGCGCTCCAGTCGTGCGCCCGCCTTTCATGGCACACCACGCTCGCCGACCGCCTCTCCGTCCGCAGCGCGGAAACCCAGCGCAAGGCGGCGTCCGCCGTGCTCCGCGTCACCCAGCCGCCCGCGGAAAAAACCTCACCGAGCCGGCGTGCCCGATCCCGCAAACCGACGCTCGCCGCCGGCGCCGAGCCAGAACGGGTTGGGGGCGCCGTCGAGCATCGCACCGACCGCGACCTTGGCGGTCAGGTGGCCCATCCCCATCCCGTGCCCGGTCAGCCCGCCGCAGAACCACACCCGCCCGTCGGCGCCGAACCCGGCGTCGCACGCCCGCACGATCGGCATCCCGTCGGGGCTGAACCCCATGATGCCCGACCACCGCGCCGTGACCGTGAACCGTTCGCACACCAAGGCGCGGGCCCACCGCTCCAGCTCGGCGTGCACGCCGGGGTTGATCCCGTCCAGGCCGGTCCGCTCCTCCAACTCGTGGCTCTTGCGGGCACCGCCCACCAGCACCGTCCCCTCGGGCCCGGACCGGATGTACTCAGACCCGTGGTTGAGGTAATAGGACATGTCCAGCCGCCCGTCACCGTCCCGATCGGGTCGCATGGCGAGCATCTGCCCCCGGTTGGGCTCGACCAGCCCCTTCAACTCGGGCAGCAGCTCGGGCCCGCAGGCGTTGGTGCACACCAGCACCCGCCCGGCCTCGACCGCCCAGCCACGGCACCGCACGAGCACCCCGTCGCCACGCTCCTCGATCCCGTACACCCGGCTGCCCACCACGAGCTCCGCCCGCTCCAGCCCGGACCGCAGCAGCCCAAGCAACTCCACGGGCGAGCACACCGCGTCGTGCGGGTTGATCAGCCCGACGACCGGACGCCCGCTCCGCCACATCGCGTCATCGGGCGCGCCGTCACCGGGACGGACCAGCCCCACGTCGAACCCGTCCTCGGCGAGCATCGCGGCCGACCGCTCCAGCTCGCCGGCCTCGGGCTCGCCGAGCGCGACCAGGCATGACGCCCGGTCCGCGAACCCGGGCAGCGAGCCCGCCCCCAGCCGGCGCAGCTCGATCAGATTGTCCTCGTTGAACTTCCAGAGAAACCTCGCACCCTCCCGCCCGTACCGCTCGCAACCCAGCGCGTAGTTCTCCGCGCCCCCGCGCATCAGGTACCCCGCGTTCCGCCCGCTCGCCCGCGCCCCCACAAAGTCCTGCTCGACCAGAAACACCCGCAGCCCCCGCGCCTCGCACGCGAGCGCGGCCGACAACCCGGAGATCCCGCCCCCCACGATCACCACGTCCGCCGTCGCGCGTGCCGGGTTCGGATCAAGCCGTTGCCACAGACTCACCGTCATCGATCCCTCCTACCGCCGCCAGAGCACAGCCACATCGTTCACGTTCGTCCCCGTCGGACCCGTCCGCACCAGCCCGCCGAGCATCTCGACCGCGTGGTACGAGTCGTGGTTGGCCAGCGCATTCTTCGCAAGCGTGCCCGCCCGCCCGTCGGCGAACATCTCCGAGCAGAGCACCGCCCCCGCCGCGTCCGTCGGCCCGTCCACCCCGTCCGTCGCCAATGTGAGAACACCCCACCGCGACCCGGCCGGCATCGCCGCCGCCGCCGCGAGCGCCAGTTCCAGGTTCCGACCGCCCGTGCCGGTTGCGTCCCCCACCGTCACCGTGGTCTCCCCCCACGCGAACACCGTGTTCGTATCCGCCGACAACCCGCCGAACCGACCCGCCAGATCCCGCCCCACCCGCGACGCCTCGCCCGTCAACGGCTCACCCAGCGCGCCGGGAACCAACGACAGCCCGAACCCCGCCTTCACCGCCGCGTCCAGCGCCCCCCGCCCGCTCGCCACGATCCGGTGCATCGCTTCGGGGCGATTGCTCGCCGGCCGCTCCTGAACCATTGCCGCCCCCACCGACTCCGGGACCCCGACGCCCCACCGCGACAGCACACCCAACGCGTCCCCCGCCCGCCCCGGCACCAGCGGCCCGGACGCGATCGTCCCAAGATCGTCCCCGACCACGTCAGAAATCACGAGCGCGAACACCCGCGCCGCCGGGCACACCGCCCGCAGCCCCCCGCCCTTGAGCTGTTCCATCGCCCGGCGCACCGTGTTCAGATCCCCGATCGGAGCCCCCGCCCGCAGCAGCCCGTCCGTGACCGCCCGAATGTCATCCAGCGAGATCCCCTTCCGCGGCAGCGTCAGGTGCGCCGACCCACCCCCGGAGATCATCACCAGCACCGGCTCTCCCTCGGGAGCCTCCAACCCGCAGGCCGCCAGCGCCCGTGCCGCCTCCACGTTGCGCTCCGTCGGCACCGGGTGGTCCACCGCGAACACCCTTGCCCTCGGGTGGGCCACCCGCCCGGCCCAGGCGGGCGGGGTCAGCACCACCGCCTCGGACACCCGATCGCCCAGCCGCTTAAACGCCGCCTTGGCCATCGGCCCGGACGCCTTGCCGAACGCCAGCACCCGCACCGGTCCCGCGTCGTCGAGCTCCTCCGGCCAGTGCCACCGCACCGCCTCCCCCGCGTCGCACGCCGCCAGCACCCCGCCGATCAGCTCGCGGGCGACCAGCGCCACGTCGTCGGGCAGCCCGTCCGGGATGGCCCTGGCCGGCATCATCCCAGCGCCGCCCGCAAGCGCCGGACCGCCTCGTCGATGGTCTCCTCACGCTTGCAGAACGCGAATCGGACGAACTCCGACCCCCCGCCGCTGCTCTCGTAGAACGCGCTGGGCGGGATGGCGCCCACCTTGGCCTGCGTGGTCAGCCAGCGACAGAACGCCACGTCACCCAGCACCCCCACCCGCTCGGACACCGCCCGGTGGTCCGCCATGATGAAGTACGTCCCCGCCGGGTCGTACACCCGGAAGCCAAGGTCCGCCAACGCCGGGCGCAGCTTCTCGAGCATCGCGTGATCGTGGGCCACGATCCGGCGGATGTGGTCCTCGCCCAGGTCGAGCATCACCGCCGCCCCGTGCTGCAGCGGCGTCGCCACCGCGTAGGCCATGAACTGGTGTGCCGACCGGATCCCCGCCGTCAGGTGCGCCGGTGCCGCCGCCCACCCGATCTTCCAGCCCGTCAGCGAGAACGTCTTGCCGATCGACGAGATCACCACCGACCGGTCCCACATCCCCGGCAGCGACGCGATCGACACGTGCGGCTGCGCCGGGTCGTAGGTCAGCCGCTCGTAGACCTCGTCCGACACCGCCACCGCGTCGTGCTTGACGCACAGCTCGGCGATCTGGGCCAGCTCGGCCTTGGAGAACACCGTGCCTGTCGGGTTGTGCGGGCTGTTGACCAGCACGGCTTTGGTCTTGGGGCCGAAGGCGTTGCGGAGCTGTGTGGGATCGAAGGTGAACCGATCACCGTGCGGGCGCATCGTGACGAAGCGCGGCACCCCGCCGGCCAGCGCCACGTCGGCCCGGTACGAGTCGTAGAACGGCTCGAACAGGACCACCTCGTCGCCGGGGTTGAGCAGGCCGAGCATGGTCGCCGCCAGCGCCCCGGTGGCGCCGTTGGTGACCGTGATCTCCCGGTCCGGGTGGGGCTCGATGCCGATACCGCGCTGGCACCAGCCCGCGATCGCCCGGCGGAGGTCGGGCACGCCCGGCATCGGGGCGTACTGGTTGTGCCCGGCCCGCATGGCCCGGGCGGCGGCGTCCTGGGCCAACTCCGGCCCCGGCTCGTCCGGGAAACCCTGGCTCAGGTTGACCGCCCCGTGCTCGTTGGCCAGCGCGGTCATCTCGGCGAAGATCGTGGTGCCGAACGGCCTGAGGCGGTCCGACACACGGGGCATCTGGGCCGGATTGGTGGCGGGTTGGGCGGCGGGCTCGGACGGGGTCATGTGATCAGCGTACCCTGCCCCGGCCCGGCGTGGCCGGAGAACCCATGCTCAGACCCGGCGATCAGGCTCCCGACTTCACCCTGCCCGACCAGCACAACGAGCACCGCTCGCTGGGTGACCTGCTCGGGCAAGGGCGGTTGCTGCTCTATTTCTACCCGGCCGACTTCTCGCCGGTGTGCACCGCGCAGGCCTGCCAGGTGCGGGACCGACAGGACCGGATGCTCAAAGCCGGGACCCGGGTGGCCGGAGTCTCCACGCAATCGGTCAGGACCCACGCCCGGTTCGCCGGCCGGTTCGGGCTCGACTATCCCGTGCTGGCCGACCCGGACAAGCGGGTGTGTCGGGCGTACGGCGTGCTCGGGCCGTTCGGGTTGTGGACCAACCGGGTCAGCTACCTCATCGGGCCGGATCGCACGATCATTGAGGCGGTCAAGGCCGGGCTCCGGCTCGGGCGGCACAAGCGACTCATGGACTCGGACTGACGAACCGCTCACGGCTGTGGCCCAGGCGTTCGGCCGCCGCCCACGCCGCGTCCGACCACGGCCCGGCGCGGATGACCTCGATCAAAGCGGCCCGCACGGCCGGATCGGTCGCCGGACCCGGCGGGACCTTGGCGAGCAACGCCATCGCTTCGGCACCACCCCGCTGGATCTGTTCGCGGCGGGGCTCATCGACCCAGCGCAGAGCGTCACGGAAGCGGGCCGCGTCGGCGAGCGTGTGGGCCATGCCGGGCACGGTATCCAAACGGATTTCGATGCCGTCCTGCTTCATCAGGTCGGTTCTTACACGCATCTCGGGCTCGTTGAAATCCATGTCGCCGGTGATCGCCGCGATACGCCTGGTCTCAAGCACCTTAAACACGGCGGGGATGGGCTTGCCGAAGCGGGCCGGCCAGCGGGTGGTGCCGCGCCCGGTGGGCGCGTCGTGGTAGGAGTCCAGCCCGACGATGGGCACGGCTCCGGCGAACAGGTCGGGCATGGTGCACTGGAGGATGGCCGCGCTGCGACCCCCGCCGGACATGCCGGAGACGTAGATCCGCTCGTCGTCGATCAGAAACCGGCGGCGGGCGCTCTCGATCGCGTCGAGCATGAGCTGGTAGCGGTCCGTGAGTTCCCGCTCGTTCCCGGCGTTGTCGGCGCCGACGGCGATGAAGCCGAGTTCGTCGAGTGCCCGCTCGTACAGCGGGGGCAGGCGGCCGTCGGCGACCGGGCTGATCCAGACGAGCACGCCGGCCGGCACCGAGGGGTCGTACGGGTCCGGGAGGCGGATGTGGACGGTCTCGCTTGCGAGGTCGCGTGTGAGGCGGGGGTAGTTGGCGCGGAAGATCCGGCGGGTGGATAGCGCATCGAGGGTGGTGGGCGCCGGGGTCGCGTTGCCGGCGAGTGCGATCCGTTCGCCGGGTTTGGCGGGCTGCGGCGTCCAGCCGGCTTGCCACCATTCGATGGCGCAGGCGTCGAGGGCGGCCGGCCGCAAGAGCCACGCGTGCCCGTCGCCCGGGCCGGCTTGGCGGACCGCGCGCAGGCCGCCGGGCAGTTCCAGCAGTTCGAGGCGGGCGTGATCGGCGTCGCGGCTCAGATGGACCATCCCGATCGGGACCGCCTCGGCCGTCTCCGCGGGATCGAGCACCCGCCCGAGCCCGCGGCGGAGCCCGACGAGCGCCGGTGGGTCGACCACCTCGAGCACCCCTCGGAGGCGTCCGAGCATCGGCACCGGTTCGGCGTCGCACGTAGGGGTTTGGGGGAGGGTGACGACCACGGACTCGGGCGGGCGGCCCGAGACGCGGAAGGGATCATCGGCCCCGGCCGCGGTGGCGATCGCCAGCACCCACGCCGCGACGGCCGAGCGGACGCGTGCTGGGGCCTTTGGGGGCATGGGCGGGTCCTCCGGAGGGGCGATTGGGGCGTGCGGGGGAGGTTTTGCTGTTCGGGCGAAGGCGGCGGCCCGCTTGACCGATCGTGCCGGTGCGCTAGTGTTGCGGCCCGGCCTTGGGCCGGTTTGGTGCCCCGATAGCTCAATGGTAGAGCGAGCGGCTGTTAACCGCTAGGTTCCAGGTTCGAGCCCTGGTCGGGGCGTTGCGAGGCCCGTGTCCGGTTGGACGCGGGCCTTGTGGTTTACTGGGGGCAGGGCGTAAGTATTGATTGGAGCTGAGTTTGGACACTGGTCGGGCGGTCTCGGCTTCGGCGGGACGGTCGCTGACCCTCTGCCATCCACGCGCGGCACGTCCAATCTGGGCTCCGCGTTCTCAGTTTCGAGGAGAGACCGTTGAGCTCTGGTTAACAGACGGGTTACTTGCTCACCCCAAAACTGAAGCCCTGATCACGAACTCCAGTCCTCCGCAGAAAGTGGCAGCTCATTGAGCTCCGAACGAGCCTCCCGCCATCCAGGATAGTGCTCCACAAGAATCGACAGGAATCGCTCGCTGTGGGACGGCTCGATCAGGTGGACCATTTCATGGACCACAACATACTCAACTAGGTCCTTTGGCTTCTTGACTAGCTCTGTGTTTAGGCGGATATGTCGAGCCTCGTGATTGCAGCTTCCCCACTTCGTTTTCATTCTCTGAAGGAAATACCGTTCGACGGTGACACTGAGCCTTGACTCCCACTTTTTGATCAAAGGCGGCACAACTTCGTGTAGAAGACCTTTGTGCCACTCATGCAGCACGCTTGCTCGCTTCTCGGTGGGGGCACCGGGGCGCACTCGTAGCGTGATGCGTTTATGGTCGACCGACACTGAAGGCTTCGTGTCCTCCTCGACAACCGTCAGGAGGTGTCTGCGTCCCCAAAGGTAGTGGCTCTCGCGCTCAACAAAGTGGCGAGGTGACTCTCTTGCCTGTGCTGTCAGTTGCTCGCGCTGTTGTCGAATCCAACCAAGCTTCGAGATCGCGTATGCTCGCGCGACTTCCGCTCGTGTGCCTGACGGCGCGGACAGTGTGACTCGACCATCCGGTGGGTGAACGGACAGATGCACATTGCGGATCGATTTCCGCATGACGCGAATCGAGATGTCGCCAAGCTCGATCGTCTCGTTCATGAATAACCCGGCTGATTCTTGATGATCTCAAACACGGCGGTGGTAGCAGTTCGATCTCGGCCCAGCAGTGGGAAAAGCGCATTGAGAACCTGGGCTTCCCGCGCATCATCACCCTTCCACCCGGCTGGAGCCTTTTCTCGCATCGCGCGATCAATCTCAAGCGCGAGAGCTGCGCGATCGTCGTCATCTGTCGGACACACAAAGCTGTCGGTGGGGATTGACGCCAGGTTGTTGTAGACCCGAACCGCCTCGGGGTTACCGTTCAGCACAGGAGGATGGCCGACAGCTCCCGCCTTGCCGGCGAGCCGCTTCACCAGGTCCTCCGCACTGCGTAGAAACGCCTCGTACGTCTGCGTGTCATTTTGCCGCTGACGGATCAGGTCGTCGAGCAGTTTCGACATCTCGTCGTAGAACCTCGGATCGGTGAGCTGATCGCGGATGATCGTCTTTCGGACATTGTTGATGATGCTTTCCGCCACCGCGTTTTGGCTGAGCTTGCCCTTGGCGTTCAGCTTCTTGGCGATGGCGTCGTGGATCCCCGTCTCGATGATGAGCTCGACCAGTGAGTAGTTGTCAACCGTGCCGAGCGGGTTAGCGGGATCGGCCTGGATGTACGTGTTGATCAGGTGCCGCATGTCAGCCTCATACGGCTTGATGTCCAGTTCCTCACCCGAGTGACGCTTGATCGCGGCTCGGGTGTCAGCAAAGAACTCCACTTCAACCTGCAGCGCAGCAATCTCCTCTGCGGTGTAGCCAGCGTCGTCCAAGTCCTGTGCGATGGCGGCGTATGCGCGGACGAATGACGCGACGGCTTTGTAGAACGACACGCGGAGCACCTCGGTGTCGCTGAGGGCGTTGGGGTCGCTCGCGTCGCCGCAGAAGTAGTGCAGGTATTGCTCAACCTCCCGCGGCTGCGGAACCGGATCGCACAGGTACTTCAGCGCCTCTCGCATCGCATCGAGTCGCTTCTTCCCCTCATCTAGCCAGTTCTTCAGCGTGACATTGTTCTCCTCGCCTCCATCATCGAGATCGAGCTCGTCCGAGCTATAGACGGCGATCGCCTCCTGGACATCGTCGAACAGCTCTTTGAAGTCCACGATGTGCCCGTAGTCTTTATCGTCGCCGTCAAGACGGTTCGTCCGGCAGATCGCCTGGAACAGGTTGTGGTCGCTGAGCTCGTTGTCCAGGTAGATGTAGGTGCAGGACGGCGCGTCGAAGCCGGTGAGCAGTTTGCTCACGACGATCAGGAGCTTGCAGTTCGCCGGCTCCTCGATGAAGCGCCTCTTGATCTCCTCCTCGTACTTTGCAGTCGTCTCACCATCCTTCAGGACGTGCTGGGTGTACGTGTCGAACTTGTACCGCTCATCGCTGTTCGACGGCTCGCGGGAGATCGCGTTGTGGTTCGGTTCAAACGAGGTCACGATGCCGCAGTAAGGACCGAAGCTGGTGTTCTGGAACAACCGGAAGTAGTGGCACGCGTCGTAGATGGACGCGGCGACGAGAATCGCGGTCCCCCGATTGTTGTTCAGACGAGGCTTGAGGCTGAAGTCTTCGATGATGCTGGCCACGATGCGCTGCTTCCGCTCCTGTGAGCTCATCAGGTTCTCGAGCGTGGCCCAGCGTTTACGGATGACCGCTTTCTGGAAGTTGTTCAGATTCCGTGTCTTCTGGTCGAACCACGCGTCGATCGCAGCCGGCGATCCCAACCGCTGCGGCACATCCCGCTTCTGGTACTTCAGGTCAAGGACGACGCCGTCGGCGACTGCCTCGTGAAATTTGTACGTGTGGATGTAGGTGCCGAAGACCTCGCGGGTCGTTTTCTTGTCCTTGCGGAGCAGCGGCGTGCCGGTGAAGCCGACGAAGATGGCGTCGGGCAGCCACCGCTCACGCATCTGCAGGCTCATCTTGCCGCCCTGCGTACGGTGGCACTCGTCGACGAACACGTAGTACCGGCCATGTACCTTGGGTGGGTCGGCCTTCAGGTCGGGCTCGAACTTATGGACGAGTGCGCAGAGCAGCCGCGGCGTAGTGGCTCCGAGCTTCTCCACGAACTGAGCGCGGGAGGTGATTCGGGGTGAAGGAGCTTCTTCGCCGACGACCCCCGCGTTCTGCATGACACCGACGATCTGCTTGTCGAGCTCATCCCGGTCGGTGATCACGAGGATTCGGCCGTCCGGGTCGTGCTCCATGAGCCACTTGGTCAGCAGTACCATCAGGATGCTCTTGCCACTGCCTTGGGTGTGCCAGATCACGCCACCCTCGCGCTTGGCGATGCGCTCTTGAGCGGCCTTCACGCCGAAGTACTGGTGCGGGCGGGGCACCTTTTTCTGGCCGGCATCGAAGATGATGAAGTTGCGGATCAGGTCGAGCAGACGATCCTTGCGGCACATCTGGGCAAGTGGGGTATCGAGGAGCATCCCCGCCGTGGCCGTGTCGCCATCCTGCTGAGTCTCCTCTTTCCACTCGACGAAGTACTTCTCCGGCGTTCCTGTGGTGCCGAAGCGCAGGCCTTGAGAGTCGCTTCCAGCGAAGACATACTGAACCGTGCCGAAGAAGGGCTTGTTGAAGATCTCCTCCTGATTCGTGATGAGCTGTCGGACCCCGTCCGCGATCTCGACCGAACTGCGCTTGAGCTCGATCACGCCGACGGCGATGCCGTTGATGTAGAGCACGATGTCCGGGCGACGCTCGTGCCCTCCACGGAGCGTGACCTCCTCGGCGAGTCCGAAGTTATTCTCCTCGGCGTTCTCCCAGTCGATCAGGTGAACGGTCTCGTGAGGCCGACCGGCCGCGACCTGCACCGGCACGCCGTAGCGGAGGAGCTGGTAGGTGCGGAGGTTCGCCTGATAGAGCGTCACGCCTGTGGTGTCCGCGGCGGTCTCCAGCTTCTGTAGCGCGGCTGAGATGTGGGCGTCGGAATACCCCCGCTTGGTCAGATTCGCGCGAAGCAGCGCCGCCTCGATCGGCCGATTGTTCTCTCGCTGATGCCAGTCGCCCAGGTGTTCGTACCCCAGGCAGCCCGGATGAGACCTATCCGTGAACAGCTTGACGACGCGGTTCTGCGTCAGTCGCTCGGATCGCGCTCTTTCTGGCATTCGCGACTCCATCATGATGTGAGATCCGCCTGACGATCGTCCCAGTCGATCCCGCCCTCGCGAGCGCTATGCGATGTCAGCTCCCACAGGCCCATCCGCCACTTGATCCCATCCAGCGTGCGGTACCATGCCGCTCGTCGCACACAGCGGAGGTACCTTTGACACGCGGGGGGCTTGCGGATGTGGGCGGTACCGCTCCATGCCAGGAGCTTCTTCAGAGCTGATGTGGAGAGCTGCTTGTTCAGTTGGGCACCCATACGGAAGTCCGTCGTCGCGCTACCGCCTTCGCGCCAATTGAGCGTCAGTTGGTTTCTTCGCAACGTGTCGGTTGTACTCTCGAAAGCGGCTCCCTCACCGCCGATCAGCAGGTAGCAACGCAGAGCTCCCCCGTGGGCGGCCGTGGATCGGCTCAGCGTGAGCTTCCATATATCCCGCACAATTTCCTCCGACTTGGCTTGCTTCAACCACTTCACTTCACAGATCAGGCCCGATTCGGCTGCCGTCGCTGGTGCGACCCGAACGTCGTGCTGAACCTTGCGGCCTTGCCCGGGCGTGCTGATGCCATCCTTCCAGCACACGGCGTCCGTCCATGGCGCAGCCCACTCGATTGATACGCGGTCCGCGGCCTCCGGCTTCGAGTGGCTGAGCCCTCGAACGAACGAGGAGCGCAGGTACTCCTCGGACATGCACACACGCGACGGGGTCGCCAGCTCCATAGACAGTGCGGCTTCCACGTAAAGGAAAGCTCGCTCCATCCATTTCTGGTAGTCGGTGGCATTCACGGGGTCGCCAATGCTGGCTTGCGCCTCTCGGGTTTGGAAACGAGCCGCGTCTTACCAGTCAGCAGCTCCTGCATCATCGCGATCTTCAGATCGTGGGTCTTGGCCCGGCGGCGTTCGAGGGCGTCGATCTCGGCGTCCATGTCCGCCAATTCTGCTGCAATGGCTTGCTGTTCGTCCAACGGTGGTAGCGGAATATCGAATGAGCGGACCATGTCTGCGTTGAGATTTGGTTGGGTACCATGCTGCGCGGTCTGTCGCACGCGAACCTTGCGACTCACCAGTTGGTAGTAGAGATAATCTCTATCCACACCCGCGTGAGGCTGAATCCCGAGTATCGCCTGGCTTGAGCACAGTTGGCACGCCGCGATCGCGCACTCCCCTAGCGACGCATACATAGCGTATAGAATTGTGCCGGTCGGCCACATTTTCGCCGCACTAGTGGCTAACCCCGCGTGCGACAGTGTTCGTTCCGTGAAGGCTACACATTTTCCAACGCCCGTCATGTCTGCGATGGACACCCACGGGATGCCACCCCCGAAGAACTGGGGGTTGCTGATGGGTGGCGTACCGCCACTCTCGGAACTAGAGATGCTCCTGAGCTGGACATCGTCCCAAGCTGCGCTGAACCCAGGAAGGCGGGTCTTGCCGGTGAGGAGTCGCTGCATGGTGGCCTGCTTGATGTCGCGCTTCTTGGCGATCAGGCGGCCCAGGCCGTCGAGCAATGCATCCACATCGCTGAGAGCACCAGTGATCTGTTTCACTTCGTCCGCGTCAGGCGGCATCGGGACCACGAACGACTTCAGACTCCGATTCGTAATTTGATTGATCGTCGCGCCCAGATGCTCGTTGATCTGTCGCTTGAGCAGATGCGACTTAAAGAGATAGTTGATGAACGAACCGCAATTGCTCCTGAACACCGCCATGAACGCGCCGAACGTCATTCCTCCCGCGCGTTCGTCCAAGAGCGCCGTCTTCCCAATGAGCGGACGACTCCCATTTCGAACACACACCAGAACATCGCCGGGCTGCACCATGATGCGATCGGGTACATCGCAGGTGACGTAGACGTTGTCGTCGAAGCTGAGGACTCCGTTCTGAATGTTCGAGGAGCGAAGCACCAATGTTCCATAGCGAGCCACGTCGGTCGGCTTGTAGGTGAGGCCGATCAAGGCCTCGCCAATCGACCCCAATGGGACGACGTTCCAGTTCTCCGGAAGAAGTCCGAGCTCCGTCGACTTGTAGCCGGGCTTCAATTCCATGAAGCCCCCATGGCAACTAGATGATCGTCCACGCGGGAAGACAAGTTGGCAACGGTCTCCACCAGGTGGGGAAGCGGTGTGTCGTACCGGATAGCAAGCAGCCGAGCTCGATCGGAAAGCGTGTCGCTGACCTGATCCAGCTCACGACCGATGGCCAGCGAAAGGGCTGGCATCCACTTGTCGTCGACCGCGAGCGTCTTGATCTCATCGACGGAGAGCTGCGGATACTTCTCGTAGGCCAGCTGGTCGAGTGCGTTCTCGGCGTCCTTTAACTTGCTCTTGAGGGCACTCTGCTGCTCAAGCAGCTCCAGGTACCGAACCGTCGCGTCGAGGTCGATCAGTTCCTCGGGGAGTTGATCCATTTCAAGCTTCGCGCGGAGTCCTGCCACGACCGACTCGAGCATCTCCTTCGCCTGCTTCGCGCTCGCCTTCTGGTTCTGGTCGGCGTCGAGGTACCGATTGAGCGTCGCCTGTTCAGCCTTATCGCCTGTGACCTTCAGCCGGTCCTTGATCGCCTTGAGCGTGAGGTTGCCCTTCTTGTTCTTGAGGACTGAAAGGTGGCCGTGGTCGGTGAGCGTCCGCAGGGTGGCGGCGTGCTCTTCCGCCTGCTCAATGAGCGAGCTGTATTCGTCGTAGGCGGTCTTGTCCTCGTCCGCCCAGAGCGCGACGAGGGCGGAGGTGTATGCTTCCTCTGCATCGCCCTTCGAAGAGACGTCCTTCAGAGCACCCTCTTCGCCGCCGTGCTCCTCAGCGAGCTCAGTGAGCTTCGCGCCGACGGCGTCGAGATCTGCGCTCAGGGCGTCGAACTCCGCCTGCTCCTTGGCGAAGTATCGCGCGACGACGTATTCTTTCGGGACCAGGTCGCAGGCCCAGCCCTTGTCCTTCAGCTCGCCCTTCTTCTTGCCGGTCTTGACCTCCTCCATCACCCGGTAGGTCTCGGCGATCCATCCGTCGGCCGCGATGAGGTAGCAATCGTCCTGCATCGTCGAGGCCCAGAAGTCCATGAGGTGCTGGTACACGTCGTAGGCGTCGAGCAATGGGGCCTTGCGGAACGATTCGAGCAGATCCTCGGAGATGTCGCGGATTAGCTGCTTCGGCTGCCCGTCCTGGTCGAAGGCCTTCAGGAGCGGAACAGTCCGTGACTTCCATGCATCGAAGATGTTGGTCACCGCTCCCTTGAACGCGACGAACTCGTCATGTGCGAGGACGGATGACTTCACGTCTGTGGTTGGCAGTCGGAGATCGACATACCCGGGGCGGCCAGCACTCTCAAAGAGCAGATCGCGGACACTGGGCAGCACCTCCCAGTAGTCGCCGAGCGCGTCGATGTCGCGTTCGGGGATGCCACCTCGCAGGTGACCGTCGATGTCTTGGATGTCCTCCGGATCGGTGCTGTCGATGTAGCGGGGCAGGTTCAGGTTGTAGTCGTTCTTGGGGTCCGCGATCTCGTCGAATGACACCATGCGGGCATACCGCGGCGTCTCTTTCTGGTGATTGAACGTGTCGACGATGCGGTGCTGGTCCTGCTCACGGAGCCGGTTCTTGTTGCCGTCCTTGATGAAGCCCTTAGACGCATCGATCATGAAGATGCCGCGGCGAGATTCTGCGTTCTCTTTATCGAGCACGAGGATGCACGCGGGGATGCCGGTGCCGTAGAAGAGGTTGGCCGGCAGCCCGATGATGCCCTTGAGGTAGCCGGAGCGAACGAGCTTCTTGCGGATGATCGCCTCGGCGTTGCCGCGGAAGAGCACGCCGTGTGGAAGGATGCACGCCGCTTTCCCTGTGCTCTTCATCGAACGGATGATGTGGAGCAGGTAGGCGTAGTCGCCCTGCTTGTTTGGTGGAGCCCCCCATGCAAAGCGCTCGTAGAGGTCGTTGCTGGGGGTGATCCCCGTGCTCCAGGTTTTGTCGGAGAAAGGCGGATTGGCGACGACGTAGTCGTAGGTGCGCAGGCGCTCGCCATCCTTGAACTTGGGTGCGGCGAGCGTGTTCCCGTTGAGAATGTTGGCCGTCGGGAAGTCGTGCAGGATCATGTTCATGCGGGCAAGGCCCGCGGTGGTCACGTCCTTCTCCTGGCCCTCGAGCGTGATGTGCTTTCCCGCCTCTGCGGCAACCTTCAGCAGCAGCGATCCGGATCCACACGTCGGGTCATAGGCGGTGGTAGCCGCGACGGCCTTCTCGGGCGAAATGCCGATCACCTTGGCGATGACCCGGCTGACTTCGGACGGCGTGTAGAACTGACCTTTGCTCTTGCCACTCTCCGTGGCGAAGTGGCGCATCAGGTACTCGTATGCGTCACCAAGGATGTCGTCGTGATCCGCACGATTCTTGGAGAAGTTGAGCTCGGGCTTCTGAAAGATCGCGACCAAATTGGTCAGGCGATCGACCATAGCCTGGCCTTCGCCGAGTTTGTTGGGATCGTTGAAGTCGGGGAAGTCGCTGCGCGCCAAGCGGGCGTTGCTGTCGATCAGCGGCTGGATGATCTGAGTGTTGATCTTGTCGCCGATGTCGCTTTTGCCCTTCAGCGCGACCATGTCATTGAAACTGGCACCCTTCGGGATCGTTACCGGTGTGGCGAAGTCGTCAGAATCAGCGTACTTGTCAGAAATGTACTTGATGAAGAGCATGAAGAGGACGTAGTCCTTGTACTGGGACGCGTCCATGCCGCCGCGCAGCTCGTCGCAGCTCTGCCACAGGGTTGAGTAGAGTTGAGACTTCTTCAATGCCATAACTTCAAGACCTCATTATCGTGATCGCTGCAATCGGTAGGAGATTCTCCACGCCCGGGATCGTTGCGCGGATGTCAACTCGCGCCGCACGGGATCGAGATTCACACGCCCAGCCGTGACTGCCGCCAGGCGGCAATCCGGACCCTTCGCTCGGATCAAGGCCTCTTCCTGTCTCATCGAGCGAGCACCCTTCATCAATCACGCTGAGCGCTAGGTAAAAAGGCCCACTCCATACAAAGCCCCAACACCGGTCCCCTGCAAAGACATACGATACGGCGTACGCCGGACTGGGGAAAGAGCCTTGGTGCGGCCGCGGCGATCTCCAACGATTGATCTAAGGGTAACGGAGCACTGATCATTGAGCAAAGTCCCACCAACTTCGTCACGTCCCTACGCGATGAATGAGCCCGGCCTGAACCCCATCGACGAGGCCCGCCGGGCCACCGCCGACCTGTGCCGCCTGACCAGACTCTGGGAGTGCGTTGCCGACAGCAACGTCTATGCCCTGGACGAGTTCGACTACGTCGAGGACGAGACCAAGCCGGAAGACTCGCCGGAGCGCTTCGTCGCCGTGCGCAACAAACGGCTGGCCGAGTTGCTCGGGGAGGCGAGTTCGTACCTGCCCGCGTGGGAGGCGGCGATCAACAGGGCGGTTCTCGCGATGCACAAGGTAGAGTGGTCCGCGCTCGGTTTGAAGCACGAGCCAATCGTTCAGGCGATCATCGATCTGCGGCGGATCTTCCAGAAGCCCATGGTTGACCCGGCAGACAAGTCCACATCGGCGGCCCATCTCTTCCGCGCGGGTGGCCCGTTGTACGCGGATCGGAAGGCTGGTTCCAACTTCGCCCTGCTGCCGATCCGCGAGATCCTGGCGGTCTTAGCCGATTTTTCGGACACGCTGGGGCTCTTGGATGGAGCCGGGGTGAAGGCGGTGCTCCGACAGGATGAAGGGTGCGTGTACCGGGAGTCGAGATGGTTCCGCACCGCAACGCGAGGTGGCCTGTACAGCGATCTCCTCCGAATGGCAGCCACGGATGGGCGACTGACAGAGAGCACGAATACCGGGAAGAGGTGGTTCCATTCGGTGCGGGAGGTGTGCTCTGTCTGGCCCCATTATCGAGACTGGATCATGACCAGGCTTCGGGACGATCTCGCCAAGGTCGAAACAAAGTCGAAACCAGCGTAAACCAGGGTAAGAACTAGACTTACGACCGATGCATCCCGGTTGGTTGACGGTACTCTCCGTCGCCATGACGACCAGCCGAGACACTTCTGAAACTTCCCGCACCCCCAAACCCGAGCCCAAGCCCCAGCCGGACCGCAGGAGCCGCTCCCGCGACCGACTGCGGTGGCGTGGATCGACCGCCTCCGAGTCGCCGCCCATCTCGGGTCAGGCGGCATGGGTTGGGCCTATGTCATCGGGCCTCGCCCGCCTGCTCGAAGAGTCGGATCCTGCCGCGACATCGCTTGACCCCCCCACCGATGCGGACCTGAGTGTCCCCGCTGGTGAACGTCTCGACCCCGACCTCGATGCTGAGGACGGGGAAGCCGACGCCACCGCCGGGAGGTCGGCATGACGGACACGCTCGCGATCCAGATCCACGCGCTCGAGCACATGACCCCCGCCGGCCTGCGCCGTCGGTACGCCGAGGTCTTCGGCGAGGCCTGCCGCTCCAACAACCGCCGCTGGCTGGTCCGCCGGATCGCCTGGCGGCTGCAGTCCAACGCCGAGGGCGGCCTGAGCGAGCGGGCGAAGCGACGCGCCGCCGAGCTGGCCCGTGACCAGGACCTGCGGCTCCGCCCCCCCACCGACCGCGGCCCCCAGCTCGGGGCCGGGCTGCGGACCGTGTCCGGCACGCTGGTGCCCAGGGTCGACACCCGCCTTCCGGTCGCGGGCACCGTGTTGACCCGAGCCCACCTCGGCGTCGAGCACCGCGTCCTCGTCCTGCCCAACGGCTTCGAGCACGACGGGACCGTGTACCGCTCGCTCTCGGCCGTGGCCCACGCCATCACCGGCTCGCACTGGAACGGCTTCCGGTTCTTCGGGCTGGTCGGCCCGGGAGACAGAGCATGACCAAGACCTCCGCCAAGAAGGCCAGGGACGTCCGCTGCGCGATTTACACCCGCAAGAGCACGGAGGAGGGGCTGGCGCTGGAGTTCAACAGCCTGGACGCTCAGCGTGAGTCCGCCGAGGCCTACGTCAAGAGCCAGGGGTGGACCGCCCTGCCGGACTGCTACGACGACGGCGGCTACACCGGCGGGAACACCGAGCGGCCCGGCCTTCAGCAGCTCATGGCCGACATCGGAGCGGGCAAGGTCGACTGCGTGGTCGTCTACAAGGTTGACCGGCTCAGCCGCTCGCTGATGGACTTCTCCAGGCTCATGGAGAGCTTCGACAAGCACAGCGTGTCGTTCGTGTCGGTGACCCAGCACTTCAACACGACCCACTCGATGGGGAGACTGACGCTCAACATCCTCCTGTCCTTCGCCCAGTTCGAGCGGGAGATCATCTCCGAGCGGACACGGGACAAGATTGCCGCGGCCCGCAGGCGGGGCAAGTGGGCCGGGGGGCGGCCGATCCTGGGCTACGACCTCGTGCCCGGCCCCGGCGGCTCCAAGCTGCACGTCAACGCAGACGAGGCCGAGCGGGTGCGGGCGATCTTCGAGATGTACCTGGCCTCGGGCGGGGGCATCATGGGGGTGGTGGCCGAGTGCGCCCGGCGGGGGTGGACGACCAAGTCGTGGGTCAGCAAGGGGGGCAAGCCGCAGGGCGGGGGCACGCTGGACAAGGGGGCGATCTACGGCCTGCTCAAGAACGTCCTCTACACCGGCCGCACGCGGTACAAGGACGAGACCTTCCCCGGCGAGCACGACGCGATCGTCCCGGCGGAGACCTTCGAGCGGGTCCAGAAGCTCTTGACCCGCAACGGCCGCACCGGCGGGTCGCAGCTGCCCGGCCGCCACCACGCGCTGCTCCGCGGGCTGGTGCGGTGCACCGCCTGCGGCTGCGCCATGTCCCACAACTTCACCACCAAGGCGGGGGCGGGCCCGACGGCCCGGCGGTACCGCTACTACGTCTGCGCCAAGGCACAGAAGCAGGGCCGCGACACCTGCCCGGCCCCGTCGCTGCCCGCGGGCGACCTCGAGCGGTTCGTGGTTGACGCGATCAAGGGGGCGGTGTCCGGCGATGCTGCGGTGGACGCCGTGGTCCGCCGGGCGGCCGAGCTGCTCGCGGCCCGGCGGCCCGATCTGGTCGTGGACCCGGACGAGATGGTCGGGGCGGCCGAGTCCTTCGAGCCGGTGTGGGAGGTCATGACGCCCCGGGAACGCGAGGCGCTGGTGCGGGCCCTGGTCGAGCGGGTGGACTTCGACGGGGTCAACAGCACGGTGAGCGTGACCTTCCGGGAGGGGGTGCTCGCGGACGACACCGATCCGGGGTCGGAGGCCGCCGCGGCATGACGACGGTCACCGTCCCAATCCACTTCCGCACCGGCCGCTCGGGCCACCGCTCGATCCAGGCCGGGCCGGAGCCGACGCCACCGCCGGGGCGGGTACCGCGGGTGGCCCGCCTGATGGCGCTGGCGATCCGGCTGGAAGGGCTGATCCAGGACGGGGGCGTGTCCACGCAGGCCGAGCTGGCGGAGGTCGGGCACGTCACGCGGGCGCGGGTCACCCAGATCATGAATCTGCTGCACCTGGCCCCGGACATCCAGGAGGCCCTGCTGGACCTGCCGCGGGTCGTCGAGGGGAAGGACCCGGTCACCGAGCGGGACCTGCGGCCGATCGCGGCGGAGATCGACTGGGATGTGCAGCGGGCCATGTGGCGGGCGTTGCTCCTCAACACAGCATCTCGGGAACATCAACACACCGCTTGATCATGCCCACGGCGGCCCCGCCGTGCGGCGGTTGGGTCATGTGACAGGAGATCCGAGGCATCCTCGGGTCGGACGGACGAGCAGGACGCGAACAGATCTGGAGTCAGGATGACCACCATTCCAGTCCGAGAAACCATCGGTGATCCAACGCTCGGCGACGACGAGCCGCTCCCACCACCCCGGCGGGAGGTCGTGATCTCCGAGACGACACACCGCCGCGTGGTGAACCGGGCCCATCGGCTCGCGCGGGTCTTCGGCCTGGACCGGGCGACCCGCGACGACGTGCTCCAACAGCTCTGGCTTCGTGCGGTGCGTGCCGCGGAGCAGTACGAGCAGAACCGCGGCGCGACCGAGGACCACTTCATCCGCTTGCACCTGGACTTTGAGTATCGAGATCTCCGCCGGGAGTTCCTCGCCGAGCGGGAAGGATCGCGCCACCCGCCGATGCACGCTCCGTCGCCGACCCCGGATCACCGGCCCGGGTGCGACCTGAGGATGGACATCGACTCGTTCCTCGGAGATCTCCCCGAGGACCTTGCCGCGATCGCGTCCGGGCTGCGGTACCTGACCGTTGCGCAGGTCGCGGCCGAGTGCGGGCTGCACCGCGGGACCGTGTACCGCAAGCTCGTGACGCTGCGTCGTGCGCTCGAAGATTTTCTCAAGATCGAAGACTTCGCGCGCGACAGAACCACCTCAGAAAACGAGAGGTCTGCTTGTGCGGAGGGAGCCTCAGACCCGGCGTCCAACAACAGGAGTCAGCCCGTGCAGCCCGAACCTTCCCCAGTGCCACCCCCGGACGCCGCTCACCCGGCGGAAGGGGGGCTCGCGTGACCACGCACCACCGTCCGATCGATCGCATCGAACTCCTTGAGTGGCTCCGCCCGTACTGCGAGCCGGACCGGGCCGCCGCCAACTACCACAAGAAAAGCAAAGCCAGCCCGGGTTGGGTCCAGGGATGCACCGACGTGGACCGCGCCATCGCGGCCTACGCGGACGGGACGCTCACCGACGAGGTCTTCGAATCGGTCACGCTTGAGGGGGTGCCATACACGATCACGCGAGCGACGCGGCTCGGGTTGGTCCCGCACCGGGCCGGCATGGTCACGGTGTTCTGCGTGGACCTGGACGACCACGATGGCGACGGCGGGAACATCGCGTTGTTCGATCCGGTCTGCCGGTTCTTCGGCGCGCAGCCCGTGGTCTTCACGTCCAGGCGCGGCAAGGGGCTGCACTGCTTCTTTCGGCTTGAAGAGCCTGTCCCCGTCGATCGATTCGTGAAGTGGCTCAGGGCGTGGGGGTTCAACCGGACCGGCCAGCCGGAGATGTTCCCCAAGACGCACAAGCTGACGCAGGTCTTTCTTCCCAACGAGCCCAACGACGCCGGCGGGGACACCTACCGGAGCGGCGATTTCGATTCCTGTGTGGTGCGTGCGTTGCCGCCCGCGCCCTCCGCCCCGGTGACCAACACCACGCTCGGGTTCCTGCGGGGCGAGGCCCGCCCGTCGGGCCGGAACGACGCCCTCAACAAGGCCGCCTTCGAGCTTGGGACAAAGGGCTTCGACAGGGCGGAAGCGTCGAGACTCTGCGAGCAGGCGGCCCGCTGGTGCGGGCTGGAGCCGGACGAGACCCGCACGACGTTCCGGAGCGGCTATGAGGCCGGGCGGACCGGTGGATCCAGCGCGAGCAATCCAAAGACCACAGCTCCGATCAGAACGCTCGACGGCATCGGCAACGGCGAGCGCTTCGCCGAGCGGTACGGGACCGACGCCCGGTACTGCTTCCAGTCCGAGCAGTGGCTGGTCTGGTGCGGGACGTGTTGGACCGCAGACTCCGCCGCCCGGCTGCAGGCCTGGGCCAAGGACACCGCCCGGTCGATCGAGGATGAGCGTGAACAGCACGCGGACGCCTCGGAGCACCACAAGGCCGCCCGCGCCTTCGAGAGCCATCTCCGGCGGACGGCCTCAACGCGCGGCATCGCCGAGATACTCGACCTCGCGCGGTCCGAGCCGGGCATCGGGATCGGCTTTGACGAGCTCGACAAGGATCCCATGCTGTTCAACTGCGCCAACGGCACGGTGGACCTGCGGACCGGCCTGCTGCGGCCGCACGACCGCGCCGACGCGATCACCAAGGTGTCGCCCGCCCGTTTCGATCCGGACGCGCGGTGCCCGCGTTGGCTGGCCTTCCTCGAACAGGTGCTCGACCCGGACCTGATCGATTACATCCAGCGGGCCGTCGGGTACGCCCTGACCGGACGCACCGACGAGCAGTGCCTCTTCTTCCTGCTCGGGGAGGGCTGCAACGGCAAGAGCGTGTTCATGTCCACGCTGCTGCATCTTTTCGGCGACTACGGGCAGAAGGCCCCCACCGACCTGATCATGAAGACCGAGCGGTCCTCGCCCGGATCGGCGTCGCCCGACGCGGCCCGGCTCCGGGGCGTCCGGCTGGTGGTGACGTCCGAGCTCGACGCGGGGCAGCGGCTGGGGGAGTCCAAGATCAAGGACCTGACCGGGGGCGACCGGATCGTCGCCAGGCCGCTGTACAAGCCGCCGCAGGAGTTCGAACCCACCCACACGATCTTTGTCTATGGCAACCACAAGCCCGGCGTTACGGGCACCGACCACGGCATATGGCGTCGGATCCGGATCATCCCGTTCGATGTCACGATCCCCGAGCACGATCGCGACAACCGGCTCGCGGAGACACTGAAGGACGAGATCGACGGGATCCTCGCCTGGGCGGTGCGCGGCTGCCTCGCCTGGCAACGCGACGGCCTGAACCCGCCCGAGACCGTCTCCCGGTCGGTCGGCGAGCTGCGCCGCGAATGCGACCCCATCGGGCGGTTCATCGAATCCTGCTTCGAGCGCGGAGACGGCCTGATCACGCCAAAGAGCGACACCTACGCGGCGTACGGGCGGTGGTGCGCGGAGGAGGACGAGGAGCCGGTCACCAAGGAGAAGCTCGGCCGCGAGTTCAAGGCCCGAGGCGTGCGGGAAAGCCGATCCAGCACGGACCGCTGGTGGGTCGATCTGGAACTTCGTCCGACATGGAGCGGCGGCCATGATTGATCGCCGGACACCAACACGCGTCGTACCGGTGGTCAAGGCGTACGCATCGGCCAGACTGATTGTGGCCGGTCTTCCTGTGACAGGTATGACAGCAATGACACGAATGACACGCGGACCACCAAAGTCTCCTCATGCGCGTGCGCGCGTGCGCGTAGGAAGTTTCTGGGAATCGTGTCACTACCTGTCATCGCGTCATTCGTGTCATCAATCACCGCCCGCTGGCGGACCTAAGGACCCAACCATGCAGATCGTCAACAAGTCACCGGCCGACTTGACCCCCTACCCCACCAACCCCCGCCTCAACGACGACGCCGTGGCGGCCGTCGCCGAGTCGATCGAACGCTTCGGGTTCCGCCAGCCCATCGTCGTGGACAGCCACGGCGTGATCGTGGTGGGCCACACCCGCTGGAAGGCGGCCCAGAAGCTCGGCCTCGACGCGGTGCCCGTCCACGTCGCCGACCTGACCGAGGAGCAGGCAATGGCGTACCGGCTGGCCGACAACCAGACCGGCGGGATCGCGTCGTGGGATGCGGCGTTGCTCAACAGCGAACTGGCCGCCCTGGAACAGCTCAGCTACGACGTGGCGGCGTTCCAGAGCCTCGGCTTCACCGACAACCAGCTCGCCGCACTGGTCAACCCGCCCAACGCGGGCGTGGCCGACCCCGACGACGTCCCAGAGCCGCCCGACACCCCCACCACCGTCCCGGGCGACCTGTGGGTCCTGGGTGCGCACCGCCTGCTGTGCGGGGACAGCTCGTCCGAGGCCGATGTGGACCGGCTGTGCGACGGTCAGTCCATCCACCTGCTCAACACCGACCCGCCCTACAACGTCGCGGTCGAGCCCCGGAGCAACAACGCCATTGCGGCCGGGCTGTCGACCTTTCCGGCCAGCGCCACCCGCGCCTCGACCCACATGCAGCAGCGCGACCTAGCCCGGCACCCGGGCAAGTCCAAGGCGACGAGCAAGAAGCTCCGCGCCAAGGACCGCCCGCTGGCGAACGACTTCGTGGACGACGCGGCCTTCGCGGGGATGCTGCGTGCATGGTTTGGCAACGCGGCCCGCGTGCTGGAGCCGGGGCGGGGCTTCTACATCTGGGGCGGGTACGCCAACGTGGCCAACTACCCGCCCGCCCTGGTCGAGACTGGTTTGTACTTCTCGCAGGCGATCATCTGGCACAAGCTGCACCCGGTGCTGGGGCGCAAGGACTTCATGGGCGACCACGAATGGTGCTTCTACGGGTGGAAGGAGGGGGCGGCGCACGTCTACCTCGGTCCGAACAACATCCCCGACGTCTGGCCGGTCAAGAAGGTCAACCCGCAGAGCATGGTCCACCTCACCGAGAAGCCTGCGGAACTCGCCGCCCGGGCCATGCGGTACTCCTCGCGGCCGGGTGAGCGCGTGCTGGACCTGTTCGGCGGGTCGGGCTCGACGCTGATCGCCGCCGAGCAAGAGGGCCGCAAGGCCCGACTCATGGAGATCGATCCGGCGTACTGCGACGTGATCGTGGCGCGGTGGGAGGCGTTCACCGGGAAAAAGGCCGAGCGGAAGGGGGTGGCGTCGTGAGGTGCGCGTGGTGGGCCGGACGGCGGCAGGACGTGAAGAACGGCGCTTGGTCGCTGCTGTGGGGCGTGGTCGCGGCCATGTGCGTCGGCTTCATCCAGCTGGCCACATCCGATCGCTGGTCGGACCTCTCGTCAACCGCGACTGGGGTCTCGGGCGCGTCACGTGGCGATGCGGCGAAAGAACGCGGCGACCTGAGCCTTGGAGGCCTCGGACTGCGCCACCGCCATGGTGATCTCGACGAGGCCGTCCTCGTCCGCGTCGATCTCGACGCCGTTGATCGCCAGGAACACGATCGCCGACGCGGCCCCGGCCCGTTTGTTTCCGTCGACGAAGGGGTGGTTGCCGACGATGTGGAACAGGTACGCCGCCGCCATCTCGAAGACGTCGGCGTGCACGAACTCGCCCCCGAAGGCCGCCGGGGGCATGGCGACGGCGGAAGCGAGCATGCCACGGTCTCGAATGCCCGGATGACCGCCGTATCGCTCGATCATGGCGGCGTGGATCGCGCTGACCTGTTCGACGCTGAGGAAGATCGGGTCCGTCACGGCTTACTCGGCGAGCTTCTTCATCGCGCGGCCGAACCGCTGGTGGACGGACTCGAGCGCGGCGTTGAACCGCTGCTCGGCGTCGGGCTCGCGGACGGGGGTGAGCACGAGCGAGCGGCCGTCGGAGACGACCTCGAACGGTGTGTCGGGGCCGGCCTTGAGCAGCTCAAGGATGGCCTTGTCGATAATCAGCGCGTGGCTGTTGCCGTGCTTGGTGAGGGTCTTGATCATGGCTTGGGTCTCCTTCCGGGGCTACAGAGTATATACATTGGAGTAACGGATCAAGTTCCCGGTTTCGGTACGTTTGATGCCCAAATCCCCATTATTCGTCCTGAAAGACGGATTTTGCACCGGTTCTGGGACGCGGATCCAGTCCCGGCCCGAACGAGAAACCCCGGCGCGGGGCCGGGGGCGGAGGGGCTGGCTTGGACGGGTGTGTCAGGCGGCCGGCTCGGCGAGCACGAACCGACCCCTGCTGACCTTGCGGAAGCGAGCCCGCTCGCCCTTGCGGCCGATCTCCCGGCAGATCCCGGCGTACAGCGTGGCCTCGGGGGTCTTGCCCGCGGGGCTGTACCAGAGCCCCTGGGCGACCATCTGGGTCACCATGTCCTTAGCGGAGAGGCCCTCGTCGGGAGCGCTGGCCAGGACCAGGACGGCGGCGTTGAGGGCGCTGAGGCGCTCGGGCTTGGGCGGGCGGCGACGCCCGTCGGCGGCGCGGTGCTCCACGCGCTCCTTCTTTGGGGCGGCCTTGGAATCGCGTGCCTCTGCGGACGGGGCCTTGCTGCCTTGCCCACGGGCCGCCACGTTGCCCCGTGTGGCGTTCTTCCCCGCCTTGGCCTTCCTGCCCGCCTTCGGGCCCGCCTTGGCGGGAGGTTTGGCCGTGGCGGGCGCGGTGGCGTTGTCGGCGGGCTTGAGGGCGCGGGCCTTGCGTGCGGCCGGTGCTGGTGCGGTCATGGTCGGTCTCCTTCGGGTTCGGGCAACTCGGCGGGGACGCCCCCGCGTTGGTCCCATGAAGGCATGAGCGGCGCGACAGTGCAAGGCCGTTCCGGGACGATTTCCAGAGAATCTGCGGCATGTGAAAGGGGGCAGAATGTCGGACGCTGACACACAGACGATCGAGGGTCCCAGCCACCGCAAGGACGGCTGCGACCTGACCCCGGCGCAGGAGGCGGCGATCATCGCCATGCTCACCGAGCCGTCCATCGCCGCGGCGGCCGCCAAAGCGGGGATCGGCGAGCGGACGCTGCACCGCTGGCTCAAGGAGGAGGAGGCCTTCGTCGCCGAGTACCGGCGGGCGAGGCGGGACGCGTTCACGCAGGCGATCGGGCTGACGCAGCGCTCGGCCACGGCCGCGGTGGGCACGCTGCTGCGGGTGATGCACGACACCAAGGCCACGTGGTCGTCCCGCGTCGCCGCGGCCACGCAGGTGCTCAGGTTCGCGCGGGAGGCCATCGAGCTCGACGACCTGGCGGTGCGGGTCGAGAGCCTTGAGCGGGCCGAGCGGCCGGGGGACGGGGCGTGAGGCTCTCGGCGCGCGTGCGGCGCATGGAAACCAAGCTGGGCCGCCGGGGGGCGTGCGGGCTGTGCGGGGGCAAGACATGGGTGAGCATGGTGATCGAGGACCAGGAGCCCCGGCCGCCGTGCGTCCGCTGCGGGAACCCGCCCTTGGTCGTCCGCATCGTCCGGGGCGAGCCGCCGCCCGGCTGGCGGGAAGATCCGGCCGATTCGCCTTGATCCATGCGACGCACTCGAGGTACACCACGATGGATACGGGTTTACGGACAAACCGTATCCATAGATCGGAGGCCCCGAAGATGCGGTACCCGGCGGAAGTGCTGACGAAGAAGGAGGTTGGGGCGCTGCTCGAGGCGTGCGGGACGCGGTCGTGGACCGACCGGCGGAACCGGGCGCTGATCGTGACGATGTACCGGTCCGGGACGCGGCTGGCGGAGACGCTGGCACTGCGGCCGTGCGACGTGGACGCCGAGCGCGGGGCCATCCGGGTGCTGCGGGGGAAGGGCGGCCGGGCCCGGACGGTCGGGATCGACCCGTGGGGGCTGGAAGTGCTCAAGGCATGGATGGACGAGCACGGGGCGAGGGGCTTCGCGGCGGGCGGGCCGCTCTTCTGCACGCGGACGGGGCGGCCGGTGGCCCAGGCGATGATGCGGCGGAGGCTGCCCGAGTTGGCGCGGGCGGCGGGGATCCACAAGCGGGTGCACGCGCACGGGCTGCGGCACACGCACGCGGCCGAGCTCAGAGCTGAGGGGGTCGACATCGCGGTCGTCCGGCGGCAGCTCGGGCACCGGTCGCTGCTGACCACCGTGCGGTACCTGGATCACTTGGAGCCGGAGTCCGTGATTCGGGTGTGCTCGCGCCGGATCCTCCCCCTCAGTCCATCAGCATGAACAGGTGCTGGAGCTCAAGCAGGCTCCCGGATTGGTATCCCAAGGCCATGCTCACGGCCGGCATCGAACGAAAGCCGACCAACGTCTGCTGGACCGACTGAGGTACCGATTCGCCGCGGGCGAGCGCGCGACGCTCGGCCGCCAGCGCGGACTGGAGCTCGCTCCGCTGAGAGGCATTCAGGTCGGCGACGCGGTACGCCGCCGGGAGCGGCCCGGCCTCGAAAACGCGATGAGCCAGAATCGCATCGGTAGCCGGACCGACGATCGCCGTAATGAGCTGGGCCCGGGCCACTTGCATGTGCCCAAGCGCCGCGTCGACCTCCGCCGTTTTCTGGACGATCTGGGCGCTAATCTGATTGAGTTCGGCCGGGTCGCTGGCCGCCCGGGCCTCTCGATTCAGCGAGGCGAGCGTCGACCGAAGGCTGACGACCTCCTGCTGTCGTTGGCGCAGCGCCGCGACGGTCGGTTCCTGCTCGGCCAAGCGAGCCAACGCTTCTTGCGCTGTGGACAGAGTAAAGCCCAGCGAAGAAAGAGCTTCGGGAGTGGCTCCGAGCTCGATCGCGATTGTCCGTGTTTCCGACGGGTTAAGATCGGCCCGTGCGAAACTGCAGGTGATTGCCGGGACAGAGCTTAGAACGATGATCCAGTTTGCGGCGGTTGTCATGGGCGGTCGCCTCCTTCCGATCAGTGTCAGGCAAGAGTTGCCTGCCGTCAATGGACTTGTAGGCACCGCCACGAAAGATTCTTTCATTTTTGTTCCTTTGAGCTTTCGCATCGAATGCGGCCGCCGGTATGCTCGGCCCACCTTTGGGAGGGCCCCACATGCGGATGCGTCTCGGTGTACCGACTGTTTTGACTGCAGCTATGGTTGGTTTGGTCTGTGCATCGAGCGCGGCCGCCCAGAACTGCGACTGCGCATGCCCCGAGGGTTATGGCGTTGCGACCTCAGAGATCACCTACACCTACACCAACGTAAACGCCAGCGGATGCACGACCGAGCACGATGCGAAGGTGACGCTGTGCGGGAGCGTTTGCAATGGTGGAGCATTTGAGTACAACATTGAACAGTCCGGAACCTGTCAAAATCTGCTCGGAAGCACAGGTATTCTTGAGTTCACCATCTCCGCTGACGGAAGCACTTGGACCATCAACGGTACCCAGTACCCGGGACCTCCCGGAACGACAACTGCAGACTGCGACAGCATTTCCTATTCATTCTCTGACACTAATCCGAACGTATCCACTTCCTTCACGATTACGATCGATCGCGGCCCATGCGAGCCGCTCCAGAACGCCTCGAAGGTGTGTGGCGGAGCCCATGGCGACGGTGAATCCTGCCCAGAAGAACCCGACACCGCCACGAGTTCAGACAAGTCGGTCAGTTTCTTGACGGGACACAAACTTGAGCGATCAGTTGATTTGACCGTTCCGCTGCCAGGCCGCGATTTCGAGCTCGCGCGTGAATACACGAGCGATCCGAACTTCTACGGCACGGGCCCGAACTACTACTGGTACAACGAGTACTGCGACGTGGTGCCAGGTCCCGTTGGCGTCAACTGGACCATGAACGTCTTCCAGCGACTCTTCGGCGACCACGAAGAGGGATCCGATGTCCTGCGACTGGCAGGAAACCCGGTCCGCACAACCCGAGAGTTCGAGCGGCACTCCGGTATCACTAGTACAACGCGGTTTGTCCCCAAGTCCAACTCGAACGAGTACATCTCTCCGGAGACAGTTGATCACCCTCAGTTCGGCTCGGATGTTCGCGTCTATCGCCTCCGGACACCGGGTGGCCAAGAGTACGACTTTGCTCGTCGCCCCGAAAATTTTCCTGACGAAATGAATGGGCTTGATATCGAAGATGTTGTTGGGCAGTTACTTTTCGAGCGCGACGCCTACGGAAACGAATGGTGCTACAAGTACGAGCTCTTAATAGACCTTGATACTGTGAACGGCTACGACCCCGCCGTACTGAAATCCATCGAGTTGAACTGGAAGACGGGAACGGGATCGAATCCTGACACGTGGGACGCACGTGTGTACTTCCTGTGGAACGGGCAAAGCGGCACCGACTACGCAGGAATCGCACAGTGGGACGACGCCAACTCGAACGGTATCTGGGACACAACAGAGGACGCGGTGCATCACTTCGGCAGGTTGGCCGAGGTCCAGGTTGTTCGGCCGAGTGGGTCGTCTGAGATTGTTGTCCAGAAGGTCCGTTATCTGTACTTTGATGACATTGCAGATCTGGTCGAGGTGGAATGCTCCCTCGGCGAGCTCAACGACGGCCGGTACGATGCGAATCCCGGCGATCTCTGCGAGGTGATCGCTTCTGAGCGTGTCGATTTCGACCCAGAGATCCTTCCGTATACTCCTCCCGCGCCGGCGATCAACGACGACTTCTACGAGCGGGTCACCCAGTACCGCTACTACAACGGGTACGACAATTACGCACTGGGTCCGACCGGTGCCGCCGATCGGATCGAGTTCAATGGCGCGAAGCACCAACTGCTCGCGGTTTTTTACCCCGAGCAAATCGAGTTTTTCGCGGACCACTACGGCCGGCTCGCGGTTGAAGACGACACATTCGGCGGCGGCTTTACGGGATTCTCTTCGACAACCGAGGCCGCCGCGCGGCTCCGTTGGGTCAGCTTCTGGAACGGTCCCGGATCTTTAGGGTCTGCGTCCTGTAT
Organism: uncultured Phycisphaerales bacterium; assembly: GCA_963975575.1. Lineage (GTDB taxonomy): Bacteria > Planctomycetota > Phycisphaerae > Phycisphaerales > UBA1924 > UBA6054. The sequence continues at coordinate 1,530,402 of CAXBHL010000001.1, read as the reverse complement.
CGGCGAAGACTGGGAGGACTATTTTCTCCCTAACGACCAATGGCAGACGCTCTACGACGTCGCGAGCAAGGTGATCGCGTACGACACGTCGTCAGACGGCGGGAATCGGGTCCGGACGCAGATCGTCAACGCGGGCGACGGCGGGGGTTGCGGCTGCGGGGGCTCCGGTGTCGGCGGGGCCAGGCTCGGAACCCGGTACGACTACATCTACAAGCGGTACGACTGGGGGACCGTCCCGGACGGGGTTCCCGACCCGTCTTCGAGTCCCTTCGCGGTCGGCTCGGACGGCTTCTCTTGCATCGTGGTCGAGTCCCACGTGACCGTCGACGGCTCGCCCCTGCAGATCGGCTACGCACCGTACAGGCTCGAGTCCCATGACTTTGTCTGGCCTACGACCGCCTTGCCGGACGACCTGAAGCAAGCGAGGTTCGCTGGGGTCGCCTGGAAAGTCTCCTTCACCGAGGCTGAAGCCGATCCGGCCTGGAACTTCGACCCCAACTACAACCCGATCGCAACGGCGAACCCGACGAACGGGACCGGCCGCCGCTGGATCAAACTCTTCGATTACTCGTCCGACGGAGTCCAGCCGACCGGCCAGTCACTCTTCAACAACTTTCGTCGGGTGACCCGCGTGGTGACGCCCTCCGCGAGCGAGTGGGACGAGTACTTGCCCGCCCGTCCGGTCAGCCCGGGCTCAAGCACCGCGATCGCGCCGGTGCTGGCGACCGTCCGTGAGGAGTCAGGGCTGGTGTACGGCCAGGCCTTCACCGGCGGCTGGAAGAGCCATACAACATTTTCCGAAGGCGACAACACCTCGGGTGTCACGCCCGTGACCCTCCAGTACAGCTCAACCCGCCCGGACCTGGTGACCCAGATCCAGCGCTCGCCGGGCCAGGGTCCCACCGATGACACTCCGGTCGAGACCACCACCATCTCCTACGGGTTTCACGTGAACGACGGGCTGTCTTCCATCGTGGCGTGGGAGAAGCGCTCGGTGGCTTCGGAATCCACGACCCAGAACGGGCCCGACACCCCAACCACTTTCTCCAGTTTCCGCATGTTCGACACGCTCGGTCAGCTCCGCTGGGAGCAGGACGAGCACGGCACGCTGACCTACCGAGAGTACGACGAGACGACAGGATCTCTCGTGCTGATTGTCCGAGACGCGGACCCATCGGGCGCGTACGTTGACGCTGACGCGGATCTGCCTGCCGATTTCCCGACGCTCTCCTCGGCCGGCTTCACCGCCCCGAGCGGCCCGTTCGAGGAGCTGACCGATCTCTACGTGCCGGACCTGCTCGGCCGTACCGTTCAGCACACGGACCCGTCGGGCGTCTCCCGCTACATACGATTCGAGGTTCGCCCGACGAACATGGTGGACGAGGACGGGACACTGGTATCCCGAGGCGTGCCCTATCTCGCTCACATCTCGCTGCCGCACAAGTTCGGCAGCGAGTTCGACGGTCCCGCGGTCATCAGTTGGATAAACGCCGGCGGGAAACCGGTGCGTACGAGCATGTACGTTCCCGACAGCTCTGGTGCGTATCCGCCAACTTCTGGCGCGTTCGCTCCTCCGACCGAGGTCGCGCGATCGGACGAGGAGCGGGTGGTGAGCGGCGCGACGATCCGGAGTCGCGAATGGCATACGATTGCAACTGCGACAACCGCATCAGGAAACCGCCCGTTCATCAACAATGAGTCGTACGTGACGTCTTACGAGTACGACGCCATCGGACGCATGACGCTGGTGGTCGATCCCGAGTTCGGCGCGTCTGAGTATGTCTACGATGTTCTGGATCGCGTCACCCAGATCTCCACGGGCATGGCTTCGTGGGATTCTTATGGCGTTCTCAGCACAGCGAGCCTGCAGACCGCGCTCAGCGTGTATGACTCGCCTCAGTCGACCGTCCCAGGCGTCGGAAATGGCAATCTGACTTATTCGGAGTTGTATGACGGGGTTGGCACACGCGTCACCAAGCACTGGTACGACTTCCGGGACCGCCGCGTCGGCACCCAGAACCCCCTGGCCCCCCACACCTCGCTCGGCTACGACGACCTGAATCGCGTCGTTGAACAAGCCAGCTTCACGGAAGCGACCGATTTCCTGAGCGGCGGGACCGTGCCTGCGCCGAGTTCGAACTCGGATCGCTCGACGTACTCGCAGACCCTGTATAACAACCGAGGCATGGTGTACCGGACGCGGCTGCTCATCGATCCCGCGTTGCCGCCCCCAACGTCACCGGACCCTGATACTCGCGCCTACCTGGAGTCCAACCGCTGGTACGATGCCTACGGCCTGACCGTCGCCTCGTGGGATCCCAACGGCTCCTCGACCAAGACGGTCTACGACGCGCTCCACCGACCGACGGTCGTCTACACGACCGATCGCAACGGTGATGCCATTCCCGGTGAAGTCGGTAACTATGCAGACGCGACGTCTTTGGAGGACGACCGGATCGTCGAGCAGACCGAGTACGCGTACATAGCGGCGAATCCGACCACCCCCGTCCGGGGGACCGGGCAGGCCGAACAGGTCACGCACCGCATGCGGCTCCACGATGCCACCACCGTGCTCCCGCTGACGACCGCGACCAGCGTGTCCACTTACACCGTCTACGAGTTCGACGACGCCAGTCGAGCCGTACGCACGCACGCGTACGGGACCAACGACCCGTCGAACGACCTCTTCGTGGCGAATACCTCCCCGCCGATGCGGCCATCCGCCGGCCAAGGCGTCACCCCAGGTTCGCTGATGTCTGAGATCTTCTTCGATCTCTGGGGCCGCGTGGTCCTGTCGGTCAGCCCCGGCGGCAAGCGAACACTGACCGTGCTCGACCCGCTCTCCCGGCAGATCGCCGTCGTCGAGGCGCAGGCGAACGTCACCGCGGCGCACATCGAGCCAGCATCGGGTACCTGGGACGTGGACTGGTCCGCCGCGTACTCCGGAGGCGGCCCGGACGACGCGGACCGGGTGACAACCTTCTTCTACGACGGCCTGGGCAACGTCTCCAACCGCACCGCCCACCTGCCCGACGGTTCCGTGCAGGAAACGGTTTACGAGTACGGTACCACCGCGGTCAGCACTCCCTCGTCCGACACCGACTCGCTCGTCAGCTCGTCCCGCTTGCTGCGTGAGGTGCGCTACCCCAACGAGTCCACCGGCCTGGCCGGCACCACGGCGGCGTACAAGGTCACTTATGGCTACAACCGCCTCGGCGAGCTCCGCGGCATGGCCGACCAGAACGGCACCACCCACGCATACGCCCGCGACAGCCTGGGCCGGGTGACGTCCGACACCGCCACGGTCTTCGGCACGAACATCGATTCCGCGATCAAGGAGATCGAGACCGCGTACGACGCCCACGGCCGCGTGGCGTCCGTCCTTTCCCTCGATGCGAGCAGCGTGGTGAAGAACAGCGTCGCCTTCGACTACACCAAGCTGCACCAGATCAAGACCCTGACCCAGAACGCTTCGGGCGACACGAGCGGCCCGGCGGCGGAGGTGGTGACCTACACCTACGCAGACGCCGCACCGGCCGCAAACAGCACCGGCAACTACAGCCGCCTGGCTTCGATTACCTACCCCAAGGATCACGGCGGCTCGCCCACCGTCGAGTATGGTTACGGCTCCGCCGGCTCCATCGATGACCGGATCGGCCGCACCGCCGGAATCGACGTGCCCGGGTGGGTTAGCGGCAATGCCAATCTGGTGGACTACACCTACCTCGGGGCATCCACCCCCGTTCGGGTGAACTACCCGGCCACCACGTACGGGTTGGGCCTGGACATGGTGAAGGCCCAGAGCGGGGCATCCGCGGCGGGGACCTACTACGGGTTCGACCGGTTCGGGCGGACGGTCTGGCACGGCTGGGTCACCGACGGCTTCACCACCGGCGCCGGTAGCCTCCCCGACCGAACCCCCCTCTTCGCCCGTGCGTATGAATACGACATGGACTCCAACCGCGTCCTCGACTACGACGCGCGTCCCGGCGCGGCCGGCACCATCCGGGCCGACCGGGACTGGTCCTATGAGTACGACCCCCTCGACCGGCTCAAGCAGGCCGACCGCGGCCGGGAATCGGGCGGGTTCACGCTCGCGGTCAACTCCCAGCAGTGGCAGCTGGACATCCTGGGCAACTGGGAAGTGTTCGGCACGGACGCGAACGGGAACGGCACGTTCGAGAACACCGTCGCCGAGCGGCAGAACCGCACTCACAACTATGCCAACGAGATCACGCTCCAGGAGCGTCCCAGTGGTATGGGCTCGCAGATCATCACCCAGCCCGCCTACGACGATGCCGGAAACTACCTGAGGAACCTGAACTCGACCTCGGCCCGGCTGACGTACAAGCACGACGCCTGGAACCGGCTCGTCAAGATCTACAAGTCGAGCAACGAATCCACCGGAGCGGTGGTGCTGGAGAATCAGTTCAACGGCCTGAACTGGCGTGTCAAGCGCCGGATGGACCTGTCGCAGGGCGCGTACAACGGTGTGGACGAGGCCCGGACCTACTACTACTCCGCGAACTGGCAGGTGCTCGAGGAGCACGTGGACACCAATCTGACGGTTGACGGCGATGATGATCTCGGCAATACAGAAGACGACATCAACCGCATCGGCCAGCAGTTCTGGGGCGTGCGGTACATCGACGACGCCGTCGGCCGCCGCGTGTTCCGGGACACGGACAACAACGGGCTGATCGGCACCGGCGATGCAGGGCCGTCGGGGTTCTACTACCTCACGGACGTGATGTTCAGCGTGCGGGCGATCACAGACAGCGCTGGGCTGTTGCACACCCGCCTGGACTACACGCCCTACGGCGTGGCCATGCACGGGCTGGCGGCCGACGTGAACGGGGACGGTTCGGTCAACACGGCCGACCTGGGCGTGGTGTCGGCCAACTACAACGGCGGGAACGAACTCCAGCCCGGGGACACCGGGTACGACCCCGACGCGTTCCTGGACGGCAGCGACACGATCGTCCTGTCGGACTTCACCGGCCGGTACTCGCCGTACGTCTCGGGCGGGAGCGGCCCGACCTTCAACGCTGGGTGGATCGACAACCCGGAGGACCCCAACGGCCCGGACAACTCGGTGGGGTACGACGGGTACTGGTTCGACCTGGCGGGGGCGACGGAGGCGACGAGCACCGGGCTGTACATGGTGCGGCACCGGGTTTACGACCCGAAGCTGGGGAGGTGGCTGCAGAGGGATCCGCTCCCGAGCATGCGGACCGATTCTGCGGCGGCGCGTCTCGGCTTCGTTCCGTCACGGAAAGCGATGAGTGTGGGCGAGATCTCACAGCTTTACCTCTATGCCCGATCGGCCCCGGGCGTGTACGCCGATCCGATGGGACTGTGCGCGGACAGGATCGATCAGGTCCTGCGAAAAATGGCCGACGTGCTGCGGAAGTACGCGGGCCTTACGAACTCGCTCCCTGACACCGGCCTGCTCCCGGACTGGCTCGATGGCGGCAAGCAGTTCTACAAGCAGAACCCGAAGCAGCACTGCGTGTGGAACTGCCGGATGACCAAGCGACGCGGGGCGGGCTTCGCCGAAAAGGAGTCCGACAAGAAGGAGGCGTTGGACATCGCCATGTGCGAGCTGCTGCTCGAACTGGGGGAATGTGCGAGCCTTTTGCCAAGGGTGACGAGAGAGTTTCTTGAAGCCCATTGCCAGAGCGCTACGCAGCCGAGCGACTACCTCGACAATGCCGCGGGCCGGCGGTGCGGCTGCGATGCCGGCTTGCTGGCGAAGTACGATTCATGTGAGGATTGCTGCGACAAGGAGTTTGGCATTAACGCGGATACAGACGAGGGCCCCGATACTAAACGCCCCTTCGGACCTTGGTGGGATAACGGAAGGCCGAATCGACCTTTCTGAATGGTGGCCCGACTCATGCGTAATGAACTCGCTCTTTCAGCCTGTATCTGCCTGACCCTCCTGGGATCGGGATGTGGAGACACGTCTGCTTCACAGGATTCCGACTCCGAGCCGTCGTCAGAGGAGGTTCAGCCCGTGGATCCGCCTGAAGTGCTCGTGTTCGGCGATAATCGAATCGAGTTGGTCCGGATGGAACCCGGGCGGTTTGAGATGGGAGAGCCGAACTGGAGAACGGCCAAGGTGTTGGAGTTTCTTTCGGCGACGCCAGCCGGCTCGAACGAGGGCCCGCCGCACACGGTGGAGATCACCTATCCGTTCTGGATCTCGAAAGAGCCGGTGAGTGCTGAACTCTACAGCGAGTTTCTGAACAGCTTGGAGCCCGAGACCGCACTGCGCGATTTCGTATCGCTCAATAATTTTGCCAACTTCGAGTTGCGCGACGGGCGATTCATCGCGAGGCAAGCATCGACTTCTCCGTATGCCAACACTGTGAGCCACGCCGGGGGCGTGGCTTTCTGCAAATGGCTCGAGGAACGGGTGCCGTTCCGTGTGCGACTTCCGTACGAGGCGGAGTGGGAGTACGCTGGCAAAACGCGTGGGGCCGAACTCCGTTACGGGCTGAATCTGTGGGAATGGTGCAAGGACTACTACCGAGATCGGTACAAACCCGATGGCGATGTCACGGTGAATCCGACAGGGCCGGAAGAGCCCGAGGATTTCATGAACAACGGCTCTCCAACATTTGCGAGGCGTTTTCCCAACGAGATTTACACCGACCGCAGCGGGGCAACGGGTACTCCCCCCATCGATAGCGGCACATACGGATTCCGCATCGTTGTGTTGCCGCGTAAAAAACCGAGTTCAGCATCGGACTGAGCATCCAACTTCAATAGACGTGTTGAGCTAGGGCAAACCAGCAATCGTCGTATGCACAACTGGCTTTGGAGACGAACGGCTGGCCTGAGCCCGCAATCCGGCTCCGCGGCGGGGTGCAAATACTCGGTCCCGCCGTGTTTCAGGCCGCTCGTCGTCGTTCGTAGTGCCGCAGCACCCCGCCCAGCCTTGCTCGGCACACCACCTCACCCTCGTCCCGGGGCGGGTCGTGTGCGGGCATCCGATTCTCCACCAATCTGTTCCCCAGTCCCTGGTGCGGCCTTTCCAGGTGGTAATGCTCGAGGTATTCTGCCACCAGATGGTCCAAGTGCTTCAAGCCAAGCGGGACGAACTGGTCGAGGCACTCGCGCCGCAGCGACTGGATCCACCGCTCCATGTGCGCGTTGCAGAGCGGGTTCTGCACCGGCAGCCGCTCGGTCCTGATCCTCTGCCCGGCCAACTCGGAATCGAACCCGCCCCCGAACTTGCTGTCGTTGTCGCGTACGACGATCGTGGGCCTGGGCAGCCCCGCCTTCTCGATCTCCCCCACCCCCCCGCCACGCACGCCGCGGCCTCGTCCGTTCAGCGCCGGGTGGGGTGGAAGGTCGCCCTGGTCGCGATCACCCGCCGGCTCTTGACGTGGATGAAGGCCAGCACCGAAGCGGGGCGCACCCCTCGGGCGGTGAGCACGTTGGTGGTGAAGAAGTCGCAGGCCCACAGCGTCTCGGCGTGCCGGCGCAGGAAGGTGTCCCACAGGGGGTCCCGACGGTCCGGCGCGGGCTCGACCCCGTTCCGCTTGAGGATGTTGCGGACGGTCCCCTGCGAGACCGACCTGACGCCCAGCTTCCGCAGCTCGCCGAGGATCCGGGCGGAGCCCCAGCCGGTCTCCCTGGCCAGGCGGACGACCAGCGCCTCGACCGACGCGGGCGTCCTTGGCCGGCCCGGCGGCCGCTTGGCTCTCCGCCGCTTGCGCTTCACGCCCCGGGTCCAGCGCCGGAAGCTGTCGTACTTCACGATCGAGATCAGGTCCTTGAGCGCCGGCCCCACCGCGACCCCGAAGCGGACCAGTCGGGCCCGCTCGCGGTCGGTCAGCCGCACGGGGCCATCGATTCGGGCGCGGAGGAGGCGGTTCTCGACGACGAGGTACTCGACCTGGCGGGCCAGGGCCGCGTGATCGGCCCGGACCAGCCGGAGCAGGAGCGGGAGCAGGCTCTTCATCCCCCGAGTCTGGCCCGCGTCCTGGGCCCAAACCAGCGGACCGTGGTTTTTGCATACCGGTTAGGCGGCCCGGAAACGGGATCGGGCCCGCCGACGGACGTCGGCCTGCGGCCGACCCCCGACGGCGGGGGCCCGAAGAACGGTCGCGCAAAGCGGTCCACACCGGTTAACAGGAAACCGGCTTTCGCGGGGGTCATGCGGACAAGCTGAAGGAGGTGGCCAACGGCCCGGGACGGCGTTTCTGGAGCGCCAGGGCGGAATCTAACGGTTTGAAACCGTTGTGCTCGGGGCGTTCAAAGGCCCGTGTCCGTTTGGACGCGGGCCTTGTTGATTATTGGGGGCGGGATTTCAGGATCGATTGGGGCGGGTGCTTCAGACCGGTGGGGTGTTCTCGGGGTCGGTGGCTCGGTCGCTGAGCCGATACCGTTTTCGCCGGACTGAGCCGTTCTCGAATGTGCGCTCTCCGTGGGGAAGCGAGCTTGGCATGCTCCGGTTCACGGGCTCGTTGGAATCAGGCCCCCCGCCCCCCTGCGGGTGCTCCGCGTGAGGGATGGGCCGGCCGCTGGGCGAGCCGTCAGAACCGCGATCGGATGCCCCCTTTGGGGCAATTGGGGTATCATGCGTTCGATGCGACGGATCGTGGCCATCATGTGCGCTGTGTTTCTGACGATGGCGTGTGGGCCGGCCGGGCTGGTCGGCCATGGTGACGCGGGACTCTTCGCCGGTGAGCATGCTCACGGGCATTCGCACGGTTCAACGCATCACCCCCACCACATACCGATCTTTGTCGCGATACCGATCGATATCTCTCAGCCGGTATCCCATCGGGGGGACCATGGCGGCGGCGATGAACATCACTGCTGCCACACGCACCATCATGAAGATGAGGGTGGGCATGCCGCGTTGCCCCCCCGCCAGCGCGATTCAGTGCCGGACTTTGCGGGGATCCTGAGTGTCGATGAAGTGTGGCGATTGACCGCCGCACCCAGGGAACATCGCCAACTCTGGCCCTTTGCCAGGGCCCGCCCGCCCGACCATCTTGTCTGTCTCCGAACGGTCGTGTTGCTGACCTAGATCCGGCTGGTTTTCCAGCCGTGCTGTCGCGTGCGCTCACTCTCAAGTGGGATCGGTGCGCAGCGTGATCGGTCCACACGCACCTTTCGGAGTGATTCCCCTTGTTGAAGTATCCATCCCGGCCCGCCCTCATCGCCGCGCTCTCGGGTGCTGCGGTGATGCTCGCGGGCTGTCAGAGCTATCAATCCAAGCCGCTGGATCTTGCGGCCCATCGTGACGTCTGGCTTGCCCGCACGCCGGGCGACGAGCCGGTCCGGGCCTTCGCCGAGCGGCTGGCTAAGTCCGACCGATCGGTCGTCTTTGACCTGTCCGACGGGCTCACGCTCGTCGAGGGCGAGATCGTCGCGCTGGTCTTCAACCCGGATCTGCGGCTCGCCCGGCTTCGGGCGGGGATCGCGACGGCGACGGCGGAGCACGCCGGGCTGTGGGAAGACCCGCAGTTCGGGCTCGACTTCCTGTCACTGACGGAGAGTGCGTCGAATCCGCTGGTGGTCACGCCCGGCCTCTCGTTCACCATCCCGATCTCGGGCCGGCTCGAAGCTGAGAGAGCGAGGGCCGACGCCGCGCTCGCGGCGGAGTTGACCCGCGTCGCCGAGGAGGAGTGGAGCACCCGCATCGAGGTCCGCAGGGTGTGGCTGCGCTGGTCGGCCGCTCGGCTCAAGGCCGAACAGACCGAGCGCTTGTTGGCGTCCATCGAGTCGCTCGTCGTTTCGACGGCCAAACTCGCCGAGGCGGGCGAGATCGCGCGGACCGAGGCGGCGCTGTTCACCATCGAGCAGGCGACCCAGCGGCAGACCTTGCTTCGCTATCGCGGCGAAGCGGGCCGAGCAGAGCAGGAGCTTCGAGCGTTGCTCGGGCTTGCGCCAGACGCTGCGCTGCAACTCGTGCCGACGGTTGCCCTGAGCCTGGATCCGGACGAGCCGTCCGCGGATGCGATGGCGGAGCGGAGCCTGACGCTCGCCTGGCTCCGTGATGAGTACGAGATCGCTGAGCGATCGCTCCGGCGGGAAGTCCGCGAGCAGTACCCGGACCTGACGATCGGGCCGCTCGCCGAGTTCGATCGCGGGGACACGCTGCTCGGTTTCTCGCTCTCGCTGCCGATCCCCATCCTCAACGCCAACAAGCAGGGCATCGCCGTGGCCCACGCCGAGCGTGACCTCGCGCGGGCGGCCTTCGAGACGGCCTACGAGCGCCTGGCCGGCTCCCTCGCGGCGACGCGGGCCCGGCTGGCGAACATCCGAGAGCAACGCGAGATCATCGAGTCGAGCATCGCACCGATGGTGGACCGGCAGCTCGAAGACGCTCGGAACCTTCTTCAGATCGGCGAAGGCGGCACGCTTGTGCTGCTCGAAAGCCTTTCCCGAGTTGGGCAGACCCGGATGGCCCTGATCGACGCACGACTCGACGAGTCGCTCGCGTTGGCCGAGCTGTCGCTCCTCATCGGGCCGCCCCACGCGGCGGCCAGCGCACCGTCCAATCCGCAATACCACGCCGAGGCTGATCCGGCCCCGACGTCACACGAGGGCGAACCCGCCCGTGAGGTGAATCCATGAGATCTCCGCATGATCAAAGACTTCCGCTCCTGACCATGCTCGCGGTCTGCGCATCACTCTTGGTCGTGGGCTGCACCCGCCAAAGTGATCAGGCCCCTGCCGTAGAGCAGGAAGAGACGGCCGCCGCCGCCACGAACCGGATCGACATTCCGGCCACTGTGCGCAAGAACCTCGGCATCACAAAGGTCAAGGTCGAGCGCCGGAAGGTGGAGAGCACCATCCGTGTGCCCGGAGCGTTTGAGCTGCAGCCGCTCGCCCGGCACGAGTACCGCCTGAGCCTGCCCGGGACGGTGCAACTCGCCGTCGACCAGTACCAGAAGGTCGAGCCGGGGGACCTGCTCTACCGCTTCCGCTCGCCGCAGTGGCCTGAGATCCAGCACGAGATCATCGTCGGCGAACAGGAAATCCGGTCGGCCATGGCCGAGATCCAGGTCGCCCAGGCCCGGATCGATGAGGCCGCCCGCCGACTCGTCATCATGCGGGAGCGATTGTCTTCGCTGACGGGGGCCGAGATCCGCAACGCAGACCTGGAAGCGCAGGCCGCAGAGTTGGAGGCGAGTCTGCCCCGGCTGCGTGCGGAACTGAGGCTGGCCGAGACGAGACTCGTGAACGGTGAACGCACTCGGGAGCACGCCTTGCACCGGGCCTCGGCCGCTTCCGGCATTGCTGAGGAAGTCCTCTCCGCCGAGGTACAGCACCAGGGGCGGAGTGAACCCGGCTACCGGACCATCGACTGGATCGAGGTTCGGGCGATCGAGCCCGGGGTGGTTGAGGCGCTCGCGCTCACGGACGGCTCGTTCGCGGATGCCCCTTCGCTCGTGCTGTCCACAGTGGACCCCACCAAGGTGCGGTTCCGTGGGATGGCCCTCCAGTCCGATCTGGCGCGGCTGGGTGAGCGCCCCGAAGGGCGCATCGTGCCGCCTTCAACGCCCGGGATTCCGCTGAGTGATGGCGTGGATGCTTCGGTCTCGATCGGGCTCGAAGCCCATCCCGAGCAGCGGACCGTCACGCTGCTCGCCACGCCCGGTGAGACCCGAACCTGGATGAGACCCGGGATCTCTGCGTTCCTGGAGGTCGTGGCGGAGACCAGCGGAGGTCCCGCGTTGGCGATCCCCCGCGCGGCCATCGTGAAGGACGGGATCACGCACGTCTTCTTCCGGCGGGATCCGAAGGATCCCAACAAGGCCATCCGTGTCGAGGCCGACATGGGCGTTGACGACGGGCGTTGGGTCGCCATCAACAGCGGGCTCACGCTCAACGACGAGGTCATCCTGAACGGCGCGTACGAACTCAAGCTCGCCAGCGAGCAGAGCGGCGTGACCCAGCAGGGCGGCCACTTCCACGCCGACGGCACCTTTCACGGTGAACACTAAAAGGAGCGAGGTCTCATGCTGAAGCGACTCATTCAGTTCTCGCTCGATCACGCCGCGCTCGTGCTCGTGCTCGCGGGCGTCCTGCTCGCGTTCGCGGCGTTCCGTATCCCACAAACGCCCGTCGACGTCTTTCCCGAACTCAACGCGCCGACGGTGGTCATCATGACCGAGGCACCCGGCCTCGCGGCGGACGAGGTGGAGCAGTACGTCACATTTCCGATCGAAACTTCGGTCAACGGCATCCCGGGCGTCCGTCGCGTGCGGACGAGCAGCGCGATCGGCCTGTCCATCGCTTACGTCGAGTTCGACTGGGGCATGGACATCTACCGGGCCCGGCAGCTCGTCTCCGAACGACTCGACTCCGTCCGGGAGGAACTCCCGCCCGATGCCCACGCCGAGATGACGCCGATCACCAGCATCACCGGCGAGATCATGCTTCTGGCGGTGTCGTCACCGTCGGGCACCGTGCCGCCGCTCGAACTGCGGGCCTACTCCGAGTACGACCTGCGGAACAAGCTGCTCGCGGTCGCGGGCGTGTCCCAGGTCTCGGTCATCGGCGGCGAACTGCCCGAGTATCAGGTGCTCGTCCAGCAGGAGAACCTCCGGCTGTACGACCTGACGGTCGATGACGTGATCGCGGCCGCAAATCAGGCCCACAGCACCCTCAGTGCTGGCTATCTACCGGACGTGGACAGTCTCGAACTGCCGATCCGTCAGAGTGGACGGGTTCGGTCCGTGGCCGATATCGCCGGCACGGTGATCAAGTATCACGACGGTGCTCCTGTGACCATTGGTCAGGTCGCCGATGTTCGACTCGGCCCCGCGCCCAAGCGGGGGACCGGCGCCGACGGCGGGCTGCCCGCGGTGGTGATGACCATCCAGAAGGCCCCCGGCACGAACACGCTGGTCATCACCGAGCAGATCGACGCGATGCTCGACGCTCTGGAGCCGTCGTTGCCGGCGGGTGTAGAAGTGAATCGGCAGATCTTCCGGCAGGGCGATTTCATCGATCTCTCGGTGAGCAACGTCTTCCACGCCCTGCGAGATGCGGCGATCATTGTCTCGGTGATCCTGCTGCTCTTTCTGCTCAATCTTCGCACCACGATCATCACGCTCACCGCACTGCCGCTCTCGCTCGCCGTGGCTCTGCTGGTCCTCGATTGGATGGGTGAGACCATCAACGTGATGACCCTGGGCGGGCTGGCGATCGCCGTCGGGAGCCTTGTGGATGACGCGATCATCGATGTCGAGAACGTCTTCCGCAGAATGAAGCAGAATGCGACAAGGCCGGAGCGTGAGCGGCAGCCGAAGCTGAAGGTCATCTTCGACGCGAGCAACGAGATCCGGCCGGCGATGGTCTTCGCGACCATCATCATCGCCCTCGTCTTCCTGCCGCTCATGTTTCTGGAAGGCATCGAGGGCCGGTTCTTCCGTCCGCTCGGCGTCGCGTTCGTGGTCTCGATCATGGCGTCGCTGGTGGTCGCCCTCACCGTCACCCCGGCGATGTGCCGCTACATGCTGCACGCGAAGCCAGGCACGGGTAACTCAACGGACGCGTTCCTTGTCCGCTTTCTGAAAAGGTTCTATGGGCCCACTGTTCGGCTGGCGATCCGGTTGCGGGTGCTCGTCCTGTCCCTCGCGGCCGTCGCGACGGCTCTCGCTCTGTGGCTCGCCTCCACCTTCGGCACCTCGTTTCTGCCCGAGTTCAACGAGGGCACCTTCACCGTGGGGCTCTTCGCCCCTCCCGGCACTTCGCTCGTGGCGAGCGACCGCATGGCCTCGGCGATCGAGCAGCAACTCCTGGCGGTCGAGGGGGTCAAGAGTGTCACCCGGAGAACGGGACGTGCCGAGCGCGACGAACACGCCGAGCCGGTCAGCAACTCCGAGATCGACGTCACCGTGCTTCCCGGGTTCGACGGCATTGTCGTGCGGGAGCAGATCTCTCAGATCCTGGAGCGTGTTCCCGGCATCACCACCAACATCGGCCAGCCGATCGAGCACAGGCTGAGCCACATCCTGTCGGGCACGCCCGCGGCGATCGCGATCAGTGTGTACGGCGACGACCTTGATGTTCTCCGCGCCATCGCCAAGGAAATCGAAGCGGCGCTCAAACCGCTTCCCGGGGCGCGCGATGTCGCGGCCAACCGTGAAGTGATGATCCAGTCCCTCCCGGTGGAGTATCAACCGGCGGAACTGGCCGCCTACGGGCTGACACCGCGCTCCGCGGCGGAGCAGGTCCGCAACGCGATCTTCGGCGTGCGGGTTGCGGAGGTGAACGAGGGCGTGCGTCGCTACTCGCTGGTGGTCCGGCTCGATGACGAGGAGCGGGCCACCGTCCGGGACCTGAAGAACCTGGTGCTTCGCGGGCAAGGCGGGGCGTTGGTCCGACTTGATGAGGTCGCGGTCATCGGACCGGAGATGGCCTCCAATCTGATCGCCAGGGAGAATGCCCAGCGCAAAGCGGTTGTCTCGCTCAATGTCGCACAGGGATCGAATCTCGGGCACCTGGTCACGCAGGTCCGGGATCGGGTCGACCCGATCGTGCAGCGGCACGGGTATACCGTGCAATACGGCGGCCAGTTCGAGGCCCAGCAGTCGGCCAGCCGCACGATCGGGCTGTTCAGCGGGCTTGTCGTGCTGGTGATGGTCGTGCTGCTCAACCTCGCCATCGGGTCTTTGCGGGTGTCGCTGCTCGTGCTGGTCAATCTGCCGCTGGCGCTCATCGGCGGCATCTTGGCGATCTTCCTCACAGAGTCGCCCAATCCATTCTCAAATGCCCTCGCACTCTTTGGTGTCGGGGACTACACCGCCCCGGTGATCTCGATCGCCAGCCTGGTCGGGTTCATCACGCTCTTCGGGATCGCGGTCCGCAACGGCATCCTGCTTGTCAACCACTACAAGCACCTGATGACCGAGGAGGGCGTTCCGATGCACGAGGCGATCGTGCAGGGCTCCATGGAGCGGCTCGTGCCGATCCTCATGACCGCCCTGACCGCCGCGCTGGCCCTGATCCCGATCATCCTCAAGGGCGACAAGCCGGGCAACGAGATCCTCGCCCCCCTGTCGGTCGTCATCCTCGGCGGCCTGCTGACATCGACTTTCTTGAACCTCGTCGTCGTGCCCGCGGGGTATGCCGCCATTCACCGCCTCAAAGTTCCGCACGGTGCGGAAGCGTCCTGAACACCCTCCACGAGTTACCATCATCAGAAAAGGAGAACTGACCATGAAACCCATCATTCCGACCACGTTCAGCCTTGCGTTCCTCGCTGCCATCAGTCTGGCCGTGGGTGGCTGCGGCGAGTCCGGCTCGGGCGACCAGCACGCCGGTGCGGCGGACACCCACACGCACGCGGACGGCTCTGTCCATGACGATCATGCGGCGGACGCGCCCATGGACGCTGAGGAACACGAGCACGACGAGGTCGCGCTCGAGCCCACTCTGATCGGCGACATGACCGTCGAGCTGTCCCAGGGTCACGGCGCCGTCAAGGCCGGCCAGGAGAGCCACCTTGTGGTGAAACTGCCGTACAACGACAACGGCGCGACCATTGTCCGCGCGTGGATCGGCATCGAGGATCGGACGCTCTCGTTCGTGGGCAGGGCTGACTATGCACCCGCTCACAACGACTACGACGTTCACGCCATGGCTCCCAATCCCTTGCCCGAAAACGTTATGTGGTGGATCGAGATCGAGAAGCCCGACGGCTCGAAGATCGTGGGATCCGCGAAGCCGATTCTGGAGTGACAAAGTGAGCTGGAGGGGTTGCAGCATGTGGTGCCAGAAGCGTGCATCCCTGTCTTTGCCCCTATTTTGGTCGCCGATCGCCGTTCGTAGTGTCTGAGTGCACCGCCCGGCCTGACCCGGCAGACTACCTCATCCTCGTCCCCCCGGGGGGGGGCGTGCCCGCCTGTTCGCAAGTCACCGAGCAAAATCGGTGCCTCGATTCTTGGTGCGGCCCTTCCCGGACGCAGTGCTCGATGTTTTCTGCCTCAAGACGGTCCAGATGCCGCAGCCTACCCGGGACAAAGTGGTCCAGGCACACTTGGCCGAAGCGACTGGATCCACCGCGCCATGTGTGCGTTGCACAAGCAGGGCCCGGAGATCGGCAGCCGCTCCGCTTGGATCCCCTGGATGGCCAGCTCTGCATCGAACCCGCCCTCGAGCTTGCTGTCGTTGTCCCTGAGGACAAAGGTAGTCGGCCGCGGTCCCGCCTTCTCGATCTTCCCCGTCACGCACGCCGCGGCCGGAACACCCCGTTTCCAGCCCACCAAGGGACCATCTAACGGTTTGAAACCGTTGTGCTCGGGGCGTTGCGAGGCCCGTGTCCGGTTGGACGCGGGCTTTGTGGTTTACTGGGCGGATCGCTGCGAATGCACGGGGGGCCTGTGCTTGCGATTGGGCGAGGTTGGGACGAGGTGGAGAGTTGGCGTGGTTCGGTGGTCGGGTGGGGTTGTTGGTTTTGGTTCTTGAACAGCGATAGCCGCAGGCGTGGCGGGGAGGCGAGGGTGTTCGGGTGAGGTTTGCGCCCGCTTCCTGTTGGGCGCGGCCCGTTTGGGGATTGGGTCTGGGCTTGGGTTTGAGTAGCGCTCGAACGGAGGGCTGGAAGCCCTCCGCCGGGGAGGGATGGGGTTGCTTTGGCCGATTCGTCGCCGTGACCGGGTGCTTACGCACCTCGGCTTGGATAGGGGTTAGAGGATCGGGGCGAGGAGTTGGGCGGCGTTGTCGACGAGGCGGGTGAGGACGTGGCGTTTGTGCCAGGCCTCGTCGTTGAGGTTGCGGGACTGGGCGATGTAGCGCTGCTGGATGTAGCGGAGCTGTTCGGCGGTCTCCTCGTCGTGGGCGAAGATCGAGAGTTCGAAGTTGATCCACAGGGACCGGCGGTCCATGTTGGCCGAGCCGATCAGAACCAGGCGGCGGTCGATGACGGCCGTCTTGGCGTGGAGCAGGCCGGGGCGGAAGAGGCGGACGCCGACGCCGGCCTTGAGCAGGTCGTCGTAGTAGGACCGGGCGGCGTGGCGGACGAAGCGGGAGTCGACGCGCTCGGGGACGATGAGAGTGACGGACACGCCGCGTTGGGCGGCGGTGATCAGGGCGGTGAGCATGGTGTCGTCGGGCACGAAGTAGGGGGTGGAGATGACGAGTTCCTCGCGGGCGGAGTAGATCGACTGGAGGAGTACGCGGCGGAGGTCGTCGGGGTTGTCGCCGGGGCCGGAGGAGAGGATCTGGATGGCGGTGTCGCCGGCGGGGACGGGCTCGGAGGGGCGTTCGGCGTGGAGCGAGTCGTCGGGGGATTCGACGCACCAGTCCAGGGCGAAGATGAGGTCGAGGGCGTTGACGGCGGGGCCGCGGACGCGGGCCATGATGTCGACCCAGGGGCCGACGCCGGCGTGCTGCTTGAAGAACTTCGGGTCGGCCAGATTCATGCTGCCGGTGATGGCGGTGTGGCCGTCGAACACTGCCAGTTTGCGGTGGTTGCGCAGGTCGATCCGGGAGACGAAGGCGCGGGCGGGGTTGACCGGGAGCGAGGCGCGGACGTCGGCGCCGGCGGCGCGGAGGAAGTTGTCCTGCTTGCCGGCGAAGAAGGCGGCGGAGCCGACGGCGTCGGCGAGGACGCGGACGTGGACGCCGCGTTTGGCCGCGGCGGCGAGGGCCTGGGTGACTTGGTCGACGCGGCCGCCGGGCTCGTAGATGTAAAAGAGCAGGCTGATTGTGCGTTCGGCCCTTTCAATCTCTTCGAGGAGGGCGGGGAATAAGGCGTCGGCGTCGTCGAGGAGTTCGAGTTTGTTGTCGGACAGGGCGGGGATGATGCTGGACTTGCGGGCGAGGCGGTTGAGTGGGGCGAGGAAGGGTCGCTTGGTGGGATCTTCGGTGGCCGCGAATGGGTCGAGGGCCTCGAAGCGGGCGCGGGCGGCGGCCTCGAGCACCTGCATGCGTCGGGCGCGGCGGCGGGAGAGCCAGGACTCGCCGAAGAAGACGTAGAGGACGATGCCGGCGATGGGGATCCAACCGAGGATGACCAGCCAGGCGAGACTGACGCCCTGGGAGCGGCGCTTGGAGATGACGCGGAGGGCGACGAGTGCGACCGCGCCCCAGTGGAGGAAGAAGAGGATGGCCGGGATGAGGGCGGTCCAGTTCATGGATCGCCGGATGCTATGGGGGGTTGCCCGGCGGGGCGTAGCACGGGCGGTCGGACAAACTCTACGTGAGCGGCGGAAGTCCGGGCGGGCCTGTTGGGGCCCGCCCGGGGGTTGGGTTACGGGCAGCCGGCGAGGAAGTCGCCGAGGTAGGACTGGATGTCGAAGAAGTTGAACAGGCCGTCGGCGTTCCAGTCGGCGAGGGCGGACTGGGACACATAGAGGCCGATGAACTGGGCGATGTCGTAGAAGTTGAGTTGGGTGTCCTCGTTGAGGTCGGCGCGGCAGTCGGGCGGGCCGTTGCCGGACTCGGCCGCGGTGAAGCAGAAGACCATGGAGCAGCACTCCTGGAGGTCCTCGTTGTGGACGCTCACGCGGACGCAGTACTCTTCACCGGCGGCGAGGGGGCCGGCGAAGAACTTGAAGGGCCCCGCGGTCTGGCCCGGGCCGGTGGCGGGGATGTCGAAGTAGTTGGGCGTGATGTTGAAGGCGCCGAACGGCTCGGGCACGATGAACATGTGCTCGAGGACGTCGGGGGTCAGGTTGGTGAATGAGAACGTGACGGAATAGTTGAGCAGGTCCGGCGAGGGGCCGGCGACCGAGACGTCGATGAACTGGACGCAGTGGCAGTCGGGCAGTTCGATGCAGGCGTCGAGGCGGCAGCACTCCTCGAGGAACTGGTCGGCGAGGATGAGCCGGATGGGGTAGCACGGGGTGCCGTCCGCCGGGGGGCAGATGCGGATGGTGATGGGGTCGCTGGTTCCGCCGTCGGGGACGGGCGGGTTGAGTGGGATGATGTTGGGCGTGGCGTTGGGGTCGGGGTTGAGGACGTAGGAAACGGGAACGCCCGAGGTGTTCTTGAAAACGAATGTGTAGTCGTAGCAGCCGGACCAGCCGGTGTCATCCGGCACGCAGATGATGGTTTCCTCGATGATCTCGCCGCAGGGACGGAAGACGTTGCCGAAGTCGAGGTGGTCCTTGATCTCGTTGAGGCCGAGGCTGACGTTGTGCTGGCCGGAGGAGGGGAAGGTCTGAACCCAGCCGCTCTGGGAGCCCTCGGTGACGGTGTACGCGCCGGGGGTGAGGCCCATGAAGTAGTAGTACCCGTTGGAGTCGGTGTTGATCGTCCCGCCGGGGTTGAGGGTGATGGGCCAGTTGGGGAGGATGGGCTCGCCGGTGTCGCGGACGCCGTCGCCGTTGAGGTCGTTCCACTTCTGACCGGAGATGATCGAGCCGTTGGAGCAGCAGCTCGGGTCCTCGACCAGGCCGTTGGGCGAGCTGACGGTCACGAGCGAGTTGAGGCCCATGGCGACGGCGCCCTGGTTCTCGACGCGGAAGAGCAGGCAGTTGCGTCCGACACGGAAGCGGGACTGGTCGGTGAACTGGATGGTGGTGATGGTGGGCGAGGTGAAGCCGTCGCCGGAGGGGAGGATGGGCGTGGCGACGTTGGTGATGACGTCGTTGAGGGTCTCGTTGAGGTAGACGGCCACGGCGTCGTCGGCCTTGGCGCCGAGGGTGAGGGTGACGTTCTGGAAGCCCTCGCGGAGGCAGAAGCAGACCTCAAAGACGT
Organism: uncultured Phycisphaerales bacterium; assembly: GCA_963975575.1. Taxonomy (GTDB): domain Bacteria; phylum Planctomycetota; class Phycisphaerae; order Phycisphaerales; family UBA1924; genus UBA6054. Next base: position 1,510,722 of record CAXBHL010000001.1, on the reverse strand, counting down.
AGAAGCCGTTAATGGAGGCGGAGGAGCCGGGGTAGGCGCCGAGCCATTGCGTGTTGGGCTCGGGGTTGGCCCAGGCCGGGTGCTTCTGGATCACGCCGGCGGGGCGGGGCTCGGTGGTTCCGGGGTCGGGGTCGTAGAGGATGCGGTACCAGGCGTCCTGGGCACCGATGGGGTAGACCGCTCCGCCTCCGTTGCCGGTGTGCTGGAAACCGGAGTTGAGCTGGATGGAATCGGTCGAACAGGCATCGCCCTGCGCGGCGGCGGGCGAGACGAGCGCGGCGATCACGGCCGCGAACAATGCTGCGTGCCACCTCATGGTGTCACTCCTTGTGCGTGGGACGGCCTCGGCGAAGACCGACAGTCCTGCTTGGACCGAGGGACGCCCGGAGGAACTTTGTTGTGACGCGCGCACGTCATACCGCGCCGCAGGGGCGCGGGTCGTCGGCGTCGGGCGGGCCGTTCAGCGGGCGTGAACGGCGCGTCGGATTCGGTTGGACTCCTGTGCGGCGGACCCCACGTGCATGCCGCGTGCAGCGCCGTCCGGGGTGAACCGGGGGCGCACGCTTAATGTACCAGCGCGGCATCGCAACGCAATCGCGAAATTGTCGCGAACTGTCAGGGGAGCGGTCTGACGCAGGATGGATGGGGGGTTACCCGGCGGGATCAGATGCCACGGCTCTTGGCGGACTGGGCGAGGCGGAGCTTCGTCCGGGCGGCGTTGCGCTCGTGGGTGATCTTTTCCTGGGCGGTCATGCGGTCGGGGGCATCGGCGGGGATGGTGCGGGCTTCGGCCGCGGCCAGCTCGGCTTTCGCGTCTTCTTCGACGAGCCGCTCGGCCGCGACGGCCTTCTCGGCGAGGATGGTCAGCTCGCCGTCACCCATTTTGAGGAAGCCCTGGTCGATGAAGTAGTGGCGGGAGCCGCTGCCCTTGGCGGCGGGGAAGTCCAGACGGAGTTCACCCATGCCGAGGCGGGCGACGAGGGGTGCGCGGCCGGGCTGGAAGCCGATGAGGCCGTCCCAGGCGGGGACGGAGGCGTAGGTGACGGCTTCGGAGAGAAGTTCGGCGTCGGGAGTGACAAGGCGGCAATGCAGGGTGTCGGCCATGGCGGGCTGGTCTCCGTGATTTGGCCCGAACTGTAGGCCGGACGGGGCCTCGGGGCGGGGCGCGACGGGTGCGGATGGGGGGGTGGTTTCGGGCCTCAGACGGGCGGGTGGGGCAGTCTTTTCGGACTTTCACCGCGTGTTCACGGCGTCTTCATGGGCTCGTGTGAGGGTGACATTGGTTCCGGGATGGGAGGGGATCCCGTGGTCGCCGGCTGTCCGAAAGGGGCGGCGGGCGGTGCGGGCCGCGGATTGACGCGGTTACCCGGAACGCTGCAACCTGCGGCCCCGCGGCTTCGGTCCGACGGCGGGCCGGGCGGGGTGCTCCCCGGCGTGACTTGTCATGCGCGGGGGTTGTGAACTGAACTGAAAGGAGAATCTCAATGGCACGCATGAACACCACACTGGCCCTGATGCTCGCCGCTTCGACGCCGCTGGCGCTGACGCAGGCGGCCTCGGCCCAGACCGATTACGAGTACGAGCCGGATGAAGGGTGGCACGAGGAGGAGTGGTACGACCCCTCCGACTGGTTCGACGACGAGGACTGGGGCTACGACACCACCGATGACGACTGGCACTACGATGGCTACTACGACACCTCGTACTACGTTTGGTCTGATGGCTATGACCCGTCGATGTACGGCTACAGCGCGTACTACGACGGCTACTACGACGGGTACTACGACGACGAGTTCGGCTATGACCACTGGGACGCCGATTGGACCCGCGCCTACAGCACGGCGTACACAGAGGGTTACTACGACGGGTTCTACGACAACGGGTCCGAGTACACCTTCGACCCGACGTACTACTATTTTGGAACGATCCGCACGGCCGACAGCGAGCAGGCGTCGCGCGAGCGATCTCGCGATGACACACGCCGGCGCGGCGACCGCGCGAATGGTTCGTCGGATCGAGCTACGCCCAAGGCCGACATGTCCTGGAAGGTCCAGAAGCGCGGCAGCATCGAACGCATCTCCCGGGTGAACCCGGACGGCGTTCCGGACGACCACCTGGTCGTTAAGCTTCAGATGGACAACGGCAAGGCCGTTGTGGCCGACCTGGGGCCCAAGATGACGCGGGACCGGCTGCCGTTCGAGAAGGGCGATCGTGTGACGCTGATCGGCGAGCGGGGCGACCATTCGGACGGCCAGCACGTCGTGGTCCAGAAGCTGCGGGTCGGCGACGAGACCGTGAAGCTGCGCAAGGAACCGAGCCACGCGTACGGCGATTCCGCCCGGCGTGACCGCGAGTTCAACGGCACCTCGGGTGATCGGGCCTGGAGAGCCGAGAACGCGTCGATGGGCGATGCGATGTCGGTCGAAGGGCGCGTCCGCGACGTGTGGCGTTCCGCCCGTGACGTTGCCGGGCATGCGTTGTACAAGGTCGAGCTTGCCGAGGGCGGCACGTACGTGCTGGCCGTTCAGAGTGAGCAGGCCGAGCGGCTGCGCATGAAGAAGGGCGACCGGGTCCGCATCGATGGGACCCGTCGCACCATGGACGGGCGCAGCGTGATCGACGTGAGCCGCATCCGAGGCCAATCGGCGAGCGCGTCGGCGGACTCGGACAGCTGATCCGCACGGTCGTATCCAGTTCAAGGTGGGATGGCCCGGTCCCTTTCGTGGGGCCGGGCCCTTTGGTGGATGGATCGGGCGCGGGCAATAAAAAAGCCCGGCGGGGCCGGGCGTGGGGAGTCGTTTTGGTGATCCGACGCGTGACCTGGACGGGCAGGCGGCGCTTGCCGAGCGGCGTCAGTCGGCGGCGTCCTTCATCCGCTTGTTGAACTCGTCGGCGGAGACCTCCTCGACGACCGCGTCGGCGAGGATGGCGTCCATGGTCTTGTGCTCGCGGACCTGCTGGAACAGGGTCTGGATCTGGCCGTTCTTGATCAGGGAGTCGCGAACAGCTTCGGGGCGCTGACCCTGCTCGGCGGCGATGCGGACGATCTGGGCGTTGAGCTCCTGCTCGTCGACCTTGACGTCGAGCTGCTCGGCGGCCTTGTTGAGGATGAAGAGCTGCTTGAGCTCGCGGACGGCCGAGTCGGCCGAGGCGGCGCGGAGCTCGGCCATGTGGGTCTCGATCTCGCGCTGGTCGACGCCGCGGTACATGAGTTCCATGCGGCGGCGTTCGAGGTTGCGGGCGGCCTGCTGGCTGGTGAGGCCCTCGGGCAGATCGATCTTGGTGTTGTCGGCGAGGTGCTTGGCGACCTGCTGACGCATGACCCCCTGCTGCTGGACGTCGGCCCGCTGCTGGAGGCGGGAGGTGACCATTTCGCGGAGCTGCTCATCGCTGGCGAGACCGTACTTGGCGACGATGTCGGCGATGGGCGCGGGGATGATCTTGTAGACGTTGGCGACGCTGTAGGTGATCGTCAGGGCCTTGCCGCGGATGGCCTCGACCTCGTGGTTCTCGGGCCCGGTGACCTTAACGGTCACCTCGTCCTCAGCTTTGGGGGTGCCGATCTGCTTGGCGAAGTCGGCGACGAGGACGCCGAGGATCATGCCCGAGCCGTCGCCGTCGGCGGGCGGGATCTGGACGACCGCGCCGTCGATGTTGTAGTGTTCGGTGCCGTCGGCGTCGGTCATGACGGCCTTGCCCATGAGGTAGTCGCCGGGCTCGGGGGACTCGCGGTCCTCGAGGGTGCCCTCGTTGACGCAGATCTTCTTGATCTCCTCGTCGATCAGGCCCTCGGGGAGGGTCGAGTCGGGCTTGAGCACCTTGATGCCTTTGAGCTCAGGGAGCTCGAACTCGGGCATGACCTCGACCTCGAGCTCGAGCTTGATGGGCTTGCCGGGCTCGACCTCGACGTTCTCGAAGGCGGAGGCCGGGGGCTGGCCGAGGACCTTGAGGTTATTGGACTCGACTGCGTCCTGGTAGGCCTGGCTGAGCAGGCGGCCGCGGGCCTCGTTGCGGACGTAGCCGCCGAAGCGTTTTTCGATCAGCCGCTTGGGGGCCCGGCCCTTGCGGAAGCCTGGCAGCGACGCCTCGTGGGCCACGGTGGCGTACGATTCCTGGATGGTCTCGTCGACCGCGGAGGAAGGGATCTCGATGGAGATCTTCTTGCGGCAAGGGCCGGCGTCTTCGATCTTGACTTGATTGGACTGGCTCGACATGGGTGATTCCGATCAGAATGAGTGCGTGCGGTGCTGTTCCGACCCGCCTGGGCACGCGTCCGTCCCGGGTCGGCCCCCGGGGTTGGATCGGGGGGAGGGAGTGTAGGGTGGGAGTCAGGTATCGGCTCTGCGTCCGGGGTGAGTTTGGTGAAGGATGGCTTCTGGGGTTGCGGTGTCCGAATGGGCGGAATCCTGCCGATGTTCGTGGGCCCGGGCGTCGCCCGGGCGGGCGGATGAGAGGATTCGGTAGTGGCGACCGACTACGCACATGAATGTTGCCCGGGGCAGGTCGTGAACCGGGGGTTTGGGTCGTGAGCGCCCACGGTTCGGAGCAGGCAGAAGAAGTTCTGCCGGCGCGGGGGAGGGGTTTGCGCGAGCGCCTGATGGAGCATCCGGCGGCGCGGTCGATGCGGGGGGACAAGCTCAGGGCGAAGGCGATCCGTGGGTCGGCGTGGACGCTGGCTGGTTTCGGAGCGCAGCAGGTGATCCGATTGGGATCAACGCTCATCCTGACCCGGCTGCTGTTCCCAGAGGCGTTCGGCATCATGGCCTTGGCCAACGTCTTCATGGTGGGATTGCAGATGTTCAGCGACATCGGAATCCGGCCATCGATCATTCAGAACAAGCGTGGGGAGGACCCCGACTTTCTGAACACCGCATGGACGATCCAGATCATCCGCGGCTTCGCGTTGTGGACGATCGCGTGCGCGATCGCCTATCCGGTCGCGTTGCTGTACGAGAACGCGACGCTCTTCCCGGTGCTCTGCGTGATCGGCGCCACCGCGGCTATTCGGGGGTTTCAGACGACCGGATACGCCACGGCGAATCGGCGGCTCAGCCTGGGCAAGTTGACGATCGTGGAGCTGATCACCCAGGTTGTTGGTATTGTCGCGACCATCGTCTGGGCCGTTTTTCATCCGACGGTCTGGGCGCTGGCCGGCGGGGCGATCGTCTCGTCGGCGCTGAGCATCTTGCTGGGGTTTCGGGTGCTGAGCACGCATCCCCACCGCCTTCGCTGGGACACCACGGCGGTCAGGGAGTTGCTCCGATTCGGGAAGTGGATTTTCCTCTCGACGGCCCTGACGTTTCTTTCGCAGAGCGGGGACCGGCTGTTGTTGCCGAAGATTCTCTCCATCAATGATCTGACGTTCTATACGCTTGCGATGACGTTCCTGCTCATCCCGATGAACGTCCTGAGGCAGATCGCGGGCAAGGTCCTGCTGCCTGTCTACTCGGAGGTGCTCAACAAGGGGGGCACCGAACGGGTCAACAGGGTCACTTCCAAGTTCTCAATTCTGTCCGCGCCCGCTTTCGCGGTCCCGCTGCTGCTGTTGTTTTTCGGCGAGTGGCTCGTCTCGGTGATGTACGACTCCCGCTATTCGGGCGCGGGTCCCGCCCTGACAATCCTTTCCGTCGGAGGCTACTTCGCGATGATGCGGGCCAGCCAGTTCGGGCTGATGCTCGCGGCCGGCAACTCGAAACGGGCGATGCTCTCCAACGCCGTGCGGGTGCTCGCGGCGCTGCCGCTCGCGTCGGCGATGTCCGTCTGGACGGGCGGTTTGGAGGGCTTCTGCGCGGGCATGGCGATCTCGGAGGGTGTTTCGTTGCTCTTCCAGCGGTCGATGACGCGGCGGACCGTGCCCGAACTGAAGGCCACCAGCGACCAGATCCTGTTGGTCGTGCTTCTTGCCGCGGTTCTTGTGAAGGCGGTGACGGTCTGGTGAGAGGGCCGGTGCGGATCCGGCGGAGAAAGATGCGGGCATCGATGGAATGTTTCCGATGTGCGTGTCGGACGGCGGGCTCGTGAAGTCGATTCCGTCCGACTTGCCGGGATCTGTGAGCGACAGGGATCTGGTGTGGGTTATATGATCGAGGAGAACCATGGCCGACATCCTCATTCTGTTTGGTGAAGGACGTGACGCGGCCGGGGGGCGGGCGTCGCTGCGTGAACGTCCCGGGATGAGGGGCCACAAAATCCATGAGATGCGGTTTGCATGGGGCCAGGCGGTGCTGCAGCAGCCCCTGGGACGGGGCTTTGCGCCCTCGACGACCGGGGGCCGGACCATCGCCTGCGTCGGGCGCCCGACCGTCCGTGGCACGGGCGTGGGTCGCGATTCTGACGCGTTCGGCGCCTGGGTTCACCGTGTGGCCAGCGGTCGATCGGTGGCGGAGTGCGCAGACGGCGTTTCTGACGCCCTTTCCGGCATGTACGCGATCTTCGAGATCAGTGAGCATTCTGTTGTGGTGATAACGGATCACATGGGGTTTCGGCCGGTGTACGCGGCGCGTGATTCCGCGGGTTCGCTGCGGGGGCTGGGCACGCATCTGGAGTCGCTCGCGGTGGCCACCGGATTGGATTCGGACATCGACCCGGTGTCGGTCGGGGAGCTGTTCGCACACAACTACGTCACGTTTCCCTTCACGACTCGGAACGGAATCCGTGAGCTGGATCCGTGCTCGGTCGTCATCGTCGACGCGATCGAGCGGGAGCTGCGTTCACGTGTGATGTGGGAACCGACCGAACCGGCGTCGTTTCCCGGCCGGTCAACAATCCGCGATCGCCTCGGTTCCGCTCTCCGGGAGGCCGGGGCCGATCTTGTTCGGGACTGTGAGCGCGTTGGTGTCCTTCTGAGTGGCGGATTCGACTCGCGAGCGGTACTCGCGGCGATGCCCGCCGACTGTGACGTGACGGCGCTGACCTATGTCACGCGGGAGAATCGGGAAACCCGGGTCGCGTCGGAGGTGTCGCGGGCCGCGGGGGTTGACCGCGTCGCAGTGTTGCGGGGTGAAGACTACTTTCCCGCGCTCGTGGGCCGGGGGTTGGATCTCATCGGGATGGAACTCCGGGCCAACTGCCACGGCGTGTGCCTGTTCGACAACGGCCTGGCGAATTCATTCGACGTCATCATCGGCGGGCAACTCAGCGACACGCTGCTCAAGGATCACTTCATGCCTCTGGACAGGAGACAATCGCTGCGCCCCGTCGGAGTGCGCGAAATGCTCCGTCGCACGGTGAAAGGGCCCGAGCCGGCCAAGCGGGCTGGGCCGGGACACACCACCGGCAGAGAGGCGATCGAGGCGGCGCTGGTGCCTGAGATTCGCCGGCGCGTCCGTGATCGGAAAGAGACGAGGCTCGAAGTGGTGCGCAAGGTCCGCCCCACGACCGCAGATGAATGGCACCGGTTTTGGCCGTGTTCCCGGCAGGACGATTCGGCTCATACGCTCGGAAACAGCCGGATCACTTGTTCGGATACGCTCTTCGCCCATCAGGCGGTCGTCGACGTGTCCCGAGAGTTTGCGCCCCGACTTCGGGTGGACGGCCGGCTGACTAACTCGGTCTTCTGTGAGCTGTGCGGTATGCTTGCGGACATAGAGAATGCGAATACGGGGTTGCCTGCGAACGCGTCACCGTCGCGGATTCGTCGGGATCGGAAGTCACGGACGAGGGGGGAATATTCGGCGGGAGCCGGACAAGACTGGAACGACGTCGAAACGAGCTGGGTCAACCCGGTGGTGATGCAAAGACGGTCTGCCTTCTGGGTGGAGGGGCGGCAACGATTGGCGCGATCCTGCGCGGCCGAGATCCTCGACGGTGTGATTGCCAGAGGGGGCAAGGCCGTGCTATCGGAGTATCAGGATGACCTGCCGTCCACCTCGAACCACATCGCCTTCCAGCTTGGCTTGTGGCTGGAGGGAATCGAGCGACGGTCCACTGAAACCTCGGAGCCGAGTTCATGAGCGAGATTCCGGTGAAGCTGAGCCGACGGCTGCGAAAACGCCTGCATCTGAGAGCGGATGCACGGCTCGAGGCCAGCGGCTGGTACGACCTTTCGTCGCGGTCCGAAATGGACGCGGTCTTTGTCGGCGGCTGTGGGCGGTCGGGCACAACCCTGTTTAAAGAGCTGCTGAATCGGCACTCGCGATTCGCGTGCGGGCCGGAGACATCGCTGTACGGCCTCCCGTTCAGGCTGGAGAACATCGCCGCGCCATGGGGCATTCCGATGGCCGAGCTCGAAGTCATGCGTGCACGGTCCGGCAGTCTGGTTGCGTTCGCCGATGAGTTTGCCGGAGCATTTCTGGCGGCCGAGTCGAAAGCGCGCTGGGTGGAGAAGACTCCGAATAATGTCAGGGCGATCGAGCGGCTGCTGACTTGGTATCCGAACGGTCGCTTCATTCATGTCGTCAGAGACGGCCGCGATGTGGTCTGCTCGCTCCGCCATCATCCGAAGGAACGGGTCAGGGGTGGGAAGATCGTGCCGGTCCGAGTGACCAATCCGGTCGGCCTGAGCGCGCGGCGGTGGCTGAGCGACACCATGCGCGGCCTGGCATTCCGACAGCACCCGCGATGCCTCGAAGTGCGGTACGAGTCACTCGTCGCGGATCCTGAGCGTGAGATGCACCGGGTATGCGACTTTGTGGGCGAGGCGTTCGAGGCCGGGATGATGACCGCGACCCCAGACGCTGCCGCGCGGCCCGGGCAGAACATGAACAACGATCGCGCGGCCGGGCCGATCTCGTCCGGGAGTGTCGGTCGCTGGGTGTCAGACCTGCGTCCGGAGGAGCGTGCCACGTTCGTAGACATCGCCGGCGAGCTGCTGATCGCTCTGGGCTACGCGCCGGACCACTCGTGGGCTGAAATGGGCGGAGGGTCCAATGCCTGACGGACGGCCGCTGACCATCCACTGGGTGGAGGGGCGACCCTCTCTTTCCGGCGGGATCAAGTCGAACCGGCTCATCGCAGAGGCGATGGCACGGCGGGGCCACCGGGTGACCACGTTTCACCTCCCGCCGAGCCGCGGGTGGCCGTCCCTTCGTCATCCCAGACTGTTTCTTCATCGACTCGGGCTGGCGTTCAAGCATCACAAGAGCGGGTACCGGCATCACCTCGAACACGGAGAAATCCCGCGGGTTCAGTTTCCCCGGCGGAAGCTCGACCCGGTCGTCGTCCCCGACGCGGACGTCCTCTTTTCAAGCTGGTGGGGAGTCTGGCGCGAGGTCGCGGGGTGGCCCGATTCCAAGGGGTTGAAGATTCACTACGCGCGCCATCACGAGACACACGGCGGGCCGATCGAGGAGGTCCACGCGGCGTATGCGATCCCAGGGCCGAAGGTGGTCATCTCGTCCTGGCTGGCCCGGGTGATGGAGGGATACGGGCACACGGAAATCTTGAGGGTGCCCAACGGGGTGAACTGGAAGCAGTTCGACTCGGAGCCGCGAGAAAAGTCCGATCCTCCCACTGTCGGGATGCTGATGCGTGACGCGGTGTTCAAGGACACTCCGGTCGGGCTGGAGGCGTTGCGGCGGGTGCAGGAGCGGGTGCCGGGCGTTCGTTTTATAGGATTTGGGCAGCAGCCGATTCCGGACGGTTGGACGTTGCCGGAGGGGTTGGAGTACCACCTCCAGCCCGCGCAGGACCTGATCCCGAAGCTGTATCAGCGCTGCGACTGCTGGCTGGTTCCGTCTGCGGCCGAGGGGTTCGGGATGCCGGGCCTGGAAGCCGCCGCGGGACACTGCCCGATTGTGAGTACACGATGCGGCGGACCGGAAGACTACGTGCGCGATGGCGTGAACGGATACCTCGTGGACGTGGGCGATGCGCAGGCGATGGCGGACGGGATCGAGCGGGTGCTCCGGCTCGACCCGGAGGATTGGCGGGCGATGAGCGCATCAAGTTACGCGATTGCGCGAGAGTTCGACTGGGACCGTTCGGCCGCCAAGCTTGAGGCGGCGCTGTACCGCTGGCTGGATGAGCGGGCGGTGCGCCCGCGATCGGCCGGCTGAGCCTCGTGGCCGCGATCAGATTCGCTGGAGTCCTCCCGCGGTTGCCCGGGATAAGCGCATAGGATGTCGGCCCCTCGCCGGAGTGGCGGAATGGCAGACGCGGTGGATTCAAAATCCACTTCTGGAAACAGAGTGGGGGTTCAAGTCCCCCCTCCGGCATTTCCCGGATAGAGTTTGCTCCGAACGGGACCACCGGCCGGGCCGGAGCCCGGCGGCGGCGTTGACGCGAGAGAAACGAGAAGGACCCCCCACCATGGCCGACAACCAGCCCCAGCAGCAGCAGATCCAGTTCCGTATCGACGAGAGCAAGATGCACTCGACCTACGCGAACACCATCCGGACCTCAAACACGCAGGACGAGGTGGTGATGGACTTCGGTCTGAACCTGCCGATGCAGATCCCGAATCAGCCGCCGACCATCGTGTTCAGCGTGGGATCCCGGGTCATCATGAACTGGGCGGGTGCGAAGCGTCTGGTGATGTCCCTGGGCAACGCCGTGCGGCAGTACGAGGAGCAGTTCGGGCAGATCGAGCTGAACCCGGGCCAGCCGGCCGCCAAGCCCGGCCCGGGCGCCGGCGAGCAGGTCTGATCGAGCCGGAAAAGACCGCCCGTGGCGTGAACAGCGCCCGATTTTTTGACGTAATGGTGACGGGAACGGCGTTCGGCGGCGTCCGGTCGTCCGCCGGGCCGCGCGTCGGGTGAGGATGCGGGCTGGTCGGCAACAGTTTGGAGTATCCTGGGCCGGTTGAAGGAGGGTGTCGCCCGTGACGACCGCCGGTATCGCAAGCGAGTCCGAGATCCTTGAAATCGCCGCGCCGGTCCGCGATCTGGCCGCGGAAGTCGGGCGGGTGGTGGTTGGGCAGGACCGGATGGTCCGTGCCCTGCTGATCGGCGTGCTGACGGGCGGGCATGTGCTGCTCGAGGGCGTTCCCGGCCTGGCCAAGACGCTGACGGTGACCACGCTGGCGCAGGCCATGCACGCGAAGTTCTCGCGGATCCAGTTCACGCCCGACCTGCTGCCAGCGGATCTGATTGGCACCTTGATTTACGACCCCAAGAACGGGGGGTTCACCCCGCGCAAGGGGCCGATTTTCGCGAACCTGGTGCTGGCGGACGAGATCAACCGGGCGCCGGCTAAGGTGCAATCGGCCCTTCTGGAAGCCATGCAGGAGCGGGCCGCGACCATCGGTGACACGACCTATCCCGTCGGGGATCCGTTTCTGGTGCTGGCGACCCAGAACCCGATCGAGCAGGAGGGCACCTATCGCCTGCCCGAGGCCCAGGTCGACCGGTTCATGCTCAAACTGAAGGTCGGCTACCCCAGCAAGGAAGACGAGCGGACCATCATCGATCGGATGGTCGTCGGGGACCCGGCGGAGATCCGCCCGGTGGTGACGCTCGATCAGGTCCTCGCGGCCCGTGGCGCGGTCGGGAGGGTTTTTCTCGACGAACGGATCCGGGATTACATCGTCGAGATCGTTCACGCCACGCGCGACCCGGCAGGCTCGGGCGCCCGGTTCACGCTGGACCTTGCAAAGCTGATCGAGTTCGGGGCCTCGCCCCGGGCGTCCATCTCGCTGGCCAAGGCCGCGAGGGCTCAGGCGCTGCTCGAGGGGCGGGGCTTCGTGACGCCGTCGGACATCAAGGCGGTGGGCATGGACGTGCTGCGGCACCGGGTCGTGATCGGTTACGAGGCCGAGGCCGAGGGCGTGACGCCCGAGGACATCGTGCAGGAGATTTTCAATCGCATCCCGATCCCCTGACCAATGCGGTCGGGCGGGATGGGTCCGCTCCCGCGGGCTGCCATCGGACCACGCGGCGGAACGATGTTGATGCTGACCGAAGAACTCATGCGGGAGGTCAAGCGGCTGGAGATCCGCGCCCGGCGACGGGTGGACGATCTGCTCGGCGGGCAGTATCACTCCGTCTTCAAGGGCCAGGGCATCGAGTTCGCCGAGGTGCGCGCGTACCAGCCGGGCGACGAGGTCCGTTTCATCGACTGGAACGTGACGGCGCGGACCGGGGAGCCGTTCGTCAAGCGGTTCACCGAGGAGCGGCAGCTGACGGTGATTCTCGCGGTGGACGCGGGGCTGACCAGCGCGTTCGGGTCGGCCAAGTCCAAACTGCGGCTGGCGGCGGAGGTCGGCGCCGTGCTGACCCTGGCGGCGGGCCGGAACAACGACCTCGTGGGCCTGCACATGATGGGGGCGAGCCAGCGGCTGCACCTGCCGCCGGGCAAGGGGCGGACGCACACGCTCCGCGTGCTCCGGGAGCTGCTCAGCGCCGAGCCGGCCGGGGTGCCCGTTGACCTGGCGGACGAGTTGGCGCACCTGGCGCGTTCGCTTCGGCGGCGGGCGGTGGTCTTCGTGCTTTCGGATCTGCTGTCCGGGCTCGACGGATCGGGGGCGGAGAAGGAACCCGACTGGGCCCGGCCCATGAGGCTGCTGGGACGCAAGCACGAGGTCATCGCGCTGACGGTCGAGGATCCGAGGGAGAACGAGCTGCCCGGCGTCGGGCTTCTGCGGATGACCGATCCGGTCACGGGGCGGCGGGTCGTGGTGGATACGTCGGCGCGGTCGGTCCGGGCCCGGTTCGCATCGGCCGCCAACCGCGACCACGCGGCGATCGACCGGGCGCTGAACCGCGCCCGCGTGGATCGGGTCCGGCTTTCGACCGACCGGGCCTTCGGCGACGACCTGGCCAGGTACCTGAGGATGCGGGAGCGGCGTGCGTGATAGCCCGACGGGTCCATTCTGATCGTGCGTTCGGGCGGTTCGTCCGGATGGCGATCGCGTGCGTCGGGCTGATTTCGGCGGGCGGTTGCGCCGATCGCGTCGCCGAGCAGGAGAACCCGGCTGCCGTTTCGGTCCGGGCACAGGACACGCAGACCGGGGTGACGGCGATGGTGGCGATCGATCGCGCCGAGATCCGGACGGTGGACCGGCTGCGGGTGGAACTTCTGGTGTCCCGGCCCGCCGGCCTGCCGGTGGAACAGATCGTCCCGGACTTTGCGTCGGCGGGCTGGACGATCGTGGACCGTGGGCGGCCGGCATGGAGCACGACCGAGGGCGGCGCCATCGAAGAGCTGACCGTGATCACGCTCGAGCCGTTTCTGGAGGGGACCTACGCGGCGCCGGGATTCGAAGTGGCCTGGGGCGGAGACGGCGACCGCCGCTCCGTGCGCACGCCATCGCTGGATGTGTCGGTGGTCTCGGTGCTGGGCGCGGCCGACGACGGCACGCTCGCGTCGGTGCTGCCGCCGGTGCCGCCCGCGGAGCCGGCGAGCGCGGTGAGGTCGGGGCTGGTGATCGCGGCGGTGATGGTCGCGCTGGCGGCGATGGTGGTGCTGTGGCGGATGACACGGCCTCCGGGAACGGAACGCCCCGAAGACGGCACCCCGCTCGACGAGTTGCGGCGTGCCGCCGCGGGCCGCTTGGACGACGGGAAGGCGCTGCCCAGGGTGCACCGGGCCATCGATCGGCTGGCGGGCTCTGACCGGTCCTCCGGTGTCCGGGCAACGCTGGGCACGCTGCGGGATCGGTGCGAGCGACTCCGGTTCGGGGGCGGCGGAGCGGGACCGTCCGAGGCGAGCGAGATCGCCCGCATGGCCCTCGAAGCCGTGGAGGGTGGGTCATGAGCTTCCGGTTCGGGGACCCGTGGGTTTTGTGGCTGGTCGCGGTGATCCCGCTGTGGGCGGTGTGGTCGTTCGCAAGGCGGGGACGGATGCCGGGGGTGATGACTTCGGTCTTTTCTCGCGTGAAAGTGGCCGGTCGCTCGTGGCGGACGGGACTGACCTGGCTGGCACCACTCGCGCGGGCGGGTGCTATCGCGGCTTTACTGGTCGCGCTCGCACGCCCCCAGGAGCTGGTGCCCCGTTCGGAAGCCTCGCGGGACGCGATCGCGCTGCAACTGGTGGTTGACCGGTCGGGGTCGATGTCGGAGCAGTCGGTCTTCGAGGGCGAGCGGATGTCGCGGCTCGAAGCGGTCAAGCGGGTCGTGCGTCGCTTCATCACCGGCGACGGTCGGGCGTACCAGGGCCGGGACGGGGACCTGGTGGGTCTGATCGTGTTCGGCTCCTACGCCGACACGCTCGCGCCGCTGACGGGCTCGCACGGGGCATTGATCGAGGCTCTGGATCGCATGGACGTCGCGGTGGACCGGCGGGAGAAGGCCACGGCGATCGGTGACGCGCTCGTGCTGGCCAACGCGCGGCTCAAGGCGTCGGAGGATTCGATCCGGGAGGAGGTCGGCGATCCGGACTTCGCGTTCCGATCCAAGGCCATCGTGCTCCTGACAGACGGCGAGAACAACGCCGGGGTGTACTCGCCCGCGGAAGCGGCCTCGCTGGCGGCCGAATGGGGCGTGCGTATCTACATCATCGGCATCCGCGATTCCTCCCCGGGTGACCTGTTCGGGGGCATGCGCCGCGCGGTGCTGCGCGAGCACGAGGACCAGATGCGGGCGGTCGCCGAGCACACGGGCGGGCAGTTCTGGGGCGTGGACGACGTCGCCGCGCTGACGGACGTGTACGCCCGCATCGATGAGCTCGAGCGGACGGAGATCCGGGTCACCGAATCGACCGAGGTGGTGGACCTCTACCACGGGGTTGCGCTGCTCGGCCTGGCCTTGCTGGGAGCCGAGCTGCTGCTGAGAGCCCTGGTCGGGGGGAGGCTGCCGTGATGCCGCTGGAGTTGATCGGAACATGGCGACTGTCCGAGCCGGCGTGGTTGCACCTGGCGTGGGGGGCGTTGCTGCTGCCGGCGCTGGTGGTCTGGGTTGCACGCCGGCGCGAGGCCACGCTGCGTCGGTTCGCGATCGGGGAACGGCTCGACGAGCTGGTCGGTCCCGGCCGGTTCTGGCCGATCGCGGCCCGTTCGGTGGTTGCGGCCGCGGCGTGCCTGACGCTCGCGGTGGCGCTGGCGCGGCCCCAGTCCGACCCGGTGGAGGTTGAGTCCAGGCGCACCGGCCGGAACGTGATCTTCCTGCTCGATGTCTCGCGGTCGATGCTCGCCACCGACGTGGCCCCGACCCGTCTCGGCCGGGCCAAGCTGTGGATCGGGGATCTCGTGACCGAACTCCGGGGGGACCGCTTCGGGCTCGTCGCATTCGCGGGGACCTCGACCGTGGTGTGTCCTCTGACGGCCGACCGGGCGTTCTTCAGAATGTCGCTGGAAGAACTGGCGCCGGAGTCCGTGGCCCGGGGCGGGACCAACATCGGCGACGCGATCCGAAAGACGACGGAGTTGCTGCTCCCCGCTTCGGGCGCCGAGGGCGAGCGGGTCTTGCACGATCTGGTGCTGATCACCGACGGCGAGGATCAAGAATCGCTCCCGGTCGAGGCCGCGCGGGCGGCGGCGCAGCGGGGCGTTCGGGTGATCGCGCTGGGGATCGGTTCGAAGGACGGCGTGACGCTCGACGCCGAGGAAGGCGGCGCGTCGGTCCGGACGCGGCTCGAGTCCGCGACGCTGGCGGACATCGCCCGGGCAACGCCCGGGGGGGTGTATCTGGAGGTGGGGACCGGCACGGTCGATCTGGCGCGGCTCTACCGCGACCTGATCGCGACGGCGGAGCAGATCGATCTCGAGACCGCGACGTCGCTGAAGTACACCGAGCGGTTCGGCTGGTTCCTCTGGCCGGCGGTCGTGCTGCTGCTCGGCGAGCGTGTGCTGATCCCGCGGTGTCCGAGGAGGGCGGTCTGGTGAGCAACGTGTTCCGTGGCATCGTGCTGGTCCTGTGCCTGGCGTCATTCCCGTGCGCAGGGCAGGAAGATCGCGAACCGGGTCCGATCGCGCCCGAGACGGCCCGGCACCGGATCCACTCGGTGCTCGCGGCTACGGAGCCGGACGCGGACGGACTGGCGGTGCTGGTGGAGGTTGCCGAGCGGTCGGAGGACGCGTCGATCGGAGCTTTGGCTTCGTTCAACGCGGGCACGCTGGCGATGCAGCTGGGCGACGCGCGTGCGCGTGAACTGCTGCGGAGCGCCGAACTGAACGCCGCCGACTCGCCGCTGCGGGCCCGGGCGCGGTTCAACCTCGCCCACGCGCTGATGCCAAGTGAGGTGGGCCCGCCGACGGACATCAATGCTATCGACGCGCGGATCGGGGCATTGCGCGAAGCAGCGGGCGTTTTCCGATCGGTGCTGGACCTCGACCCCGCCCACGCGGACGCCGCGGCCAACACCGAGCGGGTCCGCCGGATGATCCGCGATCTCCTGCGGGAACGCGAGCGGATGGAGGCGGAGCAGCGGGCACGTGAGGAGCTGGCGGACGAACTCGAGCAACTGGCGGAGCAGCAAGACCAGCAGGCCGCCGAATCGAGGGAGCGGGCCGATCGCGGGGAGGCGTCGCCGGAATCGCAGGGCGGTGAGCAGCGGGCGCTCAACGAGAAAACCGAGCAAGCGTCGTCACGGGCGGAAGAAGCCGGGGCGGGCGACGCGGCCCGCGATGCGATGGAGCAGGCCATGGCCGCTCAGGAACGGGCGGAGGAGGCCCTCGGGCGGGGCGACTCGGGTCAGGCCGCCGAAGAGCAGCGGGAGGCCGCGGAGGCCCTTCGCCGTGCGGCCCAGCAGGTGCGCGGCGAGCAGGCGGAGGGGCGTGGTCAGGGTGAGCGGAGCGACGGGGACGGCGAGAAAGCTTCGCAGGCCCAGCCCGAGTCACAGTCAGAGAATCCGCCGGGCGACCCCGGGGAATCGGGGCCCCAGATCGACCCTCTGGCCGAGGCGCTGTTGAACAAGGAACGACGCGAGCGCGAGCAGCGCGGGCAGTACCTGCAGCGCGGGCGCCGTCAACAAGTGGAGCGTGATTGGTGATGACCAGATGGTGGATTGCATGCGTGCTGGCGTGGCTCGCGATCGTGGTGGGACGGTCCGCGGCCCAGGGTTCGGAGACCGTCGTTTCCGCGGAGCTCTCCCACGGGAGTGTCTACGTGGGCGACCAGGTGACCTACCAGGTGATCGTGCGGGGTGAGCGTCCTGTGGGGCGTCCGAGCGTGGCGTTCCCGTCCTCCGTGCGCGCCCAGGACGCGGGGTCGTCCGAGAGCAGCCGGCAGTACATGCAGATCATCAACGGCCGGCGGGAGCGGATCCAGGAGTCGAGTGTCGCGTTCCAGTACCGGCTCCAGGTCGTCGAGCCGGGCCCCGTGACGGTGCCCCCGGCAACCGTGACGATGCCCGACGGAAGGCAGCTGCGAACCGAGTCGGTCAGCATGGACGTGCTGCTCCCGCGGCTGGCTTCGGGGTTTGACCTTCGCATCGAGCCCGAGCGCACCAACGTCTACCTCGGCGAGTCGGTCACCGCGTTGGTGGTGTGGGAGG
Source organism: uncultured Phycisphaerales bacterium (assembly GCA_963975575.1). GTDB lineage: Bacteria > Planctomycetota > Phycisphaerae > Phycisphaerales > UBA1924 > UBA6054. The sequence continues at coordinate 1,493,415 of CAXBHL010000001.1, read as the reverse complement.
TGGACGAGCCGTCGGGGATCAGCCGGATCAACTTCGATTCGAGCTCCTTCGACCCGTCGCTGGAAGTCGAGCCAGCCCCGCCGCCGGCGTCCCAGGGGCTCCAGGAGTTCAGCTTCTTGGGCCAGCGGGCGGTCGCGTCGCTCGAGCAGGTGTTTTCCGGCGGTGGCGGCCAACGCATCTCGTTCAGCTTTCGGGTCCGCATCACGCCGACCCGTGCCGGGAGCTTCGACGTCGGCCCGCTGCGGGTGGTGTTCGATCGGGCGCGACTCGGGCGCGGGTCCGAGCGGGTGTACTCGGAATCCGACACGATCACGCTGGACGTGCGTCCGGTGCCGGCGGAAGGCCGCCCGGAGGGGTACTCCGGCCTGATCGGTTCGTACGAGTTGCGTACCCTCGCCTCCCCCACCACGGTCAATGTGGGCGACCCCATCACGCTGCGGGCCGAGCTGCGCGGGCGCGAGCCGATGGGCGAAACCGTCGCGCTCCCGGAGCTGTCGGGAATTGACGGCTTCTCGCGGTTCCGGCTCTCCTCAGAGGGTTGGCGCGAAGAACTGCCGCGGGAGAACGGGCGGCGTGTGTTCGGCACGACCATCCGGGCGTTGTCGGACGAAGTCAGCCAGATCCCGCCGGTGGTGATCCACACCTTCGATCCGGTCTCGGGGCGGTTCGAGCGGGTCGCATCGGCCCCGATCCAGATCGAGGTGCGGGCGGTGCGCGAGGCCACGCTGGCGGACGCGTTGATGTCGCCCGGGGCCGGGAACGGCCAGAGCGGGGCGAGGAGCGTGATCGGGCCGGGCGAGCCGACGTTCTGGGCGGCGCCCTCGCCCGCGGCGGTCCTGAACGCACGCCCCTTTGACCCCTGGGAAGCGGTCCGCAACCCCGGGGTCGTCGCGGTCGTCGCGTCCGGTCCCGGGGCCGTGCTCGTGTCCGGCGCGTTCGTGCTGGCGGCCCGTCGCCGGGCCCGCCCGGCGGTCGCACGCGATCGCGCCCTGAAGCGTGCGGAGCACACCGCCGTTCGCTCGGGGCCGGCGGCCGGGGCCCGGGCGGCCGCGGCCGCCGTGCTGGGCTGCGAGGTCGAGGCGGTCACCGCGACCGACCTGCGCCGGCTCCCCGTGCATCCCGGCTTGATCCGCACGCTGATCGAGGCCCTCGAACCCGCGGAGGCGCCGGGTGAGCGCGATCCGGCGGGTGCGGACGCGGCCGATACCCGGTTGGCCATCCGGTCGGTCCGACGCGCGATGCGTCGGGCTCCGCTGATCGAACGCGGGGGAGGATCCTGATGCGGCTGCGAACGATGCTCGCGATGATCGCGGCGACCCTCGTGTGTCGGGGCGCGTTCGGTATGGCCGATCGGGACGGTCTCGCGTCCGGTCTTGCGCTGCTGGACGAGGCCGCACGCATGCGCTTGGCCGAGCCGACGCGGGCGTCCCATCTGGCCTCGGACGCGGCGGTGCTGATCGGTTCGGCGCTCGACGGAGGTTCGGCGATGAATCCCGCCGGCCAGCGTGCGCTGGGCAACGCCTACCTGCTCTCGGGCGACATCGGGCGGGCGGTCCTCGCGTTCAAGCGGGCCGAGTCCGCGGATCCGGGGGACCCGCTGGTCCGGGCATCGCTCGAGCACGCCCGGTCGCGCGTGGGGCTCGAGTTCGGCCCCAGCGCAGGGACGACCGGTTGGCGGAGCGTGGTCAATCACTGGAGCGGCGGCGTGCCACGCGGGATTGTCTTCTACGGGTGCGTCGGCGTTCTGGCCTTGGCTTGCTGGACGCTGGCGCTGCGGGTTCTCTCGGTGGTCCCCCGGTGGGTCGTGGTGCCGGCGGGCGTGGCCTTGGTGGTCTCCGCGGGCGGATTGGGTCTGGTGCTGGTCGAGCCGCTGGTGGTCCGCTCCGACGCCGCCGTGGTCATTTCTGAGACCACCGGGCGCACGGGTCCGCACGCCGAGGTCTACCCGACCGCGCTCGACCGGCCGGTGCCGGCCGGCGCGGAGGTGCGGGTGCTGGAAGCGCGGGACGGGTGGTTCCTGTGCGCGGTGGGCGGGCAGCAGGCGTGGCTGGCGGGCGAAGCGGTCCGGCGGGTGCGTCCGATCGATCAGGATGGGACCACCGGCGGGTAGTGCACCCCGGTGCCCGGCCCAACCGGGATCCCGAGGACGAAGACCCACAGGTAGAAGAAGATCATCCAGCCGACGATGAAGAACATGCAGTACGGCAGCATCGTGCTCATGAGCGTGCCGATGCCCAGCCGCTTGTCGTACCGGCTTGCGAAGGCCAGGATGAGTCCGAAGTAGCTCATCATCGGGGTGACGATGTTGGTCGAGCTGTCGCCGATGCGGTACGCGGCCTGGATGACCTCCGGGCTGTAGCCGATGCTCATGAGCATCGGCACGAAGATCGGCGCGGTGACCGCCCACTGGGCGCTCGCGCTGCCGAGCATCAGGTTGACGAAGCAGCACATCAGGATGAAGGGCACGAAGACGAGGGCGTTGTCCAGGCCCATCGCGCGCAGCGCGTCGGCCCCCACCACCGCGACGATCATGCCCAGGTTGCTCTTGTCGAAGAACGCGACGAACTGGGCCGCGAAGAACACCAGGACGATGTAGAGGCCCATGGTGTTCATGGTGCCGGCCATGGCGTCGATCACGTCCCGATCGCTGCGCATTGTGCCGACGACCCGCCCGTAGACGACACCCGGCACCAGGAAGAACACGAAGATCATCGAGACGACACCGCGGAGCAGGGGCGAGGGGAACAGGCCGCCGGTGTCCGGGTTGCGCAGCACGCCCCAGCCGGTGTAGGCGGCCCAGGGGGTGTCGGCGAACACGCGGGGCAAGGGGCCGGCGACCCACACGATCGCGACCGCGACCAGCGCGGCCCCGCCCGCGGCCCATCGCAGGGCCCGGCGCTCGACGGGGGTCAGCGCGGCCATCGACGGGTCCTGATCGACCCCTTCCTCGGCGTTGGCCGGGTCGTACCGGCCGAGCCGGGGCTCGACGATGCGTGTGGTGACGAGCGTCCCGAGCGTGGTGATCAGGAAGGTGCTGCCGATCATGAAGTACCAGTTGACCGCCGCGTGGACCTCGTACTCGGGGTCGATGAACCGGGCGGCCTCCTGTGTGATGCCCGCCAGCAAGGGGTCGACGGTGCCGATGAGGATGTTGGCGCTGTAACCGCCGGAAACCCCCGCGAACGCGGCGGCAAGCCCGGCGAGCGGGTGACGGCCCATGGCGTGGAAGATGGTCGCCGCCAGGGGCACAAGCACGACGTAGCCCATCTCCGAGGCGGTGTTGCTGACCACGCCGGCGAACACGATGACCATGGTGACGAGTTGTCTGGGGGCGGCCAGCACCATGCCGCGGATGACCGCCGAGAGGAGACCCGAGCGGTCGGCCACCCCCACCCCGAGCAGGGCGACGAGCACGGTGCCCAGCGGGGCGAAGCCGGTGAAGTTCGTGACCAGGTGCTCCACAATCCAGCGGACGCCGTCGCCGCTCATGAGGCTGAAGACCTCGATCAGGCCGTTCTCGGCCCGTCCCTTGGCTCCGACGGGGCGAGGGTCGTCCACGGCCACGCCGAGAGCGCTCGCCAGGCCGCTGACGGCCACGGCGCCCACGGCGAAGATAGCGAACAGGCTGACCGGGTGGGGCAGCAGGTTGCCGAGCCACTCGACGGTGGAGAGGAAGCGGGCGAAGAGGCCGCGGCGGGCCGGAGCGGCTTTGTCGTGATGGGGAGGGGGCGTGGCGGTCATGCGGGCAGGATACCGGGTCGTCGGGCGGCGTTCCCGCGGACCTACGCGAGCCAGACGGAAGCGACCGTTAGATCGTCGGCCAGAGCTCCGCCGGCGTGGTTCTGGACGGTCTCGATCAGCGTGGACACGGCGCGGTCCGGCTCGGAATGACCGTCCAGCGCTTCGATCAGGCCCTCGAAGCCGAGCTGGTGGCCCTCGTCGTCGGGCTGCTCGACGGCCCCGTCGGAGAAGACCAGCAGTCCCTCACCCGGGCCCATCGGGATTTCCAGGCTCTGATATTCGGCGGTCTCGACGACACCCAGGGGGAAGCCGGGCTCGGGGGTCATCCGCTCGACACCCCCCGGCTTGAGCCGGAACAGCATGCCGTGGCCCGCGTCGACGATGGTGGCTTTGTTTTGACGGACGTCAACGACCGCGGCCACGAGCGTGACGAACTTGGAGGGCTCGGTACGGGCGTGGAGGTCGGTGTTGACGGCCGCCATGGCGGCGGCCAGGTCGCGCCCCGAGAGGAGCTGGGTCCGAAGCTGGGACTGGCAGGCCGCCATGAGCATCGCGGCACCCACGCCCTTGCCCGAAACGTCGCCCAGGAAGAACGCGACGCGGTCGGCGTCGAGAGGGAAGACGTCGAAGAGGTCGCCCGCGACCACGCGTCCCGGGATGGACTCGAACCGGTAGGAGAGGACGCCGTGGGTTCCCTGCTTCGGCGGGGAGAGCAGCTCCTGGGCGCGGCGGGCGGCCTCAAGATCCGACTGGAGCTGGCGGTGGCGATCGGCCATGGAGGCCGCGCTGATGCGTCGGAAGGCGAGGGCGGTGAGCCGGGCGACCGAGTCGCAGAACGCCGCGGCGTCGCGAGGCACCACGCCCTCGGAGTCACGGGTGTCGATCATCATGAAGGCGGTCGCGGCGTCGTCGACGCGGATGGGGGCGCAGATTGCCGAGCGGATGCCCAGCTCCATGATCGACTGGGCCTGGTTGACCTGGCCTCCCTCGACGAGCAGCTCAACGAGGCCCTGCCGTTCGGCCTGCTGCATGAGTGAGCGGGACACCCCGGGCGCGTCCTCGGCGGTGGAGGCGAGCACGACGAGTTCGGACTCCGAGTGCGGCTCGACGATCACCACGCGCCGGCAGCCGGTCGCTTCGCGGACGGCGGCGGCGGCGGCGCGGGCGACTTCTTCCCGGGTTTCCGCCGTGCCGAGCGCGCCGGTCAGGTCCATCAGCACGTCGAGGCCGCGCTGGGCGACGCCGCTGAGGTGCTGCTTGGGGATGACGCTGACCCGGGCGGTCAGGTCGGCAACGGGCGTGAACAGGGTGTTGGCGTCGTGCCGGGGCAGGCCCGAGGTGCACCGGCACCGCCAGGTGCCGAAGGCGATGGTGTCGCCGTCCTGGAGCAGAGCGGGCGTGCCGGGCTGGAGCGGGCGGTCGTTGATGGTGGTGCCGTGGCGGGAGGCGAGGTCCTCCAAGTACCAATCCCCGCCCTTGCAGGTGACGGAGGCGTGGCGCCGGGAGATGGCCGCGACGGGGATGAACCAGTCCGAGTCGGCCGCTCGCCCGATGAGCAGGGGCTTGTCGGTGGGAAGTTTGATTGTCCGCACGACCTCGCCGGTTTCGGTGGGCGAGATCGGGCGGAGGCTCAGGGGCCCGGAGACGGTGCTCATGCCAGATTGTACAGGTGGATCGGGCGAGGATAGGTATTCATCCTCATCAGGATCGCGTGAGGCAGCCCGCGGGCGGGATCCGTTCCGCTCCGGCGCGAGGGGCTTGTGCGGGGCACGGAACAGGATATAATCCCCGCGAATCCGACTTGGCGACTGATCGTTCGGGTTGGGTTCGGCGTTTTCTCCGCCCCAAGTCTAGCGAGGGCGGGGACTTACGCGACATCGCGGGTGTAGTTCAGTGGTAGAACGTCAGCTTCCCAAGCTGAATGTCGTCGGTTCGATCCCGATCACCCGCTTTCTTCGGCCTGCCCCGAAGCAGGGCCCGCCGTGTCCCACGCGGTGCCGCTCCGGATTCGGGCGCGTGCCCACGGGGTTGGATCCGGACAGGATCCCCCGTTCGGCGGTTTCCCGAAAGCGGATCAAACGGAGTTCCGGCGTGCCGCAATCTCGGATCGCGCCGGACGGATCGACCAGGCCCGATGGGCCCTGCAACCGTCGCGAAACTGTGTGCATCTTCTCGTCGTGTTGATGCACGAGGCCCGGCGGATCGCGCCGTCGTACGGGACGCGGCACGACCGGCATCAACCGCACGCTCACATCATCGTGTTCGCGTCGCGGACGCGGCGGTCGGCGACCTTGCGGTGGTGGACCGCGTTGGTCTGGCCGAAGTCGTTGTGCTCGCTGAATCGCAGCACGGTGTCGCCGAGCAGGATCTCATCGCCGTCGCGGAGCAGGGTGTCCCCGGCGGTCTCCTCGCCGTTGATCAGGATGCCGTTGAGGGCCTTGGTCGCGGCGATGGCGTGTTGGCCTGAGACGGCCCGGACGATCGCGTGCTTGCGGCTGACCTTCGGGTCCAAGACCTGGATGTCTCGCGAGGGGTCCCGGCCGACGGACAGCGGCCGGTTGGCCAACTCGAAGTGTGTTCCGGCCTGTTCGCCGGTCATGATGGTCAGACTTGCCATGCCGAAACTCCTTGCTCGCCGGCGTACCCCCTTCGGAGTCGGGTGCCCGATCCGGCGGGGTGTTCGATGTGTTGCGACGGGGATTGCTCCCGGCATGCATCATAGTGCTTTTGGCCCACGGACGCGAGTTCAGTCCGTGGACCCACCGGTCCGTCCGTCCGAGGGGACGATCCGCAGCAGCTGGCCGTTGCGTTCGTCGGTCAGCACGTACAGGTACCCATCGGGTCCTTGGCGGACGTCGCGGATCCGCTTGTCGAACTGGAGGGTTTCCTGGCCGACGATCTTGTCGCCCTCGAACATGATGCGTCGGACCTGCCGGAGCACGAGGCCGCCCGCGAAGAGGTCGCCCTGCCAGGCGGGGAACTTGTCGCCGAAGTAGAAATCGAGGCCGCTGGCCGCGATGCTGGGCGTCCACACCACGATCGGGTCGGTCATGCCGGGCAAGCTGGTGTGCTGGCTGACCCGGGGGCCGCTGTACTCGTATCCGTAGGTCGCCTCGGGCCAGCCGTAGTTGTTCCCGGGCTCGACGAGGTTGAGTTCGTCCCCACCCCTGGGGCCGTGCTCGGTGGAGTAGATCTTGCCAGTTTTGGGGTGGACGACCAGCCCCTGCGCGTTGCGGTGACCGTACGAATAGATCTCCTGCGCGGCGTCGATGCGATTGTGGAACGGGTTGTCCGTGGCGGGGGAGCCGTCATCGAGGATGCGGAGGACCTTGCCGAGGTGGCTGGACATGTCCTGGGAGGGGGTCTTCTTGGCGCCCTCCCCGACGGTGAAGATCAGGGAGCCGTCGGGAAGAAACGCCATGCGGCAGCCGTAGTGGAACCCGTCGCTCTTGTCGGGCTTGGCGGTGAAAAGGACCTCGAGATCCTTGAGCGCATGGTCCTCAAAGCGAGCGCGGGCGATGCGGGTGCCGTTGGCGCGGACGGTGCCGTGGGAGTAGGAGAGGTAGACGAGGCGGTTCTGTTCGAAATCGGGGTGGAGGATGATGTCGAGCAGGCCGCCCTGGCGGTGGTTGAGGACCTCCGGAACACCGGCGACGGGGTCGGGGTGGAGCGTGCCGTCGGCCCGGAGGAGGCGGAGGTCGCCTGACCGCTCGGTGATCAGGGCGGCTCCGTCGGGCAGCCACGCGATGGCCCAGGGGTGTTCGAGGCCCGAAACGACCTCAACGGCTTTCCAGCCGGTCGCCGCGGGGCTCGCTCCCGTCTGCTCGACGGGGCCGGGCAGCAGCTTCGGCTGTGCCGCGAGCGGGGGGACGATGAGGGCGGCGGTCAGGATGGCGATGAGGTGGGTTGATCTCATGGGCGATCATAATCACATGCGTCGCGGGCGGGCGGGGAGCGCTATCCGGGCCGTCCTGGTCCGAAAAGCGGATGCCCCGGCGTTCTCGGGACCGACCGCTGGCCGGGCGGGGGGTTTCGCTTCGGTTGGGCCGCCGGTTGCGGTATAGTGTGCCGGTAGAGAGAGGATTCACCCCAATGAACATCGCGATGATCGCGTCGGTATCGTGCGTCGGCCTGCTCGCTCAGACCACGCTTGGGCAGAGCTTCAGCGGCCAAGTCGATTCGAAGTCCAGTTCCGCCGGATTGGGCACCACGGCCGGCCTGAACTCGACCGGTTTTTTGATCGGGGACTACGACCCGGTGGACAACCCCGGGGGCACGCAGACCCGGCCGGGGCTGTTCGGGGGATCGGGGAACAACCAGATCGCGGCGTCGGCGTCGTTCGACGCGGGCGCGGATCTGCAGTCCCAGCCGGCAGGCTCGGTGCTGATCGAGGCGGACTTCGGGGCGATGACGCTGCGTCTGGACGGGCTGTTCCTCGATCTGCTCAACGGCACGGCCGGCGGCGCGGACGTGTCGGTCACGCTCGAGTTCAGCACGTTCAACACGGTCAGCCCCAGTTTCATCTATCCGGGGGGGATCCCGATCACCGTGCCGCTGGGCGAGGTGGCGTCCATCACCCGGGCCGAACTGTTGCAGACCGGTCCGTCCGATGGCGTTCTGACGCCCACCGCGGACCCGGACGTGTTCGACCTGGTCGCGGTGATCGCGGGGGAAGCGAACCTGACCCTGGCGGTCGGCCTTCCGGGCACGGTTCCGGTGCCGAACGACGTGGATGCCCTGCCGCTGGTGCTCCCGATCTCCGGGCAGGTCGAGCGGCTGGGCGACGGATCGCTCCGCGTGAGCGTCGGCGGATCGGCCACTGCGGAATCGTTGGACATGCCGGTGGATACCGGACCCCTGCCGGCGATCCCGCTGGAACTGCCGACGCTGGGCGCCGCGACGGCGGGCGTGCTGCTGAACCTCACCCCTCAGACGCTGTCCTTCGAAGCCTCGCTCGATCTTGGGCTCGTGATCCACGCGGACCCGGCGGTCTGCACCGCCGACTGGAACACGGACGGCCTGCTGAACTTCTTCGATCTCGTGGGGTTCATCGCGTCGTTCAATGCCCAGGACCCCAGGGCCGATCTCGCGGCCCCCACCGGCGCCTGGAACTTCTTCGACGTGTCGGCGTACCTGGCACTGTTCAACGCGGGCTGCCCCTAGATCGAGACGGGTTGAGGTCGAGATCGCCCGCGGATCGGGCTCCGGGGTTGGCCGATCGGCGTACGCTTGTGCGTGCTGCTGACCGCTCGAAATCTGACCAAATCCTTTTCGCTCCGCACCCTCTTTGACGGGGTGTCGCTGTCGATCGAGCCGGGTGACCGCTTGGGGATGATCGGCCCGAACGGGGCGGGCAAAAGCACGCTGCTGAAGATCCTGGCGGGGCTGGTCGAGCCCGACGAGGGCGAGGTCGCCGGGGCCCGGTCGGTGCGGACGATCTATGTGCCCCAGCAGGACCTGTTCGAACCGGGAGCGACGCCCCGCGAGATCGTGATCGACGCTGCGCGGGCGCACCTGAACGGCCCCGGCGCGATCCACGACGAGCACGAGGCGGAGGTCGCGGCGGACCTGATCCTCGACCGGTTGGGCTTCGACGAGACCCACCTGCACGCCGGCGCCGACACCCTGTCCGGCGGATGGCGAAAACGGCTCTCTTTGGCTAGGGCCCTCGCTTCGTGCGGGGGCGAGCCGGATCTGATTCTCCTCGACGAACCGACCAATCACCTGGACATCGACTCGATCCGCTGGCTGGAGGGCCTTCTGCGGCGGGGTGTGTTCGGGGGGACGCCGTTCGCGTCGGCGTTTGTCACCCACGATCGCGCATTCCTCGAGTCCGTGGCGACGCGCGTCGCCGAGCTGAGCCCCGCATACCCGCAGGGGCTGTTCGGGGTCTCGGGCAACTACAGCGAGTTCCTGCGTCGCAAGCAGGAGTTTCTGGAGGGTCAGAAGCAGGCCCAGCAGGTGATGGCCAACCAGGTCCGCAAGGACCTGGCGTGGCTGAGCCGCGGGCCGCAGGGGCGGGGCACGAAAGCCAAGGGCCGGATCCAGTCCAGCCACGCGCGCATGGACGAGCTCGAAGTCCTCAAGGGACGCAACGCCGCGGCCGGCACGAGCGGCGCCAGGGTCGACTTCAACGCGACGGATCGGCAGACCAAGAAGCTGATCGCCGCGAAGTCCGTTTCGAAATCGCTCGGAGGGCGCTTGCTCTTCTCGGGCGTGGATCTGAAGCTCGGCGTCGGTGACTGCCTGGGGCTGCTCGGGCCGAACGGCAGCGGCAAGACGACGCTGATCCGGGTCCTGACGGGTGATCTGCGCCCCGATACCGGCGAGGTGATCCTCTCCGATCCGAAGCCGCGCGTGGCGGTCTTCAGCCAGTTGCGGGAGGATTTCGACCCGACCACCACGCTCAAGGACGCGCTGTGCCCCGTCAGCGATCAGGTCCGTTTCCGGGACCGGCCGATGCACGTGACGTCGTGGGCCAGGCGTTTCCTGTTCCGCGACGAACAACTGCCCCAGCCGGTCGGTTCGCTCAGCGGCGGGGAGTTGGCCCGGATCCACATCGCCCGGATCATGCTGGAACCTGCGGACGTGCTCGTGCTCGATGAGCCGACGAACGACCTGGATATCCCGACACTCGAGACGCTCGAGGAAGCGCTCGAGGACTTCCCGGGCGCGATCATCCTGGTGACGCACGACCGGGCGATGCTCGGGCGACTGGCGACCGAGATCCTGGCCCTTGACGGCCATGGAGGCACCAGGGTGTTTACGAGTCTGGATCAGGCTCTGGCGGTGCAGGCGAAGTCTGCTCCGGATGCCTCCAGGGGGACCGCACCGGCCGTGGCCCCGCCCGTCGCAGCCGTGAAGGCCGCGCCGACTCGCAAAAAACTTGGTTTCAAAGAGCAGCGTGAGTACGACGCGATGGAAGCGAACATCATGGCGGCCGAGGAGCGGCTCGCCCGGGCCGAGCGGGCGATGAACGACCCGTCGGTGATGAACGACCACGCCCGCATGGCCTCGGCGTGCGAGGAAGTCTCGGAAGCGCAGGCCTCGGTCGCCCGGCTCTACGCGAGGTGGGAAGAGTTGGAGTCCGCCGCGGGATCCTGAGGGCCGCGAACGGGTTTCCTGAGGTAGCCGAGGGCGTGGGTGGTGTGGTACCCCACCGCGTCGAGCCAGCGGACCGCGTCGATCAGGAGGCCGCCGTCGGAGGTGGTGATCGATCCTCTTGCGGTTCTTTCGAGCAAATCACGGCGCAGGAGTTTGCGTTGCTCGGCGAGGCGGGTCGCAAACTCCGCCGCGGCGGGAGGCGTGCCGGGGGCCGAATCGGCCGTGAGGGCGGCGATCACCGAGGTGAGCAGCTCGTCGGCGAGGATCCGCGCCGGTTCGATCTCGGGGCGGGCGACGATCGCGGGGATGTCGTCGAGCCGGTCGATGACCTCTCCGAGCCGCTCGATGTGGTCGATCGCGTGGACCAGCCCGACCTGGTGTTGGATGTCCTCCCTTGCGTTCGATTCCAGCGCGACACGGGCGATGAACTCGGCGATCCTGGGAAGGGCCTCACGTGATTGCTGGAACCGGATCGTCTGATCGTGGCGGTGGTGCCCTCGGCGTACGCACTCGCGGCAGCGTGCGACCTGGACCCGCATCACATCGATCAGTCTCCGGCGGGCGCTTTCGAGACCGACCGGGCCCAGCCTCGCGACCGAGTCGTCGAGATGGCGGGCGAACTCGGACTGGCGTTCGGGAACAATCCGCTCCACGAGACGGGCGAAGCGGCTTGTGACCGGCAAGAACAGCAAGACGCCGACCACATTGAACCCGGTGTGGAACGCGGCCAGCATGCCCACCCCGCCGGTGTTTCCTGTTCGGGACTCATAGCCGTGCTCGAACCAGGTCAACAGCGGCAGCAGACCGAAGGCGACCAGGCCCGTGATGACATTGAACAGGATGTGTGCGACGGCGGTGCGTCTGGCGGCCGTCGAGGCGCCGATCGCGGCCAACGCCGCCGTGACCGTGGTCCCGATGTTCTGACCGATGACCATGGCCGCGCCCTGGCTGATGTCGATGCTGCCGCTGTACAACGCCGCGAGGGTGACGGCCATGGCGGCCGAGGACGACTGCATGATGACGGTCATGGCGATGCCCGCCCCGACGAGCAGCAGGGCTCCCAGGATGCCCTCTCCAGGGATGGAAGCGGGGTCGATGTGATCGGCCAGCCCGCTCATGCCCTCCTGGAGCAAGCCAATCGCGAAGAAAATCAGTCCGAAGCCAGCGATGGCCAGGCCCGTGGCGGCGGCTTTGCCCCGCGAGAGCAGCCGCAGCAGCGCGCCCAGGAACACCAACGGGAGTGCGACGGCCCCCATGGAGACCTTGAAACCGAGCAACGAAACGAGCCATCCGGTGCTGGTGGTGCCGATGTTGGCCCCGAAGATCACGCCGATGGCCTGCGGGAAGGTGATCAATCCCCCGCTGACAAAGCCGATGGTGGTCAGCATCGTCGCGCTGGAGGACTGCAGGACCGCGGTCAGCGCGGTCCCCGAGAGCATCGCGGTGATCGGACCTCGGACGAAGCGGGTGAGGACCTCACGCAGCGCGCCCCCGGCGAGGGTCTTGATGCCGTCGGTGAGCAGCATCATGCCGAGCAGGAACAGACCGATGCCGCCGAGGGTGGTGACCATGCCGGGGATTCTACCTTGGCTCTAGGATGCTCAGGAACCGACCGCGGACGATGCCGCCTCGATTCGTTCGCCGATCTGGTCCAGGCCGAGATTCGCGCAGCCGCCGAGAGAGACCCGGGCCCGGAGGCTTGCTGCTGGATCCGCCTGATGGAGTTCGCCGAGTGAGTCCCCCACTTTGCGATAGGCTTCGCGGAATGACATTCCCCCGGCGGAGAGTTCGACGGCCTTGTCGGTGGCCATCATGGCCCCGTCGATGGCGGCCCTCATGTTGTCGAGTCGGAACTCGGTGCGGCGGATGACGTCCGGGATCAGGGCGACGGCGTCGAGCGTGACGCGGGTGGCGCGGATCAGGGCGGGCTTGGTCAGTTGAAGATCCCGGTGATAGCCGCTGGGGAGGCTGAGCACCTGCTGGATCTCGGCCATCGCTCCGGCCACCGTGGCGCAGGAGGCGCGGAGCAGCTCGGCCAGGTCCGGGTTCTTCTTGTTCGGCATGATTGAGGAGCCTGTCACCATCTCGGCGGGCATGCGGACGAAGCTGAACTCCTCGGTGCTGAACAGGCTCAGGTCCCACGCGAGGCGGCGGATGTCCTGCATCGCCTGCCACATGGCGCCGAGCACCTGGTGTTCGTGCTTGCCCCGGCTGGCCTGGGCGGCCATCGGGTTGACCACCACCCGGGCGAAGCCGAGCTGGTCGGAGACCTCCTGGCGAGCGAGCGGCAGGTTGACGCCGTAGCCCGCGGCCGTGCCGAGCGGGCAGGCGTCGATCCACCGGCGCGTCATGCCGACGAGTTCGACCGACTCGACGAACGACTCGGCGAACGATCCCATCCACAGGCCCACGCTGGACGGGACCGCCCGCTGGAGATGGGTGTAGCCGGGCATGGGATCGTGCTCGTGCCGGCGGGCTCGCTCGAGGGCGGCCTGGGCGCACTCGATCAGGCCAGCCCTGAGTTGGTCAAGCGCGTCGAGCATGTAGAGCCTGGTGGCGACGAGGATCTGATCGTTGCGGCTTCGCCCCAGGTGGACGCGGCCGCCGAGTTCACCCAGTCGTTCGGTCAGAAATGACTCGATCGCGGAATGGCCATCCTCGTAGCGGTCGTCGAGCACAAACTCACCCTTGCTCCAGAGGTGGGCAAGGTCCTTCAACGCGGCGACGATGGCATTGGCATCGGTCCGCGTCAGGAGGCCCTTGAGGGCGAGCCCTTCCGCGTGGGCCGCGGTGGCGCGGATATCGAAGGCGAGCAGTTCGCGGTCGAGGACCACGTCCTCGCCGGCCAGAAACCGCATCACCGCGACATCAGTTTTGACACCGGACTTGTTCCAGAGGAGTGTGCTCACGGGGTGGGTCCTCCGGGCAGGCCGAGTTCGGAGTCGAGTCCGAAGGCGAGATTGAGATTCTGGACGGCCTGAGAGGCCGCACCCTTGAGCAGGTTGTCGACCGTGCAGACGACCGCGAGGTCGCGTCCGTCCGGACCGATGGTCAGGCCCCCGATCTCCGCCCCGGGGTCGTTGGCGATGTCCTGCACGCGGGGTGTGCGATCGCCGAGGAAACGGATCAGGCTGGAACCACCGTAGGTGTCGAGGTACAGGCGGCCGAGTGCATCGGGCGAAGCCGGCTCCCGCAGACGGGCCTGCAAAGTCACGGTGATTCCGCGGAAGAACGGGGCGACATGGGGCGAGAATCGGACGGGCCGGCCGAGGTGCCGGGAGACTTCGAGTTCGTGGGTGTGGCCGACGAGTTTGTAGGGGCTGACGCCCTCGGCAAGTACCGCCGGATCGTTCCGGGGCGAGGGGGTCGTTCCGGCGCCCGAGTATCCGGACACGCCGAACGCGTGCGGTGTGCCTTCGATGAGAGGCAGCAACGGGCGGACCGCGAGTTGGATCGCGGTGGCGTAGCAGCCGGGGTTGCTGATGCGACGAGCCTGAGTCAGGGCTTCGGCGTTGTGCTCCGTGAGGCCGTAGACCCACGTGTCATCGAATCGATGGTCAGCCGATAGATCGAGGATCACGGCGTCGCTGAGGGTTTGGACATACTCCGCGGTCGCGCCATCCGGAACGGCCAGCACGACCGCGTCGGCCCCAAGACCGGCGATCTCCGAGGGTCCGGCGTCGACGAATCGCAGGTCTGCCCCCCCACCGCCGGCACCCGCGGAAACCGGGACCGGCTGGCCGGCCTGCGAACGAGAGGCGGCGAATGCCAGGCGGAACCGTGGATGTCTGGCGATCAGGCCGATGAGTTCGGCACCCACGTAGCCGCGTGCGCCGACGATGCCGATGGAAATCGGGTGGTCAGACGGCAACGGGGATCTCCTCGGGCTTGAGTGCGGCCCCGAAGCTGGGCTCGTAGGACAATGCCCGCTCGATGGCCTTCTCGACCTCCTCGCTGGTCTTGAGGCCCCGCCAGAAGATCAGCCATTTCTCGGTGCGTTCCATCCCGTCGGCCCGCTGCATGTACCAGCCGTTGATGGCGTTGTCGGTGCGGGAACGCCAGAACAGCTGGGGGTGCCGCTCGACCAGGGTGTTCCAAAGGGAGGCGCCGATGCCGGCACCCTGGGCCTCCGCGGTGACGGCGAACTTGTCGAGGTACGACGCGGGCTCGTCGTCCACCACGATGGCCACGGCGGTGTAGGGGGCGATGAGGGCCTCCGCCTTCATCACGCCGCCGAAATAGTCGTCCCGGAGTTCGCGGCCGAAACTGCTCTCAAGCAGACCCTTGAGGCGATCGAGGTCGAGCCCGTCGAGGCCGTCGTACACCTCGATGGCCGCGCCCCGACGGACAAGGGTGCCGCTGCCCTTGTGGGTGAAGAGTTCGCGGGCGAGGTGGGCCGGCTTGGTGATCGATACGGATGCGTGTGTGGGCAGCGCATCGAGCAGGTCACCGATCTCGGTCAGTTTGCGGGCCATTCCGCCCGTGACCTGTCCGGACTCGATGAGTTGCTTCTGGTCCTCCTCGAGGTTGATCGCGGAGATGACGTGGCCGTCACCGCCGAGAATGCCGCCGGTTTCGGTCAGGAAGATGACCTTGCCGGGCCGCAGCGCCTCCGCGAGCGCCCGGGCGGCCGTGTCGGCGTTGACGTTGAGCATCTGCCCATCGGCGGTGACCCCCATAGGGGAGAGCACGGGTAGGTATCCGGCTTCCAAGGCGGCCCGAACGGGGGCGAGGTCCACTCGCACGATGCGACCGACCAGCCCGAGCCGCTCGGGGTCGTCGGGAACGGCTTCGAATACCCCGGACGGGATCATGCGGGCCCGGACGCCGTGGGCGTCGATGGCCTCGGCCAGCCTGGCGCCCTCGCGGAGGAACATCCGGTGGGCCATCTGGAGCACTTCGGGGGTGGTGACACGCAGGCCGTCGACCCACTTGCTCTCGATGCCGCTCGCCTCGAGGTCGCGGGAGAGTTGCGGCCCCGCACCGTGCACGACCACGGGCGACATGCCCACGTGACGCAAAAACGCAAGCGACGATGCGAGATCCTCGAGATCGTTCTCGATCAACGCTCCGCCGACCTTGACCACGGATGACCGCGGCGAGCCGGGCTGGGTGTACTCGCGGAGGTAGCGCTCGACCTCCCGCTTGCCGCCGAGGTTGTAGAGCAGGTTCAGGATGATGTCGCGCATCATGATCGTGCGACCCCCTTCGTAGTGCTGGTGTGACCGGTCGCTTCCGCGGCGTCGGGCGCGTCACTGAACACGCGCTTGTAGACCTCGCCCGCCCGGCGGAGATCCTCGAGCGGCACGAACTCATCGGCCGCGTGGGCCTGCTTGATGTTCCCCGGGCCGAGCACCACGGTGGCGAGCCCGGCCTCGCCGAAGAGGGCGGCTTCGGTCCAGAAATCGACCGGATCGCCCTTGGTAAGGCGATAATCGCTTAAGAGCGAATCCGTTCCTTCGGTCTCGTCCAGCCCGGGCGCACTGAAACGGGTCCGCCAGACGCAGGACTCGGGCTCCTTGACGAGATTCCCCAGGGCTTTGGCGGCAACGTCGGGGTGCATCCCGGGCGGGGGACGCATGCCGAAGACCACGCGGGCTGATGAGGCGGCCACGTTCGCCTTGGTCCCGCCCTCGATCATGCCGATGTTCAGGCGGATATCGTCGAACGGGGCCGATCGGGTCAGGCCGATGGCGTCCGCGCACCACAGGCTGGCGAGGTGGACGGCGTTGCGCTGGTCGGCGCCGATGACCGACGAATGGGCGGCCACACCCTTGAACGCGAGGTCATAGGTTGCCAGCCCACGGTGCCGGGTCACGGCCCGCACGCCGGTCGGCTCGGCCACCACCGCCCGGTCGTAGGGCAGATCCCGCTTGAGGAACTCCCGCACGCAGCGGCTCTGGCCCGCTTCCTCGTCGGTGGTCAGGAGCAGGGCGATCGCGCCGTCGGACTCTTCCGCGGCGGCGAGCATGCAGGAGGCGGCGCCCTTCACATCGCACGCACCCAACCCCACCGCGTCATCACCATCGACAACAAGCTTGAACGGGTCCTTGGTCCACGAGGGATCCGCAGGGACGGTGTCGAGGTGGCAGTTGACCACCGTGCGTGCGTGGCCCCGGGTGGCGAGCAGGGTGACGCAGCCGTCGCCGAGGTCGGTCAGCGAGACGGTGCAGCCGCAGGCCCTGAGCACGCCGACGCAGTAGGTCAAAGCCGGATGCTCGGGCGTGATCGCACGCGGCGGGTTTTGCGTGTCGCAGGCGACGAGCCGATCGAGATGGGTCAGGACACGGCCGAGCATGCGTCCACCTCCTGGTTGATGCCGACCTTCTGACGGACGGCCGCGCCGAGGGCGGCGGACTGCCCGTGGATCTTGATGAAGCCCTCGGCCTCGGCCGCGGTCCAGTCGGCGTGCTGGGCGTAGGTCGCACCGGCGCGGACGAGGGCGTTCTCGGTGCGGATCTCCACGGGATCGCACACGCCGCCGCTGGTTTCAACGACCACCTCACCCGTGACTGTGGCCTGGGACGAACGGATGAAAGACTCGAGGTCGTACCGCAGCGATTCGTAGAACATGCCTCCGAAGACCAGTTCGGTCCACTTGCGGGCCACGGCCGGCTTGAACTCGTTCTGGGCCTTGGTCAGCGTGACTTCTTCAAGAGCCTTGTGGGCAACGAGCAGGGCCTCGATGCCGGGGCACTCAAAGACGATGCGTCCCTTGAGCCCGACGATGGTGTCGCCGGTGTAGATGCCGCGGCCGACGCCGTACCGGCCAAACTTCTCGTTCAGCGTGCTGAGAATCGCCGGGCCGTCGGTAGGCACACCATCGATAGAGACAATGCGGCCGCGTTCGAAGCCGATCGCCACGCGGAACGGAGTCTTGGGCCAGGCCGCAGGGGGCTGGGTGAGCTTTCGGGTGCCCTCACCGGGGGCGCCGAAGGTATCGATCTCGGAGCCGGAGACGGTGACACCCAGCAGGTTCTCGTTGATCGTGTACCGCTTGGCCTCAGCCGAGACCTCGAAGCCGCGCTTGCGGAGTTCTTCGATCTCGTAGGCCCGGGGCGACTTGGTGATGCCCTGGATGTCGCGGATGGGGGCGAGGATGGGCAAATCGGTCAGCGAGCGGATGGACTGATCGAAGCGGACCTGGTCGTTGCCCATCGCGGTGCAGCCGTGGGCGATCGCGTCGGCGCCCCGCTCGTGGGCGAGCTTGACAGATTCGGCCACGATCACATAGCGGTCCGAGCACAGCAGGGGGTAGCGGTCCTCGTACTTGACGCCACCCATGATGAACGGGGTCACGAACGAGTCCCACAGGGCCTGGCCGGCATCGACGGTGACGTGCTCGACCGCGCCGAGTTCCTTGGCGCGTGCGGCGATGCGGTCCGCGCCGCCGGGGCCGACGCCGCCGGTGTCGACGAACAGGGTGATGACGTCGTAACCCTTCTCGATCAGGTAGGGCACACAGAAACTCGTATCGAGGCCTCCGGAGAACGCGAGGACGGCCGTCTTCTTGCTGGACATGACTTGATCCTTCCGCCGGTCAGACCCGGCACGACGCCCCGACGAGCGCCGCCATGAGAGCTTTCTGGACATGAAGACGGTTGCCCGCTTCCTCGATGATCAATGAGTTGGGTGAGTCCATCACCGCGTCGGTCGCCTTGATGTTGCGCCGGGCGGGCAGGCAATGGCTAAAGACTCCCTGGCCGCCGTTGGCGGTCAGGGCCATCTTCGCCTCGTCCACGATGAAATGCCTGTTGGCTTCGCGAACGGGCTTCTCCGCCTCCCAGTTGCCGAAGAACGGGAGGGCGCCCCAACTCTTGGCGTAGACCACGTCGGCATCGGTGTAGGCCGACTCGATGTCATGAGAAACCTGGAACGATCCGCCGGACTCGGCCGCGTTCTTCTCAGCGAACTGCATGTATCGCTCGTCGAGGCGATACCGTTCGTCCGGGCAGAGCAGGGTCACGTCCATGCCGAACCGGGTGGAAATCATCGCGGCCGAGTTGGCGACCGCGGTGTTCAGCGGCTTTGGGTGGTACGTCCATGTCAGGACGTACTTCTTGCCCCGCAGATCGCTGGTTCCGAATCGCTCCTGCAGGGCCAAGATGTGCGCGAGTTCCTGGCACGGGTGCGTGATCGTCTCCATATTCACGACCGGCACGGTCGCGTAGCGGGCGAACGAACGGATGACATGGTCCTTGCGGTCCACCTGCCAGTCCTGAAACTTGGGGAATGCCCGGACGGCGATCAGGTCGCAGTATCGGCTGAGCACCCGCGCGGCCTCGGAGACATGCTCCTCCGCGGCGCCGTCCATGACCTCGCCCTCGCCGAAGGCCATCGCCCACGCGCCCTGGCCCGGCTCGAGCACCACGGCGTGGCCGCCCATCTGCCAAGTGCCAATCTCGAACGATGACCGCGTCCGCAGGGACGGGTTGAAGAAGACCAACGCGACCGCCTTGCCCTCCAGCAGGGGCTGCATGGGATCACGCTTCAGCTCGGCGGCGTGGGCGAGCAGGTCGTCCAACTCGGCCTTCGACCATTCCTGTGTGGTGATGAAGTGCTTCACGCCGCGTCTCCCCGCATCGCTTCCGTGAGTTCCCGGGTGACCCGCTCGGCCGTGCGGGGGCTAAGCGTGGCCAGAAAAATCGTGTCGTCGCCGGCCACCGTGCCCGCGACACCTTCCGGGGGCCAGCGGTCGAAGGCCGTGGCGACCATCTGGGCGTGCCCGGGTGCGGTCTTGATGACGACCATCGCATGGGCGGCCACCACGGACACCGCGTGGCGACGGATCATGCCCGCCACCTCGTGCTCACCGCCACCGACCCGGATGGGCTCGGCGAAGACCTCCGGCACGCGGTAGCCGTCCGGACCCCGGACCGCACCGATCGCGGCCAGGTCCCGTGAGACCGTGGCCTGTGTGACGGGTTCGCCGGCGCGGGCCAACGCCTCGGCCAGTTCCTCCTGCCTCGATACGGGGCCCTTGCGGAGCAGGTCCACCATCAGCATGCGTCTTCGGTCACGGGACATCGCAAAAGTATACCGTCACTTGCATATTCATGTCAAGCCCGTCCCCCTCCCCGGGGTACCATTTCGCATGATGCTTGCCCCGATCGCCCGTTTTCCCCATGTCACCGCCCTCGTCGCTCCATCGGCCCAGTCCACCCTGCCCGTAGCGGAGGACACGGCCAAGGCAGTGTTCGTCGGGGCAGGGGTCCTTGGCGGAGCGATTCTGGTCGCCTTCGTCATCCATTTGGTCGCGTTTGGCGTGCTCGGTCGGCTCGCCCGGGGCCCGGGACCCCTCCGGGACGTCATGCTGAAGGGCGTTCGGTGGCCGACGCTGCTGCTCCTGATTGTCGCCTGCCTCCATCTGGTCTCGCCCGCCGTGACCGGATCGATGGGCGTCGTGGAGGGCGTGCTCCGCCATGGACTCACGATCGGGCTGATCGTGTCCGTCGCGTGGTTGCTCGCCCGCGTCCTCGACGGACTGGTCCGCGCCACGCTGGAACGGTTCGACACAACGGTGGCCGACAATCTGGAGGCAAGGCGCATCCACACCCAACTCGTGGTGGTCCGCCGCGTGATCCTGGTCACGATCGTGATCGTGTCAGCCGGTGCGGTGCTCATGACGTTCTCTTCGGCAAGACAGGTTGGCACATCGATCCTGGCTTCCGCGGGCATCGCGGGGATCGCCGTGGGCTTAGCGGCGAGGCCGGTCATCGAAAATCTGATCGCGGGTCTTCAGATTGCCTTCACACAGCCGATCCGACTGGATGACGTCGTCGTGATCGAAGGGGAATGGGGAAGAGTCGAGGAGATCAGGTCCACGTTCGTGGTGGTACGCGTGTGGGACGAACGCAGGTTGATCGTGCCCCTCTCCCAGGTGATCTCGCAGACCTTCCAGAACTGGACACGCCGGACGTCTGAGATCATCGGCACGGTGTTCATCCGGGTCGACTACGTAGTCCCGGTTGATCAAGTACGGCAGCACCTCGAGTCGGTCGTGCGGAAGCACCCAAAGTGGGACGGGCGCGTTTGCGTCTTGCAGGTGACCGAGGCGGGCGAGCGGACGCTTGAACTGCGGGCCTTAGTTTCCAGCGGGAACTCGGGGGACGCGTTTGATCTGCGTTGCGACGTTCGTGAATCACTGATCAACTTCGTTCGGAGTGAGTTCCCCGGGGCACTCCCGCGTCTGCGTGCGGAGGGAGCATTCTCGCCGCCTGATCGAGCAGCCACGTAGCCACGGCTCAGAGCGTGGCAGGACCAGCACGCCGAGCGGCACTGCGTGCGTGCCCTTCCAGACCCTCTAGGCGGCCGAGCATCTCAGCATCCGCCGCGATGGCGCTGGCATCCGTCATCTCCAGCAAGGTGCGCACACGGAGGAAATCGAACACGCACAGCCCCCCCCGGACCCGGGCGGTGCGGCCGGTGGGCAGGGTGTGGTTCGGGCCGGCGCCGTAGTCGCCCAGCACCTCGGCGGCCCGCTCCCCGATGAATACTCCGCCCGCATGCCGGACCCGCACGGCGACCGCTGCCGCGTCCTCACAGAGGATTTCCAGGTGTTCGGGCGCCACGTCGTCGCTGACCCGCACCGCCTCGTCGATCGTGCCCACGGTGCATACCCACCCGTTGTTGGTGATCGACTCCCGTGCCACGCCCGCAGTGGGCAGATCGACCAACTGGCGTTCCAGTTCCCCGTCGACCCGGTCGGCCAGCGTTGGATCCGTGGTGACAAGGCAGGGGAGCGCGTCTGTGTCGTGCTCGCCCTGGGCGATCAGGTCCGCGGCGATCGTTGCGGGATCAGCGGAGCCATCCGCGATTACCAAAAGTTCGGACGGGCCGGCGAGCATGTCGATCCCGCAGAATGCGGAGACAACGTGCTTGGCCGCGGTCACCCACCGATTCCCGGGGCCGACGATCACGTCGCACGCCGGCACGCCAACACCGAAGGCCAGGGCCCCCACCGCGTGGGCACCTCCGACACGCAGCAGCAGGTCCGCTCCCGCGATGGCGGCCGCGGCCAGCATGATCGGATCCCGGCTCGGCGTCGCAACCACCACAGTGCCAACGCCCGCCGCCCGGGCGGGGATGGCGGTCATGAGCACGGACGATGGCAGCGGATATCGTCCGCCCGGGGCGTAGCAGCCGGCCACGTCCACCGGGCTGACGGTGTGCCCCGCCCGGCCGCCCGGAACCGACGCGGACAGATCGGTCAGACAAGCCCGCTGCGCATCGGCGAACCGTCGGATCCGATCGGCGGCCCGCTCCAGCACACCCCGGGTATCCCGGTCGAGCGCCGAGCGTGCCGCCTCCATCTCCGATCGGCCCGCAACGAGCGGATCGCCTGGCCCGAGTTCCCCGAACCGCTCGGCCTGCTCGCGGACAGCCACCTCGCCGCGCTTTCTGACGGACTCGACCACCGACCGCGACTGCTCGAGGGTGACGCCGTCGAACGGGGTCACCACACGGGCTGCGATGTCCTGAGGGGTCACACGCCGGAGCATCACTCTGTCTCCTTCACAAACGCGGGCTTGGCGTCGCCCTTGCGACGGGACACCTTTGACGCTCTGCGGTCAAGTTCGGCCTCAACGGCTTCGAGTGGTACCCCCGCCCGACGCAGAGCCGTCATCACGAAAAACAGCACATCGGCGGCCTCGGCCGCGATGTGGCCGGGGGTCTTCGCCTCGATCAACTCATTGATCTCCTCACGTAGTTTGGCGTCGAGCAAGCCCGGCTCGCTGAGCAGACGCTTCGTGTAAGACTTGACGTCCTTCCCGTTCGCCTGGGCGGCAAGACGCCGCTCGAGCGAGCCCAATCCCGCGTCCACGCCCCAGCAGGAACGAGTCCCGAGATGGCAGTTCCCCGATCCGGCCTGACGCACTGTGAACCGCAGGCAGTCACGATCGCAGTCCCAGTCGGCCTTGAGCAACTCCTGCGTATCTCCGGAGGTCTCACCCTTGATCCAGAGCCCTCGCTTTCGGGAGTGGTAGACACCACGCCGGTCGCTCACAGCCCTGCGGACGCTCTCGGCGTCGGAGTAGACCAGACCCAGCGCCACGCCCCGCTCGTCGGCGATGACCGTCGGGATCAGACCGTCCGGGCGATCGGATCGAGCGGGCGCGTACACCGCGTCACCGAGATCCATACGACCGGAGTAGAGCGCCATACCCACCTGCGCGTCGCAGCCGAGACGGTCGAGATGGCCGATCTCGTCAACGGTCGTTACCCCTCCCGCCAATGTGATGCGTGTATCTCCCGCCGCCTCGGCGAGCTTGGCCGCCAGATCGAGGTCCGCGCCGCCGAGTCGGCCTTCGCGTTCCACGGTGGTCACAAGAAAGCCACCCACGAAGTCCCGCAGTTCATCAAGCCGTTCAAAGATGCCACGACCCGTGGCGTTCTTCCAGCCCTGATCGACGACCTGCCCATCCTTCGCATCGAGCGCCGCAATCACGCGGTGGCGTGGGAGTTCTCCGAGAATCTCAGCCCGTGCCGCGGTGCCGAGGATGACCTTGCTCGCCCCGGCGTCCAGCCATCGGATCGCGGTGTCCACATCGCGGATGCCACCACCGACCCGGCAAGCACCCATCCGGCAGAGTTCGGCGACGAGATCGGCGTTTGACCCGGTGCCCATGGCGGCATCGAGGTCAATCACCGCCACTTCTCCCGCGACGCGGAACCGCTCCATGATCGGACGAGGGTCGCCCGCGTCGATTTCAAGTCGCTCGCCACCAACGAGCTGCACAGCCCGCCCGCCCATCAGATCGATCGAGGGGATGATCACGCCAGAGTCTCCAATCGCACGGGCACGCCCGCCGCACCAAGTTCCTGTTTGACATCCCCCACCGTCATGACCACATCGTGGAAGATCGACGCGGCCAGCACCGCATCGGCCCCGGCCGCGCACGCCTCGGCCATGTGGTGGGCCCCGGCGGCGCCGCCCGACGCGACGACCGGGATCGCCACCGCCGCGGAGACCGCTCGCAGCAGTGCCAGGTCGTAGCCGGCCTTGGTGCCATCCCGGTCCCAACTGGTTAACAGAACCTCACCCGCCCCCAAGGCCTCGCACCGCTCCGCCCACGCGACCACATCCATCCCGGTGCGCACAGATCCTGAGTTCACGACCACTTCCCAGCCACCCGCCGCGATTGACGCGGCATCAATCGCGACCACGCAGCACTGGACTCCGAACCGATCCGCGATCTCACCCACCAGTGCCTCCCGAGCGACCGCGGCTGAGTTCACACTCACGCGGTCCGCCCCGGCATCAAGCAATCGGCCGGCATCCGCCCATGTCTTCACGCCGCCGCCCACGGTCACGGGGATTCCCACGGCCCGGCGTACGGCCGAAACCGTGTCGTAGGCAGCGGCACGCTCTTCGACGGTCGCCGAGACATCAAGCACCACGATCTCGTCGGCACCCTCCCGCTCGTAGCGGGCGGCCAGTTCGGCCGGGTCGCCCGCGTCTCGCAGGCCCTGGAACTTCACGCCCTTGACAACGCGACCGCCGCGGACGTCCAGGCAGGGAATCACACGAACCGTCAACATGCCACACCCTCCGCTGCTTCGATCCAGCGTCCGAGCAAGGCCGACCCGTAGGCCCCCGAGAGTTCCGGGTGGAACTGGCAGAGCACCACCGGCCCGCGCTCCACCGCACCGACGAATGCCCCGCCGTGGTCAGTCCATCCCGCCGACCATCCATCGGGAGGGGCTTCAAGCCGGTACGAGTTGGCGTAGTAGACCATGCCCGGGGTCAGCACGCGGCAGCCCGCATCGGGGTCGATCCGATTCCATCCGAGCTGAGGTACGCTCACGCCCGCACCAAACCGGCGAATCTGCCCCGGGAGCATGTTGACACCTTCCACGCCGGGTGACTCCTCGCTCGAACTGCACATGACCTGCATGCCCAGGCAAATCCCCAGCGTTGGACGGTCGCTCTCGATGCGATCACGGATCGGCCCGACCAGGCCGAGTTCCCGCAGCCTCCCCATGCAGGACCCGAAGGACCCCACCCCCGGCAGCACCGCGAGCGGGGCCTCCAGAAACTCGTTGGCCTGCTCGGTCACCCGCACGCCGAGCCCGAGCCGCTCGAACGCGGCGACCACCGACGCAAGATTCGCCGTGCCGGTCCGCACGATCACCACCTCGCGTGCCATCACAGAACCCCCTTGGTACTCGGAACTTCGTCAGATCCGGTTCGTGCCACGGCGGCCTTGATCGCCAGACCGAGGGCCTTGAACGCCGCCTCGGCCCGGTGGTGGTCGTTCTCGCCGCGCAAGACGTCCACATGCACCGACGCCCGCAGGTTCATGGCGAGCGAGACAAAGACATGGGTCAGATTCTCGCAGGCGATCCCGCCGAGCATCTCGCGGTGCAGGCCGAGGTCAACGACCGGCATCGGTCGCCCGGAGAGATCAATGACCACACGGGCCAAGGCCTCGTCCAGCGGGGCGTAGGCATACCCGAAACGGGCGATGCCGCGTCGCTCACCCAACGCCTGGTCGATGGCCGCACCGAGCGCGAGAGCGCAGTCCTCGGCGGTGTGGTGGTCATCCACTTCGAGGTCTCCCTCACATCGCAGGCCCAGGTCCAGCCCACCGTGGCGGGCGGTGGCGCCCAACATGTGATCGAGAAAGGCGATGCCGGTGAAGACTTCCGCTTCGCCACGCCCGTCCAGATTCACGCTGACATCGATCCGCGTCTCGTTCGTGGCCCGACTGATCTGTCCGATACGATCGCTCATGCCTTGGCTCCCTCACCGAATCGGTGGCCCATCTGCTCGTTTGCTCGATCCCCCAACACCGCACCAAGCGCCACGGTGAGACGGTCGAACTCCGTTGGATTCCCCGGGCAGCCGATTCGCAGCCATCCGGCCAACTCCGCTCCGATGAACCGCTTGATCCGCACACCCCGCTCGCTCATGGCCCGCCAAACACGCTCTGAATCGTCGAACCGGGCCAGCACGAAGTTGGCCTGGCTGGGAAGCACCGTGACACCGCGTTCGGACAGCATCGCAGCGAGTCGACTCCGCTCGGACCGAACCTGATCCAGCCGGCGATCCAGCGTGTCCGACGGCAGATCGAGCGCCGCGTCCGCGGCCGCGACCGAGATCGCAGAACACGCGAACGGCCCGCCGCAGGCCCGCAAGACGCCAATCGTGCCCGAACTTCCCACCGCGTACCCGACACGCAACGCGGCCAGTCCGAACGCCTTGGAGAACGTCCGCACGACAACCGTGTTGGGCAGCGTGATCGCCACGGGGGTCAGGTCTTCATCCGCGAACTCGGTGTAGGCCAGATCGACCATCAACAGGCTGTCCGGAAGGGAACGCGACAGTCGGACCAGATCGTCCGCCGTGATCACGCCGCCGGTCGGGTTGTTGGGCGATACCACAGCGACGATCTTCGTCCGTTCGGTCGCCGCGGCAATGACTGCGTCACACGGGAACACCCCGCCCATCCACGGCGTGCGGACCACCCGCCCGCCCATCAGTTCCGCGGAACGGGCGATCATCTCGAAACTCGGCGACGGCACGATGATCTCTTCGTCCGGCTCCAGGCAGGCCCGGCAGACGCGATCGATCGCATCGTCCCCGCCGTTGGTGACCAGCACGCGATCCGGCGTGACACCCAACCTCCCGGCGAGCCGCGATTCAAGCCCGGAGGCATCCGGGTACCGCCGCACCCGATCCATGCCGACCTTGGTGGCAACATCGCGGATCCAACCGTCCGGCGCCAAGGCCGCGCCCTCATTGAGATCGAGGAACAACTCGCCGGGCGTATCCCGCTTGGGCGGTGTGTACGCGGAGGCCTGTCGCAGGGATGGTCTGACCCACGGCCCGCTCACGGGACGAGCCTCGCCATTTCGGTGACGATGATGTCGGTGCCGCCGCGGGCCTTGATCTCGGGGATCAGCGTGGCCAGGGCGGTCCGGGGAGCGGCCACCTTGACCGCATAACCGGAGTCATCGCCCAGCACCGCCACGGTCGGCCGACGCATGCAGGGCAGGATGCCGATGACCTCGTCCAGCCGGTCTTTGCCCACATTGAGCTCGAGCATGACCCGGCCCCGTGCGTCGAGCACGGACCGGAGCAGCAGCACGAATCGCTCGATCGCTTCCCGCTTGACCGGATTCTCCAACGCCTGTGGATTGGCCCAGAGCCGGGTCGTTGAACGCATGATCTCATCGACGATTTCCAGACCGTTCGCACGCAGGGTGTCGCCGGTCTGGGTCACGTCGAGGATGCAGTCCGCGTCGTCGGGCGGGAACACCTCAGTCGCCCCGCGGCTCTTCACGAACACGGCATCCATCTCGTGCTCGGCGATCCACTGTCGGGTGATCCGCTCATATTCGGAAGCCACCACCAGCGGGCGCCCCCCGACCGATTTCGGCAGCTTTCCGTCCTCCAGCAACTCCACGGGCGCGGCCGCCACCAGGCGGACGGGGTCGAATCCGAGGTCCAGCAGCTCAACCAACTCCACATCGAGTTCGCGAACCCAGTCCGCCCCGCCAAAGCCCAAGTCACGCGTGCCGCTGTGGAGCATCTCGAGCGCGTTCTGCGGCTTTAGGATCTTCGCGTCAAATCCATCAAGAGAAACCCGGGGACGGTACCCCCGGCTGGACTGCTGCAGCTCCACCCCGGCGTCCGACAGGAGACGGAACACCCGATCCTGCATGCGACCCTTGGGCAGCGCCAGTTTGACCATACCCTGCTGTTCAACCACCATCGTCCGCCTCGCCTTCCGATAGGCCGGACCCCTGGCTCGGCGGTTGGGGCAAAACCAACAACGCCGACCCTCGGGGCCGGCGTTCCGTGTGTTTCGTGCCGATCATCCGTCAGCGCAACACCGTCACCCGGCCACGTTCTCGTGGTGATGATGACGGTGATGGTGCAGTCCGGACTTCATGAGCAGGAATCAATAGACCGGCCTTGCCAGCGAGGCAAGTCGGATGATCATTCGTCCGGCTGCCCCTGACCGGATTCGGCCCGGGCTTCCGAGATCAGCCGATCCGCGATCAATACCTGCGGATCGTCCGCTCCCGCCGCGGCCGCAACGATGTCCCGCCCCGCCAGAAGCCGATCGAGTCCCGCATCGGTTCGCCCCAGACGGAGCAGGGACCGGCCTTCGGCCAGGATCATGGCCCCCGCCCTCGGGTGGTCGTCGCCCAGATCCTGACGCACCGCCGGCAGCACCATCCGGATCAACTCCACCGCGCGTTCGTGCCGACCCTGCTCAGAACAAAGCATGCCCAGATTGCCGCCGAGGTAGATGGTCATGGGCGCGGCATCGCCGTACGCCGCGACGGCCCGTCCCAGGGCGGTCTCGAGCATCGTGATCGCCTCGTCCGGTCGCTCGGAGTCCCGCAGGAGGGCCGCCAGACCGGACATGCAGGTCAGCGTGCCCTCGTGGTTGGGTCCGAGCACCCGCTCGCAACGCTCGAGCGTGTCACGGAACAGCGGCTCCGCTTCCGCGTATCGCTCCATGCTCGCGAGCAGGAACGCCAGGTTGTGCGCGACCGCAAGCGTTTCGAGGTTGTCCGGCCCCGCGGTCCTGCGGTAGATCTCCAGGATCCTCCGGTAGATCGGCTCGGCCTCGTCGTAGCGTCCGAGCCCCTCGTAGCTGGCCGCGAGATTGTTCAGCGGCGTCAGATGCTCGCCGAGCGGCCGGTCCAGCGCCTCCCTGGAAGCGACCACCCGCGCAAATCCTTCGGCCGCTGCGTCAAACTTCCGCAGATTGAAGTCCATGAGCGCAATCGCCTCGACCGCGCGGATCACCACCGGGGCGTCGTCATCGAACACGCCGTCCCGGGCATCCTCGAAGCGATCGAACAGCAAGCGTGCCCGGTCGAACTCGCCCGAGTATGCCGCCAGCTCGGCCACGTCGATCAGTGCGCGCAGCGTGCGTTCGTCCGAGGCGCCGTACGCCTCCAGCCAACGCTCGTACAGCGGAACCAGAATCGCGGCGGACCGATCGAACGCCGACAGGCTGCGATACATGCGTCCGAGATCCTGCCGAGCCCGCTCCGTCAGCTCGTGGTGCTCACCGACCGCGTGAGAGAACTCGGCAATGGCCGATTCGTACTGCGGCTCGGCCAGGTCGTACACGCTCAGAGCGTCGTAGATCCCGGCGATCGTGTTCCGGATGGCCGCCCGCACCTCCGGTTCGTCCTCGAACCGGTCATCCAGCGTCTCGGCGGCGGCATCGACCGCCTCCCGCACGGTGACGTCGCGTCCCATCAGCTCGGGCGAGGCCTGGCCCAACAGATCGATGTTCAGAAAGCCGATCACCGCCCCCGCGATGGCCGCCTGCCGGTCGGCCCGGGCTCTGGCCGATTCGGCGCGCTGCGCGGCTCCGACCGCCTCCGCCTCGTGTTCCCGGGCGACCTCCCGCTGCTCCACAGCTTCTCGCAGACCGACCACGATGCCCACCACCGCCACGAGCACCCCGAGCGAGACCACGAACGCTGCCGCGACGAGTGCCCGGTTCCGGTGTGCGAACTTGCGCAGCTGATACGCGGTGCTGGGACGACGCGCCAAGATCGGCAGATCGGACAGATACCGATTGATGTCCTCGGCGAACGCCGACGCCGAGGCGTACCGTCGGTCCGGATCCCTCGAGATCGCCGTCGCAACGATCACCTCCAAGTCTCCCCCCAATCCGGGATCGACCGACCCGAGCCGCGGCGCGTCGGTCTGCGTCACCCTCCGGATGGCGTCCGTCAGGGAGCCCGGGGCCTCCGCAGCGAACGCGTGCGGCGTGCGCCCCGAGAGCAGCTCGTACAGCACCACACCCAGCGAATAGATGTCGCCCCGCGCGTCGGCCCCGCTCCCCCCGCTGAGCCGCTCCGGCGGCATGTAGCCGAGCGTGCCGAGCAGCTGCCCCGTCTGCGTCACGACCGAGTCCGCCCGCTCGCGACCGACTCCGCGCGCCACGCCGAAGTCAACGATTTTCGGCCGTCCGTCGGCGTCGACCAGGATGTTCGCCGGCTTGAGGTCCCGATGGATCACCCCGCGTTGGTGCGCGTGATGAGCCGCCTCGCAGACCTTGGCGAAGATCATCAGCCGATCCCGCACCCCCAACTCATGATCCGCCGCGTAATCGGTCAGCGGCACCCCCTCGATCAGTTCCATCGCCACGAATGGCCGGGCCACGCCGTCCTGCTCCCACACGCCGGCCTCGTACACCGTCGCGATGCCCGGGTGGGCGAGCCGGCCGAGCACCTCCCCCTCGAACTCCATCCGGCGCACCCCGCTCGCCGTCAACCGCTCCGCCCGCAACAGCTTGATGGCCACCCGGCGTGCGGGCCGCTCCTGCTCGGCCTCGTAGACCACCCCCATCCCGCCCGCCCCGATGCGGCGCACCACGCGGTACCCGGCGATCACCTCCGGATCTCGCCACATCGCGTCGGCCAGCAGCCCGGCCGCCCGCTCACCCACGCCCCGCTCGAGGCGTGAGCCGGTCCCGCTCGCGTCGGCGCCCAGCAGCTCCTCCACCGCTCGCCGCAGGCCGTCGTCATCCCCGCAGGCCTCTCGGATGAACGCCTCCCGATCCGCCCCCGAGCGACCGACCGCCCCGGAGAAAATCTGCTCGATCCGTTGATATCGCGACCGTTCCATCACGCGGACAGCCTAACCGATCCCGGCCGGCCGATGGAGCCGAAAGCCTCGATGGCGGGCGCGGTTGTGACGGGCGTTTGTGAGCGGCCCAAAGGATTCCAGGGTGTCGCGGTTTGCTCCATACCGACCAGAGCGTCGTTCGGGCCCGCCGCGCCCAGCCTCAACGCCCGAACGCGCCGGCCATCTCCGCCGCGCGGGCCGGGTCCACGGGGTTCTTCCAGGTCCCCCCGGCCTTGATCCAGGATCCCACAATCAATGCGTCCGCGTGCTCCAGCAGGGCCGCCGTGGTCTTCGGGGACACGCCGGACCCGACCAACACGGGCAGAGAGCATGCGTCCCGGACCTCCCGGACGTGGCCGGGGTCCGTGGGGTGCCCCGTCGCGGTGCCGGTCACAATCAGCCCGTCGGCACCGAAGAACTCCGCAGCCTCGGCGATCTCGCCGATGCTCAGATCACCCGTGATCGCGTGCGAGGCGTGCTTCTTCTTGATGTCGCAATAGACCGGCACCGACTCCGCCCCGATAGAACGCCGGTACCGCAGCAACGCCCCAGCCTCCGCCCGGGCCAGCAGACCCTCGTCGGCCACGTGGCTGAACACGAAGTTCTCGCACCGAATGAACGACCCGCCGCAAGCGTGCGCGCATGCCAGAGCGTGACGGTTGCCACCGGAGAGGATCTGCATGCCCACCGGCAATGTAACCGCTCCCCGCACCGCCGCGAGCGACCGCGCCGCCATCGCCACGACCTCGGGGCCGAGTTCGTCACCGTGGACGTACGGGGCATCGTGCATGTTTTCCAGGATGATCGCGTCGAACCCCGCGTCCGCCAGGATCTTCGCCTCTTCGACGGCCGCTGCCGCGATGGCATCGGGCGCAAGCTCGGAGAACGGAGTCCCCGGCGATGCCCCGAGGTGGACCATCCCGATCAGTCTCTTGGGGCCGCGAGCGGTCAGTTTCCAGCCGGTGGTTGCCATGGGATCAGATTAGGCCGGCATCACGATGCCCGCGACCGCCGCGGTCACCCAGGACGCCAGAGCCCCGCCGATCATCGCCCGCATGGCGAGCGAAACCAGGTCCTTGCGACGCCCCGGCACGAGGGCACTCAACCCGCCGATCTGGATCCCGATGGACGCGAAGTTGGCGAACCCGCACAGGGCAAAGGCCGCCATCCGCGCCGACCGGTCCCCCAGCAGGGCGGGCCCCTGATCGGGACGGACACCCTCCGCCAGCGTCTGGTAGGCCACGAACTCGGTCACCACCAGCTTCTCGCCCATGAGCCTGCCGAAGAACACGCTGTCCTCCCATGGCACCCCCATGGCCCAGGCCAGCGGCGCGAAGACCGCACCCAGCACGATTTGAAGGTTCAGTTCCGCGACGCCGCGCGAAGCCAGCCATCCGTCCAGCCCTCGGGTGCGTCCCAACGCCTCCAGCGGCATGTTCACCAGGGCGAGCAGCGAGACGAACGCCACCAGCATCGCAGCGACGTTGATCGCCAGACGCATCCCGTCCGTCGCCCCCCGGGCCGCGGCGTCGAACAGGTTCGCAGCGGGCTCGGGATCCTCAGCCATCCGAAGGTCCGACTCGTCCGGCGGAGACTCGGTCTCGGGCACGATCACCTTGGCCAGCACGAACGCGGCCGGCGCCGACATCACGCTGGCGGTCAGCAACTGCTTGACCCACATCGCCCGTTCGGCCGGATCATCTCCGCCGAGCATGCCGACATAGGCCGCAAGCACCGACCCGGCGATGGTCGCGAACCCGCCCGTCATCACCAGGTTCAGTTGCGACCGGGTCATCCGTTGCAGATAAGGGTTGATGCACAGCGGGGCCTCCGTCTGTCCCACGAACACGTTGGCCGCCGTCGCCAGCGCCTCCGTGCCCGTCACGCGGAGTGTCCGCTGCAGCAACCACGCCAGACCCGCCACGAGCCGCTGCATCACCCCAACGTGATAGAGCACGGCCATGAGCGAGGCCATGAACACGATCTTGGGCAGCGCGTGGACAAGGAACATGAACCCCCACGCCCCCGCCCCGGGGGACGCCACAGCCGGCCCGAACAGAAACTCGATCCCCGCGTCCGAGGCGTCGATCGCAGCGGTGATGACCCGCGTCACGGCGTCCACCAGCCCGACCAACGGCGTGTCCCGGAGCATCAAGGCCCCGAGCACGGCCTGCAGCCCCACTCCCGCCAGCACCAACCACCACGGGAACCGACGCCGATCGGTCGATATCGCCCACCCGAGCGCGATCAGCACGGCGATCCCCACAAACCCGATCATCCGGTCCATGCGACGCCCTCCGTGGGCCGCCATGCTAACGAATCCACCGGATCCGTGCGGCTACCCTGTCCGCGTGGAAGACGATCAGCCCAACCCGCGCCCCACGACCCCGCGCGCCGTCTCGTGGGCGGAAGCCCCGCGTGCGGTCCTGGCCGGGATCACCGCAGGGCCGGCTCCGACGGTCGTCTGCATCGCGGGCGCGGTTGGCTCGGGAAAATCGACGCTCGCCCGGCGGGTCGCCGAACTCGCCGACGCCGTCCTGATCGGAACGGATGACTACCTGCCGGATTACCACCGCGTGCCCGAGCACCTCCGCGATGAGCCCGATTCGGCCCATCTGCCCGAACTCGCCGGTCACCTCGCGGACCTGATCGAGGGCCGCCCCGCGGACGTGCCCGTGTGGTGCTTCCGCGAGCACCGGCGGACGGGCGTGCGGCGGGTTGCGCCCCGGCGCCTGATCATCGTGGAAGGCATCCACGCCCTGCACGACGCGCTGGGCCCGGCGCGGGGTCTCGGCGTGCTGGTCGAGGCCCCCGCTTCCGTCCGTTGGGCACGCTGGGAGCGCCTCGAATCCACGGGCCAGCGTGGATGGGGCGTCGAGCGCGCCCTGGACTTTTTCACCAACGTCGCCGGCCCGACGTTCGCACGCTACGAGCCGTTGTACCGCGCGCGGGCCGACCTGACGGTCGTCAACGACGCCGCGGATCCCGGCGCCGGTTGTCAGGGCGCAACCACCGCACCGTAACCGTCGCTGAACACCGTGTTGGGATCGCCGGGACCCAGGGGCATGCCCAGAACGCTCCATCCGACGATCATCACGATCCACACCAGCGTGAAGACGATCGAGTACGGCAGCATCATGGCGATCAGCGTGCCGATGCCGGCCTTGGGCGCGTACTTCTGCACGTACATCAGGATGATGATCATGTACGGGTTCAGCGGGGTGATCACGTTGCTGGTCGAGTCCCCGATGCGGTACGCCGTCTGCGTCATCTCCGGCCGAATCCCGATCAGCATGAACATCGGGACGAAGATCGGCGCGAACAGGGCGTACTTGGCGCTCATCGACCCGACGAACAGATTGAAGAACATGGTCACGAAGATGAACGCGACGAGCAGAGACGGCGCGCCGAACTGCTGATTGAACAGCCACTCGCCGCCGGAGAACGCCAGCATCCGGCCCAAACCCGATTCCTCGAACGCCGCCACGAACTGGCCGGCGAAGAAGGCCAGCACGACGATGGGCGCCATGCTCGCCATGGAGTCGATCATGGTTTGCGTGGCGTCCTTGGTGGAGCGGATGTTGCCAACCGCCACGCCGAACGCCATCGCCGGCGCAATCGTTAGCATGAACATCAGCGGCACGATCACCGCCACCCACCGCGGGAACGGTCCGTCGCTCCCGTGCAGCGGAGAGCCCTTCCAGAACACGAGCAGCACCGTCGCCGCCAGCCCCAGCGCGAACACGACCCCGGCCCACACCAGCCCCTTGCGTTCGTCCGGACTCAGGTTCGCGTGTCCGTCCATGGTGCTCTTTGCGTGCGAATCAGGCCCTCCGTCCGCGGCCGACTTGCGGGACAGCCGCTTCTCGACGAACACCGCCGTCACGCCCCATCCCACGAAGGTCAGGACCACCGTCGAGACCGCCATGAAGTACCAGGATGCGGTCGCGGCGACCGCCCGCTCCGCGTCCACCGTCTGAGCGGCGCCCTGCGACATGTTGCTCATCATCGGCTCGAGGCTGGTGATCAGCAGGTTCGCGTTGAACCCGGCCGCGACGCCCGCGAACACCGCCGCGATCCCCGCCAGCGGCGACCGCCCCACCGCCAGATACGCCATCGCGGCGAGCGGCGGCAGGACCACGTAGCCAGCGTCCGAACCCAGCGAGCTCATGATGCCCAAGAACACCATCGAGGGGGTCAGCAGTTGCCCGGGCACCCGGGCCAGCGCCGAACGCAGCAGTGCGGAGATCAGCCCCACCTTTTCCATCGGCCCGATGCCCAACATCCCCAGCAGCACCACACCCAGCGGCGCGAACCCGAGGAAGTTCTTCACCATGCTCGAAAGCAGCCAGTACCAGCCGTTGCTGGTCACCAACGACTGAGCCACCATGACGTTGCCGTTGGGCACGAGCACGGGGGGCGTCTGCGCATCACCGTCGGTGTCCTGGGGGGTCTTCTCGAACACCGACCAGCCGTGGGCGGCCAGATCCACCGGGCGTCCGTCGGCGCCCAGGACCCACTCGTCCGTCGCGTCGATCGCAAGCCGGGCGACGGGGGCCGCCCCGGGGGTTTCCTCGACCACCACCCGCGCCGGCTCGAAGACCTCACGGCCCGCCGCGTCCACCCCGACCCGCCCGATCACGCCCCGCTGCTGGTCCACGCCGCCCAGGCGGGTGGGATCGGGCACCCAACGCACTTCGAACCCCTCCGGCAGGCGCGGGGCGGCAAAATGGCTGATCGCCAAGACCACCAGAAGCCCGATCAGGAACAGGAAAGCCGGATCCGGCAGCTTGTTGCCCAGCCACTCCACCGAGTTGAGTGCGCGGGCCAGCAGCCCGGGGCGGACGGACACGATCGGGTCTGGGGTGTTCTGGTCGGCCATGGGCCCAGTGTGACCGGAATCGAGGGGTTCCGCAACCGCCGGCCCCGGGCCGAGCCCCCCACCGGCTTGTGGCGAGAGCCCGCTTCGGGTAGGTTGTCCGGCCCGGATCGCCGCCCCATCGCCCCGAAAAGGACCGTGAATGACCGCCACCGACACGCCCTACCTGACCAGCCCGGACCAGACCAAGCGCCGCATGCCCGGCGGCGTGCCCTACATCATCGGCAACGAGCTCGCCGAGCGGTTCAGCTTCTACGGCATGAAGGGCATCCTGACGGTCTTCATGACCCAGCACCTGCTCAACGCGGCGGGCGAGCCCGCCAACATGAGCGACGAACGGGCCAAGACGGTCTACCACCTCTTCACCGCCAGCGCGTACTTCTTCCCGATGGTCGGCGCGATCATGTCCGACGTGTTCTGGGGCAAGTACAAGACGATCCTGTGGATCAGCCTCATGTACTGCGTCGGCCACGGCTGCCTCGCCCTGATGGACCTCGGACCGGTCACCGGCCTCTGGGACATGGCCCCGTTCCTCTTCGTCGGCCTGGCGTTCATCGCGATCGGCGCCGGCGGGATCAAGCCCTGTGTCAGCGCCCACGTCGGCGACCAGTTCGGCAGGGGGAACAAGCACCTGCTC
Source organism: uncultured Phycisphaerales bacterium (assembly GCA_963975575.1). Lineage (GTDB taxonomy): Bacteria > Planctomycetota > Phycisphaerae > Phycisphaerales > UBA1924 > UBA6054. Next base: position 1,457,442 of record CAXBHL010000001.1, on the reverse strand, counting down.
ACGCAGATCTTCAACTGGTTCTACTTCTCGATCAACCTGGGCGCGATGGTCAGCACCATCCTCACACCGATCCTGCTCCAGAAAGTCGGCCCCGCGGCCGCGTTCGGCCTGCCCGGCGTGCTGATGGCGATCGCCACGCTCTTGTTCTGGATGGGACGGCACAAGTTCGTCCACGTTCCCGCGGCGGGGTGGGCCAAGTTCAAGGCCGAGACCTTCGGGCCCGAAGGACGCCGCGCGCTGCTCAACCTCTCGCCCCTGTTCCTGATCTTCGTCCCCGTGTTCTGGGCGATCTTCGACCAGACCGGATCGGCCTGGGTGCTCCAGGCCGAGAGCATGGACCGCAACTTTCTCGGGTTCACCTGGCTGGAATCGCAGGTCCAGGCCGTCAACCCGTTCTTCATCCTCGTGCTGATCCCAATGTTCACGTACGTCATCTATCCGACGATCAGCAAGATCTACCCGCTCACGCCGCTCCGCAAGATCGGCATCGGCTTCGTGCTCACCGCGGCCACCTTCGCGCTCTCGGCGATCATCGAGCTGTGGATCGCGGACCGGTCCAGCGCCGCCATGACCCAGCTCTGGACCGCGATGAATGCCGACGGCGAGATGCCCAACCGGCTCTCGGACATGGTCCGCCAGGCCCGCAACATGGGCTGGACCCAGGAGCAGCTCACGCCGTTCCTGGCGGAGATGCCCAACATCAGCTGGCAGTTCGTGGCCTACCTCATCCTGACCAGCGCCGAGATCATGGTCTCGATCGTCTGCCTCGAGTTCGCCTACACCCAGAGCCCGCCGCGGATGAAGAGCTTCGTGATGGGCGTCTACTTCCTGGGCGTGTCGCTGGGCAACTTCTACGTCTCGGGCGTCAACATCACGATGGAGGCCATGAAGGACGAGGCGACGGGCACCACGCCGCTCGACGGCGCGAACTATTACTGGTTCTTCGCCGGCCTGATGATGGCCGCATTCTTCGTCTACCTGATCTGGGCCAAGACTTACAAGGGCGAAACCTACATCCAGGGAGAAGAGGAAGAAAAGCTCGTCGAGGCCCAAGCCGAAGCGCAAGCGCCCGACGCCCGCTGATCGCTACCGGGCCTTGGCGGCCAGCCCCGCGCGCAGGAAGTACTCCATCAGGTCGCTGCCCGGCTCGATGTGCAGGTCCGATTCCTCCGCTTGGCGTTCGCTGAACGTCCGCTCCACCACCGAACGAACCCACGCCCCCGCCATCAGGAAGGGCACCGGCGTGTTGTCGTGCTTGCGGGTCGAGCAGAGGGTGAAATGGTCCGGAAGCACCAGCACCCGCCAGCCGTCGCTCTCGGGATCGGTCTCCGGATCGCCGTACTTGCGCAGCGCCTCAACGACCGGGCCGACGATCTCGCGGTCGATCGCCTCGATCGCGGCTACCTTGGTCTCCCAGTCGGCTTGATGGCTCGCTTCGTCCGGGCTCTCCACGTGGCTGCACACCACGTCGAAGTGCTCCAGGGCCTCGATCGTGGCCCTGCCCTGCGCGGCGTAGTCCGTGTCGTGGTAGCTCGTCAGGCCGGGGCAGTCGATCAGGTCCCAGCCGATCAGGTTGGCGATGCCGCTGAGCAGGTCCACCGAGGTGATCATGCCGCCCTTGAGGCCGAACCGCTGCAGGAAACTCGGCAGCTGGGGCCGGGTGCCCTGGCCCCAGATCCACACCGCGTTGGCCGGTCGCAGACCCTGTTCGATCCGGGCGCGGTTGATCTCGTGGCCGGGCAGGTAATCCCGGGCCATCGCCATCAGCCGGATCAACCGTTCGCACGACGCGTTGCCCGCGGGCAACTCGTCTGCCAACGCGTGCCGGGGGATCTCGTGGGCCGGCGAGGAGTTCATGCCGGCGTACGAGCAGCCCGAGCGGTCCACCAGGATGCTGCGGTAGCTCACACCCGGGGTCAGCTCGAAATCGGCCGCGAGGTCCGGATCGGTTTCGCGCCAGTGCGCGACGAGGCCGGCAAAGAGCGCTTCGGCCTCGGAATCGGTGATGCTCCCCGACGAATGGTCGATCATGAGCCCGTCTTCCCGCGTGCCGGCCTGGCCCGTGGTGACGAGGTTCATGCGGAAGATCCACTGCTCGGGGGTTGTCTCGATGCCCAATGACGCCGCCTCGAGCGGTGCCCGTCCGGTGTGGTACCGGGCGGGGTCGTAACCGAGCAGGTTCATCGTGCACACGTCCGAACCCGCGGTGAACCCGGGCGGCGTGGTGCGGGCCGATCCGACGCGCCCGCGTCTGGCGAGGCTGTCCAGATTGGGGGTGTCGGCCGCCTCGAAGGGGGTCAGGCCGTTGAGTTCGGGGATCGGGCGATCGGCGCCCCCGTCAGGGATGATGACAACGTATTTCACGGCACGAGGGTATGCGTCCGGCCGGGCGGATTACAGGCCCATCAGCGTCCAGACCGCGCCGGTGACGGCATTGATCGCGCCCGTCGCGGCGGGAACGAGGAATCCGCCCGCGAACCAGAAGAACAGGATCATCACCCCGAAGCCGACCCACATGCCGTGCTCGGTCTGCACAAACTCGCGGTACGGGCGGATATAGCACGCGGCGATGCGCCCGCCGTCCAGCGGTACCACCGGCAGGAGGTTGAACATCATCAGCAGCAGGTTCAGAAAAGCGCCGACGAAAAAGAACGACGACAGGTTCGACGCCAGCGGCTCGCCCACCACGACTGAAGAGATCAGCATCCCATTCGCCAGCGGCTCCCAGATGATGTAGCCGGTGATCGCCACAACGGCGAGGACGAGATTCATCGCCGGGCCGGCCGCCAGCACGAGCGCTTCTGCGTGGCGTCCCCGCATCCGGGAAGGATCGACGGGCATCGCCCCCCAGGCCAGCCCGAACACGCCAAGGGCGATCAGCGAGTACCCGCCCATGTGGACCAGCGGGTTCCAGGTCATGTGACCGGCCCAGCGAGGGGTCTGATCGCCGAACCGGATCGCCGCCCAGCCGTGGGCCAGTTCGTGCAGCACGATCGATCCGACCACCCAGACAATCCACGACACGACCCAGACCGGGCCCTGGTTCGGGTTGTTCCAGACGTTGGCGACCCACCAGTCCATGCGTGCCGCTCCGTGGGGTGACCGGGACAAAAAACGACCCCCGCGCTGGCGGGGGTCGGTCGGGATCGCTTCGGATCAGGCGTTGGCGGGCATGGCCTTGGAGGCCCTGACCGCCTGGTCGCAGATCTGATCGAAGAGCTTGGGGTCGTCGATCGCGATCTGGCTGAGCATCTTGCGGTTCAGGTTGATGCCGGCCATCTTGAGCCCGTTGATGAACAGGCTGTAGCGGGTGCCCCGCATGCGGCAGGCCGCGGTGATGCGGGTGATCCACAGGCGACGCATGTCACGCTTGCGGGCGCGGCGGTCGCGGTAGGCGAACAGCCCGGCGCGGCGGACTGCGTCCTTGGCCTTGTACTTGTGGCGGGAACGTGAGCCGTAATATCCGCGGGCCTTGCGGAGCAGCTTGCGGCGGGCCTGGGTGCGGGCCGCACCCTTACGAACGCGTGGCATGGGTCAATCTCCAAGTTTGCCTGACGGAGCCGGAGGACCGGTCTTGAAGGTCCCGGCAGGCGGGGCTGGACTTCCCGCGGCCCACCTCGGGCCGCTGGCATCATCGAAAACGTGAGATCAGGACGCGGCCTTCGCCTCGGCCCGGGCGGCGCGACGCTGCTCGGGGGAGGGGCTGCGACGCAGCGCGGTGCGCGGCTGGTTGCGTCCGCGCAGGCGGCGGAACAACAGCTTCTCGAGCCGCTTGGCCTCGCCCGAGGTCAGGTACGGGTCCTGGCGGAGCTGACGCAGCCGCTTGCCGGACTTGTGGCTCGAAAGGTGCTTGTGGTAGGCGGAGCGGTGACGCACCTTGCCGGTCTTGGAGACACGGATGCGCTTCAGCACGCCCTTGTGGGGCTTGTTCTTGGACATGGCCGGCAACTCCGGGTTCTTCGGTTCGTTGTTCGCCTGGTGGCGAGCCGAGTAGGGTAGACCCGCCGACCGACCCTGACAAGCCCGGAACCGGCCCGATCGGGTGCAATCGCGAGCCGATCAGGGACCGACGAACGCGTCTGTTTCCGAAGACGGCATTTCGTTGCCCTTGATCAGGCCCAGGCGGGAGCGTACCTCGTGGATCACGGCCTCGATGGGGCGGGGAAGCCAGATGTTATCACCCCCCACAACCGGCGATTTCGCCCACATGGCCGACCCGTCCAGCCGGAGGACGTGCTGACCCCGGGCGTCATGGTTCGGGGTGTTCTCCTCGGGCACAATGGGCTGGCCGCGTGCCACCCGGAGCGTGGCCGGGGAGCGGTCCGCCGTGACGACGACCCGGGTGGTGGAGGGCACGGCGATGGTCATCCGCAGGCCACCGTCCGGCATGATGCGGTAGGAGTACGAGAGCTCGTCGATCGAACGCCAGTCCATGGCACCGGCCGCGGGCTCGCCCCGGAGGGCGCCGGGATTGCTCGGGCAGGCGAGATCGTCGAGGCGGGCGTGGTCGGTTCTGGCCAGTGTGAAGAGGTTGGCCGAGTTCGAACGGTTGGGCGTGCCCACGTCCATCCACGAGCCGCCGAATCCGGCGGTGGCCATCGGCAGCATGTCCGCGTTGGCGCCCGCGTAGGTCCCGAAGGCCCGGGCCGCGGCCTGCATGTTGGCCATGCACGCCGAACGCTCGCGGCTGCGCGAGGCGGCTTCGAACGCCGGGATGGCGACCGAGGCGCCGATCAGCAGCATGGCCGCGACGGAGACCAGATCAGCCAAGCGGAAACGCGATCCGGAGGCCCCGGACTGATCGTCGATCCGCATGCGGCTCTGGCGCTGCGTTTCCGCCAGACGGACCGCGGACATCGTCCGCTCGACGAGCTCCGCCCGCGATGCATCCTGCGATGGGGCTCCGCCGGTCGCCAGCGAGGCGAGCGCCTCGTGCTTGCTCACTCGGGCCTGCAACGCCGCGGGGGCTTCGGTTCCTTCCATCCAGTGGTCCAGTGCGGCGGCGTCCTCGGCCAGCAGCGGGCCGTTCCGTTCGGCGGTGCGTCGGGATCGGACATCGGTCAGCGCGATGCGGGCGGGGCGGTCGCGTTCCCCGGCCACCGGGGTGCCCAGCAGCGAGAGCAGCCTGCCTAGCCGGGCCTGCCGCGGGTCGGTCCCTTCGACGGGTTGTCCGTCGGAAGACATCAGCCGGTCCAACGCCTCCGCGTCGGCCGGGGTCAGCCGCGGTGCGTTGGGATGGTCGTTGTCAATCATGTTCCAAACTCCAAGAAGGCTGGGTGGCCGGCCGCTCGTGGCTCAATCGGACCGGTCCGAGGGTTCTCGGGTGACGGCCTGCCAAGATCGCGCAAACGAAGCGACCGCGGCGTGCATCCTCGACTTGACCGTGCCCAGCGGGATCCCCAGGTCGTCGGCGATCTGCTGGTAGCTCAGACGCTGGAAATAGGCCAGCAGCAGCACCTCCCGCAGGGCGGGCTGGAGCTTGGCCAGCGCGCTCTGGACCATCGAATCGCGTTCGCTGGCGTCGAGAGCGGCGTCCGGGGTGGGCACATCGACCTCCATCAGGTCCACAAACGAGGCGGTTCCGTCGGGGCCACCGATCGGGGCCGAGAGTTCGACGGTCCGCTGTCTGATCTTCTTACGGAGGTAGTCCCTGCCTTTGTTCGCGGCAATTGTGAACAACCACGGGCGAAATCGCCGGGTGACGTCGAAGGTATGGGCGGACTGGTGAACCTGGAGAAAGGTTTCCTGGAAGACGTCCTCGGCGGCGGCGCGATCCCCCACCAGCCGGGTCAGGAACCGGAGCAGATCGTCGTGGTACCGCTCGATGAGGGTCCGATAGGCCGCGGTATCACCGTCGATGAACCGCTCGAAGAGGACTTCGTCGGTGGGTTGGGCGGTCTCGTCCAAGCGGGCGTCCTCGGTCGGGAGGGGGTGGTACGGTGACGGGGCCTTCGGGTTCGCCATCCGGCCGAACCGGGGGGTGCACTGGGGGTGACGCCCCGGTGCCGGGGAGTGTACGGGCCCGGGACGCTGTCGGGCCGATGTTGGCTGCAATGGAGCACCCCCCACTGCGTTGGGCTACGAGATGGAGGCGGCGTTGACGACCCGCGGTGAACCGACACCACCCGAGCGGGTGGACGCTCTGGCGGCGCTGGTCGCCCGGGCGGCCCGGGGCGAGGAACGCGCGTGGGAGGACCTCGTCCGCCTCTACGCCAGGCGTGTGTACGCCATGGCCCAGTCCCGCCTGCGTCGGCCCGATCTGGCCGAGGAGATCACCCAGTCCGTGTTCGTCACCGTCGCCACCAAACTCAAGGACCAGCAGTACACCGAGCTCGGCCGGTTCGAGTCGTGGCTGTTCCGCGTAACGATGAACCGGGTCCGGGATTCGGCGCGGGCGCTCAAGCGTCAGGCCAGCCCGCTCGACCCCGGCATCGTCGAATCGATGGCGGGGCGGGACGACGAAGCGGCCGAGCCGGCCGACACGCGGGCCCTCCGGGCGGCACTGGAAACGCTCAACGACGCCGACCGCGAGGTGATCGAGCTGAGGCACCACGGGCGGATGGGGTTCAAGGACATCGCGGACCTGCTGGGTGAACCCGTGGGGACCGTGCTCGCCCGCCACCACCGCGCGTTGCGAAAGCTCCGGGCCGTGCTCGAGCCCGGGGCAGAGGAGAACCGGCCATGAACAAGCCCAACGAGCATGCTGACCACTCCGGCGCCCACGGCGGGCACGACGACCCCGATCTGATGGCCCTGTCGGATCGTCTCGACGCGCTGGGCGCTTCCGAGGCCGCCGGATCGCCCGAGGGCCTCGAAGACCGGGTGCTGGCCGGCGTCGCGGGTGTGTACGCGCCCCAGCCGATCGCGATCGGTCGGGGCGCGTCGCCCTGGTGGCGGGGCGGGGCCGTGCGCGCGGCCGCGGGCGTCGCCGTGATCGGCGGCATCACGCTGCTCGCGTACCTGCAGAGCCCGGGCCGGAGCGGCCCGGGGGCGAACGGGCCCGAGGTCGTCAGCGTCGCGATGGTCGAGCAGCGGATCGAGGGCCTGCTTGCCCTTGCCTCGGATTCTGGCGATGATCTTGACAATCAGATCGCGTCGATCCAACTCTGGGCCGATGCGCTGGGTGCCGAATCGGGCGATCTGTGGGACAGTCAGGGTCTGCTCGATCCGGAGAACAACGGGAACGGGGCGCTGTGATGAACGCACGCAAGAAGGTACTCGTGGGGCTTTCTCTGGCGACCCTCGCCGTCGGTCTGGGGGCGGCACAGCCCGAGGACCGGTCGCCCGAGCGACGGGCGCGGGACGCGCAGCCGGGGCCGGCCGAGGACCCGGCGCTGCTGCGCGCACGGATCGAGCGATCGATCGAACAGAGCCAGGCGATGCTCGAGCGCCAGCGGGACGCCCTCGCTCGCCTGGACGCGGGGGATTCGCCGATCGAGGTGCTCCGCTCGATGCGCTGGCGTGAGTTCAACCGCGGCCCTGACCTGCCGGCGACCCGCACGCCCGATGAGACCGGAGAGCCAGATCGCCGTCGCGAACGCCCGGGCACACCCCGGGACGAGGCACGCCCCGGCGCGGATCTGACCCCGGAGGCGCGGGCGCGGTTGCGGTCGTTCCTGCGCGACAACCTGCCCAGCGTGCATGAGCAGCTTGAGCAGGTGGAGCGGGCGGACGAGCAGATCGGTGCGCGTCTCTTCGACCGATTGGTCCCGCAGCTCCGCGAGGTCGCCATGGACATGGAGCGCGAACCGGCGTTCGGCAGGCTCAAGCTCGAGGAACTGCGCGCCGGTCTCGCGGTCGTGGACGCGACGCAGCGGATGCGATCGCTCGGGACGGACGCCCCCGCCGAGCAGCGGGCCGAGGCCGAACGCGGGGTCCGCGACGCGATCGCGGCACGCTTCGACGCACGCATGCGCCTGCGGGAGCACGAGCTGGAACGGCTCACCAAACGCATCGCGGAACTGCACGATCAGATCAAGTCGGAACTGGAGGGCCGGGACGCCGAGATCGATCGTGTGTACCAATCAGTCATGAGCCAGCGGTGGGCGCGACCCACCGACAGACCAACCGACCGGCCCGCCGACCGAGCGACGGACCGGCCCGGTGACGAGCGTCGGCCGCAGAGCCCCTGATCGCGGCCGGGCCCGTGGGGCCCGATCGGACGTCAGGAGACGACCGCGCCCGGGGCGATATCGGCGCTGGGCGAGATGACCACAACCGAACGGACCTCGGTGCCCTTGGCGGCGTCGGACGCGGCGAGCAGCATGCCGCGGGACTCTTCCCCCCGCAACTGACGCGGTGCGAGGTTGGCCACCACCACGATCAGCTTGCCGATCAGTTCCTCGGGCGTGTACTGGGCCTTGATCCCGGCGCAGATCTGCCGGGGCGTTCCGGATCCGTCATCGACCTGCAGCTTGAGGAGTTTGTCGGCGTTGGGATGGGCCTCGGCGTGGGTCACCCGGGCGACCCGCAGGTCGATCTTGGCGAAGTCGTCGAAGGTGATCTCGGGCTTGGTGGGTGCGGTGGCGGCGTCGTTCATGTCTGGTCTCGTCGATTTCCGCGGCTGCGGATCGGGTTCGATGGATTGAAGGTCCCGATCCTACGCGTCACGGGGCGGCCCATCGCCCCGAGCGGCGGAGCGGGCGGTCGGCCGCTACGCCGTACGCCCGTCCCACGCCTTCAACCGTCCAGACCGGCACGGCGGCGTCCAGCCCCACGGCCGCCTGCGCGGGCCACGAATCGGGCGTCGCACCGAGCAGCGACATTTCCACGCCGATCATCATCGCCCAGTCGGCGTCGATTCTGGCGCCGTGATGGAAACTCGGGCTCGGGCACGGAGAGACCACGATGCTGCCGCCCTGGCGGACCCGCACGGTCAGGCGCCCGCCGCAGGGGTCATCGTTGGTGTCCCGCTCCCACTTGGCCAGCACCGCGGAGACTCGGGACGGATCGTGGCCGAGACGGACCGCCTCGGCCACGATCCGGGTCCGGATCGCGGGGTCGTCGTTGAGCTGGTCGACCGCTTCCGGGTTGTTGTCCCGCAGCATGCCGAGCACCCGCGAGGCGCGGGCATCGATCGAGGCGAGGCCTTCGGCTTCGGAAACCAGCCATCGCCGATCGTTCGCGCGGGCGGGATCGAGTTCGACGGCCAACGACCACAGCCCGGTGCGGGCCGCGGCGTCGGAACTGAGCGACGCAAGCGCCACGCAGGCGCCGGCTGCGAGGACCGGGTCGTTCTCGGCGGCCAGCAAAACCACCATCGCGAAGGTCTCTTCGCCGAGCCGGCGTGTTTCGTCGTGCCCGGCGAGCCGTTCGGCCGCCTCAAAGTAGCCGGCGGGGTCGGGCGTTGCGAAGACCGTCAGCACGGACTCGTCCGGGATCGGCGGCGACACGCCGGCTGAGACGCACAAGAAGCTGATCCCGAACAGCACGGCAGCGAGGGTGTTCACGGGTTCGCCTCCAGCATGGATCGCCACAACTCGGACTCGGCCCGGTGGCTGACGATGAGCTGGTCGATCACGGTATCCGCCCCGGCCCATTCTCCCGCCATCCGCGCGAGCAGACGCTCGACGCCCGGCCTCGGGCGGATCGCGTGCGACACGGCCACGCCAGCGACCGCTTCGACCAGCGCCCGGTGCTGCACCGCGGCCATCTGGGCCCGCGCCGCCGCGCTGGTCCCCAGGGCGTTCCGGCGGGCGTCGATGGCGACAGGGCTGAGCGGGTCCGAGTCCGGAAGATCGTTGCGTGCCAGCCACGCCCCGGTCTCGTCCAGCAGGCTGCGGAGATAGGGCGCGTGCGTGCTCAGACCGCTCCTTCGGGCGTTCAGTTCGGCCAGCGTCAGTTCAACCAGAACCAGGCCGTCCGGATCGCTCCCCGCGGCCCTGTCCGCGATGCGGGGCAGCAACGCGGCGCGGACCCTGTCGGGCCAGGCGTCGTTCCGACGGTCGGGCAGTTCGAGGCCGGTGATGGCCGTCACGAGCTCGCCCGCGGCCGCGGTGGGCCGACGCATCGCGGCCCGCTCGACGGCGAGCAGCAACTGCACATCGGCGCCGAATGACACGACCATCGCCCGCGCCGTCTCGCGGACCTCCCGGTTGGGCCCGAGGAGGGCGTGGTGGACTATCGCTTCGGCGGCCAGCGTCGAGAGCTCGGGGCGCCCGCTCCGGGCCTGCCTTAACAGGGCGAGGATCCGGTCCGGAGCGTTGGCATTGAGCAGTTCGATCCCCCACGCGTCTCCGACGGTTGTCGGCGGGGGACCGGGGGCGACCGGGCCGGTGCCGAGGAGTCCGGGCGTCTGCTGGGCGAGGAGCTCGGCCGCGCCAACATCATCACCCGTGAAGAGCAACGCGGCGGCGGCGTTCGCGCGGGCGAGTTCGATCAGGCGGGCAAGCCGGTCCGCCGGGGCGGCCGGGGGCGAAACAAGAGATCGGGAGAGCGCGGCGATGACTTCCGCACGCACGGTCGCGTCACCCGAAGGCACCGAGACCCATTCGGCCCGGTACGCGGCCGTGAGCGATCGCCGCGCCGACTCGTCCGCGTCGGGCGCGAGTACCATCCCCGGGTCGATGCCGGGCGCGGACACCTCCGTCGCCAGCACGTCGGTGAGCGCGCCGAGGCGGTCGGTGCGGACGGCCGGATCGTCCATCTGCTCGAGCATCCAGGCCCGGGCGGGATCGCCCGGCCGCCAGGTCAGCCCGGTCGCCAGCACGCTGGCGATGGGTCGCCAACCCTGGGTGGGCGCCTCCGTTCGACGCAGGTTCGATTCCAGCGCGAGCAGCCGCGTCTGGACGCGTGCGGCGGGTGATCCGCCGGCGGCCGCGGCCAGCGCGTCGGACCACGCCCTCCACGACGCGACCGAATCCGGTCCGATCGTGTCGATCTGCGAACGCAGCGCGTCGATGACCGCCTGGTCGAAACGCTGGGCGAGCGGGATCCCGAAGGGCGAGGCGATCTCCGTGGCGCGTTCCCGGAACGGCCTTGGAAGGTCCGGGGCGTCCCTGAGCATCGCGGCCAGGGCCGCTCCCGATGCGACGGAGGCCGGATTGCCCGACCGGACCGCCCCGCGGATCGGAGCCAGCAGGCCGTCCGAGGCACTCTGGGAGGCGGCGATCCAGGACGCCAGTTCGATCACCAGCCTGGTGATCCGGTCGCGTGCTTCGGGTGTGGCCTCCGACCATCGCTGCAGGAAGGTCCCGACCGCACGCCCCCCTCGCGATCCGGCCTCATCGGGCCGCGACGAGGCCATCAGCAGGATGTTCCGGAGTTCCTGCTCGAGCGCGGCGTGGTGCTCGATGCTGGACCGAGGACCGGGGACGAGCGGACCGGAGTCCACGGGGCCGGCCGGTTCCACCGGCGTTCGGGACGCGAGCGGCTGGCCGCGCTCTTCCCGAGGAGCGAACAACTCGAGGCCGGTCAGGGTCAGCATGCACACCAGCATCACAGCCAGCGACGCGTGGAGAAGTAACCAGAACCGGCCGGTGGAGATCGGCCCCGCGATGACCGGCATGACCGCGGGCCTTCTGGCGGTGCCCGCGCCGTGGCCTCTGCTGTTGGTCTTGCCATCCGGACGGACGGCGCGCAGAAGATCGGTGGCGGCAACACGGTGCAGGCGGGCAATGTGGGCAAGACGCTTCTTGGCCCGTGGATTCCACCCGCCGGACGCCCCGATGATCTGCCGGGCCCGCCGGGCGAGCGTTTCTGAGACCGCGTCGAGGTGGGACCGCCAAGCGATCGGGATCTGCTCCGGCTCGCCGGGCGGCCAGTGACGCACGAGTTCGGCGTGGAGCGCGGGGTCTGACAACTGGGCGACGGCCGCGTGGATGGCCAGCCGGATCTCATCCGCTTCCGGCGTGAGCCGGAGCGGGTGGCGATCGACCTGCGTGATACGCCTGGCGGCGGCCGCGCGGATGTCCGTCGGGCTGCGCTGTTCGTGCGTCACCCCGAGCAGCGCGAACGGCCCGCCCACGCCCGCCTGACGCCCGAGGAACGCCGCCGCGATCGGATCGGCAGGGACCGGACCCGCAGTTGCATCGCGCGGCGTCACGGCGGGCTCCATTCCGCGTTGTCGGCCGAGCCCTTGAACAGGTCCTCGATCAGGTTGGTCCATGGCAGCAATCCGGGCAGGGGGTGGAGCACCTTGTGCTGGTCATACGCGCGGCGGGCCGCGTCGGGATCGGTCTCAAGCAGCAGGCGCAGCGTCTGGTACCGGGCCTCCCACCACGCCGGCTCGGAATCGCGAGACGCCCCCAGCAGCGTGGACCAGGCCGCCAGTTCCGTGGCGGGATCGCCCGCCCGGGCGGCCAGCCCGGCGAGTTCGCGCAGGCCCTGCGCCGTGGGCTGCCCGCGATCGAGCACGACCCGGGCCAGGCGGAGCGCCAGGCCGGACAGCTCCGGATCATCGCTCGATTCGGACATCGTGGCCGCGAGACGCCAGACGCGATCGATGACGCGGCTCGCCTCGGGGTTGAGGGCCTGCGGCGCGGGGGGGATCAGATCCCCGCTGAGGCGCGACCCGATGCGAACCCCCAGCGCCATCAGATCGCGGTCGTCCGGATCGGTCGTCAGACGCTCGAAGACCGCCGCAAGCACGAGCCTGTCGGCGGTCACGCCCAGGGGGTTGGCCGCGCGACGCAGCGCGTCCGCCCCCGTCGCGGCTTCCTCAAGCCGTCCTTCCGCCGTGTTCAGTTCCACCTCCCGGAGAGCCAGCTCGTCCCCGAAGCGGGCAAGCGTGGCATCGCCCCGAACCGCGTCCTGCGCGATCTGCAGCGCCCGTCGGGCCCGCTCGAGGTCCTGCGGCGTTGCTCCCAGCGATGCGTCGAGGGCGATCCGGGCGGTGTCGATGCGATCTCTCGGCTGCGTCTGGTCCGCGGACCGCGACTCGCGGGCCCAGATCCAGTCGATCAGGTTCAGCAGTTCCGCCCGCGCCGCGTCGTCCGAACGGCGGCTGTCCGTCCACACGCGGTACACGAGCTGGGCCAGCACCCGGCGGGCGCTGAGAACGACCGGATCGGTGTCGCCGATCCCGCGCAGCCCCTCCGCCACGGCCTCGGGCTCGAGCATGTCCGATCCGGCGTGGCGGACGAGCAGCCGGTGAGCGCGGTCCGTGCCCGGGTAACGGGCGATGTACTCCCGGACCGCGGACGCGAGCTCGTCCGCAAGACGCGGGTCCGCGGTCTCGTCGAGGCCCACCACGAGCAACCACGCGGCTTCCTCGGCGGTCTCCGGCGCGGGGTCGGCTTCGAGCACCGCGCGGACGATCTCGAGCGCGCGGCGCGGCTGCCCGGCACGGATCTCGCAGAAGGCCGCTTTGAGCAGCGCGTCGTCACGCTGCACGGGGAATCGATCGGCGTCATCGGCTCCGGCCGCCGCGGCGAGCCGGGTCGCGGCGATACCGAACAGACCGGGCGTTCCCGCGTCCTGGGCCAGATCGAGCTGGTCGAGGGCGTCGGCGTACAGGCCCACAAACCCGCTGCCCAAGAGCCCCGAGGCGTCGAACCGTTCCCGCAGATCCAGCACGTGGCCGATCTCGCCCCGAAGGATCAGGTCGCCCAGCGCCAGTTCGGCGAGCTGGCGTGGATCACCGCGATGATCCTGCCGGGATTGGGACTGGTTCTGGGCAGCCCCCAACGCCCGCAGGGCGAGATACCGAGCGTCGGGTGTCGCGAGCGGTTCGCCCGGTTCGCGGAGGGCGTCGTACAGGACGCCCGCCTGCACCCATTCGCCCTGCTCCGCCTTCAGACGGAGCAGCCGGGCGGTGGCCTGCGTTCGGATCTCGGCGGGGGCGGAATCGGCCTCGATGACAAGCAGCAGCCATTGCTCCGCGAGGATCCAGTCGCCGGAGAGCGCCCTCGCCCGAGCCACGCCGACGACCGAGCGGGCGACGTGCTCGAGCTCGAGTGCCCCCGAACTCACGTCGTCCAGCTTGGGCATCTCGCCGGCAGATCCGAGGAGCCAGCCGAACGCGCGGGCGACGTCGGGGGAGGCCTGTCGCTCTTGCAGCACCGCGAGCGTCAGCCCCGACCAGGCCGCGTAGTAGTTCGTCAGCGAGCGGATCCGGTAGGCCGCGCGGGCCTGATCGTACAGGGCCTCGTCTTCGGACGATCGGTACCGTCGCTCGGCCGCGGCCGCCTCGACGACCGCGGCGCGGGCCATCTGCAGGAATCGAACGTGCAGCACGCCGAGGGTTTCGACCGCCCGGGCCCGGTCGTCGTCGTTCAACAGCGCGAGTTCGTGGAGCTCGGCCGTGCGCTCCAGGGGCAGGTACTCGTCCAGGAGCAGCGTGAGCCTGAGTTCCACGGCCCGGCGTTCACCGGCGAGATCGGCCAGTCGCCTCGCCCGGGCCGCGACCTCGGCTCGCCGGGGTGTCTGTTCATTCAGGGTTCGCAGCGACTCGGCGTACATGGCCGCCAGGCGATCGATCAACGCGTCACGATCCGCCTCGTCTGCCGTCCGTTCGAGCTGGTCGAGCAGGTGGGCCTCGAGCACGTCGACCATGCCAGCGTTGCGCAGCGCGTCCTCGACCGATGAGTCCTGGCCGAACACCGGGTTCATCGGCACGAGCGCCAGCAAACCCGGAACCCATCGCGGGATGGCTCGTCTACTCCCCACGCGGCACATAGCTCCGTTTCTCGAACCCTGCGTCCCGGGCGGCCTGCAGGGCGGTCGCGATGGCCGAGATCGGAGACTGAGGCGATGCCCGGACGGCGACGCCGGGCTCGCGGGGCAGCCGACCGAGCACCGAGACGAGGGACGCCTTGTCACGGACCATGACCTGCCCGATGGTAAACCGGACGCCCTGGTCATCGGTCGTGATCTCGACGATCTGCGGCTGGAGTTCGACCGAGCGAACCCCCCCGCCCTCGGTCTGCACGGCGCTCGGCAGCCGGCGCTCCTGCTGCGAGAAATCCGAGGTCACGAGGAAGTAGACCAGCAGGAGGAACACCACGTCGATCAGCGAGATCAGCGGCAGCGCACCCAGACGCCGATCGCGCATGGACTTCTTGGGCCCGAACGCGCTCATCGCCCGCCCCCGGCTTCTGGCTCGACCGTGCCGAGCTTCCAGCGGTCGAGCCCGGTCGCCGCCAGCCGGGCAAGAACGCGGTCGAGTTCACGCGCCGGGGCGTTGCGGTCCGGGCGGATCAGCACGTCGAACGGCTCGTTCTCCCGCGCGGCGGACTGCCCCGTTCGCGCGAGCCGTTCGAGCTCGACGATGGATACCTCACGGGAATCGACCAGCGTCCGCCCATCGCCGGTGATGTCGATGATCAGGGCCGGTTCACGCCTCGCAACGGACGCTTCGCCGGGTTCGCGGGGCAGGTCGATCTCCGTGCGGCGCATGTCCCCGAAGCTCGACGTGAGCATGAAGAAAATGATCAGCTGCAGCACCACGTCGATCATGGGCGTCAGATCGACGGCGATCATGTGCCTGGATGATCCGCGTGCCCGGCTCATGCCGCCGAGGTCTCCGCGCTGGAAACCTCGAGGGGCGCGATCATGGTGTCGATCGATTCGCCGATCTCGGTGGTCAGGTGGTCGATCCGGTTGCGGAGAAACGTGTACGCCGCCGTGCAGGGGATGGCCACGATCAGGCCCAGGACGGTGGTGATCAACGCCTGGGAGATGCTGCCGGCGAGCTGGTCGGGCCGGGCGGGTCCCTCGGCGAGCATGATGGCGTCGAACGCCCCCACCATGCCGATCACGGTGCCCAGGAGGCCCAGCATGGGAGTCACCGACGCCACCAGCCCGATCCCGTCGGTCAGGCGGTAGAGGCGGTCCACCTCGAGGCGGCCGGTCTCCTCCACGGTGGTCCTCAACTCGAGCATGCCGAACGGGGACCGCGCCGACCGCGTCAGCGACTGGCCCATCACACGCGAGAGGAAGCTCGGCTTGTCCGCGTCGGAACAGCGGGCGATCGCGCCGTCCACATCGCCCTCGGCGAGCATGCGTCGCAGGTCGTCCGCCAGCTCGGGCGGGGCCAGGACCTCGCGACGCACGCGCAACCACTGTGCCACGATCATCCCGATCGCGGCCACCGAGATCGCGATGATCACCAGCCCCACCGGACCGCCGCGGGTCACATAATCAAGGAGCGATCGCTTCGTCTCACCCTGGGCGAGCACGAGCGATGCGAGCAGGTTGGGGTTCATGGGAGGTCCTCGGGGGTTGCGTCAGCCGGCGCCGGTTCGGCGGATTCCGTTTGCGTGCCTGTTTCGGAGCGGCGCCCCGGAAGCAGCCCGCTCATCGCCGCGCGGTCCATCGCACGGACGGAATCGGCGTGCTCCGGCCGCTGGGTCGTTTCAAAGTACTCGATCAGCAGATCCGCCGCCAGATCCGCCAATCCGGCGGCCGTGCCCTGATCGAACAACACCACCGAGATCAGTTCGGCGGCGCCCGCGTCGGCCTCAAGACGGTCGTCTTCGGCCATCATCGAAGCCCCGATGCCCAGATGGCACCAGGCGATCTGCCACGCCGCGCCGGCCGTCCGCATCCGTCTCCGCAGGGCGTCCCGCGCGGCCAGGCGGCCGGAAGCATCCGGGTCGGCCCGGGCCCGGACCATCTCCCAGACCAGTCGCACGCCGGGATCCGCCCGAAGCCGCGTCTCAGGGCCCGCGAGTTCGACGGGCCGGCCGTTGACGATCGCATCGGCGGCCGCCCGGTAGAGCTTTGACAGTTCACCCGCATGCTCGGGGACGCCCGACCGCTCCGCGGGGACGGAGAGAAACGCCCTGGCGTCCCGCTCCGCGAACACGGGCGGCGCCATGGGCGCGAGCGCGGTCTCGGCATCGATCCAGTCACGCGGCGGGCCGAGGGGGTTCGAACGCCACGCGAGCCACGCCCCCGCGGCGCCCGCCCGATCGGACCGGAGAAGGCGGCAGACCGCCAGCGCCGACGCGATCGCGCCGGAAGTCGGCCCGGACCGATCGAGATACGCGCCCGCCAGCGGCTCGAGCAGGGCGATGGCACCCGTCGCGTCGCCCCGGGCCAGTCTCAGTTCCGCCCGGTGCGTCGCGTCGGCCACGGACCGGTACGCGGCAGCCTCCCCCCAGCCGCCCTCGATATCGAGCACCTCACGCCAAGGCACCAGCGCGGGGACCATCGGGCCCGACGCATCGAACGAAGGGCGGACGTTCACACCCTGCTCGGCGAACCCCTCGACCCTTTCGGGCTCGATGGCCGCGCCATTTCGGAGCAGGACCGGGCCGATCATCAACCAGCCGGCCAGCGCCATGGTCCAAACGGTCACGGGGCCCCCTCGCGGATTCTCACGTAGCGGCCGCCCGACTGGCGTGCGATGGTCTTGAGCATGTTCTCGGCCCGGTTCATGGCGTCCCCGCCGCCCGCGTCGCCGAACAGCACGCAGTGGACGGGCGTGCGGCTGCGCCCGTTGAGGGCCCGGACCGCGTTCGTGAACGAACCAGGGTCGGCCACTTCACCGTCGGACATGTAGTAGATCGCGTCCGGAGGAGGCTCGAGCGCGAAAACCGCCTCGAAGGCGGGCTGGGGGACGGTGCCGCCCGTCGGCGAGATCAGACGAAGCGCGTCCGAGGTCAGCCGCTTGTTCACCGGCGTGGACTTCGACCACGACGCCACACCGAACAGTGACAGACTTCCCGACGAGTACAACTGAATGTGGAACTCGGCGTCCGGCTCCAACGCACGGATCGAACGGACAAGTTCGCTGTTGGTCAGATCCCAGCGGGTCTGCTCGCCGTTGACCCGTTGGTTCATCGAGCCGGACATGTCGACGATGTACGCGAACCTGCGTCCCTTGGCCTCGAGCCCGAAGAAGCTGCTGCCCTCTCCAGAGCCGGCGCCGGCCGAGCCAGTCTCGGAATCGATGGATGTCAGCGAGCCGCCCCCAGGGTCGAGCGCGGGCGCAATCGACTCCGAGAGATCATCCACGGACCGGTCCTCGAACGCGTCGGCCAGCAGGTCGACCTCGATCTCGGACTCGGCGAGGCTCATCTCGACCCGGTCACGCTCAGGGCGGAGGACCGGGCTGTGCTCCTCGGCGAGCTGCGACTGGTCCAGGACGGCGAACTCGACGCCCTCCCCCCCCGCCCCTCCGGCGTCGCCGAAGTTGAACCGGACGGTGACCAGGGCCGCGATCAGGATCACGAGCAAGTGGATCAGGGCCGATCCGGCCAGCCCGTACAGGGTGGCCCGCTCGATCAGACGCCGACGCCGGGAACGCGGGTCGATGACCTCTGCTGGTTGGATCGTTTCGGCCATGTTCATCCTGATGATCGGCCGGTCCGATACCCCGCGTCCAGCCGACGGATCCGTTTCGCACCGCGGCCCCCGGCGGTTCGGCCCGGTTGACGATCCGGACGGGCGGGTGTTGAATGCCCGGCGGACCTACCGTCACGCCGGCCGGCCCCGTCATGCGGTCATCCATCCAGTCCCCGGAGAACTGCCGTGCCCTCAGCCACCCAGCCCGCCGCCAAGCCCGGATCAACCCGCCTGCCCCGGCCCGAGCGTGTGCTGCTCAAGCTCTCAGGGGAGGCCTTCTGCGCACCCGGCGGGTTCGGGATCGACACCGAGGAGCTGGCCGTGATCGCCAGCGAGGTCCGCTCCGCGGCCGCCACCGGGGTTCAGGTCGCCGTGGTCGTCGGGGGCGGCAACATCATCCGCGGCGCCGAACTGGCCAAGAGCGGCGACATCCAGCAGGCCACGGCGGACTACATGGGCATGCTTGGCACGGTGATGAACGCCGTCGCCCTGCGGGAGAAGCTCGTCCAGATCGGCATCGATGCCCGCGTCCTCAGCGCCCTGGACATCCGGGCCCTGGCCGAGCCGTTCATCCGGGGTCGTGCCATCCGGCATCTCGAAAAGGGACGCGTGGTGATCCTGGCCGCCGGAACCGGCAACCCGTTCTTCACCACCGACACCTGCGCGGCCCTGCGGGCCACCGAACTGCACTGCGATGCGCTGCTCAAGGCGACGAAGGTCGACGGGGTCTACACCGCCGACCCGAAGAAGGACCCGACAGCCACCCGGTACGAGCACCTGACCTTCGCCGAGGCCCTCTCGAAGGGCCTGCGGATCATGGACATGACCGCCCTGGCCATGTGCCAGGAACAGAACATCCCCGTGTTGGTGTTCGATTTCAAGCAGCCCGGCAACATCCGCCGGGTGATCGAGGGCGAGTCCATCGGCACCCTGGTGACCCGGGACGCCCTGCGGCACTGAGGCCCGGCGGCGTATGATCGTCTCCCGCGGCCCGATCGCCGCGGAATCGATGGAGACGAAGCCATGAGCACCGACCCAGACACCATTCTTCTCGAGGCCGAAGAGGCCATGACCCGGGCGACCGAGTACCTCGGCAGCGAACTCCGCGGCCTGCGGGCCGGGCGGGCGACCACCGCGATGGTCGACTACGTCAAGGTGGACTATTACGGCTCGCAGACCGACCTCAAGTCGCTCGCCGCCGTGTCCGTCCCCGAGCCGACACAGATCCTCATCAAGCCCTTCGATCCCAGCGCGCTGCACACCATCAAGCAGGGCATCGAGCAGGCGCAGCTCGGCGTCAACCCGATGATCGAGGACAAGGCCATCCGCATCATGCTCCCCATGATGTCGGCCCAGCGCCGCGACCAGCTCTGTGCCCAGGCCAAGAAGGTGGGCGAAGAACAGAAGATCGTCATGCGCAACGCCCGTCGCGACGCCAACAAGGCCGCGGACGCCCTGACCAAGTCGGCCACTAACCCGGTGTCCGAGGACGAGGTCAAGCAGCTCCACGACGAGATCCAGGAACTGCTCAAGAAGTACGAGGCCAAGATCGACGAGGCAGTCGCGAAGAAGACCGCCGAGATCCGCGAAATCTGACCGCGGGCCCTCATCGCACCCGAAGAAAAACCCGGCCGCGTGGCCGGGTTTCTTTGTGCCAACCGCGAGATGCGCGGGCCGCGTGTGAACCAGCTCAGCGGATGATGATCGCGCTGGGATTCACGAGCAGCACCGGCTCGGTCTGGAGCAGCGTGATGCCGTTGAGCGAGTCAACAGCCGCCCGGTAGCGTGACTCTCCCAGCACGGCCTTGAGCACCGCGCCCACGGACCCCGGTCCGGCGGCGACACCCGGGGCGTTGACCATGCCGCCGAGCATGTTCTCGAGCACGTCCTCGAAGCTCGGGGGGGCCGGGTAGTGCACGACGTCGAAATCGGAGAGGTCGAGCGTGGACGCGATCTCGTTGACCGCGTCGTCCAACCCGCCGACCTCGTCGGCCATCTTCAGTCCCACCGCGTCGGATCCGACGAACAGCCGGCCCTCCGCCGTCTTGGACAGATCGATGCCCGGACGCCCCGCGACCACGCGGGACGTGAAGAGGTCGTAGGTCTGGGTCATCCGGTCCCGGACCGCCGCGAGCTCGTTCTCGCCCCACGCCTCCGAAGAACCGAAGAGCGACGCCATCGGACCACGGGATCGCTCGACGATCTTGATCTTGGCCTTCTCGTAGAGCTCGCCCATCGAGTACTTGCCGCCCACAACGCCGATCGATCCGACGATCGAGGAGGGATTGACGAACACCTTGTCGCCCGCGGACAGCACGTAAAATCCGCCGGACGCGGCCATCGAGCCAACCGACACGTACACCGGCTTCTCGCCCTTGAGCCGGTCGATGCCCTGCCACATGACCTCCGAAGCGATCGCCGAGCCCCCGGGTGAGTCCACCCGGACGACCACACCCTTGATCAGCGGCTCCTTCATGATCTGCTCGATGGCGTTGCGGACGGTCCGCGAGCCGACGGACGTCCCCCCGCCGAAGAGGCCGCCCGAAGACGAGTCTCCGTCGATGATCGTGCCGTTGATGTGGAGCACCGCGATGGTGGGATGATCGACGCGGATCTCCGCGCTCTTGCCGATCTGGCTGAAGATCGCGAAGGGGTTCGAGAAGTCGGCCTTGGCCTGACGCACCGCGTAGGGGTCGTTGACCCACTTGACGCTCTCGCCATACGCGGAGCGCAGGAAATCGGGAAGATTGGGCAGATCGACCTCGGCGTCGATCAATCCGGCCCGGATCGCCTCTTCGCCCGACGCCATCCAGGCGACCTTCATCGCCTCATCGAGCTCGGCGTCGGTCATCCCGCGCCCTTCGGTCAGGTCCGACCGCATGTTCGCGTACAGCGCGTCGAGCAGCGAGCTGATGTTCTGATCCCATTCCGGGGAAGGCGAACTCCGCGTCATCTGCTCGTTGGCGCCCTTGTACGCGCCCACCTGAACCAGCTGCGCCTCAACGCCGACCCAGCTCAGGGTGTCGGCCAGGAACATCTCTTCCATGTACATGCCCGGGAAGCTCACCGCGCCGCCCTTCTGGATCACGACCTTGTCTGCGTGGGAGCCCAGCAGCAGTTCGGTGGTCCCGTAGCCCTCGGCGAAGAGGTCCACGCGCTTGCCCGCGTCTCGCACGCGACGGATCGCCGAGCCGAGTTCCTCGACCTGCGTATAGCCCAGCGACGCGTCCTTCAGCCGCAGCAGCACGCCGGAGAACTCGTCATCCACCGCGAGCGTGTCGAGCGTCTCGACCAGGCCGAGGAGCGTCTGGCCCCCGTCGCCCAGCCACGTGAACCCGGTCTGCATCTCCGCGGGCGACCCCTCGATCTCGATCACCGCGACGGACGGGGCGGACCCCGCCAAGGCGGGCAGGGTGGCCGCGGAAATCACGAACGAGGCGCCGGCGAGCAGCGTTCCGGCGATACGCCGACCGCCGATGATCGCTTGAATGGTCATACAGATCGTCTCCTGCCCCGGGCAGCGGGGGTTTCCCCATTGTACGGCGAAGCCAGCCCGGGGTTTCAGTTGGGAAAACACCCGGATGCCCGTCGGATGGGCGACCTTGTCAGACCGGCCCGACCCGACGGGCCCGCGCGGCGTTGTCCTCGAGCACGTCCTGCAGGCCCACCCCGGATCGCACGATCACCGGCCACAGCCGCAGCGCGTCGAGCACGATGTTCGAAACACCCACGAGCACCAGGACCGAACCGACGGCCAGCAGCACCGTCCCGACCGTGGCCACCAGCCCGGCCGCCCCGCCCCCGAGCACCCCCGCCAGAACGTGGAGCACGTCCCCGCCCGCCGCCACACCGAAACTGGCCAGGACCGCCATCATCGACTGCCGGTCCACCCGCCCGGTCCGCACCACCACCGATCGCAGCGCCAACCCGCGGACCTGCTCCCGCAGGCCCCAAACCAGCAGGATCACGAAGACGAACATCCCCAAGCGCAACGCGGCTCGTTCCACTTCAAGCGGGCCCGGTTCCAGGAACGGCGTCGGAGACGTGCTGTCGAGCCGCGCATAGATGGAAAAGTAGATAAACGCGAGCGGGAAGTACGCCGCCACCCCGAGCGCGGCCCGGACCGCCTCAAGCCGCCCCACCCGGCGGTGCGGACGGATCAGGGCCGCCGCCCCCAGCCCGGACACGATCAGCCCGAGCACCCCCAGCATCGGCGCCCAGCCGGTCCACCAGCGGACCTGCGCCATCTCGCGGAGGATCTCGGCCCCACGCATGACCGCGACCGCCATGGTCGCGATCCACAGGCCCGACGCCCACGCGATCAGGCCGAGCCCGACCATCCGCGGCCGTTTGAGCGGGGTCAACTCATGGGCCTTCGGGTCGATCACTCCGAGGATCGTCGCGCGGACCGGCATCGCACATTCCGGGCACAGCTCGCGGATCGAGAGCCCGCGGAGGTTGTACCCGCACCCGATGCACCACAGATCGCCGGTGAGTTGGCGTGCGATCACCCCGGGCGATTCGTGCCCGGATTCCTGGCCGTTCGGCATGTCGCTTTGGCCCTCTGTCATAGCCGACGATGGAACGCGAGACCCCCGACGATGGGCCTCAGAGCCTACCACACGGAACCGCCCGCCGCGAGGGACGAATGGCACTCCGATGCGTCCGGCGACCGATATACTCCGGCCCGAACCCCTTCCAAAGGCCGAGAACCCCGCGGGACGCATGAACGAATCGATCAAAACGCTCCGCGACCAGATCGCCCGGGTCTACCTGGGCGATTCCCGCGTCATCGACCAGCTCGTCTGCTGTCTGCTGGCCCGCGGCCACGCCCTGCTCGAGGACGTCCCCGGCGTGGGCAAAACCGTGCTGGCCTCGGCCCTGGCCCGGTCGATCGACTGCCCGTTCAACCGCGTCCAGCTGACCCCCGACATGCTCCCCGCCGACATCATCGGGGTGACGATCTTCGACCGCGAGGGCAAGGAACTGCGTTTCCAGAAGGGCCCGCTGTTCACCGGTATTCTGCTGGCGGACGAGATCAACCGGACCACGCCCCGGACCCAGTCCGCCCTGCTCGAGGCTATGAGCGACGGCTCGGTCTCCGTGGACGGTCGCAACTACTCGCTCCACAAGCCGTTTATGGTCGTCGCCACCCAGAACCCCATGGGGTTCGAAGGAACCTACCCGCTCCCGGAGAACCAGCTCGACCGGTTCCTGATGCGCATCACGCTCGGCTATCCCTCGGCGGAGGCCGAGGCCCGCCTGCTGGACCTCCGACCCGCCGCCACCGTGCTCGAATCGCTCAACGGGATCCTGACCGACGAGGTCATCGTCCAGATGCAAGAGTCCGTCGACGCCGTGCACCTCTCCAAGGACCTGCGCAACTACATCGTCCGGCTCGCGCAGGCGACCCGCGACTCCGACGCCTTCACGGTGGGGATCTCGCCCCGCGGCTCGCTCGCGCTCGCGCAGGCCTGCCGGGCCTGGGCCTGGATGCAGGCGCGCGACCACGTCGTCCCCGACGACGTCGTCACCCTGCTCGGGCCCGTGTGCGGCCACCGCACCGTCCCGTCGGACCCGCGTGCCCAGTCCGACCACGACCGCGCCGCGGAACTGCTCGTTGAGGTCACCGAGCGGGTGCCCACCCCGGTCTGATTCATCGCGTCTCTTTCAGGCGGCCGGCCCGTCCCGTTCGGCCATCAGCCGGTCGATCGCCTCGATCGGATGGATCGCGTGCCGGCCGGTCCCGTCGAGCGTCTGGTGGCGGCAGGACGTGCCCGGCATCACCAGCCAGTCGTCATCCGACGCCGCCCGGACGGCCGGGAACAGGTCCGCCTCGCCGATCTTCATCGACAGGTCGAACCGGTCGCTGGTAAAGCCGAACGACCCCGCCATCCCGCAGCAGCCGGTATCCAGCGCACGGACACGCCCCGGCGCGATCCGTTCGAGCGCACCCGTGGTCGTCCCGATGCCCCACAGGGCCTTCTGGTGGCAATGGCCGTGGACGATGAGATCGCCCGGGGGCGAAACGAAGCGCGGCCGGACCGGGTGACGATCCCAGAACGTGTGCACGAACGCCTCGGGCAGCATCGCCCGGCCCGCCAGCGATCTGCGGAGCTCGATCGGGCGGTCGATCCGCAGGTCCAGCCAGTCGTCGGTGACCGAGGAAAGGCACGAGGGCTCGGGCACCACGAACGCGACCACGGACTCATCCTCGATCAGCGGGCGGAGCCGGTCGAGCGTCCGCTCCGCGTCGCGGATCGCCGTGTCGAGCAGACCGGTCGAAATCGAAGCCCGCCCCAGGTCGGACACCGGGATCACCTCGACCTCGTACCCGAACGCGCCCAGCACCCGTGCCGCGGCCGCGGCGATCCCCGCCTCGTTGTGCGTGGTGAACGTGTCGGACAGCAGCACCACCCGCGGCGCTCCCGCGCGGGTCAGGGTGCGCCGGCGCACAGGCCGAACGAAGAGCGGCAGCGAACGCTCGGGATGGATGCCCAGCGTGCGGTTCATCATCCAGCGGATCGGTCCGGCCCGGTTGAGCCGGTTTGTGACGCCCGGCGCGATCGACGCGATCCGGTTGAGCCGGTGGATCGAACCGAACATCAGCGACTGGAGCGGGACCTGGTCCTTGGCGAGGTGGGTTTGGTGAAGGTACTCGGCCTTGAGCCTGGAGATATCCACGTTGCTCGGGCACTCGGTCTTGCAGGCCTTGCACGACAGGCACAGGCCGAGCGTTTCCATGGTCTCGCGGTCGCCCCAGGCGGGCCCGCCGTCGCCACCGGGCACGGACTGGCCCGTCATCGCCAGGCGCAGCGCGTTCCCGCGCCCGCGGGTGGCGTGGCGTTCGTCCAGGGTCGCCTTGTAGGAGGGACACATGGTGCCGCCCGACTTCTTGCGGCACACGCCCGCCCCGTTGCACATCTCGGCGGCGTGCATCAGGCCGCCTTGGTCCGCGAAGAGAAAACCGGTCCTCACCGACGGGCCGCGGAGCACCTCGTCGTCCGGCCGGACCCGCGTGTGGACGGAGATGGACCCGAGCGGCCCGGGCGAGACGATGTTGCCGGGATTGAGCAGGCCGTGCGGGTCGAAGAGGTCCTTGACCTCGCGGAAGGCCCCCATCAACTCGGGCCCGAAGTAGTCCTCGAGCAACGGGCCGCGGGCGCGACCGTCGCCGTGCTCGCCGGACATCACGCCCCCGAGTTGCTTCGCCAGGTGGGCCGTCCGCAGCGCGATGCGGTGCATGCGTTGCTCGTCGGCCGGATCCGCCAGATCCAGCAGCGGACGGACGTGCAGCACCCCCACCGACGCGTGCGCATAGAACGAAGCGATCGTGCCCTCGTCCTCGACGATGGCCCGGAATCCGCGCACGAACTCGCCCAGCCGCTCCGGCGGCACCGCGTTGTCCTCCACGAAACCCAGCGGCTTGCGCCGCCCGGGGATCGCGTGCAGCAGGGGCTCGCCCGCCTTGCGGAGCTTCCACGCGTTCGCCATCGCACCGGCGTCCGTGTGGGTCTCCATCGCGGCATCGGGCAGCAGGGCGCGGAGCGCCCCGAAACGCTCGCCGATCTCCTTGAGCCCGTTGACCGAGAAAAACTCGACGTACAGCACAGCCTTGACCGTCGACGCCGGGCCCGACCCGGGCAGCAGCTCGACGTACTTGCGGTACTCGGTGTTCTGGCGGGCCAGATCCACGATCAGATCATCGAGCAGCTCGACGGCGCTCGGGCCCAGGCCGAGGATCGGGACCACCGCGTCGATGGCGGCCTCGACCGAGCCGAACGCGAGCACCGCCAGCCCCTTGGCCCGGGGGATCGGGTGCAGGCGCAGGCGGGCGCCGAGCGTGAACGCGAGCGTGCCCTCGGACCCGCACAGGAGCTGCGACAGATCGACGCCGTCCAGATCGCCGCCGGACGCCTCGAGCTGGGCGAGGATCACGTCAAGCTGGTACCCCGCGCTGCGGCGCAGGGTCTTCGGGAATCGCTCGCGGATGAGCCGCTCGTGCCGGCGGACGATCTCGGCCACCCCCTCGGCCAGGCTTCGGGCGATCGGGTCGCGGGAGGCGGCCCCGGCTTCCAGCGTGACCCGGCGACCGTCCCAGAGGCAGGCATCGATCCCGAGCACGCTCTCGCTCGTCCGGCCGTACAGAATCGAGTGAGAGCCGGCCGCGTTGTTGCCGATGCAGCCCCCGATGTTCGCGTGTCGGGCGGTCGCGGGGTCGGGGGCGAAGAACAGCCCGGTCGGGCGCAGATGGTCGTTCAGGTCGTCCACGGTCCGCCCGGGTTCGACAAGGGCGGTGCGGCGATCGACATCGACGGACAGGACGGCGTGGCAGTTGGGGCTCAGGTCGATCACGGCCGCCCGGTTGACGCCCTGGCCGGCCAGGCTGGTCCCGCCGCCGCGGGGGAGCATGGCCAGGCCCTCCCGCCCGCACCAGGCGATGGCCCGGGCCGCGTCGTCGACGGATTCCGGGATCAGTACGGCGGTCGGTTCGACCTGGTAGATCGACGCGTCCGTTGCGTAGAGCATGCGGTCGTGCAGCCCCGTGCGGATCTGGCCGCGGAACGCCGGACGCAAGCCCTCGAACCGACCGTGGTCGCTCGTGTCTTCAGATCGATTTGGCGTGCTCAGAACCGGAAGGCTGTGGCGGCGTTCGTCCATCGGGCCAATCGTACGCCGCACGCGCAAAGAACAACGCCCACGGGATCCGTGGGCGTTGTCGGGAATCAAGGACGAATCACGCCGGGATCAGTCGTAGTACGGCGAGATCTGGAGGTTGCTGCCGTTGGTGGCGACCTCCACGTTGTAGTACTGCCACATGAAGGCGTTGCGGTTGCTCGAGGTGGTCAGGTTGACCTTCTCGGTGAGGGGGGTGGTCGGCGTGCGGAGCGTGTCGCTCTCGTTGACGAAGAGGTTGTCCGCCTGGGCCTTGCCCTCGTTGGTCAGACCGCTGAACTGCCAGATGACGGTCTGGGGATCGGGACGGTTGGGCTTCTCGGTGTGCTCGTCGGCGAAGGCGACGTTGCCGGTCCAGTCGGAGCGGGAGCCGAACATGCCGAGGGTGACCGAGTTGATGCCCAGCGGGGTCTTGCCGTTGGCCTGGGCGGTCGCGGAGTTGATGAGCTGCCACGAGCCGCTCTGGCCGTTGCCGTCAAGCTCGTACGCCGCACCACGGGTCGAGATGACCGGGATGACCGCCGAGGTCGTGAAGGACCAGTTGTTGCGACGGAGCAGGAAGGGGGTCATGTGGGCGTAGGAGAAACCGCCGGAGCCGTTGGCACCGGGCTGGGACGCGGGGGCGCCCTCAACACCGTTGGTCACGGTGCCGTCGAGCGGCGTGGCGCGGAATCCGGGGTCCCACAGGGCCTGGGCCTTCTCGGTGTCGTTGGTGCCGACGGCGGCGTCGGGCCGGTCAGCCTCGTAATCCGAGTACTGCTCGTACAGGCCGAGCTCGACGGGGCTCAGTGCGATCTCGGTCTGGATCAGACCCTGGAACAGGAGGATCGACACGATGTGCCGGGTCTTGTCCTTCTGGATCGGGTTGTTCAGGCCGGTGCCCGACAGGGTCTTGTCGTTGCGATCGAGGCGGCTGGGCAGCGGGTAGTTGTCGCCGTTGCTGACCGCGAAGACGTTCATGGCCTGAACGATCGAACGCGTCTGGGTCGCGTCCTTCAGCTCGTTGGCCGTGCGCTTGGCCTTGCCGATGGCGGGGAGGAGGATGCCGATGAGCAGCGCGATGATCGCGATGACCACAAGCAACTCGATGAGGGTAAATGCACGATTCTTCTTCATGACTGACTCCGAAACTTCGGGCCTCTTCGGGCCCATGGACCGTTGACACCGAGCCCGAACACCGGACTGCGGCAGACCGCCCGGCGAGCCGGGCACAGGGTCGGGATGTCGGGCAACGGTCAGAGGTCGGAATCAGGTTGGGGCTAATGCCCCGGAATCAGTGCGGATATGCTCATGGCCTCCGCCGATGCTCCAAGTACCAGTATAGCGTACCGAGAACCTTTTCGGGCGACAAGCCGGACCGGTTCCGTGCGCGGCGGGGTTTGCCCAACTTCACATGCGATTCCAGACGGGAGGTCCGAGTGCCCGAGCAGTCCCCATCCCAGCGTCTTACGGCCCTCGGTATCTCGCTCCCCGACGCCCCCAAACCGGTGGCGTCGTACATCCCGGTGCGGGTCTGCGGGAACATGGCGTTTGTCAGCGGCCAGCTCCCGTTCGAGTCCGGCAAACTGCCCGCCGAGGGCACGGTCCCCGGTTCGGTCACGCCCGAGGCGGCCAAAGCCATGGCCCGGCGGTGCGTGGTGAACGCGCTGGCCTGCCTGCACCAGGCGTTGGGGTCGATCGACCGCGTCCGGGGGGTGGTCAAGGTGGGCGTGTTCGTGGCCTCGGACACGGGATTCGGGGGGCAGCCGAGCATCGCCAACGGCGCCAGCGACCTGCTCGTTGAGGTGTTCGGAGAAGCCGGTCGGCACGCACGGGCCGCCGTCGGTGTGCCGGCGCTGCCGCTCAACGCGCCGGTCGAGGTGGAGTTCGTGTTCGAGATCGATCCCTAAAGACCCGACCGGGCCCGCGGCTCAGCCGAACGCCTTCTTGTAATCGGCCAGGAACTTTTCGATGCCCGAGTCGGTCAGCGGGTGGCTCATGAGCTGCTTGATGACGCCCAGGGGCACCGTGGCGACGTCGGCGCCGGCCAGCGCGCACTCGAGCATGTGCTTGGGGTGGCGGATCGACGCGGCGAGGATCTTCGTGTTGTAGCCGTAGTTCTCGTAGATCTGCTTGGTCCGATGGATCAGGTCCATGCCGTCCTCGCCGATGTCGTCGAGCCGGCCGATGAAGGGCGAGACGAGGAACGCGCCGGCCTTGGCGACCATCATGGCCTGCAGGGGCTGGAAGCACAGCGTCATGTTCGTGCGGATGCCCTCGTCGCTGAGGGCCTTGCAGGCCTTGAGCCCGTCGACGGTGCTGGGCAGCTTGACGACGATGTTCTCGGCGATCTTGGCCCGCTCCTTGCCTTCCTTGACCATCGCGTCCGCCCCGAGGGCGATCACTTCGGCAGAGACCGGGCCCAAGACGATCTTGCAGATCTCGGCCAGCCGCTGGCCGTAGTCGATGCCCTCCTTGGCGATTAGCGAGGGGTTGGTCGTCACGCCGTCGAGCACGCCGAGGTCGTGGGCCTGCTTGATCTCGTCGAGGTTTGCGGTGTCGATGTACAGTTCCACGGGGCGGCCTCCGGCGTGCGATCGGTGCGTTGGATGGTTGCGGGAAAACGGGTGTGAGTTTAGGCCGTGGTCCCGGAAGCCTGTTCCGATTTCAGCCGGTCGGAGAGCGCCCGTCGAAGGATTTTTCCGGTGGGGTTGCGCGGCAGCTCGTCGACGACCACGACCCGGCGCGGCACCTTGTATCCGGCCAGGCGCTCGCGGCACCAGGCCCGCAGGGCCTCGGGATCGGGGGTCTTCCCCTCCTCGGCCTCGACGAACGCGACGGGGGTCTCTCCCCGCATCGGGTCGGACTCGCCCACCACGCCCGCGGCGTAGACGTCCGGGTGGGCGTCGAGCACCTCCTCGATCTCGCGCGGGAAGACGTTCTCGCCGCCGACGATGATCATCTCCTTGATGCGTCCGGTGATCCAGAGAAATCCGCGCCCGTCGACTCGGGCCATGTCTCCGGTGCGGAGGAAACCCCGGTCGTCGAAGGCGGCCTTCGTCTGGTCCGGCAGGTTGAGATACCCTCGCATGATGTTGGGGCCGGAGAGTCGCAGTTCGCCGTCACGACCCGGGGGCAGGTCGCGGCCGGAGTCGGGATCGACGATCCGCTGGACGACCTCTGGCAGCGGGCGCCCCACCGATCCGGGCGCGTCCTCGCCGGGCAACCGGACGTGGGTGACCGGGGAACACTCGGTCATCCCGAAGCCCTCGCAGATCTCCACGCCGAAGCGCTCGCGGAAGTTGGTCGCGACCGCGGCCGGCAGGGGCTCGCCGCCGGAGATCGCGATGCGCAGCGAACGGAAGTCGTCGGCGGTGGCGTCCTTGACGGTGAGCAGCGCGTTGTACATCGACGGGATGCCCATGAACACGGTGGGCCGTTGCTGGCGGAAAGTCTCGACGATCTTCTTGGGCGTGAATCGGGCGCTGAAGACGCCCTTGGCCCCGGAGAAGAACGGCACGTGGGTCAGGGCGGTCAGCCCGAAGCTGTGGAACTGGGGGAGCACCCCGAGAAAAATCTCGTCGCGGGTGAAATGGACGGCGGTCCGCATCTGGCGGACGTTGGCCGAGAGGTTGTTGTGCGAGAGCATCACGCCCTTGGGCCGGCCGCTCGTGCCCGAGGTATAGAGGATCACCGCGAGGTCGTCCGGACCGCTGACCCTGGGCCAGCGCGGCGACGGCAGGCGCTTGAAGTCGATGTCCTCGATCCAGACGACGTTGCGAACCTTCGGGCTGATGTTGAGGTGCTCGCAGAGCTGGCGGGAGGCGAAGAGCAGGTCGGTGCCGCAGTCGTCGATGACGTACTGGAGTTCTTCCGGCTTGAGGAGGTAGTTGAGCGGCACCAGCGTGCGGCCCGCGAACCACACGCCGGAGGCCACCCCGGCGAACGCACCGGAGGTGGGAAGCATGACGGCCACCCGGGGCGTCGCGGACCGCGCGTCGACCAGGTCCGCGATGTGCAGGGCCATGACGAGCAGGTCGAGCCCGCGGTACTCCCGCCGGTCGTCGACGAGCATCACGCGGCCCGCGTTTCGGAGCATGGTTCTGAGCGCACGCCAGGCAAGCACGGTCGGGGCCCTCGCTTTCCGCTGGGAGCGTAACCGAAATCAGTCCGCTCGGGAGAAGGGCCAGACGGCCAGTCCGTGGGGCGCGTTTCGCACGTCCCGGCTGACACCGACGGACCGGATCACCCGGCCGCCGGCGAGGTCGAAGGCGGTGACGGTGCCGGGCGAGTGGCCCGCGATCACCGTCCCGCTCGGCTCGTCCACGCACAGCCCCCGGGCGAAGCCGACGCGGGCGAAGTCACCGGGCAGGCCCGCGTGCTCGACCGTATTCGGATCGGGTTTGGGGATGGGCATCCGCCGGATGACCTTGCCCCTGATGCCGGCGATCACGACCGCGTCGTCGCCGGTGGAGTTGTAGATCATGCGACCCTGGTGGGGCTGGCAGTTGTGGGTCATCTCCGGAACGACCGCGACCGGCCGGATCGCTTCCTGATCCTCGTCGAGCGAACAGACCGCCTTGAACCGCAGGCCGCTGAAGAGGACTCCGTCGGGGGTCCACCAGACCTGATTGATATGGAGGCGGTCCTGCTTGGGCGGCAACGCGTTCGCGTCGTTCGGATCGAATGGTCGGGCGGCGAGCATCGACACCTGTTTGCCGTTGACGGTGCGGCTCACCGGGGCCACGAACAGGCCCGCGTCGAACCGCTCGGTCTGAGGGTCGAACCGCAGCAGGGAATCGAAGCTGGTCGAGGTCAGCCAGATGCGCCCGGCGTCGTCCTTGGAGATCTCGTGGCAGTGGTGCAAGGCGGGGCACTTGTACGAGCGGAGGATGTGGAAGGTGCGGTCGAAGACGAACAACTCGTCGGAGGCGGCGATCCAGATTTCGTCCTGCCGGAACACGATTCCTCGCAGCCCGCGGCCCATGCCGCGGCCCTCCCAGTCGATCTCGACGCGGTTCCAGTCGAGCACCTTCTCGAAGGTTCCGGACTCGAGATCGATCAGATAGGCCCCGCCGTGGGCGTTGCCCTGCTCGGCGGAGCGGATCACGTCGGTCATGAGCACGGTCGGGAGCGGCATGGGACGAGGCTAGCCCTCCGCGATCACCGAGGCGAAGGCGTGATCCTTCGTGTGGGTCAGCGAGACCTGCCAGCGGGTGATGCCGATCTCGGCGGCGATCTCGGCGGCTCGGCCGGTCACCCGGAGTTCGGGCTTGCCCGATTCGGTGCGGACCACCTCGACGTCGGTCCAGCCGATGCCCCGGGCCCATCCGGTCCCGAGGGCTTTGAGCGCGGCCTCCTTGGCGGCGAAGCGGGCGGCGAGGTGTTCGACGCGGCGCGGGCCGTCGCCCGAGTCGGCCAGTTCCCGGGGGGTGTAGCAGCGTTCGAGGAACCGATCGGCGTGGTCTTCGACCATCTGCCCGATGCGGGCGGTCTCGGCCAGATCGATGCCGTGCCCCAGGACGGGCATGCTCAGGCGTCCTTCTTCTTGGTCTTGGGCTGGGTCTGGGGCTCGGCCTTGGCTGCCGGCTTCTTGTCCGGCTTGGACTCGGCCTTGGTGTCTGGCTTGGTTTCCGATTTCGAGCCGGAGTCGGAGGACTCGGTCTTCGGTTTGGCCGCGTCGGAGTCGGCCTTGGCGGCCTTCTTGTACGACTCGCTCCGGTAGTCGGTCTCGTAGAAACCGCCGCCCTTGAACATGACGGCCGATCCCACGCCGATCAGTCGCTCGAGCTTGAGCTTGGCGCAGCTCGGGCACTTCTTGAGGACCGGCGCGGTGATGGACTGGAACTCTTCGAACTCGTGGCCGCAGGCCTTGCAACGGTACTCGTAGGTGGGCATTTATGCGTCCTTGGTATCTGGGGTGGGCGCCACGCCGACCTTGGCGGGGCGGACGACCCGGTCGCCCAGCTTGTATCCGGTGCTCATGACGAAGGAGATGTGCCCGGGCTCGACCCCCTCGGCGGGCTGCTGCATCATTGCCTCGTGCGGGCCCGGATTGAACTCGTCGCCGATCTCGGGGGCGATGGGCACGACGCCGTAGGCCCCGAGCACGCGGAGGAACTCGTCCCGGATCATCTTCACGCCCATGGTGATCGTCTCGCCGGAGACCTTGGCGGGGTCCTGCATGAGGGCCAGCTCGAACTGGTCGATCAGGGGGATGAGTGAGCTGACCACGCCGCGGGTGGCCATCTCGCGGGCCTCACGCTCGTTGATGG
This sequence comes from uncultured Phycisphaerales bacterium, assembly GCA_963975575.1. Lineage (GTDB taxonomy): Bacteria > Planctomycetota > Phycisphaerae > Phycisphaerales > UBA1924 > UBA6054. Next base: position 1,424,281 of record CAXBHL010000001.1, on the reverse strand, counting down.
AGGCGCGGCGCTGGAAGTTCTGGTGATCGGCGGCGGCGCGGAGCAGGCGGGACTGGGTCTCGTCCCGCTGGGCGATGGTGTCCAGCAGGGCCCCGACGATCTCGTCGGCCTCGGGCGGGAACTCGAGTTCGCCCGCGAGCGCCATCTGGCGGATGGTCTCGTAGCGGGCGGCGGCGTCCTCATCTTTGGTCGGGAGCGTGGACGGATCGACCTCTGGGGTCTCCGGCTGGGTGTTCGCGTCGTCGTGTTCTGTGTGGCTGGACATGGGTGGTGTATCCGTGTGAACCGGGCGGCGGAGCGCGGCCGGATCGCGTGGGCGGGTTGGTCAGCCGCCGAGACGGTCGGTGATCTTCTTCCAGAACCCCGCGGACTCGGGGTTCACGTGCTTGTCTTCGGTGGCGGCGTACTCGCGGAGCAGCTGCTCCTGCTTGGCGCTGAGTTTCTTGGGGGTTTCGATTTTGACCACGACGATCAGGTCGCCGCGGGTGGCGCTGCGGAGGTTGGGCAGGCCGGCTCCGCTCAGGCGGAACAGGTCGCCGTACTGCGTGCCCTTCTTGATCTCCAGCGAGCGCTTGCCGTCGAGGGTGGGAACTTCGACGGAGGCGCCCAGCGTGGCCTGGGTGAAGGAGATGGGCATCTCCATCAGCAGGTGGTCGCCGTCGCGCTGGAACAGGTCGTGGTTGCGAACTCGGACGACCACGTGCAGGTCGCCGCGGACGCCCTCGCCGGTGGGCGAGCGGTCCGGGGCGGGGGGCTCGCCCTCGCCCGGCACGCGGACGGCCTGGCCGTCGTGGATGCCGGCAGGGATCTTGACGCTGAGTTTGCGGCTTCGCCCGATGCGCCCGCGGCCGTGGCAGGAGCCGCAGCGTTCCTTGACGACCGTGCCCCTCCCGCGGCAGGTCGGGCAGGCCGTGACCATGCGAAACATGCCGCCCAGGCCGGCCTGCTGGACCTTTCCCTGCCCCGCGCAGGTGGCGCAGGTCTCCGGTTTGGTGCCGGGCTTGGCCCCGCTGCCCGAGCAGGTGTCGCACACGTCCATCCGCGTGAACTCGACGTCGCGTGAGACGCCGGTGAGCACGTCCTTGAGATCCAGCGTGACCTCGGTCTCGAGGTCGTAGCCCCGTGCCGGGCCGCGGCTCTGCTGGCGGGGGCCCCCACCGCCGAACCCGCCACCGCCGAAGATGTCGTTGAACATCGAGAAGATGTCCTCGACGTTCATGCGGCTGAAGTCGTGCCCGGCGGCGCCGCGCCCGCGGAGGCCCTCGTGGCCGTACTGGTCGTAGATCTTCTTCTTGGACTCGTCGGAGAGCACCTCGTAGGCCTCGGCGGCCTCCTTGAACTTGATCTCGGCCTCTTTGTCGTCGGGGTTGCGGTCCGGGTGGTGCTTCATCGCCAGGCGGCGGTAGGCGCGCTTGATGTCGTCCGCGCTCGCCGAGCGTTCGAGGCCGAGGATCTCGTAGTAGTCGCGGGTGGTGGGCATCAGCAATCCTTGCCTGCAATCAGTTCCCGATGCTTTCGCGATCTCTCGCTAACATCATGCCAACACATCGAGCTCGCAATCTCCAGCCCGGAGTCCGAGAGCTTGTGCGCTGCTTGGTCGACACCGGGGACGATTTGTGGGTCGGGCAGAATGTGCCGATCACAGAGAAGTGTAGCGATCGCATTCTTCCGGTCAGTTTTCGATTCCCCGTCCATCAAAGCGATCGATTCTGCATCAAGACGCACAAACTTCCATTCACCCTGACGATAGAGCATCGCGATCAGCAACCTCGCACGGACGATGAACTCACGACACAGCCCAATAAAATAGCAAGGGTCTTCGGGTTCCGGCTGATCATCGCCGACCAACTTGCCGCCGGAAAGCAATGCAATCGAAGTGGCGATCAGAAACGCGAATGAACGCTGGGTCAATGAGGCCGTGGCCAGCAACGAGATTACACAATCGCCGTCTTGAAAGTACTCATCAAAGACTAAATCGAAGCGCCCCTTCCCATCCTCACATGCATCAACCGTCAAATCGGCAAAGACCCGCTGGCCCAGAACAGAACCACTGATCACCGTCGAAGGAGCTGCAAAAGACGCATCATCGATGGAGCACGGAAAGTGATTCGCGTCGAACCAAGCCTGTATTGCTCCTGTGTCCGGCATCCGCTCTCTCTGCAAGATGACGCCGACCGAGTAAAGCATGCAGGCCCCAGCCTTGTCCAAACCACCCCTCATCGTTTCCGATGAGGGGCATATAGATCTCAATCAGCTCACCGCGCCCGCGACGGCCTCGGTGTCTTCCTTCAGTTCGGTCAGCATGACATCGGTGGTCAGCATCAGGCCCGCCACGGACGCGGCGTTGACCACCGCGCTCTTGGCGACCAAAGCCGGGTCGATGATGCCTTCCTTGACGAGGTCGACATACTCGCCGGTGGCCGCGTTGAGGCCCATGGCGCCGGTCTCCTCGAGCACCGTCTCGACGGCCAGATCGCCGTCGAAGCCGGCGTTGGCCGCGATCTGGTAGGCGGGGGCCGTCAGGGCCAGGGCCATGATCTCGAAGCCGAACTTCTCGTCGCCCTTGGCCTTCTTGCCGGCGGCCTCGACGGCGTCGATGCAGCGGAGCAGGGCTACGCCGCCGCCGGGCACGAAGCCCTCCTTGGCGGCCGCACGGGTGGCGTGCAGGGCGTCGTCGACGAGGTCCTTGGTGGCCTTCATGGCCTGCTCGGTCGCGCCGCCGACGCTGATGATGGCCACGCCGCCGGTGAGCTTGGCGTGCCGCTCCATCAGCTTCTCGCGGTCGTAGTCGCTGGTGGACTTGTCGTGCTGGGCCTTGATCTGGGTGGCCCGCGCCTCGATGTCCTTCTTCTTGCCGCCGCCCTGGATGATGGTGGTCGAGTCCTTGTTGACCACGATCTTCTTAGCGGTGCCCAGTTCCTTCAGCTCGATGGACTCGAGGCTGCGCCCCAGGTCCTCGGAGAAGAAGGTGCCGCCGGTGAGGACGGCGATGTCCTGGAGCATGGCCTTGCGCCGGTCGCCGAAGCCCGGGGCCTTGACGGCCGCGATGTTCAGCGTGCCGCGGAGGCGGTTGACGACGAGGGCGGCCAGCGCCTCGTTCTCGACGTCCTCGGCGATGATCAGCAAGGGCTTGCCGGATGTGGCGACCTTGTTGAGCAGCGGGAGCAGGTCGGTGAGGTTGGCGATCTTCTTCTCGTTGATGAGGATCAGGGCGTCCTCGATCAGGGCCTCGCCGGTCTTGGGGTCGGTCATGAAGTACGGGGACAGGTAGCCCTTGTCGAACTGCATGCCCTCGACGTACTCGAGGGTGGTCTCGTTGGACTTGCCGTCCTCGACCTCGACCACGCCCTCGGCGCCGACCTTGGCGATCGCCTCGGCGATGAGCTCGCCGACGTTGGCGTCGTGGTTGGCCGAGACGGTGGCGACCTTCTTGTAGTCCGCCTTGCCCTTGCAGGGCACGGCCATCTTGTCGATGGCCTCGGAAACGGTCTGGGCGGCGGCGTTGATGCCCCGCTGGACGTGCACCGGGTTCGCGCCGGAGGCGACGATCTTCAGGCCCTCGGTGAAGATGGCCTGGGCCAGGACCGTGGCGGCGGTGGTGCCGTCGCCGGCCTTGTCGGCGGTCTTCTTGGCGACCTGGTAGACCATCTTGGCGCCCATGGACTCGAACCGCTCGGGCAGCTCGATCTCCTTGGCGACCGAGACGCCGTCCTTAGTGACATGGGGGCCGCCGAAGGACTTCTCGATCACCACGTGACGCCCGGCGGGGCCCATGGTGCACTTGACGGCGTCGGCGAGTTTGTCGACGCCACGCTTCATCGCGAGGAGCGCTTTGTCCTCGAACATGATCTGCTTGCTTGCCATTGGTAAGTTTCCTTCCGCGTTGGTTAACCCACGATGCCGAGGACTTCGGTCTCGCGGAGGATCAGGTGGTCCACGCCTTCGATCTCGACCTCGGTGCCGGCGTACTTGCCGTAGACGACGGTGTCGCCCTTTTTGATCGACATGGTGGCGACGGTGCCGCTCTCGAGGGTCTTGCCGGGGCCGACGGCCACGACCTTGCCCTGAATGGGCTTCTCGGTGCTCGACTCGGGGAGGTACAGGCCCGACGCCGTCTGCTTGGCGGCTTCGATGGGCTTGACGAGGATGCGGTCTTCAAGAGGCTTGACTGCCATTGGTATGTTCTCCGATCACGCGTTCCGCGTGCGATGTGCTGTGTGTGTTCGAACCGATCAGAAGCCCATGCCGCCCATGCCGGGCATGCCGCCCATGCCACCCATTCCGCCCATGCCACCCATCCCGCCGCCGGCTCCGGCGTGGTCATGGTCGTGGCCCTTGGGCTCGGGCTTCTCGGTGATGATGCAGTCAGCGGCCAGCAGGATGGCGGCCACAGAACCCGCGTTCTGCAGGGCGCTGCGGTCGACCTTGGCAGGGGTGATCACGCCGGACTTGATCAGGTCCTCGTAGACGCCGGTCAGGGCGTTGTAGCCGAAGGTGTCGCTATCGGCGGCGCTCACCTTGGCGACAACGACGGAGCCTTTGGCACCGGCGTTGTCGGCGATGGTCGCGGTGGGCACGCCAAGGGCCTTGTAGACCACGTTGAGGCCGGCCGCGAAGTCGTACTTGAGCTGGCCGATGTCGTGCGAGGTGACCTCGGTCTCCTTGCCGAACACGGCGCCCCACTCCTTGTTCTTCTCCAGGGCCTTGCGGGCCCGGATGAACGAGACGCCGCCGCCGGCGACGATGCCCTCGGCGACCGCGGCCCGGGTGGCGTGCAGGGCGTCCTCGACGCGGGCCTTCTTCTCCTTGAGCTCGGCCTCGGAGGCCGCGCCGACGCTGATCTGGGCGACGCCGCCGGCGAGCTTGGCGAGGCGCTCCTGGAGCTTCTCACGGTCGTAGTCGCTGGTCGAGGTCTCGATCTCGCGCCGGATCTGCTCGATGCGGGCCTGGATCTCCTTGGTGTCGCCGGCGCCCTCGATGATGGTCGTGGTGTCGGCGGTGATCTCGAGCTTCTTGGCCAGGCCGAGCTGGGCGAGTTCGATCTTGTCGAGCTCGGTGCCCAGGTCCTTCATGAAGGCGGTGCCGCCGGTGAGGACGGCGATGTCCTGGAGCATGGCCTTGCGCCGGTCGCCGTAGCCGGGGGCCTTGACGGCCGCGACCTGCAGCGTGCCGCGGAGCTTGTTGATGACCAGGGTGCTCAGGGCCTCGCCGGTGATGTCCTCGGCGATGATGAGCAGGGGCTTCTTGGCGCCCATGGCTTTCTCGAGCAGGGGCACCAGCTTGGTGATGTTGTCGATCTTGTCCTCGTGGACGAGCACGAGGGCCTTGTCGAAGTTGACGGTCATGTCGTCGACGTCGGTGACGAAGTTCGGCGACAGGTAGCCGCGGTCGAACTGCATGCCCTCGACGACGGTGACCTCGGTCTCGAGGCCCTTGCCCTCTTCGACGGTGATGACGCCGTCCTTGCCAACCTTCTCGAAGGCGTCGGCCATGATCTTGCCGGTATCGGGGTCGTTGTTGGCCGAGATGGTGGCGACGGACTGGATGTCCTTCTTGCCGTTGACGGGCACGGCCATGGCGTCGATGGACGCGGTGGCGAGTTCGATGCCCTTCTTCATGCCGCGGACCAGGCCGTTGGCGTCCACGCCGGCGGCGATGTAACGCAGGCCTTCCTTGAACAGGGCCTCGGCCAGCACGGTGGCCGTGGTGGTGCCGTCGCCGGCCACGTCGGAGGTCTTGCTCGAGGCCTCCTTGACCAGGCGGGCGCCCATGTTCTCGGCCTTGTCGGTCAGTTCGATCTCCTCGGCGACGGTCACGCCGTCCTTGGTGACGGTCGGGCCGCCCCAGGACTTGTCGATCACCGCGTTGCGGCCGCGGGGCCCGAGGGTGGCCTTGACGGCTGAAGCGAGTTTTTCCACGCCGGCGAGCAGGGCCTGCCGGGCCTCGAGGTCGAAGGTGAGTTCTTTGGATGCCATGGGCTGTTCTCCAGGAAGCGGGCGTCCCTCGCCCGCGGTCGTCTTGCGTGCACCCGGCCCGAACGGACCGCGTGGTCAGAGGAGAAGGCAACAACGGTGCCAAACCGCGGCGGGGGCTGCCGGCCCCGCGGGCAAGCCGCGGGACCCGGCCGCCTGCCTGCCCGGGTCCCGCCGCCCGGGCAGGCTGCCAAGCTGGCAGTCCGGCACCGTGATCCGGGCGGTTCGATGCGTTCGCCCCCCACCACCGGTGGCGTTGGTCACCCGGGCCCGCTGGGCGACGCTATCATCAGCACCGTCCAAGGAAGGACACCCGGAATCCCGGCTCGGCGAGCCGGGCCACCCCCGAATCGAGACCGGAACCGATGATCACCCTCGCCTACGCCGACCCCGCACCGTACCTGCCGATCTTCTTCATGATTCTGGCCGCCGTGGGGTTCGCGGTGCTCAACATCGTGGGGTCGTTCGTGCTCGGTCCGAAGCGGCTGGGCGACCGGAAGGGCGAGTCGTACGAATCGGGCATGACCCCGGTGGGAACCGCCCGCAAGCGGTTCAACGTGCGGTTCTATCTCATCGCGATGGTGTTCCTGGTCTTCGACGTCGAGGTCATCTTCCTGTATCCCTGGGCCGCCACCTTCACGAATCTGGACCCGCAGAGCGATCAGAGCCTGATCTGGCTCATGCGGATCCTGTTCTTCCTGCTGACGACCGTGGTGGCCTACCTGTACGGCTACCGCAAGGGCGTCTTCAAGTTCGACTGACCCGGCCGGGCGTCGCATTCGAGGCCGCTCCGTCGCATCCCCGAACCCCGCCCGTGCGTAGAGCCCAAGACGATGAACCCCGCTGTCCAGACCAGAGCCGAGCGGACCGCCCCGCTGCGGTCGGGCCCGGGCGAACGGCTGGCATGCGGGATCGTTGCGGCGGGCTGTCTGGGCGTCCTGGCCACCGCCGCTTGGATGAACCCCTCCACCCGAGGACACGGAACCCACACCCAGATCGGCCTGCCCCCCTGTTCATGGGCCATCTGGTTCGACAAGCCGTGCCCGACCTGCGGCATGACCACCGCGTTCTCGCACGCCGGCGAGGCGCAATGGGGCGCCTCGTTCCTGACCCAGCCGGCCGGGGCCGTGCTGGCGATCGGGACAGCCACGGCCTTCTGGCTGGCGGTCCATGCAGCGGCGACGGGCAGCCGCGTCGGCCCGATGGCCGGCTGGCTGGTCCGGCCGCGCACGGTGACGCTGCTGGGCGCCGGGCTCATCGCGGCGTGGGTCTATAAGATCGTCACCTGGGGCGGCGCCTGAGCGCCGGCCCCCCTCCCCCCCCCCGGACCAACGAGAAGGGAAGTCCGACCGCATGACACGAGCCGCCCCGCGATCATCGCTCCTGCTGATCGGCCTCCTGCTCGGGCTGACCGCACTGTGCGTTCCCGGCTGCATCATCCCGGCCGCCATCGGCGGCATGGCCGAGTCGTACCAGCGGACCGGCACGTCGGAGATCCCCGCCGAGTACACCGGCCTGGCCGGCAAGTCGTTCGCGGTGGTCGTTTCCGGCAGCCGCGTCATGGAGGGCGAGCACCCCGGCCTGACGGCGCGGCTGATCCAGCGGATCAACGACCGGCTGATCCTCAACGCCAACCCGTCCTACGCGATCCCCAGCGGGGATCTGCTCACGGTGCTCTTCAACACCCCGCAGTGGCCGGCGATGACGCGGGGCGAGATCGCCGAGATGCTCGGCGTCCAGCGTCTCGTTGTGGTCGAGGTCATCGAGTACACCCTCCACGAGCCGGGCAACCGGTACATCTGGGACGGCGTCGGCTCGGTGCTGGTTTCCGTGTACGAGTCCGACTCGGGCTTGCCGGACGACCCGACCTACGAGAAGGCGATCCGCGTGACCTTCCCGGATTCGCGCGGGTTCATGCGGACCGACCTGCCCGAGTCCGCGGTGACGACCGAGTTGTCCAACCGCCTGGTCAACCGCGTTTCGTGGCTGTTCTACGATCACGAAGAGCCCAACAGCATCCCCTACTGATCCCAGCCCGCCGATCCCTCGTCCCGCCCGAACGTACCCGCGGAGGACCCGATGCCCATCCGAGTCGCACTCAAACGAGCCGCCCGCTGTGCCGTGCTGCCCGCGCTCGCGAGCCTATCCGTGGGTTTGCTCGCCGGCTGCAACGTCGTCGCCCCGGTTGCCTACGCCATCCACGGCCCGGGCAACGTCGAGCCCCAGGTCGAACTGGACGAGACCAAGAGCGTCGTGATCTTCATCGACGACCCCTCCAGCAAGATCGCCCAGCGCCGCCTCCGTTACACCATGGCCGACGTCGCCTCCCGGAAGCTGCTGGAGAAGAAGGTCGTGCTCGACGTCATCGATTCGCGGACGATCCTGAGCGCGTCGTCCAAAGAACGCCACGGCGAGCGGTTGAGCATCTCCGAGCTCGGCAAGGGGGTGGGCGCGGACCTCGTGATCTACGCCGTTGTGACGAACTTCTCGATCTCGGCCGAGGAAGGCACCTTCCTGCCCGTCACCTCTCTCCGCGTCAAGATCATCGATGTGGCCTCGGGTGAGCGCGTCTGGCCGGCGTCCGAGTCCGGATTCCTGGTGGACGTGCGTCTTCCCCAGCGCCCCAACGCCGCGGGACAGGACCGCGGGCGCCTGGCCATCGAAACCCAGCTCGCCGACCAGGCGGGCGTGGCGATCGCCCAGCTGTTCTACAAGCACGAGATCACCGAATCGGCGATCCGCGGCCGGTGAGCGGCTCGTCGGCCCATCTCGGGACGGTGCACGTGGTCGCGGTTCCGACCACCGGCACCCATGTCCACAACGACCTCGGACGCCTGGCGCCCCCGCTGCTGCTGGGCGAATCGCTGCGGGCCGGCCGCGTGCCCAGCGGGCGGGTGGTGGTTGTCGGACCGACCGGCGCGGCCGAAACCGCCAGGGCCTGCGGTCTGTCGCCCGACTGTTTCCTGACCTTGCCGGTCGGGCGCCCCGCCCTCGGGCGGCGCGGATTCCGGCGTGTGGCCGGCGGCGTGCAGCGCATCATCTGCTGGTCCGACGAACTCTCGCCGTTGGTGCGAAGGATGGCCGACGAGGTGCACCTCGTCTCGACCGACCCGGACCGCTGCCCCGCGCCCGCCCGCCATTTTGCGCGCGTCACGGTCCTGACCGAGGAAGACGAGCGGGTCTGGCAGGGCCGCGGTGGCTCGCCGGTGCTCGAAGCGGACTGGGCGGAACACGCCCCCGCCGGCTCGCTGTCCCGCGCGGATCGGCGGGCCGACCTGCCCGTGGACGCCTCCATGCTGACGCTGGCCTCGCTCGATGACCGTCCGGCATCAACGGACGCACGCGGGCTTGCCTTCCTGCTCAGCGTGCTCCACACGACCGGGTACCCCGTGTGCGGGCTCGTTCCCTCGATCGCCGGCAACGCGTTCGTCGCCCGCCGCCACATCCGCGGCCTGACCTCCCGATACCCGCTGCTGCTCACCGAACGCCCGCTGATTGCCCTGCTGGGGTCGATCGACATCGTGATCACCTCGGACGAGTCGAAGACCGGGGCGAACGCGGTGCTCGAATCGGTGGCGCGGGCCCACGGCGTTCGGGTGATCCGGCTGAGCCACAAGGGCCGCGCGGGGCTCAAGAGCACGCCGGGCGCCGCCGCCCCGATCCTCCAGACGCTCGACGCGATCCTCGCGGATCGCCACGATGCTCCGACCTTGGAACCGCAGCATGCCTGACGCCAAGGACCAGACCGGCGTGCTGTTCGTCTGCCTGGGCAACATCTGCCGCAGCCCGCTGGCCGAGGGGATCTTCATCCATCTGGCACGTGAGCGGGGCGTGCTCGACCGTTTCCGGGTCGATTCCTGCGGCACTGGGGGCTGGCACGCGGGCGAGCGGGCCGACCCACGCTCGATCGCGGTGGCCGCGAAGTACGGAATCGAGTTGCCGTCGATCGCCCGCAAGTTCGACCCGCGCCACGATCCGGTAGACTTCCACTGGCTGATCCCCATGGACCGCCAGAACCACCGCGACCTGCTGGACCACGGCGTGCCGGGGGAGAAGCTGCGCTTGATGCTCGACTACCACCCGGAACTGAAGTCCGGCGAGGTGCCGGACCCGTACTACGGGGGGCCGGACGGGTTCGACAAGGTGTACGAGATGCTGCGGATCGCGAGCGAGCGCATGCTCGATGATCTCAGCCGCTGAGCCGTCTCACAGGTCGAGCATCAGCCTTGCGGGGTCCTCGATCGCGTTCTTGATCGACACCAGGAACTGCACCGCCTCGGCCCCGTCCACGATGCGGTGGTCGTAGCTGAGCGCCAGGTACATCATGGGTCGCAGGGCGATCTGGCCCGAGCCCTCGGGGAACTCGACCGCACGCTTCTTGATGCCGTGCATGCCGAGGATCGCCGACTGGGGCGGATTGAGGATCGGGGTGGACATCAGGCTGCCGAACACGCCGCCGTTGGTGATGGTGAAGGTGCCGCCGGTCATCTCGGACAGTTCGAGTTTGCCGTCCTTGGCCCTGGTCCCGAAGTCCTTGATGCCCGCCTCGACCTCGGCGAAGCTCATCGCCTCGGTGTTGCGCAGCACGGGGACGACCAGGCCCTTGGGGCCGGCGACCGCGATGGCGATGTCCTGGTAGTCGTGGTGCTCGATGGCGGGCTTGCCGTCCTCGCCCTCGGCGATGTACGCGTTGATCAGCGGGAACTTCTGGAGCGCCTGCGCGCAGGCCTTGACGAAGAACGACATGAACCCGAGGCCGATGCCGTGCTTGTCCGCGAAGGCTTCCTTGTGCTGCTTTCGCAGGTCCATCACCGCGCCCATGTCCACCTCGTTGAAGGTGGTCAGCATCGCGGCGGTCTGCTGGGCCTCGACCAGGCGGGAGGCGATCCGCTGGCGGAGGGGGGTCATCTTCTCGAGCCGGGTGGCGCGGTTGCCGCCGCCGGACTTGTCGGCCTTGGAAGGGGCGGAGGCCGCCGGGGCCGATCCGTTCTGGTGGGTCTGGATGAACGCGAGCACGTCCTGCTCGCGGATCCGCCCGCCGGCGCCGGTGCCGGAGATCGAGCCGAGGCTGACCCCCTTGTCCTCGGCGAGTTTGCGCGCGAGGGGTGTGGCCTTGTGCTCGCCGCCGGTCGCTTGAGAACCCGCCGGCGCCTGCTGCTTCGATGGTTCCGGCTTCGGCTCCGCCTTGGGTTCCGGCTTGGACTCAGGTTTGGCTTCGGGCTTGGTGTCCGACTTGGTCTGCGGCGGGGCGGCGGTCGCCGTCGCCGAACCGCCCTCGGCCTTGGACGCCGCGCCGGTTGCGTTGGCAGGCTTCTCGGCCGACTCGTCGATCTCGCCGACGACGGCGCCGACTTCGACCTCGTCGCCCTCGGAGGCCGCGTGCTTGACGATGCCGGCCGCGGGCGCGGGCACCTCCATCGTGACCTTGTCGGTCTCGAGTTCGAGCACGGTCTGGTCGCGCTCGACGTACGCGCCGTCCTTGACCGACCAGGCTGCGATCACGCCTGAGGTGACCGATTCGCCGACATTGGGGATGACGATCTGGGTGGCCATGGGTCCGCCTTCGCTTCCTTACGCGCCGGCCGCGGCGACCTGCCGCTGCTCGGGCTTCTCCTCGGGCTTGGGCCCGATCGCCTTGCTGATGATGTTTTCCTGCTCGTACTTGTGCTGGTTCTTCGATCCGGTCGCGGGTGACCCGGAACTGGGCCGGCCGATGAAGTGCGGGCGCTCCCGCCCCAGCAGGGACATGACACGGTCGGCGAAGAACAGGTACGCCGCCGCGTTGTACGGCTCTTCCTGCACATACACCAGTTCCGCGTCATCGGGGTACGAGGCGAGCAGGTCGCGGATCATCTCGGCGTGGAACGGGTAGATCTGTTCCATCCGCACGATCGCGACGTCGTCCCGGCCCAGCGCGTTGCGACGCTCGTCCAGGTCGTAGTAGACCTTGCCGCAGCACACGATCACCCGCTTGACCGCGTCCTTGGCCTTGCCGGCGAACTTGGGATCGTCGATGAACTCCAGGAACCGCCCGCCCGTCAGGTCCGAGATCGGGCTCGTCGGGACGCGGAGCATGCTCTTGGGGGTCATGACGATCAGAGGCTTGCGGAAGTTCCGCTTGAGCTGACGCCGGAACATGTGGAAGCACTGGGCCCCCGTGGTCGGGTAGACCACCTGCATGTTGTCGTTGCCGCAGAGCTTGAGGAACCGTTCCATGCGGGCCGACGAGTGCTCGGGGCCCGCGCCCTCGTAGCCGTGTGGAAGCAGCAGGACCAGACCGGACCAGCGTTCCCATTTCGTCTCCGCTGACGCGACGAACTGGTCGATGATCACCTGCGCCCCGTTGACGAAGTCGCCGAACTGGGCCTCCCAGCACACGAGCATGTTCGGGTCGCCCAGCGAGTACCCGTAGTCGAAGGCCATCACGCCGTACTCGGACAGGGGCGAGTCGTACACGCAGAATCGGGCCTGCCGCGGCTTGCCGTCGGCGCCCTCGGAACCGGGGACCCGATCTGTGCCCTCGTCCCCCACCTCGCGGATGTTGTTCAGCGGGGTGTAGGGCTCAGCGGTTTCGAAGTCACGGACGACGGCGTGGCGGTGGCTGAACGTGCCGCGCCGGCAATCCTGGCCGCTCAGCCGGATCGAGTGGCCTTCCACCAGCAGGGTGCCGAACGCGAGCTGCTCGGCGTCGGCGTAGCTGATCATCTCCGCCTCGGCCAGCTCCGATCGGTCCTTGAAGAGCTTCTTGAGCTTGGGGTTGAGCCGGAAGCCCTCGGGCACCCGACCGACCGCCGATGCCACCTCGCGGATGGCGTCGATCGACACGGCCGTCTCGCCGGGATCGAAGGTGAACGAGTGGGTCTGTCCGGACCACCGGGCGCTGCCGGGGTCGATCGTCGGATCGTTGGGCTGGTTTCTGGCTGCCTGCTGGGCCTTCTCCAACGCCTCGTCCAGCCGGCTCTGGATCGCGAGCCGGTCGGCCTCGTTGATCGTCCCGTCGTTCTGCAGCCTGTCGGTGTAAACGTCGAGCACCGAGGGCTTGTTCTTGATCGTCGCGGCCATCAGCGGCTGGGTGAAGCTGGCCTCATCCTGCTCGTTGTGCCCGTACTTGCGGTAGCACACCAGGTCGATGAACACGTCCCGCTTGAACTTCTGGCGGAACTCGGCGGCCATCTGGGCGACCGCGACGACCGCCTCGGGATCCTCGCCGTTGACGTGGAAGATCGGGGCGTCGATGGACTTGCCGATGTCCGTGCAGTACCGACTCGAACGGGCGTCCTCGGGCAGGGTGGTGAACCCGATCTGGTTGTTGACCACGACGTGGATCGTGCCGCCCGTGGTGTAGCCCTCGAGCTGCGAGTAGTTGAGGACCTCCTGCACGACGCCCTGGCCGGCCACGGCCGCGTCGCCGTGGATCAGAACCGGGATCACGCGGGTGCGCTGCTTGTCGCCCCGAAGACGCTGCTTGGCGCGGCAACGCCCCTGAACGATGCCGTTGACCGCCTCCAGGTGCGAGGGGTTGCTCGCCAGCGCGAGGTGGACCATCCGCCCGTCCTCGAGCCGGCGGGTTCCCGAGTAGCCGCGGTGGTACTTCACGTCACCGGAACCATCGGCGAAGCCCTCGGTCCAGTTCTCCTCGAACTCGGTGAATATCTGCTCGTAGGTCTTGCCCAGGACGTTGTTGAGCACGTTCAGACGCCCTCGGTGGGCCATGCCCAGGACCAGCTCCTCGGTGCCAAGGTTCGACGCGGCGACGATCACCCGCTGGAGCAGAGGTATCAGCGACTCGGCGCCCTCGAGGCTGAACCGCTTGTCGCCGGGGTAGCGCTTCTGGAGGAACCGCTCGAAGGTCTCGGACTTGGTCAGGTGCTCAAGGATCTCCACCCGGTCGCGGGGGCTCAGGCCGACGCGCCCGCCCGCGGTCTCGTACCGCTCGATCAGCCACGAACGCTGGGCAAGGTCGGAGACGTGCATGAACTCGACGCCGATCGTCCCGCAGTACATCGACTCGAGGTGCTCGACCAGCTCACGGACGCTGACCGACTCTCCGAGCCCCATGCCCGTCCCGTCGACGACCCGAGCCAGTTCACGCTCGGAGACGTTGTGGTAATCGAGGTTGAGCGCTTCCGGACGGGGCCGCTCGCGGCCGAAGGGGTCGATCTTGGCGCACAGGTGGCCCTGGTCTCGGTACGCCCCGATCAGGTCGTCCACGACCGCCTCGAAAGGGGAGGCACGCCCGGCGGGTCGGCCCACCGTCGGGGTGATCCGAGGGGTTCCCGAGCCCGGATCGGCCTGGCGCCCCCCGGACGGGGCGGGGGCCTGCGACGCCTTTACGGCCCCGTTGCGGCCGAAAAGCCGGAGATCCCCGGCCTGGGCGAGTTGGAAGCCCTGAAAGAAGGCCCGGAGTTCGGCCGGCAGGGCGCTCGGATCACGCTCGAACAGCTTGTACTGCTCTTCGAGGTACTCGGCACTCCACTGGTTGACTGCGGGCACAACGGGTCGAGGCGCGGCGCTCATGGCACTCCCCAGCCGACCCTCGGTCCGGGCGGTTTGGCACGCCCGGGCCGGGGATTCGTCACACAAAAAGTCGGGCACTGCGCCCGTGGGCAAACTCTAGACATCGGTATCGGTCTTTGGCAGCCCAACTCCACCGAAACAGCCCCGCCGGGGCGGCAATACTCGGAATCGGGTGCATTTCTGGCCGATCCGGGGTCGATCGCCAGACCGATCGGTCTACCGAAGCCCTTCGGCCCGTGGCGTTGGCGGGCTCTAGGCGCGTCAGCCGAACCGCCCGGTGACGTACTGCTCGGTTTCCGGGAGAACCGGGGACTGGAAGATGTCGGCGGTCGGCCCGTACTCGACCAGGCGTCCGAGGTACATGAAGGCGGTGTACCTGCTCACCCGGGCCGCCTGCTGCATGTTGTGCGTCACGATCAGGACCGTGTACCGCTCGGCGATCTGGGTGATCAGTTCCTCGATCCGGAGGGTCGCGATGGGGTCAAGGGCCGAGCAGGGCTCGTCGAGGAGGAGCACCTCGGGGTCGGCGACGATGGCCCGGGCGATGCAGAGCCGCTGCTGCTGACCGCCCGAGAGGCCCAGGGCCGACTGCTTGAGCCGGTCCTTGACCTCGTCCCAGATGGCCGCCGCCCTGAGGGACCGTTCGCAGGCCTCTTCGAGCACCTTGCGCCGGTTCTCGCCGTCAATCCGCAGGGGGTAGACCACGTTCTCGAAGATGGACATCGGGAAGGGGTTGGGCTTCTGGAAGACCATCCCAAGGCGCTTGCGGAGCCCGATCACGTCCACATCGGGGGCGTAGATCGGGGAGCCGTTGAGGCGCATGCGACCCTCGACCCGGACGCCACCGATCAGGTCGTTCATTCGGTTGATGGAGCGGAGCAGCGTGGACTTGCCGCAGCCGGACGGGCCGATCAAGGCCGTCACTTCCCCGCGGGGGATCTTCATGCTGATGTCGTAGATCGCCTTGGACTGGCCGTACCAGAGGTTGAAGGCGTCGATGTCGATCACCGCGTCGCAGGAGACCAGGTCGGGATGGACGGCCGGATCGACGGACTCACCGCGCCGGATCGCCTCGATCACGCGGTACTCGACCTGCTGCGTCCGCTCCGGCTCGGCGTTGAAGGCCACGTGCCGGATGCCACGGGTGGGTTGCTCGCTCATTTCAGTACCAGCGTAGGGCATCGTTCACACCGTTGGGCCGCTCAGCCGCGCCCGGAGTTTGGCGCGGATGATGATGGCGATGAGGTTGAGAGACAGCACGATGGCCAGCAGGAGCAGGGTGGTGGTCCACACAAGCGGACGGGCGGCCTGGGAATCCGGGCTCTGGAACCCGAGGTCATAGATATGGAAGCCCAAGTGCATGAAACTGCGTTCGAGGTGCAGGAAGGGGGCGTCCGTGGACACCGGCAGGTCCTCGTTGAGCTTGACGGCTCCCACGAGCATCAGGGGGGCCACCTCCCCCGCGCCGCGGGCCATCGCCAGGATCGCCCCGGTCAGGATCCCGGGCAACGCCCCGGGGAGAACGATCCGACGCAGGGTCTGCCACTTGCTCGCGCCGCAGCCGTAGCTGCCCTCCCGCATGGAGTTGGGCACGGCCGCGATGGCCTCCTCCGTCGAGACGATCACCACAGGGAGCGTCAGCAGGGCCAGGGTCAGAGACGCCCAGAGCATCCCCCGAGATCCGAAGGTTGGTGAGCCCTCGGCCGATCGGGCCTCGAAGAACCCGGAGAAGTACGGCGTGCGGACCACGAGCACCGCGGCCGTGGAGATCGCAACCGTCCAGAGCAGCCAGCTCGCCCGTTTGAGGTTGATCTGGAACCGTGTCGCCACACTGCCCGGCGTCGGCCTGGACCACAGGCCGCACGCGGTGGCGCCGAGCAGGGCGACCAGGCCGATGCCCACGCCGCCCCACCACGCCGGCGGGGGCAGCCGGACGTCGGGCGCCGGCCCGGCGTCGACGTACCGGCCGACGGTATAGCAGAAGAACCCCAGCCCGAACACGCCGTACACGATGCTCGGCACGCCGGCCAGGTTGTTGACCGCGATGCGGATGATGCTGGTGAACACGCCCTGGGTCGCGTACTCGCGCAGGTACAACGCGGCGATGACGCCCAACGGGGTGACGGTCACCGTGAGCAGCAGCGTGAGCATGACGGTGCCCACGATCACGGGGAACACGCCGCCCTCGGTGTTCGCCTCGCGCGGAGCGGTGCTCAGGTACTCCCACCACCGGGCCAAGAACACGCCGAACTTATCCCCCACCCCCATGCTGTTGGCGTCGACGATCCGGACGATCTGGGAGAGCTGCAGGGGACTCTCCGGCTCGATCTGCCGGACCGGTGCGAACCGCCCGCCGGTCGGCTCGACGATGACCAGCCGGGTCCGCGCGTCGACGGCTTCGAGTTCGCGGATCCGACCGAGCAGGGTGTCGTACTCGTCCTGCAGGGTCGCCTCGGCCGCGGCGGCCCGATCCCGCATCGCCGCCACGTCGTCCTCGGAGGTAACCGATCCGATCCATGGTGCATGGATCAGGACGGCGAGCAGCCCCGTCGCGGCGAGCGCGAGGCCGGCGGTTCGGGCCAGCCGGGTCAGCCGGTCAGAGCCCGGGATCGACGAGCTGCGCCGGCCGACAAAGATCGCCAAACCCGCCAGCGCAACCGCGCCTGCGAGCGCCCCGACGAACGCCGGCCAGCCGAGCTTCGCCCGGTCGGACGTCCCGCGGCTGACGCTCAACTCGGCCTTGCGGACGCGGAGCCGGTCACGCTCCATGCGCTCGTTGATCGCGCCCAGTTCATGCCTTTTGAGGTGCTCGATCTCCATGCGGAGATCCCTGGCCCCGGCGTGCTCGGATCGGTAGAAGGACATGACCTCCGCCGGCCCCTCGGCCAGCACGCGTTGCTGGCCGTCCTGGATATCCAGCGCACGCTCGGGCACGCCCAGCCACACGCTCCACGCCTCTCGCTCGACCATCACGGCCTCGGCGGGGCGTTCCACGCTTGCGATATCAGACCGGGCGACCCAGCGGAACGGGTCTTGCCCGATGTCGCGGTTGCCGGTCCGGTAGAGGGTCTGCGGCGGGTCGGCCTGTTCGGAGGTCGGCACACCCAGAAACACCTCGCCGGAGTTGAGCGTCACACGCTCGATGGGGCGGGGCCAGAACGTCGTCAGGCCCTGCACCACGATCATGCCGATCAGCCCGATGATCATGAGCAGGCAGACCACCAGCGCCCCGCCCGTAAGCCAGATCATCGGCTCGCCGCGGGCGCTGAGCGGCGTGGACCGCCGATCGTGGACCACGGGAGCGCCCGGTGAGGCGGGCCTTTGCTGGGTGCCGATGACGCTCATAGACCGGCCGTCCTTGCCCGAACCACCTGGCGGACGATCTCCGCCAGCGTGTTGATCACGAAGGTCATGATGAAGAGCACCAGCCCGCAGAGGAAGAGTACGCGGTAATGGGTGCCGCCCTTGGGCGCTTCCGGCAGCTCGACCGCGATGTTCGCCGAGAGCGTGCGGAAGCCGCCGAAGATGTTCCAACTCATCTCGGGCGTGTTGCCGGTGGCCATCAGGACGATCATGGTCTCACCCGCGGCGCGTCCGAAGCCGATCATGCAGGCCGAGAAGATGCCCGAACCGGCGACCGGCAGCACGATCCGCATGGCCGTCTGCCACGGGGTCGCGCCCGCCCCCAGCGACGCGGCCCGCAGCGAGTCCGGCACCGCGCGGAGTGAATCCTCGGAGATCGTGTAGATGATGGGGATCACGGCGAAGCCCATGATGATGGCCACGACCAGCGTGTTGCGGGGCGAGAACGGGCCGAAGATTGAGTCTCGCGGGTCAAAGCCGAGCGTCTGCAGGATCCAAGCTCCCCCGAGCGAGATCGCCGCGATCCCGCCCAGCATCACCAAGAATCGCGCAAGCACGAATCCGGCGCCCCACGCCGCGGACCGACGCGACAGCAGCGCGTCGGTGCGACGCCCGAACAGCATCGACTGGAGCATGGCGGTCACGACCGCCACCGGGCCGAGCAGCACCACGAACCAGCCCGGCCAACCCTGCCCGTACTCGCCGGCGAGCCACCGGCGCATGTCGACGTTCGCCGCCCCGCCGCCGGGCGCGGCAAAGAGCAGGCGTTCGAACCAGGGCCCCATCGCCACCGCGAGCGAAACCCCGATGCCGCACGCGGCGAGCACCATCGCCAGATGCTGGCCGGACCGCATGCGCTCCCGGATCCGCAGCGGGACCATTTGCCAGAGGTGCGCGGCCGCGAGCACGGCCACGGGCACCGTGGCCAGACCGATCAGCACCGACGGAAGCCAGGCCCGGACGAACGGGGCGACCACGATCGCGGCGACGAACCCGAGCACGACCGAGGGCAGCGACGCCATGATCTCAACACCCGGCTTGACCACCCGCCGCACACGGTGGCTGAGAAACTCGCTGGTGTATATCGCCGAGAGCACGCCCATCGGCACCGCAAAGAACATCGCGAAGACCGTGGCCTTGAGCGATCCGAAGATCAGCGGCACCACGCTCAGTTTGGTCTCCGACGAATCGTCGCCCGACGAGGACTGGTAGACGAACGACGGCTCGGACTGCCCCTCGTAATGCACCCTACCGAAAAGAGCCTTGAACGAAAACTCCGGGTACCCTGGGTCGAGCGGGCGCACCATGTAATCGCCCGACATGCCCAGAACCATCAGGCCATCGTTCTTGGGCTGCATTCGGGCGATGGTCGCTTCGGGCACCTCGGTCTGGAACGCGGCAACGACCTTTTCCGAAGTGATGTGCCGTACCCGCAGGTCGCCGCCCGCGCCCAGCACGACCACCGACCTGTCGCGCAGGCTGGGAGCAATGTCGATCACCGGCCCGTCGGTGGCCTGGAACGCGTGGGACATCACCAGGCGTCGGTTGTCCTCGGCGTCCGCACCGCCCGCCTCGAACCCCGCGACGTGCCACGCGCGGAGCATGCCACGCTCGTCCCCGATCAACAGCGTCTGCCCGCCGAGGAGCATGGTCGCGGCGGTCACGCGGGCCCCCTCGGGCGTGCCGCCAATCGTCTCGGCGCGAACGAACGAGCCCTCGCTCCGCTGGTACCGGGTCAGGTCCCCCGTTTCCCGCAGCAGGAGCACGCTCGACCCGTCCGCGGTCACGAACGCCCAACGCGGCATGGTTTCCGGATCGATCGCGAAGTCCGTCGAGCGCAGACGCGTAATCGGGCTGCCGCCGCCGAGCGGCCGGATGGTCCGGACGGTGTTCACGAGCACGGTCCCGTCGTCCCGGATGGCCAGCAGCACGTTGCGACCCGTCGGGTCCACGCTGTAGTCGATCCGGGCAACCCCCCCGGACCCCGCGGACAGTTCCACCGGGTCGCCCAGTTCCACTTCGAGCACCGACCGGCGGGCCCGCCCGGATTCGGTGACCTCCGAGATCCCACCGTCTTCCACGCGGACCGATCCGACCGGTCGGTCGGCGTCGGCGACCACCGTCTCGGATCGGAAAACGATCGCGCCGAGCCGGACCGTGCCGTCGGCGTGCCCGGTCGCCGCCAGGTCGCCGTTGCGGGCCAGCGAGACCGCCGCGACGGGGGAGTGCGCGCCCAAGTCCTGCGGCTGCCCGACCATGGTGCCGTCCGAGGTCAGATAGAGCCTGACCGTGCCATCAGCCGCGATGACGCCGAAGCCCTTCTGGTACGGATCGAGCACCAGTTGGCCGGGCGCGACCGATGCGGCAACCTCGGTCCGCTCCCCCACCGTCCCCCGAGAGAACAGCGGCACGACGACGTACGCGAGGTAGAAGCAGATCCCCAGCACCGCCACGAGCACGACGAACCCGCCGGTGCTGATCACCAGCTCGGCGATCCGGTCAGTCGCGTGGACCCGGCGGCTGACCTTCCGGGGCGATTGTCGGGCCGGCTGATCCATCGCGGTGCGGTCCTGCGGGTTTGGGCCGGGGAGCGGAGAGGAAATCGGGGCGACCGCGTCGGCGGACGCCCCGAGGATAGCCGTTGCTGGCTGTTCCCGCAGCGTGCGGGCGGTCGGATCAGAAGGTCGGCTTGATGCCGCAGGCCATCAGATCGTCGCGGGCGACGCTGGCGGAGATCGGGAAGTAGCCGTCCTTGAGCACGACCTCCTGGCCCTGCTTGCTGAAAATCAGCTTGACGAACTCGGCCCGCAGGGGGTCCAGACCCTTGATCGGGTCGGCGTTGATGTAGACATACAGGAAGCGTGCGAGGGGGTACTCGCCGGAGTTGGCGTACTCGGCCTCGGGGCCGAACGCCTCGTCGCCGTCGAGCGAGACGTTCAGCATCTTGACGTCGGCCGTGGCGTAGCCCACGCCCGAGTAACCCATCGCGAACTTGTCGGTCGCCACGCCCTGGACCACCGCGGACGAACCGGGCTGCTCCTTGACCGTGGCTTTGAAATCATTGCCCTGCAGCGCGACGGACTTGAAGAACCCGTAGGTGCCCGAGGCGGAGTTGCGCCCGTACATGCTGACGGGCCGGCTCTTCCACGCGGGATCGTTCACGCCCAGGTCGCCCCAGGTCATGTCGCGGCCCTTGACAGAGAAGACCTCGGTGAGCTGGTTGATCGAGATCTCGTCCAGTGGGCAGTCCTTATGGACAAAGACGGCCAGCGCGTCGATGCCGGTCCGCAGAGCGACGGGCTTGTAGCCGAAGGTCTTCTCGAACTGGTCGACCTCGGAGGACTTCATCGGGCGGCTCATCGGGCCGAACTGCGCCTGGCCCTCGATCAGCGCCGGCGGGGCGGTGGATGAGCCCTTGCCCTCGACCTCGATCTGGGCGGACGGATAGAACGCCTTGAACTCCTCGCCCCAGAGGGTCATGAGGTTGTTCATCGTGTCCGACCCGATGCTCTTGACGCTGCCGGACACGGCGCTGGTCGCCTTGTAAGTCGGCAGGTTGGAGTCGATCGTCGCCTGAGCCCATGCTACTGAGGGCAGGGCGACGAGAAACGCGGCGGCCGCTTTGATCATCATTCTGGGCATTTCTGTGGTCTCCAAAGGGTGGTTCTCTCGGACATGCAAATGGTGGCCACCCAAACCCGAAAGGCACCCCTCCGAGCCATGAAGACTTCGTGAAGACGCCCGCCCCGACGCGGTCGGAGCGGGCGTTCTCGACGCTTTCCAAATGAGGGCCGGGGTTTCACCCCTTGGCCTTGAGGGCCTCCAACACCGCATCGCCGACCTTTTCATCGTCGGGCCGGGTGCGGGGCTCGAACCGGGCGACGACATTGCCCGACCGATCGACCAGGAACTTCGTGAAGTTCCACGCAGGCTCGCCGCCGAGCGGGGCCGGCAAGGCCGCCAACTGCCGGTAGAGGGGGTGGGCGTCCTCGCCCTTCACGCTCACCTTGGCGGCCATCGGGAAGGTCACGTCGTACTTGCCCGTGCAGAACTCGAGGATTTCCTCGTTCGAGCCCGGTTCCTGACCCATGAAGTTGTTCGCCGGGAACCCGATGACCACGAACCCCTCTTCCTTGTGGGCGCGGTAGAACTTCTCGAGGGCCTCGTACTGGGGCGTCAGGCCGCAGCGGCTCGCGGTGTTGACGATCAGCACCACCTTGCCTTCGTAGTCCTTGAAAGCGGCCTTGGTGCCGTCGATCAGCTCGAACTTCTGCGCGAGGATATTCGGGCTGGCGGGCTCCTTGGCCGCCGCGTCAGACCCGGCCGGCTCTCCGGAGAGCCCTCCGAAGCCCGCGATCAGGGCGAAGGGAACCAGGGCCGCGATTGCGGCAATCCGGAGCGAACAGGGCGTGCATGGCATCGGGGGACCTCCGCGGATCGTACTGTTGGACCATGGGACAGACCGCGCCAGACAACCCGGTCGCGGCGGCTGGACATTCGAACACGCCCGCCGCCTCGATGCTTTCACGGACCGTGCGGTTCTGCATCAATCCCGACGGATCGGCCGACGGGCCCAACGGCTTCGGCGGCCGCCCGGCGATGCGGGGGCTCGGGCGATACTACGAGTTGACCTGCACGCTCCGCGGGAATCCGGACCCGCAAACGGGGTACATCGTCGGGATCCAGGAGATCGATTCCGCGGTTCGCAAGTCCCTGATTCCGTTCATCGCCGACGCATGCCGGACTTCTCCCCATACAGAGCCCGCGGCGCTGCTCCCCTCATTGTGGGAGTTGGCCGAGGCGGCGTTCGCGCACCCACTCCAGCGACTGAGCTGGAGCCTGACCCCGACCTACCGGGTGGAGATGACCATGACCGATCGCCTCGCCAGCCCGCCCCGCGTCCTGATCCGCCAGAAGTTCGACTTCGCCGCCGCCCACCGGCTGCACAGCCCGGAACTCTCCGCGGAAGAGAACCGTGCCACGTTCGGCAAGTGCAACAACCCCTCCGGGCACGGCCACAACTACCAGATCGAGCCCGCGGTGGCCCTGCCCGTGGCGTTGGCCGACGGGTTCAGCCTTGCCAGCCTGGAGCAGATCGTCGAGGATCACGTGATCGACGTCTTCGACCACAAGCATCTCAATACCGACACCCCCGACTTCGACCCCGCGCGCGGCGGGATGATCCCGTCCGTCGAGCACATCGCCATGGTTTGCTTCGACCGCCTCGCCGAACCCGTGCGACAACTGGGCGAGGGGGCGGAACTGCTCCGGATCACGGTCTGGGAGACGGACCGGACCAGTTGCACCTACCCGGCCTGAACCGTGCCGGACCACGGGGGCCCGGGTTGCGTTCCTATCCTCGCAACTGTTGAGTGATCCCCGCAGAATCCTGCTCATCCGACCCAGCGCCCTCGGTGATGTGTGCCGCACCGTGCCGGTCGCCGCCGCCCTGCGGGTGCGATATCCGCATGCCCGGATCGAGTGGATGGTCCAGCAGGGCTTCGAGGACGCCATCCGGCATCATCCGGCCGTCGACGCGATCGTGCCATTCAACCGGCGGTCGTTGGGCAAGCAGATCCTCCGGGGGGAACTGTCCGAGACCCGCGCGTTCCTCGGGACTCTGAAAGCGGCCGGGTACGACATGGTGCTCGACGCCCAGGGCCTGGCCAGGAGCGGGGTGTTCATGTGGGCGACACGGGCCCGGGCCCGCATCGGGTATCGGCAGGCCCAGGAGGGCGCTTGGCTGGCGGCCAACCGTCGGGTCGATGCGCCGCGGGCCTTGCACACCGTGGATCGCATGCTGCGACTGGCCGAGGCCGCCGGCGCGGACATCGCCCGTCCGGACATGCGGCTCTACGCCGATCCGGACGCGCTCTCGCAGGTGATCGTCGAGCACCCCGAGCGGTACGCGGTGCTCGCTCCTACCTCCCGTTGGGCATCGAAACGATGGCCGGACGCTCGGTTCGCCGAAGTCGCGCAATCACTGATCGAAAACCGTCGCGTCGAACGGGTGATCATCGTCGGGGCCCCGGGCGAACGGGACCAGTGCCCTGCCTGCCTGGCGCTGGCCGCGAAGCATCCACGGGTGACCGACCGCGTCGGCTCGACCAGTGTGTCGGTGCTGATGGCCCTGATTTCGCGGGCCTCTCTGATCGTGGCAAACGACTCAGCCGCGGTCCACATGGCCACCGGCTTTGACCGCCCCACCGTTGCTCTCTACGGCCCGACCGACGTGGCCCGGGTGGGCCCGTACCGGCGAGAAGCCGATGTGATCCAGCACCGCGAACCCGGCGACTCGATCGATCACAAGGACGATCGAAACGCCCCGATGATGAACCGCATCGGCGTGAACGAGGTTCTGGAAGCCGCGGAAGAGCGGCTCTCCACCTGACTCGCCGCCCGTTTACGCCTTCGCGGCCGCCGCGTGCTGGTGGGCAAAGTCCTTCATGAATGCGACGAGGGTCTCCGCGCCCTTCTTCGGGAACGCGTTGTACATGCTCGCCCGCATGCCCGCGGTGATCCGGTGGCCGGTCAATCCCGAAAGCCCCCTCTTGTCGGCGTCGGCGGTGAACTGGGCGTCCAGTTCCGGCGTCGGACATTTGAAGGTGATGTTCATCGTCGACCGGGAGTCTTTCTGAGCGTGGGGTTTGTAGAAGTCCTGGCTGTCGAGGAACCGGTACACCACGCCCGCCTTTTCCGCGTTCTGTTCGGCCATTGCCTTGACGCCGCCCTCGGCCAGGATCCACTTGAACACCTCGCCCATGAGGTACACGCCGAAGGTGTTCGGTGTGTTGAAGCGGCCCTCGGCCTCGGCATGGTTCTTGTACCTGACCATCTCCGGCAGGGGGCGCGGCGCCAGCTCGAGCACGCTCTTGCGGGCGATCAGCAGCGTGATGCCCGAAGGCCCAAGGTTCTTCTGGGCGCCGGCGTAGATCAGCCCGTACTTCGTGACGTCGATCGGGCGAGAGAAAATGTTCGATGACGCGTCGGAGACCAGAAACGAGCCTTCTGGCGTGTTCTGCGGCTCGCCGCTCCATTCGGTTCCAACGATCGTGTTGTTGGCCGTGAACTGCACATACACCGGGTTGGACGAATACTTGATGTCGGACCCAGCCGGGATGCGGTCGTAGTTGGTCGCCTTGCTCGATCCGCAGATGTGGCAGTTGCCGTAGAGCGGAACTTCCTTGATTGAATCGTTCGCCCACTTGCCGGTCTGGAAATAGTCGGCGGTCTGCCCCTCGCCCAGGAAGTTGGCGGGGACCATGTAGCACTGGCTCGTGGCCCCGCCCTGCATCCAGAACACGCTGTAGTCGTCCGGGATGCCGCCGACCTGTCGGCACAGCGCCTCGGTCTCGTGGGTGATCTTGTCGAACACCTTGCCGCGGTGCGAATGCTCGAGGATGCCGATGCCGGAATCGGCGATGTTGTACAGATCCTTCTGTGCCTGCTTGAGCACGCTCTCGGGCAGGCAGGCGGGCCCGGCGGAGAAGTTGAAAATGCGCTCGGACATGGCGGTTTCCTCTCAGGCTCGCGAGCCGGCCGGGCGACCGGCTCCCCCGGTCAGGTGTTCGGCGTTGACAATATGCAGCGGAGTGCCCGTCTCGGCGAGGGCGGCCACGATCCGCACCACCTCCTCGGCGACCGCCGCCTGGGCCTGGTCGGTCGACGCCCCGCAGTGGTGCGTGAGGGCGGCCGAGGGGATCCCCGACAACGGGGTCGACCACGGGCAGCGCTTCTCGGCGGGCTGATCCTGGTACACGTCCACACCGACGCGGATCCCTTTGGTGTTGGCCGACTCGATCAGGGCCGCTTCGTCGACGATGTCGCCGCGGGAGGTATTGATGAAGAACGACCCGGGCTTCATGGCCTCGAAGAAACGGGCGTCGCAGAGCCCCCGGGTGTCGGGCGTCGAGGCAACGTGGACCGTCACCGCGTCGGCCGTCTCGAGCGCCTCGTAGAGGGCCTCGCGGCTGTACGCGATCAGGCGGATGCCCAGAGCGCGAGCCGTGTCCTCCCGCAGCGAGCGGGACTGGGCCATGACCCGCATGCCGAAGGCCTGCGCCCGCTTGACGACCTCGATCCCGATTGCCCCCAGACCCAGCACCAGGAGCGTCCGGCCTTTCAGCCCCCGCGCCGCGCCGAACTCCGCCTTGTTCCATTGACCGGACCGCAGGGCCACGGTCTGCTCGCCGATCCTGCGGTCCAGCGTGATCAGGTGGCCGATGGTCAGTTCGGCCACCGCGACCGCGTTCATGCCGGGCGTGTTGCACACCGGGATACCGGCCCGCCCCGCCGCCACAAAGTCGATGTTGTCAAACCCGGCCCCGGCCCGGATCACGCAGCGCAGCCCGGGGCACGCTTCGAACACGGGCGCGGGGACCTTGGTGGAGCGGACCACGAGCACATCCGACCCGCTGGCATCGATGGCGGCCGGGATCGAGTCGGGACCGAGATCGGGGTCGACGTGCACGACGCAGCCGAGCTCCCGCAGCGCGTCCACGCCCGCGGTCTCGAACTTGTCCGCGATCAGAACCCGGCAGGGGGCAACGCTCATCGGGCCTCCAGACACCCGGACAGCCGCCCGGCTGTGCGGAGTGTACCGCGCCCGCCGGGGACGCCGGGGGGCTCAATCCCGCGGCTGCCCGGTCGAAACTTCTTTCCCGCCGAAGTCGATCCCCCGCAGTCCGCCCCGGGTCCAGCGGTAGTATCCGATGTACCGTTGCTCGCCGACGCCCGGGGTGATCTCGACGATCTCCGTCGGTTCGGGGCTCGCCGGCTCCCGAGGCCGGAACCCCGGGTTCGAGTCGCGCGTCTCGCGGACCGAGACGGAGGAATCAAAGAAGAGCACCGGCTGACGCGCAGCCGCGTCGAAGAAGAAGCGTTCGTTCCGCTGCGAATGCCGGTCGAACGTGTCGAACATGTGAGCCTTGGACCCGGGGAAGGCGACCTCGGCGAAGCGCCGGTTCTTCAGGTAGTTGTCCCCGCGATTGAACACCGACCAGCGGTCGTTGTGCTGGCTGAGCGGAAGCACGCCCGCCGTTTCCTGATCGACCGAGTAGGTCACCGCGGACGTCTCGTAGGAACTCTCGTACTTGCGTTTGATGAGCGCCGGCAGGAAGTCCGACACGGGCGTCTCGGCGCGTTCGACCTGCTCGCGGTCCTCGGGGCAGGCCGCCACCGGCTCCTCCGGGTTGGTGCCCAGATAATCGAGGAACACCAGATGGGAGAACCACAGGTGCGAGAACCAGTTCGGCGCCTCCCAGGGGATCGCGTTGTTGCCCGTCTTGCGACGCATCAGATCCACCGCCTGGTTGGGCACGCTCTGCTTGTCGGTCGGCGCGAACGCCAGGTCCGCGAAACCGGTCTTCTGCGGCTGGGGCCCGCCCTTCCAGCTGAAGCCCGGGATGTATCCGGAGAAGTCACCTGTGTACATCGCCGCGGCCAGCCCCAGCTGGCGCATGTTGGCCGAACACGCCGTCGTCCGGGCCGTGCGTCGGGCCGCGCCGATGGCGGGCAACAGGATGCCGATCAGCACCGCGATGATGGCGATGACCACGAGCAGCTCGATCAGCGTGAACGCGCCCCGTACCCGGATCGGCGCACCGAACCGCCGGCGACGCGGGCCGCCGAGCGACGTGGATCTGGATTCGGGACAGACGGGCACGCCAATCTCCGGGGGGTCATCCGCCCGCTTCGCGGGGCGGCTCCTCGACCGGGGCCCCGCGTGTCGGGCCGGAAGAGACAAGTCCAGCATACAGCAGGCTGGTCAGCACGACCAGCGCGGCGAGCACAAGAGCGACGAGGCCGCGGGAACGCTCCTGCTCGCTGTGGCGCCGCCACGTCGTGGCGGCGGTCTGGGCCCGCCCCGCGGCTCGGATCTGCTCTTCCGTCGCGCCCCCCATCCCGGCTGAGGCGTTCCCATCAGCGCCGGTGGTGACGCGGGTGAAGTCTTTCGGCTCGACACCCGCCGATCGCGCCGGCCCGGCGTGCAGCGCCATGACCTCGGGTGTTCCCTGGCCCGGGAGCGGGCGGAACGGCCCGACCCCGAGGTGCTGCCGGTCGCGATCGACCGTGAACGGGGCGTGGCAGGAAGGGCACTGGAACGCGTCACGGGCCACCGGCTCGCGGCAGTTGTGGCAGACCCCCAGCCGGTGGGAGACCCCCGGGGTGTGGCGGGCGAGCGTCCAGAACTGACGGGTGCTCGGACCCCTCACCACGCTGTCGAGCCCGACCGAACCGGCGTCGATCAGGCGGCAGAGCGTCTCGTAAGTACACCCCGGGCGGTGCGGGGCGCGATCGTCACGGATCGCCCACGGGCCCATGTGGTTCTGCGTTGCCTGGCGGGAGAGCGGATCGAACCGGCCGCCGCAGGCGGTGCACCGCCCCGTCTGGGCCGTGACCCCGCCGCAGTACGGGCACAGAACCGCTCTGGGCATGGGGCGGGGCAGTTCTCCGGCGACGCCCATCGCTCCGGCCATCACGGCAGCCCGCGCGGGTCCTGGGCTGCTGGGAGCGGTCTGATTCGCGCTTTCCATCATCTGAATCTACGCCCCGCGGGCCCCCACGGTTGACCCGAACCGATCCAACGCCTCGGATCCGTGATGATCCGATCCGACTTCGCGTTTTCCTTCCGCTCCACGGTTCATCGGGCCGCGGCCGGCGGACTCTTCACGCTCGCCGTCGTATCAGTGGCGTGGGGCTGCGCGGCGAACCGGTCCGAGGAGGCCCCAACGACCGACTCGACGGCCCTCGACCTGGCGCGGACCGCCCCCGATCGATCGGCTGATGCGGATCGCTCCGTTGCCGGACAACCAGACCGGGCCGTCGTCATCGACGGATCAACGCTGGATTGGGCGACCCTCCGCACGCCGCTCGCCGAGGCCGCGGGGGCGCTGGTGCTCGAAGAGATCGTCCTGGACCGCTCGCTCGAACGCGAGGCCGCGCGGGCCGGGGTGCGGGTAGGCGAGACCGAGATCCGCGCCGAGGAGGCCTCCCTGCTCGAAGAGATCGCCTCCGTCTCCTCGGGACAGTCCCGGATGGAAGTGCTTGAGCAGATCCGCCGGTCCCGCGGCCTCGGACCGGTGCGGTACGAATCGCTCCTGCGCCGGAACGCCCTGCTGCGAGCCCTGGTCCGGGCGGGCTCCGAACCCGACCCCGCCGAACTCGAACTGGCTCGCCGTCTGGCCTTCGGAGAGACGCGGCGTGTGCGGCTCTTTGTTTCGTCCTCGGAAGCGCTGGCGACGCGCGCACGCACCGAAGCACTGGCGGCACCGGCCGAGTCTCGCGTGTGGGTCTTCGCCGAGCAGGCGGCCCTGCACTCCACGCACCCGACCAGCGCCCGAGGGGGGCTCGTCGAGCGGTTTCACACGGAGGACCCCGCCTACCCGAGCATCGTGGGCAACGCCGCCGCGGCGCTCGAGCCCGGCGGCCTGTCATCCGTGCTCTCGACCGCCGGCGGATTCGCCGTTGTCCTCGTCGAGTCGGTGCAGGCGGGTCGGGCCCCTGAAGCGGGCGAGGCCGAGCGGGTGTCCCGTCGGCTGCGACAGCGCAAGGAGCGGCTCGCCATGGAGCGCCTGGCCCGCGAGCTGATCGAACGCGCCCGCGTGAGCCCCGTGGATCCCGACCTCGCCCGGGCGTGGCGTGACCGCCGGTGAGCGAGCCGGGACCATCCGGCCGGCGCGGTTCGGTGCGGCGGGCGATCGCGGTCCCGGGTGATTGGGCGGTCTGGGCGGGCCTCTACGCGACGGGGGTGCTCGGCCTGCTTTCGTGGCTTGGCGATCAGCGTCCGCCGCCGGCTGGGTGGCTGTTCGTTTTCCTGTGCGCCCAGGCCGGGTACCTCTTCGACCGGGTGAAGATCTCGCGATCACGGATGGACCCGGCGGACGCGGTCGCCCAGCCGGACCGGTTCCTCGCGCTGCTTCGGCATCACCGCGCGGTCCGAACGCTGATCGTCGTCGAGTTGCTCTGCGCCTCGGCGGTCGGCTGGTGGATCTGGTCCCCGCTGGCGCTCGTGCCCGCCGGGGTCGCCGCGGTGATCGGTTGGTACGCGGGACGCCCGGCCGACCCTACCCGCCCGAGGCCCAAGGACAGGGCCGCAGCCAAGGGCCTTTTCATCACGGCGGGGCATATCTGCCTTGCGATCGGACCGCTGGTGTCCACCCGCGCTGGACCGCTCTGGGGCCGCCTGGCGGCGGGGGCGATGGTGGTTGCCCTTGTCATCTTCGGGGACGCGGTGCTCTGCGACCTCGACGACCGGCACGCGGACGCCGGCTACGGCACCATGTCGATCCCGGTCCTCGCGGGCCCGCGGGCGGCGTGGCTGACGGCCGGGGCGGCGTACGCCTTCGCCGCCGTTGCCGCGTTCTTGGTGGTTCCGCCCGTGCAAGCGACATGCTTTGCGGCGCTGCTGCTGGCCTCCGCGGTGGTCGCTCGGTTGCTGCCTCGGCGTCGAGACTTCATCGACGCTCGGCTCGCGGTGATCGCCGCCGCCTGTCTGGCCTTGGCGTAAGGTGCCGCCCGGTCAGCGGGCGATCTCGATGGCTCGGGTTTCGCGCAGCACGGTGACGCGGATCTCGCCCGGGAAAGTCATCTCGTCCGAGACCCGCTTGGCGATCTCGTGGGCGATGAGGAAGGCCTCGTCGTCCGAGACGCGGTTGGCGTCGATCATCACGCGGACCTCGCGCCCAGCCTGGACGGCGTACGCCTCGTTGACCCCCGGCTGGGAGAGGGCGATGTCCTGCAGATCGTTGAGGCGCTGGACGTACCGCTCCATCGACTCACGCCGGGCGCCGGGCCGGGCGGCGCTGACCGCGTCGGCGGCCATGATGATCGGCGTGTACCAGGTCGTTGCGGGGATGTCGGCGTGGTGGCCGCCGATGGCGTTGAGGACCTCTTCGTCTTTCTCGCCGTACTGGCGGGCGAAGTCCATGCCGATCTTGGGGTGCCCGCCCTCCATCTCGTGGTCCATGGCCTTGCCGATGTCGTGCAGGAACCCGGCCCGGCGGGCCATCTTGCCGTCCAGACCCAGCTGGTCCGCGATGATCTGCGACAGGTAAGCGACCTCGATGGAGTGCTTGAGCACGTTCTGCCCGTAGCTGGTCCGGTACGAGAGCCGGCCCATCGCCTCGATGACCTTCGGGTGCATGCCCTTGAGCCCGAGCTCGACGGCCGCGTCCTTGCCGGTCTTGACAATCTTCTCCTCGATCTCACCCTTGACCTTCTCGACGACCTCTTCGATCCGGGTGGGGTGCATCCGCCCGTCGGCGATCAGGCGCTCGAGCGACTCGACCGCGATGGCTTGGCGGACCTTGTCGAAGCAGGAGACCACAATCACGCCCGGCGTGTCGTCCACGATGATGTCGGCGCCGGTTGCCTTCTCGATCGCCCGGATGTTCCGCCCCTCGCGCCCGATGATCCGCCCCTTCATGTCGTCCGAGGGGATCGCCACCGTGCGGACGGTCGACTCGCTGGTCAGCTCGTTGGCGTACCGCTGGACCGTGTTGATGAGGATCTCGGTCGCCTCCCGGCGGGCGTTCTCCTCGGCGTCCTCGATGATCTGCCGGGTGACCTTGCCCATCTCGGCCCGGGTCTTCTCCGCAACCCGCTCGAGCAGCAGCTCTTTGGCCTGCGACCGGTCGAGCTGGGCGACACGCTGGAGCTCGGCCTCCTGCTTCTCGCGGAGCCGGACGATCTCGTCCTCCCGGGCGGCCAGCTGCTCGCCGCGCTTCTCCAGCTTGGCCGCCTGGTCCGTCAGCCCCCGTTCCTTGATCGTCAGCGTCTCTTCCTTGCGGTCGAACAGGTCCTCACGCTTGGCGATGCGGCGTTCGGCCTCGCGGAGCTCGGTGCGGGAGGCGTCGAGTTCCTTATCCACCGACTCCTTGCGCTCGATCGCCTTGCGCTCGGCCTCAAGGCGGATCTTTTCGGCGCCGTTGCGGGCGTCCTCCTCGGCCCGGCGGACGATCTCCGCCGCCTCGGACTTGGCGTTGGCCATCCGCTGGCCGAAGACGAACCGGCTGCCGAACACCCCCACCACCGCCCCGAGGACTAGGCCGACCAAAGCGGCAAGGAGCATCGCAACGAGCCCGCCCGGTTCGGCCTGGGCCGGCAACGCGGCGGAAGCCACTGTCAATAATGAGTTTGCGCCGACCACGCCGTGGTCTCCAAGGGCGAACTGGGCGTGGGGAACCGCCGCTGGCCCTCTTGTTGGACCGCCCGTCCGGTGCGTGGGTGCAGGCTCGTCTGCTGGATCCCGCCCGCTCTGAGCGGACGCTTCGTGTTCTGTCGAACCCTTCTGAAACCAGAGTGGAAGAGGAACCGATAGGAGGAACTGCGACGATGAACCGGCACGCCGCCGTACCGGCGGGCGGGAAAAGTTTGGATGCTCACGCCGCTCCGGTCCCGCCGGAACGGCGACAATGGGCTATCTTAGCATGGACCAAACCCCGGTGGGTCCCCACCCCACCGGGAACGCAAAGGACTTTCAAAGATGCGCAACCGGATTGCCCGCCCGATCATCGCCCTGACACTCATCGGCACCACCGCCCTCATCGCCGGCTGCGGCCAGCGCATGGGCGGGCTGCGGGCCCGCATCGAGGCCAACCGCCTGGCCCGATCGGTCCCGGTTGAGGGCACCCCTGTCACCGTGGGCCAGATCACCGCCATCGACATCGAGAACCCATGGGGTGATGTGACCATCGACGCCCGACCCCGCAACGAAGAGTCGTTCATCGCCTTCAAGGTCCGCCAGGAGGTCCGCATGCGGTGGCGGACCGCCCGCCAGGGCTACGAGTTCGATCCGACCGGCGAGTACTTCACCGCCGAGCACGTCACCAACGGCGAGGTGGGGACCGTGGTGGTCCGCCCGACCGACCTGACCGTCGATGGCTTCCGGCCCCCCATCGACGTGATCGTCTACGTGCCCCGCGCCGACGGCGTGCGCGTCCGCAACGCGGGCGGCAAGATCACCATCATCGGAGCCACCGGCGTGATCGACGCCGAGTCGGGCACCGCGGAGATCGCCGGCGGCGACATCGAGATCCGCACGGACAACGCCATCAACGAGCCTGTCACCGCCTCGAGCACGGGCGGAGACGTGAAGATGGTCGTCGGCAAGAACTCCGCGGGCACCATCGAGCTCATCGCCCCCCGCGGCAAGGTCACCTTCGACGGCCGCTACGGCGTCACCGAACACTCCCGCCCCGCCAAGGGACACTGGACCGGCATCTGGAACGACGGCATCAACTCGATCACCCTGCGGGCCGACGACGGCGACGCGCTGGTGATGGTGGCCGACCATCCCACGATGTACACCCTCAAAGACTGGTAAGCCCGGCCGGATTTCGGGCGTCCGCCCCCTGATCCCATGAACAGCAACGCCCGGCGTGTCGCACGCCGGGCGTTTTCGTTGTACGGATCCGCACCGGGAACTCAGGCCGCCCGGCGGAAGGGCATCGCGCCGACATACCGGGCGATCTCGCCGACCACGAAACCCTTATGGTCCGGGTTGTGGGCGAAGTCGAACGCGAGACCGGCGTAGGTGTTCTGCTGGGAATCGATGTGGGTGTGTGCGACCCGGGCGGTGAGCAGCAGCGGCGCGGGCACCGCCGGGCGGAGGTCGATGCGCAGGAAGTACGGGTGGACCGAGTCGACGGTCGAGTGATCCTGCCGAGGGATGATCAGACCCACGCCGCCCCCGCCGATGTTGGCCAGGCGGGCCTCGAACCGGGGCCCCACCTCGGGGATCGCCACCGCGTCGTCGCTCGGGCGTGCCTGCCCGCCGGTGGCGAGCAGTTCGCCGATCTGGTCGCGGTTGGCCACCTCGACCGCCCGCGCGGATTGAACGTTGAGCAGCGGCCAGCAATCGACCGTGGGCAGAGACAGTTCCAGCGTCGAGGTGCGCTCGGCGTTGCGGCGGATACAGCGCTCGACGGTCTCGGGCGACTCGATGCGCAGCGCGCGACGGGGCCCTCCCCGACCGGGAACCGTTTCCACCGAGAGGACCTTGGTGCGGAACATCCAACGGTTCTGCCCGACGGCCATGATCCCCACCAGCGGCGTTCCGGCCGCCACGGGGAACGACTGGCCCATGGAGCCGGGGTGCTCGATCAGGATGGTGTTGCGCTCCACGCGGTAGACGTGCACCCGCCAGACGAGGTCCTTGCGGTCCGAAGCACCCCCTTGGTCAATGGCGAACTCGAGGCCGCCTCCTCGTTCGCAGATCTGGTTCAGGCAGTCACGCCATCTCTCGGTGCGGGAACGGTTGGCGGGCATGTCGGGTCTCCGTGGGACGAAAGTTTCCCCCACTCGGACATCGGGCCCGAACGGCACAGGCTTCACCTGCTATCGCGACGCAGCGCTGCGTTCGCGGTTCTCGGACGCGCGGATCGCGTCGCCGGCCCGGGCAAACTCGGAGGCGGCCGGCGGGGCGGCCCGCGTGAACCGGGCCCGATACAGCAGCTCGCACGAACCCGACAGCGCCCCGGCGAGCTCGTCGGTCAGGGCCGGCGATACCCGTTCGAGGTGCGTCCGCAGCGGCACGCCGTCGGGCTTGGGCTGCCCCGACGACGAGAGCGCCCGCAGGGTCACCGCGTGCAAGCGGGCGGCGGGGTCTGGTGGGGTGCCGCGGAACCGGGCACGCACGCCCCGAAGCCAGTCCTTCAAACCCGCCCACACGGCGACAAAGAACCCTCGCCGGTGCATGAGAACCAGCCCGATGACCATCGAGGCGCAGAACACAGACACCGCCACGATCGCCGCCCGCACGAACAGCCCGACCCCGTCGGTGCGCAGCCGCTCGATCATCCGCCCCCCGAACCGACGCAGGCCGAAATCGGTGGCCAGCTCTCCGAGCAGCCGGCGCTGACTCTCGGTGTCGAAGGCCACGACCCCGGTGGCCCACGCGAACTCCGCCGTCTCGTAGAGCTTCTTGACCGACCGCCAGAAGCTCGGAGAGGGCTGGTGGATCTGGTAGAAGTCCGACGGGGGCGTCCCGTCGAAGGTCATCCAGACGTCGGGCGCCACCTCGGCCTCCACCCAGCCGTGCGCGTTGCTCTCGCGGACGACGTACTGCCCGGTCACCTCGTTGAAGTCCGACGCCACGTAGCCGGTGATCACACGCGCGTTGATGCCGATCGATCGGGCCATGAGCGCGAGCGCGGACGCGTAGTACTCGCAGTGCCCCCGGCGCCGTTCCGTCAGGAACCACACGGTCGGCTCCCGTCCCGGCGGCACCGGCTCGTCGATCAGGGTGTAACTGAACGCGGACTGCAGGTGGTTCTCGAGCGCACGGACGGCCCGGATATCGTCACCGAGGGGCCGCGACGCCGGGTCGGGTTCGATGTCCAGATCGGCCAGCACACCCTCCGTGAAGGTCCGCACGCCCTCGGGGATCTCGCCGGGGCTCAGCGGCGAACGCACCCCGTCCTGCGGATAGAGCACCGGCGTAAAGCGGGGATCCCGTGAGCGTGTGACGTACTCGACGCGGGCCGCGGAGCCCTCACGCATCACCACCCCGTTGACCGGGTCGTGGGCGATAAACTGCCCGTTGCCCACCGGGCGCAGTTCCAGGGGCTGCCAGACGGTGAACAGCGGCGAGGTGCCCGCCGTCACGCTGCGGATCGTGACACGCAGCTCGATCTCCCACTGCTCGCGGTTGGGCGAGAGCCACGGCCGGATGATCGCCTCGTCGGGGATGTACTGAGAACGGATGAATCGGCGCAGGGCCGGGTTGTCCTCGCGGGTCCACCGGCCGTCGGAGTACGACTCGAGCACCGCCCCCCGCAGATAGAACGCCGCCGCGTCCGCACGCCCCCGGTTGCGGTCGTTGCGGTCGGTGACGGTGATGTCCATCACCGGGGTCTGAGACTGAGAAATCAGACCCGGACCGCCGAGCTGGACCTCGTCGGTGAATCCGGTGGTCTGACCCGAGGGGAGGGATCCCCAGTTGCCGAACGACTGTGACCCGAGATTCCGGGGGAGGAACACGAACACCGTGGCCGCGGCCAGAAGGATCGCGAACCCGCCGCCGATCTGAAGCGACCGAAGGTCCCGGCGCATGCCCGCGTCGACCGGCGAGCCGGCCCGGCCGCCGCGTTCGGCCGCCGAATAGAGCTGGTAGCGGAGAATCGCGCGGAAGTGCAGCAGCGTGCCGAACAGCAGCATCGCCCCGGTGAGCATCGAGTTGCTGGTCAGCACCGCGGAGATGTAGAGGCCGGTGACGAGCACCAGCGCCTGGCCCCAGTCCTTCGAACGGCGCAGGTCGAAGAGCTTGACAACGAGCAGCAGCCCGATGAAGTACGCGAACGCGTTGACCGTGAACCCGAGCCGCAGCAGTTGCAGCGACCCGATGCCGAGCACGCCCAGGAGCCCCGCGTTGATCGCGCGGGCGGGGGCGGGACGCCCCGGGCCGACCGCGAAGATCCACGCCGCCGCGACGCCCGCGGAAATCAGGATCAGGAACTCGGCCGACACGTCCGCCACCGCGTAGGCCAGCACCGCGCCAACGACGGTCCATCCGACCGACCGGCGCAACGACCCGGACAGCCGCACCTCCGCGGCGCTCATGCGTCACCCCCGAGCGGGCCCAGCGACGGATGGAGCCCCGCGCCGGGTGCGAGCCAGTCGCCGGGCTGCGCCGGATCGAGCCGATCGGGCGTCGAGCCGCCGCACGCCCGGCACGGGATGGTGATGACCGCGTCCCCGGGCCGGAGGGGGGGCGGGGCGTCCGTTTCGCTGATCTTGCCCAGGTCGATCACCGCGAGCGCCCGGGCCGCCCGCAGTTCCGCGCCCGGGCCCCGCGCGGGAGAGAGACGCACGCCGGCCCAGGGCGCCCAGATCGCCACGGTGCGGCCGCCACGCGAGCCGGCCCGGTACACCGCGCTGGCCAGGGCGATCGCTCGCTCCGTCATGGCGGCACCGGGACCAGCCCCGAGCGGACGCTCGATGTGGATCCAGAGGGAGCGCCCCTGGGGTTCGGCGTGCTCGACCACCAGGAGCTCGGACCGTCGTGCGCTCGGGCGCCATGCGATGGCCCGGCGGGGATCGCCGGGGGTGTACGACCGCAGCCCGAAGTACGATCCCACCACACCCCGACGCGCCCGCTTGATCCGGTGCTCGGAGTGCCCCGCGCCGACGGCGGACAGAACGGACTGGCTCAGTTCGACGATCGGCGGGAGCGCCAGCGCCGTCCGAGGGGCGGAGAACTCGAGCGTCTTGATGATGAAGCCGAAGGGGAATCGCGAGTCGACCAGCACCCGGTCGAACGCGTGGGGCCCCCGACGGGTCGGTGTCCACACGGACGACGCCCGGCACTGGCCCCTGGGCTCGACGTGCAGCACGCAGGTCGGCTCGCAGCTCTGCGACGGTTCCTCGCGGACCACCATGGCGAACGCCGGGAGCAGGCGGTTGCGGCTGATCACCCGGTACGGGACCGCGCGGGGCTCCCCGACCGGGGTGTCCAGGATCTCGCCGGCCTCCAGGCGGATGCCCATGAGGCTGTTGCCCGACACGAATCCGGAGACGATCACGGCCGCGACCGCCAGCCCGAAGATCCAGAACAGCAGGTTGTTCTGCGAGTTGACCGCGCCGATCGCCAGGAACACCGTGATGAACACGAACAGGAACCCGCTCCAACCCAGCCGGGCCCGACGGGACCTGGGGCGATCCGTCCGCGGCGTCGCGGTCGCGACCGGACTGGAGGCGGCCTCGCTCACGGGCCTCCGCGTTCGGGCTGGGTCATCACGGTGCACAGCAGCCGCTGGTTCCCGCGCGGCAGGTACGACCGCGAACGCGAGGTGAACACGCCGTCCCCGCGGGTGCGGACGCTCACCGGCCCGGCCGGGTGCTGGCCGCGGGCAAGCGTGAAGGTGAAGTTGCCCGCCTCATCGCTGACGGCCCGGGTGATCATCGCCCCGCCCGAGGAGCCGGACGATTCGCGCAGCAGCGCCACCTCGACACCGGGGATGCCCGGCTCGGACAGGCGGTCGTCGCTGGGGTCCACCACGACGGCCAGGCCCACCGGCCCGGACACCACCCGCCCGTCGATCCGCGTGCTGCCCGAGCAGCCTACCTGCAGCAGAGCGACCGCCAGCATGGCCAGCGATGCGGTCAACCGTCCGAACACGCGTGCGTCCGTGCCTCGCATGGGAAACTCCTTCTTGGATGAGATGCGTCAGGAACCCTGGCTCTGTTCCAACCGATCCGCGAGCTCTTCGGGTTTGGGCAGGTCCTTGATGGACGCGAGCCCGAACGCGTCGAGGAACTGCGGCGTCGTGCCGTACAGCATCGGCCGGCCGAGTTCCTCGGCCCGGCCGGCGATCTTGATCATCCGCCGGTCCAGGAGCGAGCGGAGCACCTCCCCGCAGGCCACGCCCCGGATGGACTCCAGTTCCGCGCGGGTCATCGGCTGGCGGTACGCGATGATGGCCAGAGTCTCCAGCGAGGCCCGGGACAAGCGGGTCGAGGCCCGGGCCCGGTGCATCGCCGCGATCACGGGCGCGTGCTCGGGGCGGGTCATCAGGCGGAACCCCCCGGAGACCGGCTCGATCCGGAACGCCCGGCCCTCGCGGTCGTAGGCCTCGTTCAGGCGGGCGACCGAGGCCTCCACCGCGGCGGCATCCACCTCGGCGTCGAGCAGCGGCCCGAGCGGCTCGGCGATCTTGGCCGCGGGGACGGGACGGTCGACCGAGATCAGCATGGCCTCGACCGCGGCGTCGATGCCGATCGGGGCGGGAACGCCGCCGTCACCAGGGGTTTTTTCCTGATCGGCAGACGCGCGGTGCGTGTCGGTCGGTTCCGTTTCGGCGGATTCGGCGAGCGTCTCGGGCATGTGGGGATGCTACCACCCCGCGGGCGAATCTGCCCGCCCGGAACCGCGTATTCTGCCCCCATGCAGCACCTCGACGAGTTCCTCCCCTCGCAGCAGTTCCGCCACGACGGGCTGGAGGAACTGACCGAGCGGACGCTGTACCGACGCCGGGAGGGGCTGTTCCTGGTCTTTGCCGGGCTGTTCCTTGGCACGCTGGCGATGCTCAACATCCTGGGCATCACCCGGTTCATCAAGCTCTTCGAGATCACCGGCCCGGACGGCCAGGTGGCGACCGTGGCCGGGGTCAAGATGGTCTTCGCGGTGGCCGTCGGGGTGCTGCCCTACCCGATGACTTTCCTCTGCACGGACTTCATTTCCGAGCTCTACGGACGCAGGCGGGCCAACATGGTGGTCTGGGTCGGGCTGCTGCTGAACATCTGGGTGGTGTTCATCCTGTGGTTCGGCGGGTGGCTGCCGGGGTTCGAGCCCACCGATCCGGCAACCGGGGCCATCCTCGCCGACCCCGCCGGGCGGGCGCCGGTGTTCTTCGAGGTCCGCACCCTGGCGTTCGGGGCGGTCACGGCGTCCATGGTGGCCTATCTGGTCGCCCAGCTGGTGGACGTCCACGTCTTCCACTTCTGGAAACGCCTGACGCGCGGACGCCACCTCTGGCTGCGGAACAACGGCTCGACGCTGGTCAGCCAGCTGGTCGACACCTCCGCGGTCATCCTGATCACCCACTTCTACGCCAAGGCCCTGCCGGTGGACCCGGACCTGGCGATCTGGCCCCAGTTGTGGCTGTTCATCATCACGGGGTACGCGTTCAAGATGCTGGCCGCGTTGCTGGACACGATCCCGTTCATGATCGGGACGCGCTACCTGGTCCGATATCTGCGCCTGCCGCCCCCGGAGAACTCCTGATCCTTTGCCGTATCCCCCGCCTTCCGTCGGTAAACGCCCAACTCGGGGCCGCGGGTGGCCGATACGGGTCCGCGGAGGCGGCCACACCATCGGCCGGAACGTGCACATGGCAGATTTCACCGTCCTGCTCGCCGATGACGAGGCCCACGTCACCCACGTGATGGCCCGCGCGGTCCGCTCGGCCGGCCTGAGCGTGCTCACGGCCGAAGACGGCGAGGAGGCCTACGAACTGGCGGCCGAGCACCGGCCCGACCTGATCGTGACCGATCTGCAGATGCCC
Organism: uncultured Phycisphaerales bacterium; assembly: GCA_963975575.1. Classification (GTDB taxonomy): domain Bacteria; phylum Planctomycetota; class Phycisphaerae; order Phycisphaerales; family UBA1924; genus UBA6054. Next base: position 1,384,425 of record CAXBHL010000001.1, on the reverse strand, counting down.
TACATGAGCGGGATCGACCTGGCCCGCAAACTCAGCGACCACAACGACCTCGCCACCATCCCGGTCATCCTGCTCTCGGCCCGCGGCTACGTCGTGGAGAACGAGGCCAAGGACCTGACGAACATCCGCACCGTCATCGAGAAGCCGTTCAGCGCCCGCGACGTGGTCGCGCAGATCCAGCATCTGCTCGCCGACCACGGGGACGGGCTGAGGCGGTCGGCGTGAGCGTCACGCGGGCACCGAAGCACAAGCCGCCGGTCCCACCGGCGTTTGTCGAACGCTGCCGCGATCTCGGCCTGATCACCTGGCGCCTGGACCCGAACGGGATGCCCATCGAGGAGCCCGACGCGCCGGACCTGGTCGCGCTGTGGCTCAGTTCCCGCCCCATCCGTTCCATACTCACCGAACTCGCCTCCGGCTGGGCCGCCCAGCCCGAGCTGTCCGTCGTGTCGCCGCTTCCCGGTATGTGGATGTTCCCGTTCGAAGAGTTGCACCGGCGTCGGCGGACGGGCTACTTCGTCGTGATCGGCTTCGGGCCGGAGGTTCTCGATTGCGACCTGCTCGAGCCGGGCTGCGTGGGCGGATCGCTGCAACTGGGCGCCGTCCGGCACGCCCTGCACGAGTTCACCACGATGGACCAGCACTGCGCGGCGCGCACGGGCCGGACGCTGGCGTGGATGCACGCGGACCTGGCGGGCAACTACCGCTCGACCGAGACCATCGAGGGCTTCACCGAGCAGTTGGCCTCCGCCTACGAGGCCGTCACGATGCTCTGCGAGCTGGGTCGCTCGATGGGGGCGATCAACGATCCGGCCTCGTTCGTGCGGACGACCGGCGAGCAGATCGCCTCGACGCTGATGTACAACTGGGTCGGCATCGCGCTGCAGGGGTCGGCCGCGATCCCCGACCAGATCTTCCAGGTCGGCCAGGTCCAACTCAGCGACGCCGAGGCCCACGCCACGGTCGGGCTGATCTCGGACTCGGAGCCGGCGGCGACGGCGGGCACCACCGACATCTTCCATGTCGAGGACCCGGGCAGCCCCATGGCGCCGCAGCTGGTCGTCCACCCCATCGAGCGCGGCGGACGCACCTTCGGACGCATGATCGCCGGCGGCAAGATCGGCGACGATCCCCAGGTCTCCACCTACGAGACCAAGTCGATCGAGTCCGTCTGCGGCCTGCTGGGCGCGTTCCTCGAGAACGTCGAGCTGTACGAGGAACAGCGCCTGAGCTTCATGGGCACCATCCGGGCCATGTCCGGCGCCCTGGACGCCAAGGACCGTTACACCCGCGGCCACTCGGACCGCGTGGCGCACGTCAGCGCGGAGATCGCCCGCGCCCTGGGGTACAAGGAGGACGAGATCGAGCGGGTCCGCGTCGCGGGCATCGTCCACGACGTCGGCAAGATCGGCGTGCCCGAGGCCGTGCTGTGCAAGCCGGGCAAACTGACCGACGAGGAGTTCGACAAGATCAAGATGCACCCCGAGATCGGATTCCGCATCTTGGAGGGCATCCCCGGGCTGCAGGACATCCTGCCGGGCGTGCTGCACCACCACGAGCGCTTCGACGGGCGGGGCTACCCCCACGGGCTGGCCGGCGAGGACATCCCCCTGCTGGCGCGGATCATCGGCGTGGCCGACACCTTCGACGCGATGAGCTCGAACCGGGCGTACCGCTCGAAGATGCCCCGCGCCGTGGTGCTGGCGGAGATCGCCAAGTGCTCGGGCTCTCAGTTCGACCCCCGGGTGGCACAGGCGTTCCTGACACTGGACCTGTCCGAGTACGACCGGCTGGTCGCCGACCACGCGTCCCAGGACGCGTTCGGCCAGGCCGCCTGAGGCGGGGCTCTCATTTAGACCAATGAATCGGGGATCGCGGGCCGTAACGCCGGCGCGCAACGCGCCCGGCGTCAGTCCACGACGCGGGCGAAGGTCTCGGGCTTGAGGCGGGGGCCGGGCCGGCGGCTGTCCAAGGCCATCATCGCGGCGATCTCTTCTTCCGCGAGCTGGCGGGTGAACAGGGCCGCGCGGGCCACCGATCCGAAGAGGATGTCGGTGTGGCTCCAACCGTCCGTCTTGCTGTCTGGGTTCAGGCGGGATCCGAAGATCCAGTCGTGGGAGTTTGGAAGTCGCAGCGGCACGATCGAGCCGTTGATGCCCATCCGCACGCCTGAATCGTCGTCCCGCTTCTTGCCGTCGAGATAGAGGAACATCCCCGCGGAACCCCAGGAGATGGCGATGTGGTGCCATTGGCCCTGCGTGATTTCGCCGGCCCCAAAATCCACTGTCGCACCCGAGCTGCTCGTGCGCAGGGAAAAGTTCATCCTGTCTTTGTCCAGCCAGACGCGGATGGCCGCGGCGCTCCCGGCGCTGGTGCCCTCCTTGCTGACCACCACCTCCTTCCAGCCGCTGAAGGTGGGCTTGGAGTTGAACAGCACCCAGCACACGAGCGTCCCGTTGGGCATCTCGTAGGCGCCCTTGTGCGGTGCGGTCATGCGCTCGTCCACCCATGCGAACCGGGACGCCTTGTTCTTGTGCTGGTGCTCGAACACCCCCACCGCGCTGGACTTCGAGTACGCCCCGTCGAAGTTGTTGATGATCTCCTCGGCGGTCGCCGCCTTCTCCTCGTCCATCGGCCAGTAGGCCAGAGCACTGGGCTCGGACTGGATCCAGAGGCGGAGTTCGTCGTCGGGGTTCTCCATGGAGAAGCCCAGCCGGGACCGGGCGTCGCCCACTTGCCCGTCGGCCACGATGTCGAAGTTGACGGTGCCCGCGGTCGGCGCCGATCCGGTGTCGGCGTCGGTCACCGTCGCCCGGACCGTGCCCGGCGCCAGGCTGAGCGTCGGCAGAATGGTGCCCGTCGCCGCGGCGGTCATGAAAGAGCCCTCGTTGGTCTTCCCCTGCTGAACGACCAGCTCGGCGCCGGACAGCGCCAGGCGCCGGGCGGCGGCGGCGTTGCTGCCCGAGTCGGACCGCTGGATCATCATGCGCCGCAGCGTCACCCCGGTCAGCGTGAGCACGGAGACCGTGAGCACCACAAACAGGACCGCCAGGTACACGCTGCCGCGTCGTTGGGCCGGTTTCATCAGTGCTTCCTCGCGTCGTTGAAGTCTCTGGTGCGCACGATGCTCCGCTCGGCGAGCTTGGTGCCGCCCCGGGTGACCGTGACGGTAATCCGCTTGGCCCCGGTCAGGGTCAGCGAGGGCGTCGCCGGGCTGAACACCTCAACGTGCTTGACGTCCACGCTGTACTGCCAGGTGGCGTCGAACCCGACGAGGTTGCTCCCGCCGCGCTCGGTCGGCCGGCTCGCGTAGCCGTGGTAGTCGTCCACGTCGTCGAAGTCTTTGCGATCACCGGCGGTCTCACCGCTGTCGCGGCCGATCACGCCCGGATCCCCCGAGGGTTCTCCGAAGTCTCTCGTGGCGATCTCGTCGAGCAGCTCGTCGGCGAGCGTGCGGGCGAGCTGGCGGTCGCCGGCCAGCACCGTCGAGCGGACGGTCGGGCCGATGAGTTCGATGGTCGTGGCCATCACGCCGCCGACGAGCAGCGTGCCGATGGCCACCTCCATCATGGAGACTCCGGGACGGGAGGGGTGCCGGGTGCGTCGGGTCATCGTTCCTCCGGCATGTTCAGCAGGCGGACCCGCAGGTAGCGCTTGGTCGGGCGGGCGTTGACGATTTCCACGTAGATCTCTGCCCACGAGACCACGGTGTCGATCCGTGTGTGCGAGATCGTGAAGGTCTTGACGTTGCCGAACAGGGGCACCGGCGTCCCGCCGTTGAGGATGCGAACGAGTCGGTTCGAGCCATCGACCTTGTACTGGACCAGGTCGTCGGTCCCGTCGCCGTTGCGGTCCTTCACCCCCAGGTGCAGGACGTGGCTGCCGTCCGTCTTGTCGTAATCGATGGCCTCCTCGAAGTCGGCCAGGATCATGGCAAGGCCCCGCTCGATCTGCACCGCCGAGACGACCGGCTCGTTGCCGGACGGGACGGCCCGCGCCGCGATCGTGATGACCGAGCCCAACGCGAGCAGCAGCACCGAGCTGGTCGCCACGGCGACGATGGTCTCGATCAGCGTGAACCCGGCGGCCGGGCGCGGGCGGTTGGGTCTCACGAATGCCGTGCTCATAGGATGCCCACCCCCTTGATGAGGCCGTCGAGCAGCTTGACCGGCCCCGAGTCGCCCGGATCGGGCGTCACCTTGACGCCGTGCAGGGGACCGGAGAGCGAGACGGTGCGGTCCTGGCCGTTGGCCGTGACGGTGACCGTGGCGGTGGCCGAGTACACGCCGAAGGCGTCGACGTCGATGTAGGCCTTGGCGTCCGAGATGGACACGGACTTGATCTGCACGGTGTAGGGCTCGGCGTCGAGGTCGATCGTGCGGACGAGCGCCCCCTTGCTGGCCCCGCTGCCCTCGTAGACGCGCATCTCGTGCGAGGGCAGGTCGAAGACGATGGTGTGGGCCCGGCCGCGGTCGATGCTGCGGTCCGCGGCGGCCTCGAACTCGTAGGCGAGCCGGGTCTGGACGCCGTTGAGCCGGCCCTGGAACCCCGCCGCGGCGAGCCTGGGCACGGCGATGAGGGCCACCGCGACCATGATCATCAGCACGACGACCATCTCGATGAGTGAGAATCCCCGGCGCATCGCTTGGCCTCCAATCAACACCGCCCCGGATTTCCCGGGGCGGCGTTGGGTGATTCGGTCGCTGCCGCCCGCCGGTGCGGATCAATAGGCGGTGTAGTTCTTGCCGGTGGCGTCGGTCTCGGAGCCGAGGTCGGCGGAGATGGTGCCGGTGGTCTCGTCGTAGAGCCAGGCCACGGTGGCGCCGGTGGTGCCGGACACGGTGTTGTAGCCCTTGCCCTTCTTGCTGCCGGCCTTGATCACCGGGACCGAACGCAGGTACGGCCCGAGGTAGTGGGTGGCGTCCTTGGTGGCGTTGGTCGCGCCGGCCATGTCCGAGTAGGTGGTCATCTGGGCCACGAAGGCGGCCTCGGTCGGGTAGGTCCCGCCGTGCTCGGCCTGGTACAGCTCGATGGCGTTGCGGAGGACCGCGAGGTCCGCCACGAGGCTCGAGTCGGCGGCTCCGGCGGCGCCGCGGCTCATGCGGGGCAGTGCGATCGCCCCGATGATTCCGATGATCACCACCACGATGACGAGCTCGATCAGGCTGAACGCCCGGCGAGACTCTGAGAAGCGAGGCATGGTTGCACCCAGCATGTGTCGGTCTCCTGATTAATCCTGCCGGGTACGCCCCGAGCGAAGGTGTCATCGACACGCCCGCATTCGGTCTTCAACTCAGTACCGCGGCATTCAGCCACCGGGATCGGTCTGTGCGGGCGGGATTGAGGCGCTCGCTCAGTTACCGGGCGAGGGCAGCGAGATCACCGCGGCAGAGCCGTTCAGGGCGATCGTCACGGACCGGGCGTCCACGCTGACGAGCTGGTACCCGTCGGGGTGCGTCTGGCCCGCCCGGAGGCGGTGCCCGTCGATCACGGCGATGCCGCCGTCCCGCGTCGGCATGACCAGCGAGAGCTTCGGTTTGGCCGAGAGCCCAGGGAGAAAGCCGGTGTCGGGGGTCGGTTCGGGCTCGGACGCGGGGCGGGCGTCGCCCGGCTGCCCGGCCGCCACGGCCTTGGTCAGCCAGGCGGCGTCGGGGCCGAAGTCCATCTGCGGGAGGGATTCGGACACGTGGTCTTCCAGAGCCCGCATCATCGCGTCGCGGACCTTGGTCTCGACCTTGGCCCCCACCGCGGCCGCGGCGGCTCGGACCGGGCCGGCGGGGTCGGCCGAGGCCACCTCCGTCTCGGCGGCGGCGGACTCGGAAGGCCCGAGGACCACTTTGTCGAACATCAAGCCGGCCACGGCGACGGCGCCCAGGCCCAGCACGATCTGTCGTTCACGCGGCATGCCCATGCCACCATTGACCGATTCGATCATCCGCTGTGCCAGTGGACGCATCAAAAAATGTTCGGTCAGCCGCCGGCCGTGGTGTGCCAGTCCAGCACCGTTCTCAGGCGCAGCGTTTCCGGACCCACGTACTCGATCGTGATCGAACCGAGGTGCATGTCGGGGTGCTCGCGGTCGAACAGACCGATGATCTCGTACACGTCGTCCGGGGTGCCGCTGACCTCGAACCGGATGGGGACCACGGTGGTCACCCCCCCGGCCCGCGCGGGCTGCGGCTGGATCGATTCGGGCGCCAGGCCCCTGTCCAGGCAGACGCTGGTCAGTTCCGCCAGTCGGCGGTTGAGGTCGGCGAACGTCGAGAGCGGCACCCGCCGGGTCTCGACCGATTCCTCCAGGCGCTGGACCTGCGTCGCCAGCGCCCGGTTGGTTTTGGCGGCGCTGTCGAGTTGGGCGTTGACCGATCCCAGGCGCACCTCCTGGGCTTGCAACGCTTTGCGGGCCTTGACGCCCGGCAGGAGGAACAGCACGGCCGCGGCGGCGACGACGCCGGCGCAGGCCGCCGTCCCGGCGAGATGGATCGGACGCGATGCGTGTGAGATCTGCTTCGATTCGTCGCTCATGGCGTCTTCCCCAGCCTGAACCTGGCGGTGATGTCGCACCGCACCACGTCGGCGCCGGCGAGACCGACCCGCGTCGACGATCGGAGCATCACGGAGTCGAACACGCCCAGAGACTCGAGACGGAGCACGAAGTCCCGCCCGTCGGTCTGCGTGGGCACCAGGGCCGAGAACTGGACCGAGACCGTGCGGTCCGGGCCGTCGCTCATCTCCGCCTCGATCCGCTCGAAGCGGGCGGCCCCGGACGCGGACGAGAGCGCCCCCAGCAGCGGGAGCCACACGGGCCGGTCCTCGATCACCCGGAGGATCGTGTCGGTTTTCTGCAGTTCGGCCAGCTGCTTCTTGAGCACCGGCTCCTCGGCCTTGAGCTGGGCGATCGCCCGCTCGGCGCGGGCGACGCGGTCGCCCACCCCGTCGGAACGGGCGCCGGAGGCCATGCCCATCGCGCCAGCCGGCGCCAGCGACGCGAGCGCGACGAAGCCGCAGGCGAGCAGCCAGTGGCCGGTCGCCAGCCTCCGCGCCCGGCGGATCCGCCGGGGCAAGGGGATCAGGTTGATGGTGGGAACTGGGTCGCTCATGCGTCGAACCTCCCGGCGAGCCCCGCCGCGACGGCGTAGCGGGCGCTCTCCCCGGCGTCGCCGATGGGGTCGGAACCCGGCCAGCAATCCGCCGGCGAGACCGGCATCCCGAGGATGTCGTCCAGTGTGGTCAGCACCTCGGGCCGGCCCGCGCCGTAGCCAGAAACGAGCACCCGCCCGATCGGGGCGGACCGGTGGGCGTGCGTCACGTAGGTGACCGCCGTATCGATCTCCGCCCCCAGGCGGGTGGCCAGGTCCGACCACATCGAGCGGGCCACCTTCTCGAACGCGTCGGGCTGCTCGGCGTCGGGCGTGTTGCTGTCCAGCACGCGGGACGCGTCGTTCCACGAGAGGCCCGTGCGGTCCCGGAACCGGCAGACGAACCGGCCCACGCCGATCTCGAAGCGCCGGGTGTAGACGACGGTCTCGCCGAGCGCCAGCACCCCCATGGTCGAGTTCCAGCCGATCCGGAGCATCGCGTGGATCGCGTCGGCATCCGCGGCCAGCGCGGGCGCACAGGCCCTGGCGAACGCCGTTTCCTCAAGATCCACCGCCACGGGCACCATCCCCGCGTCCTCCAGCGAATCAATGCAGGCCTCGAGCTGGGACTTCTCGCACGCGATGGCCATGCCGCGGTCGGTCCTCCCGCGCTGCGGCAGATACCACGATGCCAGCTCGAACCGGTCCGGGGGGCACCGTCTGGTCCGCGCGATCTCGGCGCGGGCGATCACGTCCTTGGGCGCCCCGCTCTCCCGGGCGGGCAGTTCCACGATGTGGGCCGAGCAGGAGCCGTGCGGGGCGATCACCGCGATCCGGTCGCCGACAAAGCCCTTGCGGGCGAGCACGCCGGTCATCCAGGCGGCCTCGTCGCGCTCCATCGGCTGATAATCGCTGGGATCCACGTGGCGGGGGAAGATCGCCCGGCAGACGAGCGAGTCGCCCGAGCCCGTGCGCGCCAGCTGGACCGCGCGGATCTCGTGCGTGCCGATGTCCAGACCGATCGGCGAGAGTCGTGTTGGTGCGATGCGGCGGAGGCTCATGCTGGGGCTCCTGCGCTGGCCGTCAGATCGAAGAGCGGGAGGAACATGCTCACCGCGACGAAGGCCACCAGCCCGCCGAGCACAAGCATGATCACCGGCTCGAGCAGGCTGGAGAGCGCCTTGACGGTCGATTCGTTCTCCTCGTCCAGATAGTCGGCGATGTGGACCAGAACGTCCGCCAGCCGGCCGGTCTGTTCGCCGTTGCGAACGGCCTGGGCCGACGACGAGACGAACAGATCGCTCTCGATGAACGCCATACTCACCGGATCGCCGCGGGTGACCGCCCGTTCGGCGCGGTCCAGCATGAGGATGAAACCGGTGTGGTTCAGCGAGCGGCGCGTCAGGCCGATCGCCTCGATCATGGGCACCTTCGCCTCCAGCAGCGTGCCCATCAGGCGCGCCACGCGGGCGGTGCCGAAGGAACGCACGATCCCCCCGACTTTGGGAAGCCGCAGGAGCGCCCCCTCGAAGACACGCTTCCCGGCCGGCGTCTTTGTCCACCAGAGGAGCGACCAGACGCCGACCCCCACGGCCGGAAGCGCGACCCACCAGTACCCGAGCAGCATCCCGGAGAGGAACACGAGCAGCTCGGTCGAGGGCGGGAGCGGCGTGTCGAGCGTTTCGAACAGGCCGCTGAAGCGCGGGAGCACGACGCCGAGCATCAGGCCCAGCACCGCGAAGCACACGCACGTCAGCAGGATCGGGTACATCATCGCGGCGATGACGCTGGAGCGGACCTGGGCGTGCCGACGGGTCAGGATCGCCAGGCGGTTGAGCATCGTGTCGAGCTGGCCGGAGGACTCTCCCGCCGCCACGAGCGAACAGAACACCGAATCGAACACGTCGGACCTGGCTTCCAGGGCATCAGAGAACGACTCGCCCTCCTCGAGCCGGCGACGCACGGAACCGACCACCTCACGCCAGTCGTCGCTGGTGGCCTGCTTCTCGAGCGACTCGATCGCGTCGGCGATCGGTGTGCCCGTGGAGACGAGTACCGCCAGCTCCCGCGAGAACTGCGCGATCACCTTCGGGCTGATCCGGACTCGCCGTGTCCGCTTCTTCTCCGCGGCGTTGACGTTCTGGGCCTTGGACCCCGCGCCCTCTTCGATCGAAACGACGAAAACGCCCTGCCGGCGCAGGCGTTCGTTGGCCTCGTCCAGACCCGGCGCGTCGCACCGCCCCTGTACGGCCTTGCCGCTCTTGTCGTAGCCGGTGTAAGCGAAGTTCATGCGGCCACCCCCGTTCCGTCACCGGACGCGGGATCAGCGGGCATCGCCACGGGCGCCGGGGCGACCTGTTCGGGCACGGCGTGCTCCTCGTCGTTGTGCGTCACGCGGAGCACTTCCTCAAGGCTGGTCTTCATCTCCAGGGCCAGCCGCACGCCCTCTTCCCGCAGGTTGAGCTGCCCGTTCTTGCGGAGCGTCTCCCGCAACTCGTGCGAGGGCGCCTCCCGGTAGACCATCCGGCGGATCGGGGGGGTGATCTCCATGGTCTCGTAGATGCCCATGCGCCCCTGGAAGCCCGTGTCGTGGCAGCTCGCGCACCCGGCGCCCTTGCGGAACGCCCGCCCCGCCATCTTGGCCAGACCGGCGTCGGCGAGCACACGCTCGGAGGGGTAGTACTTGGTCGAGCACGAGGGGCAGATTGTCCGGGCCAGCCGCTGGGCCACCACGCCGTTGAGCGCCGCGCTGAGCAGGTAGGACTCGACGCCCATGTCCACCAGCCGCGCCACCGCGCCCGGGGCGTCGTTGGTGTGCAGCGTGGCGAGCACCCCGTGGCCGGTCAACGCGGCCTGGACGGCCACGCGGGCCGTCTCCTCGTCGCGGATCTCGCCGACCATGATGATGTCCGGGTCCTGGCGCAGGATCGACCGGAGCGTCCTGGCGAAGGTCAGCCCGATGCTCTCGTGCACCTGGATCTGGTTGACCATGTCGAGCTGATACTCGACCGGGTCCTCGACGGTCACCAGGTTCGTCTCCGAGCTGCGGAGCAGGTCCAGCGCCGAGTACAGGGTGGTTGTCTTGCCCGAACCGGTCGGACCCGTGACCAGCACGAGCCCGTGGGGCATCTTGAGCACACGCTGGAAAGTTTCCAGGGCCTCCTCGCGGAACCCGAGGTCCTCCATCCGCACGTGCAGGTTGCTCTTGTCCAGAATCCGGATCACGAGCTTCTCACCCAGCAGCGTCGGGATGCTCGACACCCGCAGGTCGATCTCGCGCCCCTCGGCGACGATCCGCACCCGCCCCTCCTGGGGCATGCGCTTCTCGGCGATGTCCATCTTGCCGATGATCTTGATGCGAGAAACGATGGCCGAGTGCATCCCCGGCGGCGGCTTCATCAGGTCTCGCAGCGACCCGTCGATGCGGTACCGCACGCGTGTGCCGCGCTTGTCCGGCTCGACGTGGATGTCCGACGCCTTGTCCTTGACCGCCGTCAGCAGGGCCACGTTGACGAGGTTGACGATCGGCGAGCCCTCGACCATCTGGTCCAGGTCCGTCGTCGGCCCGTCGTCGACGCGTTCCCGCTCGATGACCTCGACGTCGCTCTCGGCCAGGCTGGTCAGGAACGCGTTCAGGTCCACGTCCCCGCCCTGGTACTTGCGAACGTACTCGAGGATGTTCGGCTCGGTGGCCAGCACCGGGCGGATCTCCATCCCGGTCAGGTCCCGAAGCCGGTCGATCGTGGGCAGGCTCTGCGGCTCGGCCATCGCGACCGTCAGCACGCCGTGGACGCGGAACATCGGGATCGCCAGCAGTCGCTCGGCCTCCTCGGCCCCGATCAGGGGGAGCAGCGCCGGATCGATCAGGCCGTGCCGGAGCTGGACGCCCCGGACTCCCAGGTGCTTGGCCAGCGAGTGCACCAGCGTCGATCCGGAGATCATCCCCTGCTCGACCAGCATCTCGCCGAGTTTCATGCCGCTCGTCCGCTGCTCGGAGAGCACGCGGGAGAGCTGGTCCTCGGAAATGAGCCCCTCGGACAGCAGGACCTCGCCGACCATGCGCGGGCGCACGGTGCGGCGTGACCGGCGCTCGCCGGACCGACGCGCCCCGTCGGGGCCCTCGGCCCCCTGGTCGAGCTCCCGCTTGTCGGGGTTGTCGCTCACAGGAAGCTCCTCACGGCGCCCTGCACATCCTCGTGAAGGCTGAACTGGCTCGAAACATCGGTCACCGCGAGCACCTCACGCAGGGTCTCCCCGACGCCGCAGAGGCACAGGCTCCGGCCGCTCGCGTTGAGTTCCTTCGTCAGGTCGACGAGCGCTTCCAGGCCGAAGCTGTCCACGAAGGGCATGTCCGAGACATCGAGCACGAAGCGCCCGAGCGTCCGGCCGAGCGTGTCGAACGCCTCGGTCCGCAGGCGCGAGGCGTCGTCCTCGGACGTCACAGGGCCACGGGGCTTGAGCACCGTCACCGCGCCGTGCTTGTGCTGTTCAATGCGCATCGCTTCTCCCGCTTACGCCGCACGCTTCTGACCGGCCTCGTCCGCGCCCGGCAGCACGATCGTGAAGGTGCTCCCGGCGTCCAGTTTCGATTCGACCTCGATGTCGCCGCCGTGCAGCCTCGCGATCTCCCTCGCCAGCGCGAGCCCCAGGCCCGATCCGGTGACGTGGGCGATACGCCGGTCGTTGGCCCGATAGAACCGGTCGAAGATCCGCTCGCACTCCTCGGGATCGATGCCGATGCCCGAGTCGATCACGTGAACCACCAGGCCGCCCTGCTCGGGTGCTTCGACCCGGACGGACACGTTGCCGCCCGGGGGCGTGTACTTGAGCGCGTTGCCGAGCAGATTGTGAAGGGCCTGGCCCAGCCGGTCCCGATCGCCGCGGATGACCGGCATCTTGGGCGGCAGGTCGAAGGTCAGCTTGATCGTCTTCTCGGCCGCCTGGGCGGTGTAGTCGTTCTCCAGGTCGGCGAAGAGAGCGTCGGTCCGCACGTCGCCCGGACGGATCGAGAGGGATCCCGCCTCGATCTCCGCCACGGAGAGCATGTCGGACACGATCCGCTCGAGCCGCCGCGCCTCGGAGTTGATGACGTTGAGCGCCTGGGCCCGCAGCTTCGGGTCGGCCTCGCCCTCGTCCACGGCCTGCTCGACGTAGAGACGGATGTTCGTCAGCGGGGTCCGCAGTTCGTGCGTCGCCTGGGCCACGAACGAGTTGCGGGAACGGTCCGCCAACCGCTGCTGGGTGACGTCTTCGATCAGCAGGCCCGCGTACCGCTCGTTGCCGGATTCGGACGATCGCACCGCCACGCGCAGCTCCGCGTCCGGCTCCTTGCCGGGCTCGCCCCTGGTCAGCGTGAGCGTCTGGCGGACCGGGCTCTTGGACTCGAAACAGGCAAGGATCGCCCCGCGGACCGACTGGTCCTCGAACACCTCGGCGCAGGTCGCCTGGGCCATCTCTTCGCGGTGGCGCCCCAGCAGCACCGCGGCCGCTCCGTTGACGTACACGAGCCGCTGGTCGGGCCCGACGATCACCAGCCCGTGGGTCAGCGAATCGCAGACCGACACGACCCCGCTCACCTCGCCCGGCGCTTCCATCTCCGCGACCAGCACCTGGTGCTGCGCGATGGCCCGGTCCTGGACGTCCCGTTCATCGAGCAGCGTGTTCCACGCCTCGGCCACCGTGCCCAGCTCTTCGCCCAGCCGGAGCACCGACGCCCGCCGTTCGCCCTTGGCCACCTCGGCCAGGGACGCCCCCACCGACGCGACCGTGGCCAGCCCGTCGCGGATCCGAACGAACGCGAGCCAGATGGCGCAGACCGCGACCAGCGCCACGCCCCCCGCGCGAGCCATCGTCGCGCCGTACGCCGGTTCGACGCGCTCGTAGCCGACCTCGACCACCCCCTGCCCTCGCCCCGGCACCTCGAACACCACCCGGGCCGTTCCCTCGGATCCCTCCGCGACGACGGGGGTGCCGTTCCAAGCTTCCGGCAGGCTCATCGACTCGATCTGCTGCGGGTCCGAGGACGCGATGACCCCCACGCCCGGGATCAGCACGCGGCAGGACGAAACCAGCCCGGCCGCCTGCACATCGATCATCTGGCGACGCACCGCCCCCAGGTCCGATTCACGCAGCAGGATGTCGGTCCGTGAGGCCACGATCGCCGCGACGCCGTCCGCCGTGCGGTGGCGCTCGGCCGTGGTCTGCTTGACCGCGATCTTGGTGGACCACCACGCCGTCACGAGCACGGCGGCGACGACGAGAACCGCCATGCCGCCCACGACGCCCGAGATCCGGCGAGAAACGCCCGCCTCGGACACCGACTTGATCAGTCTTGTCAGTCGTTCTCGCATTGGTTCCATCCCGGGACGCGGCACGCGTCCACGGGAGGGGTATCGGTCGGGAAATGACCGAACTCAAACCAGATCGCTCTCCCCGATGTTCTCGGACCCATGAAAAAACCCCCTCGGAAGGGGGTCAATGGGCGCGGCTGGATTCGAACCAGCGAAGGCGAACGCCAGCAGATTTACAGTCTGCCCCCTTTGGCCACTTGGGTACACGCCCGGGACTGTCCCCGGGCCGAGACCCGGGTCGCAACAGTATCCCCGCCCCTCGCCTGCGGCAATCAATCCTCGCGGGTGTTCTGCTACACGGGTACCGGACACGCCAGCCGGAGACCACCGCCCCGGCATCTCCCCCACCGTAGAGTTTTAGAAGAGCCGCCTGCCGGACTCGAACCGGCGACCTGCAGATTACAAATCAGCCGCTCTACCAGCTGAGCTAAGGCGGCGGGAAATGAAAAGGCCCCGCGTTGACGGGGCCTTTCAATGGGCGATACAGGGCTCGAACCTGTGACCTCCAGTGTGTCATACTGGCGCGCTAGCCAACTGCGCCAATCGCCCGAACTCGGTCGCCAGTATAGGCCCCGAACCGAGGGGCCGACAAGGCGACCGGATGTTTCTGAGGACCGATATCCCGGGGTGAGACACCCCTCCGGTCCGCGACGGTCAGTTCGCGTTGCCGAGGATCACGATCTCGACGCGGCGGGACTGCTCCTTGGTGCCCTTGGGCCGGGTCGAGCCGAAGGTGGCCGCGTAGATGCGGCTGTTGTTCACGCCCTTGCCCACCAGATACTCCTGCACCGCCATGGCCCGCTCGGCGCCCAGGCGGTCGTTGGTCTTCCAGCCGGACCGGCGGATCGGATCCGAATCGGTGTGGCCCTCCACCCGGATCATGTTGCCCGAATACTGGGAGTTGAGCACGCCGGCGATGCGGTCCAGAGCGGATTTGGACTGGTTCCGCAGCGAGGCCTGACCCGAGGCGAACAGGACGTCCCCCGCGACGCCGACGACGATCTCGCCGCCAGGACGGTAACCGACATCGACACCGGAGATGCCCTCGAAGCCGCTGGGGCCGCGGGTCGCGGCGGGCGCCTGCTGGGCCTGGGCGAGCTGGTCCCGCAGCTGGCTGTTCTCCTGCGTGATCTGCGCGTTGCGCTCGTTGCCCTGGCGGACGTTCTCCTGAAGGGTTGCGATGCGTTCACGCAACTGCGTGTTCTCATCGATCGCCGCGTCGTAGTCCGCCTGCGAAATGGACTTGCACCCGGTCAGCCCGAAGGCCCCGACCAGACCGATCGCCAACACCAACAGCCGCGTCTTCATCCGTAAACCTCCGCGTGTCTTCCGTAGGGCCACGTCGCCCGTGCACCACTTTAGCAGCACCCCCGCCCCCCCGCACTTCAGGGCAGGTCGAATGCGCCGCTCATCGAAAAAAGTCGCCCCAAACCGGCCTCGACCAGCGGCTTGCCTATCACGACGAGCACCGTCGCCACCGCCAGGAACGGCCCGTAGGGCATCGCCCGATTCAGCCGCCCGCCGACCACCCGTGCCAGCACGGCCCACGCCACCCCGACGAACGCGGCGAGGAAGAACGCGATGACCGGATCGATCCATCCCAGGCACGCGCCCACGGCCGCCATGAGGTGCACGTCGCCGAGCCCCATCGCCTCCTTGCCGAATGCGAGCGTGCCGAAGATCCGTACGCCCCAGACGATGCCCCCACCGATCAGGTATCCGGCGCAGACCGCGCCCAGCACGACCAGCCACAGCGGGGCCGCGGTCGAGATGGCATCCACGCCCCCCATGTTCGAGGGGATCACAGGGGAACCGAACATCCGACCCGCCAGCCAAGCCCCCGCGATCGAAGCCAGCACCGGAACGGCGAGGAACGCCATCTCGCGGACCATCTCCCGTCGGGCGTGGGGATACTGGATCCACATATCCGCCGGGTGCGACGCGCCGGGCTCTTCGATCCCCCGGTCGGGTTCATCCCCGAATCCGGGTACCACGTCGAGTTCGGTCCGCGGACCGAGGGTCTCCCGCTCCCACGCCTCGTAGTCGGCGAAGCTCCGCTTGAGCAACCCTTTGGCCACCAGCAAGTTGGAGACACCCAGCCCCAGCACCCCGCCGAGACCGAAGCCGATGAAACGCCAGCCTCCCAACCCCCCGGTCGCGAGGGTCCAGACCTCTCCGGAAGCGGTGATCCAGGTGGTCCGCGGCGCGTCCGTTCGCCACAGCCCCGGCACGGATTGGACGAGCGGGCCGAACCGCACCTCGAACCAGACGGCGTGGGAAACATGGAGCACCAGCGCCACACCGGCGGGCACCCAGGTCAGGATCAAGGGGATCGTGCAGGTGCGGGCATCGATCAGGGTCATCGCCACCAGGGAACTCATCAGGATCGCCAGCACCACGAAGGCCGGCCAGGTCATCGCGGCCCCGTTCCGGGCCCATTCGGGGGCGATGGTTCCGATCGGGACACCAAGAAGGACCGCGTCGGCCGGCACCATGTACCAGAGAACAAAGAGCCCGCCGCACAGGGCGGCGACGATCGCCTCGACGATGGGGTACTCCGGCGAAATGTTCGCCCGGCAGAAGCGGCAGCGTCCCCGCAGCAGGAGCCAGCCGAGGACGGGGATGTTCTCGCGCCAGGTCAGTTTGGTGCCGCAACTGGGGCATCGGGACGTCGGGGTAACAACGTCCAGCCCGCGGGGCAGCCGGTAGACGAGCACGTTGATCAGAGACCCGATGCACGCACCGACCGCGACGACGAACAGCGCGGTCGTGATCATCGGCAGCCGCATGACGAGCCAATCGGGCATCGGTGGTTCATCGGCCCGGGAGGGCGGTCAACTGGATTCGTCTTCGGCGGCCTTGGCACGCAGGGTCTGCAGATCCAGCTGCTCGATCCGCTGCTCAGCCCGAGCGAGGATGACGCGTGCCTTGCCGATCAGCTCGACGCCCTGCTCGTAGGCCTGGATGGAGTCCTCGAGCCCGATCTCCCCGGACTCGATGCGTTCGACGAGCTCCTCGAGCCGCTCGACCAGAGTCTCGTAGCGTTCCTCGCCCGTTTCTGCGTCGGCGTCCGGCTTGGGCTTCTTGTTGGTCACACCCCAGCGTAGCGGCGGGCTCAGAAGAGGTCCATCTGGCGGTCTTCGGCCTCCCGGCGTCGCCCGCGCCGACGCGGGGGCGGACGCAACGGCGCAGGCCTGGGAGTCTCGGATGGATCAGCGGGTGTTTCCCTGCCCGGGTTCCCGTCGGGGCCGAGCACACCGGAGCGGACCGTCCCTTTCTGGAGTCGGGAGCGCAGTTCGTCGCCGGGACGGAGCTGATCGGCGTCTCGGATCAGCCGCCCGTCCGGGGTGGTGGTGACCGAGAAACCGCGGGCGAGGACCTGCATCGGCCCGACCGCGTGGAGTTCGCGGTGCAACCCGTCGAGCGTGTCCGCCTCCGCCCGGACCCGGGCGTGGATCGCGCGACCGAGTCGGTCCGTCAATGCCCGCAGGGATTCTTCACGCCGCGCTTGGGTGACACCGGGGCGGTGACGCTCGATCCGCGTGCTGACGCGGTGCAGGCGACGCTCGGCCCGCATCACCGAACCACGGACGCCCAGGAGGATCGCCCGGACCAGACCGGCGAGTCGGTCGCGGTGCGCGTCGAGCGTGCGGGCCGGGTCGCGCATCGCGGGCCGATCGGCGAGCAGTTCGAGATGACGCCGTTGTGACGCGAGCGGCTGACGCACCGAGGTGCCCAGTCTGCGGGCCATCGCGTCGAGTTGCTCGTTGACGGCGGCCCGGTCCGGCACGAGGCGCATGGCCGCCTGGGTGGGTGTTGCCGCCCGCTCGTCGGCCACCAGTTCGGCCAGGGTCACGTCGGTCTCGTGGCCGATCGCGGCCACCACGGGCACGGAGGCGTTGCGGATCGCCTCGGCCACGATCATCTCGTTGAACGCCCAGAGGTCTTCCATCGACCCGCCCCCGCGGGTCACGAGGATCGCGTCGATCCGCATCGCGTGGGCCTGCGTGGAGAGCAGACGCACGGCCTCGGCGACCTCCGCCGCGGCACGGTCACCCTGCACGCGGACGTCGATGACGCGCAGCCCGACCGCGGGGAAGCGGCGTCGGGCGGTATCGATCACGTCCTGCACGGCGGCGCCGTCCTTGCTGGTGATCACGGCGACGCACCTCGGGAACACAGGAAGCGGGCGCTTGGAATCGGGGTCGAGCCAGCCCTGCTCGCGGGCCGCATCCACCCGCGCCCTCAGTTCTCGCTCGAGCGCCCCCTCGCCGACGGGCTCGAGGTCATCGACGATCAGGCTGACACGCCCGCTGGGAGCGTAAAAGTCCAGGCGCCCGGCGGCGATCACCCGATCGCCCTGCGTCGGGAGCACCCGGAGTCGGCGCGCGCCGGATGAGAACACCACCGCGCTGAGCACCGCGCCCCCGTCCTTGAGCGAGAAGTACCAGTGCGTCCGCTGGGAGACCGAAGAAACCTCCCCCACCACCCGGACGCGTCCCGGGACGCCGCCCTTGAGCGCGGCGTCGATCCGGGCGGCGAGCTGGGTCACGGTCAGCACGCTGTCGGGCACCTCGGTCCCGTCGCCGGGGCGCACAACCAGGCCCGGCGGCGTGCTGCCACCGGGCCCGGCTCTCTTGCCACGGTTGATGCGTCCGGGGTCGAATGGCAGGCGTCCGCTCACGCGGACAGCCTATCCGGCCCGGGCGGGCCCGGTCAGCGTCCGGCGACCGTCCCGGCGTTGCGGCGCTCGACCGACGCGACGACGTCCGCGGCGGTGCCGAAGGGCAGCGAGATCCGGACGGGCTCGTCCCCGGAGAGCAGGCCCGCGGCGACCCCGGCGGCCCGGTCGGCGCCCGGCTGGGCCCTGACCTGCTCGCGGGAACGGGTCCGCGGCATCTCCTCGGGGATGCGGAACCAGCCGGCGGGCTCGGGCGCGGCCTTGGCTTCCTCGGCGCGGTCCGCGTCCGGATTGGTGAAGACCCGTGCCCCGTAGTAACCGTTGTCCTGGAGCCAGTTCTGGCGGGCCTGCTCGAGCAGACGCATCAGTTCCTCGGCGCGGTCGATGCTCTGGCGGTTGAAGAGCGTCCGGTCCATCTCGAGCGAGGTGCCCCGGGTGAGCTGGCGCCAGACCAGCGTGCCGCCGGCGGGCAGGGGAGCGAATGGGTCGATGGCGAAGACCGCGTCGAAGGCCCGGAGCAGGATCAGCTCGGGCGCGTCGTCGCCGCCGAGACGCTCACGCTCCGTGCCCGACGCGCTCCAGGAGAGCACGCCGTTGTCGACCGTGGCGACCACCGGGGTGGACTCGTTGTTGTTGAATCGGACCTGATCGCGGCGGAGCTCGTCCGCGGGGCGGATCATGCCGGGACGGATCTCGATGATCTCGGCGAGGGGTTGGATGGGGGTCACCGGGGTCGGACCCGTGGCGACAAAGGACAGAGCGATCAAGGTGGCGCTGAGCATGCGTATCTCCTCTTTGGATGTGGTGCGACCCGGCTGGGCCGCGGCTGCGAAACCGCCCCGTGCTTGATTCAGTGTGCGCGAACCGACGGAAACCGCCACCGAATGTGCGGGCCGGTGCGGTGATTCGGGCGGTCTGGGAGGGGTCGGTCCCCGGCAAGGACCGAGAACTAGGCCCGGTCGGTGGGGAGCGGGAGCGTGTCGGTCCGGGAAAGGTCGGTGTAGGCGTCGATCAACGCCGCGATGTGGGCGGAAGCGCGCCGGTGCTGGCGGACGTGCTCGCGGGCGGAGAGGCCCAGCGCGACCGAGGCGGTCCGGTCGTTCAGGCGGGCCCGCACCGCGTCCGCCCACGCGACGGGCGTCCCGGCGACGGGCACCGCGACGGTGATCTCGTCCTGGATGACCGAGACGAGCGGGTCGGCCGTGGCGACGATCGCGAGCCCGTGGGCCATCGCGTCGAGGAGCAGGGTCCGCTGCTCGTGCCGGGCGTCGGGGTAGACGATCATGTCGCAGCGGAGCACGAGGTCGCGGCGGTCCTCCAGCCGGTCCATGAGGGACACGCGGTCGAGGACCTTGGCCCGTTCGGCGATGCTCCACAGACCGGCCCTCCGGGCCGCCGACTCGGCGACGAACAGCATCGAATCGGCGCGCTCGGCGATCACCCGGCAGACGCCCTCGAACGATTCGCGGCACTGCTCGCTGTCGCGCCCGGAACTGCAGAACACGATCGAAACGCTCCGGGCGGGCTTGAGGATGGGCGTCGGGCGGGGCGGGGCGTACGCACCCCAGGGGGCGACGCGGACCTGGGTCGTGATGCCCGCGTCGATCAGCGCCCGCTCGATGGGCCTGTCCGGGGCGATGAACGCGACGGGGATGTGCTGGGGCGGTTTGAGGGTGGCGGCACGGTCCACGAGCCCGCCCCGCCAGATCTCCAGGGCCAGGGCGGCCTGGAAAATCTCGGCCAGTTCCTGGCCCATGGTCCACGCCGCGCCGCCGAGCACGTGGACCACCGAGACCATCTTCGCCGGATCGTTGCCCTGACCGGCGATCCGGGCGGCGATCTGCTGGGCCCGGATGCGCTGGGTGAAGATCAGCCCGCGGTTGGAGTAGCGGATCGGGTCCGAGACGAGCGAGAATATGGTGCCCGCGTTCTTGGGCAGCGCGAGCGTGGTGCGAACGCCCTCACCGAGGAGGCCCGCCGAGATCCGTTCGAGCAGCGCACGCTCGTGCTCTGCGAACTGGCCGTCGGCGAGGAGGAGGACGTGCATCGGTTACCCGTTCTGGTCTGTCGGGACACGGAAGGTCAGTTCGGGGGGCGGGGACACGTCGCTGGAAACCGCCTCGGTGCGCCACACGCCGACCCAGTGATCCGGCCGGACCTGCTTGAGGGCGTAATCGCCGGCGGGCTCGGGGCGGGGCTTGAGGTCCGCGGGCGGGCTGTTCCACGGCCACCAGGGGGTGACGCCCTGCTCGGCCCCGGGCAGTTTCTTGAACTCGTCCGGGTTCTCGACGACCTCCTTGATGGTCACGAGCCGGTCGTTGCGTTCGTGGATCTTGGGGATGCTGGCCAGCAGGCCGCGGGTGTAGGGATGCAGCGGGTTGTCGAAGAGCTCGTAGACGGTCGCGAACTCGACCACGCGCCCGGCGTACATGACGCACACGACGTCCGCGTTCTCGGCCACGACGCCGAGGTCGTGGGTGATGAGCATCACCGCCATGTCCCGCTTGGCCTTGAGGTCCTTGAGCAGT
Organism: uncultured Phycisphaerales bacterium; assembly: GCA_963975575.1. GTDB lineage: Bacteria > Planctomycetota > Phycisphaerae > Phycisphaerales > UBA1924 > UBA6054. The sequence continues at coordinate 1,363,787 of CAXBHL010000001.1, read as the reverse complement.
TCGAGGATCTGGGCCTGGATGGTCACGTCGAGCGCGGTGGTCGGCTCGTCGGCGAGCAACAGACGCGGCTGGCACGCCAACGCCATGGCGATCATCACACGCTGCCGCATGCCGCCGGAGAACTGGTGGGGATAGGCCTTGAGCCGCTTCTCCGGCTCGGGGATGCCCACGTCGTTCATCGACTTAATCGCGATGGCGGCCGCCTCCTTGGCGCTGACATCCTGGTGGAGCAGGATGGCCTCCATAATTTGATCGCCCACGGTGTACACCGGGTTGAGGCTGGTCATCGGCTCCTGGAAGATCATGGCGATCTCGTTGCCGCGGATCCTGCGCATCTCCGACTCGGACAGTTCGAGCAGGTTGACGACCCGCCCGCCGTCCTTCTCGCCCAGGCGGAAGAGGATCTCGCCGCGGTCGAATCGTCCGGGCGGGCGGGGGATCAGCTGCATTGAGGACATCGCGGTGACCGACTTGCCGCAACCGGACTCGCCGACCACGGCGAGCGTCTGGCGGGGGAAGACCGTCATGCGGACGCCGTCGACGGCCTGGATGCGCGGGCCCGAGCCGTTGTCGAACGACACGGCGAGGTTCTTGACCTGCATGATGGGCTGCTCGGCGACGCTGCGGCCGGACGGTTGGTTGGGCTTGGTCATGGTTGCCTCTGGCATCGCTGGAACCTCCGCGTCAGACGCGTGCCTTCTTGAGCTTGGGGTCGATGGCGTCGCGGAACGCTTCGCCGATCAGGTTGTACGAAAGAACGGTGAGGAAGATCGCAAGCCCCGGGAAGATGGCCAGCCACCACACGAACGCGCCGACCTGGTTGGTCGCGTCGGAGAGCAAGCGGCCCCAGCTCGCCTGGTTGGCCGGTCCCAGCCCGAGGTAGCTCAGGGTGGCCTCGGCGAGGATGGCCGCGGCGATGGCGAAGGAAGAGTCCACCAGCACCGGGGTCACGCCGTTGGGGAGCATGTGCTTGAACAGGATGGACGGCAGGGGCAGGCCGACCGCGCGGGCGGATTGGACGAAGTCCTGGTTGCGCAGCTTGAGGAACTCGGCCCGGACGAACCGGGCGGCGCCCGTCCACGACACGCAGCCGATGATGATCATCATGACGTATGTGTTGCGCGGCAGCACCGCGGCCGCGATGATGAGCAGGAACAGGACGGGGATGGACATGAAGATTTCGACGACGCGGTAGAGCAACAGGTCCACCCAGCCGCCGAAGTAGCCCATCAGCGCCCCCACCGTGACCCCGATGATGACCGCGATGATGGTGGACACCAGGCCGATCGAGATCGACAGGCGGCAGGCGTGCATCATCTGGCTGAGCACGTCCTGCCCGAGCGAGTCCGTGCCGAGCACGAACCGCTCGACCGGAACGGCGTGCATCCAGTCCACAACATCGCGGGCGGTCCCGATGCGGCCGGCGGCGATCTCGGCCCGCATCTCCGTGACGAGCTCGTCCCCGGTGACGCGGAGGATCCGGGCCTGCGAGCGGATCTCGGAGGCCGCGACCGACGCGAGCTCGTCGTCCACGGGGACGGCGGCCAGACGCTCGGGGAGCGGGAGCGCGGCGAACGTGGGGTCCGCATCGGCGAGTTCACGCAGGCGGGCTCGGACCAGGGTGCTCCGCCCGAACCGCTCCACGGCGGGCTCGAGCATGTTCGAACCGGGCCGCTTGATGTTCAGCGTCGTGTCGCCCTGCTGCGGGCTCAGCGGGATCAGGGTGTAGACCGCCCGGACCTGGCCCAGGGCCTCCCGCTGGCGGTAGTCGTACCGCTCGATCGGGGTCGTCCAGGTCATCGCCACGACCACGGCCGCCACGAGACCGGTCAGCCCCACGGTGACGAACCGCGGCAGCCATCGCTCGAACGGCACGAGAAATCCCACGAAAGCCGCGGACAGGAGGGCCACCGATCCGGTCACGACGGGCACGAACAACGCCGATTGCTCGATGTCGCGGACGACATCGGACACGTCGCGGCCGGTCGTCATCGATCGGACGAGCGAGACGAGGATCACGATCAGGCCGCACTGCAACGCCGCCGCCATGAGCACGCCGAGGCGCGTGGAGCGATCCAGACGGAACGGCGCGAACATCCAGACCAGACCGACGACCGCGCCGATCAGGAGCAGCACATCGGTGGCCTTGAGATTGTCGAGCAGGGGATAGGTCGTGCCGACGACCGCCCCGTCGGGGCCGAGTTCGTGCAGCACGAGCGGGTGTCCCGAGGCGATCACCGGCGAGAAGACCGCGAAGAAGCCGACGACCGAGATCCAGGCGAGCCCGAAGATGGCGCCGGGGCGGCGGATGACCTGCTCCCAAGCCTCCGCCCAGAAACCGCGGGTGGGCTGGTGGCCGATGCCCTGAGCGAGCTGAACGCCGGTGACGGCCTCGGGGGACTGCGAGCGGGTTGTGGCGGGTTGGCTTGGCATGTCAGTCGTAGGTGATCCGGGGGTCGGCCACGGCGTACAGGATGTCCGCGAGCAGCAGGGCGAGCATGTTGACGATTCCGATGATCAACGCGTTGGCGAGCAGCACCTCCCGGTCCCGCAGGAAGATGGCGTCGATGACCATCTTGCCCATGCCGTTGATCGAGAAGATCTGTTCGACGATCACCGAGCCGCCCAGCATGGCCGGGAAAATCGAGACGAACATGGTGATGACCGGGAGCAGGGAGTTTCGGAACACGTGCCGGAGCACGATGTCCTTGGATGCCACGCCCTTGGCCTTCGCGGTGCGGACATAGTCCGCGTTGAAGTTATCGAGCATCGCGGCGCGGGTCTGCTTGGTCAGCACGGCGAAACCGGTGTAGACCAGGCACGCGACCGGCAGGCACATGTGCCAGAGGGTGTCGAGCACGAACCCGATGGTGAACGCGCCGCTGGCGTCCTTGCCGGGCAGGAACCGCATCTGGCCCGCGTCGGTCGCGTGCAGGCCGGTGACGGGGAACCAGCCCAGGCCGGTCGTCTTGTTGGCGAGGTAGCCCATCATCAGAACGCCTGCCCAGACGATTGGGATAGACCACAGCGCCACGACCAGCCCGCCGGAGACCACGTCGAAGAACCCGCCGCGCCGGGTGGCGGCGAGCATGCCCGAGGGGATCGCGACCATGTACACGATGGGGAAGGCCACGAAGTTGAGCAGCAGCGTGACGGGCAGCGCGGTCGTGATGAGCTGAGAAACCGGCCGGCCGCGCGAGAACGACATGCCCAGGTCCGGCGTCGCCACCGAGAGCACGCCGGGGATGATCGGCAATCCCGCCTGCTCGAACGGCCGGGCGTGGAAGATCGCGTCCAACCGCAGCCGTTCGACCTCCGCCGCCTCGTACGCCGCCACGGCGCGATCGAACTCAGCCCGGAGGGTGTCGCGACGGCCCGTTTCGGCCAGCGCGGATTCGAGCCTGGAGACGGTGGCGCTGCCCTTGAGGGTCCCGTCCCGGTTGACCGCCCCCTCCATGCCGGCGTCGCGGAGCACCTGCCCGGCGGCGAGTTCGTACCCGGCTTGGGCGCGGATGTACGCGCCGCGGGCCCTGGCGTACGCGCCGGAAGCAGCCCTGTAGATCGCGGTCTTCTCGGCCTCGGTGGCACCGGGCGGGAACGAGAACCCCTCGCCCTCGGGCGCGGGCATCGCGTCGATGAAAACGCGGTAGAGCGAGACCGGCTTGATCTCCTTCGGCGGGCGGATGAGCTCGCCGGAGGGTGCGCGCTGGTCGCGGGTGCCAAACTTGATCGGGCTGACGCGCCCCAGCCAGCGGGCGTACTGGACCACCACCGGGTCACCGAGTCCGTAGCGGTCCTCGAGGTAGGCCATCTGCTGGGCGCGGGAGCCCGAGTCCATCTGGCCGCCGCCGCTGACGTTCAGCGCCGCGCCGACGCCGCCGGGTGACAGCGCGATCAGTGCGAAGACCATGAACGTCATCCCGATGACCGTCGGGATCATCAGCAGCAATCTTCGGAGGATGTAGGTGCCCATGGAGCCTCCTCGTTCGTGTCGGGCCGGCTCAGTTGGACATGGGCGTGGCGCCCGAGTGCACCCAGAACTCCTCGAGCCGCAGGCCCGAGTTGTACTCCTGGATGTTGTTGGATCGCTTGGTGGTGAACCGCAGCCAGGGCATCTCGCTCATGAAGGTGTAGGGCTGCTCCTCGTGGAACACGCGGTGGAGCTGGTGCCAGACCTTCATCCGCTCGTCAAAGTCGAGCGTCGCGCGCCCGAGCTCGATCAGGCGGTCGGCGTCGGGGCTGTTCCATTGGATGAAGTTGTCGCCCTGGTTAGGGATCGAGTTGGAGTGCCAGATCTGGTTGGGGTCGCTCTCGGGAGCGGACGCCGACCAGGCGAAGGTGATCGCGTCGAAGTCGCGGTTGTTGAGGATGCTGGCCAGCACCGACCAGTCGATCGGGCGGAGCGTCACCTGGATGCCGACGGCGGCGCAGGCATCCTTGATGTAGTTGACCATCCGGAGCGTGCCCTCGGAGCCCTGGGCGAAGGTGAACTCCCAGGTGAACGGGTCGCCACGCTCGTTCCGCAGCACGCCGCTGCCGTCGCGGTCCTCCCATCCAGCGTCCGCGAGCAATGCCTTGGCCCGCTCGACGTCCACCGGCCACGGCTCGATGTCCGGGTCGGCCTGCGGGGTCGAACTCAGGAACGGGCCGGTGGCCGGGCGGGTCAGCTCGCGATCGATATCGCGGCGGATGCGGTCGCGGTCGATGATCATGGTCATCGCCTGCCGGACGCGCTTGTCGGCGAAGGGCGTGAGCCGCTCGCCGTTGCGCGGGCCGCACTGCCAGCCGATGAACGAGTAACCGCCCTGCATGTTGAACCAGTTCCGCAGGTCGTGCTTGTCCGCGAATGAGGCGTCGTCGGACATGAGCGAGAACTGCTCGGCGCTGGGACGCATCATGTCGCCGCCGCCGTTGGTGTACTCGGTCAGCAGGGCCAGACGCTCGCTGATGCTGCGGAAGCGGATGCCGCCGAGCGCGGGACGGGGGCCCCAGTACAGGTCATTGCGGACGATCTCGACGTCCTTCGGGGGGGTCCACTGGTTGTTGATGTCCACGGCCGCAAGCCGGAACGGGCCGGAGCCGACCATCAGGCCGGTCGATTGGTTGAACATCGCGGGAGACTCGATCCACGGCTCGTAGACGTGCTTGGGCAGGATCGCGAATCCGAAGGCCTGGTCGAAGTTATCGAACCGGGGCTGGATGAACCGGAACTCGACGACCTTGTCCGAGAGCACCTCGATGGATTCGATGGCGTTGTACACCGACCGGAACCGTTCGGCCTCGAGTTCCTGATTGAAGAGCAGGTCCTCGTAGGTCCAGCGGACGTCCTCGGCCGTGACGGGCTCGCCGTCGGAGAACCGAGCGTTGTCGCGGATCTTGACCCGAAGCCAGTGGCCCTCGGGATCGTACTGCCACGCCTCGGCCAGGCGGCCCCGCATGGTCAGCGTCACGGGGTCGTACGAGCCGAGCGACTCGACCACGAGATCGTTGATCCGCCGGCCGTACACGTCGGCGTAGAGGTAGGGCGTGATCTTGGGCGGCTGGCCCTCGAAGAACTCGGTAAACACGCCTCCGACCTCGACGGCATCGTCCTCGTACGGGTCGGTCGTGAAGGCCCAAGGGCCGGTGGACTTGACCTCGAAGCCCGGCTTGGCCCAGGACGGCAGCCCGCCGGCGTTCGCCGATCCGGCCCCCGCGTTCTGCGAGCCGCCGGACGACACCACCACGCCCGATTCGAGCCGGTCCCGGATCGTGGCCAGTTCGGCCATGATCTCGCCCGAGTCCATCTGACGCTGCAGGCGGGCGACGTTGGCATCGATCTCGGAAAGCCGTGCCTCGGCCCGTCGCAGTTCGCCCCAGCGGCGGTCCTCCTGGATCATCGAGAGCCAGACGCTGCCGCCCACGATGAACATGAGCACCAGAAGCACGAAATCCTTGAGACCGAACTTGTTCTGCATGCGTCCCTCGCTCGTCGACGCCCCGATCGGGGCGGGTGAATCCAAGTTTAGTCAACGCCCCCGCTTCGGATCGAACGCCTCGCGGAGGCCCTCGCCCACGAAGTTCATCGCCAGAAGCGTCAGCCCCAGCAGCAGGCACGGGAAGAAGAGCAGCCACCAGTGGCTGCGGGTCAGGTTCAGTTCGTTCAGACCGTCGGCCGCCAGATTGCCCCAGCTGGGCAGCGGGGGCTTGACGCCGATTCCCAGGAAACTCAGGAAACTCTCCTGCAGGATCGCTTGCGGCACGGCCAGCGTCGCGTACACCACGATCGGGCCGACGAGGTTCGGCAGCAGGTGGCGCGCGAAGATCCGGCGCGTGGGGCTGCCCACCGCCCGGGCGGCCTCGACGAAGGGCTGGTTCTTGAGGCTGAGCACCTGGCCGCGGATCACGCGGGCCATCGTCAGCCAGCTGACCCCCCCGATCGCGATCAGCAGAGTGGCCACGTCGAGAAAGGTCCTGGTCCGCTCGCTGAGGTTGCGACGGGGGAACCGATCGGCCGCCTCGATCGCGAGCGTGTTCTCGAGGGCGCGGTCCGTGAGCAGTATCGAGCGGGCGTCGGACCGATCGATCGATTCACCAGTCTCGGCCGCGATCGCGACCACACGCTGTTCCATCCAGGCCTGCTTGGCCCGCGATCGGCTGATCCACTCGTCCACCATCGCGTCGCTGGCGACCGCCAGCAGCACCACCAGCAGGATGTACGGAAGGCCGTAGAGCACGTCGACGACCCGCATCATGGCCGAATCGAGCTTGCCGCCGGCGTAGCCAGCCACCGCACCGTACGCGGTGCCGATGCACACGGAGATCAGCGCCGCGGCGATCCCGATGGTCAGCGAGATCCCGCCGCCCGCGAGCAAGCGGACACCCAGGGATCGTCCGAGCGGGTCCGACCCGAGCCAGAAACTCGGCCAGGCGTCGCGGACGGGCTGTGGGACCTCTTCCGGGGGCAGGCGGGTCAGCGTGCCGGGGGCGATGCCGACTTCGGCCGCCAGTTCGGCCAGGCGTGCCTCCGGGATCGCCTCGGTGGCGCGGGCCGCGTCGCGGGCGTCGTAGCCCCACCAGCTCGGCGGCAGGCGTCCTTCGCGCGGGGTGCCTGCGTCGTACCGCGGGACGGCCGAGTCACCGACCGACCCGAGCGTCCATGGCAGCGTGCCCAGGCACAGCGCGAACATGATCGCGAGGAAGCCGATGCCCGCCAGGCCGACGGGCGATCGCGTCAGCGGGTTGTCCCGCGCGCGGGCCGGCGCGGCCATGGCCGGGACGGAACGCGGATGGGATGGCGTGCCGCCCGCGGGCGGTGACGGATCGGTCATGGCTGGCGTACCTTACCCGGATTGGCGGTCGGTTGCACACCCGCCGGAACCGTGCCGGCCTGACAGGAATGGGCCGCGAAAGTTTAAAGAAAAACAGGCCCCGAACGGGCCTGTCAATCAGGGCGACAGGATTTGAACCTGCGGCCTCGTGGTCCCAAACCACGCGCTCTACCAAGCTGAGCTACGCCCTGGATGCCGGGGAGTGTATCCGCCCCGGGGCGGGAGTCGGCCACGCCGTTAGAGGGGCAGTTCCTTGAAGAGCACGATCCGGGGCGTGTCCTCGGGGCTCAGGACGTTGGAGCGGTCGATGACCATCAGGTAGCGCTTCTTGAACGACGGCACGAGCGGGTCCTCGGGACGCAACCGGGTGACGTCGCTCTCGCGGAAGCCCTGGAGGACCATCCACACGGCGAAGTAGTCCGAGCGGACGGTCGTGTTGTTGAGCAGGCCGGCCGCGAGGGCGAGGCGTTCGGCGTAGTCGTCCTCGGTCACGCCGACGGTGCCGTCTCTGGACACGCTCGGATCGATGGTGACGGCGTCGTCGCCGGTGCCGTCGACCGTCAGGTTGTTGCCGTCGCCGAAGTAGGCCTGCATGGTCAGGTGGCGGCGGTTGTCGGCCAAGGGGTCGGAGAAGCCCGAGGCGGGCTCCTTGACCGCCACCGCGAGCATCTCGCCCAGGGAAGCGAACATCGGCGCCGAGCGGAGCCCGGGGATGCCCGAGATGCCGGCACGGTCGACGGGGAAGACGGTGTTGACGACCTCGGCCCGCATGTTCTGGACGAACCAGCCGGCGTTGAAGTTCAGGTCGGGCTGGTAGGTCAGCGGCTCGAGGGCCGCGTTGGTCGAGCGGGCCCGGGGGACCGCCACGGTGCGGTCGCGGTAGGCGACCAGGCCCGCGGCGACGTCGGGGTTGGTGCGCGGATCGGCCGGGAGGAGTTCGGCGGCCCCGGTGTTGGTGGCCAGACCGAACGGGGCGCCCCACCACTCGGGGCGTCGGGCGCTGGTTCCGGAACTGGACTCGAAGGCGCGGTAGGCCTCGGGGCTGGGGGTCAGGCCCGGGAGCAGGCGAAGCACCTTGAGCGGTGCGGTCTGTATGTTGACCAGGCCCATGATCGGGCGGGTCAGGGGAAGGACCGCTTCCTCCTCGGGTGACAGGCTGCCGTCGCCGGGCAGGTCGAGCACTTCGAACGGGCGGAGCTGATCGAGCACGGTCAGGGCCATGGGGACGCCGAGGCCGCGCCGGTAGTCGGTGGTTGCGGGATTTCCCGGGTCGTTGGTGAAGACGGGCTTCTCGTTGGGCCCGGTCTCGCCGGCGCTGCGGATGTTCAGGAAGGGGACGTAGTCGTCCAGGCGGAGGCGGAGGTTGTCCAGGACGTACTCGCCCTGGGTCGATCCGACGACGTCTCGGGCCGCATCGTGCCAGACGGCATTGGCGGCCTCGACCTCGAGCGGGTCGGTCAGGTCGAACCGTTCGTAGCCCAGGGCGGCGGCGAAGGACTCGGTCAGGGTCATCCACTCGCGGTCTTCGAAGGTGAAGTTGTTCAGCGGGCGGACGATGGGGGCCCAGGTGGGGCCGGTGCCCAGGGCGAGCAGGGCCTCGCCGATGCGGGCGGAGTTGAGCGTCTTGCCGATGTAGACCTCGGGCTTGAGCGGGGAGCTGGCGGCGAAGAGTTCGTGGGCCGCGGCGAGGCGGTTGCTGCCCAGGGTGCGGACCGGGAAGCGCGTGCCCGAGTTGCCGAGCAGCGCCGCCTCGCGCTTGTTGAAGGGCGTGTTGCCGATGGTGGCCACACGCGAGCCCCGCCGGAGGAGCGCGTCGTTGTACAGGTCGATCGGGGAGTAGGCGATGTCATAGCGGCGCCCGTCCGTCACGCCGAACGGGGTCACGGGTGTGGCCGGGCGGTCGGGCGAGTCCCCGGCGTTGCAAAGGTCGAAGAACAGATCCCAGGTCAGCGCGTCGCCGAACGCTTCGGGAGCGGCGTCGGGGTGGCCGTCCTTGTTGTTGCTGCGGATCCAGGTGCTCGCGCGGTCCTGTCGGGACTGGATCATCCAGGGGAGCACGCGGCCGTTGGCGGTCTCGTCGGTCAGGGACGCCTGGCGGTCACGACGGCGGACGGTCGCCCAGCGGGTGACCGAGAGCCCCGTGTTGTCGTTGCGGACGTTGATGGCGTTGGAGTTGCACGGATCCGCGACGATGTTGTAGGTTTCCGGGAACGAGATCGTGCCTTCGATCTCCTGATTCGAGCCGGGCAGGGCGACGTCGAGGTAGTTCGTTCCGGCTTCGGAGGGCAGGGTGAGGAAGAGACGGTCGGCGAGGATGTCGTTCTGAACGATGTTGCGCCGCGTGGCATTGGGGAAGTTGGAGATGACCTGGCCGGTGGCCTCTTCGTAGTTGGGCTCGGTGTACTTGCGCCAGAGGCGGACCTGGCCGTTGTCGGCCGGGCGGCCGGGCAGCGACGCCACGGATCCCGGGGTCCCGATCAGGTCGTGGAAGACGGGGTTGGGCCCGGTCGTGCCGGTGGCCGGATCGATGAGTTCGCCGGTCGTCGGGTCGAACGGGTGCATGCGGGCCGCCCGGAGGACGCCCGTGGCGCCGGTCTCGGGCAGCACGGCGAGCTGGCGCTCGATCCACTCCTGCGCCGGGCCGGTCCAGCCGCGGTTGTCAAAGCCGTCCGCCCGCCCGTCGCCGTCGGCGTCGTGCAGGGCCGTGTCGGTGAACTCGGCAGGGAGGGGGGTCCCGTACCCGGTGATCACTCGCTCCCACTTGTTTTCGAGTCCGGTCGCGATCGAATAGTCGTGTCCTTCGAAGCGCGGGTGAAAGGTGGCGTAGAAGACGCGGGTTTCGCCAGGATCGAGGGTCACGTTGCGGTACTGGAACTCCGGGTAGGTCGAGTCGAGTCGGCTGTTCTCGGGCGGGACGGAGCCGCCAGCATTGGTGATGGTGGTCTGCGAAGCGCCGAAACCGGAGGGCAGGCTGGCCTGGGGCGTGAACTCCCAGAACTCGCCGAGCTTGAAGAAGTGACCGTTGTACTCGATGTAGTAGGCGAACTCGAGGTTGTTCTGCGGATCGAAACGGTTGCCGTTGTCGTTCTTCCGCCACATGATGCCGTTCGGACCGGCGCTGCCGCCGAGACTGATGGCGGTATCGAACGGGTTGTGGAGCTGCACGGCCAGGACGGCGGTGAGGAAGTCGCTGTTGCCCTGCGAGAGCGAACCGTTCAGCGTGACGGCCTTGGCGGTGAGCGGCACGGGACGGCCGGGGGCCGGGTTGGGCGCGGGGCTGGTGTCGTCATCGCCCCCGGCGCTCTGTGAGGCGTCGGTGTAGACGTAGAAGGACGAGACTTCTGTGATCACCGGCGTTGGTTCGACACCCACCACGTTGACCGCCTGTCGGCCCACGGGGAGGCGGGCGTCGGGGAGCACGCGCTGGTCGTCGGGCAGCGGATCGGGCGTCTGGGCGTCACGCGGGCCGTCGATGTCGAACCGGCCGGTGCCGATCAGGCCCGGGTAGTACACGCCCAGCAGGCCGCTGGGGGCGGTGAGGTCGAAGGTCTGCGGGTTGTTCGTGACCGCCGAGAGCAGGTTGCTGTAGGCGGTGGAGTCGCCGAACTCGTTGTCGAGCACGAGCGAGCCGTACGAGGGCGTCTGGTTGCCGTCGTACATGTCCTTGAGGTTGACGCCCGCGTGGGCGGCGATGCGCATGGCCAGCTCGGGGCCGCGGTGGGCGTAGAACGTGGTCGCGTAGGGCAGGGCCCGGGACTGGAACAGGTCGGGCTGCCAGATCTGGTTGATCACGCCGGGCGGGGGTCCGTCCTGACCGATCGAACGCTTCTGGCGGAACAGTTCCAGTTCGCCGGCGAGGGCGCTGTAGAACACGTCGAAGGCTTGGCGGCTGTCGCTGCCCTCTGCCACGTCGGCGAGGGTGATCGCGGCCTCGGCGGTCGAGAGGTTGGCCAGTCCGGCCGGCTGGATGTTGGTCGCCAGCGCTCCCTGGGCCTGGATCGTGCCGCCCGCGACGCCCATCGGGCGCAGCGGCGATGCGCCGCTGAGCGGGGTCATCAACGCGCGGGGGGACAGCTCGAACAGGGCCATGGAGTCTTCGGCGATCTGGCCGTTGATCTGGCGGGGGCGGTTGGGGTTGGTGTTGGCCGGGGGCACGCGGACCTGGCCGTGCTTGTAGCGGTCCAGGTCGAGCGGGCGGGTGGAGAGCAGCGGGCTGAGGCGGGCCTCGCCGTTGGGGCCGTCGAAGCGGCCCTGCATGTTGGCCTCGAGCCTGGAGGTGACCTCGGGGTCGTTGATGCCGTGGTAGGTGAGCAGCTCGGCAAGGTCGGTGGTGCCGTAGAGGGCGAATGGGAGGTTCTCGTTGGGCGCGTCGTAGTAGTCCGTGTTGGCGAGATAGTCGTCGGCGTCGGATCCGTACGGGGCGAGCCCGGACGGGCCGATGCGGCTGGGATCGACGCGACCGACCTTGTAGTACGAGGCGGCGCGGCCGCCCGCGTAGTAATCGAAGTCGGACTCGGGGTTCCCGAACACCGGCTGGCGCTGCAGGCTGCTGCCCTCCTGCAGGAGGAACGGGTCATTGAAATCGGGGGCGACGGAGCCGAAGCCGCGGTACTGCGGGCTGAGCGTGGCGTGGCGGTCCATGCCGCGTCGGATCGCGGCGGCGGCGTAGCGGCCCACGAGCATGCCGCTGGTGTCGGGGTTGAGCAGGCCGGTGCCCGGGTCGAGCGTGTGCTGGTGGATTCGGTAGTCGCTCTCGATGCGCAGGGCGGGCTGCGTGCCGGTGCCCTGGATGTTGTAGGGCTGGTGGATGTAGCGGAAGGAGAGGGGCAGGGTGGCGGCGGGGTCGCCGCGGTAGTCGTTGGCCGAGTCCTGCTGGGTGAGCAGGCGGCGCAGGTCGATCTCCGCGGGGGTCAGGCCGAGGGGGAAGTTGACGGTGGGCGGCGTCAGCCCGTCGATGGCGGTGTTGACGTTGACCATGCCGGAGAGGTCCACGGCGCGAATGGCCGCGAACACCCGGTACTCGCTGTCGTCGTAGAAGCGCTGGATGTCGTCGCGTGCCCGGCCGGAGGGCACGGGCGTGCGGGCGCTGGTCAGTTCGATCCAGCGGGAGTCCATCATGCTGTCGCCGTCGGCGTCGGCCCACTGGTAGGGCGGGTAGTCCGGGTCGGCCCAGGACGCGACCTGGCCGAAGCGGTTGTAGGTGACGAAGGGCTGGTCGGCCGGGAGAAAGGCGTACCGCTGGTACATCGAGAAGATGGCCGGGGTGTTGCGGTAGTCCTGGGGCGTGAAGTTGCCGGTGAAGTCGATCGGCAGCACGGGCAGGCTGGCGCCGGGGAACCACAGCAGGCCGCGGAGGGCGGGCACGCCGTCGCCGGCGGGGTCCGGGTTGTACGACTGGATGGGCGAGTTGGGGTCGGTGGGGATGAGCTTGGTGTAGAGCGAGAGGCCCTCGCTCAGACGGCGGATGCGCCGGCCGTTCGAGTCGATCGAAACCCCGTAACCGGGCTCGGCCTCGAAGCCACCGAAGGCCGTGCCGTCGGTGCTGAAGGCGGACTCGGGACGCAGATTGAACAGATTGACGAAGCGGCCGTCCTCGGCGAAGTTGGAGATCTGGTACCAGTCGCGGTTGTCGAGGTAGTACTTGGCGGGGTTGTTGCCCGAGAAGGGTCGGATGTTCGGATCGCCCAGATAGGTCGGGCGGAGCGCGGCCAGCCACGGGTCGGACGCGACGCGGGGGTCGTCGCCGGTCTGGTTGCGGGGGCGGGCGTAGCGGTTGCCTCCGGACGGGTTGAAGAGTCGCCAGAGTTCGTCGGTCTCGGACCGCATGGCCCAGTCGGTGTAGGGCGCGTCGGTGGTGACGCGGCGCGGCACCTGGAACTGGCGGGCCGAATCGACCGGCTGCATGATGGTGTCGAGGCGGTCGGCGGCGATGACGCGGGCGACGTGGTCGGCGTACGCGCTGGTGATCTCGGAGAGGTCGGTGCGGGTGCGGACGGTGGCCGCGGACTGGCGGTCGCTCTGGCCGACGGAGATATAGATCGCGGCGAACACGGAGATGAGCGCGAGCGTGCCGATGACGATCACCAGGGCGGAGCCTCGGCGGGCGCGCGGTGCCACCGCGTGACGGGCCGGCGCGGGGGCACAGCGGCGGGACTGGCGGACGGTTTCTCGGGGCTTCGTACTTGCCGGGGATCGCATCGATCACTCCCTTTGCCCGACACACGCGGGCGTTCTTCACCGTTTCACACTTACCCAACCGGCTGTCTTCCGCGCGGTGCCGCGGTGTCCGCCTGCCGGTTCGTCCCCTGTCATTGCTCGCCCGGCATCGCCGCCGGGCGCTGTGTTCAGTTCAGCTCGCCCGGGATCGCGAAGACGAACTGGTACGAGCGCTCGATCGTTTCGTCGTCCGGGTCGGCCAGCGACATCGTGATCCGGATCATCCGGGGCCACGGGACGGCCTGGCCCGCATCGCCCGGGGCGCCCGCCACGTCGGTCAGACCGAAGACCACCACCTCGGGATTGACGAGCGAGACGTCCGAGGGGGCCAGGGCCACACGTTCGCGGACCGGATCCGGCTCGGTGTTCGGCGGGGTGGGCACGCGGGGCTCGTACCGGCGGGCGATCTGCGCGGCGACCACCGCGTGGTCGTCCAGCTCGATGCGTCCGTCGTTGTTCACGTCGCGGTCGGCGCGGGGAAGGCCGTACCAGACGATCTGCTTGAACCGCGGGTCGTTCGGCGGCAGCGTGGGATCGATGAACCCGTAGGTCCACTCCACGATGAACTCCGAGCAGCGCGGGACGAGGATCTGCGAGGCCAGCATCTCCTGGTTGGCTTCGGAGATGGCCCGGCCCAGGCGGCCGGCGTTGGAGTCGGGGAACCGGTTGTCGTCGTAGACCAGGCGGGTGGGCAGGTCCTCGTAGCGCACGCCCGCCAGGAAGGTCGGCGGGTTGGACTCGCCGTTCCAGAGGCTCGGGAGCATGTCGAGCGCCCAGGCTCGGAGATTGAACCGCTGCGCGGAACTGGTGAGGATGTTCAGGCCGGTCGCGTCGATCGGTCGGGGCGACGCGGTGTGGTCGTTCCAGGCGGCCGCGAAGCCGTCGGCCGACTCGCCGAAGTTGGCCCGGCGGGTGTTCACGGGGTTGACCTCGCTCGGGGCGTAGTACGCGCTGGGCGGGGCGAACGCGGAGAGCGCCTCGATCTTGCGGCGGATCCCGAGGATCGAGCCCTGGGCGATGTCGACCACGCCGCTGGAACGCCAGGCCGGCAGCGAGGCGTCCGCGGGGCTCAGGCCCCCGCTGCCGCCGTAGTCCGCGATGTCGCCGATCCACCAGCGGCTGAGCCCGTCGGCGGGGGTCGAGCCGGGCGAGCCTGCGTAGGTCGAGGTGTCGGTCCAGGTGAGGCTGTTGAAGATCGAGCGGGCCGCGGGCTGCATGCCGATCTGGCGGGCCGAGTCGAGCATCAGCGTGCGATCGGCCAACCGGGTGCGCTGCAGGCCGTAGAGCTGCTCGGGCAGCACGGACGCGATCTGGGGCTCGGCCAGAAGGGTCACCTGGCGCAGGAGCGACCAGTCGGCCGCGTAGCGGTTGGGGTTGGGGAGCTGGCCGGACGGCTCGGGCAGGCCGAGCAGGGCGGGATAGCGCGTCAGCCGGTCCGCGATCAGGTTCGGATCGCGCGGGCTGGGGTTGAAGTAGAAGTTCGCCGGCGAATCGACCGCGTTGGCGAGGATGTTGATCGGGCGCTTCTGGCCGAGGCCGTAATAGATCGCCGCCTCGGACGACTTGGCGGTGACGCCCGAGGACACGGGCGGCCGCTTGGTCTCGAAGTCGCCGCGGGCGAAGAACATCATCTCGTCCGCCCGGCGGGAGCGGCCCTCGGCCTGGCGGGGCGAGAGGCGGATGCCCGGCTGCGACGGATCGGCGGGGATGTTTGCGATCGGCACGCCGTTCTCGTCCGAGGCGTAGCGGTTCGTGATCACCAGGAAGCCGTCGCGGGTCAGGTCGGCGAGGTCGTCGCGGATCTGCTGCTCGATGCGGGCGGAGGCGCGGTTGAGTTCGCTGACGCGGCGTCCGTCGGTCACGGCGTCGCCGACGGTCCCGAAGATCACCGAGAGGCCGACGGAAACCACCGCCAGCACCGCGATCGCCACCAGCAGCTCCACCACCGTGAAGCCGGGGACGCGTCGGGCCCTGGTTGTCCGTTGGATCGTCACTTGTTCACTCACCTTCCAGCGTGAAGACACGCACCGCCACGGGTGTCTGCGGCGTGAACACCACCTGGCGGACCCACGTCGCGCGGCGCACGCGGGCCTCGCGGGTGGGGTTGTTCGCGCCGACCTGCTGCCCCCCGCTGGACTCGCCGCGGGTGAACGGCGGGGTGACCACGACCGCCCGGTCCGCAAGACCGCTGAGCGGCTCGGACGGGTTGGGCTGGGGCAGTCCCACGACCGTGCGCACAACGCCGGTGTTGTCCAGCAGTTTCTGGCCCACGCGCCGTGCGAAGCCGATCGAGGTGTCCAGGCCGCTGTCCTGCGGGTCGCCCTCGAAGATCAGCCAGGTCGGCTGGCGCTCGTCGGCGTACGCCCCCAGCGACTGCGGGACCGAGTACAGCGACGTGTTCTCGCCGTTGTCCGTCGTCTGGCGCCCGTTGTTGGCGTTGACCGCCAGCGGCAGCCGGAACGGTGCGCCGTTGTTGCCGGTCAGCACGTCGGAGAGCGAGTTGCCCGAGGGCACCCGGATCCGGTCGTCGATCCGACGCACGAACACACCGATCTCCACCGGGCCGGCCGGGCTGCGCCGGGCGACCAGGTCCCACACGTACCGCGGGTCCATGCCCGATGACGGGAGCGGGTGCAGGCGGGCGCCGATGGGCAGGATGCCCGCGTTGCTGTTGCTCAGGGAGTCCACGCGCCATACCCCCGCAGACAGATCGGCCAGCGACTGTGCACCGGGCACGGGGCTGCCCTGAGACCAGCTCGTGTCGGCGTTGCCGTCGATCAGCGAGAAGTCGTCCATCACCCAGAGGTGGTCGTAGTTGGAGGGGGCGTTGATCTGGATCGGACGCCCCGCGTTATTGTTCTGTCCGCCCTGATCGGGCCCGACGCGCCCGAGGCCGTCTCCTTGGAGCGCTGAGAGATCCACGAGCTCGTTGTTGCGGTTGAGGGTGTCCTCGACGAGCTTGGCCACGCTCTCGCCGGTGATGGAGTCGAAGGAGCGGCGCTGCTCGCTGATGACCGCGGGGAAGATGGCGCCCAGGCCCAGCAGGCCCAGCGCCAGCACCAGCACCGCGATCAGCACCTCGACGAGTGAGAACGCCCGTTTCATCGCAGCACCTCCGCCAGTTCGCCGGTCCCTGGACGCAGGAGGAAGATCCGAGCCTGGGGTTCGTCGTTCCCGTCGATCACGCCGTCGTTGGTTGTGTCGCCCTCGATCCAGCGGTTGATCTGTTCGCGAATATCGTCCTCGCTCGACCAGTTGGAGAACAACTCCTCATCGATCCGGATGTTTGCGGCGCCCGACCCGGGTGCCACGGGCTCGTAGAGGCTGTTGGTCTCGCTGTTCAGCCGGCGAGCGCCGATCGACTGGGCCAGACGCCGCTCATCGAAAACCGCGATGCGTGAGACCGGCTTGACGAGGATGGTGTCGTTGGATGCCATGCCGATGTAGGACAGCCGGACCCCGTCCGCGTTGGGGGTGTACGGCGGGCGGAGAGGCTGGCCGCGGCTGTCAATCGGCGGCGAAGCGAGCAGCCCGCCCGCCCACGCGGCCAAGTTTTCGGCGCGGTCCGGACGCAGCCAGCGGTCCGTGGCCTGCGGGCGGTCGCCCCCCGGCCGGTTCGCGCTGCTGGGTCTTGGATCGATGAACAGGGCCGGCTCTCGGTTATTGCTCACCCCGCCGGAGCGGGCGTCGAAGCGGATCATGAACGACTGGCGTGTCGTCGGCCGGTTCGGACCGGCCGCCGCGGCCTGCTGATCAACGTCGAAGAACGCGGTCTCGGGGAAAACCCAGTTGCCCTCGTTCTTGGCCGGTGCGTCGGGATTCGTGGATCCGTAGGCGGACGAGTTGTACCAGACCGCGACGTCCTCGCGAGGACGCTCGCCGGGAACAAACTCGACCATCGAGCGGGCGGGGGCGTATCCGCGGACGTTCCAGAAGGTCGGCATCTCAAAGGTGGCCACCTGCGGGACCGGGGCGAACACGTCGCGTCGGACCAGCGGCACGGCCGCCAGCCCCTGGGCTCCGCCACCGGTCGACCCGCCGCCGCCCGTGACCGGTTCGAGCACCGAACCCACGCGGATCGCCGGGATAATGCGCATCGAGCCGTCGCGGTCGTACACGAACACCACGGCCCCGTCCTCGCCGTTGGCCGAGCGCAGGGCCAGCTCGCGTGCGGCCAGCGCGGCCGCGTTGACCGTGTTGGTCGCCTGGGAACGCTGGGACGAATACAGGAGCGCGCGGAAGGCCGGCGTCGCGATGGTCAGCACGATCAGGATGATCACGACCACCACGAGCAGTTCCACGACCGTGAAACCCGCACGAACAGAGCGTGCCGTTGGACCGGGGGCAGGTTGAGAGTGTGTCGGACGCATCAGTTCCCCAGCCCCGCGAGGTTGTCTTCCCACGCGAGCTTGCGCAGACGCACCCGCTCGCTGTCCGAAGTCGGCACCGGCACACGCAGGCCGGCGGCGATCTGCTCGATCGTCTCGGTCCCGAAAAGGCCGTCCGGTCCGGCACTGACGACCGCGAAGCGGGCCGCACGCAGTTCCGCATTTCCCGAGGTCAGATCGATGTCCCGAGCGTTGGCCGAACCGTCCTGATTTTGGACCGCCGCGTACACCTCGGGGTTGACCAGCACCGGCGGGATGTTCAGGTCCAGCGTGGTCTCGATGACCAGTCGGCCGTTGCCCAGCCGGCGCCCCGCCTCCCAGCGGTAGTAGCGGAACGCCCGGCCCCAAGGGTCGGCGAAGGCGACGTGGGAATCAGGGACGTCGGCAATGGCGGGCACGGCGACGCCGTGCTCGAGGTAGTCTTCCCGGCCAAGGTAGCCGATCACCAGCCGCAGCGACGCGCGGTCGGCTTCGATCACCGGGTCGTAGCGGTCGCGGACCGTCCCAACCCGGGCGGCGCGGAAGTAAATCCCCTCGAAGAGCCCGCTGGAGAGCGGGCGCGACATGCCGGGGCCGGCCACCGCGTCGAGCTCCGCTCCCCCCACGCCCGAGAGGTAGTACGGCAGCGCGAACTTGCTGTATCGCCGGTCGTCCCAGGCGTTGGCGATGTCCCACGATCCGCCCTGGGGAAGCCGGATCGCGTCGCCGTTGAGGCTGTCCCGCCGCCGGATGAAATCCAGATAGATCGGGTCCGAGTCCGCCCAGACCACGAGCTGGTCAAAAGCACGCAGGCCGGGCGGGCTGCGACGCAGCACGGGGCCGTCCACGCGGGACTCGCCGGGGGCGGGCTCGGGGCGCAGGTTGTTGCTCCCGCCCGAGATCGAAGCCCCGTCGTGCACCAGAGGCGGCAGGAACCCGAAGTCCGCCTTGAACTGGTTGACGCCCAGCACCAGCGCGTCGATCGACCGCTCCGCCGAGGTCCGCCGCGCGGTGCCGACCGACCGCGTCAGCCCGGCGAGCAGGATGCCCGCCAGCACAAGGATCACGGCGACGACCACGAGCAGCTCGATGAGCGTGAATCCGTGGCGGCTTCTGGATGTCGGCGCGGGAATCGTCACGCGGGCCTCCGTCCTTTCCGCTTACTGCAGCGACTCGATCATCTTGACCATGGGCAGGAACATCGCCACGACGATCGTGCCGACCATGCCGCCGAGCACCACGACCATCAGCGGCTCGAGCAGCGACACCAGCGATTCGACGGCCACGTCGACCTCCTCGTCGTAGTTGTCCGCGATCTTCATGAGCATCGCGTCCATGTCGCCCGTTTCCTCGCCCACGTCGATCATGTTGACCACGATGGCGTCGCACGTCTTGGACTCACGCAGCGGGCCGGCGAAACTCTCGCCCTCGCGGATCGAGTCGTGCACCTTCATGAGGGCCTTCTCGTAGACGTAGTTTCCAGACGTCTCCGCGGTGATGGTCACCGCCTCCAGGATCGGCACGCCCGCACCGATGAGGGTGCCCAGCGTCCGCGTGAAGCGGGCGATGGTGGTCTTGCGGATCAGCTTGCCGAAGATCGGCGTCCAGAGCAGAAGGATGTCCACCGTGGCGCGGCCGGGCGGCGTCTTGCGGAGCAGCTTGTACCCGATCCACACCACCGGACCGCCGAGCACCACAAGAATGGCGCCCGGGAACTGCATGCCCGGCTTGGTGCCCGCCATCCAGGCGGAGGTGTCCATCAGCCACAGGGTCAGGCCGGGGAGCTCGACCTCGAAGTCCGCGAAGATCTCCTGGAACTTCGGGATGATGAACACCATGATGAACGTCAGGATGATGACCGCGATCGCGACCACCACGATCGGGTAGACCAGCGCGCCCTTGATCTTGCGCTTCAGGCGCTGGCTCTTCTCCATGAACTCGGCGAGGCGCTGGAGGATCAGGTCCAGCACGCCGCCGATCTCGCCTGCGTTGACCATCTTGACGTACAGGTGGTCGAAAGCCTTGGGGTACTTGGCCATCGATTCGGACAGGGAGTTGCCGCCCTCGACCTCCTCGGCCACTCCGGTCAGCACCGTCTTCATCTTGCCGGGCTTCTGCTGACTCTCCAGGATTTGGACCGAGCGCAGCAGCGGGAGGCCCGCGTCCTGCAGGGTGGACAGCTGGCGGGTGAACAGGGTCAGCTGCTTGGCGTTGACCTTGCCGAAGCTCAGTCCGCCGCCCTTCTTCTTTTTCTTGCTCGTGGCGCCGACCTCTTCGCCGGTCTTCGTCTTGGACTTCTTGTCCTTCTGCTGCTGCACCGAGGTGGGGAAATAGCCCTGAGCCTTGATCCGCTGCAGCGCTTCCTCGCTGCTGGCGGCCTCGATCATGCCCTTCTCGGTTTTCCCCGAGGCGTTCAGCGCCTGGTACGCAAATGTCGGCATCGCACGCTCCTCACCCGGTCACACCGGGCGTTGCCCGCTCCGGGCACAACACATCACTCTTCCGCCAGCGTCTCACGGACGACCTCGTCGATCGTCGTCATTCCCTCGTAGATCGCCATCAGGCCGCACTCACGCAGGCTGCGCATGCCCTTCTTGCGGGCCGAGTTGCGCAGCACGGCCGTGCTGGCCTCCTTCATGATCAACTCACGAAGCTCGTCGTCCGTCCGCATGATCTCGAACAGCGCCATCCGGCCCTTGTAGCCGCCGCCCACCCCCGCGCCCGACGCCGGGCGGAAGAACTGGCGCCCCTTGACGTCGGCCGGGGTCAGGTCGAGTTCCATGAGCTCCTGCTCGGTCGGGATGAACGGCTCCTTGGTCTTCTGGTCCAGCGTCCGCACCAGCCGCTGGGCGATGATGCCCTCCAGCGTCGCGGTCAGCAGGAACGGCTCGATCCCGAGGTCCACCAGACGGATAATCGAACTGGGGGCGTCGTTCGTGTGCAGCGTGCTGAGCACGAGGTGGCCGGTCAGCGACGCCTGGACCGCGATCTGCGCGGTCTCCAGGTCGCGGATCTCGCCGACCAGAATCACGTCGGGGTCCTGACGCAGGAAGCTGCGCAGCGCCTTGGCGAACGTCAGCCCCGCGTCGGGGTTGACCTGCACCTGGCACAGCCCGTCGATGTCGTACTCGACGGGGTCTTCCGCGGTGAGGATCTTGGTCTGCACGTCGTTGAGATCCGCGAGGGCCGCGTACAGCGTCGTGGTCTTTCCCGAACCGGTCGGGCCGGTCACGATGACGATGCCGTTGGGCTTTTCGATCAGCGTGCGGAACTTTTCGAGGTCGTCCGGGCGGAAACCCACCCGATCGAGGGACAGCTCAACGTTGCCGCGGTCGAGCACACGCATGACGCACGATTCGCCGTAGATCGTCGGGAGGATCGCCACGCGGAGGTCGACGGGGTTGCCCCCCACCGTCAACTCGATGCGGCCGTCCTGAGGCAGGCGACGCTCCGCGATGTCCAGGTTCGCCATGACCTTCACGCGGCTGGTGATCGCCGGGCCGAGGTGCTTGGGCGGGGGCACCATCTCGTACAGCACGCCGTCGATGCGGTACCGCATCTTGAACTCGTTCTCGAACGGCTCGAAGTGGATGTCCGAAGCGCGGTCCCGGATCGCCTGCAGGAGGACCAGATTCAGGAGCCGGATGACCTGATTGTCGTCCGCGGCCTCGAGCACCGCGTCCAGGTCGATGGACTGGTCGCTGGCACCGCCCAGGTTCTTGAGCCGGTCGTTCTGAGAGAGCGCGCCGATGACGTCCGCCATCGACTCGTCTTTCGAGTAGTGCTTGGTGATCAGAGCGTCGATCGCCTCACCCGGGGCCACCACCGCGTCGACTTTGGCTCCCAGGAGCAGACGAAGATCGTCGACCGCCTGGAAGTTGCTGGCGCTCTTCATCGCCACCCGCAGCTGCTTGCGGACGGGGTCCCACTTGATCGGCACGATCTGATAGGCCCGGGCGTTCTCCGCCGGGATGGCGGCGATCGTCTCGTCCGATATGGTCATCTTGGACAGGTCCACGAACTCCATACCGGCCTGCCCGGCCAGCGCCCGGTCCACGTCCCGCTGCGAGCACATCCCCAACTCGACCATCAGGGCGCCCAGCAGCACCTTCTGTGTTCGGCTCTTCTGGACCTGCAAGGCCTCGTGCACCTGCTCGCGCGTCACCACGCCGAGCTTGGTCAGCACCCGCCCGATCTTGCGTCCTTTGAGTTCAGAGACTTCCATCGAGCGCTCCCGCCTGGGTCGAGACCCAAAGGGCCATCAAGAAGGTATCCGCAACCGGACCCGTCCGGTTCGCCATCCAAGGGCCGATTCCCGAAAAAGAACCGATGCGACACTTGGAATATGTTTCAAGCGACGCCTTTGTGAGGCAGCAACCCGCCCCGACATCGCAGCCGCCTCTCGCCTTGGAGCACGCGAGAACCGCCCGAGAACGGGGGTCAGGTCACTTCCTTGGACGCCTCGGGGTCGTCCAACTCGGGGCGTCCGATCACGCCGCCGGCCTGATGGACCCGGGTGCGCAGATCGGCCTGGTTCTTGCACTTGTCGATCATCTCTTCCGCCGAGATCATGCCGCGGCTGTAGAGCGACCACAGGTGGTCGTCGAGCAGCTGCATTCCGTACTTCTTGCCGGTCTGGATGGCCGAGTCGATGCGGAAGGACTTGTTGTCGCGGATCAGGTTGGCGATGGCGGGCGTGACCACGAGGAACTCGTAGGCCGCCACCATGCCCTTGGTATCGATCCGACCCAGAAGCACCTGGGACAACACCGCAATCAGGGCCGTGGAGAGCTGCACGCGGATCTGGTTCTGCTGGCTGACGGGGAAGGCGTCCACCAGACGGTCGATGGTTTTGGCCGCTCCCGTCGTGTGGAGCGTGCCGAACACCAAGTGGCCGGTCTCGGCCGCCCGGACCGCCGCCTCGATGGTCTCGAGGTCTCGCATTTCGCCCACGAGGATGACGTCCGGGTCCTGACGCAGGGCCCGTCGCAGGGCCTCGGAGAAGCTGGGAACGTCGTTGCCGACCTCTCGCTGGTTGACGACGGACTTCTTGTGGGCGTGGTAGTACTCGATCGGGTCTTCCATCGTGATGATGTGCCGGTCGAAGTGCATGTTGACATAGTCGATCATGGTCGCCAGCGACGTCGTCTTGCCCGAGCCCGTCGGCCCGGTCACGAGGAACATGCCGCGGGGTCGCCTGACCAGCTCGCGGCACATCTCCGGCAGGCCGATCTGCTCGAAAGTCAGCAGCTTGTTGGGGATCTGCCGCAGCACGATGGCCAGGTCGCCCTTCTGGCGGAACACGGACACGCGGAAGCGGGCGGCGTCGCCGTAGGCGAAGCCGAAGTCGGTGCCGCCCTCCTCCTGGAGTTCCTGCTGGTTGCGCTCCGGCGTGATGGCCTTCATGAGCGAAACCATGTCGTCCGAGTCCAGCACCTTCGTCTGCAGGTTGCGCAGACCGCCGTGCAGTCGGATGGTCGGCTGGCGGCCGACGGTGAGATGGAGGTCGGATCCGCCGGTCTTGACGACGGTGTCGAGCAGTCGGTCGATCTGCACGGTTGACATCGGGTGAATCTCCCGGGAATGGAATCAGGGTTCGATCAATCGGCCTGGCTGACGCGGGCGATCTCTTCGGGGGTGGTGGTCCCGTTGAGAACCTTCAACCGCCCATCCTCGTGCAGCGGTCGCATGCCGGAACTGAGCGCCGCCTTGCGGAGTTCCGAGGACGGCGCCAGCTTGAACGCGAGCTCACGCAGCTCGGCGTTCATCTGCATCATCTCGAAGATGCCCTTCCGGCCCTTGTACCCGTTCGGGGCCGCGTCGCACGGGACGGCCTTGTAGACCTTGCCGAGGGCATCCTGCATTTTGAGATTGATCAGGCTCAGGTACTTCGGGTCCAGGTCCTCTTCCTTGGCGAGCTGCTTCGACTGGTCGTAGAGCACCCGGATGAGTCGCTGGCCCATGACTGCCTGAATTGAGGACGCCACAAGGAACGGCTTGATGCCCATATCGATCAAACGCGTGATCGCGCTGGGTGCGTCGTTGGTGTGCAGCGTCGAGAAGACAAGGTGGCCGGTCAGCGCGGCCTGGATGGCGATCTCGCCCACCTCCCGGTCGCGGATCTCACCCACCAGGATGATGTTGGGCGCCTGACGCAGCATCGAGCGGAGGATCGCCGGGAAGGTCAGGCCGATGCCCTCGCGCACCTGGCACTGGTTGATGCCGTCGAAGTTGTACTCGACCGGGTCCTCGGCGGTGATGATCTTGCGGTCGGGCCGGTTGAGCACGTCCAGCGCCGAGTACAGGGTGGTTGTCTTGCCCGAACCGGTCGGACCCGTCACGAGGAAGATGCCGTTGGGACGACGGATGATGCGGTTGAAGATGTCCAGGTTGTCCTGCTCGAATCCCAGGTTCACCAGACCGATACGCACCGCGTCCGGCCGCAGGATACGCAGCACGACCGACTCGCCGTGGTACGCCGGGCAGGCGGAGACGCGATAGTCGATCTGGGTCCCGCCGACGGGGATCTTGATGCGTCCGTCCTGGGGGATCCGCCTCTCGGCAATGTTCATCCCGGCCATGAGCTTCAGTCGCGACAGGATCGAGTTCTGCATCCGCTTGGGCAGGTTGTCACGCTCGATGCACACGCCGTCGATGCGGTACCGCAGTCGCACGCGGTCGGCCATCGGCTCGATGTGGATGTCGCTGACGCGCATCCCCACCGCCTCCTCGAGGATGCGGTTGCACAGCTTGACAATGGGCGAGTCCTCGCTGGACACGTCGATCGACTTGTCCATCGATCGGTCCACCGAACGGTCAATCGTGCGGTCGATCGAATCGGTGACCAGCGAGTCCTTCGGCTGCTCGGCCGAACCCGGCGAACCGCTGCCGTCGATGAACTGGCGGATCTGGCTCTTGGGCGCGATCCGCGGCTCGATGTCCATGTTGAGCCTGAACCGCAGGTTGTCCAGCAGTTCCAGATCCATCGGGTCGTGGATGATCAGCCGCATCTTCCCGCCGGACTTGCCGAGGGGGAGGACGAGAAACTTCTTGATGATCGATTCGTCCAGCGACCCGCGGTCGATCTCGTCCCGCACCCCCGGCGCGTCCAGATCCACATACTCCAGCCCGTACTGCTCCGCCAGCGCCTTGGCGACCTGCTTCTCGGAAGCGAGCCCGAGTTCCATCGCGGCCTCACCGATCCGCTTGCCGGTCTGCTTGCCGTGCTTGAGCGCGCGATCGGCCTGCTCGGCGTTGAGCACGCCCGAGCCCACCAGGATCTGACCCAACTTCTTACGCGTCCTCGCCATACTCGGGCGATCCTCCGGAAATGGGGGGTGGGGTCCATCCCCGGCCGGAACGCCGGGGATGCATGGTAGGGTAGGGTCGGGCCCGAACCGTATGGGCGCGAATCGCCCCGAGCGAACGCACATCGCCCGCAAGCGACCATACGATCCTGCCCCGACCCCAGTTCCGACCCCGCCCGGGGGACCGGACGACGATCTCCGACCGCGCAGGACCCCCACCGTGCCCAGCAACGACCCCGAACTCCATCTCTTGATCACCGCGGGTCCGACCCATGAGCCCATCGACGCCGTGCGGTACATCGGCAACCGGTCGTCCGGCCGCCTCGGCTCCGCGCTCGCCGACGAAGCCGTGCGCCGCGGTTGGCGCGTCACCCTGCTCCTGGGCCCCGCGGCGATCCTGCCCGAGCGCCCCGAAGTCGATGTGGTCCGCTTCCAGTCCACCGCCGACCTGGAGGCCTGTCTCGACGAGCACCTGGGCGCGTGCGACGCGCTCGTGATGGCGGCCGCCGTGGCGGACTACCGACCGGCCCAGGACGAGGTGGACCGCGGCGCCAAGCGTCGACGCACCGGAGAAGGCCTGACCCTCCGCCTCGTCGCCACACCGGACCTGCTGGCCCGCTGCTCGGCCAACGCCCGCCCGGACCAGCTCCTCGTGGGATTCGCGCTCGAGCCCGAAGACACCATGATGGATTCGGCGCGGTCCAAGCTCGCCCGAAAGGGCATCGACCTCGTCGTGGCCAATCCACTCGAGACCATGGACAGTTCCACGGTCCGCGCCGTGCTGATCGGCAACCCCGAAAGGGGTGTGGACGTCCAACAGAGCACCGACGGGCGCATCACCAAGGCGGACTTCGCCGGCTGGCTGCTGGATCAGATCACCCCACTCGTCCGGAACCGGGCCAGATCGGAGCGGACGCATGGGCAGGCCTGATTTCAACGCCGGCCGTCCGGGTGGCCCGGAGCGGCGCGACGGACATCGCTCTTCAGGCCCCCCGCGGGGTGCGCCCCGTGGCGGCCCCAGAGACGGCATGAGGGGCGGCCGGCAGGGTCCCGGAGGCCCTCCCGGCAGCCGCGGCGGCCCGCGGGACGGCGGGTTCGGCGATCGACGCCCGCCCCCCAGGCCACCCGGCACACCTCCCGAGATCATCCACCGCGACCGCGATCTGCTGGTGGTGGTCAAGAAACCCGGCCAGCCCACCCGTGGCGCCCCGGAGATTTCCCTGGTCGCGCGTGTCAACGACCACCTCGCTGGAAGGCGCGAGCGCTACCGACCGATCCACGACCTCGACGACGTGGCGTCCGGCGTGGTCGCGTTGGTCCCGATGAAGGAAGACGACGACCTGCACCAGATCCGCTCCCAGGCCACCTATCTCGCGTTGGTCGAAGGGGATGTGGAAACCGGGGACGCGCCCGAGCGGTCGATCACCGGACCCGTACCCGGCCTGGCCACCAAGTCGTCAGCGCCGGTGACGTCCGTGCGCAAGCTCGCCTCGGGCAATGGCTTGACCCTGCTCCGCGTGCGGGCCCGCCCTGACGCCCCCGGCCAGATCCGGTCCCACCTCGCCTCGATCGGCCACCGGGTGGTCGGCGACACCGAGCACGGGTCGCTGCGTGATGAGGTGCGCCGGGTCGGCATGCACGCGGAAGAACTCCGCGTCCGCCACCCCGGTACCCGCACGACCGAGCGGTATCGCTGCCCCGCCCCCGCTTCCTTCTATAGGGCCGCCGGTGCCGAGCCGCCCGCCAACGCCCCCGAGGAAGGCGTGCCGCAGGCGGAGAACCAGGGGTGGGACCAAGTCGCCGGCTGGTACGACGATCTGATCACCTCGGGAGCCTCCGATCACCACGAGCGGACCGTCCTCCCCGGTGCCGAACGCCTGCTCGACCCCCGTCCGGGTGAGCGGATCCTCGATGTCGCCTGCGGCCAAGGGGTGTTCTGCAAGCGGCTGGCCGCCCACGGTGACCTCGGATCGATCGTGGGCATCGACGCGTCACCGGCGCTCGTGGACGCCGCTGCCCGATCGCTCGGAGATCAGGCCAGGGTCTTCGTCGGCGACGCCAGGGAACTGAGCGCGGTCCTGCGTGAGCACGACATGGCGGCGTTTGACGCGGCCGCGTGCGTTCTGGCCCTGATGAACATCGATGACCTGGACGCCGTCTGCGCGGGGGTCGCGGGTGCTCTCAAGCCCGGAGGCCGGTTTGTCGCGGTGGTCCTCCACCCCGCGTTCCGCTCGCCGCAGACCACCGCCTGGGGGTGGACCGCGGACGGACGCACCGGCGCCCCGGTGCAGTTCCGACGCGTGGACCGCTACGCCAGCGAACGCGCCAGCGAGATCGTGATGAACCCGGGCGCGGCCGCTTCGGGCAAGCCCGCCGTCGTCACCGTGACCCACCACCGCCCGATCGGCGCGTACGTCAACGCGCTGGGACGCTCCGGTCTGCTCGTCGATGCGATGGAAGAGTGGACCTCGGACCGGGTCAGCCAGCCGGGCCCCCGCGCCCAAGCCGAGAACATCGCACGGGCCGAGATCCCCATGTTCCTCGCCATCCGGGCCCGCAAGCCGGCCTAGGCAGGACCGCGCCCGATGCTCGACCGGGGTTCGGTCGGGCCGTATACTCGGGCCGTGCGGGCGTAGCTCAATGGTAGAGCGTCAGCCTTCCAAGCTGAATGTTGCGCGTTCGAGTCGCGTCGCCCGCTTTCAATCCACCGGCCGGTCCGGCGGTCCCCCGACGACCTCGATCACTGCGCCGGGGAACGACCGCCGCAGGAGTTCGATGTTCTCAGGGCCCAGCACGCAGGCCGCGCTGGCGAGTGCGTCCGCCTTCCATCCGGAATCCGCCACGACGGTCGACGCGGTCCGCCGGGTCAGCCCGAGGCCGCTCCGCGGGTCGATTATGTGGGAGTAACGCTTCCCGTCGATCTCTACGGACTGCTCCAGATCCCCCGACGTCGCGACCGCCGCGTTCGAGAGTCGGAGCGTGCGCGGCGTGCCCAGCCCGTCCCGCACCCGGAGCGACCAGCCCCCCGGTTGATCCGGCGGCGCATCGCCGACCACCACGTCACCCCCGAAATCGATCAACGCTGCCCGCAGGCCACACTCGGACAGGACTCGCATCGCTCCGTCGGCCGCGAACCCCTTGCCGATCCCGCCAAAGTCCAGGCCCATGCCGGACCGAGCGAACCGGATCCTTTCCGAGGCTGCGTCCGTCTCCAGCTTCTCCATCCCGCTCCGTTCGCGTGCTTCGGCGAGCACCGACGGGTCCGGAAGGCGTCCTGATCGCCGCGATGCCCGCCAGAGCTTGGTCAGCGGCCCGACAGCCGGATCGAACGCCCCGCCGGACGCCCGATGGACCAGTTCGCAGCGGGCGAGCAGCGCCGCGAGATCCGGGGAAATGGGGTGCCACACCCGGGGCTCAAGTCCCAGCACCGTCGCGGCCTCGGAGTCGGGCCGGTAATCGCTCATGACGGCCTCAAGATCGGCGATCCGCTCGAACGCCGCCGCGCAAGCGTCCGCGGCGACGGGTTCCGAGGGGGCGAAGACCACGATCCTGCATTTCGTGCCCATGAGCACCCTTGCGAACTCGTACCGCTCGGTGGTACGCTGGCGCTCCCGGGCGGGCGACGGCGCGATTCTTGAGGCGCCGCACCCGGGAAGGGATATGGACAGCAACCCCAGGAGGACACCGATGAGCATCTGTTTCGCCCGGTGCGTCCGCGCGGTGTTGTTGATCGCTCTGTCCACTTCCGCTCTCCTCGCCCAGCCCGCGGCCGCCCCGGGGACGGCCACCGATCCCGCCGGTCAGCAAGCCTACGAGACGCGGACCGTCCGCGTCCCGGGAACAACCGTCTCGTTCGAACTCGCCCTGGTCGAAACGCCGGCCCCGGACGCAGACCCGAGCGGCCCGACGCACGCGATCTGGGTACTCACCACCGAGGTGCCGTGGGAGTTGTACGACGTGTTCGTCTACCGGTTGGACCAGCCGGAGGGCGAGCCCGCGGACGCGATCGCCCGGCCGAGCAAACCGTACGTGCCGCCGGACCGCGGCTTCGGGCACCAGGGCTACCCGGCCATGGGCATGACCCGCACCGCGGCCGAGGGTTTCTGCGCGTGGCTGTCCGCAAAGTCCGGGATCGCCTTCCGCCTGCCCACCGCGGATGAGTGGACCGCCTTCGCGACCCCGGCGGACCCCCATGCCTGGACCGTCGAGAACGCCGGGCACACCACCCATCCGGTCGCACGCCAACCGGCGAACCAGAACGGGCTGCACGACACCCTCGGGAATGTCGCCGAGTGGGTCATGACCGACGGACGCCGACCGGTCGCGATGGGCGGGAGCTACCGTGACCCGGCGACGGATTGCACCCCAAGTTCGACGCAGCAGCAGGAACGCTCGTGGAACGCCAGCGATCCGCAGATACCCAAGAGCCAATGGTGGCTGGCCGACTGCAGCTGGGTCGGCTTCCGCTTCGTCACAGAGGACGACATCCCCCAGGAGCATGACGATGACCGATGAGCGACGCTGGACACGACGCGAGTTCAACGCGGCCGGGCTGGCGATGGGGGCCGCCGCGGTCCTCGGCACGGCCCAGTCCGCCGCCTCGGCCCTTCCCCTGCGTCGGAAAGAGGGCGAGATTCTCAAGGTCGGGGTCATCGGATGCGGCGGGCGCGGCACCGGGGCGGTCGTCCAGGCGTTGGCCGCGGATCCGGACGCCGTGCTGTGGGCGATGGGCGATCTGTACCCCGAGCGGATCATCCCGTGCCTGAACTACGCGGTCGACAGCGTGAAGGAGGACGCCGAGGACCCGGAGGCCGCGGCCAAGCACAAGGTCCGTGTGGACGCGGAACGGATGCACTCGGGCTTCGACTGCTACCAGAACGTCATCGATTCGGGCGTCGACGTGGTGCTGCTGACCACCCCACCCGGGTTTCGACCGCTGCACCTGCGGGCGGCGGTCGACGCCGGCAAGCACGTGTTCTGCGAAAAACCCGTGGCGGTCGATGCACCGGGCGTGCGATCGGTGCTCGAGTCGGCGCGGATCGCGAAGGAGAAGAACCTTTCGTTGATGTCGGGCTTCTGCTGGCGCTACCAGGATCAGGTCAAGGAAACCTTCGCCAAACTCAAGGCCGGCGGCATCGGCCAGATCCGCGCGATCCAAACCACCTACAACACGACCGGGTGGGTCCAGCCCAAGCCCCGCCAACCGGGCTGGACCGACGCCGAGTTCATGACACGGAACTGGCACTACTTCCACCCGCTCTCCGGCGACCACATCGTCGAACAGGCCGTCCACGCGATCGACTGGCAGGCCTGGGCGATGGGTGACCAACCGCCGGAGCGGTGCTGGGCCGTCGGCGGACGCCAGACACGGCCAGACGCCCCGGAAACCGGGAACGTGTACGACCACTTCTCGGTCACGTACGAGTACCCTGGCGGGGTCCGCGCCTACCACATGTGCCGGCACTGGGAGAACACGCCATCGGACAACTCGGTGATGTTCCTCGGTTCCGAGGGCGTCTGCACGATGCAGCCGTGGCAGCAGAGCCACACGATCGAGGGTGCCAATCCGTGGCGGGGCACCGCCAAGTCCAACGATATGTACCAGCGCGAGCACGACCTCCTCTTCAAGGCCGTCCGCGCCGGTACGCCGGTCAATGACGGCGTGTTCATGTCGCACTCAACCCTGCTGGGCATCATGGGCCGCATGGCGGCCTACACCGGACAGGCGGTCACCTGGGAGCAGGCCATGAACAGCACGGAAGACCTACGCAACAACACGTGGGCCTTCGGCCCTCGGCCGATGCCCGAGATGGCCATCCCGGGAAAGACGGTGCTCTCGTGACCGCGCCCATCGATCGCCGCGCATTCGTAGGGATGACCCTCGCGGGGGCCGCCGGGCTCTCGATGGCCGGCCTGCGGGCCCAACCGGGGACGGCACCCGCCGCGGCCGGCCGTAACCCAATCCCCTCCACGGAGCGACTGCGGATCCGCAAGGCCCTGAAGATCGGCATGATCGGCGTGGAGGGCTCGCTCGCGGACAAGTTCGCGGCCGCCCGCGACGCGGGGTTTGGCGGTGTCGAACTCGACAGTCCGGGCCCCTACAACGCCGAGACGGTGCTGGCCGCAAAGGACAAGACCGGGATGGAGGTGCCTGGCGTGGTGCTCTCCACGCACTGGTCCAAACCGTTCAATCATCCCGAGCCCGGGGTGCAGGCCGAGGCCCGCGTCGCACTGGAGACCGCCCTGCGGGACTGCAAGGCCTTCGGTGGCTCGTCCGTGCTGGTCGTGCCGGCGGTGGTCAACCAGTCGATGGGGTACGCGGACGCGTACGAGCTCTCGCAGCAGGCCATGCGGGCCGCCGCACCGCTGGCCGCCGATCTGGGTCTGCACATCGCGTTCGAGAACGTCTGGAACAACTTCCTCCTCAGCCCGCTCGAAGCCGCGCGATACAGCGATAAGCTAGAAAATGGCATCGACCGGCGAGTGTTCGGCTGGCACTTCGACATCGGAAACATCGTCAACTACGGCTGGCCAGAGCAATGGATCGACACGCTGGGCCACCGGATCCTCAAGCTCGACGTGAAGGAGTACAGCCGCAAGCGCCGCGACGACGAGGGACTCTGGAAAGGCTTCGGGGTTGAGATCGGCGAGGGCGACGTCGGCTGGGACCGAGTCCGGGACGCGCTGCGTCGCATCGGCTATTCCGGGTGGGCGGCGGCCGAGGTGGGTGGAGGCGGTCCCGAACGCCTCGCCGACATCGCCAGACGCATGGAGACGGTCTTCGGTCAGGCATGACACGAAACGACAGGAGGGAACCAACCATGAACACGAACGACTGGACGCGTCGCGATTTTATCAAAGCGGCTGCTGGCACGAGCCTGGCCGCCACCGTGCTGCCCTCGTTCGGCTCCGGCTGGACGAACGGCGGGGCGGACGCGGTCCGCGTCGGGGTGATCGGCTGCGGCGGGCGTGGCACGGGCGCCGCGTACAACGTGCTCGAGGCCCACCCGTCGACCCGGATCGTCGCGATGGGCGACCTGTTCGCGGACCGGCTCAACGGCTCGCTCGGCTATCTGAACGACTCCGAGGACTTCAAGGGCCGGATCGATGTCGAGGGCCGCACGTTCACGGGGTTCGACTGCCACGAGAAGGTCTGTTCGCTGCCCGACGTCGATCTGGTGATCCTCGCCACACCGCCCGGCTTCCGGCCGATGCATTTCCAAACGGCCGTCAACGCCGGCAAGCACGTGTTCATGGAGAAGCCGGTTGCCGTGGACCCGGCGGGTGTCCGTACGGTGATCGCGGCCGCGGAGCAGGCCAAGGCGAAGAATCTCTCGGTGGTCGCCGGGACCCAGCGTCGGCACGAGCCGTGCTATCTGGAGGCGATGCAGCGGATCAAGGACGGAGACATCGGGGAGGTGATCTCCGCCCGCTGCGCCTGGAACCAGGGCGGCCTCTGGGTCCACGAACGCAAGCCCGAGTACTCGGACATGGAGTGGCAGTGCCGCAACTGGCTCTACTTCTGCTGGCTTTCGGGTGACCACATCTGCGAGCAGCACATCCACAACCTCGATGTGGTCAACTGGGCCATGGGCGGGCACCCCACCCGGGCCTACGGCATGGGCGGCCGGCAGATGCGCACCGAAGAGAAGTTCGGCAACATCTTCGATCACTTCGCCATTGAGTACGAATACGGGGACGGCCGCCAGGCCCTGAGTTTCTGTCGCCAGCAGGACGGCACCGACGGGCGTGTCGAAGAGACGATTTTTGGATCCGAGGGCTCGCTGACCACCCGCCCCGGCTACGCCGTCATCAACAACGGCTCGGCATGGAGATTCTCGGGCAATAACGGAAATCCGTACGTGCACGAGCATGTGAACCTGCTCGCGTCCGTGCGCGGCGACGGGCCGTACCTGAACGAGGCCCGACGGGTCGCCGAGTCGACGCTGACCGCCATCATGGGCCGCATGAGCGCGTACACCGGAAAGGCCGTCACCTGGGAGCAGGCCCTTCACTCTCAGTTGGATCTGAGCCCGGCGGCATACGCGTTCGGCGATCTCCCGGTTCGCCCGGTGCCCCAGCCCGGCCGCACACCACTCATCTGATCATGAACCCAAAGAGACTCACGAGCACATTCCATCGAGGAGCGATTTCATGGACCGACGCAGTTTCATCGCCAGCGCGGGCGCGCTCGGTCTGGCCGCCTCGGCCGCCGTGCCGGGTGTCCCCGCCGCACGCGCGCCTTCTGACCGTCGCACGGGCAAGTTCTCGATGCACTTCGCCCCCCACTTCGGCATGTTCAACAACCTCGCGGGGGGCGATCCGGTCGCCCAGCTCGAGTTCGCCGCCGCCGAGGGATTCACGGCCTGGGAAGACAACGGCATGGGGGGACGCTCGGTCGAGGAGCAATCCCGCATCGCCGCCGCGATGGAACGGCTGGATATGACCATGGGCGTCTTCGTACTCAACCCGAGCACGGCGTGGGGACCGACACTCTCCCGAAACCGAGACGACGACCGGAGCAGGTTCCTTGACGAGGCCCGGGCGGCCGTCGAAATCGCCCAACGTATCAACGCGAGGTGGGCCACCGTCGTACCGGGCACTCGTGAACCCCGAATCCCCCTCGAGTATCAGACCGCCTACGCCGTGGAATCGCTCCGCCGGGCCTGCGACATCCTCGAGCCCCACGGGATCGTGATGGTGCTTGAGCCGCTGAATCCCCGCGACCACCCCAACATGCTGCTGGCCGAGATGGGCCACGCGTACCAGATCTGCCACGCGGTCAACAGCCCCTCGTGCAAGATTCTCTGCGACATCTACCACCAGCAGGCCACCGAGGGCAACCTGATCGACAACATCGAACGGAGTTGGGACCAGATCGCGTACTTCCAGATGGGCGACAATCCCGGACGGCGGGAGCCGACCACCGGCGAGATCAACTACGCCAACATCTTCTCCCGCATCAAGAACAAGGGCTTCACCGGCGTGCTCGGCATGGAGCACGGCAACGCCAAACCGGGCGCCGAGGGCGAACGCGCGGTCATCGACGCGTACCGCGCCTGCGACCCCGCGTAAACTCACCCCACACAAACCACGCACCATCGAGGATCCACCCCATGCGACCCGCCCTGCTCGCCGCCGCGATGACACTCCTGACCACGATCGCGACCCCCGCTGCCAACGCTGCGGATGACCACGCCCCCACCGACCTCTTCAACGGCAAGGACCTGACCGGCTGGGTCTCGTCCGGCGATCCGGACGCGTGGGGCGTCAAGGACGGCGAGATCGTCACCCTCAAGCCCGGACGGGGAGGGTGGCTCCGCACCGACCGCATGTATCGAGACTTCGACCTTTCGCTGGATTTCTGGCTGCCCGAGGGTGGGAACTCCGGCGTCGGTCTCCGCGGCTCGTCCGGCGGCGACCCCGCCTTCACGGGTTTCGAGGTCCAGATCCTCGACACGCACGACGAGGAACCAGGGCTACGCAACTGCGGCTCCGTGTACGAGGCCGTCGCGCCCGCGGAGATGGCCGTTTACCCGCCCGGGCGCTGGAACACGTACCGCATCCGCCTCGTCGGCGATCTGCTCGATGTCTGGCTCAACGGGCGGCGCATCCACGATGCCACCCGCCTCGATGGGCGAGGTTTCTTCCGCAACGAGAACCAGCCGCTGCCCTTGAACTCAAGGGCCACCACCGGCTACATCGCGTTCCAGGACCACGGCCACGCGTTTCGGTTCCGCAACGTCCGTATCCACGACCTTTCCGCCGACCCCGAACCCGATGGCATGAAGCACCTGATCACCGGGATGGACGACAACGGTGTGCCCGAGGGCTGGTTCCACGAAGACGCGGGCGCTTGGACCATCGAAGACGGCGCCCTCGTGGGGCGTGGCGGACCCGGCCACCTCTTCACCAACGCGACCTTCCAGAACTTCGAGATGAGAGCCCTCGTGAAGGTCAACGAGCGAGGCAACTCGGGCATGTACTTCCGCGTCAAGCCCAATTCCGACCCCAACAACCCCTGGCCGATCGGCTACGAGGCCCAGATCGATCAGCACGACCCGAAGAACTACACGGGGTGCATCTACAACGCCGCCTGGCCGACGTACATCAAGGCCCCCATCACCCGCGACAACGCCTGGTTCGACTACCGGATCCGTGCCGAGGGCGACCGCATCCGCACGTGGATCAACGGCGTGCCCATGGTTGATACTTTCCTGACATCGCACGCCGCCGGGCACCTGGCGGTGCAGGGACACCACGACGGAAACGAGATCATGTTCAAGGACATCCGCGTGCTCAGGCTGGACTGATTCCCCACGCTCCAACGGCACGCGATCGTGTCAACAGAATCGAAACAGGCCGCGCGGGTCCGCGCGGCCTCTTTTTGTTGAAACTCGCCGTACCCCCGCTGATTCACACCGCAACCCAACTGCCTGACGCGCCACTCTCCACGCACGCTTCAACGAATCGCACGCCGAGCCGTCCGTCCTCGGCCCCGGGCACTTCACCGGCCAAGACCCCAGCCTTCGTTCGCGACTTGCCCGCGTGGATCGCCTCGCCCACCCCCCGATACACGTTCGCGAACGCTTCGATGAAGCCCTCCGGGTGGCCGCCGGGCAGCCGGGTCGCGTGGGCAGCCCGATCGCTCAATCCTTCGATCCCGCGGCCGAGCAAGGTCTTTGACCCGTCCTTCCGCGTCAGGATCAGTTCCTCGGCCCGCTCCTGCCGCCAGACAACTCCGCCCGTCTCGCCGTAGACCCGCAGGGACAACCCGTTGGCCTCACCCACGCACACCTGCGAACAGGTCAGGGTGCCGCGCGCCCCGTCCGACAGCCGCAGCAGCACGCTGGCATCGTCGTCCAGCACCCGCCCGTGGACGAAACTCGTCAGTTCCGCGTAGACCAACTCGACCTCCAGCCCGGTCACATAGCGGACGAGCTGCTCGGCGTGGGTGCCGATGTCGCCCAGTGACCCGCCCATGCCGGCGCGCTTCGGGTCCTGCCGCCAAGATGCCTGTTTCTGGCCGGTCTTCTCCAGATCCGTCGCCAGCCAGCCCTGGTGATACTCTGCGTACACCTTTCGGACCTTACCGAGCATGCCGGTCCGGACCAGTTCGGACGCGTGGCGCACCATCGGATAGCCCGAATAGTTGTACGTCACCGCGCAGAGCAGGCCCTTGGACGATGCCAGGTCGCGCAGCTCCGCGGCCTGGGCGCTGGTGACCGTGAACGGCTTATCGCACACCACGTTCAATCCCGCGTCGAGGCAGGCCTTGGCCGCGGGATGATGCATGTCGTTGGGCGTGACGATGACCACGAAATCAACGGGATCCGTGCGCCCCGACTCACCGGCCGCCAGTTCCTCGAAGGAGCCGTAGGCACGGGCCGGATCCACGCCCAACTCGGACGCCGAAGATCTGGACCGCTCCGGCGTGGACGAGAACGCTCCGGCAACGAGCGTTGCCGTGCCGTCGAGCGCGATCGCGTGCCGGTGCACCGCCCCGATGAAGGACCCCGTTCCGCCGCCGATCATGGCGTAGGTCAGTCGTTCAGCCACGGTTTACTCCCGGTCCTTGTCGAACGCAGAATCAAACGCCCGACCGGCCCCCGGGAAGTCCAGGCCGCGCACGAACTCGACCGCCTCGGCCGCCCCGTGCTCGCGGTCCATCGCGCTGTCCTCCCATTCCACGCTCAGCGGACCCTGGTACCCGATCCGACCCAGCGCCCGGATGATCCCCTCAAAGTCCACATCACCGCGTCCCGGCGATCGGAAGTCCCAGCCCCGCCGATGGTCTCCGAACCCGAGGTGCCCACCGAGGATCGAGTTCGAACCGTCCAACCGCGTGGCCGCGTCCTTGACGTGGACATGAAAGATCCGCTTGGGGAACCGGTCGATCAGTTTGACGGGGTCGAGGCCCTGCCAGATCAGGTGGGAGGGATCGAAGTTGATCCCGAACGCGGGGTGGTCGTCGAGGACCGCCAGGGCCCGCTCCATGGTGTGGACGTCGTACGCGATCTCGGTCGGGTGCACCTCGAGCGCAAATCCCACACCCTTGTCCTGAAAGGCATCAAGGATCGGCTTCCAGCGTGCCGCGAACTCGGCATAACCGCGGTCGATCTCGGCGGCGTCCGTCGGCGGGAAGAAGTACAGCTTGTGCCATACGGGAGAGCCCGTAAAACCGTTGACAACGCGGAGCCCCATCCGCCCGGCGGCCTCGGCGGTGTCGATCATTTCCTGCGCCGCCCGCTGCTGAACACCCTCCGGCTTTCCATCCCCCCAGACCCGCTCGGGGACGATGGCCTTGTGGCGTGGGTCGATCGGGTCCGAGACCGCCTGGCCCACGAGGTGGTTGGAGATCGCCCAGCACTTCAGGCCCTTCGACGCGAGTAAGTCGTGACGCCCCTTGCAGTAAGCGTCTTCGGACAGGGCCCGGTCCACCTCGAAATGGTCGCCCCAGCAGGCCAGCTCCAGCCCGTCGTAACCCCAATCGGCGGCCTTCTCGGCCAGGACTTCGAGGGGCATGTCGGCCCATTGGCCGGTGAACAGAGTGACGGGTCGTGGCATGGATGGCTCCCGCGAACTGGGCCGACCGCCGGACACGCGGGCCGCCGTTTCTGGTATGCTCGCCGCCCACGGTTCTCGTGGGCACAACGGTCAATCAGGATACACCA
The DNA here is from genome assembly GCA_963975575.1 of uncultured Phycisphaerales bacterium. Taxonomy (GTDB): domain Bacteria; phylum Planctomycetota; class Phycisphaerae; order Phycisphaerales; family UBA1924; genus UBA6054. Next base: position 1,325,913 of record CAXBHL010000001.1, on the reverse strand, counting down.
CAATGGCTCAACCAGGTCAACGCTCGGGCTCAGTCATCGCCACCCAGCTCTCCGTGATGATGTTCCTCCAGTTCTTCCTGTGGGGAGCGTGGTACGTGACCATGGGGCCGTTCATGAACGCGGCGGGCATGGACGCGAAGCTGATCGGCTGGGCCTATACCGTCGGCCCGATCGCCGCGATCGCCTCTCCGTTCTTTCTGGGCATGGTGGCCGACCGCTTCTTTGCCACGGAGCGGGTGCTCGGCATCATGCACCTGCTGGGGGGTGGCCTGCTCTGTTTCGCCCCGATGGCCGCCGAGCAGTCGGCGTCGCTGTTCGTGGCCGTGATCCTGCTGCACATGCTCTGCTACATGCCCACCCTCGGGCTGTCCAGCTCGCTTGCCCTGCACACGATGACCAACCCGCAGACCCAGTTCCCGCTGATCCGGGTGTTCGGGACCGTCGGCTGGATCGTCGCAAACATCGTCATCTCCCGCCTCGCATTCGATACCTCTCCGAACATGTTCTTCGTGGCGGGCGGATCGGGTGTGCTGCTGGGCGTATACAGCTTCACCCTGCCTCACACACCCGCGCCCGCGAAGGGGCAGGCGTTCTCCGCCAGGGACGCGATCGGGCTCGATTCGCTCGTCCTGCTGAAAAACCCGTCGTTCGCGGTTTTCTGCGTCTGCTCTTTCCTGCTGTGCATCCCGCTGGCGGCGTACTACGCGTTCGCGGGCCAGTTTGTTGGCGAGATGGGGTTCGAGAAGATCGCTCAGACCATGTCGCTGGGCCAGATGTCCGAGATCTTCTTCATGCTCGTGATGCCGCTCTGTTTCGCCCGGCTGGGCGTCAAGTGGATGCTCGCGATCGGCATGCTCGCCTGGGTTGTCCGTTACGGCCTCTTCGCGGGCGCTGCCGACGATCAGATCAAGTGGATGGTCCTCGGCGGCGTCATGCTGCACGGCATCTGCTACGACTTCTTCTTCGTGACCGGCCAGATCTACGTGGACGGCAAGGCGGGCACGAAAATCCGGAGCCAGGCACAAGGGTTCTACGTGCTGCTCACGCAGGGCCTCGGCATGCTGATCGGAGCCCAGATCGGGGGACGCTTGGTCGCTCACTACACGAGCGAGGGGGGCGGCGTGGCCTGGAAGACCGTCTGGATGTACCCGGCCGCCTTCGCCGGCTTGGTGCTCGTCGCCTTTGTCCTGCTGTTCAAGGACAAGATCATCCGGAGTGAAGACCTCGAGCCCTACACGCCCGGCGGACCCGGCGAGCCCGATCGCGCGATTGCTCCTTGAACTTGGCCGCCCCGTCGTGGTACCTTAACCCACCCCACCAGTGCGAAACCTGATTCCCGCCGGACGGACCCCCTTGACCGGCCCAGAGGAGAAAACCCCCATGTCCCACGAATCCGATCCCCACACCACGATCTCGCACGCCCCTTCACGCCGGCAGTTCCTCGGGGCGACCGCCCTCGCTGGCGCCGCCGCGGTTTTGGGCGCGTCCGGATCGGCCGCCAACGCACGCCCCGCCGCCCGCCTGGTCCCCACCGTCAGGCCCGGACGCGTCCGCGCGCCGGGGGCGAACGACACAATCCGCATGGCCGTCATCGGCACCGGCGGCATGGGCACCGGGCACGCCCACGCGTTCATGAACTTCGCGTCCCGCGGCGAGGAAAACGTCCAGATCGTCGCACTGGCCGACGTCTGCGACGAGCGCCGGGCAAACTGCCTCAAGGCCTGCAACGAGAAGCAGCCGGGCGTCGACGTCCAGAGCACCCGCGACTACAAGGAGGTCCTGGCCCGGGAGGACATCCACGGCGTGCTCATCGCATCGCCCGAGCACTGGCACGCCCAGCACGCCATCGACGCGCTGGCCGCCGGCAAGGACGTGTACTGCGAGAAGCCCATGACCCTCGAACTCGACGAGGCCATGGAGACCCGCAAGGCCGTGCTGGCCCACCCGGACCAGATCTTCCAGATCGGCACCCAGATGATCATGCTGCCCAAGTGGGGCGCCGCCCGCGAGGCGATCAAGGCCGGCAAGATCGGCCCGGCCGTCTGGTCTCAGACCTCGTATTGCCGCAACTCGACCAGCGGCGAATGGAACTACTACGGCATCAACCCCGACTGGAAGCCCGGCGTGAATCTGGACTGGGAGGCCTGGTGCGGCCGCCTCGGCAAGCGCGAGTGGGACCCGAAGGTCTTCGCACGCTGGCGCCGCTACCGCGACTTCTCGACCGGCATCATCGGCGACCTGCTCGTCCACGTGATGACGCCGCTCATCTACGCCCTCGACTCGGGCTGGCCCACCCGCGTGATTGCGTCGGGTGCGCACATCGTTGACCACGACATGGAAAACCATGACCAGGTCAACCTGACCATCCAATATCCCAACGGCCACACCATGATCGTCGCCGGATCGACCGCCAACGAGGTCGGCCTCGAGACCATGATCCGCGGCCACAAGGCCAACATGTACCTCAACGGCCGTCACGTCGATATCCGCCCCGAGCGGATCTATGTCGACGACGTCGACCGCGAGGAGATCACCTGCGAGGACATCGGCAACGACCAGGACCAACTCCGCCTCAACTGGCTCGCCTGCATGCGGTCCCGCCAGCCGGCGCAGAGCAACATCGACCTGGCCTCCAAGGTCATGGTCGCGGTCGCACTGGCCTCCAAGTCGATGTGGGACGGCCACGCGTACAGCTTCGATCCGGAAACCCTTAAGTCCGCCCGGATCTGAGCCCATGCCCGAGACCGTCCCGGTGATGCGTGCCTTCGAGGCCATGGGCACACGCTTCGAGTGTGTGCTCGCGGGCTTCGAACGCGCGGTGCACCCCACCGAGGCGGCCGCCATCGCCGAAGAGGTCGAGCACCTCGTCCGCGATTGGCACCGTCGGCTGACCGTGTTCGAGCCGGGCAGCGCGGTCTCGGTCGTGAACCGCCTCGCCGCGGAGCGGCCCGTCAGCGTCGATCAGGAACTGTTCGACCTGCTCGGGCGCTGCCTCGGCCACACCCGCGACACGCGGGGCGCCTTCGACATCACCGTGGGCTCGCTGATGCGGGCCCACGGGTTTCGTGACATCGCATCCGGACCGCCCGACGCCCAGGTGTGCTGGGGGGCAGACCGGGTCCGGCTGGACGGGCGGTCCGGCACCGTCCGGTTCCTGGACGACGGCATCGCGCTGGATCTCGGCGGCATTGCCAAGGGATTCGTGCTCGATCTGGCCCGCGTGGAACTGACGGCCCTCGGTGTCTCGAACGCGATCGTCCACGGCGGGACATCGTCCGTGATCGCCGTCGGATCGCGCCCCGACGGCCAGCCGTGGCGGGTACGTTCTCTGCCGGAGGATCCGAACGCCCCCATCATCGATCTCGAAGATGCCGCATTGTCGGTATCCGCCCCGCAGGGCCGTGTCGTTGATGGACACGGGCACATCATCGACCCCGCCACCGGTAACCCGTCCGGCAACGCGGACGCGGCGTGCGTGTTCGGTCCGTCGGCCGAGGTGTGCGAGGCGTGGTCCACCGCGCTGGTCGTCGATCCGGATCTGACCGATTCGCTCCCCGACGGCTACGGTTGTCATGTCCGTGCCGGCCGGCGATGGTGTTCGGCCGGCCGAATCCCCGTGTGTTCTTCCGGAACCTGCTAGTCGCCCGCCACCCCGAAGGTGTACCCGATGTCCGACCTCGACCGCCGTGAGTTTCTCGCCCGTGCCGCCGGCTCCGCCGCAGCCTTCGCCATCGTCCCCGGCCTGCTCGGCCGCCCGGCCGCCTGGACGCACGCGGCCGACTTGAGGGTCGGCGTGGTGGGCGTCGGGCGCCAGGGCCGCTCGGTGCTCGGCGAACTCGGAAAGATCTCCGGGGTGAGCATCACCGCCATGTGCGATACGGACGAACGCCGGCTGGCCGCCGGCCTGCGGCGGGCGTCCGGCGCGACCGGCTTCGCGACCGCCGACGCCATGCTCAAATCCGGCTCGGTGGACGCGGTCGTCGTGGCCACACCCACCCACACGCACAAGGACGTCGCCCAGGCCGCCATGGCGGCGGGCAAGCACACCTACTGCGAGTGCCCGCTCGCCCACACCAAAGAGGACTGCGCCGCCATCTCCCAGGCCGCCCGGACGGCGGGCGTGGTCGCGGCCGGCGGGTTCCAGGGCCGCTCGAACCCAGTCTACCAACTCGCCCGCGGTTTCTACCGCTCCGACTCGGTCCGCGACATGGTGACCATGCGGGCCCAGAACAACGAGAAGACCACCTGGATCAACCCCGCCTCCGACCCTGCGCGGTACAAGGAACTCAACTGGAAGCTCGATCCGGAGGTCTCTCTCGGGTTGGCCGGCGAGCTCGGCTCGCAGCAGTTCGATGTCTTCCACTGGTACACCGAACGCTACCCCGTCCGGGTGATGGGCCGGGGTGCGGTCCGCGCCTACGAAGACGGGCGCGAGGTCAACGACACCGTCGACCTGCTGCTCGAGTTCGACAACGGCTCGGTGCTCAGCTACGCAGCGACCATCGCCAACTCCTACGAGGGCGCGTACGAGGTGTTCTACGGCACGAACGCGGCCATCAAACTCGGCTGGTCGCACGGCTGGATGTTCAAAGAGTCCGACGCGCCGACGCAGGGCTGGGAGGTCTACGCCAACCGCCAGCAGTTCCACAACGACGAGGGTATCACGCTGATCGCCGGGGCCACCCAGCTCGCCGAGCAGGGCAAGCTCAAGGACGGCGTCGGCCTGCCCCATCCGTCCCTGTACTACGCCCTGGAAGACTGGATCGGAGCGATCGGCTCGGGCGGCACCCCCGCGTGCACCATCGCCGAGGCCGCCCGGGGCACCGCGGTGGGCATCGCCGCCAACGAGGCCGTCCGCACGGGCCGGACCGTGGACATCGACCTGACCGGACTGTGACAACAAACGCCGCCCGCGTCGGCAAACCACCCGGGACTCCAGCCCCATGCATCCATTCCCCCGCCTGACCGCCCTCAACCCCCTCACGCGGCTCGGCGTCGCCCTGCTGGTCGTCACTCTGCTGGGCGGCTACGTCGTCTCCGGCATCCACATGGCCTGGCACTACGACAACCGCGACGAAGTGCCCGGGCTGACCATCGATGACATCAAGGGCCACTACCACGGTGTAACCGTCGAATCTCCGCTGATCAAAGCGCTCGAGAACGATCACCCCGAGGCCCTGCCCGATCGCGAACGCGACCTGCTGCTCGAATGGCTGCGCGATCCAGCCACGCTCTCGACCCGATTTGACGACTTCGACCTGGGCGACGACGCCCCCGCGGAGATCATCGCCACGCACTGCCTGGACTGCCACGCCCGCAACGCCACCGGCGAAGGCACCTACGCCAAGCTCTCGCTCGAGTATTTCGACGACATCCGCCCGCTAGCCGTCTCGCGCGAGATCAACCCCACCACGCCCGAGATCGTGGCCATGAGCCAGCACACCCACGCGCCGGTCATGGCCGTCATCCTGATCGTGCTGGCGTTGCTGGGCGCGATGACCCGCGCACCCAGAACGCTCAACGGACTGATCGTTCTCGTCGGCGCCCTCGGCCTGCTCGCGGACATGTCCGCGTGGTGGCTGGCGCGGTCGAACGACGTCTGGGCCTACGCCATCGTCGGAGGCGGGTTCGCGTACTCAGCCGCAACCGGCCTCGCGGGCCTGATCGTGATCGTCGATTGCCTGATCCCGGCCCGGAAGGCCGCCCCGAACGACTGAGACCGGCAAACGGTTATACCGAGTCGCTCAGTTCGTACCAGCCGGACTCGGACCGCCGAACCGTCCGCACCGGGTTGCCGGGCTCGTGGTCGAGCACCAGCGTCCAACCCCGCTCGGCCGCCTCGTGCAGGAACCAGCCCTTGGTCACCATCGAGGTGTACGCCTCGACGTCGTAGCCGAGGCTGTACGCCTGCCCGACGTGCCAGGCCGTGGGCATCACGTCGGGCGTGAACACCACCGTCCGCCCCTGATCGTCCTCGAACGCGATCGCCTGCTGGCCCCAGGTGTGCCCGGGCACCAGGAAGACCCGGACTCCGGGCAGGACCTCCGTCATCCGTTCCTCGAGCGGGTCCTTGGGCATCTCCTCGCGTGAGGGCTTGCGGTTCATCGGGAAAGGGCGCTTGGCGTCCACCAGGCGCAGCCGGGGCCGGCCGTCCGCCAAGGGCAGTGACTCGTCCTCGAACGGCAGGAGGTGATCCTTGTAATAGGTCTTGGTCATCACCGCGTCGTTGTTGCGGGCGTCGACCCATTCCCGGCGCTGAACAATCAGTTCCGCATTCGGGAAAGTGAACCGGATCTCCATCGCGTCGCCGGAGGCCACGCCGGGCTTGGTGATCGCCCAATGGGCCTCTTCGCCCGCGCGGACGCGCCGGGTCAGTCCCCCGGCGTGATCGAAGTGGAGGTGGCTGACGATCGCGTGATCGATCTCGCCCACGTCCACGCCCGCCTCGGTGACGGCCGTTTCGATCGTCCGTCCATCGAGTCCGAAGATCCGGCTCATCTTCTCGTCGAGCTTGTCGCCTGTTCCGGCCTCGATCAGGATGCGCCTAGGCCGACCCAGCGCCGGATCGACATCGGTCGATTCCAGCAGCAGGCAGTTGTGGCTCAGCTCGATCCGGTTCTTGTCGTCGCACTGGGCGGTGCGCGACCAGACGACCTTGGGGATCACGCCGAACATCCCGCCCCCGTCGAGGAGGAACCGCCCGGCCCGGAGAAGCTGCCACTTGTAGGTCGTCATGCACGGAGCGTACGCCGGCAACGCCGCCCCAGACGCACCTATCCTGCGCCCATGCCCGGCCATGCGAACCCCGGTCCGATCGACGCCCCGCGCCTGGCACGGCTCGAGTGCCGGCGTCAGGCCGTGGGCGTCGCCGAGATCGCCCGGACCGCAGAGCCGGTGCTCGGGGGCCTGATGTGCTACTCCGGCCCCGGGTCCTGGACCAACCAGGCGATGGGGGTCGGCCTCGACGGCCCGGCCACCGCGGCCGAGGTCGACCGGCTGATCGATTTCTACGTGTCCCGCGGGCAGGAACCCCGCGTGGAGGTCTGCCCCTACGCGGACGAGTCGCTCATCGGGCTGCTCCTCGACCGCGGGTTCGGAATCGCCGAGTTCGAAAACGTGATGCTGCTGACGGGAACGGTCCGGACCGAGAGCGTCAAGGAACCGCCGACCATCCGGGCCATCGACCCGCGCGATCCCGCGGAGGTCGCAGCGTGGACTCGCGTGTCCGCTTCCGGATTCGTCGAACCCGGCTCGGGCGCCGAAGCCGTGTTCATGGAGTCGCTGATGAGAGTGACGGCTCATCCCCGGACCGCGGCCTTCGTTGCCGAGCGGAACGGGGACATCGTCGGTGCGGCCGCGATGGAAGTGGCGAAGCCGTTCGGCGATGAAACGGTGGCGTGCCTCTTCGCCGCCTCCGTGCTGCCCGAGCACCGCCGGAGCGGGGTCCAGCAGGCGTTGATCGCGGCCCGCGTGGCGCACGCCCGCAAAGCGGGATCGGTCGCGACGTTCATCCACACCAAGCCGGGCATCCCGACCGAACGCAACGCGCGGCGCCTCGGCTTTGAGAATCTGTACACGGCGGTCGCGCTGGTCATGCGTCGCGCCGGGCTGGCGCGGTCCGTCTGACCGGTCAGTCCACGGGCAGTCCGGCCGCCTCCCAAGCCTGAAAGCCCCCCGCCACGTTCACCGGTGAGCGGCCGTGAGCCCGCAGAAACCCGCACGCCCTCGCCGACCGCTTGCCGGATCGGCACAGGCACATCACCGCCTCTTCAGGGCCGATGGCGCCGAGATGCTCGGCCATACGCACGTGGGGCATGTGCTCGGCGCCTCCCGCGTGCCCCTCCTCGAACTCGCCACGCCGACGCACGTCGAGCAGTCGCGCCTTCCCGGACTCCAGCCGCCGGCTTGCCTCCGCAACGCTGATCTCCTCGATCGAGGATGTCGCGCCGGTCAGTTCCTCGGGGTCCACGACCCCCACCACCGAGTCCAGGCCCACCCGCACGAGCCCGCGCACCGCCGGGACGATGTCCTGCCCGGCCGCGACGAGCACGATCGGCCGCCCCGGTTCGATGTAGGAGCCGACCGTGGTGATGAACTGCCGGTCGAGCGGCGCGTTGATCGAACCGGGGCGGTGGCCCGCCCGGAACCGGTCCCAGGGGCGGCAGTCCACGAGCACCGCGTCGCCGGGGATCGTGCCGCAGACCATTTTGGTCGGCTCGGGCAACGCGCCGAGCACCGCGGGCCCGTCGCGGTTCTCCCGCTTCATCCTCGCAAAGTACGGCGGCGGCTCCGGCTGGCCGGCCAGGATCGATCGGACGAACTCGGCCTCGTCTCCGGACGCCCGCACGGCCCCGTTGAATCGTTTCTCGTACCCCACCGTCGACTGCGGGATCGCCCCGAGATCCTTCCCACACGCGCTGCCCGCGCCGTGTGCCGGCCAAACCTGGAGGTATTCCTCCAGCCCCGCGAAGGTGCGCATCGACCGGGCCAGATCGCGTGCGGCGGGCTCCATCGCGCCGACGACCCCCGCGGCGGACTCGAGCAGATCGGGCCGACCCACGTCACCGACGAACACGAAGTCACCCGTGAGCACGCCCATGGGCGCGTCCGCCCCGCCGCCCGCGTCCGTGACGGTGTAGCAGAGGTGCTCCGGCGTGTGGCCCGGCGTGTGGAGGGCACGAAAGCGGATGTTCCCGACCTCGAACCGATCTCCGTCCCGCAGTTCGGTCGCGTCGTAGCGCCCGCCGCCGGCTCTCTGGCCCAGCCACCGGTAGTTCCAGTCCGCGCCGCCCTCGCCGCTGACGTAGAGCCGGCAGCCCCGCTCGCCGAGTTCCCGCATGCCCGAGAGGTAGTCCGCGTGGATGTGAGTCTCGACGCCGGCGACCAACCGCAGATCCTCGGCCGCCGCGAGCGCAAAGTAGCGATCCACGTCCCGTGCCGGATCCACCAGGACCGCCTCGCCGGTCCGCTGGCAGCCGATCAGATACGACCCGTGGGCGAGCGCATCGTCATAGATCAGGCGAAAAAGCAAGGCGGCCTCCTTCTGGATCACCCGATCGGGCGGGGTCTTCGAGTATACTTCCCACGCATGCCCGAGGGACTGATCTATCTGGACAACGCGGCCACCAGCTGGCCCAAACCACCCGCCGTCATCGGGGCGATGACCGAGTTTCTGGCCCATCACGCGGGCAACCCGGGACGCGGTGGTCACCGCATGGCCCGCGAGGCCGCCGCGACCGTCGAGCAGGCCCGGTCCGCGCTCGCCACGCTTATCAACGCACCGTGCTCCAAGCGGGTCATCCTGACCCACGGCTGCACCGACTCGATCAACCTGGCCGTCCACGGCGTCATCCGGGGCGCCATGCGGCAGCAGAACGGGGCCCGGCCCCACGCGGTGATGACCACGATCGAGCACAACGCCGTCCTGCGCACGCTGTCGTGCTACGCAAAAGACGGGCTCATCGACACGACGGTGATCCCGTGCGACGGGCAGGGCCGTGTCGAACCGGAGACGTTCGCGGCGGCCGTGAACGACCGCACCGTGCTCGCATGCGTCTCGCACGCCTCCAACGCGCTCGGCACCGTCCAGGACGTCGCGTCGATCATACAGAAGGTCCGATCGCGCAACCCCGAGACCCTGGTCCTCGTCGACGCCGCGCAGACCGTCGGCCATATCGATGTCGACGTGCGTTCGCTGGACATCGACCTGCTCGCCATCGCCGGTCACAAGGGGCTGCGCGGGCCCACGGGCACGGGCGCGCTATACGTGTCCGAGCGTGCCTACCCGGACGAGTGCTCACGATCCCGCGTGTTCTGCGAGCGGCGCGGCGGGACGGGCGCCGTTGCCCCGGGCCTGGAGATGCCGACCGAGCTCCCCGACGCGCTCGAAGCGGGCACGTCGAACGCGGTGGGCTTCGCGGGGCTGCTCGGTGCCCTGAGGGCACGCGACCCCCGGACCAACCGGCAAGAACACGACCACGAGATGGCCCTGACCGGGCGACTGCTCGACGGGATCGCATCGGTCCGGAATGCGACCATCTACGGCCTGCCCTCCGCCAAAGGCCGCACCCCGGTGGTGCTCTTCAACCTCGAAGGCATCCCCGCCCGCGAACTCGCCGCCGGCTTCGACGCGGAGGAGGACATCGCGGTCCGCGGGGGCGTCCACTGCGCCCCGCTGGTGCACGAGACCATCGGCACCGCTCCGAACGGGGCTGTCCGGGCGAGCCCGGGACCGACCACCACGCCCGAGCAGATCGACCATTTCATCCGCACGCTCGACCGGGTCGCCTCATTCGTGACCTGATCCCGCGATCCCGGGCCCCGGCCCGAACCCCCGAACCTCCGGATACCCCATGCCCAACATGACCCGACGCGACGCGATCAAAGCCACGGCCGCCACCTCCCTCGCGCTGGCGACCGGCGGTATGGCCACCGCCGCCCAAAGGCTGCTCGCGCCGGCCCAGGAGGACCCATGGTTCCGGATCTCGCTCGCCCAATGGTCGCTGCACAAGCTGCTGTTCGCCGGCGAGATCACCAACCTGGATTTCGCGTCCGAATCGCGGGCGATGGGCTTCGACGCGATCGAGTACGTCAACGCCTTCTTCAAGGACAAGGCGGCCGACGCGCCGTACCTCGCCGAGATGAACAAGCGGGCCGCAGACGCCGGCGTGGCGCAGCTCCTGATCATGTGCGACGGTGAGGGCAACCTGGGCGACCCGGACGATGCCAAACGGGCCCAGGCCGTCGAGAACCACCGAAAATGGCTGGAAGCCGCGAAGACCCTCGGGTGCCACTCGATCCGTGTCAACGCCGCCAGCGCGGGCTCTTGGGACGAGCAACAGAAGCTGGCTGCCGACGGCCTGCGCCGGCTCTGCGAGATCGCCGAGCCGTTCGGGCTGCACGTGCTCGTCGAGAACCACGGCGGCCTGAGTTCCAACGGCGAGTGGCTCGCCGGCGTGATGAAGCGTGCCGACCACCCCCTGGTCGGCACGCTGCCCGATTTCGGCAACTTCTGCATGGACTGGTCGCGGGCCGATGAGGCCGACGCCTGGTACGACCGCTACAAAGGCACCGCGGAACTCATGCCCTTTGCCAAGGCGGTCAGCGCCAAGTCCCACGAGTTCAACGCCGAAGGCGACGAGGTCCGGACGGACTACACACGGATGCTCAAGATCGTAAAGGACGCCGGATACCGCGGTTGGATCGGCGTGGAGTTCGAGGGCTCCGAACTGGACCCCCGTACCGGCAGCATCGCCACCAAGCGGTTGCTCGAGCGGGTCCGGGCCCGGCTGGCCTGAGCGGGACACCGCCAAACGGCCCGCGGGCCCGATTCCACCGATGAGCCCCGTCCGGAACCGGCCCGGGGGCCCAAACCGCCCCTAGGATCATCCAGCCCGTGGACCACCCCACCAAGTCCATCCCGACCGCCGTACCCCCCGAGACCGAGGATGTCCCGGGCGTCACGTCGGTCCCCGGTCCGACTGACACGGCCCTCAACGCCAGCCCCGCCGCGGCCGTCCCGGCATCCGACCAGGCCCAACCGCGCCGCCCAAAGCGGGCCAAGCCCACCCTGATGGACCGGATCGACGCGTTCGTCAGCCGGCTGAGCACCAAGAACAACTTCTGGCACCGGGTCTGCTCGATGATCTGGCTGCCCTACGCCTTCAAGTCCGGCATCCAGATGAAACGCCTGGACGACACGACCTTCCGGGCCGTGCTGCCCTTCCGCCGCTTCAACCGCAACTGGTACAACGCCATGGCCGGGGCCGCCCTCCTGGGCAACTCCGAGATCGCCGGCGGCTCGTACGTCTTCGGCTTTGTCGGTGCGGACTACACGGTGGTGTGCAAGCACCTCGAGTACACCTTCAAGCGACCCTGCTTCGGTCCGGCCGAGTACCGCATCACGCCCCGCGAGGATATCGCCGCCCTGATCGAGACCGGCAAGGAGTTCAACATCACGCTGGACATGGAGATCGTCCAGTTGGTGCCCTCGTACGCCAAGAAGGAACGCGAGAAGCTCAAGAACAAGCCCAAGAGCGAGCGGACCCTGAAGGAACGCCTGGGTGGACGCGAGAAGCGCGTCGGACAGTGTGCGGCCACCTTCCACGTAACCCCCAAGCAGCACCAGAAGGACAAGGGCCGCAAGTACCGCGGAGCCTGATCCCGTCAAGCCCGCTCCCGCCAAGCGGATCAGCCACCCAGGACCGGACGCATGCCCACACACGGAATCGCCCCGCCCGGCGGCCTCGATCCGGCCCACCCGCGCTCCCCGGTGCTCTGGGCGTTCTTCCTGGCCTCCTCCTGGACTTGGTGCATCGGCATGTTCCTGCCCGCCCTGCTGCTGCGTGACGCCGGCTGGATGGGGTACCTCGTCTTCTTCCTGCCCAATGTCATCGGCGCGGGCGCCATGGGTTTCGTCCTCCGCTCGCCCGAGGCCGCCGCCCGCATCGCCGAACGCCACGCACCGATGGCCCGGCTGTTCTCGATCGTCACCCTGGCGTTCCACGCGTTCTGGCTGGCGTGGCTCTTCGGGTTCTTCAAACAGGCATTCCCGATCCCCGACCAGTGGCTGATGGGAGCCGCAGCCGCGGGCATCGCGTGGATCATCGCGTCCGGGCGCATCGTGCGGGCCGGCGCCGCGCCGAGGGCGGCCGCGGTGCTGTGGGTCGTCGCGCTCGCGACCGCGATCGCCCTGCTCGCCCGGCCCGACACCCTTTCTCCGACCACCGCGGCCATGATCGCCGCACCCACCCACCCCGACGCGGCCCTCTGGCTGATGCCCGTCTGCGTGTTCGGCTTCCTGCTCTGCCCATACCTGGACCTGACCTTCCTGCTGGCCCGCCGACACACCAGCGGGGTCGCCGGGGGTCGCGTCGCCTTCGGGCTGGGGTTCTGGCTGTTCTTCCCGGTCATGATCGGGCTGACGGCGATCTACGCGGGCCCGATCATCGCGGTGTTGGAAGGCCGCCAGCCCACCAGCGTCGCCCCGTGGGCCGGGGCCGCCATCCTCTTCCACATCATCGCCCAGTGGACCTTCACCGTCCGCGTCCATCTGGCCCAGTTGGTCCCCGCGATGCCCCAACCAACCGCGGCAACTGAAGGATCCTCACCGAACGCCCCGCTTTTTCCGGCTTCATCCTTCGTTCTGCCCGCCACTTTCGCGGCCTGCATCGGAGCGGCCGGGCTGGGTCTGATCGCCCCGAGCCTGCCCGGTCACGCCGGCCTGACCGGCGGCGAGATCGTCTATCGCGGCTTCCTTTCCGCGTACGGCCTGCTCTTTCCGGTCTACGTCTGGTCCCGTGTGATCCCCCGCCGCCGCCAGCCCACCCATGCCGCCTGGATCACCGCCTGCGTGCTGGCCATGCCGTTCTACTGGATGGGCTTCATCGAACGCCAGGGGGTGTGGCTGGCACCGGGCCTGCTGATCGCCATGGTGGTGCCGCTGCTAAAACGGGGTCCAGCCCCGACCTAGCCGCCGACATCACCGGGTGAACCGAGACTTCCGAGCGTCACACGGGCAGCCTCCCGAACCATCGACGATTCTGCTTCATTGCCCGCGATGACTTCGAGCCGGGCTCGCAACCCTGCCACCTCCGTCCGCTTCAGCCAGTTCCCCGCCACGATCACCGCGTTGCGCCGCATCATGTCCAGCCGTGCCCGTTTCATCGCGCTACCCCTAAACGCGGACCGTCGGGCGTCCTCATCCCATTCCAGCACGGCCAGCAGATCGAACCGGTCCCGTTCTGCTCCATACGCCCGGTTCGCGGCCTTGCCCAAGGGCGCATCCGACCGCGCGGAGTTGTGGGGGCACACCTCCTGGCAGATGTCGCACCCGTAGACCCACTCCCGGAACCCCTCGAACAGCCCCGGATCCACCGGGTCCCGCCGCTCGATCGTCAGGTAGCTCACGCACCTCCTCGCATCCACCGAGTACGGCGTGATCGCCCCCGTCGGGCACGCGTCGATGCAGCGGGTGCAGGAGCCGCAGTGGTCGGTCACGGCCGTCTGGTCCGCAGGAACCGCCAGCTCCAGCGTCGTCAGGATCCCGCCGAGTAGAAAGTAGCTGCCAACCTTGGGATGGATCGCCAGCGTGTGCTTGCCCGTCCAACCCAGCCCGGCTCGCACGGCCAGTTCACGCTCCATCACCGGAGCGGTATCGGTGAACACACGGAACCCCGCATCCGGGAACTCCGCCCGAAGTTCGTCCGCGAGTTGCATCAGCCGCTTCTTGAGGACCGTGTGGTAATCCTTGCCGCGGGCGTACCGCGCGATCCGTCCCTGCCCGGGGTCCAGAGGCTCGTCGGTGTTGTCATGCCGGGTCGCGTAGAGATCCGCGACCATCACCGCGGACCGGGCGCCCTCGAGCACGCCGGATGGATCCTCCCGCAAGCTTGCGTGCTCGGCAATGTAGCCCATCGAGCCGTGCTTGCCGGCATCGATCCACGACCGAAGCTCATCGGCGAACTCGGACGGCCCCGCGTCGCACACGCCCGCCATCGCGAACCCCAGAGCGTCGCACCGGTCCAGGATCCGCCGGGTGACATGCGCGGGTTGCGGTCCTCTGGTCACGGCGGCCGCCGATCACACGCCCACCGGCGCTCCGGCCCAGCCGTAGAGCCGCTCGGCCGCCTCGCGCAGCACCCCGCCCGTCTCCCCGACTTCGGGACGCCAGAGCTTGGGATACTCGTAGACGATCCAGCCGCGGTAGCCGCGGTCACGCAGCGTGCGGACGAACCGTTCGACGGGCAGGCGGCCGGCGCCGAGCAACGCGGGGCGGCCGTCCTCGCCGACGTCACCGACCTTGACCACCGCGAGGTTGTCCATCAATGCCCCGCAGGCCTCAACGGGATCTTCCCCCGCCATCCACGCGGGAACGATGTTGTACGCCATCGCCAGGAACGGCGAGTTCACCAGGCCGTGCACCTCGGCCAACTCCGATGCACGGGCGAAGGAGCCGGAGTTTTCGATCAGCACGCGGACACTCGTGTTCCGGGCCGTCTGGGCGGCCAACGCAAGCCGGTCACTGACCCGACGCACGCCCCACGCCCGAGGCTCGCCGCCTGGGAGCTGGTGGCCGAAGACCCGGACATAGAACGCGCCCGATTCGGCCGCCTTCTCGACCGCCGCCTTGGTCTCGCCGACACCGATCTCCTCGCTCTGGAACAGGCGCCCGACCACGGGGGGCCACACCGACTTGTCGAAACGGACGCCCGTCGCCAGGCTCACCAGGTCCACGCCGGCGTCCTCGAAGAGGTCGTGCATCGTCTCCGCGTCGGCCCGCATGGGGTCCGACCCCACCGCCGTGGCCCCGACCCCGTCGGGGGAGACCCGCAGTTCGACGCCCTGATAGCCCCAGTCCGACGCCGATCGGGCGACCTGCTCGAGGCTCAGTTCGGGGCATCCGACGGTTGAAAAAGCGATCTTCATGGCGGCGTTCCTCGGTGGCCCACAGTATAGGGAACGCGGGTCGGCGCGGGGTGGAATCCGAGCATCCGCCGCCCCGAACCAACCATCGCTGCGGCTCTTTCCCCAGCCGGTTCCGTCGTCCGCCCCGGTCCGTGTCTCTATCCTCCCCCATGGCCAGAGACTTCGAGCCCACCCTCCACACCGACCTCCGCGACGAGATGACCTACTCGGGCTACCTGGGGCTGGACACCCTGCTCAGCAGCCAGCACCCCCGGTCGGACCACCACGACGAGATGCTGTTCATCATCATCCACCAGACCACGGAACTCTGGTTCAAGCTCATCATCCACGAACTCTCCGCGGTTCTGGACCACATCGCCCGGGACGAGCTCGAGTCCGCCTTCAAGATCCTGGCCCGTGTGAAGCACATCTTCAGCCAGCTCATCGATCAGTGGTCGGTGCTCGCCACGCTGACGCCCTCGGAGTATGTCCAGTTCCGCCACGTCCTCGGCCACGCCTCGGGTTTCCAGAGCGTTCAGTATCGAACGGTCGAGTTCATGCTCGGCAACAAGGACGCCCGCATGCTCCGCGTGCACAAGCACGACCCCGCCGCCACCGCACAGCTCACCGCCGCCCTCAGCGCCCCGAGCATCTACGACGCCTTTCTCGCCCACCTCGCCCGCCGCGGGATGCCGATCCCGTCCGAAGTGCTGGGCCGCGATATCAGCACCGCGCACGAGAAGCACGCCGGAGTGACGGCCGTGTTCAAGACGATCTATGCCGACCACAAGGCGCACTGGGACGCCTACGAGATGTGCGAGAAGCTCGTGGATCTGGAAGAACAGATCGCGCTCTGGCGTTTCCGCCACCTGAAGGTCGTCATGCGGGTCATCGGCTTCAAGACCGGCACGGGCGGATCCTCCGGGGCCAACTTCCTCCGCCAGATGATCGACCACGAGTTCTTCCCCGAACTCTGGGCTGTCCGCACGGAGCTCTGAGCATGATCGCCGATCAGCCGATCCAATCCGCCGTCAACGCGTTGGGCGACGGCCCGCTCGCAGAAGCCGGGCTCGTCGAGCACATCCATCCCCTCTTCTCCCGAGCGCTCGAACGCAATGCGGATGAGATCTACCTGGCCAACCACTCCCTCGGCCGCCCGCTCGACCGGACCGCCCGCGACGTGTCCGAGGCCCTGGATCTCTGGTACCGCGACATGGACGGGGCCTGGGAGCCCTGGCTGGCCGAGCGCGACGCCTACCGGGCCCGCATGGCCAGGCTGATCGGCCGGACGGACCCGAAGGCGGTCATCCCGAAAACCTCCGCGGCCCAGGGTATCCGGGCCGTCATCAACGCCCTGCCGAGCCAGATCCCCAACATCGTCGCCACCCGCGGCGAGTTCGATTCGATCGACTTCGTCCTCAAGGCCTACGCCCACCGCGGGCGTGCCCGCGTGAAGTGGGTCCCCTGCGACGACTCCGCCCGCTTCGAGGCCGACCGAATCATCGCCGCGATCAAGCCGGGCACCGACCTCGTCGTCGTCAGCCAGGTTTTTTTCGCAACCGGCCAGATCCTCGAGCAAATCGAACGCGTCATCGCCCACGCCCATGACCTGGGCGCCCGGGTCCTTGTCGATGCGTACCACTCGGCCGGCGTCATGCCGGTGAACATGGATCGACTCGGCTGCGACGCGATGATCGGTGGCAACTACAAGTACACCCGCGGGCTCGCGGGCGCGTGCTGGCTCGCCCTGGCCGACGTCATGCTCACCCCGGGCGGCGTGCCCTCGCCCGACCAGCCGGCCCCTATCGATACGGGCTGGTTCGCCAAGGCCGAGCCCTTCGCCTATCACCGCACCGAACTGCCCGAGTACGCCGCGGGGGGCGACGCCTGGCTCGAGGCCACCCCGCCGATTCTGACCTACTACCAGAGCCGGGCCGGGCTCGACCTCACCCTCGCGCTCGGGGTCGAACGGTTGCGGGCGTACTCGCTCCGCCAGCTCGCCTTCCTGCGAGACCGATTGCACGACGCCGGCGTGGAAACCACCACCATCAACCGCGACACGGAGGGGCACGGGGCCTACCTCCTCATCCCAACGCCCGACGGCAAAGGAGCCGTCGGCCGGCTCAAGGCCTCGGGCGTCAACGCCGACGCGAGGCCGAGCCCCGCGGGCCGCCCGTGGTTCGTGCGGCTGTGCCCGGACATTCTCAACACCGAGGCGGAACTGATCGAAGCGACGGCCCGGGTCGCCGCGGTCATGCGGAGCTGACACCCGCGTCGGCGCCCGGAGCCCCGCCGACCGGAACCGTCAGGTAAAAATCAGACCCCACACCCGGGGTAGTGTGGAGTTCCAGCCGGCCCCCGTGGGCCTCGGCGATGCGGCGGGCGGTCGGCAGGCCCAGGCCCGTCCCTCCCGCCCGGGTGGTGAAGTAGGGCCGGAAGATCTTTTCGACCGTTTCGGGCGTCATGCCGGGCCCGGTATCGATCACGTGCAAGCGCACCGACGGCACGCCGTCGTCGTCGAACGGCTCGGCCCGCAGGATCAGATCCCGCGTGGTGATCGCCGGATGGTTCATGACCGACACCGCGTTGAGCATCAGGTTGAGCATCGCCTGCTTGATGTGGGGCCCGTCGATCTGCGCCACGATCGGGGTGCGGGGCGCCTCGACCCGGAGGCGCACGCCCCCGGCCCGCGCCTGCGGATCGAAAAAATCGCCGAGCTGTTCGAGCAATGAGCCCACGTCCGCCGGCGCCACCGCCAGTCGCAGCTCACCGGCGTACTCGAGGAAATCGGACAGGATGCCCCGCAATCGCTCGGTCTCGAGCTTGAGCGCCCCGACCCGGCGGGTCATGCGGCCCTTGTCCTGCTCGGGCAGTTCAAGGTCGGCGATCGCCTCGCTGAGCAGTTGTGCGTTGAGCCCGATGGTCGAGAGCGGGTTCTTGATCTCGTGGGCCAGGCCGCCGGTCATCGAGCCGATCTCGGCGAGCCGTTCCGCGGAGCGGGCACGGCGTTCGGCCACACGGACCCGCCCGACCGCCCGGCGGACGATCACCCGGGACGCGACCACGCCCGCCCCGGCGCCGAGCAGCAGCCCGACACCGAGCCCGATTCCAACCATGGCCAGTCCGCCCATATGGGATTGTTGACCGCGGGGCGGGTCAGCGACGCGGCGACCGGGAGTAGGTCCGCCGGGGGACCACGACCTCGGGCACTTCCTCCTGCGTCTCCGACCTTGCGACCCGGGTCGCCCGCCAGCCCTTCTCGGACCGCTCGGCGTCATAGATGACGCCCGAACCGTCGCGGAGCACCCGGAACCCGTCGCCCTCGATCACGGTGAAGTGGACGAAGATGTCCTGACCTTCCGGACCGACGATGAAGCCGAACCCCTTGCGGGGATCGAACCATTTGACTTGTCCCTCGATGCCCTCGAGTGTGGTCGGGCTGTCTGACATAAGGCCCCCGATCGGGCGGACGGCGAACGACTCCCCACGAGCCGAGGCATGCCCCATAATGCCCTAGCCTACCAGACCTTGCCCGCGCGTCAAACACCCCTCCGGGACGATCCCGGAGGGGTGCGGTTGTAACCCTAGTTGAACCACCGGATCAGCCCCTTCGAGGCCTGATCCGACCGAAATCACTCGGCGGTGGCGGGCTCGGACTCGCGGTCACGCCGCGGGCCACGCCCGCGACCGCCACGGTCCCCGCCGCGTCCGCCCCGGTCACCCCGGTCGCCGTCGCGGTCGGACCGCTCCGGACGGGGGCCACGCTCGGCCAGTTCCTTCTCCCGCTCCTCGGGGGTCAGGGCGGCCTTGCGGCTGAGCTTGATGCGGCCCTGGTCGTCGACCAGGATCACCTTGACCCGCACGGTGTCCCCGACCTTGACCACGTCGGACACGGACTGGACGTAGCCCTCGCCGAGTTCGGAGATGTGGCACATGCCGTCGGTACCGGGGGCGATCTCGATGAAGGCGCCGAAGTCCTTGGTGGACACGACGCGGCCCTCGTAGACGGTGCCGACCTTGACGTCCTCGCAGAGGGCGCCGATCTCGGCCTGGGCCCGCTCGACGCTCTCGGCGTTGGGCGAGGAGACCAGCACGGTGCCGTCGTCCTCGACGTCGATGTTGACGCCGTACTTGTCCTGCAGGGCGCGGATGGTCTTGCCGCCGGGTCCGATGAGCTTGCCGATCTTGTCGACCTCGATCTTGAGCTGCAGCAGACGCGGTGCGTGGCGGCTGATCTCGGCGCGGGGCCCGGGGAGGACCTTCTCCATCTTCTCGATGATCTCGAGGCGACCGACCTTGGCCTGCTCGAAGATGACCTCGATCTGATCGAAGTTCAGGCCGCGGGCCTTAAGGTCTAGCTGGATGCCGGTGATGCCCTCGCGGGTGCCGGAGACCTTGAAGTCCATGTCGCCGAAGAAGTCCTCCTCACCGATGATGTCGGTGACGAAGACCTCGTTCTTGTCGTTGTCGTCGGTGAACCGACCGACCGAGATACCGGCGCAGGTGTTGGAGATGGGCACGCCCGCGTCCATCAGCGCCAGGCAGCCGCCGGTGACCGAGGCCATCGACGAGGAACCGTTGGACTCTGTGATGTCCGAGACCAGGCGGATGGTGTAGGGGAAGTCCTCGGGGCTGGGCAGCACGCCGAGCAGCGAACGCTCGGCCAGCGCGCCGTGTCCGACCTCACGACGACCCGGGCCCATGATGCGCCCGGCTTCGCCGACGCAGAAGGGCGGGAAGTTGTAGTGCAGGTAGAACTTCTTGGAGTACTCGGGCAGCAGGCCGTCGACGATCTGCTCGTCCTTGCCGGTGCCCAGGGTGCAGGACACCAGCGACTGGGTCTCGCCGCGCTGGAAGAACGCCGAGCCGTGGTTGCGGGCGAAGTAGCCGACCTGCATCTCCAGCGGACGGATCTCCTTGAACTTGCGTCCGTCGGCCCGCACGCCCTTCTCGATGATCAGCTTGCGGGTGATCTTCTTCTCGAGGGTGCGGAACGCCTCGCCGGCCTGGCGCCGGGCCAGGCGGGAAGACTCGGCCTGCTCGACGGTGCCGTCGACCTTCTCGGCGAAGTGCTCGTCGAGCATCTTCTTCTTGATGGCGCTGACGGCCTCGCCGCGCTCGTGCTTGCCCTTGATCTGGCGGGCCTCGGTCAGCTCCTTCTCGCAGGCCTTCTTGACCTTGGCCATGACCTCGTCGGGGACGATGTTCATGTGGTCGCCGAGGCGCTTCTCCTTGCCGACCTTCTTGGCCAGCTCCCCGATCAGTGCGAGGATGGGCTTGATGCCCTCGTTGTAGCCGAACTTGATCGCCTCGAGGATGTCCTCGTCGGGAACCTCGGCCGCGCCGACCTCGATCATGTTCACGCCGTCGTTGTGACCGGCGAGCACGAGGTCCAGATCGGAGTACTCGAGCTGCGAGACGGTCGGGTTGAGAATGAACTGCGGGCCATCATCGGTGAAGATGCGGGCAACGCGGACGGTGGCCAGCGGCCCCTCGAAGGGGCAGTCCGACATGGCCAGCGCGGCGGCGGCGCCGGTGCCGGCGATCACGTCGGCGTCGTTCTCGCCGTCGTGGCTCATGACCCAGCACTGGATCTGGACCTCTTCGATGAACCCATCGGGGAACAGCGGACGGATCGGGCGATCGATCATCCGCATGGTGAGGACTTCCTTCTCGTTGGGAGCGCCCTCACGCTTGCGGAAGCCGCCGGGGAACTTGCCGCCGGCCGAGAGCTTCTCGCGGTAGTCGACCTGCATGGGGAAGAAGTCCAGACCGGGACGGGGGGCGGCCCGCATCACCGTGCACATCACGGTCGTCTCGCCGTGGGTGATGAGCAGGGCCGCGGTGGCGAGCTTGGCGACTTTGCCAGTCTCGATCCGCATCGTCCGGCCGCCGATTTCCTTCTCGACGACGATCGCTTGGGTTGTCATGTATTCCGCTTTCTTTGTTTGGCGGGACGTGAGGAGCCCCGCTGCGTCCGAACCCCGGGCCCCAGTGGCTCGGACGGACGCGGCTTGCCGACATGTTCGGGCCCGCCCTCACGGAACGAGTGGCAGAAGGCGTGGGACAGGACTGATGCGACCAATCGGTCCGGGGCTTCCGGGGCCGATCCCCGGTCTTCCGACGCGCCCCGTCGGTCGTGCTGTCCGGCGCCCACTGCCGCTCCCGCGGGCCCGATACGAAAACCCCGCGTGCCGTTTCGAGCACGCGGGGTCGAGGAGTTACTTACGCAGGCCCAGCTTCTGGATCGTCGCCTTGTAGGCGTCGTTATCCGTGCGGCTGAGATAGCGGAGCAGCCGGTTCCGCTTGGAAACCATCTGCACGAGGCCGCGTCGGTTGTGCGCGTCCTGCTTGTTCGCACGCAAGTGCGTGGCGACCTGCTGGATGCGGGCCGTCAGGATCGCGATCTGGACCTCGGGCGAGCCGGTGTCCTTTCCGTCGCGGGCAAAGTCCTTGATGATGTCGGTCTTCTTCTCGGGTGCCAGGGGCATGGATTCTCCTTGTGTCGCGGGCGTCCGTGCCGGGCCAGTCCCGACAAAGATCGCCGCCGAACCCCGCTGCGGGGGTCCCCAAGCATATGCAGGGGCCGATGTGGGGTCTAGACGCCCCGGGCGTATCGACGTGCCAGGCCCCCAGGCGCCCGGGAGTTCGGTTCCGGTCCCCAAACCCGCTCAGACACCCCTCAGGGGGCAGGCCCGGCCGGGGCCGGTCCCCGATCCGGGCACGCCGGATCGGCCAATTTCGTGCCTTCCGGCCCCACCCCCACTACCCTCCCCCACCATGCCGCACCCCACCCTCTCCCACCGCGTTTCCTCCCTGAAGCCGTCCGTCACGGTCGCCTTGAACAACCGGGCCAAGGCCATGAAGGCCTCGGGCGTGGACGTCATCGGTTTCGCGGCCGGCGAGCCGGACTTTGACACACCCCACTCGATCAAGCAAGCCGCGATCGACTCCCTTCTGGCCGGGGACACCAAGTACACCCCCACCATGGGCGATATGGCGACCCGGAACGCGGTGGCGAGGAAGTTCACTGACGAGAACGGCATCCCGGGCCTGACCGGCGAGCACATCGCCATCGGGGCCGGCGGCAAGCACGTTCTCTATACCGCCATCCACTGCCTGTTCGACCCGCCCGCCCCGGGCGAAGCGCCCTGGGAAATGCTCCTGCCCGTCCCGGCGTGGGTCTCCTACGCCCCCATCTGCGAGATGGCCGGCGGCAAGGTGGTCGAACTGGAGACCACGCCCGCGACCGACTTCCGCCTCGACCCCGAGCAGCTCCGCAAGGCCATCAACCCCCGCAGCCGCCTGCTGATCCTCAACTCACCGTCAAACCCGCTGGGCACGATGTACCCAGAATCCGACCTGCGGGCCATCGCTCAGGTTGTGCATGATGCCCGTGAGGTCGCGCCGAATCTGGTCATCCTGACGGACGAGATCTACGAGAAGATCGTCTACGCCGACG
Source organism: uncultured Phycisphaerales bacterium (assembly GCA_963975575.1). Classification (GTDB taxonomy): domain Bacteria; phylum Planctomycetota; class Phycisphaerae; order Phycisphaerales; family UBA1924; genus UBA6054. Next base: position 1,303,046 of record CAXBHL010000001.1, on the reverse strand, counting down.
TGCCGCACTTCTCGATCGGCTCGATCCCCGAAGTCGCCGAGCGGACGATCACGCTCAACGGCATGTCCAAGGCCTTCGCCATGACGGGCTGGCGGATCGGCTTCGCGTGCATGCCGGGCGAGTTCGGCAAGAAGTTCATCAACGCCATGGCCACGCTCCAGGGCCAGATGTCCACCAACATCACCAGCTTCAACTACGCCGCCATCCGCCACGCGTTGACCGACCCCGGCGTGGCGGCCGAGGTCGAGTCCATGCGCAAGGCCTTCGCCAAGCGGGCGGACCTGATCATGGACCGCCTGGCATCGATCCCCGGCGTGACCTGCGTCAAGCCGCAGGGCGCGTTCTACGTGTTTCCCGACGTTTCGGCCCTGTTCGGCAAGAAGACGCCCAAGGGGGTCACGGTGGATTCGGCCCTGTCGTTCTCCGAAGCCCTGCTCGACGAGGCCCACGTCGCCTTTGTTCCCGGCGAGGACTTCGGCGGCTGCGGCAAGAACCACCTCCGCATCTCGTTCGCCTGTTCCGAAGACCAGATCAACAAGGGGATGGACCGGTTTGCCAAGTTCGTCGCCACCCTGAAGTGAGCAGCGGGCTTCAGCCCCCGCGGTCGCCCGGGTTCCTCGCCCGGCCTCGGTCCATCAACCCGATCACCCGGGGTACAGCGTCTTGACGTGCCGGACCGACCGCTTGATCAGCTCTTTGAGCACTTTCTGATCGACGTTCGCCAACGATTTCATGTACAGGCACGCCTTTCCTGTCTTGTACGTGCCCAGCCTGGCCATCAACTCGGCCTGGCCCTCGAACCCCCCGGCGATGTAGGCCGTGATCGCGTTCGATCGCGACGAGAACCCGGTCAGGCACATGTCTCCCTCGCGCCCGGACTCGTAGACGTAGTGGTAGCTCCCGAAGCCCACGATGGACGGGCCCCACATCTTCGGCGCTTCCTTGACGACCGACTCCATGATGGCCGCGAGCTTCTCGCAATCGGCCCGGCGGTCCGGCGGGAGCGACGCCAGATATCCCCGAACGCTGGCCGTCGTCGCGACCGTTTTATTCGCCCCGGCATTCGTGGTGGTCTTCCTGGCGGCTTTCTTGGCAATCTTCTTCGCGGACTTCTTGGTGGTCTTCTTCGCCATCGGTGACTCCTGCGCTCGTTAGTCCTCGGCCTTCTCGCCGTCGGGGGCCATTTTGACCAGCTTGGGATCGAACCGGGCCACGGGTCGCACGAGGTCGGCCTGCTGCGCGATCACGCGCCGGATGTCCTTGTAGACCCCGGGGTTCTCGTCGATCCCGGCCGAGATCACGGTGACACCCCGCTCCTTGAGCAGCTCACGGACCGCCGGCCAGCGGAACGTGTTCTTGGCGGCCGTCCGTGACATCACCCGCCCGGCCCCGTGAGAGGCCGAGGACAGCGAGCCGGCGCCGTCCCTGCCCACCACGATGAACGCCGGGTCCGCCATGGAACCGGGGATCACGCCGAGCACCCCGGCGCCCGCGGGCGTCGCCCCCTTGCGGTGGACGATCAGCGTTTCCTCCACCCCGTCGACCACGTGCCGCTCTTCCCACGCGAAGTTGTGGTGGTTCTCGACCCCCGCGATAACCTCCGCGCCCAGGTGCTGCGCGATGTGGTGGTGGATGCACGCGTGGTTGGCGCTCGCGTAACGACCCATGAGGTTCATGGCCTCCCAGTACTCCCGCCCGGCCTCGGAGCCGAGGTCCAGCCATGCAAGGTGCTTGTGCTGCTTGTCGAGTTCTGGATGCGCATCCATCGCGATGCGTGAATAATGATCGCACACCGCCGCCCCCGCGCCGCGGGAGCCCGAGTGCGACATCAACGCCAGATACGAACCGGCCCCGAGCCCGAGCGGCGAGTGAGCGTCGGCCTCGGAAACCGTCAGCACGCCGAACTCGACGAAGTGGTTGCCCGAACCGGAGGAGCCGAGCTGGGCGTGGGCCTTGTCCTTGACGCGGGCCGTGACCGGCGAGACGGCCCAGTCGTCGTCCATGACCTCGTGCTCGCGTTTGCGCCCGCCCCGCCCGCCGCCGAAGGCCGCCCCCATGCCGAAGCGGGTCTCGGTCTCGATGGCGTCGGTCAACCGGTGCCGCCCGGCGTCGGAATCTAGCAGGTCCGTCGGAAGGTCCAGCACCGTGACTTTCATTCGGCAGGCGATGTCCACCCCCACCGCGTACGGGATCACGGCGCCCCGGGTCGCCAGCACGCCCCCGATGGGCAACCCGTAGCCGACGTGCGCGTCGGGCATCAAGGCCGCCGCGACGGAGATGGGCAGCTCGCACGCCCGGCGGGCCTGATCGACCGACGGCTGGTCGATGTCCTCGCCCACGCGGCCCCAGATGTTCAGGGGTGCCGGGGTGCGACGGAGCGCCGCCGCGCCGGGCCCGAGCAGCGCCCGGGCCACACCGCCCCAGATCGGATCCTCCGACGCGGCCTGCGGGTTTTCCAGAACACGACGGATCCCCTCCCGGGCGGCGTCGCGCTCGGGCCGGTGGGCCGCGCAGGCCTCGACGGCCGCGCGGAGGGCGTCCCCTTGGGGGAGACCCAGGTTGATGAGTTCGCGTTTCTTCACGACCTTCTCGCTTGATGCGCCGAGCGTGGCGCTCCGACCAATCGGCGCCGGCCGCGGATCGCGGAAACCGAGAATCTGAACGACAGACTACTCCTTGATCATGCCGAGCTGCCACATCATGAACAGGCGTTGGTCGGCGATGTCGCGGATCTGCAGGTGCCGGGGCTTGCCGCCGCCGTGGCCCGCGTCACGATCGACCCACAGCAGGATGGGGTCCTGCGTCGGATCGGAGCCAGTGGACGCCTGCATGAGGGCCGCCATCTTCCGGGCGTGCAGCGGATGGACCCGCGTGTCGTTCTCGCCCGCCGTGAACAGGACGGCGGGGTACTTCACGCCGGGTTTGACGTTCTGATAGGGCGAGTAGGCTCGGATGTACTCGAACTGGCCGGAGTCTTCGCTGCTGCCATACTCGGGCACCCAGTAGCGGGCCATCAGGAAGTTCTGATAGCGGAGCATGTCCAGCAGCGGCACCGCGGAGATGGCCGCGGCGAACAGGTCCGGGCGCTGGGTCACCGCCGCCCCGGTCAGCAGGCCGCCATTGGAACCTCCGGCGATGCCCAGCTGCTTCGGATTGGTGTAGCCCTCTTTTATCAGGAACTCGCCCGCGGCGATGAAGTCGTCGAACACGTTCTGCTTGTTCTCGAGCATGCCGGCCTCATGCCAGGCCTTGCCGTACTCGCCGCCGCCGCGGAGGTTGGCCACCGCGTACACGCCGCCCTTCTCGTACCAGGGGAACATCGTCGAGCTGAAGCCCGGGGTCATCGAGATGTTGAAGCCGCCGTACCCGTAGAGGATGGTGGGGTTCTTGCCGTCGAGCGCCAGGCCCTTCTTGTGGACGATGAACATCGAGACCTGGGTGCCGTCCTTGGACGGGTACCAGACCTGCTTGACCTCGATCAGCGAGGGATCGACCGGCACGTCCGGGCTGGCCCACAACTCGCGCTCGCCGGTGGCCAGATCGACGTGATAGATCGAACGCGGCATGTTGTAAGACGAGAACGTCAGAAAGGCCTCGGTGCGGTCGTCGGAGGTCGACAGGCCCGCCGAGCCGATGCCCGGCAGTTCGAGATCACCCTTGCGGGTCCCGTCGTAGGCGAAGAGCGTGATGCGCGTCCTGGCCTGATCGAGGTAATCCGCCGCGATGATGCCGCGCGCGAACGAGGTCCCGCTCAGAACCAGCTTGGGGTCCTCGGGGACGATGTCCTTCCAATGTTCGATCGCGGGGTCGGTCAGATCGACCATGACCACCCGACCGTTCGGCGCGCCGATGGCCGTCTGCATATACAGCCGGTCACCGCTGAAGTGCGTGGCGCCGACCCGGCCGGACTGGCCCATGACCATCGGGACAAGCTCAACCTCCCCGGTCCGACGCCAGGCGTCCAGATCCGCGACCCACAGGTCAACGCCCGCGGTGCCGGTCCAGTAGCCCACCAGCATCCAGCGGCCGTCCTCGGAGGGAGTGGCGAACGGACCCCAGGTCGTCTTCAGGGCCGCGAGCTTCTCGTCGCTGTACCCCGCGTCCTTGTAGAAGAAACCGGTGTCCTTCTGACGGAATAGCACGGTGTCCTGCGAATGGTGTGTCCCGATGACGTGGTGTTTGTACACCCCCGAGTACGCATCGTCGAGGCTCTCGAGCCGGCGATAGATGAACCCCTTGCCGTCCGGGTCCCACCCCGCCAGATTGACCTTGCCCGGGATCTCGTCGGCGAGCCAGGTGCCGGTCGCCACGTCCATCAGGTACAACGTCGAGTTCTCGTCCCCGGACCGGTACATACCGAACGCCATGAGCGAACCGTCACGGTTCGGCGCGGTCCACGAGATCGTCGTCAGCCCGGTCGGATCGATCTGGTTCGGGTCCAGCAGCAACCGATCCTCGCCGTCCACGCCCTCGCGGACGTAGTGCAGCGACTGGTTCTGCGTGCCCTCACGCTTGGAGTAAAAGTAACGATTACCGTACACGCTCGGCGTGCCGATCGAGGGCACTTCGAGCAGCTCGGAGATGCGCTGTTCCAGCGCCTTGCGACCGGGCAGCCGGTCGAGCACCGACCGGGTGAACGCGTTCTGGGCGTCGGTCCAGACTCCCACCTCGTCGGTCAGGCGGCCCATGTTCTCAGCGTCGGAGTTGTCGCCCTCCAGCCACTGGTACGGGTCCAGGACCTCCACCCCGTGGTAGGTGTCCACCACCACGCGCGCCTCGGTCGCCGGGGGGGCGGCCGCAAAGGCCGGCACGGACAGGCAGGAAACAGCGATAAGCGTCATGAGTCGTTCTGGCATAAGGAGTTACCCCTCTTCGAGTCGTATCGGAATGCTCCGATCTTACCACAGAGGCCCGCTCGGGTGGCAGAATCCGGCCGTTCGGCGAGGCGTGCTCCACCAATCCGAGCCCGCGCCATCCGCTGAGCGATCAGCGCCCGGCAAACACGAACCATCCCAACCCCACCGTGAAGCACCACGCCCCGTACAGGCCGTGCTCGACGCCCGCGGCCAGCGCCGATCGGGTCCGGTCGTACGTCCAGGCGAACAGCAGGCCGCCCGCGAACGTCATCGCCAGAGCGATCAGGTTCCAGAATAACGCGTGCATCCACGCGAACACCAGGGCATTGACGAGCAGCATCACCCAGCGATTGGGGAACAGCACCGCGTAGCGGTGCCAGAAGAACACCCGGTGCGTGATCTCCTGCGGGTACGCGCTCACCCAGGGGTACGCGAGCCAGATGATCAGCAGGATCTCCGGTCGCTCGCGCGGCAGGCGCATGAACCCCGCTTCCGGGAGCAGATCCGTCCGGAACGCGATGAACGCGGTCAGGCCCAGCAGCCCGATCGCGCCCACGCTCCAGAAGATCAGCACGCGGGGCAGCTCCGCCCGCGCCCGGCTCCACCCCCACAACTGAGAGCGATCGAACGAGCGATCAAAGAGCAGCACCGCCACGATCAACGCCGTGGTGCCCAGCAGCACCGGGAACACGATGCGTCCGGGCACCGCCGCGTAATCCACGAACCAGCCAAGGCCGCAGGCGTGCATGAAGGCGTGAAACCGGCCGTGCCGGTCGACCGCCGCGGCGAGCACCGCCGGCAACACAACATAGAGCAGAAGCAGTTCGACCCAGCGGGCCGCGGCACGGCTTGGCGTCAGGCGGGCGGTCTGATCCGGGACTTCCGGCACGGGCGGAGGGTAGGCCGCGGGGCCGCAGGGGGGTCAGCCGCCCCGCAGCCGCCCGGCGGCGTGCTCTTGTAGCAGCAGGTTCGCGTTGGCACGGTTGGGCTTGATGAAAAAGTCCGCGACGTCGCCGATCAGCGGGATCATCCCTATCACCCAGTCAACCCCCAGGTTCAGCAGCATCAGCGCCAGAACCCGCTTGCGGGCGCCCAGCCGGCGCGCATCGGCGAGAATGAGCAGCCCCAGGCACAGCGAGATCGTGTCCCCCGCCACCGGCAGCAGCCCGATGACCGGATCGAGACCAAACCGGAACCGGGTGCCCGGCACCCTGAACTTCGCGTCCAGCGCGTTGGCGAGCCGGACCGAGTGCGGGATGGGTGACCCGTCCACCTTCATGGTCCTCCCTGCCCCACCTCGGCGTAGAAACCGCCGCCCGCGGCCCGCAGCTTGCCCGCGGCCTCGAGCGCTCGCCACACTTCCGGCGCAAACTCGGACGGCGGGATGATCGCGTCGATGTCTGACTTCTTGCCGCCCGAGGTGTACCGACCGCCCAGCTTCGACTCCTGGTCCAGCCGCGTCAGCTTGAGCCGTTTGCGGAACGCCTTGAGCGCGGCCTGCATGTCGCCATCTGACACCCCCGCGTCCGCCCGAACGGGACGCGGGTTCTCCAGTTCTGTGACGAGCGCGTTCAGGCCGGCGTGGTCCTTGGCGGCCAGCACCCGGGCCGACTCCTGCTTGTCCACGGGGAACCTCGAGAGCAGCCGCCCCACGAGGGTCCAGGAATCGACGATGACCAGCCCGTTCGTGGCGGTGCCGATCGTGTCCGTGACCTCCCGCAGTTTTTCGAGCGCGTTCATACCCGGATTCTATCGGATGTCGAGTGGCGGAACGGCGTCGATCAGCCCGGCATCATGGGCACGGCGGTACAACTCCGCCAGGGCTTCACGGCCCGCCTGGCCCATGTCCACCGTCATCGGGGAGACGTACATGTCCAGGTAGCGGTCCAGCAGGTCCTCGTCGCTCCACTCGGGTTTGCCGGCGTTGTTCCGCCTCAGGTACGCCTTGGACGCCGCTCTTTCGCGGGCCGCGACCGCCACGGACTCGGCCAGCAGATCGCAAAGCCCCGCCAGATCGGGCAGGTCGCGCCGGACGACGTTTAACCCGAGCGGCAGCGCCCGGCCGGTCTGGGATCCCCACCACTGGCCCATGTCCGCGATGGCGCGCAGCCCCTGATCATCCAGCGTGAGCTGGGCCTCGTGGATCAGCAGGCCCGCGTCCGCCCGCCCGTCCATGACCGCGCCCGGGATCTCCGAGAAGAGCATCTCCACCACCCGCACGCCCGGCACCGCCAAACGCAGTGTCAGATACGCGGTGGTGTTCACGCCGGGGATCGCGACCAGATCTCCGGTCAGATCCTCGAACGAGTCGATCGCCGAATCCTTTCGAACCACGAGCTTCGGCCCGTAGTGCTCGCCGAACGACGCCCCGGCCCGGGTGATGGCGAACCGGTCCGCGATGGCCGGGTAGGCCGCCGCGGAGATCGCGGTGATGTCGTAGTCGCTGCCGCCCGTGACGGCCAGCTTGTTGAGCTCCTCCACGTCGCGGGCGGCCAGCACGAACGACCGCCCCCCCGTGTCGAGCTGAGGCCCCGAAAACCGCCCCGCGTCCTCGTGGTTTTGGCCTGTCAGCGGCCACCACATCACCAGATCGTCCGCGTCCGGCGAGTGCGCCAGCGTGAGCGGTCGGGAGGGGTCGGCGAGCGGGGTGGTCCGGGCGGGCATGATCCCGGAGCGTATGCAGGCGGTTCTCTCCCTTCGTGCATCGGACCGAGCGAAGAATGAGAACAGATCTGCAGGAGGTCGGCCACCGGGGCGCCCGCGTTGTCTCAGAATCGGCCGCAAGCATTCGGTATGGAAGGATCTTTGCATGAGTGACGGAAAAGTGGCGATCGTGACCGGGGCCGGCTCGGGCGTCGGGAGGCGCGTTGCGGGCCGGCTGGTCGATGAGGGGTACCACGTGGTCCTCGTCGGCCGGACCGAATCGAAACTCCGGGAAACCGGCGAGGCGCTCGGCCCGGAAGGGATCTCCTGGAAGTGCGTCGTCGCCGACGTCACGAGCGATCAGGACCGGGCCCGCATCGTGGACGAGACGATCGCGGCGTTCGGGCGGATCGATGCGGTGATCAACAACGCGGGAGCGGCCGGGCTCAAGAAACTCAAGGACTTCTCAATAGAAGACCTCCGGGAAACCTTCGAGGTCAACGCCCTCGGCCCGATCGACCTGGCGGCCCGCTGCATGCGGGAGATGAAAGAAGGCGGCTCGATCGTCTTCACCTCGTCGATGTCCACCAAGGATCCGTTCCCGGGCCTTGGTGTGTACGGCTGCGCCAAGGCCGCCCTGAACGCGGCCTGCCGAGCCATCACCAACGAAGGGCCGCGGTCGAACATCCGGGCCTACGCCGTCGCCCCCGGCGCCATCGAGACCGGCATGCTCCGATCGATGTGGGACGAAAAGGTGCTCCCCAAGAGCAAGACGCTCGACCCGGACACGGTCGCCGAGAAAATTGTGCAGTGCGTCACGGATCGAACCGACGCCAAGCCCGGCGAGACCATCTTCATGCCGTCCCACTGACGAGGCCCACGAAACAACCCACAGCAATCTGACCGGGGCCAGTCGCCAACGCGGCTGGTCTCTTTCGTTGTCTCCACAGGTCAAACCCGCGCGTGGATCCATCGGCCCTTGATGAAATACACCGTAAACGCGATCCCCCGGATGACCAGTTCGGAGCAGATCCCGATCCAGAGCAGGGTCAGGCTCGCCTCCCAGGGCACGGGGTTGGGGATCGTCATCCCGCCGAGGAACTCCGGCAGCGTCAGGTCCACGCCCGAGATGAAGTACGCCAGCGGCAGCCGCACGGCGTAGGTCGTCAGCCAGGTGATCAGCATCACCGCCTTGGCGTCGCCCGCGCCGCGCATGGCCGAGCGGAGCACGATCGCCAGGGCGAAGGGGATCTGGACGAGCCCGCAGATGACCAGCAGCGGCGGCACCAACTCCAGGTGGGCGGGCTGCGAGGACAGCCAACCCGTGATCACCCGAGGAAAGAGCACAAATCCGGCGCCGAACACGGTCATGATGGACACCGCAACGCCCGTGGCGATCCAAACGGCCCGCTTGGCCAGGTCGGGCCTCCTGGCGCCGAGATACTGGCCCGCCAGCGTGGCCGCCGCCGAGCCCATCGCGAAACCGGCCAGAAAGCTGAACGCCTCGATCCGGATCGCGATGATGTGGGCTCCCAGCAGGCCCTCCCGCGCGGTCTGCAGGGCGATCGATCCCACGAACGCAACAATAAAAAAGTTGCCCATCCACATGCCCAGCGTCTCGAAGAAGTTGGGCACCCCCAATCGCACGATCCGTCGGATCGTGATCCAATGCGGACGCATCCGCTTGAGACGCAGCTTGATCCCCCACCGCCCCGTACGGGCCTGGTGCAGCACCACCAGCATCCCCGCGGCGTCGCCGCAGACCGTTCCGATGGCGATCCCGGTCACGCCCATGTCGAGAGAAACCGGGGGCGCGTGCCCGAAAATCTCGGCACCGGACGCCGTCCAGGACACGAGAATGTTCACGATGTTCCGCACGATCATCGCCGTCAGCGGCGAGATCGAGTCTCCCGCCCCCCGGGCGCACGCGATCAGGCCGAAGAGCATGGTCGCGAACGGCACTCCCAGGGCGATGATGCGCATGTAATCGCGGAAGAAACCGGCCACGTTGTCGGGCATCGAGAGCGTGTCGACCACCAGCGGCGCACCGACGAACACAAGCGAGCCGACCACCACGCCCGCGACGATCGCCAGCGTCGTCGTCTGGCCGACGATCGTCCGCGCCACCGCCAGCCGGGACCGGCCCACCGACCGCGACACCAACGCCGTGGCCCCCACGCCCAGGGCCATGGTCACCAGCCCGATCAGCCACATGATGTACGACGCGCCGCCGATCGCGTCCGTCGCGGCCTCGCCCTCGGGCAGCCCCGCCGCCAGCATCGTGTCCACCAGCCCCACGAGCGAGTTCAGAAATGACTCGGTGATGATCGGCCAGGAGAGAACGAACAACGCCGGGCCGAGCGTCAGCCCGGCGAGCCGCCCCGACTTGAAACGCCCGTCCGGCGTCAGCCCGTCCCGCGGAAGCGCTGGACGCGTCGAGGTCGGGACAACGGCCATCTCCCCCTGATCCTCGTCCACCGTCGGACGCTCGCACGGGGCGTCCGGGACGGACGCGATCGCATCCGGGATGATGTGGGAGGGGTCTTGCGGCGGTTTCATGGGTGGATCCGGGCGGAGATGCTAGGTTCGCCCCGCGTCGGCACCCCGATGCGGCCGACGCGAAGCGAGCCGCGGTCCGAACCGGCGTCCGGGTCTACGCTTTTCCCCCGGGCGGGCCGCCCGGGCGCAACCGGAGGGAACTGCGATGCACGGAATCGAGCAAGTCGGCGTGATCGGATCGGGCCAGATGGGCGGCGGGATCGCCCAGGTCGCGGCCGCGAACGGATTCGAGACGGTCGTCTACGACCTCGACTCGGCGGCCCTCGGCCGGTGCAAATCGCTCCACGAGAAACTCCTGTCCCGCGCGGTTGAGAAGGGCCGCATGACAGAGGACCAGTCAAAGGACGCCAGGGCCCGCCTGACCTACTCGGACCGGATCTCGGAACTCCACGGGGCCGACATCGTCATCGAGGCCGTGGTGGAGCGGGCGTCAGTCAAGAAGGAGATCTTCAAGGGTCTGGCCGGATCGGTCTCCGACCGGACCATCCTGGCCTCCAACACCTCGTCGATCTCCATCACCGACCTGGCTACCAGCGTGAGCGACAAGGCCGACCGCTTCATTGGCATGCACTTCTTCAACCCCGTGCCGGTCATGAAGCTCGTCGAGGTCATCAACGGCCTGGCCACCAGCAAGGAGACCACCGAGCGGGTGATCGCCCTCTCGGCGGCCATGGGCAAGACCGCCGTGCCCGCCAACGACCGCGCCGGATTCGTCTCCAACCGCATCCTGATGCCCATGATCAACGAGGCGTTCTACACCTGGATGGAGGGCGTGGCCGAGCCCGAGCACATCGACGAGATCATGAAGCTCGGCATGGCCCACCCCATGGGCCCGCTCCGCCTGGCCGACTTCATCGGCCTGGACACCTGCGTGCACATCATGGAGGTCATGGCCGAGGGCCTGAACAACCCGCGGTACAGGGCCTGTCCGCTGCTCAAGCAGCTGGTCGTGGCCGGGCGCCTGGGCGACAAAACCAAGCACGGGGTGTTCAAGTACGACTGACAGATCGATCCGACCGCGAGCAGTCATGCGGACGCCCAAGAACGCACGGCAGCCAGCGTGCGATCGACCGGCAGCCCCATGATCGAATCCATGGTCCCGATGAACTCGATCGGCCAGCCGGCATCGAGCCGCTCGGCGATGTTGTACCCCCCCGCCTTGCCCCGCCAGAGCGGTGTCGCGAGATACTCGGCGATGCGTTCCTCGTCCAACGCCCCCACCGTCACGACGGATCGGTCCACGAACACGAGACGCCGACGCGACGCGGGGCAGACCATGGCGACCCCCGTGAGGACCTCGTGCGTCCGCCCCGCCATGATTCGGACCATCCGCCCCGCGTCGGCCTCGTCCGCGGGCTGGCCGAGGATCCGCCCATCGTTGACGCACACCGTGTCCGCCCCGATGACCAGCGTGCCAGGGTCCAGATCGGCCTGCCGCGCCGTGGCGACTGCTTTCAGGTAGGCGAGGGCCATCACCCACTCGGCCGGCGTGCACCGACCAGGGCTTAAGCGCCCGTCGTCAATCCCGCTGGGGCGCACGTCCAGCGGCACGCCGGCCGCTTCGAGCAGTTGGCGACGCCGGGGGGACACGCTGGCAAGAGTCAGATGCATCACGATCTCGGAGCGATGGGCTTCCAAGCCCACCGTTCGGGCGATGCCCGAAGGTCCATTCGGCTCGGCCCCGCGGGCCGGCGGGTGGCGGGAAGCCCCCGCTCCGGCACGCATCACTCCGCCAGCGGGTCCGGCTTGTAGAGCTTCGTCCCAATCGCCCAGTTCCGCTCGGTGAAGTTGCCGCCCAGATCGGCCGCGGCCTGATCCGGGCGGGCCGCGTCCAGCGTCAAGACCGTTTTCGCGTCGAGGTTGTCGATCAGCGAGACCATCACGGCCTCGGGCGACGACGGGATCTTGCAAGCCCCGAACTCGGGCTTCTCGTGGTGCGAGATGATGATGTGCTGAAGCACGGTCAGCACGCCCGCGGGCATTCGCTGGCCGGTCTCCCGCATCATCTGCTGCGACTTGTCGTGCAGCATGATCGCCCCCTCGACGAGGTGCCCGATCAGCTCGCCCCGGTCGGTGTACCCGAAGGTCCGGTCGTAGACCAGCTCGCGGGTCTTGCCCAGATCGTGCAGAAAAAGCCCGATCAGCACGATGTCCCGGTTGATCCGGGGGTACAGCGGGCAGACCTTGTCGGCGATCTGCATGAGCGTCAGGGTGTGCTCGAGCAGCCCGCCGAGATAGGCGTGGTGCAGTTTGGACGCCGCCGGGCAGGTGCGGAAGGCGTCCATGAGGTGCTCGTCCGCCAGGTAAGTTGCCGCGAGGGCCTTCATCGCGGGGTGCTCGAGGGTGTCGAGCAGGGCTTGGACTTCGGCGAACATCTCCGCGGGGTCGCGCTTGGAGGCCGGGATCAGCTCGCGGAGCTGCTCGGGCGTCGGCTCGACCGGATCGATCCGGTGGATGATGATCTGCAGCTCGCCTTGGTAGGCCTGCGTCTCGCCCTCGATGAAGACGAACCCGTCCCCCGAGAGCCGCGCGAACGTGGCCTCCTCGATCGACCACATCCGGGCCGGAGCCGACCCGGTCTTGTCCCCGAGCAGACAGCGCAGGTAGGGCTTTCCCTTCACGGTCGTGCCGAGCTGGGCGTTGGTGATCGAGAACGCCCCGTCGATGCGCTCCGAGGGCGTCATCTGGGCGATCGGCTTGCGGGGGGTGGTCATGGTCATCGCGGAGGATAGGTGGATCGACGGGCTCAAGCCCGCCCGACCGACCGCCCCTAAGCCCCGACGCCCCTCTGGTTGTGCGGTTCACCTCGGGGGCGTACCTTACCGTTCGGAAGGACCAACCACCCCCGCCGCACCCCGCCGGGAGCGGTCGCTCCGGACGGCTTATCGTCCGCGGCGGCCCTCCGGCAGAGCCCGCCACCACCGCCCACGACCCAAAGCCCGCACAGGACGCGACCTTGAAGATGCCCGCTCAGACCGTTCGTGGCGCTCTCGCCGGACTGCTGGTGGCCGCCTCCGGACTGGCCCCCGCCACCCAGGCCCTGGCACGAGGAGCAGCCCAGCCGGCCGGCGACGCGGGGGACGCGTTCGGGGGCATCCGATTCCCGATCCAGGCGGCCGAGGGCACGATCGAACTCGCGGCCCGCTCCGGCTGGCTCTGGCGTGAAGGCAGCACCCACCGCATCGTTCTGGACACCGATGTGCGGGTCGTCCTCGGCGGCGACGTGTTCCACGCGTCCGCGGCCTCAATCTGGCTCGAACGCCTCGGCGAAGACGAGTACCAAGTCTTCGCGGTCTTCCGCGATGTCCGCGCCGACGCCGGCGCCATCGATGTCCGCGCCCTGACCCTCCCCGTCCGGGGGGTGGTCCGCGCGAGCGAACCGGTCCGCGTCCTCCTCGACGCCCGGTTTGACGGCCCGCCCGACCGAAAGGACGCCGCCGGACCCTTCCACGCCGACGCCCAGACCGTGTTCGCCGCCCGCGTGCTCGGCATCACGCCGCCCGGCACCCCCGCGATCGTCCGGGACGCTGTCGTCCCTGTCCCGGGCGGTCCCGCGATGGATACCTCACCAGCGGGCGAGCGTTCGGCCACGGTGCGTGAGACCGATTTCCAGGCCCCCCAGCCCGTGTTCCGCCCCAGCGGCGTGTTCTCGTTCGCGGTGGGCGACCGGATCGTGATCGAGGGCGGCGAGGAGCCCGCCCACGGCACCGCCGGACGGTCCTCAACCGTCACCGCGACCGGCGGCATCGTCCTGCAATATCAGGAGCCCGCGACCGGACGGTCCATGGAGATGAAGGCCGAGCGGGCCGTCATCTTCCTCAAGCCCGGCCCCCTCGACCGGACCCTGTCCCGCCTGACCGCCGAGCAGGTCGAGGGCATCTATCTCGAGGGCGGCGTGATGGGCGGCGACGAGCGCTGGACCGTCCGCGCCCCCCGCGTCTACCTTGACGTCGCCCGCGGCCGCGCCCTCATGCTCGACGCCGTCTTCTGGACCACCGACGAACGCACCGGCATGCCTGTCTACGTGCGCGCCGCCGCCGTGCGGCAAGAATCCGACCGCGTCTTCAGCGCCGAGAAGGCCCGGCTGGCGAACAGCGCCTTCTTCGAGCCCGATTTTTTCATCGGCATCCGCGACCTGGAGGTGCGTCTCGAGGACCAGCCGGGCCGAGGGCCGGACGGGGGGACGCGCGTCAAGCTCGCCGCCAGGAGCGTCACGCTCAACGCGCTGGGCGTGCCGGTGTTCTGGCTTCCCGGCTTCGCCGGCGATCCCGACGATTTCCCGCTGCGTCAGGTCCGCATCGAGAACTCCAACCGCAACGGCCTGGGCCTGCGCACCGAGTGGAACCTGGCCGCGCTGCTCAGCAAGGACTGGCCCGGCGTCGACATCGGCCTGCTCCTCGACTATTACGCCGACCGGGGCGTCGCCTTCGGGTTCGACGGCGACTGGAACACGCCCGAACACCGCGGCGGCCTCTTCGCGTATCTGCTCCCCGACGACCGCGGCGAGGACCTGCTCACCCGAGGCACCCGCATCGACCGCGACGGCGAGACCCGCGGCATCTTCCGGGGGCAGGATCTCTGGAAGTTCCGCGAGAACTGGACGCTCGTCACCGAGCTGAGCTACATCTCCGACGAGGCGTTCGTCTCCGCCCTGTTCCCGCAGATGGCCAAGACCACCGAGGACTTCCGCAACCGCCTGATCCTCGAACGCCTCGGCGAGCAGACCCACTTTGCGCTCGAGGCCTCCGTGGGGCAGGGCGACTTCATCGCCGCCGAGCACCTGCTCCAGACCCCGGGCTACCGCGTCGAACGCCTGCCCGAGGCCCGGCTCGTCTGGGCGATGCGCGACGTGTTCGAGGAGACCGCCCCCGGACTGCTCGCGTACGGCTTCGAGGCGCGTGCCGGCTCCCTGAGCATGCGGTTCAGCGACGCGACCGCCGCGTCGTACGGCTTCGACACGGCCACCCTGGCCGACGACGCCTTCGGCACGCTCCCGGGTGAGTCCATCGGCGATGTGCTCCGCGCCGCCGGGCTCAACGAGGACAGCGTCACCCGCCTCGACACCCGCCACGAACTCGTCGGCACCTTGGGCCTCGGCCCGGTCCGCATCACCCCGTTCATGGTCGGACGGGTCACCGCCTACGACACCGACTTCGAGGACTTCAGCCCCCAGGAAGACGATCAGGCCCGCCTGTGGGGTGCCGCCGGGATCACGTTCTCGACCGTCCTGCAGAAGATCGACAACGACGCAGAGTCCCGCGTGCTCGACGTCCACCGCATGCGCCACATCGTCGAACCCTCGCTGACCCTGTGGACCGCCGATACCAACATCACCAACGACGAGCTGCCCGTCTTCGACGACGACGTTGAGAATCTGCTCGCGGGCTCGATGGTCCGCGCCGCGGTCGATCAGACCTGGCAAACCAAACGGGGCGGTCTCGGACGGTGGCGCGACGTCGACCTGCTCAAGCTCCGTACCGAGTACGTCTGGTCGTCCGACCGCATCGGCGACAGCGCGATCCCCCGCTGGTACAACGCCCGCCCCGAGCTGAGCAACCCCGGCGAGTACCTCGGCGCCAGCGCCGTCTGGCAGCCGACCGAAGTCCTCGCCGTCGCGGGCGAGACCGTCTACGACCTCGAGGACAACCATTTCGCCCGCAGCTCCGGCGGGTTCCTCATCGAGCACCGCCCCGGCTTCCAGACCAGCTTCGAACTCCGCCGCATCGAGGACATCGACGCGACCTACGGCGCCATGTCCGCGATCTACCGGCTGACCGAGAAGTACGCCGTCAACACCGGCGTGACCTACAACTTCGATCTCAAGGACTTCCAGACGTTCACCACGCTCGTCCAGCGGCGCTTCCAGTCCGGCACACTTGGCATCAGCATCAACTACGACAACATCCGCGGCGAGACCAGCCTCGGCATCCTGTTCCGCCCCGCCGGCGACGGCGGGCTGAACGTGGACCCGACCTTCGGCGGGTAGCCATTCCCGCACGAGAGTGGGTCAAAGCGACCGCTTCGGGGCCGCGGCCACGTTCGCCAGCAGCAACCCGGCCACCAGCGCCAACGCCGTGACCACCACGCGGAACGCCGTCTGCGTCCCCGTGATCGTGTCCTCGACCAGGAAGAACTCGAAGCTGCGATACCCCAGCGTGCCCGGCACCAGCATCAGCAACCCCGGGAATATGACCGTCGAGGCCGGCCGATTTTTCATTCGCTGGTAGATGTTGCCCACGATTCCGATCGCGGCCGATGTGGCGCAAACGCCCAGATCCGTCCCGATCTCCGCCGTCAGCACGCGGGCGAGCACGAACGCCCCCGCCCCCGCCGGGACCATGATCATCGCGTCCCGGGCGCGGGCGTTCAGCAGCACCACGAATCCCAGCGGGGCCAAGCAGGCCGCGACGGCCTCCGTCCAGACCGGCAGCGATTGCGGCAGCCCGTCGAGACCGCCGGGGAGATAACCGGCGATCCGCTGACCGACCGCCACCCCCAGCCCGATCGACAGCAGCACCGTGATCGCACCGACCATCCGCGCGGTGCCCGAGACGAGGTTCCGCGTCGCCAACTCCGCCATCGCGGTCGTGATCGTCATGCCGGGCATCAGCACGATCAGCCCCGCCACCGTGACCAGCCGGATCGAGACCGGCCCGATGTCCATCGCCGTCACCAGCGACGCGAGCACCGCCGCCGTTCCGCCGGCCGCGAACTCGAGCAACCGCGCGGCGTGGCGCTTGCGTGATGCCGCGTGGGCCAGGGCCCCGACGCACAGACCCGTGATCGCCGCCGCGAGCAACTCGCGCCACCCGCCGCCGAAGAACCGCGAAACGCCCGACGCCGCGACCGCGAACGCCAGGATGTGCATCCAGGCCGGGTACGCCGGCTTGCGCGCGATGACCCGCTTGACCATCCGCGTCGCCCGCGCGGGATTCAGCCGACGCTCGACCACCCGCCGCAGGATCTCATCGAGCGCAACGATCTTGGAAAGGTCCGTCCCGCGCGGATCGACGCGCGACAGCATCGTCTCCCGCTTCTCCCCGATCTCGAAGGACAGGAACACCGAGGTCGGCACGGAGAAGGTCTGCGTGCGGATGCCAAGGGCGTCCCCGGCCAGCGTGATCGCCTCTTCCAGCCGGTGGGCCGCCATCCCGTAGGTGCCCAGCGCACGAGCCATCTCGATCAGAAACCGCGCGCGGGGGTCGTCGCGCCGGGGCTCGGCTCGCTGGATGATGCGCGGGCGTGGTCTGGGCAATGCGGGCTCTGCGGAATGGGTGTGCGTGTGCGTGGGTATCGGGCGACCGATGGCGGGCCATCGGCCGTCCGACAGGACGGTAGTCGCCCTCCGGGCCGCTTTGGCGGTCCGTCCCTATGATGCGGACCCCGGGCAGCGTTCCGCCCGGGCCAGAGGGAGAAAAGACCATGGCCCAGCAGCTCGGCGCCGCCACCAGCGAGTTCGAGAAGACCGACCGTTGCCGGGGGCTCGACCACCGCCCCCGCGTCCTGCTGGGCAAAATGGGCCTGGACGGGCACGACCGCGGGGTCAAGGTCATCGCACGCGCCCTGCGGGACTCGGGCATCCACGTGATCTATTCCGGCCTGTGGCAGACCCCCGCGAGCCTCGCCGTCTCGGCACGGGACGAGGACGTGGACTGCATCGCCGCCTCGATGATGAGCAACTCTCACCTGGTGCTCGGGCCGAAGCTGATCGAGGAACTCAAGAAAGTCGGCCGCGGCGACATCCCCGTGCTCATGGGCGGCATCCTGCCGGCCGAGGACATCCCCACCCTCAAGCAGCAGGGCGTCCGCGCCTGCTTCCCCACCGGCACCGGCCTGCTCGACGTCGTCGAGGCCGTCAAGGCCTGCGTGGAGACGATGGGCCCCAAGGTCCCTGCCAACCACCCAACGGCCCAGCTCGCCCGCGACATCTCGCTGATCCACGACGAGAAGCCCATCCGCGAAGATGCCCGCCTGCGACGCCCCACCCGGGTGATCGGTCTGACCGGCTCGCCGGGCGCCGGCAAGAGCACGCTGGTCGCCCAACTCGCCGGCGAGTACACCCGGCGCGCCGAGAAGGACCCGGCGCTGGGGCGCTGCGCCGTCGTCGCCTTCGACCCCAAGAGCCCCATCACAGGGGGCGCGCTCCTCGGCGACCGCCTCCGCGTCGATTTCAACAACCTCGGCGAGAAGGTCTTCTACCGATCACTGGCCATCCGCGGCGAGGACTACCACGGCCTCGACCGCGTCGTCGAACTCATCGGCGGCGCGCACGCACCCGGCGCCGACCCGTTCGAGACCGTCTTCGTCGAAACCGTCGGCGCCGGCCAGAACGAGACGCTCGTCCGCGAGCACGTCGACCGCACCGTGGTGGTGCTCACCCCGGGCATGGGCGACGCCGTCCAGATGGACAAGGCCGGCATCCTCGAGATCGCCGACGTCTTCGTCTGCAACAAGGCCGACCACCCCGGCGAGAACGAGCTGGTCCGCGACCTCGGGGACGTGGCCGGGCGCCGACTCATTTTCGAGACCGTCGCCACCCGCGGCCAAGGCGTTCCGGAACTGCTCGACGCCCTCCTGGAAGCCTGACCGAAATCCCAAAAAACCGCCGTATTCGCCGGGGTCGCTCCGGCGGATTCATCCGCTGCGCGGGCCCGGAAAAGCCCGCTTTTTGTCGAATCCGCCTTTCGGATGCAAACCGAAACCCTCCGCATCAACACCGCCGCCCCACTGTCGGGGCATCGAGCGGCCCGGCGGCCGACCACGACCGCGGGGGAACGAAACACACGATTCGGAGGCTTTCACATGATTCTGTCCACCGCGATGACGCTCGCCCTTTCCGCCGGCATGGCCGGTCCCTGCTCCTCGCCCTGCACCGCCGAGGCCCAGCCGCAGGTCCGCATGACCACGGTCTCGTACGACCACCACGGCGCGAAAAAGGACATCGTCGATACCGCCGTCGCGGCCGGATCGTTCAACACCCTGGCCGCCGCCCTCGGCGCGGCCGACCTGGTCGAAGCCCTGAAGGGCGAGGGCCCCTTCACGGTGTTCGCTCCCACCGACGCCGCCTTCGCCAAACTGCCCGCCGGCACCGTCGAGACCCTGCTCAAGCCGGAGAACAAGGCCCAGCTGCAGGCCATCCTGCTCTACCACGTGGTGCCCGGCAAGGCCGTCGCCAAGGACGTGGTCGGCAAGCCCGCATGGGCCACCCTCAACGGGCAGCAGATCAACATCTCCACCAAGGGTGAGACCCCGATGGTGGACAACGCCAAGATCGTCTCCACCGACGTCATGGCCAGCAACGGCGTGATCCACGTGATCGACACTGTCATCCTCCCCGAGACGAAGTCCATCCCGCAGGTCGCCGAGGCCGCCGGTTCCTTCACCACCCTGCTCGCCGCCGTCAAGACCGCCGGCCTGGCCGAGACCCTGATGGGCGAAGGCCCCTTCACCGTGTTCGCGCCCTCCGACGAGGCGTTCGCAGCGCTCGGCTCGACCGTGCAGGACCTGCTCAAGCCTGAGAACCGCGAGACCCTGACCTCCATCCTGACCTACCACGTCGTCCCCGGGCGCGTGTTCGCCGCGCAGGCCAAGACCCTCACCCAGGCTCCCACCGTGAACGGCAAGACCCTCAAGATCGAGGCCAAGTGGGGCGACCTGAAGGTCGGCGGGGCCAAGGTCGTCGCGGCCGACTTCGACGCCAGCAACGGGGTCATCCACGTCATCGACGGCGTGCTGATCCCCGAGTGATTCCGGACACGTCGGGCTGGAACCGGAAAAGAAGATGACCACCTTGAGCAGCCACTGTGTGCTCAATCCGCTCCAAACGGCCGCCCGGGCGATCCAGCAGGATCGCCCGGGCGGTGCCCGTGGCGTACGATCTTCGCCGAAGGAACAGTCCAGACTCGTGACACACACCGCATCCCCACCCGAAGATCTCCTCCCCGCGGTCGCCCGCGGGGACGCCGCCGCGGTCAAGGCCTGCCTCGACCGCTACGGCGCCCTTGTGTGGTCTCTTGCGCGGCGCATGTGCCGATCGGGCACCGACGCGGAAGACGCGGTTCAGGAAATCTTCGTCTCCGTGTGGAAGAACGCCGGACGGTTCGACGCCACCAAGGGGTCCGAAGTCACCTTCATCGCCACCATCGCCCGACGCCGGCTCATCGACCGGATGCGCCAGGCCGGACGCCGTCCCAACGAGTCACCGATCGAATCGGGCGGCGGAATGGCGGTCTCCCAGGACTCCGTCGGCGCACCGGTCGAACTCCGCGAGGAAGTCGGCATCGCCAGCCGGGCGATGGCCGAGCTCAGCGAGGACCAGCGCCGTGTTCTTCAGATGTCCATCGGCCACGGCCTCAGCCACGAAAAGATCGCCGAGGCCACAGGCATCCCGCTGGGCACCGTTAAGACGCACATCCGCCGGGGCCTCATCCGGGTCCGCGCGCTGCTCGAAGAACACCGCGAACGCACGGGACGAGAGGTGCAGACGTGAGCGTTCGATCACTCCCAGACAGCGACCACCTGCTCGACCTGATGGCCCTCCGGGCGGTCGAAGGACTCAACGAGTCGGACGAGGCCATCGTCGGCGCCTGGGACGATCCCGGCGTGTTCGATGAAGCCGCCGCCACGCTCGCCATCGGCATGACCGTCTCCGAGGGTCTTGAGGATCTGCCCGCGTCCCTGCGTGCCAAGCTCGTCGCCCTGGCCGACGACCTCGACGCCGAGTCCGAGGTCCCGGCCCCCCTGCCGATGACCACGATCCCCCCGACGTCCGCGACAAACCCGCCAGCCCGGCGACCGATCGCCCTGTTCGGGGCCCTAGGTTGGATCGCCGCCGCCGCGTGCCTGGCCCTCGCCGTCATCGCGTGGCGTCCGACGCCCCCCGCCCCGTCCATCGAACAGCAGTTCGCCCTGATGGAGAACCGCCCCGGCGTCGTTCGCACCGCCTGGCTCGGCCTCGACGACGCCGGGCTCAGCGACGCGGCCCACCCGGCCGATCGCGGCCTCAGCGGCGAGGTCGTGTGGGACCCGACCACGAACAAGGGGTTCATGGTCTTCGAGGGCCTCGCCTCCAACGACCCGACCACGCTGCAGTACCAGCTCTGGATCTTCGACGCCGACCGGCCCACCGGGCAGCTCCCGCAGTACGGCGACGGGATCCTTTCCCAGCGTCCGGTCGACGGCGGCGTCTTCGACGTGCTGGCCGACGGCCGCGTGATCGTCCCCATCGACCCCAAGCTGCCCGTCGGGCGCGCCGCGATCTTCGCCGTCACCGTCGAGCCGCCCGGCGGCGTGGTCGTCTCCGACCGCGACATCGTGACGCTGGCGATGGTCGACTGATTCCCCGCACTGCCCGGCGGTTCCGGCACCCCTCCCGCTCGAATCCGCGTGACCCCGCCCCCCGCGCGCGGTACGCTCTGGCATGCCAAGCATCGAACAACTCACCCGGCTGCTCGAAGCCGAGCCGAACGATCCGTTTCTGCTCTACGGCGTGGCCCAGGAGCACCTCAAGGCGGGCGACCTCGATGCGGCGGTCGCCTGGTTCGACCGCACGATCGCGGCCGACCCCGCCCACGCTTACGCCTACTTCCACAAGGCCCGCGCCCTCGAAACCGCGGAACGCACCGAGGACGCCGTCGCGACCCTGCGAGAGGGCGTCCGCGTCGCACGCGCGGCCGGCGATCAGAAGGCACTGTCAGAACTCTCGGGGTACCTGGACGAACTGGAATGAATCGTGGCAACCGCCAGAAACTGACCCCGATCCAGGCATGGCACCGCACGCCCCGCGATGGCTCGGTCCGGGTGACCGAGGTTCGGACCGTGCCAGACGATCCGGGGTGCGTGTGGATCGTGCTCGACGGCGTCCGGGCCGGGCTCGTGGACCGCGAGACCGCCGCCCGCGCGCAGCTGGCGACCGACCGGCCGGCGTGGACCGAAGCCCTTGCCGAGAAGCTCGACGCCGAGGTCCGCCGGCGACTGTGCGAGCGCAGCGCCGTCCGTTTGCTGGCGTCAAGGATGCGGTCCCGAGCCGGACTCGTGCAGGCGTTGGTCCGCCGGGGCCATGACGCCCCGACCGCGGAAGCCTGCGCCGAGGCCTACGCCGAACGGGGGGCCATCGACGACGCCCGGTTCGCGGAAGTCGTCGTCCGCAACGAGCTGGCGCGCAAGCCCGCTGGACGCCGCCTGCTCGAGGCCAAGCTGCACGCCAAAGGCGTCCGGGGCGAGCCGGCCGGGCGCGCGGTCGAGGCGGCGCTCGCGGACCGCGACGAGCTCGCCGACGCCCGCCAGGTGGCCAAGGCCTCCGCCCGGTCCATCCGCGACGGGACCGAACCGGATGTCTTCCGCCGGCGTCTGAGCGGCCGTCTGGCCCGGCGCGGGTTCTCCGGTGAGGTCGTCCGGCGCGTCGTCGATGAACTGCTCCGTGAGCGGTCGGCGTGATCGTGCGGGGTACGCACACAAGCGCCGCCGCGGCAGGCTTTTCGACCCTGCTTGCGGTCACAGTGGCCTGTTTGGCGATGCTCGCTCCGGGGTGCGTCAGCCACCGCAATGAGCGGCTCGTGATCGGAACGCGGGCGACGGCGAGCTTCGGACCGGGGGGTCCCGGGATGGCCCGATCGCAACCCGCGGGTCCGGACGGGGCGGGAGGTCGAACGGTCCGGGCGTTCTCGTCCGATCCGGCCCGGCTGGACCGCTCACGCTGGCGGACCATGGTGGTCGTTTCGCCGATCGACGGGGTCGTGCACACGGAGACGTTCCGTGGTGTGGCCGTGGTCGGACGGCGGGCCCCGGCGGCGCGGGCGGGCGTGTTCCCCCCGGTCGACGCGGAGCCGGCAGGGTCCTGGACCCGGGACCTGGCGGCCTCGGGCGGGGAACTCGGGCGGGCGGTGATGGATCCGTTCCTTGCCCCGTTGAGGCTGCTCCGTGCGGCCCGGGGCGGATGGTGGACGTGGAGCCCCTACGAGATCTGGAAACGAACCCGGCACGACCGCACGCGATGGTCCGCGGTCGGCGGGAGAAGACAGGAGCGATCCGATGAATGACGAATCACCCACCGCCGGAACCGGAAGCACCGGCCCGTCACCAGAAGGCCTGCCGGAGAACCCGCCCCGCTACCCCTTCAATCCGGCGCTGGAGATCTCCGTGGTCTCCACGCGGGACGGAACCGTCGACGGCGGGGTCGTGCTGGTCGACATCCGCGAGCCCGACGAGCTCCGGCTCGCGTCGGTCGAGGGCGCGATCCACATCCCCATGGGGGATCTGGCGACCAGAATCCACGAGATCGACGTCGATGAGGACCAGACGCTGGCGTTGATCTGTCACACGGGGCGGCGATCCCTGCACGCCGCGGTGGCCCTGCAGCGGATGGGGCTTGATCAGGCCCGCTCGGTGGCCGGCGGCATCGAGTGGTGGTCGCTCCGGGTGGACCCGACCGTCCCGCGGTACTGAGCGGCGCCATCGAACCGCAGCGTCCGGCTTGCGCTTGGGCCGTGCCGGTGCGCCCGACGACCTCGGCGATGGTTCGGTCGCGCCCGTTCGATGAACATCCGGCGCAGAAAGAACGCCCGGGGCTTTGCAGCCCCGGGCGTCGGGTTACGCGTTTCGCGTGACTGTCGTAATCAGAGGATTACGGGCAGCCGGCGTTGTAGGCGGCCAGGAAGGTCGAGATGTCGAAGAAGTTGAAGAGGCCGTCGGGGGCGCCGACGGGGAAGAAGTCGGCCAGGGGGTTCTGGCTGTTGTAGTAGCCCAGGTAGGTCGAGATGTCGAAGAAGTTGAGGATGCCGTCCGGAGCGCCGACGGGGAAGAGGTCAGCCGGGCAGGGGCCGGGGCCGACGTCGCCATCGGGGCCGAAGAAGGCGTGGAAGAACGAGCCGTAGGGACGGTAGTCGTTCGGGCCGTTGGGCGCGGCGGAGCCGTTGGCGCCACCCTCGAAGATGCCGTCGGCGTCGCGGTCGCAGGTCATGCCACCGTACCAGAAGGTGCCGAAGGGCTCGAAGAAGCCGTCGCTGTTGATATCGGTGAAGATATCGAACGCGTCCTCGTTACCGGCGGAGCCGCCGGGGAACGAGTCATCGATGGTGAAGGTCGTGGGCGGGGTCGGGGCGACCGAGCCACGGGGGGCGGCCAGCTCGTTGTAGGTCACGGCCGCGGCGGCGGGGTCGCCGTCGGGGGTGCCGTCGCCGTCGAAGTCGACGGTGCCGGGCTGGATGTACTGCACGCCGTACGAGAAGTCGGCGAGGCCGTCGGAGTCGAGGTCGCCGTCCGGGATGCCGTCGGAATCGATGTCACCGATGGCGAAGAACGGGTTGTGGACCGCGGCGGACTGGGGGTCGCCGTCGGAGTCGCCGATCTCGAAGGAGAGGTCGGTCGAGCCGTCGCCGAGGAAGTCGGCCAGGTCGATGGTGTAGATGTAGCCCTGGATGGTCGCGCCGCCGTCGGTGTTGCCGGGCAGGTCGATCAGGGTGAAGCCGACGAGGCCGGTGCGGGTGAAGCAGCTGTTGAAGCCGTTGTCACCGTCGTAGTAGGTCCAGGTGGCGCCCAGGCCGGTCACGCCGTCGGCGAGACCGTCGCCGTCGGAGTCGACGTCGGCGTGGTCGCAGAAGGTCGAGGTCTGGACGGCGTCGACCACGGTGTCCTGGGGCATGTCGCCCCAGTTCAGGAAGGTGGCGCCGGTGGCGGCAGCCGAGGTGGACGCGGGATCATCGGCGAAGCCGACGAAGCCGACGGTGTACAGCGTCGAGTCGATGTCGGCGCAGGGCACGTTGTTGTCCGAGACCCAGATCTCGGGGTCAACGCCGCGGGACGCGGGCTGGCCGTCACGCAGGTTGGTGGCGACCTTCTCGCCGGTGGCGACGTTGAAGTAAATGTGGCCGACCTTGGTCGCGCCGTTGGTGTATCCCTTGGGGGACATGACGGGGGTGCTATCGGCGACGGCGGGGGCCACCACGCCGGCAGCGAGCAACAGGCTCAGTGCATTCTTGGCCTTCATGGAACATGCTCCTCTTCTATTCAGAACCACTTCGAAGTTGCCCAAACGCGGGCAAACTGGAACGGAAACACACGAAAGCATCCCTGGGTTTCTCAACCCCGAGGCGCGAACAACACATCGCCACCGCTCGTCGTCTCTCTCTCGCAGTCGTTCCGGTCCAACGTGGCACACAGGACGAATCGCGAAACTTCGCGCGGATGCCCGGGCAGGGCAAGATCGGCAGACCGTGGGCCCCTGAACACAGGACCCGTCCTCCCAATATACCGCAGCAGCCGAATCATGCAAGAGCCATCGTGGCGAAATGCCCAGAAATCCGGACAGATCGGGCCGCTACGCGGGGCTTTTACCCATCGAACTCACGCATGGACCCCACGGGCCGCTCGTTTTCGGGCCAACTCCACGAACCGATCGAAGAGGTGGGACGCGTCGTGCGGGCCCGGCGAGGCCTCGGGGTGGAACTGGACCGAGAACACCGGACGTCCGGGAATCTGGAACCCCGCCAAGGTCCCGTCGTTGAGGTGGATATGGGTCGCCTGCCCCCCCACTCTGGCCAGCGACTCCGGCTCCACCGCGAACCCGTGATTCTGGGAAGTGATCTCGACCCGGCCCGTGGTGTCGTCCCGAACGGGCTGGTTCGCGCCGCGGTGTCCGAACGGGAGCTTGTAGGTGGTTGCTCCCATCGCGAGCGCGAGCAGCTGATGGCCCAGGCAGATCCCGAAGATGGGCAGATCATCCAGGTCCGGGTCGTGGATAACTTCCTTGAGCATGGCGATCACGTCCTCCACCGCGTCCGGATCACCCGGCCCGTTGGAGAGGAACAGCCCGTGGGCGTGGCCCGACATGAGTTCGGCCTTCACCTCGTCCGCGGAGACGGTGTGCGGGACGACCCGCACCTTGCAGTTCCGGGTCGCCAGGTTGCGGAGGATGTTCCGCTTGGCCCCGCAATCCAGGGCGAGGATCACGGGCGCGTCGTCCGTTGACTGCATTTCGGGCGCCCATTCACCGAGGGTTTCATCCCACGAATAGGGGCTCGAGCAACCGACCATGGCGGCGAGGTTCTGGCCTTCCATCGGGGCCGCCTCGCGGGCCATTTTGACGAGTTCGGCATCGGTCGGCGTCGGGTCGTCGGTGAGGACCCCGGTGGTGACGCCGGACGAGCGCAGGTGCCGGGTCAGGGCGCGGGTGTCGATGTCGGCCAGACCGAGCACGCCGGCCTCGGCCAGCCAATCGTCCAGCGAGCGGGTCGCGCGGTAGTTCGAGTGGGTGCGGGTGTACTCGTGGATCACGAACCCGGCGACCTGGACGCTCGCCGATTCCATGTCTTCGGGGTTGATGCCGGTGTTGCCGATCAGGGGTGTCGTCTGCACCAGGATCTGGCCGGTATAAGACGGGTCGGTCATCGATTCCTGATAGCCGGTCAGGGCGGTGTTGAACACCACCTCACCGACCGAACGGACGGACCGTCCGACGGCCCCGAAGGCCCGGCCGTAAAAAACCGTGCCGTCTGCGAGCGCCAAGCGAGCTGGAGCGGTGTCTTTGGTGTTGTGCATCGGGATTGAGTGTATGGTGGGTCATGACATTTTTGCCCTTCCGGGGCGCGGACAAAGTGGCCGCGGGCACGGTTTTTGTCCGCGTGGCGGTCGAGCGGGGCGTCGACCGCGACGACGGGCTGACCTACCGGTTTGAGGGTGGGGCCTCGGGGGTGGCGGTCGGTGACCGGGTGGAGGTGCCGGTCGGGCGGGGCGACAAGGCGGTCGGGGGCGTGGTGATCGAGGTCGGCGGGGCGGAGTTGCTCGGCGGGTTCGATCCGTCGCGCGTCAAGCCGGTTCTGCGGACGACGGGCGCCCGGCTGCCCGCGTCGCTCGTGGAGCTGGGGCGTTGGCTGGCGGGGTACTACTGCAGCCCCGTGGGGATGGTGCTCGCGTCGATGCTGCCCGCGGCGGTCAAGGCGGGCACGGGATCGCGGACGGTTCGGCTGGTCCGCCCGGTGGCGGGGGCGGAGCCCGACGGGAAGCTGACCCGGACGGTCGCGTCGGCCTGGGACGCGGTGCGGGCGATGGACGCAGCGCTGTTCCCGCTGGATGCCAAGCAGCTCGCGGCGCAGGCCGGGGCATCGAATCTCGGTCCGATCAACCGGCTGATCGACATGGGCGTGCTCGAGTGGGTCGGCCACGTGGAGGTGCGGGCGCCCGAGCTGTTCGAACACGCGCCGAGCGGGCCGGCTCCGGTTGTGGATCTGACACCGGCCCAGGCCGGCGTGGTCGAGGGGATCGCGGGCACGCTCGGCGGGTTCGGGGTGCACCTGGTGCACGGCGTGACGGGTTCGGGAAAGACCGAGGTGTACCTGCGCGTCATCGAGCGGGCGCTCGCAGCCGGGAAGAGCGCGGTGGTGCTGGTGCCGGAGATTGCGCTGACGCCGCAGACGGCGGGCCGGTTCGTGGCCCGCTTCCGCGCGCACGGGGTGGCGGTGCTGCACTCGGGGCTCTCCGCCTCGGCCCGGCACAAGCAGTGGCAGGCGGCGGCGAACGGGCGGGCCCGGGTGGTTGTCGGCGCCCGCTCGGGCGTGTTCGCGCCGATCGCCAACCTGGGCGTGATTGTCGTCGACGAGGAGCACGACTCCTCGTACAAGCAGGACCAGCTCCCCCGCTATCACGCGCGGGACGTGGCGATCAAGCGGGCGCACCTCGAGGGCTGCACGGTCGTGCTCGGCTCGGCGACACCCGCTCTGGAAAGCTGGCACAACGCGGTGCAGGGCCGGTACACGCTCTGGAAACTGCGGGAGCGGGTGGCGGGCGGGCGGATGCCCAGGGTGCAGATCGTGGACATGGCGGCCGAACGGCTGGCCATGCGGGCCGATCGCGGTCGGGCCAGCGAGGGCGACGCGATCGGCCAGACGCTGGCCGCGGCGCTCGGACGGACGCTCGACACCGGGGGGCAGGCGATCCTGCTGCTTAACCGGCGGGGATATGCCTCGGTGGTGGTCAGTTCGGACAAGACCTGCGGCTGGAAGCTCGAGTGCGAGCGGTGCGATGCCACGATGGTTGTGCACCGTGGCACCGTGCGGGAGCAGGGCGGGCGTCGGTACGTCCGGTGCCACCACTGCGGCGACGAGCGGATGATCCCCAAGGTCTGCCCGATGACCGGCAAAGCGGTCATCGAGCTCGGCGCGGGGACGCAGCGGGTGGAAGAGGAACTCGAACGCCGGTTCGGGGCGTCGCACGGTCTGGTGCGGGGTAGCGGATTCGAGCGGGTGGACGCGGACACGATGCGCCGGGCGGCGGATTACTTCGATGTGCTCGGCCGGTTTGGGCGGGGCGAGTTGCGGGTGCTGCTGGGCACGCAGATGATCGCCAAAGGGCTGGACTTTCCGAACGTGTCCCTGGTGGGCGTGCTCAGCGCGGACACGGCGCTGTCACTGCCGGACTTTCGGGCCGAGGAGCGGACTTTTCAGCTGGTCGCCCAGGTGGCCGGGCGGGCGGGGCGCGGCGAGCGGGCGGGCGTCGTGGTCGTGCAGACCTACAACCCGGAGAACCCGGCCATCGTCCGGGCCGCGGCCCACGACTTCGACGGGTTCGCGACGCGGGAGCTGGAGTCGCGGAGGCGGGCGGCTCTGCCGCCGGTGACCCGGATGGCCCGGGTGGTGGTGCGGGACGAGGACAGCCGCAAGGCCTGGGACCGGGCGCGGGAGCTGGTGGGTTTGCTGCGGGACGCGGGCGGGGGGCGGGTGACGGTGCAGGACCCGGTCGAGTGCGTGATCGCCCGGATCGCGGACAGGTGGCGGGTGGGGATCGAACTGGTGGCCGACGATCCGCGGGCGATCCAGGCGGCCCTGGGGGCGGTGCGTGCGAAGGGAATGATCAAGAGTGACGCGTCGACTGCGGTGGATGTGGATCCCGTGGCGATGATGTGAGCGGCCCGCCGGACGGAACCGGCGGTGCGGGAGGACGCATGGAATCGTTCGAGGGCCGGCGGGTGGTGGTGATGGGGCTGGGTCGCTTCGGCGGCGGCGTGGGCGTCACGCGCTGGCTGGCCGAGCGGGGGGCCGACGTGCTCGTGACCGACCGCGAGCCGGCCGAGCGGCTGGACGAATCGCTGGCCAAGATCCGCGACCTGGTCCGGGGCGGACGGGTGGAGTTGAGGCTGGGGGAGCACCGCGTCAGCGACTTCACGACCGCCGACGCGGTGGTGGTCAACCCGGCGGTGCCGCGGCCGTGGGACGACCGCTTCGTTCGTTCGGCGAAGGCGGGCGGCGTGGAGCTGCTCACCGAGATCGGGCTGGTGGCTCGTCTGATCGGGCGTGACCGGGTGGTGGGCGTGACCGGTTCGGCGGGTAAGAGCACCACCAGCGCGATGATCGACCATGCCTTGCGGGCGTGCGGCGTCGAAAGCGTGCTGGGGGGCAACATCGGCGGATCGCTTCTGGACAGGGCTGCGAAGCTCGGGCCGAAGCAGGCGGTGGTGCTGGAGTTGTCCAGCGCGATGCTGTACTGGCTGGGGTTTGAGAAATGGTCGCCGAAGGTGGCCGTGGTGACGAATCTACAGCCGAATCACCTGGACTGGCACGGCGACGAGGCCCACTACCGAACGAGCAAAGTTCAGATCCTTGAGCACCAGCGGTCCTGGGATGCGGCCGTCCTCGGCGCGTCGGTAGCCGACTGGCCCGTCGGGGCGGGCGTCGAGCGGACGGTCGTGGGCTCGGACGACGGAGTGGAAGGGTGCGTGGTTCCCGGGGCGCACAACGGATGGAACGCGCGGGTCGCGACGGTCGCGGCACGGCTCGCCGCGGCCCGGATTGCCGGGATGTCGCTCAAGGAGTCCGACATCGAGGCGGCGGTGCGGACCTTCCCGGGGCTGCCCCACCGCCTGCGCCTGGTCCACGAGGCGGGGGGCGTGCGGTTCTATGACGATTCCAAGTGCACGGTGCCCGGGGCGTCGGTGCTGGCGGTCGATGCGATGGACCACACGCTGGGCGCGGGCCGCACGCACCTGATCTGCGGCGGGTACGACAAGGGATTGGACCTGGCGTCCCTCGCCGGGCTGGCGGCCCGGCTGGCGGGGATCTACACGATCGGGGCGACCGGGGACACCATCGCCGACGCCGCGGGTGATCGCGCGGTCCGGTGCGGGACCCTGGATGTCGCGGTGCGGGCCGCCGTTTCGCGGTCGAAACCGGGCGACGCGGTGCTGCTGAGCCCGGGCTGTGCGTCGTGGGATCAGTTCGAGCACTATGAGGCGCGGGGGCGGGCTTTCGAGTCCTTCGCGCGGGCCGCGACGGAAGGGGCGGTGCGAGGATGTTGAGCACGATGGGTTTGGTGGTGTCGTGCGCCGGTGTGCTAGGCGTGTCTGCCGGACCGCCGGACGAGCCGCCGGCGTTGCGAGAACTGCTCCCTGGGGTGCTGGTGGGCGAGGGCGTGGTCGAGTTCGCCGGGACGGTGTGCGCGGACCCGAGCCATCCGCAGACACCGGTCGTGTATCTGGAGTTGCTGGTGACCGGGCCGGACTCGCGGGAGCACGAGTCGCTGATTCTGACGCGGGCCACGCCTTCGGCGATCCACGCGGGCCTGCTGGCCGCGGGGCTGGAACCGGGGCGCCCGGTTCGTTGGAAGGGCGATACGGTCGAAGCGTCGGCGACGGGCGACCGGGTGCGGGTGCTGGCGGTCGCGGGCGAGAACAACGATGACACCGGCTTCGTGGATCTGGCTTCGTGGGTGGTGAGACGGGACACCGGCGAGCGGCTGGACGGGGCGGCGGGCTGGGGGCTGGTGTTCGCCGGATCGGTGCTGGACGAGGAGGCCGGTGCGTACGCGGCGGACAAGACTGGCACCGTGATCGGCCTGACCGGGTTCGGCACGGAGGTGATCGCCGCAGCGTGGGATCTGAGCCCCCAGGCGAGCATCGACGAACCGGTTTGGATCGTTGACAAGGACCGCGTGCCGGCGTTTGGGACGCCGGTGCGGGTGCGTGTGGTGCGGGAACCGAAACCGACGGAACCGGCCGCGGAACCGGTCGGATCCGAGTCGATGGAGGAGGATCCGTCCTAGCGTCTGGGCATGGTCGAGACGCTGCCGGTTCCGGATCTGAGTGACGCGAAAATCCTGCGGACGGTGTCGGGTATCCGCCCGTGCCGGCGGGGCGGGCTGCGGATTGAGGCGGAAGTGCTCGGGTCGGACGCGGGCGGGCGGACCGTGATCCACAACTACGGGCACGGCGGGTGCGGGGTGACGATCGGCCTGGGCACCGGGGACGAGGTGGTCCGGCTCGTCGAGCGGCACAGCGATCCGGACGCGCCGGTCGCCGTGCTCGGGGCGGGCGCGGTCGGGCTGATGGCCGCGTTGCGGCTGCTGGAGGCCGGGCGCCGGGTGCGGATCATCGCCGAGAAACCGGGCACGGAGACCGTCAGCACGGTGGCCGGGGCGGTGTGGCTGCCGACTGGAGTCGAGTTCGGCGACACGGCCGAGCGAACGGCCTGGTTTCATGCCATCCTGCGCCGGTCGATCGAGGGGCTGCGTGCGTTGCCGGCACGGTTCGGGGTGGAGGAGTTGCCGGTGTACGAGCCGGCCTCCGCGCCGGAGAACCCGGAGTTCTTCGACAACGGCACGCTCGAGGCGCCCCTTCCGCTGGACGTGCTGCCGGTCGGAGCCCGGGTGCAGCCCGGCAGGGTGTTCAGGACCCTGTTCATGCACACGCCGCGGCTGCTGCGGGCTTTGATCGCCGAAATCGAGGCCCGGGGCGGGGTGTTCGAGCGCCGGCGGATCGGGCGGGTGGAGGAGATCGGGGAGCTTGAGGAGCCGATCGCGATCAACTGCCTGGCCATGGGGTCTCGGGACTTGTTCTCGGACTCGGCGATGTATCCGGCGCGGGGCATGCTGGTGCTGATGAAGCCGCAACGACTGGGGTACATCGTCCACGACGGGTACAAGTACATGTTCCCCCGGGACGACGCGTTGGTGCTGGGCGGCTGTTTTCTCGAGGACGACTGGCTGGACGAGCCGGATGAGTCGTACTGCCGCGAGATCCTGGCCCACCACCGGGCGTTCTTCGGGCAGTAACGGCGTCGTCCGGGACTTTGTGGGCCTGATCCACGCTGCGAGGGGGCGTCGATCCGGACCTTCTATACTCCTTTCCGTGAGTGTTTCACCTTCTGAATCGGGCGGTGCGGGCGACGCGGCGGGCTCGGCGGAGGTTCGCATGCGCGAGCCGGTGACGCTGAAGACGCTGCGCCGGATGGCATCGCGGGGCGAGAAGTTCGCGTGCCTTGCGTGCTACGACGCCACGACGGCGCGGTGGCTCGAACGCGGCGGCGTCCACGTGCTGCTCGCGGGCGACTCGGCGTCGCAGGTCGTGCTGGGGTTCGAGCGGACGATCGACGTGCCGATCGATTTCCTGGTCCAGATCACCGCGGCCCTGAAGCGCGGCGCCCCGAAGGCCTTGGTCATGGCCGACATGCCGTTCATGAGCTATCACGCGTCGGGCGAGGACGCGATGCGCAACGCCGGCCGCTTCATGCGGGAGGGGCTGGCCGACGTGGTCAAACTCGAAGTGGACGAGACCTTCGCGCCGCTGGTCGATCGGCTCACCCGGGCCGGCGTGCCGGTCTGCGCCCATGTCGGCTTTCGCCCCCAGACCACCGCGGTGCTCGGCGGCCCCACGGCCCAGGGACGCACCGCCGACGCCATGGAACGCATCGTGCGCGACGCCGTGGCGATGGAAGAAGCCGGCGCCGTGCTGATCCTGGTTGAAGCGGTCCCGCCGGAGGTCACGGAACGGATCGTTTCGGCGACGTCCTTGCCCGTGATCGGGATCGGCGCCGGCACGGCCTGCCATGGGCAGATCCTCGTGGTGCACGACCTGCTCGGTCTGACAGACCGGCCGCCCCGATTCGCCGAGGCCGTGGACGCGATCGGCGAGCGGATCCGTGCGGCCGGGGCCGAATGGGCCGAACGGGTCCGCACCGACCGGATCGGGGGGACGCGGTACACGATGCGTGCGGAACAGCCCGGCTCGACCGGTTCGAACTCGGACGATCAGGGAGAGAAACCGCCGGCTACCGGCGGACGAACGCAGCAGCGAGGCCCGGCCGACGCCGCGGACGGAGGTACCCAGTGAGGCGATTCCAGACGGCGACCCCGATCCTGATGGTGATTGTCGTCGGCCTGCTGCTGGTGTTCGGCGGGCCCGGCCTGCTGCGGCGGTACACCCTGGCCGAACAATCGGCCCGGATCGTGCTGGCCCGCGACGAACTGGCCCAGGACGACATCCTCCGACGCATCGACCGTGCCGTCGCCGCGATCGCCGACTCCGCCGGCCCGAGCGTGGTGCACATCGAAACGGCGGGCGAGAGCCGCGGGCTTGCGGGATCATCCGGGGCGGGCTGGGTGTATGACGGGCTGGGCCACGTGGTGACCAACGCCCACGTGGTGCGGGGCTCGCGTCGGATATCGGTGGAGTTCACGGACGGGGTGGTGACCTCGGGCGAGCTGATCGGGTCGGACGTGTACACCGACATCGCGGTGGTCCGCGTCGATCGGTCCGAATCGGCGCTCTTCCCGGCGCTGCGCAGCGCGACACGCCTGCCCCGGGTGGGCGAGCGGGTGTTCGCGTTCGGATCTCCGTTCGGCTTCAAGTTTTCGATGTCCGAGGGCGTGGTTTCCGGGCTCGGCCGGCAGGCGCCCGGTTCATCGATCCCCGGCGGGTACACCAACTACATCCAGACGGACGCGGCGGTGAACCCCGGCAACTCCGGCGGGCCGCTCATCAACACCGACGGGCACGTCATCGGCATGAACGTGGCGATCGCGACGTCGAGATCGATCGGGGCAACCCCGGACGACTCGGGCGGGGATTCGGCGGGGATCAGCTTCGCCATCCCGCTGGGCACGATCGAGCCGATCGTGGACCAGCTCATCCGCTACGGCGAGGTTTCGCGGGGCTACCTGGGGATCACGTTCGGGGGCGTGAATGGGGGTCTGTACCGGCTGGTGACCGATGCGGGCACCGCGATGACCGGCATCCGGATTTCCGGCGTCGAGCCGGGAGGCCCGAGCGATGAGGCCGGGCTTCGGGAAGGGGACGTGATCGTCGCGGTCAGCGGGAGCCCCATCCTGACTACGGAATCGCTCAGCTCGCTGGTCAGTTCAGGACGGCCCGGCGACACCGTCGACGTGCGGGTGTGGCGGGACGACAGTCTCGTGGACGTGACGGTGGTGCTGGCGCCGATGCGCCCGGCGGTGCTCGCACAGCGACTGCAACGCCCGACCCAAATGCGTCTGGGGGCACAGCTTCGCACGGGCGCGGCGGGGAGCGTCGAAATCGTTCAGGTCTGGGACGGTCTGCCCGCCGCGGTGGCCGGACTGCAGGTCGGCGATCGCATCGTCCGGGTGGGCGGCAAGTCCTTCACCGGGTTCGACGAGTTCCTGATCGCCGCGGCCGATGCCGGTCTGCTCACCGGCCAGACGGTCGCGTTCGAGGTGATCGGCCCCGACGGGACCGCCCGCGAC
Organism: uncultured Phycisphaerales bacterium; assembly: GCA_963975575.1. Lineage (GTDB taxonomy): Bacteria > Planctomycetota > Phycisphaerae > Phycisphaerales > UBA1924 > UBA6054. Next base: position 1,268,508 of record CAXBHL010000001.1, on the reverse strand, counting down.
GTCGCCGTGACGCTCTATCCCTGAATCCCCAAATGCCGTCGCTTGCTCGCGGCCGCGGTTTCACAATGGGCCCGCGCTACCCGAACCGCAGCAGCGCCAGGGCGCCGGCGACCACGCCGAGCACCACGATGCTGGTCCACAACCACCGGCCCAGCCGGTCCGCCGGTCGGCGCGGATCGGGTGCGGGCAGGGCGGCGATCTGATCGGCCGCGGACGCGTCCAGCCCGCCCCGGGCGGCCGCCTGCTCGGCGATGGAGATGATCGCGGCGGCATGGATCGGCGTGATCCCGAGCCGGCCGGCCCACGCGGTCAGGCGTTCTCGGTCGTGCGGGGCGGTCTGGGCGGACGCGCCGGCCGCAAGCGACGCCCGCGCCGCCAGCACCCAGCGCGCGTCGCCTGCGGGCATCACCGCCTGAGCGGTCCGGGAGGGCCGGGCTCGCTCGCGGGCGTGTTGAGCGGATTGGAAGGGGATCGGGTTCATGGCTTGGGCGGTTCGTGTGGACACGAAGCACGCCGCGTGCCGATTGGATTCGGGGCCGGATCGCGGGGATCATGATCGTCCGGAGAACACCGTTGACCGAACCAGCCAGCACTATCCCCGACATCGAGAGCGGTCTGAGCCGCGAGGAAGTCGTGTCCCGGCTTGAGCAACTCTCCAAGCGGGGCAAGCTCCCCGGATTCGAGCGGGGCGGGGGCGGCAGCGATGGCCCGGACGCCTCGTTCGCCGCTCACGGCACGCCGTTCGAAGGACGCGTCGGCGTCCGGGTCGGGCCGGACCGGGTCCGGTTTGCGTTGCAGATGCCGCGCAAGTGGGCGGTGATCTTCGGTGTGGTCCTCGCGCTGACCGTCTGGCCCGGCCTGCCCATCACCGACGGGTTCATGCACGGGTTCGTCTGGTACGAGCGCCTGACCTCGGGCTGGTTCGACACGTGGGTGTGGTACCTGCCGCTGACGATCATCCCGGCGCCGTTCGCCGTGCGGACCGCCGTTCGTCGATCGCGGGCGACCGCGATGGAGCACGCGACCGAGACGGTCGAACGCCTGCGTCCGGTCCTGTCTGATCCGTGAGCGCCTGCGTCAGACCGTCGACTTGCGGAGCCACTCGGACTCGAGCTCTTCCATCTGCGTGCGCAGGTCGTCTCGCTGCTCGGTGAGTTTGCTGGCGTGATCGACGTCCTTCCAGACGTCCGGCTCGGCGAGCTTGGCGTCGAGCTTCTTGAGCTTGGATTCGGTCTCGGCCAGCTTCTGCTCGACCGTGCCGAGCGGCATCCAGGAGAACCGGCTCTTCTGTTCCGGTTTGACCGGGACGGACGCCGAGCGGTTTGGTGCTGCGGATCTGGCCGGTGACGCCGGCCCCGCAGCGGGTCGGGACTGCTGGGCGGGCCGGGGCTTGGGATCGGCCTTTGCGGGGGGTTTGGGCGCGGAGCCTTGCTTGGGGGTCGAGGGTTTGCCCCCCTGGGCGGGTCTGGCGGCCCGCTCGAGCTGCTGCTTGAAGTCGGTATAGGTCCCCGCGAACACCGTGGCGTTGCCCTCTGAATCGAGCACGATCAGGTGATCGCACACCGCGTCGAGCAGGGCCCGGTCGTGCGAGATCAGGATGACGGTGCCGGGGAACATCGGCTCGGTGGTCTCGCCGGTCTTCGGATCGTTGGTCCCACGGGCGAGGATGCCCTCGAGCCGCTCGGCGGCGGGGATGTCCAGGTGGTTGGTGGGCTCGTCGAGGATCAGCAGGTTCTTGGACGACGCCATGAGCGCGGCCAGGTCCGCGCGGGCGAGTTCGCCGCCGGAGAGCACGGAGACGAGCTTGTCCTGGTCCTCACCGGAGAACAGGAACGCGCCGGCCAGGTTGCGGGTCTCCTGCTCGGACATCAGGATGGGCGGGTTGGTGCTGGCCTTGACACGGGCCTGGATGTGCTGCGTCACCGTGCGGGTGGGGTCCTCGATGTGGCGGTGCTGCTCGAAGTGACCGATGTCGAGCTTGGCACCCAGCGAGACCTGGCCCGACGTCAGCGGCACGTGCCCGAGCATGCAGCGGACGATGGTGGTCTTACCGGCCCCGTTGGGGCCGACGATCCCCCACCGCTCGCCGCGCTGGATCTTGATGGTCAGGTCGTGGAAGAGCACCTTCGGCGGGTGGCCGGGCTCACCGGGATAGGTCTTGCCGATGTCGCGGGCGGAGACCACGACGTCGCCGGACCGCTCGGGCTTGGGCAGGGTCACGCGGAGTTCGGCCAGTTCGATCGGGCGTTCGAGGGCGTCGAGCTTGGCGCGGTCCAGACGGGACTCGCGACCCTTGGCCTGCTTGGACCGCTGGCCGGCCTTGTACTGGCGGATGTACGCTTCTTCTTTTTTGAACTCGGCCTGCTGCTTCTCCCACGCGCGGTTCTGCGTCAGGTGCCGGTCGGCCCGGATCCTCCGGAAGGCCGCATAGTTGCCCGGGTAGTCGATCAGGCGGGTCTGCTCGACCTCGATGATGCGGTCCACCACGCGGTCGAGCAGGTAGCGGTCGTGGGAGATCAGCACCACCGCGCCGCGGAACTCATCGGCCAGGAAGTTCTCCAGCCAGATGCGTCCCTCGATGTCGAGGTGGTTGGTCGGCTCGTCCAGCAGGAGAATCGCGGGGTCCTCGAGCAGCAACCGGGCGAGCGCGAGCCGAGCCCGCTGGCCGCCGGAGAGGCCCCTGACGGACTGGTCGAACTGGGCGTCGGTGAAGCCCAGGCCGTGGAGCACCTTGCCGACCTCGTGCTCGGTGGTCAGCCCCCCCGCGGCCTCGATCGCGGACTCGAGCCGTTCCTGCTCCTTGAGCAGGGTGTCGAGTTCGGCCTCGCTGGCGTCCGCCATGCGGTCGAACACCTCGTGGAGCTCACGCTGCAGGGCGTGGGCCTCCTCGAAGGCGCGGGCGGCGGCCGAACGGACGGTGTCGGAGGGGTCCAGGGTGGGACTCTGGTTGAGATAACCCAGGCGGGCCCCCCGCTGAAGCACCACATCCCCCAGTTCCGGTTTGGAGACCCCGGCCAGGAGCTTGATCAGCGTGGACTTTCCGGCTCCGTTGCGTCCGACCACGCCGATGCGGTCCGTCGGCTCGACGGACAGCGAGACCGAACTGAGGATGACGCGGTGGCCGTGAGAGAGGGTCAGATTGGTGGCGGCAAGGACGGGCATGGGACGGGAAGTGTAGCGGTCAATCCAAGAAAACACGCCCGCCGGGAGGGCGGGCGTGTGCGGAGTTTCCGGAAGTTGCTCGGGACGGCCGCCTTACTCGACGTCCTTACCCTCGACCACATCGGTGATGGGCGGCGCGGCGTGGGCGTCGTCCCCGCCGGACTGCATGCGGCTGAAGTAGTCTTTGTAGGCCCCCATCGCCTTGACGCTGAAGATCAGCATGATCGGGATGTTGGCCACCAGCATGACACCCAGGCCCAGCGTGGTCCACATGTCCAGCTCGACGTCGGTGCCGATGATCGCCCTTTTCTCGGGGCCGAACACCGGCATGGCGAGGATGGTCGTCAGCAGGATGAGCAGTGAGTAGATGATCTTGTAGACCATCACCGCGGACTTGGCGGTGCGTTCGTTCTTGGATCCGAAGAAGTAGTACACACCCTGTTCGCCGTAGTAAGACCAAGAAATCATGGTCGAGATCGCGAAGAGCCACGCCGCGATCGTCACGAGCCACTTGCCCATGCCGGGCTTGGTCCGGTCAAATGCGTAGGCGGTCATGGACGCCCCGGCGTAGTCGCCGTACACCCCCAGGTTGAAGCTCCCGTCGTCGTTCTCCCGGAAGTGCGGCGTCATCTTGGACTCGAGCGTGTTCCAGCGGGCCACCCACTGGTCATTGTCGTCGCGCGAAACGGACGCGGTGATCTTCCGGAGGTCCCGGCCGGTGTCCTCGTTCTGGTCCGCCGCGACAATAAAGAAGATCGTTTCTCCGTCACGCCAGCCCGCGGCACCCTCTGCGGTGCTTCGGATGCGGCGAGCGTCGGGCTCCATATCGGGAAGGACGGGGGTGTTCAGCGTCCAGGTGTCCGCGATGGGATCACCGCTGGGGTCTGTTGCCTGCACGATCTGGACCTGATCCGGCTGGAAAAGGGCCTCCGCTTCGCGGTTGTACGCGCCGGTCGAGAGGATCACCAACGCGGTCAGGGTGCAGACCACGATCGTGTCGACGAACGGTTCCAGGCCCGCGACCACGCCCTCCCGCACGGGTTCGTCGGTCTTGGCGGCCGAGTGGGCGATGGGGCTGGAGCCCTGGCCCGCCTCGGACGAGAACAGGGCGCGCTTGACGCCCCACATCGCCGCGTACGCGAACGTTCCGCCGAGGAAGGCCCCTTCGGGGTTGGCGCTGGCCCCCCCCAGCCAAGTCGGCAGGCCGCTCTTGACGATCAACGCGAGCATCGCGGGGACCTGATCGATATGGAGGGCCAGGACGACGCCCGCGGCGATGATGTAGATCACGCACATGAACGGCACGATGCGGCCGGCGACGGCACCGATCCGCTTGATGCCGCCGATGATCACCATGCCGACGAGGACGGTCAGTATGATGCCGGTGACGACCTGCGGCACGCCCCAGTAGGTGAAGGTGATATCGGCGACGTTCCACGCCTGGAACATGTTGCCGCCGGTGATGGCCGAGATGATCAGGGTCACCACGAAGACGCCGCCGATGATGGCGCCGATCGGCCCCAGCCCCCACTCCGCGAAGCCCTTTTTGACCACGAACATCGGCCCGCCGTGCGGGTTGTCCGGATCGTCGGTGTTGCGGAAGAGCATGGACTGCGTGACCTCGGTCATCTTGATGGCCATGCCGAGCACACCGATCACCCACATCCACAGGATCGCGCCGGGCCCGCCGAGCGCCACGGCGATCGCCACGCCCGCGATGTTGCCCAACCCGACGGTGGCCGAGAGGGCGGCCGAGAGGGCCTGGAAGTGGTTGATCGCGCCCGGATCGTTCTTGTCGTCGTACTTGCCCCGGACCACCGCGACGCCGTGCGTCAGGGCCCGGTACTGGCCGAAACCGGACCAGATGGTGAAGAGAACGCCCGTGGCGAGAAGCGCGTAGACGGTGTAGTTGGAAAAGAGGATTCCGTTGACAGAGTTGACGAAGCTGTTGATGGCGTCCATAAGGTCGGGGTCTCCTTATGGCCGGCGGGAGAGATCGCCGGCCGTCGGTGAGAGGCTGTCAGAAATGATCTTCGCCGATCCTGACGCGGATTGCAAATCACGGGCGAACGCCCTTGCGGGATACGCTAGGGGGCGATGTGGCGGGTTTCTGTCATTCTGGAGGCTTGTTCTGACGCCGTGCGAGCGATGGACGACCGCCTGAGAGCGGAGCAGGCGGTCCACGGAGTCGACGCCATCAACGAGATCGGGCTGCACCCGGTGCTGTCCGGCGGACTCATCGAGGCCGGTTTCGGCGTGGAGCGGGAGGTGGTCTATCCGGGCGAACACACCGCGAGAGTCCGCCGCTCGGCGAGGAATCGGTGTGACCTTGTGCTGCTGCCGCAGCCCGGACAGAAGCTCCAGGACCCCGCCGAGGACCAGGCCGAGCTGATCGCCGGTGAGGACACGCTGTTCCGGGACATGGCCCACCGGATGGACCGGCGGACCGGCGGCGTCCGCCCGGCCGACGCGTGCTGGCTGGAGGTGAAGTCGGTCGCACAGCACGCGTACGTCGACGGTGTGCCGATGCCCAACCGGGCCTACGCGGACCAACTCGTCAAAGGACCGATGGCCGACCTGATCAAGCTCGCGAGCGATCCATCGATTTGGACCGGAGCAGCAGTCGTATTGCTGTTTTGTGTGTCCGAGGATGTGGGCCTGCACGACCTGAACAAGCTGGCCCATCGCCTGCTTGACGAGGGTGTTCCTCTCGGGGCGCCCGAGATCGGCGGCGTCAGGATCGAAGACCGCGTCGGAAACGCCTGGTGCGGCATCGGTGTGTTCCCGACGCGCGCCTGAGTGCCGGACGATCCGCGACGTCAGCCGGTCGTGACGCCCTCGTCCAACGGGGACTCCGCTGCGGCGTCGGCGACCGACGCGACGAGCCCGGCGTGCTGGGCGATCACCGCCGCGGCCTCGGTCGCGGCGTGGTGGCCGCGGAACTTGTCCGCGATGGCGGCCAGCTCGCGCTTCTGGCCGGCCGCCGCGTCCGGGTTCTCGAGCAGGGCGACCGCGCGATCGGCGATGGGATCGGCCCCGCCAAAGTGCGGGACCAGTTCGGGGACGATCTCGCGCCCGGCGACCAGATTGGGCAGCGTGAAGAACGGCGTCTTGATGATCCACCGTGCCACGAGCGACCAGAGCAGACGCGAGGACTTGTACACGATCACCATCGGCCGGTGCTGGCGGGCGATCTGCAGCGTGACCGTCCCCGACACCACCAGTGCCAGGTCGCACCAACGCACGACCGCGTCGGTGGACCCGAAGCGGATGTCAAGGCTGCCGGGCCACTCGAGGTGGGCGTCCTCGGCGAGTTTTCGGAGCACGGGCTCGACCTCGGGCCGCGTGGCCGCGACGACGCCCCGCATCTCGGGGTGCTCACGGGCGAGCCGGCTGTAGGCCGCCAGGAGCAGGGCGAAGTTGGCCCGCATTTCCGACGGACGCGAACCCGGCATCAGGGCCACCCGGGGCCGGCCGGTGGGCCAGTCGGCGATGGCAGCATCGAGCGCGGCCGTCTCGGGGGCGTGGTCGAACAGAGGGTGCCCGATGAAGGTCGCCCGCACCCCGCGCTCGCGGAACCAGGTCTCCTCGAAGGGGAGCAGGCAGAGCACGTGGTCGGTCAGGCGGCGGAGCTTGTTGATACGCCAGGGCCCCCACGCCCAGAGTTGGGGAGCGACCAGGTGGACCACCTTGGCCCCGGCCTTCTTGGTGATGGCGCAGACCGGGAAGTTGGCCGCGGGGGAGTCGACCGGCACGTGGACCGCGACGGGGTTCTGTGCGACCCAGCGGGCGATCTCAGCGTTGATCCGTTTGTGCTCTCTGATCTTGGCCAGGCCCGGCATGCCCATCACGGCGTCATCGCCCGTGCGGGCGACGATCCTGGCGCCCGCGGCTTCCATCTTCGGGCCGCCCCACGCGCGGATATCCGCTTCGGGATGAGCCTGCTTGAGCGACGCGATCACGGCCGAGGCGTGGTCATCGCCCGAGGGCTCGAACGCGGTGAACAGGATGATCGGCTGTGACTTCGGCACCCCCAAAGCCTAGCAGGGAGCGGGGCCGCGGACCGGGTATCCGGGTGGGCTCCGGGGCGGCTGGAGTCGGGTGCCGGCCCCTTCCCCGACCACCGGCGCCGGGGTCAGAAGCCCGCCCCCGCCAGCCACTCGCTGGGCGAGCAGCGGAGCGCCGATGCGATGGCCACCAGCGACTCGATGCTTGGCAGGTGGGTGCCCCGTTCGATCGAGGACAGCTGCGAAACCGACACCGCCGACGCGTTGGAGAGTTCCCGCAGCGTCCAGCCCCGCTCGGTCCGGGCGAGGCGGATCTGCCGGCCGAGTTCGGCCCGGAGGCGGTCCTGCGGACGCTGGCCGAGCCCGAACGCCTCGGCGGCCTGCGCGATCGCCCGGCGGATGTCGTCGATCCCGAAGGGCTTGGTGATGTAGTCGAACACGTCCTGCTTGAAGGTCTGACGCATCGAGTCCAGAGACGGGTAGCCGGTGACCACGATCACGCACTGGCGGGGCCAGCGCTTGCGGATCTCCGAGAGGATCTCCTCGCCGGAGTGGTTGCCCATCTTGATGTCCAGCAGGATGATCTCCGGCTGGTCTTCCGCGCACGTCGCGTAGAGGGCGTCCGGGGTGCCCACGGTCCGGACCGCGTGCCCCTCGGCCTCGAGCAGTCCCTGCAGGTATTCGCGAAAGTCTGCGTCGTCGTCGAGCGCGACGATGTTCAGCGGCGGGGCGTCCGTGATCGGATCGGTGGCGTTGCTCATCCGCTCCATCTTACTCGATATCCCCGAACAGGCCCGCGGGATCCGTGGGCAGGAGGATCTCGAAGACCGCGCCCGTCACCTTGGGGTCCGCCCCGCGGTCGTCCTCGGACGCGTTGCGGGCCAGCAGCACCCCGCCGTGCTCGTGCACGATGCCCTTGGACACCGCCAGGCCCAGACCCGTGCCGTGGGCGTCGAGCCTGGTCGAATAGAACGGCTCGAAGAGCCGCCCGATGACCTCGGGGGCGATGCCCGGCCCGTTGTCGGCCACCGTGACCACGATCCAATCCTCGCCCTCGCGGATGATGGGTTGGGCCCGGATGACCACCCGCCCCGGGTTGGTCGCCGCGTCCCGCATGACACCGATCGCGTTGCGGATGAGGTTGACGAACACCTGGATCAGGCGGTCGGCATCGCAGCGGAGCCGGATCGGCTCCGGGACGGAGTTGGTCAGTTCGACGGAGAACCCGGGCGCCACCAGGGTGCGGTCCAGGCGGACCAGGGTCCAGGCCTCGGCGACGATGGTCCGCAGTTCGGCGGTCTCCAGCCTCGGCGGGCGCACGCGGGCAAAGTCGAGCAGCCCTTCCGAAAGCTTCTCGAGCCGGGCGACCACCCGGGCCAGCAGCGCCCGCTCGGGCGGGGTCAGGTCCTGGCCCTCGGCGAGCTTGTCCACCAGGCCCTTGACCACCGCCAGCGGGGTATTCAGCTCGTGCGCGATGCCCGCGGACATCATGCCCAGGGACGCCAGCCGGTCGGCGCCCTCCAGGTTCCGGCGGGCGGCCTCGAGCAGGTGGTTCTTCTTGCGCAGGTCCGTCGCGGTCTCTTCCAGCCGGCGCAGCGCGGTCGCCAGTTCATCCTCGTGGTGACGCAGGGCCGCCACGGATTCGTTGCGGGACCGCATAATCTCGCCGAGTTCGTCCGCCGGGATGAGCGACTCGGGGATCTGCTCGGCCAAGCGGTCGCCGCGGCGCACGGCCTCGTCGGCGTCGAGCATCGCCCGGATCGGCGAGTACACGTGGCGGGGCAGGACGAGCGCCTCGAGCGCGCCGGCAACGAACGCGTAGCCGGCGAGCAGGGAGACGATCAGGAGCGCGTAGACGAGGTTGACGGCCGCCCGGGCCGGGGTGTTGCGGGCCCTTACGACGGCGTAGACGCCCCGGCGTGCCAGCACCGCGATGCCCGCCCCATCGCGGGACTCCGTGAGCAGCACCGGCTCGGGTGCGATCTCCGCAGCCCGGGCGGCCTGGCTCTCGTTCAGCCCCACTTCCGTGGCCGTGCCGACCCGGACCACCACCCGCCCGGGCCCGTCGGACGCGCGCGTGGACTCCGGGTCCGAGCCGAGCCCGTCCACCGGACCGAGCAGGTCCAGCGCCATGGCCGCCTGCGCCTGCTCGCCCCGGATGATGACCTTGGTCAGCGCCGGACGGAGCGCCACGATGAGCAGCACGGCCAGCACCAGCGAAAAGGACGTGTGGAGAACGATCAGCTTCTTGCGGATCCGCAGGCCCGAGAGGATCCCGCGCCGGGGGGGACGCGATTCTGGCTGGACGTCGCGATCGGGCATTGGGCGTTCCTTCGGCGGCGTACCGTAGGGGATGCGCGGCGTTCGCAACCAATCAGAGTCCCGCCCGCCGGTCCGCGTGGTCAACGCCCGGGACGCGGCGCTTCGCGTGCTGGCCGAGCACGCCGGGCGGATGCCCGACCTGTTGCCGGCCGAGCCGGACACCGACGGGATGGCCCCCCGGGACGCGGCGCTGGCGCACATGCTCGTCGATGCGTCCCTGCGCCGTTGGATCACGCTTTCGTACATTCTCGAGATGGCGGGAGGGCGGGACGTCCGCGACACGGAGCCGGGCATGCAGGCCGCCCTCGTGGGCGGCGCGGCGCAGATCCTCCTGCTCGACCGGATCCCTGACCACGCGGCCATCGACGAGACCGTCGAATGGGCCAAACACCGAATCCGCCCGAAAGCCGCGGGCATGGTCAACGCCATCCTTCGCCGGGTCGTTGAGGCCCGCGGCGAACGCGTGGGGGCGTGGGACGACCGTCGGGACGCGATCCCGCTTTCGGACGGCGGCGCGATCACGCTCCGGGGTGTTCTGCTGCCGGAGGACCCCGAGTATCGCCTCGTGATCGCCGCCTCACTGCCCGGCGCCCTCCTGAAGTCTTGGTCTCACTCCGGGGCGGATCTGACCGCGCTGGCTCTGCACACGCTGGTCCACCCCCCCACCGTCTGTTTCGTCGCCGGGGCGGACGCCATCGCAGACGACGCTCGTTTCGTGCCCCACGAGCAGGCCGATCACGCGGTGTTCACCGGCGAGCGTGCCGAGTTGGGCGAGGCGTTGCGACGCCACCCGGGCGTCTGGGTGCAGGACCCGGCGGCCTCCGAGGTCGTTTCGGGCCTCGCGGACGAGGATGAAGCCGTTGTGGTGGACCTGTGCGCCGGGCGGGGGACCAAAACCCGCCAGTTGCTGCGGGTGTTTCCGCGGGCCGGGATCATCGCGTCGGAGATCGACGACGCCCGCCTGAGGGTCATGGCGGAGGTGTTCGCGGACGAACCCCGCGTCGAGGTTGTTCACGGGGATGACCTGACGCCGCGGGGCGACGGCTGGGCCGATCTGGTGCTCACCGACGTGCCCTGCTCGAACTCGGGGGTGCTGGCGCGTCGCACAGAAGCCCGCTACCGGGTCCGGTCGGACGCGATGAAGCGGCTCATCGCGACGCAGCGTGAGATCCTGCAGACCGCGGCGTCGATGGTGCGTCCGGGCGGGCGGCTGGTCTATTCAACCTGCAGCCTCGAGCGGGAGGAGAATCTGGAGCAAGCGGAGTGGGCCGCCCGGACGCTCGGGCTCTCGATCGAACGGGAGCGGGCGGTGCTGCCGGAGGGCGAACCGGGCGACCCGGCGACCATGTACCGGGACGCTTCGTACGCCGTGGAGATGCGTCGCCCGCGGTGACCGGCGGCCGCGGTTTCCGGGGGACCGGGCGGCGGGGTAGGATTGCCACCTCGGTCCGGGCGTGTGAACCCGGAGGGGGACGGGCGTCGATCCCAGGACGGTGCGATGCAGTTGAGCGAGATCCTTTCCGTCGAGTGTGTCCGTTCTCCCTTGCAGGGAACGGAAAAGCAGGCGGTGATCGGCGAGCTGGTGGACGTGCTGACCGCCGCGGGGAAGGTCAGCGACCCCGCCGGCCTCAAGGAAGCGGTCTGGACGCGGGAGCAGACCCGCACGACCGGTATCGGGCACGGGCTGGCGATCCCGCACGGGAAGAACGCCGGCATGAAGGGCCTGGCGATGGCGATCGGCAAGCCCGACCAGCCGCTGGACTTCGAGGCGATCGACAACCAGCCGGTCAAGCTGGTGGTGCTGCTGGCCTCGCCGCCGGACCGCACCAGCGATCACATCCAGGCGTTGGCCCGCGTCAGCCGGCTGATGTCCAGCGAGTCGTTCCGCGAGAAGATCTACGCCGCCGAGACGCCCGACGAGATTTACGAACTGGTGATCGGCCAGGACGCGGGGCGTTAGCCGCCCGACGCCGGCTTGGCATCGACGACGGCGCCCGCGAGGGACTCGAGCCGGGCGAGCATGCGTTCGGACTTGGCCCGGAAGAACGCGTGGGGGAACACGGCGATCAGCGCGATTGTCAGGCCGAACGCGGTGGTGTAGAGGGCTTCGGCGATTCCGCCGGCGACCCCCACCGGATCCGTCACCGACTGCGCGTTGCCCAGCAGATCGAAGCTCTGGATGATCCCGGTGACCGTGCCGAGAATCCCCAGCATCGGCGCCGCGGCGATGATCACGCCCAGGGCCGCCGAAGATCGCTCGATAGGCGGGCGCAGGGACTCGATGGCCGCCAGCGCGGCCCCGTCGCTGGGCGGCGCGTCGGAGGCGGCCAGGATGCGGATGATCGCACCGAGCGGGGTGCGGTCCTTGCGGGCACGCTCGGCCGCCCGACGCAGCCCGGCGCTCCCGCCGGCCAGATCGGCGACGTAGAGAGCGAACCGCTTGCCCGTCCCCAGGTTCATCGACCACCACAGCGACCGCTCGACCACGAGCGTCACCGCGAGCACGGAGAGGGCGAGCAGCGGGTACATGACCCAGCCGCCGGCACGGAAGATGGTCAGCGCCTGTTCGAACACGGGCGGATGATACGGGACCCGGGCGCACGCGGCAGGGTGCCCAGGGCGGCGGGGGTACGATCGGGCGATGGAGCACAAGGCGATCATCGAACGGATCGACCGGGCGCTGGCCGACTTCGCCGGCTCGAGCGACCTCCCGGACAACCTCCGCGGGGCCATCGCCTACGCGCTGCTCGGGGGGGGCAAGCGTCTGCGTCCCACGCTCGCGTGGCGCTGCGCCGAGGCGGTGGGCGGCCGGGGCGAGTCGTCGCTTCCGGGCGGGATCGCGGTCGAGCTGATCCACGCGTTCAGCCTGGTGCACGATGATCTGCCCGCACTCGACGACGACGACCTGCGACGCGGCCGGCCCACCCTGCACCGGCACGCCGGGGAGGCCATGGCCATCCTGGCGGGTGATGCGATGCTCACGCTGGCGTACGAGGCCCTGTGGGGGGCCGGGGAGGCCATCGATCCGGGGCTTCGGATCCGGCTGGTCCGCGAGCTCGGCGACGGCACCCGCGCGATGATCGCCGGGCAGGTGTACGACACGCTCGGCGGCATGCCCGACGGGCTGGACGACCGCCAGAGACTGGAACTGATCCACCGCAACAAAACCGGAGCGTTGATCCGGGCGGCCTGCCGAATGGGGGCGGTGCTGGGGGCCGGTTCCGCTTCCGAATCGGACCACCTGCGGGCGATCACCCGATTCGCGGACGACCTGGGCCTGATCTTTCAGATCGTGGATGACGTGCTCGACGTGACCGGCTCGGCCGAAACGGTGGGCAAGGCGACCGGCAAGGACGCCGAGGCGGGCAAACTGACCTATCCGCTGGTTTTGGGCGTGGAAGGCTCCCGGAGAGAGATCGAGCGGCTGGAGGCGGACGCCGAGGCCGCGCTGGCCCCCCTCGGGGTTGCGGCCCGTCCGCTGCTGGAACTGAGCCGGGCGATGGCCCAAAGAGACCGGTAAGGGGTAGTCCGGGCGGCGTTCGTGCATCTGATCGAACTCGGCCGACACCGGGGCGTACTCCGGCAGGGCCCGCCCAGACCGCTTAGAATCGCATCGGACCTACGAGAGAACCCGAATCCGGTGGTGAAATGAAGCTCCTCGAATCCCTGACCGGCCCCCAAGACCTCCGCGAACTCAGCGTGGACCAGCTCCAGCAGCTGGCCGGGGAGATCCGCCAGGCGATCATCGAGCAGGTCTCCGAGACGGGCGGGCACCTTGCGCCCAACCTGGGCGTGGTTGAGCTCACGCTCGCGATGCACCGGGTGTTCGACTTCGGGTTCGACCGGCTGCTCTTCGATGTCGGTCACCAGTGCTACCCGCACAAGCTGATCACCGGGCGGTACCCGCTACTTTCCAAACTCCGCACCCGCCAGGGCATGGCCGGGTTCCCCGAACCGAGCGAGTCGCGGTACGACCTGTTCCGCGTCGGCCATGCCGGCACCGGGATCTCCACCGCGGTGGGCATGGCCCGCGGCGACACCATCAACGGGGATGGGTACGACCCGGTGTCGTGCCCGGACGGCCGGCGCGTCGCCACCATCATCGGCGACGCCTCGATCGTCAACGGTGTGGCGATGGAAGGGCTCAACGGGGCGGGCGTGCTCAAGCGGCAGTTCCTGGTGGTCCTCAACGACAACGGGATGAGCATCTCCAAGCCGCAGGGCGCGATGGCCCAGTACTTCGATCGCGTCCGGGTCAGTCACACCTACAGCGATTTCAAGCGGGGCGCCAAGGAGCTGCTCCGGCACGTGCCCGGTGGCGGGATGCTCCGCGAGGCCTACCACCGCATGGGCGAGATGACCAAGGCGGCCATCGCCGAGGACTCCTGGTTTGAGAAGTTCGGCCTGCTGACCGTCGGCCCGATCGACGGGCACGACCTGCCCACGCTGATCGAGTTCCTCAGCGAGGCCCGCGACCTGGACCGACCGATGGTGCTGCACGTCAAGACCATCAAGGGAAAGGGCCTGGACATCGCCGAAAACGACGCGACGAGATTCCACTCGCCCAAGGCTTTCCGTGTGGAGCGGACCGAACAACTCGGATGCCGCGTCGAGATGAAGTCGGGCGGGCGTTCGTTCACCGCCGCGTTCGGCGAGGCGCTGGCGGACCTCATGGAGCGGGACAAGCGGGTCGTTTCCGCCACGGCCGCCATGCCCGATGGCACCGGCGTGGTCAAGGCGATCGAGAAGTTCCCCGAGCGGAGCTTCGACACGGGCATCTGCGAGAGCCACGCCATGGACATGATGGCGGGCATGGCCAAGACCGGGCTCAAGCCGTTCTTCGCTGTGTATTCGACCTTCGTGCAGCGGGCCTTCGATCAGGCGTTCCAGGAAGTCTCGCTGCAGGGGCTGTCCGTCCGCCTGTGCCTCGACCGGGCCGGGCTTGTCGGCGGCGACGGCGCGGTGCACCACGGGTTCTGTGACGTGGCGATCCTCCGCACGCTGCCCGACGCGGTGCTGACAGCGGCGATCGACGAGCCGAGCCTCAGAGCGGCCTTGGAGTTCATGCGCTCGTGGGAGGGCGGCCTCAGCTCGGTCCGCTACCCGCGGGATGACGTGTCCCAGCGGTTCCTGGACCGGGAGTGCCCGGCCTTCGAAGTAGGCAAGGCTCGCCTGCTGACCGACCGCTTCGCCGATCTTGATGCCGAACGCCCCGACGTTGCCGTGCTCGCCTTCGGAACGCCTGCCATCGCCGCGATGGAGGCGTGCGACCAACTCGGCTCGGACTACCGCGTCGCGGTCTGGGACGCCCGCTTCGCCAAGCCGGTGGATGCCGGACTGATCCGCGGCCTTCTCAAGCGGGGGATCCCGATCCTGACGCTCGAGGACCACACCGTGGTGGGCGGGTTCGGCACGGCGGTCATCGAGGCCGCCCAGGAGATGGGGCTGGACACGTCCCGGGTCGTCCGCCACGGCATTCCCGACCACTGGATCATGCAGGACTCCCGCAAGCTCCAGCTGGCCGAGGTGGGCCTTGACGCCACGGGCATCGCCCGGATGATCCGGCACGCCGCAGACCCCGACCGCCACGAACGGTTCGTGCCGACCCGCACCCGGTCATCCCAAGGCGCACAGAAGAGCGGCGTGGTCTGATCGGCCGCGGGCCCTTTGTCCCTACCATGGGTGCGATGCCACGATCCGTCCTGCTTGTCGTCAACTCCCGAAAGACCCGGGCGGTCGAGGCCGCCTCGGAGGTCCGCACGCTCATCGAGCGCCACGGGCGATTGATCGCGTCGATCGACTCGGCCGAACTATCCGGTGCGATTCTTGGTGGTCGGATCGGATCCGCGACCCAGGGGCGGCCCGACCTGATCGTCGTGCTCGGGGGTGACGGCACGATCCTCTCCGCGTCCCGGGCGACGCTCGAACTCGGCGTCCCGCTGCTGGGCATCAACACGGGCAAGGTGGGCTTCATGGCCGGGTACGAGGTGGCCGCCTTCCGCGCGGCCGCGGCGGATCTGCTCGGCGACGCTCCGCTGCACACCCACGAGCACCGGACCCTCGACGGCGAGGTCGTGGGCGCCGACGGCTCGGTGCTCTACCGGGCAACGGCGATCAACGAGCTGGTGGTCACCGCGGGCCCCCCGTACCGGATGATCACGCTGGACCTGGCCATCGACGGCCAGCCCGGGCCGACCGTGTCCGGAGACGGGCTGATCCTGTCCACGCCGCTCGGGTCCACCGCCTACAACATCTCGGCCGGCGGTCCCATCGTCGCCCCCGGCGTGGACGCGTGCGTGATCACGCCGATCGCGGCCCACTCGCTCAGTTTCCGGCCCATCGTGCTGCACGCGGACATCCCGGTGGACATCGTCGTCCGATCGGTCAATGCCACCGAAGAGGCGGGCACCACGCTGTTGATCGACGGGCAGGGACACCACCGCCTCGGCGAGGGCGACCGCGTCCGCATCCGCCCGGGGTCCCGCCGGGTACGGTTCGTGTCCGACCCGCGGGTGAGCTACTGGCGGACGCTGCTCGGCAAGATGCACTGGGCCAGCACCCCGACCGGACAGATCGGCGAGTTCGAACGCTGACGGCTCGGAGCGTCCGGCCCATCGGGTGCGGAGCGTGATCAGGCCTTCGGGGCGGCCCCATCGGGCTCGCCGTCCGCGTCTTCTTCGTCGTCATCGAGGCCGAGCGGGCTCATCAGCAGCTCTTCCGGGTTGACGATCGCGATGACCGTATCGCCGGGCGAGGGGGCGAACGGGCGCCCCGTCGTGGCGATGGTCAGGTTGCCCGACGGCGAGACCGCGCCGACCGGGACCATCGTCGGCCCGTAGAGCGAGCGGAACTCTCGATACGTGAACTCGGACGAGAGCGTCGTGCGCTTGAAGACCCAGCCGGCCGCAAGCCGGGACTCGATCAGTTGGTGGTTGGCCGTCGCGTCAAAGAGCTGCCTGAACCGCCGGTCCGAGCGCTCGCCCTCCTTCTTGGCGGCCGCTTTGGGCACGATGTGGTACAGGCCGGCGGTGTCGAAGTAGCCCTTGAACCGCTGCAGGATGAGGATGTTGACCTCGTCGTTGGGCGTGACCGCGAGCACCCGGCCGATGCCCCGGAGATCGATCTCGGACAGTTCGTTGACGGTCAGGACATTGGTCTGCTGGGCGGGCAGGCCGTCCATGCGGGCGGCGCTGATGTTGGACCGGTTGGTATCGACCAGGAGGACGCGGACACCCTGGTCGTGCAACGCGAGCGCCAGCTGGCGGACCCATCGGGGGGCGCCGACGAACAGCACGCCCTGCGGGTTCTGGTCGGAGATCCCGAGCAGTCGCGCCCCCCACGCGGCGGTCAGGCCGTAGAACGCCACCGTCCCGATGATCACCGTGAACGTGAGCGGGACGAGTTTCTCGGCCCCCGCGATCCCGGCCTTCTCCAGGCCCAGGGCGAAGACCGACGCTCCGGCGGCCGCCACGATGCCCCGGGGAGCGACCCAGGAGAGGAACAAACGCTCTTTAATCCTCAGGCCTGTGCCGATCGTCGCGATGAACACCGACACCGGACGGACCACCAGGATGAGCACGGCCAGGAACCCGAGCACCGCCCACGGGTCCAGCGCGAGCAGGTCGTCGAGTTGAAGGCGGGCGGCCAGGATAATGAACAGCAGGGCGATGAGGAGGACCCGCAGGTTCTCCTTGAACTCGAGGATGTGGTGGACGTCGACCTTTTTCTGATTGGCCAGCACCACCCCCATCACTGTGGTGGCGAGCAGGCCGGACTCTTGCTGGAACTGGTTGGACGCGGTGAAGGTCGCCACCACGAGCATCAACGAAACGGGGTTCTGGAGCGAATCGGGCACCCAGAACCGGCTGATGACTTCGCGCAGCACGAACGCGGCCAGCAGGCCGAAGCTCGTGCCGACGACCACCGTGATGGTCAGAGCCTCCATGACGCCGGAGAAGGTTCTCATCTCCGGGCCCAGGGCGATCGCCTCGAAGACGAGCACCGCAACGCCCACGCCGATGGGATCGATGACGATCCCCTCCCACTTGAGGATCAGGCCCGTTGCGCCCGCCGGACGGATGTGGTTGAGCATCGGGCCGACCACCGTCGGCCCGGTCACGATGAGCACGGCGCCGAGCTGGATCGCGATGGGCGTGGAGAGCCCGAAGATGAACTTGGCCGCCAGCCCGGCGAGAATCCCCGTCACGGTGCCGCCGACGGTGACGAGCAGGGCGACCGGTTTCCAGCTGTTCTTGAGCTCCCTGAAGTTGAGCGTCAGGCCGCCCTCGTAGAGGATCAATCCGACGGCCAGACCGGCCAGGGCGAGCAGGAGGTCCGCCCCGAGGATCGAGTCCGGGTCGATCGCGAGCAGGTGCCCTTCGGGAAGCACCGCCCGGAGCACCGGCCCCGCGATGATGCCGAAGAGCAGGAGCAGCAGGATGGAGGGGAGCTTGAGTCGCCACGCGATCCATTGGGCCCCCACGCCCAGCAGCACGATGAGGCCGATGGCGACGCCGATGCCGCCGCCCGGTCCTGCCGCGAGAGTGAGGGGTGTCCCGTCCATGGGGACGGATAATACCGGCAATCTGTTCCGCACGCGGCCCGGCCCGGGCGCGATTCGACTGGATCCCGCCTCACCGAGCGGACGGCGGCCGCGCATCGAGCGTGGTGCCCGAGGCTCTATGAAAAACACCCCGGCAGGGCCGGGGTGTCGGTGGATGAGCGGGCAAAGGTGAGACCGGTACAGGTCAGGGGCAGCCGCGGCCGAACGAGACCACGAACTCCGAGACATCGAAGAAGTCGTACTGCCCGTCGCCGTTGAAGTCGCCCGTCGGTCCCTGATCGAGGAAGTCCTGGATGAACTGGGCGATGTCGAAGAAGTTCAGCACGCCGGTGGGCGGGGCGAGATCAGCCGGGCAGCTGAGCGAGACGACCCGGGCGGAGACCCCGTCCTCGGACTGATCGACTTCGAATCCGAGCACGACGTCGGGATCCGCCCCCTCGGGCGCCACAACCTCGAAGGTGCCCGTCATCAGGTCGGTCTGAACGAGGAAAACCACGTCGCCGACGTCGAGCGTTGCGTCCTCGCCGATCATGAGCTGGATCTTGGCCCCGGGCGTGACGTCGACGGAATCCCATGCGTAGAGCTGGCCGTGCTCGTCCGGCGAGTCGCCGTTGATGATGAACTCAAGCGTGGAATCGGCGCCGAAGCTCGCCGTATCCGTGACGAGCGCGCCGACGAAGCCGAAACCGCGATCCATGAGCGGCAGTCCGCGTTCCGGCGCCGTGACGCCGTCGATGCAGAGGATGCCGTCGACGATCAGGTCCTCGAGATCTTCGATCGTCCGGCCGTTGCGGAGCCGCAGGATGCCGGTCTCGGTGATCCGCTCGAGCTGGCTCAGCGCGTCTTCCCCGAGACCGTTGAGCAGCACGGAGTCCGGGCCGTCCAGGATGATCTCGTTGGAGATCTCGACGATGTTGAGGTTCTGCGCCGAGAACGTGCCCTCGATGTCGAACACACCGTCACTGAAGAGACCACCGGGATCGTTGTTGTTCAGGTTGCCGTTTACGGTCAGCGACGAACCGGCGCCGACACGGACGGTGCCGCCGTCATTGACGTTCAGATCTCCGAACGTCGAGAACGTCCGGCCGCCCTCGAGGGCCAGCCGTCCACCGCCGCCGATCTCGCCGAGTGCTTCGATGCCGGTGAACACGGAGTCGGGCCCGTCGAGCGTGACGTCCGAACCGAGGAAGTAGATCCCGGAACCGCCCTCAGTGCCGGAGAGGAAGGATCCCGCGACGACGAACTTCCCGCCGAGCAGCGAGTTGCCCTTGAGGTTGTCGAGGCCGCTGGTCGAGTCGAAGGTCGAACCGGAACCAACCTTGATTTCCCCGCCGTTGAACAGCGATTGGCCCACCACGAAGTTCTTGCCGCTGGCGATCTGGAACTTGCCCTCGCTGAGGATCTGGGTGAGTGCATTAATGGCATTGAACTGTGAGTCGGATCCGAAGATGTTCACTTCGGTGCCGAGCGCCCCGATCGGGGAGTCGACAAAGTTGAGGTTGCCGAAGTTGACGTTCCAGACACCGTCGACCAGCGCGCCCTTGCCCGTGAGCGGGTTGGTCGGCTGGAGGCGGAGCTCGCTGCTGAACACGGTCACGGTGCCGTTGTTGAAGAAGTTGACCCCGCTGATCGAAGTGACCTCGAGCTTCCCGACTCCGCGGCTGGTGCCCCCGATGTTGCGGAGCTCGCCCTGATTATCGATCGTCCCGCTGCCGTCGCCGCTGATATCCACGCCGCCGGTTTCACCGATATCGATCGAGGCGTCGGCGTTGTTGGTCAGCGAGCCACCCTCATTGAACTGGATGTCCGTGCCCCCGTCCATGCGGATGCTGCCCGTGCCCCGGTGATCGACGCCGGTGTTGCAGATGTCGACGTTGCGGTTTTCTCCCTCGCCGCCTCCGGCGCCGAAGATGATCGAGCCGTTCGAGATGATCGTCCCGGCGCCCATGAGCGCCCCGTCCGACAGGCGCAAGACCCCGTTGACCACCGTTTCGGGCGGTTCCTTTTTTCCCGGGGTGCGTTTGATGGTGCCGCTGAGCAGGCTGAAGTTCTCGTTGACCGTCATGCTCGAAAACGCGAGATCCAGGGTCGCATCGGCGAAGTCGAGCGTGAAGTTCTGGAGTTCCACGTCGATGTCCAGGAAGACCTGATACGGCTTGGACACCCGGTCGATCGTCGCGTTGTAGAAGATCTGTTGGGGCGGGAAGTTGTTGGGAACCCCGAACGGGTCCCACGCCTGCGGGTTCGACCACAACCCGGAAAACCCCTGGTTCCAGTTCGAGTCGATCGTGCCACCGACCTCACCTCCGTGGGCCGTGCCTGAAAGGGACACCAAGGCCCCCACGATCGCTGCCGTGTGCTTCGCTTGCATCGAGTCTTCTCCTTCTCTCTGGGGGAAGTATCCCCTAAAGAGCCTACCAAAGTCCATAGGCAGCAGGGAAATCCGGAGAAGCCACGGGCACTCGCGGGATGTTATCGGCCGCTAGCGGGCTCTGACGTGCGATGAGCACGGGAACGCCGAGAAAAACTGATACTTATCCCTCGTCCAGGTGTTCATCCACCCTGGAGATGCAGCCGCGCACGGTTTCGGAGATCCCCTCGGCGGGCCCGCCGCGATCGCCGTACTGGCGGAATGTCTCCAGCGCGGACTCGTAGCCGGACCGTGAGAGCCGGAGCATCGCCAACCGCTCGGCCCGGGTGCTTGCGAGCAGCGCCGCCCGCTCGTCGACCTCGGCGACTTTGTACTGCCCGACGCCCAGATCGCGCAGGTGCCGCTCGACCGGGTCGCTCTGGTAGAGCGACTGCCACCGGGCCACGTTGGCCGCGAACACGTCACGCGCTTCGTCCAGACGCCCGAGTTCGCGGAGCGTGTTGCCGAGCTTGTTCATGGTCGTGGCCAGATCGCGCTGAGCCTCGAGGTTTGACTGGTCCATCGCCAGCGATTCGGCCAGATCGCGGAGGAGGAGGAACTGCTCGAGCGCTTCGCCGCGTGCCTGCAGCGCCAGGTCCGGCTGGTCCATCGAGTCGTGCGCGGTCGCGGCGTCGAAACGGGACTGGGCGTAGTAGTGGCGCACGACCCACAGATCCCGGGCGAGCAGGTAGTCCGCGGGGTTCTGCGCGTAGAGTTGCTCAAAGCGAGCGATCGCCTCGCGGACCAGATCGTTGCCGAGGCGGTTGAGGTCCTGGGCGGAGGCCGGATCGGCGCGATGCTCCTCCGCGACCTTGCCGCGGAGCAGGAGTACCTGCGCGGCTTTGCTGAGCAGGATGGCACGGCGGCGGGGCGCTTCGGGCGAAGTGATCTGCGACCAACCGTCACTGGCCTGGTCGTACATGCTCATGGCCATGCTGGTCCGCTGATCGAACAGCGGCGGATTGTCGGCGACGTCCACGGCCATGCGCTTGTGGGCGTCGGCGGCCCGGGTCAGGATCGACAGCCTGGCCGGGGTGTCTTGGGCCTGCGTGGCCATCTCGATGCCCGCCGTGTATGCGTCGAGTGCTCCGGAGAAGTCCTCTTGCTTGAAGCGGGACTCGCCCACCCGCTCCCACGTGCGGGCCAGGCTGGATTTGTAGGCCGGGTCGCCGGGATAATCGGCGACAAGGCCGGTGCGGATCTGGAGGGCCGCGTTGTAGTGAAAAATGGCCTGTTCCGTGGTGCCGGTGTTGGCGGCGTAGATCGCGCCGTACAGGTCGCCCACCCGCTCGTGGGCGTCGGCGAGAGCGTTGAGGTCGTCCGGGTCCTGATCGTTCTGGGCGGCGAGCATGCCCAGGTATTCCAGCGCCTTGTTCAGCACGATCTCGCGGGCCCGGTTGGCGCCGCGGAGGTTGGCGATCGAGTCGTTGAAATCGTACAGGAACGCCTGGGAGAGGTCGCGGACCGCCGCGAGGTTCTCCTCGGCGCGGTCCCGCTCGGTGACCGCCACCGCGCGGGCGCCCTCGGCCTGACGCCACATGCCCGTCATCCCGATCGCCGAGCCGGTCACGAGGATCGCGACGGTGGCCGCGAACGACATGGCAAACTTGTGGCGGTTGAGGGTCTTGCGGATGACGTACCAGCCAGCGTCGCGTTTCGCCTCGATCGGCTCGCCGTTGATGTACCGCCGGATGTCCCTGGCCAGCTCGCCGGCGCTCTGGTAGCGGCGTTCTTTCTCCTTGGCGAGGGCCTTGAGGACGATGGTCTCGACCTCGTCGTTGATCTGCTTGCGGACCGTGCTCGGGCGGGCCGGATCGGCCCGCTGGATGTTGTCCAGCACGTCGCGCATGTTCCCGATGACGGGGTAGGGGAACTCGCCTCCGGTGAGCATCTGGTAGAGCATGACGCCCAGCGAGTACACGTCCGAGCGGAGGTCGATCGCGTCCCCCGATCCGACCGCCTGCTCGGGGCTGGCCCACGGCAGCGAGCCGACAAACTGACCGGTCATGGTCATGGGGTTGGAGGGGTCCAGGTCCGTCTCCACGCCCGCGGTGACCTTGGCCAGCCCGAAATCGACCAGGACGGGTTCGCCGCTCTGATCGACACGCACGTTTGCGGGCTTGATGTCGCGGTGGATGACGCCCTTGAGGTGCGCAGCGTTCACACCGTCGCAGATCTTGGCGAAAAAGACCAGGGTGGACTGGATGTCCTCGATGCCGTCGGCGCGGCTCCGCGAGCGGGATTTGCTCAGCGATTTCGGATCGCGGAGCTTGCGCCGGTGTTCGCGGAGCACCTCGTCCAGCGCCCGGCCGGACACGTAGTCCATCACGTAGAAGAAACTGCCGTCCGAGGTCACGCCCGAGTCGTGCAGCTTGACGATGTTGGAATGGTTGAGCTGGCCCAGCAGCTGGACTTCGCGCTCGAACCGGACGCGACCCGAGCTGCCCAGGGTCGCCCCGCCGTGCATCACCTTGACCGCCACGCGTCGCTTCGTGTTCAGCTGGGTGGCCAGGTAGACCACGCCCTGCCCGCCCCGGTGGATCTCCCGGAGGATGTCGTACCCCGGGAAGGCGTCCCTGCCGGGCAGGTCCGTGGACGCGGGCTCGCTGTGGACGGACGGGTCCGCGACCGTCGGCGCGTCCGCCGAGATCGGGTCGGTGTCCGATGTCGACGCGATCGTGGGCGCATCCGTGAACGAAGTGATCTGAGAAGTCCAGGTCGAGGCGCGATCAAGCTGGTTCAACGCGGCGATGATCAGGGCCCTTTCCCTCGATTGGGGGCGTTTGTCGCCCTGTTCGGGCGATTGGGCATCGGGGGTTGGACCGGGGGTTTGGCGCATCTCTTGTTCTCAGAGCGAGGGATCGCGAGCGGGGTCACGCCAATCTACCGGCTCATTCAACTTTTGTAAAATATTTCGATTCGGACCCGAGGAGGTCTCTGAGGTGCTCGTGGGCTCGCGCGCGGAGCATGTACACCGCGCCCTTGCTGCGCCCGAGCTCCTGGACCATCTCCTCGATCGAGCGGCCCTGGAGGTCGTACATACAGATGACGCGGGCGTAGTCCTCCGGCAGTCGTTCGAGCGCCTTGTGGATGGTGGAGATGACCTCGCCCTTGGCCGCGTCGACTGAGGGGGTGTTTGCGGTCATGCCCAGGGCCTCGACCATCGCGATCATCGAATCGTGCGGGCTGCGGATGCCGATCCGCTTGCCCGGATTGGGTCGCTTGGCGGCTTCCAGCCCCCGGACGGCATCGATCAGGTTGTTCTCGGCGATCCGGATCAGCCAGGCGAGGAACCCCCGTGCCCCCCCGCCGTGGAAGCTGCCGAAACGCGCAAGGCACTCCATGTACGTCACTTGCATCACGTCGTCGGCGGAGAGCATCGACCGGTGCTTGCGACCGATCTTGGGCTCGATGATCGCGCGGACGTTGCCGCCCAACTCCTCGAGGAGTTCGACCAGCGCGTCGATGTCGCCCGCTTGAGCCCGCTCGAGCAGACTGTCCTGTGCGTGGGGGGAGTTCATGCCGATCTCGGGGGGAGTATATCCCCCGCAGCACGCCGCACGCCCTTGGAAGGGTGCTTTGCCCGTTGGGAACAACGGGACACCCACAGAGACTGGGGATTCCCCGCGGCACCCCGCGCGGTACCCGGGTCAAAGAATTCCTCAGAAGTCGCGTATGGCGGACGCCGGTTTATCGTTTATCACTGAGGAGGAACAAAACCGGGGTGACGCCACCCGCGTAGAGAACTCCCGAAACTTGGAACACGCTCGGGTGGTGCAGTGTCGGGGAGGACATTGCGTGCCCGGGTTCACAACGGGAGTCCCCTCGGGACTCCCGTTTGTTTATGGACGGGGGCGGGGACGGGTCAAACCGTCGGTTCTTGACGCTTTCCGCAAACCCAGAGCCGCGGGACTTGATTCGGCATCGGGGTCCTTAGAATCCGTGGCCTGCTTTGGATCGGGGGGCCGTGGTGCCCGCCCGCCTGCGGACTGATTGGAGCGACGGGATGGGCCAAGGGCCGGGCGGACGCGCCAAATCGGATCAAACGGGCGTTCTTTCGGTCGAGATCCATCGGCAGCCGGACGACGTCACCTGCGGGCCGACCTGTCTGCACGCCGTGTACCGATACTGGGGCATGGACGCGAGTCTCTCCGACGTCGTGCGGTCGGTGAGATCGCTGCGGCACGACGGGGCCGGCGAGGGCACGCTGGCGGTCAACCTCGGTGTGGACGCGCTCAAGCGAGGCTTGCGTGCGACCCTGTACACGTTCAACCTGACCGTTTTCGATCCCACGTGGTTCGGCGCAGACGGCGTCCTGCCCCAAGGCGTGCTGGCAGAGAAGCTCCAGGCCCAGGCCAAGGTCAAGGCGGTCGACGACCGCAAGTTCCAGGCGGCGACCGAGGCGTATCTGGAGTTCGGGCGGCTCGGCGGGGTCGTTCGATTGCAGGATCTGACCAGCAGGCTGATCTCGGGTCATATCAAGGCGGGCCGCCCGGTGCTGACCGGCCTGAGCGCCACCTACCTTTACCGCGCGGCGCGGGAATACGGGCCCAACGACGACGAGGACGACGTGCGTGGGCTCCCCCAGGGACACTTCGTGGTCCTGCACGGGTACGACTCGGGCTCCCGGTCGGTGCACGTGGCCGATCCGCTCGATGACAACCCGGGTTTTTCGGCCCGGAACTACACCGTGCCCATGTCGCGAATCGTGCCGTCCATTATGCTCGGGGTCCTGACCTACGACGCAAACCTGCTGATACTCGAACCCGGGGACGATGCGGACGCCAAGGACCGCGCCCCGAAAAGGACGAAGCCCTCGTGAAGCCCCTGCTGGTGGTCGACTCTCCGAAACGCTGGCCCCTGAAGATCCCGGGCATGGAACTGGTCTCCTCGTACCAGTACCTCTCCGACCCGGAGTACGCCCAGGGGGTCGGACGCAAGGTGTTCAATCTGTGCAGGTCGTTCCGGTATCAGGCGGCGGGGTACTACGTCTCGCTCCTCGCCGAGGCCCGCGGGCACAGGCCGCTGCCGTCCGTCTCGGTGATCCAGGACCTCAAGCTGGCGCCGGTCATACGCGTGGCGACACAGGACCTGGACGAACTGATCCAGGAGAACCTCAAACGGATCAAATCGGACGAGTTCGACCTGAGTATCTATTTCGGTCACAACCTCGCCGAAGGGCACGACAAGCTGGCGCAGGCGGTGTTCAACGCTTTCCCCGCCCCGCTGCTGCGGGTCCGGTTCGAACGCGACGGCCGCTGGAGGATGACCGGCATCAAGGTCATCGGGCTCGGCGATGTGCCCGAGTCCCACCGCCCCTTCGTGATCGAGCAGGCGGAGCGGTACCTCAAGCGGTCGCCTCGGAAGGGCAAGGCCAGCCCGCCGACCCGGTTCGATCTGGCGATCCTGCGCAACTCGTCCGAGGAGATGCCCCCCTCCGATGAGCAAGCGCTCAAGAACTTCGTGCAGGCGGGCGAGACCCTCGGGATCCGCTGCGAACTGATCGAAAGGGACAGCTACGGACGCATCGCGGAGTTCGACGGCCTGTTCATCCGCGAGACCACGCAGGTCAACCACCACACCTATCGGTTCTCCAGGAGAGCGTCCGCCGAGGGGATGGTCGTCGTGGACGACCCCCGGTCCATCGTTCGGTGCACCAACAAGGTCTACCTCGCGGAGACGCTGGCCCGCCACCGGCTGGCGACACCACGGACGCTGATCCTTTCGAGCGAGAACGCGGCGGCCGGTATCCGATCCCTGGGGTTCCCGTGCGTGCTCAAGCAGCCCGACAGCGCGTTCTCGCTGGGCGTCAAGCGGGTCGATTCGGACGAGGGCCTCGACGAGCGGCTGGGCAAGCTGTTCGCGGAATCGGACCTGCTCATCGCCCAGGAGTTCGTTCCGACCGAGTACGACTGGCGGGTGGGGGTTCTCGGCGGCAAGCCGCTCTACGCCTGCCGCTACGGCATGGCCCCGGGCCACTGGCAGATCGTCCAGCGGGTCGGCCAGGAGATGGAGTACGGGGACTACCAGACGGTCCCGGTGCAGGCCGTGCCCGACGAGGTCTTGAAGCTCTCGATCAAGGCCGCGGGGCTCATGGGCGAAGGGCTGTACGGCGTCGATCTGAAGGTGGTCGGCGGCAAGGCGATGGTCATCGAGGTCAACGACAATCCCAACATCGACGCGGGCGTGGAGGACGCCGTCCTGGGCGACCGGCTGTACCTGGCGGTGATGGACTATTTCCTGCGCTGCTTCGAGGAACCTCGAGCATGACCGCCGCCGGACCCGGATACGCCTATCCGCTCGGGCTCTCCGAGGCGTACGGCGTTGAACTCGAGTACATGATCGTCGACAGACGGACGCTCGACGTGCGACCCGTCGCCGACGCCCTCTTTCGCGCCGCGGCCGGGCACGACACCTCGGACTTCGAGCCCGACGGGCCGGACGGCGTGGTCTCGTGGTCCAACGAACTGGCCCTTCACATCGTGGAGATCAAGTCCACGCGACCGGTTCGCACGCTCGACGGCCTCGGCGACCTGTTCCAGAGTCACGTCGGCCGCATCAACGCGATGCTCGAGCCGATGGGATGCCGGCTGATGCCCACCGGCATGCACCCGTGGATGGACCCGGACAGCGAGATGCGTCTGTGGCCGCACGAGAACACGGAGATTTATCAGGCGTACGACCGGATCTTCGGGTGCAAGGGCCACGGCTGGGCCAACCTGCAGAGCACGCACATCAATCTGCCGTTCGGCAACGACGACGAGTTCGGGCGACTGCACGCCGCGATCCGCCTGGTGCTGCCGCTCATCCCGGCGCTGGCGGCCAGCTCGCCCGCGGTGGACGGCCAACTGTCCGATCTGGCGGACCACCGGCTGGAGGTGTACCGCAACAACTCGAAGAGGGTGCCCCTCATGGCCGGGCGGGTCATCCCTGAGCCTGTGTACTCACGCGCGGCGTACAACGACGAGATCATGGGCCGGCTGTACGAGCAGCTCGCACCGCTGGACCCCGCCGGGGTGCTTCGCCACGAGTTCGCCAACGCTCGCGGCTGCATCGCCCGCTTCGACCGGGGCGCGATCGAGATCCGGGTGATCGATATCCAGGAATGCCCGGCCGCGGATCTGGCGGTCGTGCGCCTCGTGTGCGCGGCGGTCCGGGCGCTGACGGAAGAACGCTGGTCGGCGTACGCCATCCAGAAGCGGGCGGGCACAGAAGCCCTGCACGCCGCGCTCCTGGACACGATCCGCTCGGCGGAGTTTGCCATGATCCACAGCCCAGACCTGCTCGATGCCTTCGGTCTTCGGGGTGGTCAGTGCCGCGCCGGGGAGATCTGGGCCCGGCTCGCCGAACAACTCTGTCCGGGTGATACGGCGGTCGCGGGCTTGGTGGCGGGCGGCACGCTTTCGACACGGATCCGGCGTGCGGCCGGAGCGAACCCGAATCGCGAACGCCTCCGGGCGATCTACGGACGGCTGTGCGATTGCCTGGCGATGGGCGAGGCGTTCCGTGAGCCCTGAACAGCCCGCGTGGCGGCACACCGCGATCCTGGTCACGTGCGAGCACGCCGGCAACGAAGTGCCTGCGCCGTACGCCGGGTGGTTCGTCAACGGAGCAAGTGCGCTCGACTCGCACCGGGGATGGGACATCGGGTCTTTGGGATACGGCATGCGCCTCGCGGCCAGGCTGGCCGCGCCGCTGATCCACACCGCGGTCACCCGGCTGCTGATCGAGACCAACCGATCGCCCGACCATCCAGGCCTGTTCAGTGAGTTCGGGCGTGATCGGCCGGTCGAGCAGCGGCGGGAGGTGTTCCACGATTTCTACGTCCCCCACCGCCGCTCGGTGGAGTCGACCATCGACGCGTTCGTCCAACGCGGCGACCGGGTCCTGCACCTCGGGGCTCACTCGTTCACCGACGTGCTCGACAACAAGCCGCGGCACATGGACATCGGCCTGCTCTTCGATCCGGACCGCCCCAGCGAGGCCTCGCTCTGCACCGCGTGGGGCGCCAACCTGGAGCGGTCGGCCTCCGACCTGCGGGTGCGGTTCAACGAACCGTACCTGGGAACCGATGACGGCCTGACGACCCATCTCCGAACGCTCTTTCCCGCCGACCGGTACGCCGGCGTGGAGATCGAAATCAGGCAAGGGTTGATCGGGCGGCCCCCTGAACAACGCGCCATGGGCGACCTGCTCGCCGACACCCTCCCGCGCGACGGGCTCGCTCAGGCCTGATCGGCGGAACGAACCCGACGCTCGAACTTGCGATCCGGAACTGGCCCCATAGACTCTTCAGGCCGCGGAGGGATGCCGGATGCCGACGATCAGCACGTTCGACATGTTCAAGGTGGGTGTGGGGCCTTCGAGTTCGCACACGCTCGGCCCCTGGCGGATCGTGCAGCGGTTTCTGGCCGAGATCGGCGCGTCGGGCGATCTCGACAGAACGCTTCGCCTCCGGTTCGAGTTGCTGGGCAGTCTCGCCCTGACCGGCCGCGGTCACGCCACCGACAAAGCCATCTGTCTGGCGGTGCTCGGGGAGGAGCCGGAGACGATCGCGGTCGACTCCATCGAGCCGAAGCTGACCTTTCTCGCCGGCTCCAAGCAGATCCGCCTCGACGGTCGCGAGGTGGAGTTCGACCCGTCGCAGGACATCCGTTTCCTACGAAACGAGCGGCACCCCGAGCACGCCAACGCGATGCGCTGCATCGCGGTGCTGCCGGATCGGGAGGTGGTCCGGACGTACTTCTCGGTCGGGGGCGGCTTCGTATCCGCGGAGGGCGAGGTCGAGGGCGAGGCCATCGGGGGCAGGGCCATGCCGCCCCACCCGATCCGGCACGCCAAGGACCTCCTGCGCTGCTGCCACGAGACCGGCCTGCCGGTCTCGGGCGTGGTCATGGCGAACGAACTGACCTGGTTCACGGAGCAACAGGTCCGAGAGCAGGCGGCCCACATCTGGCAGACCATGCGCGAATCGGCCCGGCGGGGCTGCCGCATCGAGGGCGTGCTTCCCGGCGGGCTGAACGTCAAGCGTCGGGCGGCCTCGTTCCTCCGGGACATTGTCCCCGACATCCAGCGCGAGGACATCGAGCGGCTCATCAAGACCGTCCGCGACGCGAACCTGCCCTTCGACCAGATCGTCCGGGTGGTCAGCTGCTACGCGATCGCGGTCAACGAGGAGAACGCGGCCATGGGCCGGGTGGTCACCGCACCGACCAACGGGGCGGCCGGCGTGATCCCAGCCGTGATGATGTACCGGGCCTGCTTCGGGCCCGAGCCGATGACCGAGGACGACGTGGTGCGTTTCCTGCTGACCGCGGGCCAGATCGGCGCGTTGTTCAAGCAGAACGCCACGATCAGCGCGGCCATGGGCGGCTGCCAGGCGGAGATCGGCGTTTCCAGCGCGATGGCGGCCGCCGGGCTGGCCGAACTGATCGGTGCCTCGCCCGCACAGGTGCTCATGGCCGCCGAGATCGCGATGGAGCACCACCTCGGCATGACCTGCGACCCCGTGGGCGGGCTCGTCCAGATCCCCTGCATCGAGCGGAACGCCATGGGGGCCCTCAAGGCCATCGCGGCGGCCACGCTGGCCGAGCAGTCTGACCCCGCGTTCGCCCGCGTCTCGCTGGACGAGGTGATCGAGGCGATGTGGGACACCGCCAAGCAGATGAACGAGCGGTACAAGGAGACCTCGCTCGGGGGTCTGGCCGTCAAACTGTCGGTCACGGTCGGCCTGGCGGAATGCTGACCGGAGTGGAGCACGCTGGAATGAAAAACCGCGTTCCTTTATCAGAAACGCGGTTCTTCATGGAAGCGGAGAGGGGGGGACTGTGTCGGCTGGGCACGGCCCACGAGCCGCAAATGGGATCAGTGTGCGTAATTGTCTGTCTATAAGCATCTTGCGTCGATCGATCCCAAGTCATCCGATGCGATTCGAACCGCTTCAGATTGACGTATCAAGGCCAGTTCTAGGCCCACTGCCATTGCGGAACTCACGCTGCTCATTCCGAGGCAAACAGGACGCGAATTACTTTGATGAGTCTCCCATCATGGCGCGGCCAGGTCTTAGCTCTGGAAGTGCATGGCGTCAGATCATCAATGACGTGATAGGTGCCTCTGATTAGCATCACTCAGTGAAATCAGTGGGCGTGTATCGCGAGCCCGATCGATCCCCCGGCATCATCAGCCGTGTCGTACTCATCGATGTGACACCAGCCTCGTTCGAGGAGCACCGGCACGCAGGGATCGATCACGCGATACATAGCTTGAAGCCCGTCGCGCCGCTTGCCAACCACGCCGACCTCGGCCAGGCGTTGTAGTTGATTCGAGACGGCCTGGATGGTCATCCCGGTTTCTTCTGCAAGGTCGCCCACGCTGAGCTCCTCAACCCGAATCAGGGCGTGGATCCGCAAGAACGCTGGGCGGCACTATCTCGACAGTCACATGGTCGATTCCGAAGCGGTCTTGGAGTTGGGCCCGCACCTGAGAACACACGATGTGTGCGTCAATGATGCTGGCGTCGTCCGCCATCGAGATACGAACCTCAGCGGCGACGGAGCCCTCGTCGATCGGCCAGACATGAAGATGGGCGACCGCATCGACGCCGTCGACACCTGCGATGACTTGCCAGATCTCATCAATCGATAACCCTTCCGGGACGCTCTGCATGAGGATCCGTATGCACCGCTTCATGGGCTTCCATGAGATCCAGACGATGTATACCGAGATACCAACCGTCGCGACAATGTCGGTCCAATACCAGTCGAAAAGGATGATGAGCGTGCCAGTGACGATCACGGCAACCGAGGCGAGCGCGTCAGCGAGGTTGTGCAGAAACGCCGCCTTGAGGTTTACGCTGTCCTTGGACATCGAGTAGGTAAGCACGGCGGTCGCCGCATCCACGACCAAAGCGATCCCTGCCACGATCACCACCATCCAGCCGTCGATGTCTGGACGATCAAAGGTCCGAGTGATCGCTTCGATAAGTAGGTAGCCCGCGATCACCATGATGGAGGTCAGGTTGATGAGACCACCGACCACTTCAGCGCGGCCGTAGCCGAAGGTTCGCCGCTCGTCGGCAGGTCGCTTGGAGATGCGGCGTGCGACCAAGGCGAGGAGGAGTCCTGCGGCGTCGCTGAAGTTGTGCAACGCGTCAGCGATCAACGCAAGGCTGCCGGAAAGCAGACCGCCGACTACCTGGGCAACGGTCAGCAGCATGTTGATCGCGACCGCCCATGCGAGGCGGCGGGTGCCTGTGTCGGCCGAATGGTGATGGTGCCCGCCCATGCGTACCTCTTTAGTTGATATTGATCGACCCGGACTCGCGGGTTCCGTTGGCGGTCTCGATTTCGATCCATAGGGAAGTCGGGAGCGACACATTGGCTGGGGCCTCGGCGTCGGCGTGGTAGTCGCCGCTGCTGCCCATCGCCTTGCTCTTCAATGCCCCGGTGCCCGCCTCGTCGCCGATCCAGACGCGGATCGCGGCAGGCTCGGGGCCGTCGGTGCGCTCGATGTCGAGGTGAACGGTTGCGGACGGCTCGATCTCGCCCCCCATGGAAACGCGGTATGTGGTGCCGGCGATGGTTACCGAGCCGAGGTCGCGCTCAGCGCCGTGATCGCCGTGGTCATCATCGCCGTGATCGTGATCCTCATGTCCTTCAGCATCGTGGTCATGATCTTCATGACCCTCGGCATCGTGGTCATGGCCGTCATGATCGCTATGTTCGGACTGGCCAGCGGCGTTGGACGAGCCGGACTCGTTTCCGCACCCGGACAGCGTCAGCGATGCGGCGGCGAGCGAGACGAGGAACAGCTTGGTCAGATCGGTCATGTCAGTTCTCCTTGGTGTTGACCGTGGCTTTTGCCGGGCGGAGTGCACCGGCGATCCGTGTCATGAATGACCGCGACGAACGTTGCCGCGGTTCGAGCTTGTGTCCGAACACCAGCGAGTAGCCAGCGGGGACAACGATGAGGTTCAGGAATGTGGAGGTCAGCAGACCGCCGAGTGTGACGATCGCGAGCGGGGCGAGCAGCTCGCTGCCGGGCTCGCCGGCCGCGAGGGCCAGAGGGACGAGGCCGAGAGCGGCCGAGATCGCGGTCATGAGGATCGGCACAAGCCGCTCCATCGACCCTTGGACGATCGCCTCGCCCATCGGCACCCCTTCGGCCTCCATGAGATGGTTGTAGTGGTTGATCAGCAGGATGCCGTTGCGGACGGCGATGCCAAAGAGCGTGATGAACCCGACCAAACTCGCGATGGAGATCACCGGCGGGATGTAGGGGCCGCCGATGCCGACGAGGGCCAGTGTGTTGGCGATCGGCCCGCCGCCCTCGGTGAGGTAGATCGCGGCGATGCCGCCGATGAGCGCGAGCGGCATGTTGAGCATGACGAGAACCGCCGCACGCATCGAGCCGGTCGAAATCTGGAGTAGCATGAGCATGATGAGCGCGACGGCCACGCCCGCGACAAGGATCGTGCGCGACGCGGACTGCTGGGCCTCGAACTGCCCGCCGTAGGACACGGTCATGCCAGCGCTCTGCACGATCGGATCGACACGTTCCTGAACCTGTGCGACCAAGTCGCCGAGGTTGGATCCCTCGGCGACGTTGAGTGACACAACGGCCTTCCGCTGCGCGTTCTCGCGTGTAATGAGATTGCTGGAACGCTCGGGGCCGATATCGGCAACATCGCTGAGCCGGACGGTTGCGCCGCCGCGGCCTCGGAGCAGCAGGTCACGCACCTGTGCGATCGACTCCCGCTCCTCGGGCGCAAGCCGGACGACGAGGTCGTACTGGCGCACGCCCTGGTTCACCGTGTCGACAACCTCGCCGTAGATGGCTTCACGGACCTGCTCGGCAGCATCGGCGGGACTGAGCCCAGCGGCCGCGAGTTCGGCGTGGCGGTAGCGGATCGGGAGCGAGGTGATCATGACCTCGCGGTTGGCGTTCACATCGCGCGCACCGGGGAGGCTCTGTAGTTCGCCTTCGATCTCTTTGGCCACGCGACGCAGCTCGGTGAGGTTCTCACCGAAGACGTTGATCGCGATCGCCGCGGGCGTGCCGGACAGGACATGGCTGAGCCGGTGTTCGATGGGCTGGCCGACCATAGTGGTGATGCCCGGGACCGATCCGAGGATGCGGTCGATGTCCTCGCGGACCTCGAAGCGGTCGCTGCCAGCATCGACGGTGACCTCGATCTCCGAGTTGCTGACCGGCTCGGCGTGCTCGTCACGCTCGGCCCGGCCCGTGCGGCGCGAGACCGACCGCACACCCTCGATCTCGACGAGCTGCTTCTCGACCTCGGTGGCGAGACGATCGCTCTCGACGATCGACGTGCCGGGAGGGGCGAGCAGGAAGACGGTGAACGTCCCCTCATTGAACGAGGGAAGGAACGAACTACCGAACGTACTCGCGAGCAGCAACGCCGCGGCTGTCACGAGTCCAGCGGCCCCAAGCACCCACAAACGCAGCCGAATGGCGGCGCGGAGTGCGGGCTCATACGCCCGCTTGAGCAGTCGCACAAGGAAACCATCCTGCTCGCCATGCTTGCCACCGAGGCGGCCCTTGAGCAGGAACCGGCACATCGCCGGGACGACCGTGAGCGCCACCGCTAGCGAAGCGAGAATCGAGATCATGTAGGTGAGCGCCAGCGGCTGGAAGAACCGACCTTCCAGACCCTGCAGAAAGAGCAGCGGCACGAACACCATCACAATGATGACGGTCGCGAACACCATCGCCGGTCGGATCTCGTTGCTCGCGTCGAAGATCACCTCTGTGAACGGGCGTTGCTCTGATTCAGGCTGTGCCCGGTTCTGCTTGAGCCGGCGAAACACATTTTCTACGTCGATGATCGCGTCATCCACGAGCACGCCGATCGCTACTGTCAGGCCGCCGAGGGTCATGACGTTCAAACCCAGATTCAACGCATCCATCATCAGCAAGCCCACGGCCAGCGAGATCGGGATCGCGGTGAGCGTGATCAGCGTGGTCCGAAGATTCATCAGGAACAGCACGAGCACGAGGAGGACGATGATGATCGCCTCGCCGAGCACCTTGGTGACGTTGTGGACGGCGCGATCGATGAAGTGCGACTGGCGGACAACATCCCGGTTGAGTTCTACGCCCGCGGGCAGCGTCGGCTCGATCTGATCGAAGAGGGCGTCGAGGCTGTCGGTAAGGGCGAGCGTGTTGGTGCCGGGCGATTTCTGGATCGAGAGCACCACGGCGGGAGTGCCGCCTTCCGACGCCGTGCCCCGCTTGAGGGCCGAGCCGAGCCGCACATCGGCGACCTGCCCGATCGTGACCGCGACGCCCTCGTGGTACTTGATGATGGTGCTGGCGATGTCCTCCGGTCGCGTGACCCGGCTCTGCTGGCGGATGGGGATCTCGAAGCTGTCAACGTTGACGAGGTACCCGCCGCTGGCGGTGCTGTGCGCGCCGCCCGCGGCCTCGACCACATCAGTGATCGTCAGGTCGTACAGCCGCAGGCGTTCCTGATCGACATTGACCTGATACTCGGGCAGTTCGCCACCGATCGCAACGACCTGTGCAACCCCAGGCACAGCGAGGATCTTGGTGCGCAGCTCGAACTCGCCGAACGAGCGCATCTGCATCGGGCTGACCGACTCGTCGGGCGACGAGAGCGAGATCAGCATGATCTCGCCGGCGATGGACGTGATCGGCGTGATGAAAGGTTCGACCTCGTCGGGGAGGTTCTCACGGGCGGTGACGAGGCGCTCGGCCACGAGCTGCCGGGCGTCGAACAGATCAGAACCCCATTCGAGATCGACCCAGACGATGCCAAGACCGATCGCGCTCGCGCTTCTGACACGGCGCACGCCGGTCATGCCGTTGACGGCGGTCTCGATCGGAAAGGTGACGTACTGCTCGACCTCGTCGGCGGCGAGCCCGCCGGCCTCGGCCATGATGGTCACGGTCGGGGCGTTGAGCTCGGGGAAGACATCCACGCTCATGCGCGGCAAGCGGTAGCCGGCGTAGCCAACGACCATGACGGCCGCGATCAGTACAAGTGTTGAGTATCGGAGAGAGAATCGGATGACGGCTTTCAGCATGGCTTAGTCCTCCCCTTCGTGGAAGGTGCCATCCGAATGGAAGTGTCCACCCTTCTGGATCGAACCGCTCGTGGCGAGCATGAGCTGGAACGCGCCATCCAGTACAACCTCGTCGCCGTCACGCACGCCGCTCAGCAGCGCGACCCAGCGACCGTCGTCCTTGCCGAGGTCGGCTTCCATGCGGATGGCCTCGTTCGGGTTGCTGGGGTCGCGTCGGAAGATCACCGGCGTCAGGCCGTCACGCTGGACCGCGGCAAGCGGGATGGCGAGTTCGGGAGACACCGTTGAATCGGTGACGATCTCAAGCTGTGCCGAGACGCCCGGGCGGGCCCACGGCCGCAGTTCATCTGGCACGATGAACACGTCGACTGTGCGGTCGTTCGGGTCGCCGGCAAGCCCGAGGGTGATTGTGCCAGCCATCGTGTCCGTCAGCGGTACGGCACGGCCGACAGAAGTTGGCGTCGGGGGCACTATGCGGGCGACAAGCCCGTCGCGCAGCACGCCCAGGTCGCTCTGCAACCCCGATGCTCGAAACCTGAGCCGGTCCGGCTGCACGACCGTCACAACAGGCGTTTTCTCGTCGGCCCACGAGCCGTTGGTAAGCCCGAGCATCTCGACAACGCCGGCCTCGGATGCCGGAACCTCGATCCCGGTGATGTTTGCCCACGCTGGTTCTGGTCCGTGGTCGGTCTCGATGACCACCGAGAGTTCGCTGCGGGATCGCGACACGATGGCCGAGGCTGCATCGAGCAGGTACTCAACTCTTGCACGGGCGGCTCGCAGATCGGCGTGCGTCTGCTGACGCTCGGCGTCCAGTTCCGCCTTTTTTTCAAGTACGTTTGCGAGCTCGGCCTGGGTGCTCGCCAAGGAAGCACGGGACTGGGCGAATTCGTCGACCCGGCCGCCGCCGGCCTCGCGGACCGATTGCAACTGCTCGACCCGCTCGTTCCAGACCGCCACGCTCTCGTGCAGGCTGTCCTCGTGCTGCTGGTGCGCAGCAAGCAGCGGCCCGAAAGTGTTTAGCCTTGCCTCGAATCGCTCGATCTGCGCCGTGGCGTCGGCGAGCTGCTGCTGCATCTCGCGCCACGACGGCGAATCCAAGCGATAGAGCGGCTGACCGGCATCAACCCGATCGAACTGTTCGACCAGCAGTTCTACTCGGCCAGGGATGGCGGTGCGGTACTCGCGACGTGCTGTGGGCAGGTACTCGAACCGCCCCGGCACGCGGAGCGTCCGCTCCACCCTGCGGCGTTCAACCTGCACGAAGCTAATCCCAAGATTCGATCGCACGGCGGCTGGGATCGCGACGCGATTCGGATCGGTCGGGGCTTCCTCTTGACCGTGATCGTGCCCGTCGCCCTCCGCGTGTTCGTCCATCTTCGTGTTCGTGCCGCTGTCGCAAGCGACCAACGCCCACGGCAAGGTTGATGCAAGGGCGATCGCGATCGCCCGCTGGATGCTGTTCATCGTGAATCCTCGTTTGTCGTGCTCGCATCGGCGGGCGTGTTGCCTGTCGCCGACGTGTTGGTCGTGTGTTGGTTGTTCTCGTCGTTGCTTGGCCACACCGGGACGGGCGACTCGGTTTGATCGGGCCCGAGCAGCCGATCGATCTCGACAGCCGCGGCGATCTCGGCGAGCCGTAGGTCGAGCAGCCGACTCTTGGCGTCGAATCGACGCGTGACGGTCTCAAGCAACAGCAGCGTGTTGACCTCACCCAGGTTGATCAGTTGCTCGACTTCCGCCGATTGCTCGTCGAGCATCGGGACGAGTTCGCGCTCGAACGCCGCGCGCTGCATCCGCGCCGCGTCATACGCCGCCCGGCTGAGGGTGAGTTCTCGGCTCAGTTGCTCGAACGTGGTCTCGGCCGCCACACGGGCGACCTGCCGCCGTGCTCGCGCTTCCGCAATTCCCGCACGGTTGGTGTTGAGAATCGGGATCGGAAGCGACACACCCAACAGCACACGATCGTCGTTGTCTTCGCTGCCGAACCCGGAGCCGACCGTGATGTCCGGGTACTGCTTGCGCACCTCAAGGCGGAGCGACTCTTCGGCAACCCGGTACTCCGCCCGTCGCACGGCGAGAAGTGTGTTCGCCTCGATCAGGCGATCAATTGTGTCCGAGTGAGTGGTCGGCAACACCGGCTGAATCGTCGGTAACAAATCGACGGCGGCATCCGGCGCGAGCCCCATCAGCCCAAGCAGTGCGATTCGAGCCCGGGCTTCGTCGAGCGTGGCCTGCGCGACATCGGCACGGGTCTGGACAAGTTCGGCCCGAAGCAGCCGAGCCTCCACACGGGTGAGTTCGCCGGCCGCTTCGAGCCGATCGGTGATCTCGGCGACGCGTTCGACCTGCCCGATGACTTCCAAGAGCAGTCGGAGCCGCTCAGACGCCACGGACCACGACGCCCACGCCGATCGGACCGCGGCGCGGGTGCTCCACTCCGCATCAACGATCCGGCGGAGCTCGGCCTCGTAGGCCGCGCCGGCTCTGTCCTTTTCAACGCCCAGGCGACCCGACACCGGGATCGTCAGGCTCAGCGTCAGCCCGTACTCGAAAGGCCCGGCGGGCGACAGGATCTCCGCCCCGTCGAATCCGAACTGCGGGTCCTCCCACAGCCCGGCTGTCTCGAAGGTCGCGAGCGCCACGCCCGCGTCGAGCCGAGCGATCCGGAGGTCGGCGTTGTAGAAGAGCGCGAGCACCTCGCCCTCGGCGACCGAGAGCCCGTCGCTCGGGTCAAAGCGATCGGGCACGGCGTGGCCCTGCTCGGCGAGACGATCAACAAATCGCGAGATTGGCTCTGTTGTGTCGAGCCGCGTGTCGAACGCCGCCCGGTGATCGGCCAGATCCAGCGGTACCCGTTCGTAGGACTGGCAACCCACCAGCGTGAGCAAGGCGACCGCCGAGCCGAGCCCAGGTAGCGCCACCCGCGGTCGTCGCGGGCGTTTCAGATGGTTCATGAGTCGTGTTCCTGTCGGTGTCCAATACGATCACAGCCGCGGCCGACAAACGCCGGCGCGGCACGCGCGAGGGAACAGACAGGATCAGATGGTCAGACGAACGCTCGCAACGATCGCGAGCCGATGGGCCCCGCCGGGGTCGAACCAAGGCGGCGACCTCGGAGGCCCGCGACGACCGAGACCGGTCTCCGCGAGCACGACACCCCACGCCGGAACAGGGACGACTGCCGGCGTGAAACTGCTGCCATCGTCGCCGCGAGGCAGCGTGAGGAGTTCGGCAACAGCAAGCTCGATATCGGTGCAGCCGCAGTCGTGTTCGTGCTCATCCGCAGGCACGGGCAGCGGCCAAGAACTGTCATGCCCGCACGCCGACTCGCAGTGGTCCGACTCCGCGGGAGCGTGCTGATGTCCGCCGCCGAGGCATAGCACAGCCATTCCCCCCGCACCGCCAACGAGGGCGTGCAATGCGATGATCGCGATGAGCAGGATGGCGAGGGGACGGCACTTCACGGATCAAGTATACCTCGGCAGAGGAGGGGCGTTGCTTGAGGGCCAACTGCTCCCGGGCCCTACCTTGGCAGGCAAACACCCTCAGTCGGTCGAACCGAACGCCCGATCGGGCAGATTTATTCCCGTTGGCTCAGGAACTTTCTGGGACCCGCTCATCCCCACCGGCGTCTCTCAAGATCATTATTCCGCCGCGAACAACAACGACAACCACAACCGAACCCACTACGAGATCGGGGATCCTGCTCCCGAGCGACATCACGAGCAGGCCGGCGACGATGACGCCGGTGTTCGCGACCACGTCATTCTTTGAAAAAATCCATGATGCACGCATGTGCACGCCACCATCCCGATGCTTCGAGAGCAGCCGCAGGCAGATGAGGTTCGCGACAAGAGCGACACACCCGGCCCCAATCATGAGCAGGCTTGCTGGCTCGCTGCCGAGCACAGTGCGGCGGATGACCTCGGCCAGCACACCGAGCCCCAACACGATCTGGAGCACACCGCTCACGCTCGCAGCGGTCCGCTTTGCCCTACCGGACCGCCGCACCGCGTACAACGCGATGCCGTACACAGCGGCATCGGCCAGCATGTCGAGTGAGTCGGCAAGGAGCGCCGTCGACTCCGCAATCCACCCCGCAACAGCCTCTGCGAGGAACATCAGGCCGTTGATCGCGAGCAGACTCAGGAGCGTACGCCGCTCCACACCAACCGCTTCCTCCGTACAGCGACACGCGCTCACGGGCCGTTCTCCGACTCCGAATCAGCTTTGTGATGTCGCATAAAGACGGACGCGATGACCGGAAGCACAAAAAGTGTGAGGAGCGTGGAGGTGACCATCCCGCCGATGACCACCGTCGCGAGTGGACGCTGGATCTCACTCCCCACACCCGTTGCAATGGCCATCGGGATGAACCCAGCGATATCGGTGATCGCTGTCGCGAGCACGGGTTGGAGGCGAGTTTTCGAAGCCGCGATGATCGCGATCGCACCCTGCCGTTCGGTGCGGAGTGCATCGCGGATCGCGGTGATTAGGATCTGTCCGTTGAGAACCGCGATCCCGGTGAGAGCGATAAACCCGACCGCGGCACTGACGCTGAAAGGGATATCCCGCCACCACAGTGCGAAGATCGCACCGACCGCCGCGAACGGAATGCAGGTGTAGATGATGACGACATCCCGCAGGTTCTTCAGACTGAAGTACAACAGAAAGAACACCATGAGCAAGACGGCAGGCACGACGATGAGCAGCCGAGTCTTAGCGCGTTCGAGGTTCTCAAACTGTCCACCCCACTCAAGCACATAACCCTCCGGCAGCGGCACTCGCGTGTCGATTGCTGACCGTGCTTCTTCAACAAACGACGCAGGATCGCGTCCGCTCACGTTGCACTGCACTCGGATGAGCCTTCTGCTCCATTCACGATTGATTGTGGCTGATCCCTCGGAAAGATCGACGGACGCCAGCGACGAGAGCGGCACCGCGACGCCCCCCTCGGTCGGGATACGAACGGACGAGACGGCTGCCACATCTTCTCTGAACGTCGGTGGCAATCTGACAACCAACGGGAAGACACGCTGGCCCTCGAACACCTCGCCGACGCGGATCCCTCCGATCGCCTCGACGAAGTCCAAGACCTCGCTCGCGGCAACACCGAAGCGGGCGATGCGAGACTGGTCAACGGAAACCGACAAGGCCGGCTGCCCTGTGATCTGATCGACCGAGATATCTGACACGCCGGGTATGTCCAGAAGCACACGCTGCACATCGTCAGCGAGCCGGAGCAGCTCGTCGAAGTCGTCGCCGAAGATCTTGATCCCGATATCCGAGCGAATCCCGGAGACCATTTCATTCATGCGCATCTCGATCGGCTGCGTGAACACCATGTTGACGCCGGGGAACTGCGAAATGGTCTTCTCCATCTCGACAACCAGAGCCGACTGTGTATCCGCTCTCGTCCACTCCGTACGGGGCTTGAGCGTCATAAAGATGTCCGTCAGTTCGATCCCCATGGGATCGGTCGCCACCTCTGCGGTTCCGATACGGCTCCATATGTACTCGATCTCATCTGGGAACTCGCCGAGCAGCACCTCCTCGATCCGAGTGTTGTACCGCACTGACTCATCGATCGATACGCCGGCGAGGCGGATGGTGTTCACGACCATCGACCCCTCGCTAAGCCGAGGTATGAACTCGCCGCCCATCTGTGTGCCCTGGAAGCCAGCAACACCAAGGAGGGCCACGGCAATGAACATCACGATCCACTTGAGTCGAAGCGCTCCGCCGACAGCCCAGCCGTATGCCCCTGCCAATGCGCGGAGCAGAACAGCATCCTTGGGTTTCGTGCGACGCGGCAAGAAGTAGTACGACAAGACGGGAGACAGGAACACCGCTACCAGCAATGCTCCGAGGAGCGCATAGATGAATGTCCACGCCATAGGCCGAAACATCTTTCCTTCTATGCCTTCCAGCGTCAGCACCGGTGCAAAGACGAGCGTGATGATGCCCATCCCGAACACGATCGGACGGACAACGCCTGCACTGGACCTGGCGATCGATTCAAGCCGCTCGGCCGGAGAGAGCTTCCGACCGAGTTCTCGCTGACGTTCCTTCAGCGAACGGAGATTGGCTTCCGTCATGACCACCGAGCCATCCACGAGGATGCCAAAGTCAATCGCGCCGAGGCTGAGCAGGCTCGCGGCAATCGCAAACTCGTACATCCCCTGGACGGCGAAGAGCATTGAGATTGGGATCGCGACGGCAACGAGCAGCCCGGCTCGGATGTTGCCCAAAATGATCAGCAACACGACGATAACCAGCACCGCACCGATCACAAGGTTGTGCTCAACCGTCTTGATGACCTGCTCGACAAGCTCGGTCCGGTCGTACACGACATCCACGACAATGTCAGGGGGCAGTGAGGGGGCGAGCGACTCAAGGCGCTCGCGGAGTTCCTCGGTCACAACACGGCTGTTCTCTCCCATCAGCATGAACGCCAGCCCGAGAACAACCTCGCCCTCGCCGTACGCCGAAACCGCCCCGCGTCGGATCTCGCTGCCGATCTCGACATCCGCAACATCTCGGATACGCACCGGCGTGCCGTCGCTGGATGCGACGACGATGTTCTCAATCTCCTCGATCGTTGCGACGCGCGCGAGGCCACGCACGACCCGGGCCTCGCCCGACGTGACGATCTGCCCGCCGCCAACGTTGGCGTTGTTGCGCCGCAAGGCTTGCAACACGTCCTCAAGCGTGAAGCCGAACTTGATCAGGGCTTCCGGCTTGACAACAACATGATACTGTCTCTCTAGACCGCCCCAGGAATTGACCTCGGCAACGCCGGGTACCTTGCGAAGCTCGGGCTTGATCACCCAATCGTGAATAGTTCGGAGTTCCTCGATGGAGTGCTCACCGGTCTCCGACCGGATGACGTAGTGAAAGACCTCACCGAGACCTGTCGCGATCGGTCCGAGTTCCGGCCTTCCAACGCCGTCTGGCAACTCAACCGCCGAGAGCCGCTCGGTGATGTACTGCCTCGCGTCGATGATCCGGATGTCATCATCGAACGTTGCCACGACCTGTGAGAATCCGAACTTCGAGACGGAGCGCACGTTCTGGAGACCCGGGAGGCCGCCGATCGACAGCTCGACAGGCAGCGTGATCTGTTGCTCGATCTCTTCCGGGCTGAGCGCGGGCGCAACCGTGTTGATCTGCACCTGGATCGGAGTCGTGTCGGGGAACGCGTCGATCGGGAGTTGCGTCATCCGGTAGATACCGGCAGCGCATGCGATCGCAAAGAGCAGGATGACGAGCACCCTGTTCCTGAGCGAGATTTCGATAAGTCGGGTCAGCATGACAGCTCCGGATCAGTCGTCAACGCATCCCGCGCCGAGGCGGGACTTGAGGAACTCGGTCTTCATGGTGAAGCTCCCACCGGTCACAACTTCTTCGGCCTCCGTGAGGCCCGCCAGAATGGCGATGGTGCCGGAAGCCGTGTGCGGCCCAACATCAACGCGCCGGACCGCGAATAGATCGGGTTCCTGCCGCACAAACACGAACGGTGCACCGTCGATCTCGTGCACCGATTCATCGGGGACGAGCAACGAGCTTGATGTGCCACCGATCATCGCGGCGACCTCGGTGAACATGCCATGCCGAAGAATGCCGCGGTCGTTCGCAACTACCGCGCGGGCCCGAACCATCCGCGTACGCTCATCGATGCGCGGGCTGATCCATGTGATTTGTCCCAGTACTTTCAGTTCGGGTAGAGCACGGACGCTCGCGACGATTTTGCCGCCGCGCTCGATCTGAAACACTCGTTCTTCCGGGACTGCGATTTCGATCCACATGGTCGTCAGGTCGGCGATCTCGAAGAGCGAGCCCTCCGAATCAGCGGCCTCACCCAACACCGCGGTCCGGTCGACGACAGTACCTCCAAAGGGTGCCCTGACGTAGAGGTCGGACGACGATGACTGCTCGACCGCAATGTCGGCGACTTCCGACTCGGTAAAACCGAGGTTGATGAGCTGCTGGTGGGTGCGACGCACTTCAAGCTCCGCGAGCTTGAGAGCCGCCTGAGCATCCTGGAAGTCTCGCCGTGCCGCAATATTCTCGTCGACGAGCTTCTGCTCACGCTCGAACACGGTTGTTCTCGCTTCGAGCTCTGCAGTCTTTGACAGATACGCCGACTTCGCCCTTGCGACTTCCACCGAGTTGATAACCGCGAGAATCTGCCCTTCTTCGACGCGGTCACCGACATCAACCCGGATGTCGGTGATAACGCCGGGAGCCAACGGTGTGAGCTTGGCCAATCGATTCCCGTTGTAGCGGACCTCGCCCAATAGGATGATTGACGCTGACGCAGCGCCCCGATCTGGCCGCTCAACAGTGAGCCCGGCCAGCTCCGCCGATCTGGCTGATGGCATGCGGACGAGCAGCGAATCGCCAACCCGGAGTGTCTCTGCGAGTTGAGGCTGGCAGATTCCACACTCGATCTCGTCGACGCCGTGCTCGTGACAGAAGAGTGCAGGAGCATCATCACGCGAGGGCGTAGCCGAGGCCCCGCCCCCCAAGACGGGATTGCACAGGTGGCACTCGTCTTCGTAGAGGAAATGTTCTTCGCAATAGGCCCGAGATGCGTCCTCCAACTGTGGCTGACAGATCCAGCATCGGTCTTCATAGCGATCATGCTCAGAGCACCACAAGCGACCTGCATCACGCTTGGATGCGTCACAGATGAAGCAGGTCTCGTCGGCACTGTGTCCATGCGGACCGCCGGCCGATTCGTTGACCGTGCTCTCGGAGGAACCGAGTGCTGAATCGCAGAGATGGCACTCGTCCTCGTACAGATAGTGCTCCACGCAGTACGGCC
This sequence comes from uncultured Phycisphaerales bacterium, assembly GCA_963975575.1. Classification (GTDB taxonomy): domain Bacteria; phylum Planctomycetota; class Phycisphaerae; order Phycisphaerales; family UBA1924; genus UBA6054. The sequence continues at coordinate 1,224,143 of CAXBHL010000001.1, read as the reverse complement.
GCGCTGGATCTTCAAGTTGTGGCTGACAGATCCAGCAACGATCCTCGTACCGGGCGTGCTCAGTACACCACAGGCGACCGGCCTCACGCTTTGTGTCGTCACAAATGAAGCAGGTGTCGCCGTCATCGTGCGAGTGAACAACCTGTATCGCATTCGATGATCGCGATCCGTCGGACGCCGACGACGTTTCGTTTTCGCCGTCGCACCCCCAAAGCAGGAACGACGTAGTGAACAGACATACGAGTGGCATGATGCCGTGTGACAGTTTCACGGTGTGTCTCCTTGATTGTGGTGGTCAGAGCGCTCGCGGAGCGATGGAGTGCTCAACGGCTCCGAGATGAGGCCTTCGACCTGGACCTTCGCGGCGTGATACTCAGCGAGGGCTTCAAGCCGTTGGGTTTCGGTATCGAACAGAGTGCGCTGGGCATCGAGAACATCGAGGTACGGAAGTTTGCCCTCGTCGTACGCCCGGCGTGTGGCGTCGTAGGCGGCGTTGGCCGCGGGAAGAAGAGCGGCGTCGATCGCCTTGGCTTCGTGATACGCGGCGGTCAAGCGTGCGTGCGCTCGGACAAGTCGGGTGGCGAGGTCGCGTCGGGACGCCCGCCCCTCATCGATCGCCTGCGCCGCCCGAAGCCGAGCGGCCAGAATGCCACCCTGGTTGCGATCGAAAATCGTCAGTGGCACCGAAAACGACGCAACAAGCCCGACATCGTCGGTCTCTTCGACGTACCGAATGCCCGCTCCTGCCGTCACATCGGGGACCGCTTGGGCGCGTTCGAGATCAACCACCGATGACCGCCGCTCGGTCTCTGCGATCCAACGCTGCACTTCCGGATGCTGCTCAACAAGCTCCGTCAGGGCATCGAGCAACGGAACAGGCATCAAGTCATCCAGCGACCCGACAGCAATCTCAAATCCAGGTTCGGTCGCATCCCACATGGCACTGAGTTCACGCCTCGCGGCATCAAGCTCTCGACTCAGCCGATCGGCGGCGATGCGGGCGGACTCGCTTTCGAGTCGGGCCTTGATCTCGTCGATTGGCGAAACGTCACCGGCTTGCACACGCCGATCGATCACGCGACGGTTCTCTTCAGCGAGTGCTTGTGCACGAATAGCGAACTCGCCGCGTTGTTGGAGCTCCAGAACCCGGACAAAGCGAGACGCAGTATCGGTGAGCACGGCCAGCCGCTGTGCTTCGAAGTCGAGCGCAGCAACAGTCCACTGCCCCTCAGCGGCTTGCACACGGCGATCTCGCTTCCCGCCAAGCTCAAGAAGCTGGCTAAATGCAAGGGTTGTCTCAGCAGAGTCAAAGCCGCTTAACGCTCCAGAGCCCGCGAAGTCCTCCACTTCGACGTCGACATTTGGGTTCGGCAATAGGCCAGCTTGCAGCCGCCTCGCCTCGGCAATCCTGGGTTCCCATGCGAGTGATCGGAGCTTCGGATTGCGTACGAGTGCAGCCGCGAGAGCTTGGCGAAGGGTTAGTTCCTCTCCAATTGTGACGACATCGGAGCGTGGTGCGGCTTGCCCAGGCTCTGCCGGTGCTTCGTAGCGAGGCATGTCCCGCAAGAGTGGCCTTGCGGCGGGCGGCTCGAAGTCGAACGGTGATGGCGCGCAGCCACTTAACAGAATGAGCACGCTCAAGTAGCACAACAGCTTTGGTTCAGCAGATCGCATGTGTTTCACTCGGATAGAGACGTTGCCCGACACATGCCGAGCCTCTGGGAAGAACGAGCGCGGTACACGAACCGCGCGGAATCCCAGGTCGTCCTAAACGAGCAGAATCACGCTGCGAAGATGGCAATCAGATAACCCGACGCTCGACGTAAATGGAGGTGAGGAGAGGTGTGCTGTGGTTACCAATCGATCCGCGAGAAACTCGAACCACGGAACGAGCGGATCATCCGGCCCATCCAGGGACCAGTTGTCCTCCGTGTCTTTCTCAAAGCGATCAACGGCAACGATGGACTCAGACTCGATCGCAGTGGACTGGCATCCGCCGTCCGGGCAGACCGTGCACAGGTTCGAGTTCTCGTGCTGCTCTGAAGGAACAGGGCACGAGTCTCCGCCCAAATCGTCGCAGCAAAACTGCTCGCCGAACTGAGTGGTCGCTGTCCCGTCAGAACAGATGCAGAGGAACCGCGGGCCAAGGCCGGCACTCAAGCCAAACCAGAGGGCGAGGAGGATCGAGATGGCCGGGTGGTGTTTCACGGGTGTGTCGATCTGATCAGAGACGCCTTGACCATTACACCATATCGTGTAATAGTCAAGCGCGGATCAGCATCGGTCAGAATTGAAGGGGCCTCGCGTGGAGTCTTGCCGTCCGAAATTGCCGCTGGCCGCCCGTCCACTCATCGGTGCTCTTGAAGCCGAAAGGGTGGGCACGCTTTTCAAGAGCCTTGCCCACCCGACCCGGCTGCGTCTGCTCAGCCCCTCATCCCCCCGCGTTGACGGAGGGGACGCATGTGGGGCGAGGAATAGATCGCTTCCTAGAGGTGTTGGTACCCCGCAGCGGGTCCGCTATCATGAATAACGCCATGCTCAGAGTTCTTGCCATCACGATCCTGATCGCCGCCGGGCTGCCGAGGCTTGGTGTCGGTTTGGTCGCCGGGCAAGATCACTGTGGTGACACGATATGCCATGAGCCTGTCATTGACATGGGCTGCTGCGGCGATTCACTACCGGACGAGTGCTCTGACCTCGACTGCGGCAGCGAGGCATTCTGCCCGGTGAGCGAAGGTCCGTGCAAATGCGGCATATCCGAGACGCCGGCTCCGGATCGGCTTCCTGACGCTCCGCTGCCGCGGACTGACCGCGATTCACCGACCGGACTTCCGAACGGCCCGCCGAAGATCACTCCGGTGATCGAGCCCGACGATTCGACGCCTTCGATGGTGTCGCTCGTCGCTGGCCTCCGCACGGGCAAGACCCACAACGAAGTGCAGGCCCTTCTGGGCGTTTGGCAAACGTAGAGCTTGAGTTCCGTAGGGATGGTGCGCGCTGTGAGTGTTGCCCGTCCCTGCGTCGATCCCTCGGACACACGTTTATCCAAGCACCCAGGAGCCTTTCATGGCCATTCGTCTCATCGCGTGCGCGGTGGGCGTCGCGGGGGTCGGATTCGTTGGCGGCTGCTCGTCGCCGTTCGATTCGACTCGCGGTCTGCCGCCGTCGTTCGCCCGATCTCTCCCGGATAACGCTGATTCTTCGCCGCGTTCTGTCTACCGCGATGATTCAGCATCGAAACACGATGCGCCCGTGCTCGACGCGACCGCCTCGGCGGACGAGTTCGTGCGCTACGCGCTCTTTCACAGTCCGAAGGTTGAGGCGGCGTACCAGCGATGGGTCGCTGCGGCCGAGCGTCTGCCGCAAGCGCGTTCGCTCCCTGACCCGCGCGTGAACTTCGGTTTCTTTCTCGATGAGGTTGAGACGCGCACCGGAGCCCAGCAGGCTCGCGTCGGCGTAAGCCAGGCGTTCCCGTGGCCGGGAATCCTGAGCGACCGTGAGGATGCGGCGGCGATGGCAGCCCGTGCCGCGTGGCGTCAGTTCGAAGCGGCGCGGCTGGAGGTCACCGAGCGCGTCGTCGAGACGCTCCACGAGGTTGCGTATCTCGACGGGGCCATTCGAATCACCGCTGAAAATTTGGAACTGCTGTCGTCGTTTGAGGAGGTCGTACGGGCCCGGTACCGCGTCGGAGCCGGGTCGCACCCGGAACTCATCCGCGTGCAGGTCGAGCTTGGGCAACTCGAAGACCGCCTCGCGCAGCTCAGGGCGATGAGGCCGACGTACGTTGCGGATCTGAACGCGGCGCTCAATCGAGCGACGGATGTGCCCGTGTCGCCGTTCGCCCGACTCCCCGGCCGGGTCGCATCGGTCGACGGTCCTGGACTCGCCGAGATCGCACGGCGTTCGAACCCCGTGCTCCTCGCGCTCGACGAGCGGATCGAGGAGCAACGGATCCGGAGTGAGGTTGCGCGGAAAGAAGGCCTGCCTGACTTCACAGTCGGCCTCGACTACATCGTGACCGATGAGGCGATGAACAGCTCGATCGCCGAGAGCGGCGACGATCCGATCCTGCTGAGTTTCGGCATCACCGTGCCACTCTGGCGCGACAAGTACGACGCGGGCGTCCGCGAAGCGATGGCCCGCCGCCTCGCCGTGTCCTTCGAGCGTGCCGATGAAGCGAACCGGATCACCGCATCGATCCAGCGGGCGTGGTTCGAGCACACGGACGCGCACCGACGGGTCAGGCTGTTCGAAACGACGCTGATCCCCAAGGCCGAAGAGTCGCTCCGGGCTTCACTCGCCGGGTTCCGCGCCGGTGAGACGAGCTTTCTCGATCTGCTGGACACGGAGCGGACGCTGCTCGAATTCGCGGTGTCCGCCGAGCGGGCACGTGCCGATCGTGGACAGGCGCTCGCCCGCCTGAATCGTCTTGTTGGCCAGCCCGTGCCAACACAAGGCAAAGCCACCACCGAGGGGTTGGAAGACGAGACGCCGGGCACCGGACCCGACGAGGACACACCATGAGCAAGTTCACACAGACGATCCGATCTTCACTGGCGTGGCTGTGGAAACACACCGCGGCGGGTATCGCCGTACTGCTGATCATCACGGCCCTCGTCGTGGGCTATCGCATGGGCAGCCCTGATGCCGAGCCAGCACCCGAGGAAGCTGAGGCGGAGCATGATCACGCTGATGAGGCGGGTGAGCCGCAGATGTACACCTGTTCAATGCACCCTTCGGTGCGTCTGCCCGACCCCGACGCGAAGTGCCCGATCTGCTTTATGGATCTCATCCCCGTGACCGAGGACGGCGGTGAGGGGAGTGCGTTGCGGGTCACGATGAGCGAGTCCGCGGCCGCGCTCAGCCAGATTGAGACGGCGCCAGTCGGCCGGTTCTTCCCGACCGCGGAGGTCCGCCTGTACGGCAAACTGACTTACGACGAGACATCGGTCGCTCGCCTGACCGCATATTTCCCCGGGCGAATAGAGCGACTGTTCGTGAACTTCCTTGGCGTGCCGGTCTCAAAGGGCGATCATATGGCCGAGGTCTACAGCCCTGATCTGCTTGCCGCGTTCGAGGAGTTTCGTCAGGCTTTGGCCGCAGCTGAAAACAGCGCGTCGGGCAGCGAGCTTGTCCGTTCGGCGACCCGAGACACGCTTGTCGCAGCACGAGAAAAACTGAGGCTCTTTGGCATCTCACCGGAGCAGATTGCAGCCGTTGAGGATGGTTCGTTTGAGTCGGACCGTCTCACGATCTTCGCCCCAATCGGCGGTGTTGTGACGCACCTTGCCGTGCGTGAAGGGGACTATGTGGAGACGGGCGGACCGATTGCGACCATCGCTGATCTGTCGCGGCTTTGGCTCGACATGGAAGCGTACGAGTCACAGCTCCCGCTGCTTCGCTGGGGGCAGAAGGTGACTTTTGAAGTTGAAGCTCACCCGGGTGAGACGTTCGAAGGGCAGATCTCGTTCATCGAACCGGAAGTCGATGCCCGAACTCGGACTGCGGCGGTACGTGTCGCTGTTGATAACGCGGATCGCCGCCTCAAGCCGGGCATGTTTGCGTCCGCGGTCGCAAGAACGCGTGTAGCTCAGGATGGCGCAGTGGTGAGCAACGAGCTCGCAGGACGCTGGGTCAGCCCGATGCACCCAACAGAGGTCCAAGACGGACCTGGGCAGTGCGGCATCTGCGGGATGGACTTGGTGCCCGCTGAGTCGCTCGGCGTCGTTGGTGATCCAGCGGATGCAGAGGAGCCCTTGGTCATCCCGCGTTCGGCAGTGCTCTTTACGGGCAAGCGCTCGGTGGTCTACGTCGAGGTCGCGGATGCTGAACAGCCAACGTATGAGGGCCGATCCGTCGTGCTCGGCCCGCGTGCTGGTGATTTCTACATTGTGCGTGACGGCCTCACGCGGAACGAGTCCGTCGTTGTGAACGGAGCGTTCAGGATTGACAGTGCGATGCAGATCGCTGCGAAGCCGAGCATGATGACACCCGGTGGCGGCGGCGGAGGGAACCCGCACGCCGCCCACGGCGGGATGGCCGGCGATTCCATGCTAGAGATGCCTCTGCGTGTTCCCGTGCCCGACAGCTTTGTCTTCGCGCTCAAGCCGGTGTATGCCGCGTATCTCGATGCTCAGGAGTCGCTCGCGGGGGACGACCTCGGTGGATTCATTCAGGCCGCGTCGGATATCAAGACGGCGCTCGAAGTCGTCGAAGAGGCCGGGCTCGTTGGCGAACCTCTGGCCGAGTGGCGTCGTGCTGCGGCCAGGCTTCGCGTTGAAGATGCCATCACGAGCATCGATACCGCCCGCGCTCGCTTCGAGCGGATGAGCGAGGGCGTTATCGCGTTGCAGCGCCGCTTCGGGCACCGCGGCAGCGAGATATGGCGTCTTGCCCACTGTCCGATGGCGTTCGACAACAAGGGGGCCGATTGGCTCCAGCGCGGCACACAGATCAACAACCCGTACTTCGGTGATCAAATGCTCCGCTGCGGAGAGATCCGCGAGGCATACGGCCCACTTGATGCATCGCCCGCGGGCAATGAACACGAGGGGCACAGCGATGAATGACCTCCATACCGCACCGCCGCCCCGTGGTCCGCTGAATGCTCTCATCCGTTTCTGTCTTGAACAGAAGCTGGTCGTCGCGATCTTGCTTGTCGGCACACTCTTCTGGGGTGTGCTCGTCGCTCCCTTCGACTGGGATCTTGGTGGCCTTGCTCGAGACCCTGTTCCGGTCGATGCGATCCCGGACATCGGCGAGAACCAGCAGATCGTGTTCACCGAGTGGCCCGGGCGAAGCCCGCAGGACATCGACGACCAGATCAGCTATCCGATGACTGTGGCGCTCCTCGGGATCCCGGGCGTGAAGGACATCCGCAGCTACTCGGTGTTCGGCTTCTCGACGATCTATGTTGTCTTCGAGGATGGTGTGGACTTTTACTGGTCACGGTCGCGCGTACTGGAAAAGCTCAACTCGCTCCCTGCGGGCACGCTGCCGCCCGGCGTGTCGCCCGCGCTCGGACCCGACGCAACCGCCCTCGGACAGGTCTTCTGGTACACACTCGAGGGCCGCGACGCCGAAGGCAACCCAACCGGCGGGTGGGAACCCGATGAACTCCGCTCAATCCAGGACTTCATCGTCAGGTACAAGCTCGCCGGGGTGGAGGGCGTGTCTGAAGTTGCCTCGATCGGCGGTTTCGTACGGGAGTACCAGGTCGATGTGGATCCCGACGCAATGCGGGCGGCGGGTGTCTCGCTGCAGCAGGTCATCGGTGCGGTACGGCAAAGCAACCTCGATGTCGGTGCACGCACGATTGAGGTCAACCGGGCTGAGTACATCGTCCGTGGGCTCGGCTTCATCGAGACCGTAGAAGATGTCGAGCAGGCAGCGATCACGGCCCGCGACGGCCAGCCAATTCTCGTGAGTGATATCGCGAAGGTCTCGCTCGGCCCAGCGCTCCGAAGAGGTGTGCTCACCAAGGCGGGCGTTGAGGCTGTCGGCGGCGTCGTCGTGGTCCGCTACGGCGAAAACCCGATGGCGACGATCCAGCGGGTCAAAGACAAGATCGTGGATATCGCTTCAGGCTTGCCAACGAAGGTCCTCGCCGACGGGACTGAAAGCCGTGTGACAATCGTACCGTTCTACGATCGATCCGGGCTTATCCGCGAGACACTCGAAACGCTCAATGCCGCGATCAGCCAGCAGGTGCTCGTGACAATCATTGTCGTCGTCCTGATGGTCATGCACCTTCGGAGCAGCCTGCTTATCGGTGCGATGCTGCCGATCACGGTATTGATGACCTTCATCGGAATGAAGTCGTTCGGCGTGGACGCCAACATCGTCGCGCTGTCGGGCATCGCCATCGCCATCGGCACAATCGTGGATATGGGGATCGTGCTCAGCGAGAACATCCTCCGCCGCCTTGAGGAATCAGAGCAAGCCGAGAGCGATGAGCCAACACTCGATGTGATTTACCGAGCGACGAGCGAGGTCGGCGGCGCGGTCCTCACAGCGGTTGCCACCACTGTCGTCAGCTTCCTTCCCGTCTTTACGATGGAAGCGGCTGAGGGAAAGCTCTTCAAGCCGCTCGCGTACACCAAGACCTTTGCGCTGATCGCGTCGATCATCATCGCGCTGACGATCCTGCCCGCGGCTGCACATGTACTCATGGGCTTCCGTCCGAAGGCCAAGCTGTTCCGCGTCGTCGGTTCTCTGGGATTGCTGATCGCAGGCATCACCGTTGCGATCTGGCTCCAACTGATCGGCGGGATAGTCATCGCAGCTTTCGGTGCGTTCTACTTCGCGAAGCCGTGGCTGCCCGCTTTCGTCGCCCGCGGCCTGCAACTGTCGGCCAACCTTGTTGCCGTCATCGTTGTGCTGGTCGTGCTATCAGGCGCGTGGGAACCGCTCGGCCCTGAGCCCGGCCTATTCGGCAACGCCGTCTTTATCGGCGTCATCGTGGGTGGGTTGCTGCTCGCATTCTGGCTCGTTCGGCTGGCGTTCCCGCATGTGCTCGCATGGACGCTGCGTCACAAACTCATCGGCCTTTCGCCTGCGGTCGGTGTTGTTCTGCTCGGCACGACTGTTTGGCTTGGATTCGATCGGGTCTGGGGCTGGCTACCTGAGTCGGTGCGCCAAAACGAGACCGCGGTCGAGATCGCTCATGCCTTCCCGGGCCTTGGTAGCGAGTTCATGCCATCCCTCGACGAGGGCGCGTTCCTGTACATGCCAACGACGATGTCCCATGCCTCGATCGGCGAGGCAACCGAGATCCTCAAGGAACTCGACCGCCGAATCATGAGCGTGCCCGAGGTGGAACTCGCGGTTGGCAAGATCGGGCGTGTGGAGAGCCCGCTTGACCCGGCACCGATCTCGATGGTCGAGACCATCATCGAGTACCGAAGCGAGTACCGCGTCGATGACCAGGGCCGACGGCTCAACTTTCGCTACGACACATCGGCCGGCGAGTATGTCCGCGACGATCAGGGCAACCTAATCGAAGACACAGACGGCCGCCCGTTCCGTCAGTGGCGTGACGAGATCGAATCAAACCAGGACATCTGGGACGCGATCGTCGAAGCGGCGGATATGCCGGGGGTCACAAGCGCCCCGAAGCTACAACCTATCGAAACGCGGATCGTCATGCTGCAATCGGGCTTCCGCGCGCCGATGGGGATCAAGGTCTACGGGCCCGACCTCGAATCGATCGAGTCCTTCGGCCTCGAACTCGAACGCCTGCTGAAGCAAGTGCCCAGCGTCCAGCCGCTCGCGGTCTTCGCGGACCGCGTCGTCGGCAAGCCGTACCTCGAGATCGACATCGACCGCGAGAAGATCGCCCGGTATGGGCTGACCATCGCGGGCGTGCAGGAGGTCATCGAGGTCGCGATCGGCGGCAAGCCGCTGACGATGACCGTCGAGGGACGCGAGCGGTATCCGGTGCGTGTCCGCTACCTCCGCGAGCTGCGCGACCAACCCGAGACACTCGGCGACATCCTGGTCCCCACGCCGTCGGGAGCACAAGTCCCACTCCGCGAGCTGAGCACGCTTGAGTACCGCCGCGGCCCGCAGATGGTCAAGAGCGAGGACACGTTCCTTGTTGCGTATGTCCTCTTTGACAAGATGCCGGGCTACGCCGAGGTCACGGTTGTCAACGATGCACAGCAGTTGATTCAGGACGCGATCGATTCCGGCGAGGTCTTGGTCCCCCCCGGCGTCAGCTACGAGTTCTCCGGATCGTATAAGAACCAGGTGCGCGCAGCCAAGCGGATGAGCATTGTGCTTCCGCTCTCGCTCGCGGTGATCTTCCTTCTGCTGTACTTCCAGTTTCGCAAGGTCGGCGTGACCTTCATGGTGTTTACAGGAGTCTTCGTCGCGTGGGGGGGTGGATTCCTCATGCTGTGGCTCTATGCCCAGCCGTGGTTCCTCGATACCTCGCTGCTCGGGATCGACCTGCGCGGTCTCTTTCAGATCGAACCGTACAACCTCAGCGTCGCGGTCTGGGTCGGGTTCCTCGCGCTCTTCGGCATAGCTACAGATGACGGTGTCATCATGGCAACCCGTATCGAGCAATCGATGGCGGAGGAGAAGCCCGACTCGATCGAAGCGATACGCAAAGCCGTCGTCGTTGGTGGCCAACTCCGCATCCGTGCAGCTGTCATGACGAGTGCCACAACCATCCTCGCACTGCTGCCCGTGCTCACGAGCACCGGGCGAGGCTCTGACATCATGGTTCCGATGGCTATCCCGTCGTTCGGCGGCATGGCTGTCGCCTCCATCACATGGTTTGTAGTTCCCATTCTGTACTGTTGGGTTGCCGAGTGGAAGTTCCGCTTGTCACGCCCGGCACGAAGCCCTGATGTGCCATGAGCACAAGGAGATTCTGTATGAAGCCTGCAACACTGATTGCTTGTCTCTGCCTCACGGCCCCCGCCTCACTTTCGATGGCCCAGCACGCCGGCCATGGCGCGGCAACCGGACAGAACACGGAAGCCGTCAACGCGATGTGCCCGGTCGGTAAGGAGCCGATCGATGGCAAGACCTTCGTCCAGCACGATGGGAAGACCATCGGGTTCTGCTGCCCTGGATGTGACAAGGCATTCATGAACTGGGACGAGGATCGTCGTACGAACTTCGTTCTGGCATCGATGCGCGGGGATGAGCCCGGTGCGGCCGATGCTCACGCCGCACACGAGGTGGATGAGCCCAAGGGCGACCCGTACCTGCTCGATACATGCCCGATCTCAGGGCAGAAGCTGGGATCGATGGGCGATCCGATCGTCAAGACGATTGAGGGGCGCGAGGTGCGATTCTGCTGCGGCGGGTGTGTCGGGCGGTTCGAGGCCGACACAACGAAGCACTTTGCCGAGGTCGACAAGGCTATTGCTAAACAGCAGATGCCGTTCTACCCGCTTGAGACCTGCGTGGTCACAGGTGAGCCGCTCGCCATAGACGGCGAAGACATCGGCATCAACCGTGTCTACAAAAACCGGCTCGTGCGGCTGTGCTGCAAGGGGTGCGTCCGAGACTTCGAGGCCGACCCCGCCAAGTACCTCAAGGCGCTCGACGAGGCGGTCGTGAAGGCGCAACTGAAGGACTACCCGCTCACGACATGCGCGGTACTTGAGAATAGCAAGCTCGGCTCGATGGGCGAGCCCGCCGAGATCGTCGTCGCCAATCGCCTCGTGCAGTTCTGCTGCGCCGGTTGTCAGCCGACCTTCGAGGCCGACCCGGCGAAGTTCATCACCAGGATTGATGCGGCGTGGAAGCCGGTCCATGAGGCTCAGGGCAAGCTTCACGGCTCTCCGATCCACGAGGGTGATCACGACGATCACCGTGGACACGGCGATCACGACCATGGCGACGACTGAATCAAGGAGGCCACGTATGAGCACCACCATCCACCGACACCTCACTCCGCTGTTTGTGCTGCTGGTGTTCATCGCGGCACTCCCCGTTCTCGCGGCTCAGGCACCCTCCCCGGACGGACTCGGGGAGGGGCCAGGGGCCGCCAACACCGTCTGCCCGGTCACGCCCGAGGAGACGGTCGACCCGAGCTTTTCGGCTGAGTACGAAGGACAGACTGTGTATTTCTGCTGCCGACGGTGCCAGCTGCGTTTCCAGCAGGACCCCGAGGCGTACGCCGAATCGCTCGCGCTCGTTATGCCGGTCGCGGCGGAGCCATCGGGAAACCAGCCCGTACCCCGCGGCCATGACCACAACCATACCGGCGAGACGGCTGGAACCGAGCGCAACACCAACGACGAGCACGACGATGGGCCGGACGATGCGGCGCATGACCATGCCACTGACCACGGGCTATCGGCGGTCGCACGGCTCGGGCGGCTGCATGTGGTCGCGATTCACTTCCCGATCGCGTTCTTGATTCTGGCCGGGTTCGTCGAACTCGTGGGCGTCGTCCGCCATCAATGGCAGAATCACAGCACGGTCCGACTTCTTATCGCTATGGGGGCGCTCTCGGCCCTCGTCGCGACGACGCTCGGCCTGGTCCACGGCTCGGCGGACGACTACACGGGAACACTCTCGTGGGTGTTCTGGTGGCACCGCGCGCTCGGTATCTCCGTCTCTCTGCTCGCGATCGTGGCATGGGTCGCGGTGGAACGGCGCGTCAAGAAGCCGGGTGGCCGCTTCGCCACAGTAGCGCTGCTCGTAACCGCGGCGCTCGTCGGCGTTGCCGGTCACTTCGGTGGATCGCTCGTGTACGGCTGGGAGTACCTGTTGCCATGAATGCCCAGCCCGTCACCATCTTGAGGCAATGTTCAGCCTATCTCTTGCGCTGGGCTTGCTCTGCACGCTTGGCAGCTTGTTTCAGACGCGGCGCCATGGTGTCGGCGACATCGAGCACACTCGTGCTCTTGAGATACTCGACCTGCTTGGTGTGCTGGGCAACGCACAGGCAGCCCGGCGGGCACGGCCCGATCTCAGCGCAGTGCCCGAACCCAAACGAACAGTGGCACTCGATCACGGGGTCATCGAAGGCAACACACAGGTCGTACAGCGATACGGATTCTGCATCTTTCGCGAGGCGGACGCCGCCCCCAACACCGCGCTGTGTCCGCACGAACTTCTTGCGGGCGAGGGCATTGACGACCTTGCCGAGTGTCGGGCGGGAGATCCCCGTCATCTCGACCAGATCGGGGATCTGCATGCCGTCCCCCGAGCCCTCACGCCCGATGAGGCCCATGCACATCGCTGCCATCGCGACTTGCCGAGAAATCATCCAATCCTTTCAAGCTGACGGCCGCCGTCTTGTCCAACACAACCCACACAGAATAAGGGTCGTCTTGTCCTGGGGCGACAACATGTCGCGCTTGCGAAATACATTCAAAGATGATAGTGTTTGCATCTTGCAGGCGATGGCAGGCCGTCTCAGCCCCTATGCGGGCCGCAGACTGTCCGCGCGGTCACAAACTCAAGGAGCCCTGATATGACGAGAACACGAGCACAAACGTCGGCCGCCCTCGCGGCCATTCTGACGACAATCGTCGCTGTTGCGCCCGCCGTGGCCCAAGACCACGACCAGGCCTCTCACAGTGAACACGGAGCGGCTCACAACGAGCCGCAGGACATTGTTCGTGAACTCGCGGCGCTCCGTGCCCGAGTCGCACAGCTTGAGGCCGTCCTCCAACTCGGGCACCGCCCCGTAACGGCCGAGGACCAGTCCACCCCTACCCACAAGGGCCACGGCTCGAAGGACGGTCACGGCGCGGGCGACGGACAGCGCATGGACATGGGCATGGGCAAGGACATGGGCAAGGACATGGGCATGGGCAGGGCGATGGCGACAGACGGCGCTATGGCCATGGGCGGTATGCGCGGCATGCGTGGCATGATGGGGATGGGGCCGAAAGCGAAGGACCAGGGCGGCGCGACCGACGCAATGGTGGTCCGTACCGACCTGCCGGGCTTTCCCGGTGCATCGCATCTCTACCACATCGGTGCTACGGGTTTCTTCCTCGACCACGCCGAGCATATCGGCCTGACGTCCGACCAGCAGGTCCGACTCAACACGAAGATGCAACAGACGCTCCTCGCCCAGTCCGAGCACGACCGACGCATCGAGCGCCTTGAAGAAACGCTGTGGTCGTTGACCGCGGCGTCGACGCCGGACATCGAGCGAATCGAGGAAGCGGTTCGCGCGATCGAATCTGAACGCGCCGAAAAGCGTCTCGCGTTCATCCGGGCGGTGGGAGAGGCGGCCAAGGTCTTGACGGATGAGCAGCGGCAGACGCTCGCCGGGGCCCGCCCCGTGGACATGGCGGGCCAGGGTGAGGGTGATTGAACAGAGTCAACAACTGAAAGGAGCATCAGATGCCCAAGCAAGCGCCAATATCAACGACTTCGCGGATCACGCTCGCCGCGCCGGATGCGTGCGAGGTGTTCGTAGCGGGCTCGTTCAACGATTGGAGCACGACGGCCAACCCCATGACGCGGGACGACCAAGGATGGTGGGAGACCGAGCTCGCACTCCCACCCGGTCGCTACGAGTACAAGTTCGTGGTCGATGGCCAGTGGTGCTGCGAGGCTGGCTGCGATCGCCCGAACGGCGGGTCCGAGGGCTGCACGCCGAATCCCTTCGGGACACTGAACCGCGTGCTCGACGTTCCCGAGCACGGGGAGTGAATCCAGCACAGTCACACGACCGCAGCGGTCCGCCGCGCACCGGATGCATGTGTTATCCGGTGCGCGGTGGTGGCTGCTGCTTCGGAGCTGGGAGACTGCACGAATGAGCTCTGAGCAGAGACGCCACTTCTTCAGTGCTGGAATCTGGATTTTCGCAATCACGATGCTGCACTTTCTGATCACCACGCAGTCGCCTTCGCTGCATTGGCTGCACATTGTGCTTTCCGGTCTATACATCGTGCCCGTCGTGAGCGCGGCGATTGCATTCGGGTGGGTCGGTGGGCTGCTCTCGTCCTGTGCCGTGAGTGTCGCGTACTTGGCCCATCTTCTCTGGTCGTGGAGCGACTCGCCGATGGCCAACCCGGACCAGTTCGGCTGGCTCGGCGTGTATCCCGTGATCGGTCTGATCGCCGGCCGTCTCGTCCATACCGCAAACGTTCGGAAGCATCAGCGTGACGAGGTCATCGCCCGGACCCGACACGCGGAGCTGATCAATGGCCTCGCCGGGCTATTGGCGGCTGTGAATGCACGAGATTCCTCTACGGTATCTCACTCGCGCCGAGTCGCCGATGTCGCGACATCACTCGCGGAGCACCTTGGATACGAGGCTGATGCGGTTGGCTGTATTCGTCTCGCCGCGCTCGCACACGACATCGGGAAAGCAGGAATCCCTGATGCGGTGTTGTTCAAGCATGGGCCGCTCGACACTGAGCAACGCAAGAAGATGCGAGAGCACGTTCAAATCGCTGTCACGATGCTTGACCAGATCCCGGGGACCGAGCAGATATCCCGTCTTGTCGCCCAGCATCACGAGTGCCCAGACGGGTCGGGGTACCCGCAAGGGCTCACTCAGGAAGAGATTCACCCCTTAGCTGCAGTATTGCACGTCGCGGACATCTTCGTCGCGCTCACGGAGCCTCGCCCCTATCACGAAGCGATGTCGTCCGAGCAAGCGATCGACGAGATGGCCTCCTTGGTCGGCACCGGGCTCGACCCACGCGCTTTCGAGGCGCTCCAGCACCTTCACCGCCACTCGCCCGAGTCGATCACGGAACACGCGCAACCGGGAGAACTTGCATGAGACGCTTCTTCCAGACGACGAGCATGCTCGCGACACTGCTTCTAGTCGCGCCGAACGCACAATCCCAGGTGTCTCCCGAGGAGCACGCCGCGCATCACCCGGACCAGAGTGAGCCAGTTGGCGAGGGAGACGTTCCGCAGCAGGGCGGCATGCAGGGCATGGGTGACATGGGCGAGATGATGAGCCGCATGGGCGTGCCCCCGCCCAAGGACATCTACCCGAGCCTGATGGACTTGCCCGACATGACGGCCGAGGAGCGGGACGCCTTCGAGCGACTCGCTCATGAACGAATGCAGACCGGGGCAGCACTCATGGGCCGGGCGCTCGATGACCTGCTCAAGGCATCGCCGACGCAGGATTTCGATGCGATGCAGTCCGCCGTCGATGCGCTCCGCGAGGGCCTCGGCCAATTCGATAGCGGTCTCGCGGCGCACCGCGTCATGAACTCGAACACGCCGCCTGACCAAGCCGCCATGACCTGGTTCAAGCGTGAAATGAATCTCTTGCCACCACCCGCGGGGGCCGCGAGCACCGGGCCGTTCGGCTGGTCTTGGTTCCATATGTCCGTGATGACCGTGCTCATCGTGTTCGCGATGGCGATGATCGCGCTGTACTTCGTCAAGATGCGGCGCGCGGCTGAACTGCTGCAGGACCTCGCGGCGCAGCCGCGTGGCCCGGCCGCATCGCCAGCACCTGAAACTTCTGGGGCTACATCGTTACAGCCTGCGGCTTCTGTTGCACCGGTCCTCGACGTTCCCGACCAGCCCGCGGCCGCGATGCCGGCCAAAACAACCCGGCGAACCGGTGACCGATGGACGGGCGCCCTGCAACTCGCCGCGACATTCCAAGAAACGCCAGACATCCGGACCTTCCGCCTGATGCCGCCCTCGGGAGAACCGGTGCCGTTTACGTACCTGCCCGGTCAGTTCCTCACAGTCGAGGTCCCGGTTGGCGGCAAGGTCGTCAAACGCTCGTACACGATCGCCTCAAGCCCGACGAGGTCGGATTATGTTGAACTCTCCATCAAGCGTGAGGACCAAGGCGTCGTGAGCCGAGCGCTGCACGACTCGCTCTCCGTCGGCGACTCGCTCACAATCACCGGGCCTTCGGGAGTCTTCACGTTTACCGGCGATGAGGAAGGCAGCATCCTGCTGGTCAGCGGTGGCGTCGGCATCACACCCATGATGAGCGTGATTCGATACCTCACCGACCGTGCTTGGGACGGCGACATCTACCTCTTGCACTGCTGCCGGACGACGGACGACTTCTGCTTCCGCGACGAGCTTGAATACCTTCAGCGCAAGCACCCCCGCCTGAATGTCACGGCCACTATGACGCGCGCCAGAGGCAGCGCCTGGGTCGGCCCGACCGGGCGATTCTCTGCCGGGCTCATCCGAGAGTGCGTCCCCGAGATCGCCTCCAAGCTCGTCCATCTCTGCGGCCCGCCGCCCATGATGGAGGCCCTCAAAGGCATGCTCGGCGAGCTGGGCGTACCACAAGACCGCGTCAAGACCGAGGCGTTTGGGCCCGCGAAGCGACCTCAGGCCACGGAGAGGCCGGGGGCTGGGGCCGCCACGGTCGCCTTCACCGCTTCTGGCAAGTCCGCGCCCATCGGGCCGGAGACGACCGTGCTCGAGGCCGCGGAATCGGTCGGGGTCGACATCGACAACTCATGCCGTGCCGGCACCTGCGGGAGCTGCAAGGTCCGCCTGCTCAAAGGCCGGGTGAGCATGGACGTCGAGGACGCGCTCGATGACAACGACCGCCGCGACGGGGTCATCCTCGCCTGCCAAGCGAAATCCGAGGTCGACCTCGAGGTGGAGGCCTGAGATGCAAGAACGCCAACGCGTCATCGTAACCGGCCTGATTGTTCTTCTACTGGTTCTGACGCTCGGTTTCTTCGTGCACCGGGACCCGCGATTCGCGGGGAGTCTCGCCGGCGGGCTGCTCGGCGTGGCCGCCGCGGCGCTCATGCTCGTCCCGCTGCTCTACCTCTTCGTCAAGCGCATCCCGTGGCTCAAGCGGCGGATCACACCGTACGTTTCGATGCGTACGCTGCTGACTATCCACATCTACACGGGCGTGCTCGCGCCGATCCTCGGCGTGCTCCACACCGGGCATAAGTTCCAAAGCGGACTGGGCGTGGCGCTCACGCTCATGATGCTTACCGTCGCCGTCAGCGGTTTCGTCGGCCGCTACCTGCTCGGCCGGCTCTCGACCGACATCCGCCAGATGCGGGCCGACCGCGACGAGCTACTCACGGCGTACACCTCGCTCTCCAACGAACTTCGGACCCATCCGGAGGTCGCCGCTGTCGTACGTCGCGGGGCAACGTTCCCCGGGCGGATCGCCTCGCTTTTCGTCAACCGCAACTCGGACGGCCCGTTTCGCGTTTCCTCGAAGGCGCTCCGAATTGCCGAATCGGTCTCCGACCTTGAACTTGCCATCAGAACCCACGGCGCGGCAAAGAGCCTATTTACGCGCTGGCTGACGTGTCACATTGTCATCGCGATTGTGCTGTACGGGCTGCTTTTCGTGCATGTCTGGTCGGCGTGGTACTTCGGCATCAGGTGGCTCTCATGAAACGACTCGAAATCATCTATGGAGTCCTGACTCTCGGCGCGCTCGGAGCTGGGTTCGCTTTACCCATTGTTGTCCACCGTGAGGGACCGGACGCCGCGATTGGCTGGCAGGACATGGTCAGTCCAGGTCCGCTCTCCGAGGCACATGCGTTTCTTGCGAACGATTGCACCGCCTGCCACACCCCTCACGTTGGGATAGAGACATCCAACTGTGTCTCTTGCCACGCGAATAACGAGAAGCTGCTCTCAACGCCCGATACCGCGTTCCATGCTTCGGTCGACTCATGCGTCGGATGTCACACCGAGCACGCCATGCCGCCATCGACGCCCACCACGATGGACCACGAACTGCTTATCGCGATCGCTCGTGCCGATGCGGACGAGGGCACCCTCGCACTCATCGAGAGCCTGCGCGTGCATGCGTCCGCGACGCCGACGCCGCACGCACGCATCACGTCGACGGAACTGATGCTCGATTGCGCCTCTTGCCACACCAACGAGGAACCGCACCGAACACTCTTCGGGAACAACTGTGCCTCCTGCCACTCGACGGCGAGCTGGCGCATTCCTGAGTACCGCCACCCTTCGCCGCAATCCACCAGCTGCGTGCAGTGTCACAGCGGTCCGCCCAGCCACTACATGGGTCACTTTGAAATGGTCTCGAAGCGCATCGCGGGCGTCGAACATGTCGAGGTCACCGACTGTTTCAAGTGTCACCGCACGAACTCATGGAATGAGATCCCGGGGATCGGCTGGTACAAGCACCACTGAAGGAGAGTCGAGCCGCCGATGATCGAAGAACTCATCAGTATCACGGTCCAATTCATCGAGGCGATTGCCGCCGTCATGATCGCCGCGTCCGTCGTCGCGGCCGCTGTTGAGATCATCTCGGCGGCTGTTCGTCACGGACTGCGCGATCGCACCACCGAAGCCCGCCTTCGTCTTGCCGAGCGGCTCGTGCTCTCGCTCGAGTTCCTTATCGCCGCGGACATTCTGAAGACTGTTGTCACTCCGACGCTAGAGGAAATGGCGGTGCTCGGATCGGTCATTGTCATCCGCACGGTCCTGAGTCTGAGCATCGCCTACGAGCTCAGACGCGACGGTCATCCCAGGAGGACTGCGGATGAATGAACGGATCAATCACATAACGGCATGGCTCCGTTCACTCAGACTGCGGACACAACTCCTCTTGGCTGTGAATCTGGTCGTCGGCGGAACAACACTCGGCATGCTCTACCTCGACTACCGAGCGAGCATGGACGCGGCACTCCGAAGTAAGACTGAGTCGCTCACCGACGAAGCCAACGCGATCGCCGAGGCCGTCAACGCGCTCGGCCACCACGGTTCCGACGCCATCCAGTCCTATCTCGACAGCGTGTGCACTGCGATGAACTCAGGCACCTCGCCCGGGCACACCGTCGAGGCCTGGCAGGCCACGGGCCTTTACTTTGCCTCGCACACCCACACGGTTGATAGCGAAAGTACATCACGCATCCGGGGCGAGTCGGGAAGCGACCCAACGCTTGTCCGCGTTTCGGAGTTGGCGGCCCCCGTAGTCGAGTCTGCGAGAACGACCGCCCTGAGGCGCGCGGCCGTACTCCTGGGAGCGGCAGCCGTGGCTGCTGGGGTTGTGAACACCCTCCTGATACGCCTCATGACAACGCCGGTCGAGAATCTGGCGCGCCTTGTGCGAACCTTCGGGCAGACCCGCAGCGAAGTGCCGCTCCCCCAAGCATCGAGCGCAGAGATCGCGACGCTCACCGGAGAGCTCGGCATCATGATGAGCGACCTCGCGAGGCGCGAGGCGGACAGAACCGCGCAGCTCGCACGGGCTAGACGCTTGCAATCCCATCTGATCTCCGCGCCGGCCGGAGACCAGAGACTCGCTGTCGAGTACCACCCCGCCGATGAGGTCGCCGGGGACTTCGTCGACATCCTCACGCTCCCCTCTGGGGACCGCATCGTCTGCCTCGGGGATGTCGTGGGTCATGGCGTTCCAGCCGCAATGGGTGCCGCGGTGCTCAAAGCACTCGTCATCTCGCTCCAAGGTCAAGACCTCACGCCGGCCGAGCTGCTCGATGCAGTCAACCGAGGGGTGCTCCGGGCGAGCCTTCCGGAAGATTTTGTCTCGATGATCGCCGTCCGTCTGCCGAACGGCGATGGGCCCGTGTGCTATGCCAGCGCGGGGCATGAGACATGCTTTGCTGTGCACGCGAACGGTCTCGTGACCGAACTCTCCTCGACCGGCGGGCTGCTCGGGATCGACCCCAAGGCTGAGTTTGTGGACACCAACCTAGACCTCGATGAGGGCGACGTACTCGTACTCATTTCGGACGGGATCAGCGAGGCGATGGACGAGCGCGGCCGGCTCCTCGGCAGGTCGCGAATCTCCGACTCGCTGCGATCCACTCCCTGTGTCAGCGCGAAGTCCACTGCAGCAAGCGTCCTCGACACCGCCCGGCGTCATCTCGATGGTCGCCCTGCAAGTGACGACATGACCGTCATCGCGCTGGAAGTCTCTACCACGACTCGTGCACAGGAGGTAAACGGATGAAACACCTACTTCTACACGTTCTTGGCTGCGCGCTGCCGCTCCTGGCCGTCTTTCTGCTCCCACTGTTCGGGGTCTCCGGCGAGGCCGCGGTGTTCGTTTTCATCGTGCTGATGTTCGGGTGCCACCTGCTGATGCTTCGCGGCCACAAACACCATACGACCTCAAGTAAACAAGGAGAAACACGCCATGAACATCATTAGCGTCAAAGCCGCAGGGTTCGCAGTCGGCATGGCGTGTGGCACACTTTACATCGCGTGCGCCGCGCTCATGCTGATCGCGCCCAGAGATGTCGTCGTCCGTTTCTTCAATAGCATCATGCATGGACTCGACATTGAGCCGATCGTCCGCTGGGACATGCCGTGGTGGGAGGCGTGTGTCGGCGTCATCGAAATCACAATCCTCGGGTGGTTGATTGGCGCTCTCGTCGCAGCCCTCTACAACCTCGCCGCCGGGAGGGCCGCAACATGAACGAGAATCACCACCCAAAGCAACACCATCTCGAAGAACACCACGGTCACGGCCATGATGGAGGTGGCCACCACGATCACCACGCGCACATGGTGGCTGACTTCAAGCAACGCTTCTGGGTATCGCTCGTGCTCACGATTCCGGTCGTCGCGCTCGCTCCGATGATTCAGTCGTGGCTCGGGCTCTCCGAGACCCTCGATTTCCCTGGCGACTCACTGGTCCAGTTCATGTTCGCAAGCGTCGTATATTTCTACGGCGGATGGCCGTTCCTCTCGGGCCTCGCGTCCGAGCTCCGCAGGCGAATGCCGGGCATGATGACCCTCATTGCTTTGGCGATCTCGGTCGCATATTTCTACTCAAGCGCCGTCGTGTTCGGGCTCGCCGGCGAGGTCTTCTTCTGGGAACTGGCCACGCTCATCGACATCATGCTCCTCGGGCACTGGATCGAGATGAGGTCGGTCATGGGTGCCTCGGCCGCGCTCGAGAAACTCGTCAAGCTCATGCCCTCGGATGCGCACCTCGTCGCCGAGGACGGAAGCACTCGAGACGTACCGGTCACCGACCTCCACCACGGTGACCGCGTGCTCGTCAAGCCCGGCGAGAAGATCCCTACCGATGGCGTGATCGTGGAGGGACGTTCAACCATCAACGAGGCCATGCTCACCGGCGAGAGTAAGCCTGCCGAAAAGAGCGAGGGAGACGAAGTCATCGGCGGCGCTGTCAACGGCGAGGCCGCCTTCACCATCGAGGTCCGCCGCACCGGGAACGAGACCTACCTCGCCCAGGTCATCGAGATGGTGCGAAAGGCTCAGGAGTCCAAGTCGCGCACGCAAGACCTCGCAAACCGCGCGGCGTTCTGGCTCACGATCATCGCTATCTCCGTGGGCTCCGCCACGCTCGTGACATGGCTGCTCATCGGTAAACCCTTCGATTTCTCACTCGAACGCGCGGTCACGGTCATGATCATCGCCTGCCCGCATGCGCTCGGTCTGGCCGTCCCCCTTGTCGTGGCGGTATCGACGTCGATCTCAGCCGGCAACGGCCTGCTCATCCGCGACCGCACCGCGTTCGAGCGCGGGCGCGACCTCGACGCCATCGTCTTCGACAAGACCGGCACGCTCACGGAAGGACGGTTCGGCGTCACCGACGTCATCACGCTTGGAGAACGCTCCGAGGAGGACCTCCTCCGCCTCGCTGCAAGCCTTGAAAGCCAGTCGGAGCACCCGATCGCCGAGGGCGTGGTCCGCAGTGCCGAGGAACGTGGCATCAGCTTCCCGCCACCGTCCGAGTTCAGAGCGATCCCGGGCCGTGGTGCCGAGGCGGTGGTTGACGGAACACGGCTCCGCATCGTCAGCCCCGGCTACCTGCGCGAGCACGACCTCACCGTCACCGACGACCGCGTGCGCGCCGTCGCCGATCAGGGCAAAACTGTCGTCTATCTTCTCATCGACGGCGCTGTCGAGGGTGCGATCGCACTAGCGGACATCATCCGTCCGGAGTCGCGCGAAGCGCTCGAACGGCTCAAATCCATGGGAATCCAGGTGATGATGCTCACCGGAGACGCCGAAGCCGTCGCACGCTGGGTCTCGGAAGAACTCGGGCTCGATGACTACTTCGCTGAGGTCCTCCCGGACCAGAAGGCCTCCAAGATCAAGGAGGTACAGTCGCGAGGGCTCGTCGTCGCGATGACCGGCGATGGTGTGAACGACGCCCCAGCGCTCACGCAGGCCGACGTCGGCATCGCCGTCGGGGCCGGCACAGACGTGGCGATCGAGTCCGCCGACATCGTCCTCGTCCGCTCCGACCCGCGTGACGTGACGGCCGTCGTGGAGCTCTCGCGTGCGACGTACCACAAGATGGTCCAGAACCTCTGGTGGGCCACCGGTTACAACGCCTTCGCTATCCCGGCCGCAGCCGGTGTGCTGTATCCGCTTGGCATCGTTCTCTCACCCGCGGTAGGGGCGGTGTTCATGTCACTCTCAACCGTCATCGTTTCTATCAACGCCCGGATGCTGCGCATCGACCGCCAGCAACCAGACTGACCGAATGCCCTATGGCTCGGCGGGCGGAGTTCGAGCCAACCAAAGTCCGGCACATCGTGCCGGCGAAAAGGAATATCACCGATGTCTGACAGCGACATGACCAAGTGTGCCGAGACGTGCCACGATTGCGCCGATAAGTGCATGGCCCTCATTCCGTACTGCCTCGACCATTGTGTCGAGAACGGTCGCCCCGCAGAGACTGAGCACATCCAGACGTTGCTCGACTGCGCTGAGATCTGCGGTGTCACACACAACTACCTGAGACGCGGGTCGTTACGCCATTCGCTCGTGTGCACGGCGTGCGCAGCCGTGTGTGAAGCGTGTGTGACCTGTTGCGAGGCGCTCGGTATCGACGACGAACCGACGAGGGCTTGCGCGGAGGCGTGCCGCGCGTGCGCTGCCTCATGCAACGCCATGGCGTAGTTGACCCAACGTCTCCGCGGGGTGACAACCCGGCGGGGGCCTTTGCTAGCAGTTGTTGTCCCCGCACGTACGCTAGTACTGGATTCTGTCCGGATTCTCTTAATGAAAGGAACCGAACCATGAGCCGCACCGTTCCCGCACTGCTTACAGCTGTCGCGTTGGCCACGATCCTCGTCATCTCGATGAGCAGCCTCACCGCCCGGGCCGGCCAACCGGACGCAAGCCCCGTGGATCAAGGACGCCTCGACGCCGCACGGGCGAAGCTTGAGACCGCCGAACGGATCTGTCAGATGTTCCATGATCCTGAGAGCGGTTCACCGCGTGGCGGCGCCGGCGCCGAGTCTAACTACCTCTGGTCGAAGCGCCGGATGCTGGCCGAGATCGAGCTGATCCAACTCGACCACCGTCAAGGTACTGAAGCCGACGCAATCCAACGCCATCTTCAGTGGATGCGGGCCTGGAACGACCGAGTTGTTGAGTCTGGTGTGTTCTCGCCCTTTGGTATTGCCACGACCGAGTACTACATCGCTGAGGCAGAGGCGATGCTCGCTTCGGCAACGCGCCCCTAGCCCACAGGAAGGGCCGATCCCATGGACAACGCCGTCGCCCTTGTGCAGGCATATTTGCGCATCAACGGCTACTTTACGGTCACCGAGTTCCCGGTCATTGAGGCGGGCAGGTCAGGCCAGCACCGCACTGCCACCGACATCGATGTCCTAGCGTTCCGCTTCCAAAACGCCGCGAGACTCGTGCCTCATCATGGCCGCTCGTCCTCTCGCGATGTTGCCGTTACCGACATTGATCCGGCACTCGGCCTGCTCGACGGCGAAGCAGACATGCTGGTGGGAGAGGTCAAAGAGGGCAAAGCTGTTCTGAACCGCGGTGCTACGCAGCCCGCTGTACTACGCGCCGCGCTCACCCGCTTCGGTTGCTGTGACCACAGTCACGCTGAACGCCTCGCGACCGAACTCACCAAATACGGGGCAACGAAGACCGAGCACGGCCACCGCATACGCCTCGCCGCGTTCGGCTCCACACGCGGCGAGGGCGGCGCCCAGGCCTGCCACGTTGTCCTCCTCTCTCAGGTGATCGACCACCTCGAGCGCTACATTGAACGCCACTGGAACACGCTCAGACTCGCCGAGTTCAAGGAACCTGGGTTGGCATTCATGGGTGTGCTAAAGAAAGCTGGCTTGGTGACACAGAGTCGATCGCATCATTAAAAGCCATTCATCTGTGCACACTAAAACGAGTTCTCGATAGGAGATAAACAGTATGACAGATAGCACACGCTTCCATTCGGAGCACTGGACACGGCGACGGTTTCTCGGGACAGGTGGCTGCGCGGCGTTGACGGCCTACGGCATGCTCCACCCCGGCCTTCGCACTGCCCTCGCCGCCTCGCCTTTAGGAGCACCGAATGCACTCGATGCAACCGCGCCCGGCGGAATCGACCTGTTCATAGAACGACAATCAATCGCAATCGGGGGGCGGCGGCCGGAGGCGATCACGATCAATGGTGGCGTCCCCGGCCCACTCATCCGCATGCAAGAGGGACGCGAGGCACTGATTCGGGTACACAACCGGCTCGACGAATCGACCTCTATCCACTGGCACGGCATTCTGCTTCCATTCACAATGGACGGTGTTCCAGGCGTCAGTTTTGAAGGTATCGGTCCCGGAACCACGTTCACGTATCGCTACCAGGTGCGACAGAACGGCACATATTGGTACCACAGCCACTCCGGACTCCAAGAGCAACTCGGGCACTACGGCCAGTTGATCATCGATCCTGCGGACGATGATCCGGTGAGCTACGACATTGAACACTCGATTGTCCTCTCAGACTGGACCGACATGGACCCACATGTTGTTATGGACAAGCTCAAGACGATGGAGGGGTACTTCAACTACCAGCGACCGACGCTCGCCAATCTCGAGACGCAGGCTGAGGCGAGCGGGGAGAGCATCGCCGATGTGATCAAGAAACGATTGAGTTGGCAACGAATGCGAATGGATCCGACGGACATAGCAGATGTCACGGGTGCGACTTACAAATTTCTGATGAACGGGAAGACGTCGGAAGAGAACTGGACCGCGATTGCCAAGCCCGGTCAGCGTGTCCGCCTCCGCATCGCCAACGCCTCTGCGCTGACGTATTACGACTTCCGCGTTGAAGGCTTGCCGATGACCGTGGTCCAGGCTGATGGCCAGAACATTGAGCCGGTGGAGACCGACGAGCTGAGGATCGCCGTTGCCGAGACGTATGACGTGATTGTCACCTTGCCCGACGACCGTCCGCGGACGATTTTCGCAGAGGCTATGGATCGGAGCGGTTTCGCTCGTGGCACGATCGCCCCACAATCCGGTCTCCAGGCAGCGATTCCCGAACGCCGACGCCGTCCGATGCTGACCATGGCAGATATGGGCATGATGCACGCGGTCATGGGAAACGAGTCCGCCGAGACCGGGTCGACAAACCATGGCGACCACAAAGCAACTGCTGGTATGGAGGACGCCGGTTCGGAGCACACCAAGCGTGCCGGTTCAGCCGGTCCACTTCCAACATCAGGACTTCCAGAACGAATCAAGCACGGGCCTGACACGCACGGGCCAGGCGCCATTGTGATGGGCAAGACGCGTTACCGTCAACTGAGTGATCCAGGGTCCGGGCTCGGTGATGACGGACGACGCGTCCTGACCTATTCGCAACTTCGATGCCTCGAGACACCGCCGGATCGGCGTGCTCCTACCCGGCAGTTCGACCTGCATCTGACCGGGAACATGCATAAGTACATCTGGGGATTCGATGGTAAGAAGTGGTCCGAGTCGGAGATGATCCGGTTCCAATACGGTGAGCGCCTCCGCATCAACATGATCAACGACACCATGATGAATCACCCTATCCATCTGCACGGCATGTGGATGGACCTCTACGCTGGCGACAACTACGCAAAGAACCCCAGGAAACACACCGTTAATGTCCAGCCGGCCGAGCTGCTCACGGTTGACATCACGGCCGACGCCCCGGGGCAGTGGGCGTTCCACTGCCACGTCCTGTATCACATGAAGATGGGAATGTTCCGCACCGTCGCAGTCGTCCGTTCCCTTGACGAGGAGGCCACCCATGCAGGTTCATAAGCAAATCCTCCTCGTAGTGCTCATGTACGCCTTCACTTCGTGGTCCGCATTGGCGCAGCACGAGCAGCACCAGCCCACAGACAGTACTGAAGACTCTCAAACACGGGCGGAGCCTACCGCCGAGCGCCAAAGCGACAATGAGCCCCCGTTGCCGACAGGCATGTCCCTCGACGATGTGCTCGACTACGCCGCTGGGCCGCCACCGTCGCACTACCCCGACCCCGTCGCCGACGATGAACTCAGGTTCTTCACTCTCATCGAACAACTCGAGTACCGCCTTCCCGACGGCGGCGGTGCCGGAGAACTAGGATGGGAAGCTCAAGGCTGGGTGGGGTTCGATTACAATCGATTCGTCTGGAAGTCAGAGGGTGAAGTGGCCTTTGACGGGGATAGCCAGGGCGAGTCGAGTACAGACTTGCTCTACTCGCGTCTCGTAACACCATTTTGGAGCATTCAAGCAGGAGCGCAGTACGCAAACGAGTGGGAGTCCGGAGACTACGAGGATCGATGGTCCGGCGTGCTGGCACTTCAGGGGCTTGCCCCTGGCATGATCGAGATGGACTCGTCGCTCTACATCTCCGAAGACGCCGATGTTACCGCGGCCGTGGAAGCAGAATACAACCTCCGGATCACACAGCGCCTGGTCCTTCAGCCCCGCGCCGAACTCGGCTTCGCGTTTCAGGACATTCCCGATCGAGCATTGGGGGCGGGACTCACCGACGCGAACCTCGATCTTCGCCTGCGATACGAGATCGAGCGGGAGTTCGCTCCGTACGTCGGCGTGCGCTACGGGTTGCTCGCCGGTGAGACCGCGAGCATCGCCGAGTCGGCCGGCGTCGATACGGAAAGCGTGTCCTTGATCTTCGGTGTACGCCTTGCGTTCTGATGGCACCCCCCGAGAGAGCTTCCGGCCATGATCGCCTCGGTCCTCATCAGCGTCACCCTCGTGCTGATTACAACGGGGGTTCGTCTCGCGTTCTTTGTGATCGCGGCGCGATACACCCTCGATGCCGATCGATTCACTTGGCACCGCTTCTTCTGCCTCATGCTCGGAATTTACGCCAGCCACCTATTCGACATCGTTGTCTATGCGGTGGCGTACTACTTCGCTTGGCACGCCCTCGACATTGGCACACTAACCGGTGAGCGGACTGACGGACCACTCGGTCACTTCTACGCTTCCGCAGTCATGTACACGACCATCGGCTTCGGTGACATCCTACCGACCGGACATCTGCGATTCATCGCTGCGACCCAGGGGCTCAGTGGGTTGCTATACATCGCGTGGTCTGCGTCATTCATCTTCGCCGCGATGAACCGAATGCTCAAAGATCGGAACGCGATATCAGGGAAGACAAATGATGACGACTGATGGCAACGATCACGGGGATCAATACAGAGAAAGCAGCCTGACGCTCACCGGCTCGATTGCGATGGGCACAGGCGTCATGATCGGCGCGGGCATCTTCGCGCTGACGGGGCAGGTCGCCGAGCTCGCCGGCGGCTTGTTCCCGCTCGCCTTCATCGCCGCGGCCATAGTCGTCGCCTTCAGCGCCTACTCGTACATCAAGGTGTGCAACGAGTACCCGTCGGCCGGCGGCATCGCGATGATCCTCAAGAAGGCCTACGGGCCGGGCGTGGTCACGGCGGGCTGCTCGCTGCTGATGTACTTCTCGATGGTTATCAACGAGAGCCTCGTCGCACGCACCTTCGGCACCTACACCATGCGGATCTTCGGCGAGGGATCCGACTCATGGCTCGTGCCCGCGCTGGGCGTCGGCCTCATCGTGGTCGCGTTCGTCGTCAACCTGCTCGGCAACGAGGTCATCGGCGGGCTCAGCAAGATCACCGCGGTCATCAAGATCGTCGGCATCGCGGTCTTCGCCGGCATCGGGCTCTCGGTCTCCGGTCTTTCGTTCGACACGCTGACCGGTGACAGCGCTGCCTCAGAAGCCCAAGGCGGCGTCGGTGGCTTCCTGGCCGCCGTGGCCCTCTCCATCTTGGCCTACAAGGGCTTCACGACGATCACCAACAGCGGCGACGAGATCAAGGACCCCAAGAAGAACGTCGGCCGCTCGATCATCTTCAGCCTCTTGATCTGCACGGGGCTCTACGTCCTCGTCACGCTGGCCGTCGCCGGCAACCTGAGCGTCAACGAGATCATCGCCTCGCGGGACTCCTCGCTCGCCGAAGCCGCTCGCCCCGCCGTCGGCCAGTGGGGTGAATGGCTGACCATCGGCCTTGCCATCATCGCCACGATCTCGGGCATCATCGCCAGCATGTTCGCGGTCTCGCGCATGCTCGCGATGCTCACGGACATGGACCTCGTCCCGCACCGCCACTTCGGCATGCCGGGACGAATCCAGAAGCACACGCTCGTCTACACGGCCGTCATCGCCCTCGTGCTGACGATCTTCTTCGACCTCAGCCGCATCGCCTCGCTCGGTGCGATCTTCTACATCGTGATGGACATGGCGATCCACTGGGGCGTCTTCAAACACCTCCGATCGGAGCTCAACGCGCGGGGCTGGGTGCTCCTGACGGCATTGGTGCTCGACGCGGTTGTGCTCGGGGCGTTTCTCTATCTCAAGCTCACGACCGATCCGCTCGTCGTCGGCGTCGCCCTCGGCTCGATGGTCCTGATCTTCGGGCTTGCAGCATGGTTCCTGAGGGCGAAGTCCACCAAGACCAATGACGAGCCCACTTGACCTGCAACCTCGGCCTCTATACCCTTAGGGGGTATGGGTACCAAGAACTCAACAAGAGCCGCCACGAACGTCTGCGCCGAGGACCGGGCCAAGAACCTCGCCCGCCTCAAGCGGATCGAGGGGCAGGTCCGTGGCATCGCGCAGATGGTCGAACAGGACCGCTACTGCGTCGATGTCCTCACCCAGATCGCCGCCGTCCAATCGGCCATGAGGTCGGTCGGGAAGGAGTTGCTGCGTCATCACCTCAAGCACTGCGTCGCCGACGCAGCCAAGCTCGGACAAACCGAGTTTGAAGAGGCGAGCGATGAGTTGATCGAACTGCTCTACAGGAATGCGAGGTAAAGACTGTGTCCACTCAGACAGTGACGATTGGAATCAATGGCATGCACTGCGGCGGCTGTGCGAGCAAGGTCAGCGCAGCGCTGCTCAAGCTCGACGGTGTAGATACCGCTGAGGTGTCACCTCAAAGCGGCACGGCCGTCATCACGGGCAGTGCAATACCCGCCGAGGACACGCTCCGCGGAGCCATCGCATCCGCGGGCGACTACACGCTGACGCGTGTGGAGAAGGCCACGCCCGATACAAGATCAGAGGCGTCGGACCAGCAGCACCACGCCGTCGCCGAAGACCAACCGAAGGAGAGCCTCTACCCGCTCTTCTTGATCGTCGGCTTCATCACCGGCGTCACGCTGCTCGTCGCCTACGCGACGGGCGATTGGTCGGTCGAGCCGATCATGCGGCACTTCATGGCCGGCTTCTTCATCGTCTTCTCGTTCTTCAAGTTCCTCGACCCGCCCGGCTTTGTCTCCGCCTACCGCGGCTACGACCTCGTCGCCCGCAAGATCCCCGCGTGGGGCTGGGCCTACCCGTTCGTCGAACTCGGCCTTGGCGTCGCCTATCTCCTCGCCTGGGCACCGGTCGTCACCAACTCGGTCACACTCGTACTCATGCTGGTGGGTGCAGCCGGCGTGCTCAAGGCACTCCTCGACAAGCGAGCCATCCGCTGCGCTTGCCTCGGGACGGCCCTCAACCTCCCGATGACCAAGGTCACCCTCGTCGAGGATCTGACCATGGCATCCATGGCCGCAGCGATGCTTGGTCTGATGCTGACCGCGTAGTTTCGGATCTAGTCACTAGGCCAGTGGCGCCTAAGATGACACCAGTGGATCTTACGCCACTCCACCTATAAGCGCCCCAAGCAACGAGGTCATGATAAAAAGGAAGACACGGAACAAAAGTAGTGGTGAACCGGTGAGTGAGACATGATGCGGATGCAACCTACATAGAGAGCAGTATGCCCCCACGCGTTCCTTGCAGCTCGCGCACGGACTTTGTCAGCGTAGAATGGCTAGACTTTAACCATTTGGAGTAACGATAAGAGGAACGTCGCGACACGACCTAGGGTACTTTCCACACTCCATGGTTATCCATCGTTCCATTTTACTGTACGGTCTCGCGCGCGTAGTGCTCTACCGCATTAAGTGAGCAAAGGAGATGCCTTATGCCATTCTGCGGGTCAGCGAAGCTACGGACCAAGCAGAGTGAACTTGTGACGCCCAGCAGAGCAGATCTCGTAACGCAGGGCAGCATTGAACTTCGGATGGGCAAGGAGGCGTTCGTTACAGGGCGTGATGGCGAACGCATTGTGCTCAAGGACGAAGGTGACGACTTCGTTATTCCGCCGGGCCAATTTGGCCAACTGCTCACGCTTGAACGCGTACGGGTACCAAAAGATGCGCTCGCCTTCATTTCAATCAAATTCCGCCACAAGCTGCGGGGCCTCGTCAACGTGTCGGGGTTTCACGTCGACCCGGGCTACGACGGATGGCTGGTCCTTTCGGTGTACAACGCCGGTGCAAAGAACATCCGCTTGTCGAAGGGCGAACGAACGTTCCTGATTTGGTACGCTGATCTTGACGTACCTATGACTGACGCGGATGCCTATATGGGTACGCGTGGGCAATCTGAGCGTATACCAGACGATTACATAATGCAGATCGATGGCGACATCGCCTCGCCCGGTTCACTAAAGACAGGACTCACCGAGCTTGACAATAGAGTCAAACACGATATTGAGAAACTTCGAAGCGAAATTGCCTTGAACCGCACACTGATCGGAATTTTTACTGCTCTCCTGATAGGCGCTTTTCTTGTGCCAACAGTGAGGTCGCTCTTTGACGGGCAACAATCGTCAGGGCAACAAGAATCCGAAGCCGCCCAATCGGAAAGTGCAACCAAATCCGCGGAGTCACCTCAAGATTCACTAGACGCCACTACCGATGGTTCATAGACCACTGTCTTGGCGAACGCATCGCCGACAAAGACCCCACCCCGGTGCTCAACCATTTGCCTCCATACGCGATATCCAGCAAGAATTGCGTGCTCCCAATCACGGTACGTACGACTCCGAACTTCGAACGGTCGAGTCATTGTCTTGATTGTGCGCAGCAGTTCGAAATCAACCGTTTCGACTCCGTCAAAGAAGCTGTAGTCTCTGGCTACGCCAAAGATCAGTGCTGAAATCGCTTCTTCAGTGACCGCCGCACGAGCTCCATCTTCGACTTCGTCAACACGGGGTGCCGACTTTCGTTTGCATCCGATGAGTTTCCGGCTGACCGGTGACCAGCCAAGCATGACTGCATTGGTGAGATGAAACACATCGTGGAATCTGTATCCATCGTCTGCGTGCGCATTGTCGGTTAATGGGTCTCCAAGCGAGCCGGCTGGAGTAACCATCTGCAGCATCGTGCGCCCGTTTGCGGTGATCTCGCTGAAGACTACACGAATCTCTCTTGGTAGCTGCTCGGAAGACGCGAAACTCTCGTCATAGAACCAAGGCGCACTTGTATGCTCTTGCGGCCATCGCTCTTGGAGCTTCGCGAGATTCTCGTGCGCTATATCTCCAAGATCAAGTCCGGACTTCCTAGCGATAGTAGCAAGGTACCACAGGACATCCCCGATCTCTTCGGCAAGCTGGTCCTGGAATGGTCGATACTTACTTCCATCGCGAAGGAACTTCTTGTATTCCGTCAAGAGCGAGCCTACTTCACCTGCGAGGCCGAGCAGAGGGACGGTGTTTGCCAGAAGGTCATCTTGGGGTGACTTGTCGGTCGCCGCGGCCTGCTCTTGGTAGCTTCGAAAGGTGAGTTGATCAGTCACCGTTATCCTCCTGCGACGCCTCTCCATCAGCCGCCGCGTCTGAAACTCCGTTCATCGATGCCAATAGTGCTTTCACATCACATTTTCGCGCAGGCGCAATGGTTGGACTGCCAATGTAGATATTCAGCTGCACAAACTCTCGTCCGCTTTCATGCGCCATGAACATCCCGAGATGTGTAAGGCCAATGTAGTTTCCGAGAGCACGATCAATCAGATATTGGGTCGGATAAAAGGCGTTGAGCGCGAATCCATCCCTGGTCCATGAAACCCCCACCTGCTGCAGACACGGGAAGCCTCTGCGCCGCTGTTTGGTGTGGTCGAGCACAGGGTGAAACACCGACAACTGAAGTGAAGACTCCTTGTATCGGTAGTTATTCACTGCCATGAGGTCTATGATGTGTTCAAGCTGTCTCACAGTCTCACCTGTAGTAGACAACGGGATCGGATAGGCCATCATCCTTTGAAAGTATGTACCGTACTTGTTGAGGCTGTTGATCTTCTTCATCCGAGGATAGAGCTGGCTGACGCAGAGTTTGCAGAAGCTGGCGGCACTTGGCTTGCCGCGACGAATCCAGAGCGCGTATGGAAAGATTGTTAGAGCTGATTGTGCAGTGGAAGCAATGAATGATCCACGCCGCGCACCTTCATGCTCAAGAAACGCATCAATCATCGCCACTTTGTCGTCTGAGTCGGCAGGGAGCGACTGTGCCCCTCCACGGATAGAGATGGCGAGCGGCGGCGCCGCGTGATCGGCTACAGCCATCACAGCGTTCACTGCCGAGCTCCACGCG
The DNA here is from genome assembly GCA_963975575.1 of uncultured Phycisphaerales bacterium. Classification (GTDB taxonomy): domain Bacteria; phylum Planctomycetota; class Phycisphaerae; order Phycisphaerales; family UBA1924; genus UBA6054. The sequence continues at coordinate 1,191,052 of CAXBHL010000001.1, read as the reverse complement.
TTGAGGATACTCGTTGCTTGAACAGGCTCGATCTTGCTGCCCGTCATGCCGCCTCCGGGTCAGGCAAGAACCGATTCGCGTAGGGCCCTGTGTACGCATGACGTCCGACTCGGATCTGAACCTTTCGTCCATTGATGATGGCAGATGTGCTTCCCGGCCGCATCGCTTTCCATGCGTCGTAGCCGATGACCGCGTCAGTGCGAGCGAGCAGACAATCCGCATGCACCTCAAGAAGTTCGGCTGTACTCAGATCAGCGACAAGGGCCTCGCCCACATCAAGATCGATACACGCGGCTGTGAAGCCATGATCAATCAGAATCGCCGGGTCATCCGGGTTGCTGGTGAAATGAGTGCGAAGTTCCTTGGGGCTCAGTCGTGAAAGCCCGCGAGCCCAATCCACAGTGCAAATCTGTAATCCGAAGCTGAGTTGGTTGATAAGCGATTTCAGCCCCACACCAAGCTCACACGAGACAGAGTACAATTGAAAATTGGTTGCTTCGGATGGATGGACGCCCCGGCGTTCAAACGCAGAGGCAATCGCAGGGCGAGGCATCAGAAGAGTACTTGCAAAGACATCTGCGGCATACTCTTCCGGGTCAGTCCGAGGCTTCGGGCTGCCGAGCAGCTCATCGACTCGGACACCATGCCCCATCTGGCCATGTCCAAGTTCGTGAGCACATGTAAAGGCAAGACGGCCACGCGGACGATGCTGTGTCGAGGGCAGGATGATTAGCGGATGTGGTGCGCGGCTGAACATCCCTTCTAGTGAAGGCGCGTCAACGAAGCGAACCTCTACTCCAAGCGATTCCGCGACATCGAATGCATTTACAGCATGATCACGCGGAATCGACAGCACTCTTCGCGCTTGATACGCGGCTCGTGTTGCAGTGCGGGCAATGACAGAGCGGTCAATCACCATCACCCCCATCGCGTGACTTCAACGCCGAGAGTAGCCGGAGAATTGTGTCCAGGTCGTCCGGATTGAGCTTGGACAGTTCTCGCGCCGCGATTGCAAACCGCGGATCATTTCGCACTTCGTCAGTCGTCGAGCCTCGGACGATCCAGTCCTCTCGTACATCATACAAGGCAGATAAGCTCGCAATCTCATCAGCGCGAACGTGTCGTTTTCCAGCCTCTAGCTGCGATATTGTCGGCCGATGCACCTTGAGCCGTTCTGCAACCTGAGCTTGTGAGAGTCCGGCTTGCTCCCGAGCCCATCGCAACCGTGAGCCCACTGCTTCGGGTGATGTTCCTGTGTCCATCATGCCGATGCTTTCGCATTGGCGAGATAGTGTGATACTGCAGCGGTCAGTTCATTGACACTGTTCCCCCTCTTGCCGTCGCGGTGGATGACCGGGTTGAAATCGTTGGGGAACTCGTAGTTGAACTCATCACAGAGTTCCAGCACAAGATCGAGGCCCTCGTCACTTGAGAACCCAAATCCTGTGTGAAGATTTGTCTGTCCAGAAATCGCTTGATCTTTACGGCCGCTCGAATCGAGGAACTTCCGCAAGCACTTTTGGACCCGCCGAGATACTTCATCTGTGTCCATCAACATGCCCCCCTTTCGCGTGGTAAGAATATCTTACCGCGGTAGGCGGCGTTGTCAAGGGGTGTCGATGCGGCTCGATCAGAAGAGGCGTACGGGTTGGCGGTCCGACCGGAGGTACAGGGGGTGACGCGGAAGCCCATCCTTTGTTGTCCCCAGACAGTGCAGGTCCTGGAACCGCTTCATGACTGAACGATCTCGGTCCAACATGCTCCCGCGTGACCCCCAAGCCGCAATGAGTAAATCAGCGTGCCCTGATGCCACATCAAGCCATGTGTCATTTTGTGGCCCGATCGGGTTTCTTGCTCCCAAGAGCCCCCGCGGGTCCGTGGATCTGAACGCGAACAGATTGACCATGAGGACAGACCCGTATCCCCATGACTTTGCGAAACCCATGCACCGGCGAATCGTGGGGTCGTCAACGGTCTCGTCAGCGGTCGATGGATTCAAGCCGATAAACGCTACCAAAGATAGGGAATCATCCCACACGCGTGTGAGCGCGTAGCGGTAGCGCCGGCAAGTCGACAAAACAGCTCCCGAGCCCGACGGGAGCTCTAACCCCCGGACTCTGTTCTCCGACCTTTTTTGTGTTGTGGTCACCATCGAGTCATAGAGATCGGCAAAAGAGGCGTGACGGATCCAAAATCGTACGGTGAGCAACGGACTCGCCGTTGCGGGGACTCAATGTGTGGATATCAGACGCTAGGTACTAGCGCTGCTGAGTCTACCTCACGGTAGACTCCAGTAGGGCCCGACGCACCCGCACCATCGCCAACGTGTCCAGCTTGCAGTACTCCAACAGAGCACCCCGGACAGCCCGGATCTCCTCGTCGGTCACCTCTCCAGACGCGAGATTGGCGAAGGCGGCCACGGCCGCGCCGCCGTCACCGATGTGGAGGTCGGCGTATCTGAGGTCGGGCGCGAGCACCGGGAGCACGACCTTGATGCTCGATCTCCCACCGAAGTCTGGATGCACCAAGCCTCTTCGTACGACGGGTTCAAGATCGAATAGCCTCGCCTCTATGTCGGCGAGTTCGGGTGCGTAGGCGGGCAGGACATTGGCGAGACCTCGAATCATCGTCTTCTCGAACGAGCTGTACACCAAGATGCTCCGGCACCCGGCGGCGTCGCGGATCAACTTGGTCGCGAGTTCATCGCGGCAGTCCCGGGTGTGATCAGCCAAGTACTCCCGGTGCGCCAGTTCGCTGCCGGGCGACGCCTCAACATGGAGCGAGTACTGGGTCACGAGCTGCTCGTGCGGAGCGACATCCGGATACTGCGGCACCGCGGTCATGAGCGTCTCGAAGTCGAGATAGCCGATCGGCCATTCAAGAGAGTCCAACGCCAACCGAATCTCTGCGGTATCGATCTGCGGTGACTTGGTCCGGATCGCGGTCGCGGTCGTCAGTTGTGAGTCGCTGAGCTTGAAGTCCGACGGGATCGAGGAGATCCGTGTCACGCCCATCGTGGTAAGTTCGGTGAACTTCTTCTCGCGGAGGTAGGGGAGTTGGAAGATCGGGTCGGAGATCCCGACGCCTACACACCGATCAGCGAAGTACTCGCAGTCCCTGCATTCCCAACACCAGTGCGGGCTTGGTCTGCTGCGTCGAAGGAGCAGCGGGGCGATCTGATCCCACAGCTGGTTGAACTCGTCGATGATTGGCATCACCTCGCCGGTGTGATCCGAAACGACGAACAGATCCGGGTCGGGCATGCCGAGTCGCCAGTCGCGGTTCATCAACACCAACTCGCAGCCTTTGACGGGCAGGCCGGCACGTCGAGCCACCATCACCGTGTACGCGAGATCCCCAAGGTGCTCGTCCTTCGGGCCGTCCTCATTGAACAGGCTCGACTTGATCTCACCGATGACCCAACCGCCCTTGACGCGTCGGATCCAGTCCGCCCGGGCGGTGTATCCATCGATGGTGAACGCGGCTTCGAAGATGATCTCCACGGTACGGTCGAGGATCAGTTGCTTAGTCTTCTCGATCGAGCCCGCGAACACGCCGTTCGGGTACAGGCTTTGAGCACGCCGGTGAACATCCTGCCCCTCTCGCATGCGGAGCAAGTCGGCTGGCGTCGGCGCGCCACCTGACTCACGCATGCCGTACCACGCTCTGGTCTTGCAACCGAGTGCGGTGAGGAAGTCGTGCTTTGTGACGGTTCGCGTCGGCATCGATACTCAACGGTATGTCAATCTTGATCTGATGCGGCAGCAACCCAGGCGGGCAGCAGATAGTCCGCGACGATGGGGCGTGCCTCGCGACGAAGCCTCCAAGTCTGCCCGCTCCGCCGTTCGATGAGCCCGGCTCGATCCAGTAGCCCGGTGATCAGCTTCCACCCCGGCCGACCCTCCGGCGTGACTTTGCATCGGTGCCCCCACGGCAGGCGACCGAAATGTCGATCGGAGATCACCCAGGTCCACCGACTCTCCCGATGCGTGACGAGCAGGGCGAGGTCGAAAGCCAAGGCGATCGCCGGCTCTCGCTTAACAGGATCCCATCGCCGATTGATCGCACCACGCTCGTATGCCGGTGCGATGTCATCATGGAAGATGCTCACCTTGTTGAAGATGATCAGCGGTGGCCGGAACAACTTGTCATCGAGGATGCTGACGCCTGGGTCGAACACCTCGGCGATTCCCTCGGCGTCGAGCATCGCCATGAACTTGGCAGCCTCATCCTCGGTGATCTCTTGGACCGGTGTGTGCTTCCGACGGCTCGGCACCACTCGATCCCGTCTCGGCTCCGGATTGGTCTTCAGTGTTTTCCGTTTCGGAGGCTCGGCGTCGCCCATAAGCCGGACCAATCGCTCGCACGCACCGTGACTGTTGAGGATGAGTTGCTGCATCTTGGCATGCCGCTCATGCCACACCGACGCCCGTTTGGCAAGCTCGGCCCGAAAGGTCTGGCCGCCGCTATCCCAAAGGTTGATGAACCGACCAGCGACGGCTCCGTGTGCGTTTACCGTGGTCTGCACAAGCAGGGCATCGATGCTCACGAGCCAAGTCCGCTCGATGTCGGTGAGTTCGCCGTCCGCCATGGGTGCCTCCGTGTACTCGACGGCTCCGCCGTCGACGAAAATTTTTTTCTGAAGACCGCTCCCGGCTTTCGAGCCAGGGGCGGCGAAGTCATCCCAGGATTCGGCCCAGTTGGGCGAGATCCTCAAGCGGCTTTGCGTTGACGTCGGCAACCATTGCAGCCCATCGGCTTCCAACGATCCCAGTGCGATCCTCGGCATCCCTTGGGCAGATGGACCGCCAGCGTGCCCAGGCCAATCCGCTGCCATTTGTTTGTCCGCCGAGTGGGCTCGGACCCCCGACTCGTCGTGGGACAAACATCGACGCGTGACAGCATGGTGGTGGGCACCGCGAAGGACACCCTGACCGTGCGCGCCTCCACGTCAGCGATGGCTGAGTCGATCAGCACTTCGCACACATGACGGAGTGATGCGTCACGCTCTAAGTGTAGTTCGTCCAAGAGCTGGTGCATGTCCGCCAGGACTCCGTCGGCCATTCGTTCAATCTCGACCTCCGTCAGTTGAGGCCCGGCATCGATCTCGACGAGTCGATCATCGATGGCCACCTTCCGCTCACCCAAGGCGTCAAGCTTGGAGCGGACCGTATCGGCGAAGGGACCATCCACCGCTTCGTACAGGGCTGCGGCTTTCACCTTGAGTGCCTCACGCTCCTTGTGGAGCCGCTCAATCTCTCGCGGATCACCGCGTCGTGCCTGATCCTGTGACCGGATCTCTTCGACGAGCATCGGCCGCAGGTCTTCGATGCCGCAGAGGATCGCCTCGATGTGATTCAGTACCTCGCGGTCCAGCGGCCGCATGGGGATGAGCTTGTTGGCGTAGGTATTCTTTGAGCTCGGTGCAGAGTTGCCCCGTGCCAACCGGTAGTACTCGTGCTTGCCCTTCGACGCGGTCGTGCCTCGCATGTCCTTGCCGGTGTTGCTCTCCTTGAGGATGCCGGACAACAGGCACTTCCAGCCGACGCTCGTCCGCTTCGATCCCGGCTTCGTCGGTTCATTCGGGAGCCGCTTCCCTCTGGCCCGTTTGTCTAAATGCTTCTGTTGAAACTCGATCGCTCTAGCACGCACATCCTCAGGCAGGTAGTTCGACAGTTCCTCGCACTCGACGCGGTACCAGTCCTCTCGCGGGCGGATCTGCCGAACCACGTGACCCTGCTTCCCCGTCACCTTGAGCGGACTATTTGAGGCCTGCATGGCGTAGACGCCCTTCGAATACATGCTGGCGTAGCCGTACCCGACGAAGGCCGTCGTCTTCAAGAGTGACAGCACCGTAGGGCTGCACCACCCCTCGCCATTCGGAGCAGGGATCCCGTCATCATTGAGAATGCGGGCGATCACATGGCCGCCCTTTCGCGACAGAAAGTGCAGTCGATAGATCCGACGCACCACCTCCACGCGATCGTCCGCCCCGGGGACCAGCACGACGCGTTCGTGCTTCTCCTTCTTGAACCGATCGCCGGGCCCGTACCGGTGGAGTTCGTCGCCGGTGGTGGGATCCAGCTTGACCCGCACCCGGTGGCCGAGGTCCCGCATCAGATACAACGGCCGGCCTTCGCTGTTCAAGTACAGGCGGTCGATCCCGTACGGCGGCCGGGTGCAGTAGGTACGGCGTCCATCTTCCAACGACTGACGTGAGCCGCTCGCAGAGTTGAACGCGTTGCTACGGGCAAACTGCTGATCCTGGCTCGATTGCAGCATCCGGAACGCCGGCGTCAGTTCGTGGTCGACCCCACCCGCCCTGATATCGATCAGGATGATCTCCGCTTCTTCGAGCATCGTCATCAGCTTGCCGCAGTGGTAGGTGCCGGAGCGGGTGAATCGGCTGATGTCACGGACGATGATTGCGTCGATCGGTTCACCACCGAGCTTCCGGTCGATGATCGCCTGGACGGCTGCTTCCGAATTGGTTCGGATACTCGCCGAAACGCCGGGCATGAGGTGCGGATCCAGAAGGACGATGCCCTCACGCTCCGCGTACGGCTCGATCTCACCCATCTGTGCGGGCAGCGAAGTATCCGCCTGCCATTCGGTACTGGTGCGGAGCCAAGGCACGGCCCGCAATCCTTTGTATGGAGACTCAATCATGATTCTCCTCCTCTGTGGAGCTCATCCGCCTGCGGACCATCTCGCGGAGCAAGAGGCGAACGGCTGTCGTGGTTGAAGTGACTTCCTCCTCAGTCTGCGGCCGGTACTCGACCGAAACCTGAACCTGCCGCGGCGGACGACCCCGACGACGAGATACGATCTCGCCGCTCTGGTCGCCGCCGGATTGCGGCAGGTGTGGTTCGCCCTTCTCATTTCCACGAGTCATGCCACGACTCCTCCCTCTCGCGTCAGATTTTGGTGGTGATGGGCGCGACCGATCCGATTTGCAGGTTTCTCAGCTTCCGCGCTCATTCACGCGTGTCTGCCAAGGCTTGGTGTCCATGGGAACAATCGGCACCACGGCCATCCGCTGCCCGTGCCCGTGTGTACCGCGCGCTTCATCCACCGCTTCGCGGAAGCCGTCACCAAACTCGCGCGCATACTCGTGCTCAATGGTGTCGAGCATGCCGTAGAGAGTGCCCATGAGTACCGCGATGTCGCCGCTCGTCATGCCCTTGTCGAGCGTCTGGATCCGGATCCCACGCGGGTCCGCGTGCTCGCAGTCCGGCGTGCTCACCGGGTCCGGCGCGCTCGCCGCGATGAGCAGCGTGCGCGACAACTCCGCCGTTGCCGTCTCGCAGTTGCTCGCGAGCAGTCTGATCTTCCTTGCCATCCCATCCGGGCCGTTGAATGTGTGCGCCGTCGTCATCGCCGTATCTCTCTATAAAGGACCGAACCACCAAACCCGCCGCGAGGCGTTGGCCCCGCGACGAGCCTCTCTCCCCTTCTCCGTCATCCGCCGCAGTCATCACACAGGTCGAGACCCGCCGCGTCGAGCATCTCCCGCCGTGCCTTGTTGACGAGCCCGCGGAAGGGCTGCTCGCCCATCTCCGCGCCCGCAGCCATCTGCGACAACACCATGAGCACCGCCACATCGAGCTGCGCGAGCAGCAGCGCGACCTCGGCCTCATTGAGCATCCCGACCGCGCCTGCGACCAATGCCTCCGGCCGCGCCGCGGGGATCGGGCCATCCCGATTCTCGCCTAGCGTTGCCGCCACCGCGAGCACGCCCCCGTGCTCCTTTGCCCATGCGAGCAGCCCGTCTGCCGCCGCCGTGATCTCGTCCGCCGTGTGGGTGTTGTCGTTCGCCATCCGATGCTCCGTTTGTGTACGCCAATGAGGCAATACGGCGTACATAGCGGCGCATTGGAGCGAAGGCAAGGATCCGTTCGTGGCGAACTTGACAATTTCGAGACGAAATCGGAGTTGCGTCAGGATCCAGCCCAAACCGCCATGGATCCTGACGTAAATCGCCGAATCTCGGGTACGCGTGCATGCACGCCAACACGCAGATCCGGCGTACCATGTTCCTCATGCCACGAGCAGGTACTTCAAATCAGTCATGGCGTGATGTGCTTGATGAGGTACGCAAACTCGCGTCGCGCACGGGTACGGGCCGCACGAAACTACTCCGCAAGCTCGACGAACTTGACCTCGCGATGACCAGTGAGATCGACACCCTGGACGACGCGCGCCGCCGGCGGATCGTCGGCCCCCGTGCCCGAGTGCGGGCCGCTACCTACACCGTCGAAGAGTCCCTTCGCGGCCCCGCCCTCGTCGAGATCCGCCCCGGCGCGTCGGCGAGGCCGTACAAGGTGCCGCTGCCGCACTACCGGGCCGTGGCCGCCGCCGTCGCGGCCACCCCCGAGCCGCAGCTCTTTGCCGTCATCAAGGCCGCCGCGAGCCGGCGGCTCGGTGAGGAGCTACCCGACTACACCGCTCGCGTCTCGCTGCGGCTGTGGTCCACCGCCGACCTCGTGCAGCACGAGGGTGCTCGATTCACCCGCATCGGGACGAAGACCGAGTTCACGCGAGCGACCCGGGAGACGTGGGCGCGGTTGGAACATGAGCCGTTCCAAGTGGTAGCCGCTCAGTCTTGATCGGGCTCACTCGGCGGGAGCTGAATGGCCTCGATCGCCTTGACGGCGTCAGCGTCATACACCGTGAAGTACAGGTCAAGGATCTTGCTCGATCCGTGTCCCATCAATCGCAACGCGTAACCGTAGGGCTGGTTCTCTCTCGCAAGCCGCGACGCGAACGCGTGCCTGAAGGTATGTGTCTTGTACTGCGTCGGGTTTGTGAACCCGCACTTTGCACACAACGCCTTCACCTGATCCAACAATCGCGTGTCGACGATCTTGCCATTGCCCTTGGGGTATCGCTTGGACGGCCGAGAGTGGAACACCCGATCGTCGATCCGCGGCATCGACTCCAGGTACGGCCGGAGCTCGGAGTGGATCGGAATCCGACGCGACTTCCCCGACTTGGTGTTGCCGTCAGAACCACCATGCCGGATATCGAGCGTGCCGTGGCCCTCGGCGTCAAAGTGAACATCTTCCCAGAGCAGATCCCGCATCTCACCGACGCGACAACCGGTGTAGGCGAGGAACACAATGATCGGCCGGAGATAGTCGTCGGCATTGTCGATCATCTTCCGGACCTGCGCAGGCGTGAAGCACGGCTGCTTCTTCGATGCCGGCTTCTTTAGTTTCAGCGTGCGGATCGGATTTTTCTGGATGATCTCCGCGTGCTCGCACGACCACTTGAAGAGCTGCTGGACAATCACCATGCGGTCGTAGACCGTCTTCTTGGCCAAGTGGTTCATCGTCTTCACGAACGCCCAGAACTCGACCTGGCCGAACCGTGCGAGGTAGACAATGGACCGGTCTTTGCAGAACTCTGTAAGCTTCCCGAGCGTGTACTCGTATGCCGCCATGGTCCTCGGCTTGAGCCGTCGTGCTCGGCAGGTATCGAGGTAGAGCTGCACCACCTCATCGACGGTGTATTCCTTGGGGGCTTCGAGGCGTTCACCGTTGCAGATCTTGTCGTGCAGAGCATGGGCCGCGTTGATCGCGGCCGCCTTGTTCTTGGTCTTCAGGCTGCGGCGTTGCTGCTTGTTGCCGAGGCTCCACTCCGCGTAGTAGGTCTTGGTGCGTGCTGGCGTGCCGTCCTTCTTCCGGTACGACTTGTGCCCCACATGGATGACGGGGTTGCTCGTGCCCTCGACCGCGAACCGGTTGACCAGCGTCACCCGTGCTCCTTCATGAGCTCTTGGATGAATCGATCGCGGAGGAACAGCAGGGGCTTGCCGGGTTTGGCCGACTTCGGGAACCGCCCCTCCGACACAAGCCTCTTGACGGTGAACGGTGATCGCCGGGCGACCTTCGCAGCCTCGTCGAGCGTGATGATCGGCGGCAGCTCGTACTCCTCCGCCATCGCCCGTGCTTCGTGCAAGGGGATGTTCAGGCCGATGAGCCGACGCGGGCTCGGGGCGGTGGAGACCGGCCGCGGCACGCGGACGATGAGCCCACGGACGAGGCCGGCACGGCGAAGAAGAAGCCAGACGGCACGGGCCAAACGAACGTGGCTGTTCGAGAACGAAAGCATCAGAGAATCCCCCGAAGCTCGATCTCACGCACGCTCTTCGCGATCTCGGCACCGTCTCCGGCGAGCCATGCAGACCCGCCCTCGGTGATGCGGTAGTCGAGGACGAAGTTGGTGTTCGGGCTGGGCGGTACGAGCAAACCGCTCTCAACGGCCAACGCCGCACCCACGTCCACCTCGACCTTCCAGTACATCTCCGAGTCATGGCGTCGATGCGGGTCCGCGATCGGCCGAGAGGTGAGGTCGTGGAACCACCAGATGTCCTTGCCGGTCTGCAGGAACTCCATCAAGGAAGCCACCGGCCGCCAAACCCGGCCCGACGTTTCCCCGCGATTCTCGGGTGCGAGATTTGCGTGCAGTTTGAAGAGATGGAGCACGAATGCCATCTCGTGGTGCCATGACCCATACACCTGATCCGCATCGAGCCCGAGCAGTTGCAGGGCCGGGGCGTTGATGCGGATCTCGTGCGGTTGGCCCGCCTGCGTCAAGCCCGTGAGCAGGCCGATGTCGAGTGCATAATCGAGCACGGCGGACGAGGCGATGCTCTGGTAACCCGGGAGGTGGCGGTCGACGGCCTTCGCGTCCGAGGCTGAGACGTAACCCTCCGTCGCCCGCGTCACCAGGTAGTCGAGCACCATGACGAGGTGAGCCCCGGCGACGGGGTGGATCTTTGTCGATGACAGGGGTTGCGGCATTCGGTTACCTCTACTAGAGTGAACCGAGCGTAAGCAGACGCCCGCCGGCGGGCAAGGCCCACGTAGAATTTTCCGTGGGGATGTGGTACTGTCTGCCGATGCCCAACGCCGCCAACGCCCTCCGACAGATCGACACCGCCCGTGAGGAGCTCACGAAGGTGCTGGGCGAATGCCCGACCTCCGGGGCCCGGATCGCAAAGGTCCTGGCTGCGTTGCAGTCACTTGAACGCGAGTTCGTCGCAGACCCCGGCGAGAAGCAGACGGCGCGCCGCCGCGGCCCCAAGGAAGCCAAGACGGTCGAGGACTACAGGGTCGAAAAGTTCCCATCGCGGCCGGCAGTCCTGGCCGAGTACCGGAGCACCGACGCGGAACCATTTCGCTGCCCGAAGGACATCGTGTTCGCGACCGCCACCGCGGTGCAGAACCTCAAGCAATGCAAGTTCGTCGACCTCCACGAAGCTGTGCAGAAGGCACTCGGCGAGCGGGTGCCCGACTACCACATCCGGACGGCCCTGAGGTGGATGAAGCACGAGCAGCTCATACGCCACGAGCGGGCGATGTTCAGCCCTGCAAAGTCAGGCTCGCTGAAGTCGCAAGCCACCAAGGCATGGAAGCAACTCGAAGCCAAGGGCTGAAGCTCGCCCGCGAACGCTCGGGCACGAATCTGCCAAGCTCACGCCATCGTCGCGCCACTGATCTAGGCCAGTTCAAGGCCAACAGGGTCAAACGCCTCGCAGTCCGATCGCGTAAACCCCGAAAAAACAAGACCCTGCAGTTGCAGGGCCTTATCGAAGCGGAGAGGGGGGGATTCGAACCCCCGTTACGAGTTACCCCGTAAACACGGATTCCAGCCGTGCGCCTTCAACCACTCAGCCACCTCTCCGGGTGAATGGATCCGCATGGTAGACCGTCTTCGGCCATCTGGCGAGGGTGTCTGAACCGGAGCAACCCGATCCGGGGTGCCCAAATCGGCCATCCCTGCCCCGCAGCGGCGTTACCAGTCCAACAGGTATCCGAAGATCAGCGGGGCCACGATGGTGGCGTCGGACTCGACCATGAACCGGGGTGTGTCCGCGGAAATTTTCTCCCAGGTGATCTTCTCGGCGGGGATCGCTCCGGAGTACGACCCGTAGCTGGTCGTCGAGTCGGAGATCTGGGAGAAATAACCCCAGAGCGGGATGTCCCGCTCCAGGTCCTGACGGACCATGGGGACCACGCAGATGGGGAAGTCCCCGGCGATGCCGCCGCCGATCTGGAAGAAGCCGATCGAGGTCCGGTCGGCGGTGGTCTTGGTGTACCAGTCAGCGAGGTGGACCATGTAGTCCAGGCCGGACTTGATGCACCGGGTGCTCGAGAGGGTGCCGTCGATGGTCCGGGCGGCGGCGATGTTGCCGAGGGTCGAGTCCTCCCAGCCCGGCACGTACACCGGGATCTTGGCCCGGGCGGCGGCGAGCAACCAGGAGTTCTTGGGGTCGGCCTGGTAGGACTTCTCCAGTTCGCCCGAGAGCAGCGCATCCATGAAGAACTCGTGGGGGAACTTGGGCTGGCCGGAGGTGTCCGCCTCCTGCCACCGCTTGAGCAACACCGACTCGATCCGGCGGATGGCCTCTTCCTCCGGGATGCAGGTGTCCGTCACCCGGTTGAGGTGGCGTTCGAGGAGCTTCTGCTCGTCCTGGGGGTTCAGGTCCCGCCAGTCCGGAATCCGGACGTAGTGATCGTGGGCGACGAGGTTGAAGACGTCCTCCTCGAGGTTGGCGCCCGTGCAGGTGATGGCGTGGACCTTGCCCTGCCGGATCATCTCGGCGAGCGAGCGGCCCAGTTCGGCGGTGCTCATGGCGCCGGCGAGGGTGACCATCATCTTCCCGCCCTTGGCGAGGTGGGCTTCGTAGCCCTTGGCAGAGTCGAGGGCCGCCCCGGCGTTGAAGTGGCGGTAGTGCTCTTCCATGAAGGCTCGGATGGTCATCGGGGGTCTCCGCTCCGGTCGGCCCCGTGGGGGCTCTGGGTGCTGCAGAATCAGGGTCAAGACGGTAGGCCCGGACGCTCGCCGCGGGCGGTTTGGGCTCTAAACTCTCTCCATGACGACCGCCACCCCGACCGACGCCCGCAAGCCCGCCACCGCGCCCGCCTGGACCCCTCAGGACTCGGCCGAGATGTACCGCATCGGGGCGTGGAGCGGGGGGTACTTCCGGGTCAACGAGCGCGGCCAGGTCGAAGCGACGCCCTCGGGAGCCGCCGGACCCAAGATCGACCTGCACGAGGTCGTTCGCGGGCTGTCGGCCCGGGGCATCGACACGCCCGTGCTGCTCCGGTTCTCCGGCATTCTCGATCATCGCCTGCGTTCGCTGCGCCAGGCCTTCGAGAACTCCATCAAGGAAAACTCGTACAAGGGTGACTACCTGGCGGTCTATCCGATCAAGGTCAACCAGCAGCGACAGGTCGTCGACGAGGTGCGCGACTACGGCCACCGCCTGGGCTTCGGCCTCGAGGTCGGCTCCAAGCCGGAACTGCTCGCGGTGCTGGCGATGACCGTCGAAACGCCCAACCAGCCGATCGTCTGCAACGGCTTCAAGGACGCCCGCTACATCGAGGCGGTCATCCTGGCGACCAAGCTCGGGCGGCGGATCATCCCGGTGGTCGAGAACGTCCGCGAGCTGCGCCTGATCATCCACTTCGCCGAGAAGCACAAGGTGCGTCCGACCATCGGCGTGCGGGTCAAGCTCGCCTCAGGCGGATCCGGGCGCTGGGCGGACTCGGTCGGCGTGAAGAGCAAGTTCGGCCTGACGATTTCAGAGTTGCTCGAAGCGGTTTCGACTCTGCGCCGCCACGACCTGCTCGACGGGCTCAAGCTCCTCCACTGCCACTCGGGCAGCCAGCTCCAGGATATCGCGCAGGTCAAGCGTTGCATTACCGAACTCGCCCACGTGTTCGTCCAGCTCAAGCGGGAAGGCGCGGGCCTGACCATGATCGACATCGGGGGCGGGCTCGCGGTCGACTACCAGGGCAGCCAGACGAACCGGCCGTCGTCGATGAACTACTCCCTGGACGAGTACGCCTCGGACGTGGTCTACCGCATCGGATCGGTCTGCGACGCGGCCGGCGTGGAGCACCCCACCATCGTCACCGAGTGCGGCCGGGCCATGGTCGCTCACAGCTCCGTGCTCGTCTTCGATGTGCTCGGCTCGACCGGTCCTTCCGAACTGGTTGACCACAACCTGATCGATTCCCCGGGCAAGGACGAAGAGCCCCAGCCCATCCGCGACCTGCGGGCCGCGATCGCCACGGCCGCCAAGCCAAACGGACGTCTGGTCGAGTGCTTCCACGACGCGGAGCGGGCCCGCGAAGAGGCGCTGACCCTGTTCAGCCTGGGTTACCTCGACCTGAACGAGCGCGCCATGGCCGAGAAGCTCTTCTGGACCATCTGCTCACTGGTGCAGCAGGCCTGCCTGAAGCTCGACGAGGTTCCCGAGTCGCTCGCCGGCATCCATGACCTCATGAGCGAGAACTACTTCTGCAACTTCTCACTGTTCCAGTCGCTCCCGGACACCTGGGCGATCGACCAGCTCTTCCCGATCATGCCCATCCACCGGCTCGGCGTGGAACCGACCGAGCGGGCGGTGCTGGCCGACATCACCTGCGACTCGGACGGCAAGATCGACGAGTTCATCGGCAGCCAGGGCAACCCGGAGAAGACCATGCCGGTGCACCGGCTGGACAACGATCCGTACTACCTCGGCGTGTTTTTGGTCGGGGCGTACCAGGAAACCCTGGGCGACCTGCACAACCTGTTCGGCGATGCCCACGCGGTCCACATCGATGTCGAGAACGACCAGTGGGTCATCGGCGAGGTGGTCAAGGGCGACTCGATCCGCGAGGTGCTCAGCTACGTCCAATACGAGCCGGACGCGCTCAGCCGCCACCTCGAGAAAGAGTGCGAGAAGGCCGTCCGGGCGGGCAGCATGTCGGTGCAGGAAAGCCGCATCCTGATCAACTTCTACGACAAGGGCCTCAACGGTTACACGTACCTCGACCCGGACGCGGAACTGAGCTGAGCCCACCGGTCGCCGCCGACGGCGTCAACGGCGAACGCGTTCGTTCGCGAGCTCCCGGGCCCCGTCGATCACGCGGTCCCAGTCCATCGCCGGGCCGGGGTCGATCTTGTTCTGCTGCACGTGCCAGTGCCCGAGCACGCCTCGGAAGGAACGGAACTCGTCCGCGTCCAGGGCCCGGTTGAGCACCGATCCGTCCGGGCCCCTGGGGTAGTCCAGCGTGATGTTCGGCAATGCCGCGTGCAAGGCCGCGGTGAGCTTGATCAACGAGTCGTACTGCTCGGCGGTGAGGTCGTACATCACCAGATCGGACCCGTTGATGGTGCCGGCGACGGGCTCGTCGCGGGCGGGCGATCCCTGAAAGTCTGGCGTGCGAACACCGCCGTCGCCGAGCCGCTCCGGCAGCGTGATCGCGGTCCGACCGCCGGCGTCCGTCGCGTACCACTCCCTAAGCGGGCGGGCGTCCGCGGAGGGGTAGGCCCCGATGTGCGCGATCTCGATGCCCACGGAACGGTCGTTGGCGACGGTCGCGTGCCAGGCCCGTTCCTTCACGTCCAGCGTCTGGTAGATCGTGCCGTCGATGTCGAGCATGAAGTGAACGGACAACCCACGCATGTCATGAAGCACGCGGAAGCAGGTGCGGCTGGTGCCGCACACGTCGTAGTGCAGCACGAACTGATCGACCACCCCGCCAAGTTCAGCGAGCGACCATCCGCCGCCGCGGACACGCTCGTTGAGTTCGGGATCATCGGTCCGGCGCTGCCCGTAGCGGTTGGGCGTGCCCAGGGCGTCCTTGATCGAATCCCAATCCGATTCATCGGCGCGGGCGAAGCGGCGTTCGACCCGGTAGGCGTCGTAACCACCCGGATCCGTCCAGAGCACCACGGGGGCCCCGGTGTGGAAGAGTTGGCCCGCGACCATGATCTCGTCCCCGAGCCGCTCCGAGCGTTCGCCCACCCGCGGGCCGACGCCCGAGGACGCGGCCTTGCATCCTCCGAGCCCCAGCAGCACCGCGGTCGCGAGCAGACTCGCCGCCGATCGGAACCGGATCAATCTTGTGGTGTGCATCACCTTCCTCCGTGCAGGGTTTCGAGCATCAGGGTATCGTGCCCGGCATGTCCGATCTCTTCTCATCCGACCTCCGAATGCTCGACTGGGTCGTCCTCGGCGGATACTTCGTCGTGCTGGCGCTGACCGGCGTCTACTTCTCACGGCGGGAGCAGAAGGACACAAACGACTACTTCCTCGGCGGGCGCCGGATGCCGACCTGGGCGGTGGGAATCTCCATCGTGGCCACGAGCATGTCGGCCGCCTCGTTCATCGGGGTCCCCCAGGACGGCTACACCGGCAACCTGACGTACCTGAGCACCAACATCGGGATGATCATCGCCGCGTTCGTTGTCGCGTTCGTGTTCATCCCGGCGTTCTACCGCCGCCGGGTCCAGACGATCTACGAACTGCTGGACCAGCGCTACGGGCCCGCGGCGATGCAGGCCACCAGCGGGGCCTACATGGTCGGCCGGATCATGGCCAGCGGCGTCCGGGTGTTCATCGGGTCCATCCCGGCTTCGATCATCCTCTTTGGTGACGCCGGCCTCGAGCCCGTCAACCTGTGCATCGCGATCGGCGTGCTCACCGCCGTCGGCATTGTCTACACCCTCGCCGGCGGCATCTCCAGCGTGATCTGGACCGACGTGATCCAGATGGGCGTCCTGCTCGGCGCCTGCGTGCTGGCGATCTGGCTCATCGCGAGCCAACTGCCCATCGGGGCGGCCGAGACGATCGATCTGCTGCGGGCCAACTCCGGAAGCCCCAAGGGCAGCAAGCTGACCGTCTTCCAGTTCGGATCCGACGCGGATCCGTGGTGGACCCGGTCGTTCTCGCTGCCCGCGGTCGTTGTCGGCTTCACGCTGATGGGCATCGCCTCGTACGGGACGGATCAGGACCTGACCCAGAGAATGCTGACCTGCCGGGACGAAAAGGCCGCGGCCCGGTCGGTGATTGGCGGCATCCTCTTCGGTGTTCCTTCCGTGGCCCTCTTCCTCGTCGTCGGCCTCCTGCTGTGGGTGTTCTACCAGCAACCGGAGATGTGGCGCAGCCACGGGCTGGAGGCACCGACGGTTCCCGAGGATTCGCGCCGCGTTTTCCTGAACTTCATCATCGATCACATGCCGCCCGGCGTGACCGGGCTGATGATGGCCGGGCTGTTCGCCGCGGGGCTCTCCAGCCTCAACAGCGGCATCAACGCGATGGCCTCGACCTTTGTCAACGATTTCTACCGCCGCTTCGTGCCCGGGAGGGACGAGAAGCACTACCTCCGCACGGGGCGCTTCGCTGTCGTGGCGTGGGGCCTGGTCCTGGGCGGCTTCGCGGTCGTCTGCGTGTTCTGGCAGACGCGCGAGGGTGAACTGCAGGAGCGGAGCACACTGCTCACCTTTGCGCTGTCGGTCATGACCTTCGCGTACGCGGGCCTGATCCCGGTCTTCCTGACCGCGCTGCTGACCAAGCGGGGCAGCACGGCCGGTGTGATCGCAACGCTGGTGACCGGTTTCGTGCTGGTCCTGCTCATGCAGCCGATCGTCTGGGACCGGTTCTACGATATCGAGCAGATGCGGGCGGAGTTTAACGCAGCGCGTGCCATCGACCTGTCCACAACCCGTCCGTTCCCGCTCGGCCTGATGGACCTCGCCTTCGTCTGGAAGCTGACCATCGCCAGCGCCGTCGCGATGGGCGTGGGCCTCATCGTGGGCGGCCGGAGTCGACAGATCGAACTCCAAAGCTGAAAAACAACGCCCCGGGTGACCCGGGGCGTTGCGAGATACGGCCTTGCGGTCAGGCGACCGCTCGAGGAGCACGACGGATCAGGGGCAGCCGGCGTTGTACAGACTGATGTAGGCCGCGATATCGAAGAAGTTGAAGGTGCCGAACGGCGCCGCGATGTCGGCGCTGGGGTCCTGGGCGTTGTAGTTCTGGATGTACGCGGCGATGTCGAAGAAGTTCAGCACGGCGTCGCAGTTGAGATTGGCCGGGCTGTCACACGGGCAGGACGGCTCGCTGTAGGGGCGGAGGACGTACACGTCCCGTGCGGAAAAATCGAGGATGCACAGGGTCTGCGAGGCCTCGTCCCACGCGAAGTCGTAATAGCCGACGCCCGCGGGCAGCGACACCGGGCTGCCGGTCGCGTCCACGAGATTCAGGGCGACCGAACCGCCGTCGAGACCGGCAAGACGGACCACGTCGGCGAACGCCTGGCCGCCGGACGTCGCCGCGCGGTTGTTATAGACGACGAGGTCCTCGCCGCCTTCGAGGCCGTGCAGGATCGCGACGTTCTGGCCGGACACGAACGGGGCGTCGTCATCGCCGACCGAGACCTTGTCGGCGATCAGACCGTCGGACCCGCGGGTGCCGATGATCAGGATGTTCGCCGCCCGCGCGGCCATGTTGCCCGTGTTGGGATCGATATCCAGGTCGCGCCACAGCGTGCTCGTGTCCGGCTGGATCATCGCCGGGCCGGACGGCGGGGCGTAGGCAACCGCGAAAATGCTGTCGAGGAATGGGATCGGGTCGCTCAGGCCGGGCTCGTCGGGCAGGATGTGGCCGAAGGGCCCGTTCTTCTCGTCGGCGGGGCCGGTGAACGGGTCGAGCACGGACGCGACGACAGCGCCGTCGGTTCCGAAGCCCGCGCCGTTGAACCCACGGTCCCAACTCGGGCCGGCGATGCCGCGCAGGTCGATCGACTGGGCCTTGAGGTTCAGCGAGGGCAGGAAGCCGCCGGAGGTCGAGGGTTTGTAGTTGAAGATCTTGACCTGGTTCGAGATGCCGCTGTTGCCGAAGTCGGCGGTGCCCAGCAGGCCACGCTCGGCGTCCCAGTCGAGCCCCGTCCAGCCCCGGAAGTTGGTCACCGGGTTGGGCACCCCGGCGAACGAGCCCTCGACGATGGCGAACGACCGACCGCCGGTGCCGAGCAGGAAATCCTGGATCTGGACGATCTGCACGCCCGGGATGGGGGTGGAAAAGTTCGCGAACCCACCCACGTACAGGTCGGTCCCGTCGAACGCGATCGAACTGGGGTTGTTGCCGACAAAGAACGTGCCGGCCGCGTCGCTGAGAAGATCGATTTCCTCGGTCTGAACGAGTTCGAACGTGTAGTCCTGGGCGAGGGCCGGCGAGACGGCGAGCGTGCCGGCGGCAAGGAACAGGGCAAGACAGGTGCGGCTCATGTTTCGGTTCTCCCTCATGACCATCTGGTGACGCGGCCGGTTCACTCCGAGCGAGCCGCAGACTCGATTATTCTATAATCTTCCACGCCTGTCCGAAAGGCCTTTGGCCGCGATTCCGCCCGGATTTCGGGCGATTCGGGACATCTGGAAGAAACGAAACTACTTTCGTTCTTCCGGCATGTCCGGATAAACCGCGGCCATCCGGGCCGCCCCGAGGGCCGCATGAAACAGCGAGGTGCCGAACCGGAGCTGCCAGCCCGCGGGAGCGACCCGGGTCAGATCAGCGCGGATCTGCCCTTCGATCATGGGCCCGATCGAGGCAAGAGCGACCCCAACCCCGCCCAAGAGGAGCACAAGATCCGGGGTGTACACCGCCAGAGCGACCCGAACCGCCCGAACGAGCGCAATCACCGCGGGATCGTCCGGGGGGAGTGTGGCGAGCCTGGCCGCAAAGCCGTCGCCGAGTCGCGCGCGCAACGCCGCGATACCAAGGTACGCCTCCAAGGACCCCCGGCCGCCGTCGGGTCCCAGCGGGTGCGCTCCGCCGATGGGTCCCATGTCGATCTGGCCCAGGTGACCGATGGATCGACTCCCGATCCGCACCGGGACCCCATCTTCGAGCAGGCACGCCCCCACCCCCGTGCCGATCGCGATCCCGAGCACACGCACCGAACCGGCGTGGTCCGCGGCCGCATCGAACGTCGCCGCCTCCGCATCGCTGACAGCGACGTGCCGAACCTCTCGCCCGACCGCGTCGCGCACGATCGCATCGAAGCGGTACCCCTGCAACCCCGGCACGTTCACGGCCAGTTCGATCTGATCACCGGCGGCCGCCCGACGGCCTGGGACGCACAGCCCCACCCGGTCCGCTCCGGCGATGTCCGGTCCGAGGCCGTCGACCGCTTGCCGGACCGCGGCCGCCAACGCGGACCGGTCCGGACGCTGGTACGGCCCGCTGCGTGCGGTCCGCTCGCGTCCGTCCGCATCGGTGAACGCGGCCTTCACGGAGGTACCGCCTATGTCGATCCCGATCGTCATCATGCGGAGATGCCCCGGCGCGACGTGTTCACGGTGCGGACCGATCGCCGTCCAGCTCGCCGTCGCGCACGATCCGCTCGAGCAGGTCCCGGTCGTCCTGATCGATGGTACCGTCCCGATTCACGTCGCGGGGGGTGCGGGAGAGTTCGTGCAGGTCATCAACATCCACCCGACCGTCCGCGGACACGTCCAGGTCGAACGGGATCGGCTCCGTCAGGAGCGTGTGCAGCACCAACTGGTCCTGGTAATCCACGTCCCCGTCGCCGTCCAGGTCGAACAGCCCGAGCACCCCGGACTGGAAACCGCCGGGACCCGCGCCGGTGAACGCCTTGTGGAACGCGGCGAGCTGCTTCTCCCCCACAACCCCGTCGGCGTTGAACCGGAATCTGCGGAAGCGATCCCGGAAGATCGCGCGGTCCTCGTCATCCATAACCCCGTTGGCGTTCAGGTCCGCCTGCTCGAACCCGGCGGGCGGGGCGCCCGGTGCCGACTGGTACGCGAACTCGAAGAACGCCCGGTCCCGCGCGTCCACGTCGGTGTCGCGATTGAAGTCCGCGTCCTGGAAACTCGCCTGAGTGAGGAGGAACGAACGCAACTCGCTCTGCATCGCCACGCTGCCGATCAACGTGTTGGCATCGAAGAGGATGAAGTCTTCGACGCCTTCGCCTTTGGCCGCGGCGAGCTGCTGAGAAAGGCTCGGTCGGCTCTGATTCGTGAGGATCGCAAGACCAGCAACCACGCGGGCCGGCCCGGCCGAGTCCAGGGCGGTCCGCAGATCGTTGCGAATGCCCGACGTGGACGTCGCGTAGGCCATGGGCACGATCAACTCGAGCCAGCCGTTTTGCGCCATCGTCGGCCAGTCCTGCATTTTGACCAGCTGGGCGGAACTGGACATCGCCTGCGCGAAGATCGCCCCCGAGAACTGCAGGCCCGGATCGACCGACTCAATGGCGTCGTTCATGACCTGCGCCGCCCTGGCGATGCGCGCCCGGCGGAACGCCACCCACTGGCTCCAGAGCGGTGCGCCCGGGCCGCGGACGCCCACCAGCGGGTCGACGCCGTGCTGGCCGAAGAACTCCAACCGAGCGTTGAAGTCGTACGAGTACGGCCCGGGCTGCCCATCGGAGGTGTTGTTGTCGAGCGGGAATCGGTGATAGTCGGTCTGGATGCCCCAGAGTCCGGGGTACCGCGCCAGTTCCGCGCAGTACGCAGCAAGCATGTCCTGCACCCCTGCCAGCCCGATGTTCACGAACACCTGCCCGGGAACATCGCCGATGTCCGTGTTCTCGTTGTGGTCGGTGACCTTCCATTCCGGGTGCTGGTCGAGGATGTAGTCCCCACTGCCCCCGTACGACCAGTACGCCGTTTCGAGCCACGCGTGAACTCGGATGCCGCGGGCGGCGCCGATCCTGATGGCCTCCTCGAGATAGTCGAATCCGAATCGGTCTTGGAACACCGCGGACGTGTTGGTCGCCAGTCCCCAGTAGAACGTCTCCAGGAACACATCCCGGATCCCGCACGCCGCCAGCGACTGGAAGTTCGCGTCCAGCGTGGACAGCGACGCTGGCGGCCGGAGCCAGACACCCCGGATCTTGCGTCGCGCCTGCGCGTCCGGTGGCAACGACGCGTTGATCCGGACGCCGAGGTGATTGGCCACCGCCCGGAACTGTCCATCGGAGGGGCGGTTGGTTCGGCGTGTCGTGCCGTCGTCGGAAACGAACGAGGTCGAGCCCCCGCCATCCAGGTTGATGGCATCCCACGCGCCGAACTCGATCATCAGGTCCGCCAGCTGCGCGAGGGTCACACCCTCGGACCAGCCCGGCTGGCGCCCGTCGATGGCCATCAGGATCAGCGTGCGCCCGTCCTCGGACACACCCGCCGCCGTCCGGGGGTTGCGGGCGCCGGGATCAACCCGGGTGGTCGGGCCGGTGTTCTGCCCGTCGGTCACGAGTTGCGTGCCCTGCACAGAGTCCGTGTTCGAGGGACCGACCCCCGCGACCGCGTCGCGGGCCTGCTGCGCGTCCGCGTTGGAGAACCCGCCGATCGTGGCCATGCCGTCGTTGTCGAACATCAGGGCCGGATCATGCGGGTTGGAGCCGAAGCGGCGGGCGCCCGAAACGATGACCCCGTCGGACACGCTCAGCCCGATGATGTCCGCCTTGTCGTCCGGCAGCGTTCCGAAGTAGTTCGCGTTGATCGCCAGACGCAGGCCGTTCGCCTGCTGCCAGATGTCCGTCCGTGCGAGCACCGCCTCCGCCCCTGTGCCCTCCGGCGCCGGGTCGGTTACCACAATCTCGACGGTCGGGTCCGACAGGTCCACCACGGCGACCCAGCCGCGCACCAGGCGATTCTGGATCGTTCGATCCACCTCGGTGACGATCACCGGCGCGGCGACAGCGGGCGCGACCCACACAAACAACAACACCAGCACCCATCTCAATACCATTCCCAAGCGTCCCTCCGACAGGGCCGAAGCCCGCCCCATTATGGTCTTGATTCAGCCCGCAACGTCACGGATTCGGCGGATAGTGCGACATTTCCCGCCGCCGGTCCACGAGCAGCTCGACCGCGGCCCAACCGTCCGCATGCTCGATACGCAGGACCCCGCCCGGGTGGTCCAGCGGGTCCAGTTCCGTCCACGGACCTCCTGTGCTGTCGCGGACAATGGGCCGATACCGCCCCGCGGGGAGCGCACTCGTCGTCCACGCTCCGCTGCCCGCCCGGGCGAGCACCACAGACGGGGCACGCCATCCGGACGGACGGTGCGGGTGGTCGGCCTGCCCGGTCCGTGCGACGTCGTAGAACGCCGTGATCTCCGCCGGATACTCGTCGAGCACGCCACGGCTGAACCACCAGACATGGCCGCCCCCGCCCGTCCGGCGGACGTGCCCGATCTCCTGCTCGAGATCCGCCCACGGCACCGGCTCGGGTCGGCTGCCGGTCGTCAGCACGCCCGCGAGCATGTCGCCGACGCGACCGCCCGCCCCGGCCCGTCGCAGCTCGCCGAGCTGCTGATCCCAGGTCGCTTTGAATGCCGGCCAGTCGTAGCGGTAGCACTGCGGGATGAACTCGTCCCACCACGTGTTCTCGCTGTTGCCCGGCTCCCACGCGGCCCACCGGGGCCACTCCAGCAGGTAGTTCTCCCAGCACCACGGGTAGGGCGCGGGACTCAGCGAGACGATCAATCCCGGCCGCTTCTCGCGCAGTTCACGCACGAACTGACGGGCGTACTCGTTGACCTTGTCGGCCCGCCACCTCATCCACTCCGGGTCCTTTGGGTCGGAAGGGGGAGCCTTGCCGCCGTGCTCGTTGCGGTACCAGGCGACCGTGAAATCGTCGTAGCCCATGGTGTAGTACGGCCAGACGATCCGGTCGTCCAACTGCACGCCGTCCAGGTCGTACCGGTCGACCGCCTCAAGGATCAGGTCGAGCAGCAACCGCCGCGGCTGGGGGTGCAGCGGGTTCATCCAGACGAAGCCGTTCGGCGCAACCTCGTTGCCGTTCTGGTCCCGGCTGAGCCACTGCGGGTACATCTGCCTGAGATGGTTCTGCGTGTCTTTGTGGGCCGCCATGAACCCGTACTCGAACCATCCGATGATCATCAGCCCGTTGCGGTGCGCCTCGATGACCGCCTCGCCCAGCAGATCCCGGGCCAGCAACGGCCCGTCCGGATCGCCCGGGTCCTGCTTGACCAGTTCCGGGCGTCGATCGACTCCGATCACTTGTTTCAGTGTCTGGGACGGGAACTGTGTGTAGCCGTTCTTCCAGGCCTCCACGTACACCGTGTTGAGCCCGATCGCCCGGAGCCGGCGCATGGTCTCCGCCGTGTTCTCGGGCGATGCGATGTGGTCGTTGGCGGTGGTCGTCAACCAGACGCCCCGCACCTCGGGGTCGGGACCGGCCCCGTGGGCGGCACCGGCCGGCGAAACGCAGCCGGACAACCCCCATCCGACGAACAGCACCCCGAGCCACTTGACGAATCCTTCCAGCATGCGTCTACCCTTTGACAACGGCGAGGGCACTGGCCCGCGCGAAGAAGTTTCGGAACCGGGCGACGCCCGGATGGTGAAAGACATGAGCAATAGCAAACCGTTCGCCCTCGCCGTTATCGGCGCCGGCGGCATCTCCAACGCACACTCGGCCGCGGTCAAGGACTCGGGCGGCAGCGTCCGCATCGTCGCGGTCGTGGACACCAACACAGACGCCGCCAAGAAGCTCGCTGATCTGCACGAAGCACGGGTCTTCGACTCCGTCGACGCGTTCTTCGAGGCGCTCGACGCAGAGCAGATCGGCGTCGACGGCATCGTGCTCTGCACGCCGCCGATCGTCCGGGTCGAGCCCATCCGCGGCGCGCTCGAGCGCGGCATCGCGGTGCTCGCCGAGAAGCCGCTGGCCAGCAACGCCGAGGACGCGGCCCGCATCGTCGAGATCGCCGACGCGCACCCGCGGACGCTGCTGGGTCTGGCCTACTGCCACCGCTTCGCGCCGCCGGTCGTTGAGATGAAGAAGCTCGTCGCCTCGGGCAAGATCGGACGCCTGTCCCGCTTCGAGAACGCCTTCGCCTTCCACCACCCGCCCATGGCCGAGCGGTGGATGTCCGACCCCGCGGTTTCGGGCGGCGGCTCGTTCATCGACACCGGCTGCCACTCGCTCGACCTGTTCCGCTTTCTCGTCGGACCCGCGGAGGTCATCGGCTCGGTCTTCGACCACGACTGGGAGGGCCGGGGCGAGTCCAGCGCCACCGTGCTGGTCAAGGCCTCCGAGGGCGAGCACGCCGGCGTGGCGGGCGTGATCCTCGCCGGCTGGCTCGAGCCCGAGCGGTTCACCGTCGACCTCATCGGCACCAGCGGCTCGCTCCACTACGACTACATGAAGCCCACCGAGCTGGTCTACCGCCCGGGGATCGGTCCGGCCGAGTTGATCGAGGTCGAGACGCACGAAGTTCGATTCTCCCGTCAGCTGGTCCATTTCGCCAAAGCCGCCCGAGGGGACGCCCCCACGGGTGACTTGGCGACCGCCCGAGATGGTCTCGGAGCCGCCGAGGCGGTTGACAACGCCGCCAAAGCCAGTAAGGTTATATAATCTTTCCGGGATCGGTGCAATCCCTCCCTGATCCCGAACCCATCGGCCGAGACATCGGTCGATAGGGCTTTTTCCGGAGCATTCGCGCCCCGCCGGACCTGACACCGTCTCAGAGGGAGAGACCCGTGACCGGACCCGACCACAGCGGCCACGCACCCGAACGCGTGCCCGTCACAGTTCACGCATCGTCCTCGTTCGCCTCAAGGGCCGTCGCCCGTGAGATCGCCGATCTCGTCCGCGCCCGTTCGGCCGAAGGCCGCAAGACCGTGCTGGGGCTGGCGACCGGTTCGACGCCGCAGGCCGTGTACGACGAACTCGTCCGCATCCACCGCGAGGAGGGCCTGTCCTTCCGCGACGTGGTGTCGTTCAACCTCGACGAGTACTGGCCCATGGGTCCAGATGAACTGCAGAGCTACCGCCGCTTCATGCGCGAGCACCTCTTCGACCACGTCGACATCGATCCCGCCAACGCCCACGTGCCCGACGGAACGATCCCCCGCGACGACGTGGAGGCGTACTGCGATCGCTACGAAAAGGCGATCGCCGACGCGGGCGGTCTGGACCTGCAGCTGCTGGGCATCGGGCGCACGGGCCATGTGGGCTTCAACGAGCCCGGCTCACCAAAGGACAGCCGCACCCGCCTGATCACTTTGGACAAGGTCACGCGGATGGACGCGGCCAGCGACTTCTTCGGCGAGTGGAACGTGCCCCACCAGGCCATCACCATGGGCGTCGGCTCGATCCTCGACGCCAAGCGGGTCGTGCTGATGGCGTTCGGGGAGCACAAGGCTCCCATCGTTCGCCGCGCCGTCGAGGGCGAGATCACGAACACGGTCGCCGCCTCGTTCCTTCAGGAGCATCCCAACGCCCGCTTCGTGCTCGACGAGGCCGCCGCGGCCGAGCTGACCCGGTTCAAGACGCCCTGGCTCCTCGGCCCCGTCAAGCGGTTCGGACACTCGTGGGAGGACCAGCGGCTCGTCAAGCGTGCGGTCATCTGGCTGGCCCGCAACCTCGGCAAGCCGATCCTCAAACTCACCAACGAGGACTACAACGAGCACGGCCTGCAAGAGCTCGTCGCCACACGCGGCGGGGCCTACCAGGTCAACATCGAGATCTTCAAGACCCTGCAGAAAACCATCACCGGATGGCCCGGCGGAAAGCCGGGCCGCCCGAGGTTCGTGCCCGGCAAGGGCGTCGACGACGCCAGCCCGAACGACGTCTTCCCCAAGCGCGTGCTGGTGTTCTCGCCCCACCCCGACGACGACGTGATCTCCATGGGCGGCACGTTCATCCGCCTGTGCGACCAGGGCCACGACGTGCACGTCGCCTACCAGACGTCGGGCAACATCGCCGTGTTCGACGACGAGGCCGCCAAGTTCGCCGACTTCACCGAGGAACTGGCCAGAGCGCTCAACATCGCCGAGGCCGAGATCTCCGCCGTCGCCCGCGGCGTGCAGGACTTCATCCGCACCAAGCACCCCGGCCAGGTCGACTCGTCCGAGATCCAGACCATCAAGGCCCTCATCCGACGGGCCGAGGCCCGCGCCGGCGCGAAGTACTCCGGCGTCAAACCCGCCAACATCCACTTCCTCGACATGCCGTTCTACGAGACCGGCACGGTCAAGAAGAAGCCCATCGGCGAGGACGACATCCGCATCGTGACGGACCTGCTCCGCACCGTCAAACCGCACCAGGTCTACGCCGCGGGCGATCTGTCCGACCCGCACGGCACGCACCGCGTGTGCCTGGCGGCGATCACCACGGCCCTGCACCGGCTGCGCGAGGAGGCGTGGATGAAAGACTGCACGGTGTGGCTCTACCGCGGCGCCTGGCAGGAATGGGGCGCCGAGGACATCGAAATGGCGGTCCCGCTGTCCCCGGACGAGGTCGAACGCAAGCGTATGGCGATCTTTAAGCACCAGAGCCAGAAGGACCGCGCCCTCTTCCCGGGGCCCAACGATCCCCGCGAGTTCTGGGAACGCGCCGAGGACCGCAACCGCACCACCGCGGAGCTCTACGACGCGCTGGGATTACCCGAGTACCAGGCCATCGAAGGCTTCGTCACCTGGAAGCCCAGCGCCGCGGACGGCTCGCTGGACGACGAGGCGGGCGCGTCGGAAGCCGAGCCGCTCGCCCGGACGGGGGCCCCGCTTTGACCGCCACGCTCGCCGTCTGCTCATGGTCGTTGCAGCCGACCTCGCCCGCGGACCTGGTCACAAAGATCCGGTCCGCCAACGTCCCCGGCATCCAGCTCGCGCTCGACCCGATCCGGCTCGGCGAGTGGGACGAGATCGAGACCGTGTCTCTCCTCGACGGGGCCGGCATCGAGATCGTCTCCGGCATGATGGCCACCGCGGGAGAGGACTACTCGACCCTTGACACCATCCGCCAGACCGGGGGGGTCCGCCCCGACGCGACCTGGCCGGAGAACCTCGCCGCGGCCAGACGCAACGCGGAACTGGCCGCGCGGATCGGCATCAACCTCGTCACCTTCCACGCGGGCTTCATCCCGCACGACTCGGGCGACCCGGAGTGGACCAAGCTCATCAACCGCCTCCGCGATCTGGTGGACGTGTTCCACGGCTGCGGCGTCCGCGTGGGGCTCGAAACCGGCCAGGAGACCGCCGATTCGCTGATCGCGGCCCTCGACGCGCTGGACCGGCCCACCGCCGGGATCAACTTCGACCCCGCCAACATGATCCTGTACGGCATGGGCGACCCGGCCGACGCCCTCGATCGCCTCGCCCACCGCGTCGAGCAGATCCACGTCAAGGACGCGATCCCCAGCACTACGCCCGGGACTTGGGGCCAGGAAGTGCCCGCCGGAACCGGCGCGGTGGACTGGGCGGCGTTTTTCGGGATCGTGCGCCAGAAGCTGACGGATTGCGATCTCGTCATCGAGCGTGAAGCGGGCGACCAGCGTGTCAAGGATGTGACCGCGGCGGCCGCACTCGTAAGAGCCCACGCGGGATGGGTGGAGTACGCATGAGCACGCCGGTCGGTATCGGGATCATCGGGATGGGCTTCATGGGACAGACCCACGCGCGGGCGTACCTCGACGCGCAGCGTGACGGGGTGAACTGCGAACTCCGCGCCGTCTGCGATCGCGACCCCGACCGACGCGCTGGCCGTGCAACCATCACCGGGAACATCGCGGACGCCGGGGCCGACGATCGGATCTTCGACCCCCAGCGGATCGCCGGGCACGCCGAAGTTGACACGTTCCTGGCGGACGATTCGATCGACCTCGTCAGCATCTGCACGCACACCGACACCCACGTGGACCTGGCGATCCGGGCGCTCGATGCCGGCAAGCACGTGCTCGTGGAGAAGCCCGTCGCGGTCCGCCTCTCGGACATCGATCGGCTGCGAGATCGTGCGGCCCGCTCCGACCTGCTGTGCGTGCCGGCGATGTGCATCCGCCACTGGCCCGGCTGGTCGGACCTTCGCCGGATGATCGGTTCGGGCGAGCACGGCCGCGTGGTCCACGCCCGTTTCGAGCGGCTCGGCGCACCGCCCGCTTGGGCTGGCGCGTTCTACGCCGACACCGGCCGCTCCGGCGGCGCGATCTTCGACCTGCACGTCCACGACGCCGATTTCGCCCGTTCGGTCTTCGGAAACCCCGTCGCCGTCAGTTCCATCGGCGACGCCCACCACATCTCCACGCAGTACCGCTACGCCGACGGCCCCGCGGTCGCGGCCGAGGGCGGCTGGCTCAATGACCCCGCCTTCCCCTTCCGGATGGCGTTCACGGTCGAGTTCGAGCGGGCCGTGATGACCTTCGATTCCTCCCGCGACCGTTCCTTGGTTCTGCACGCGGGCGGGCGGGCAAACCCGATCGAACTGCCCGCCCGGACCGGCTACGACGAGCAGGCCCGGGCGGTCGTGCGGGCGGTGCTGGAGCCGGCCGTCGCCGGCGAGCTACCCACCGTCGACGACGCCCACGCCGTGACACGCATCATCGAAGCCGAGCAACGCTCGGCCTCTGAGGGCCGTGCCGTCACGCTGGACTGGTAGTCAATCCCCCCACCCCCCGACCACGGACCCCCTTTCCCACGGAGCCCCCTGACATGAAGATCGGCGCGATCGGCATCGACTCCTCCCACCTGCCCGAGTTCACCCGGCGCATGAAAGAAATGAACCAGGCCGGCACCACGGGCTGCCTCGCCACCCACTTCTTCGACCCTGGCAAGCACGAATGGCAGCACCCCGACGGCCCCGAGCAGAGCCGCAAGGACGTGGAGTCCTGGCGGACCCGCGCGCTCGAACTGGGCGCCGAACAGGTCGCGACGATGGAGGACCTCCTCGACTCGGTCGACGGCGTCATGGTCCTGAACATCAACGGGCACCGGCACCTCGAACTGGCGAGCCCGGCCCTGGACCGCGGCATGCCGACCTACATCGACAAGCCCATGACCTGCTCCACGGACGAGGCGCAGGTGCTTCTCGAGAAGGCCCGCAAAGCCAAGGCCCGGGCCTACAGCGCCTCGTCGCTCCGCTTCGCCGAAGAGATCGAGAAGATCGACTTCGAGGCCACGGGCCCCGTCGTCGCGATCGATGCCTTCGGCAACGGGGAACTGCTCGACATGATGCCGCACCTCTGGCACTACGGCTGCCACGCCATCGAGATGGTCGACGCGATCTTCAAGCGTTCCGGACAGGGAGCCGGCGTCGCCCGCGTCTCAGCCGTGGCCATGCCCGACCGTCACCTGCTCGACATGGAGTACCGCGACGGTCGCTACGTCCGCATCCGCATGGACCGCAAGGCCTCTTGGGCGTTCGGGGCCACGATCCACGGCGAGAAGGGCGTCCAGCAGTTCGTGGTGGACTTCGGTCCCGTCTACACCCGCCTCGTGGCGGGCATGACCCGCTTCTTCGAAGGCGGCCCGCCCCCCGCCGATCTGCGGGACCTCGTCGAGAACGTGGCCGTCATGGAGTGCGGCAACCGCTCGATCACCGCGGACGGAGCCTGGGTCGACGTGCCGCAGATCAAGTAGAGCGTGCGCGGAAGGGTCGATCCCACGTTCAGCCTCACGGAAACTACTTTCGCTCTCGTCCGATCACAGAAAACCCTGCCGGATGCTCCAGAACCGCTTGTGCAGACCGACCGGATTGTTATAGAATATTGATCGTTCGCCTGGCATCGCCCCTCCCCGGGCGGTGACTCGTTGCGGGGAACGGCGGCGGCTCCGAGAGACCCGGGCCCGCCGCGGAGCATCAAACAGAGGGATGGTCTCGCATACAGAAACCGGAGAGAAAGAGATGAAAAGCACCCTGATTGGAGCCGCGCTCGTCGCCGGGCTCGCCGCGTCCGCTTCCGCCCAGATCCAGATGACCGAGGTCCAGCGGATCGACCTGTTCGCCCTGAACAACGACCAGAGTTCCACCTTCATCGGGACCAATGTCTCGGCGATCGCCTGGAACGGCACCGACCTGTTCGCCGCCGGCTTCAACGGCGCGGCCGCCAGCGGCACCGGCGTGGCCCGGTACTCCGGCGGATCCTTCTCGGTCATGCAGTTCATCACTGGCACCCCCGGCGCCCGCGGCTTCTCGGGTCTGGACATCCAGGGCGACCGCCTCGCCGCCGCCTACGACGACGGCGCCTCCGACCCTCAGGGCCTGCAGGTGTTCGACCTGAACACCGACAGCGTCCTCTGGTCCAAGAGCATCCGCGGCGGCTCGGGCGTGGGCTTCGACCCCGGCTTCGGCGGTGCGGACTCCGGCGTCGCCTGGACCACCTTCGGCTCCGGCCGCCGCGCCCTGCAGGACACGGCTACCGGCGCGGATATCTACACCACCGCCAACGGCATGATCATCACCCCCGGTGGTGGCTCGTTCTGGCGTGACATGGACTTCGCCGCCAACGGCAACATGGTCGCCCGGCGTGCGAATGACGTCGTCTTCTTCAATCGCACGGGCGGCAACTCGGGCTCGCCGTCGCTGCTCGTCAACAACGCCGAGAACGGCCCCTTCATCAACGGGCAGAACGTGGCGTATGTTGATAACTCGGTCTACGGGGAGTTTGTGATCTGGAACGATCGCTCCAGCACCGGCCTCGGCCAGGCCGCGGCGGACGTGATCAAGGTCACCGACCTGTCCGGCACCGAGCTGACCCTGTCGCTGGATCTCATCGGCGGCGGCACGCTCGCCGCGGGCAACGGCTACTACGACTTCTCGTGGGACGCCGCGTCCGGCACCCTCGCGGTCCTCGACTACAACAACCGCATGGTCCACATCTTCGCGGTCCCCGCGCCCGGCGCGGCCGGGCTGCTCAGCATGGCCGGCCTCGTCGCCGCCCGTCGCCGCCGCTGATCCCTTAATCTCTCGCCGGATCGGGCCGAAACGCCCGATCCGGTTTTCATGACGACCAGACCCGAGTTGAAACCCGTTCGGGGTGAGCCAGGACGCCCGCTCTACGAACTCGTCCGAGACGCCGTGCGGGACGCCATCGACCGGGGCGTGTTCCGACAGGGCGATCGGCTCCCCAGCACCAAGTCGCTCTCTCAGACGCTCGAGGTTTCGCTCGTCACGGTCCACCGGGCCCTGCAGGAACTCGTGGCCGCGGGCGTGCTCCGCCGTGGGCAGGGCCGGGGCACCTTCGTCCATGAGGCCTACGCCGAGCCCTCGCACCGCACCTCGTCGATGCGGGTGGGCATCGTGTTCCACACCGAGGCCTCGCTCGCCGACTCGTACCACGGCCAGATCATGGAGGGCGTCCGCCGCGGCGCCGAGGAGATCGGCGCCGACATCGTCCTGCTCCGCTACGGCGAGGACTGGCGCAACGAGTGCCAGGGCTACCTGTACGTGAACCCCTTCAAAGCCCAGCTCGACCACTCCCCGCGGTTCGGGCGCCGGCAGGTCGCCACCGACGCACCCCGTCAGCCGACCATGGTCGTCGGGGCCCGCACCGACGTCTCGCTCGTCGGGTGCGTTGATACTGACAACGTCGCCCTGGGCGAAGCGGCCGTCCGTCACCTGTACGACCTCGGCCACCGCGCCGTCGCGTTCGTCGGCGGGCAGAGCGACCTGACGAACAACATCGACCGCCTGGCCGGCTACCGCAATGCCTGCCGGGCCCTCGGCCTGGAGAAATCACGGTGCCCGGAACTGAGCGCACCCGGTTGGCAGCTCGACGAAGCGGGCCTGTCCCAGGCCGCCGCGCTGCTCACCGGCCCCGACGCCCCCACCGCCGTCTTCGCGGCCGGCTACTACTTCGCCCTGAACATGTACACCGCGGCCAACCGCGCCGGGCTCTCCATACCGGGCGATCTGTCGCTGATCGGTGTTGACGATCCGCCCAGCGCCGTGCATCTATCGCCCTCGCTGACGACGATGCGGCAGCCGCTCGTGGAGGTCGGCAAGGCCGCCATCCAGGAACTCTTCACGCAAGTCACGACGGGTTCCGCGCCGAAGCGTCGGACGCTCGAGGCCGAACTCATCATCCGCGAATCGACGGCCCGCGCCACGGACGAGGGAAACCGTGTCAGGACGCGCCGAGCCGCAGGAGTTAAAGCACCATGACACGCCGCCGCACCGCATTCACGCTGATCGAGCTCCTGGTGGTCATCGCGATCATCGCGCTGCTCATCGGGATCCTGCTGCCGGCCATCGGGCGGGCCCGGGACACCGCCCGCGACCTCATATGCCAGACGAACGTGCGGTCCATCGGCCAGGCGCTCATCCTCTACGCCAACGACTGGGACGGCAAGTACCCCCCGAACGTCAACGAGGGACTGGACCAGAACGGCAACCCCGGCAACTACTGGTACGAGTCGCCGCGCATCGGCAACTACCTGCCCAACTTCGGCGGCAACGAGGCCGACAACGGCAACTCGGCGATCTCCGAAACCGCCGGCGGCGCCGTGTTCGTGTGCCCGAACCACCCCGACGCCCGTCGCTCCTACACTATGAACTACTACGCCTCCGCCGGCGTGCAGCTCGCCCCGGGCAGCACCCCCTCCGATTATCGCACCCATCGCTACCTCCCCGCCCGCAACGCCAACTACAGCACTGGCACCGGCGGGATCGGCTTCACCGACATCTCGGCCAACGAGCCCTCCAGCACGTTCCTGCTCACCGAGGCCTGGGGCGTTTCCGGCGTGCAGTTCGACGGCGTCTACGAGTGGTTTACCAACTCGACCGTCGGATCCCAGGGCCGACCCGGCCAACGCTTCGGCGGGGGTCAGGGCGTCAACGACTTCCCCGGCAACGCGTTCGGCATCGGCAACCTCCGTGCGCCCGAGGCCGGCTCGTACGACCGCGGCAGCGGCGCCAGCCCCACGCCGCAGTCCTACCTGCCCTACTACCGCCACCCGCGCCGCGGCGGCAAGCCCTTCGCCCTCGAGGGCCGGGCTAACTTCGTCTTTATCGACAACCACGTCGCGCCGATCGACGCCCGCGAGCTCTTCGACCCCGACACCGGCCTGAGCACGTTCAAGGCCATCTGGTCCAACGCGGACCGCCGGCTCGACGATCCGGACACCGTCAATCCCTGATCCCGCTTGCCTTCCGGCCGTACCCCGGGGATGCTGACTCCCATGAGAAACCCGCCGCACCGCGCGATCGTCGGCGTGCTGGCGATCCTCGCCGCGATCGTCTCGGGATCCTGCGCCGACCGCCCGGACAACACGACCCAGATCGAGCTGTGGACCATCTCGCTCCGCCCGGCCTTCACCGAGTACATGCACGGCGTGATCAGCTCGTTCGAGCAAGAGCACCCCGGCGTGACCGTCAAATGGGTGGACGTGCCGTTCGGGGCGATCGAGCGCAAGTTCATCGCCGCGGCCGCCGCCGGACGCGCTCCGGACGTGATCAACCTCTCCGATCTGATGTTCGCACGCTTCGCCGGGGCCGGTGCGTTCCTCCGTCTCGACGAAGCCCTCCCGTCGGACCCACACGATCGCTACCACCGGGGTGCACTCGCCATCGGCCGCCTCGGCGACGGCCTCTACGCCCTGCCCTGGTACCTGACGACCCAGGCCCGCATCGTCAACGCCGGCCTGCTCGCGGACCGCGGAACCGACCCTTCCACCATCGCCTCGGACTGGCCGACCCTGCGCAAGCAGGCCGTCGAGTACCACCAGCGCACAGGCCAGTCCCTCTTCACCCAGCCGCTCGGACAGGACTCCCAGCTGCCGGTCATGATGCTGGCCGACGGGCTTGTGCCGTTCCGAACGGATGACGAGGGCCGGCTGCGGGCCAACCTCGCCACGCCGGAGATCGTCGCGTGGACGACCGATTGGGTGGAGCTCTACCGCTCGGGCGCGATGCCCCGGCAGGCCGCGACCAACGGCTTCGAGCACCTCATCGAGGTCTATCAGGAAGAACGCGTCGCGGTGCTCAACACGGGCGCGAACTTCTTGGGGCGCGTCAAAGACGCATCACGCCGAACATACGACCGCACCGAGGTCGCCTCGCCGATCGTCGGTTCGCTCGGGCGGGCGCACATCGCGATCATGCCGGTGTGCGTGAGCAGCAGCAGTCGGATCCCGGAACTGGCGACAGAACTGGCCTGGTTCCTGACCAGCCCCGCGAACCAGCTCGACTTCTGCCGCCTGGCCGCGATCCTGCCCAGCACCCCCGAATCGCTCAGCGATCCATTCTTCGCAGGGCCCACCGCGCAGGAATCCGCCGACGGCATCGAGAAGGTCGGTCAGGCCCGGGCCATTGTCGCCGAAGCCCTCGCCGACGCGGTCGCGTTCACGCCCGCGCTCGAGTGCTGGCCCACGCTCCGCCGCTCCTTCAACGAGAACATCAAGCGGGCCCTGCTCTCCGGCACGCCGGTCGACCGCGTGCTGGCCGACGTCGATCGTGACTGGAACCGTATTCTCGACGAGGCCGACCGGGCCCGCCTCCGCGCCGGGGCTCCCCGCATGTCGATCGATGCCATCCCGACACCCTCCCCCGCGGAGGCCGCCCGATGAGCACGATCGGCGGCCTCCGCGCTCCTCCGAACCTGCGAGCCCACCGTGCATGGACCCCCTGGCTCTTCCTCGCGCCCGCCCTGTGCGTGCTCGGCGTGTTCTTTCTCGGCTCAGCGGTTCAGGTCGTCTACTACTCGACCACCCGCTATTCCGCGTTCACCGATCCCGAGTTCGTGGGCCTGGCCAACTACGCAGCATTGGTCGCCGACCCCATCTTCTGGCGTGCCATCGCCAACTCGTTCATTTACCTCCTTGTCACGCCGGTGCTGATCATCCTGTCGCTCTCCGCCGCCATGGTGATCGACTCGGGAATCCAGGGGGGCAAGCCGCTCCGCATCCTCCTGTTCCTCCCCGTGGTCACCCCCACCATCGTCGCCGCCATCGCCTGGCGCCTTGTCCTCAATGAGGACAACGGCCTGCTCAACCAGGCCCTCGCCCTGACCCTCGGCTGGACCGGGCGCGATACCAGCATCCGCTGGCTCACCGAGCATCCCTTCACCCTGTTCAGCGCCATGATGGTCACCGCATGGAAGGGCTTCGGCTTCTACATGATGATCTTTCTGGCCGGGCTCATGCAGGTCCCCGCGTCCACGAAGGAAGCCGCCGCCATCGACGGGGCCGGACCCGTGGGCACCTTCCTTCATGTCACGCTCCCAAGCCTTCGCCCCACCATCGCCCTCGTGCTGGTGATCTCGTCCATCTCGGCCCTGAAGGTCTTCGATGAACTCTTCGTCACCGTCCGCGGCGTGCCCGTCGATCAGCAGACCGCTGTGCCCTACATCTACGACCTCGCCTTCGAGCAAGGCGCTTTCGGCGCCGCCTGCGCCGCCGGCGTGATCCTCTTCGCTGTCATCCTCACCTTCAGCCTCATCAACCTCCGCCTTTCCTCCGGAGGCAGGGCATGAAGAACCACAGCGGAACGACCGGCTGGACCATCGCGGCGTACGCGGCCGCGGCACTCTTCGTCGTGCTCGCCATCGGCCCGGCGATCTGGCTGATCGTCGGCGCGTTCCAGTCCACCGAGGCCGACCTCAACTCGCTCTCCGGCCCCTGGACCACCGACAACTTCGAACAAGTCATCCGCGAGGGCGGGCTGGGCATCGCCGCGTTCAACTCCGTCCTCGTCACGCTCGCCCGTGCCGGTCTGAATGTCATCCTCGCCGCACTCGCGGCCTACCCCCTGGCCCGCCTCACATTCCGAGGACGCGAGGTGGTCTTCGTCCTCGTCCTGGCCACCACCATGATCCCCGAGCAGGTCATCGTGGTCCCCATGTTCAAGATCGCGGCCGGCATGGGCCTCTACGACACCCTGGCCGGCGCGGTCATCCCCTTCTCGGTCTCGGCATTCGGGATCTTCCTGTGCCGCCAGGCATTCCTTGCCATCCCGCGCGATCTCGAGGAGGCTGCGTGGATCGACGGCGCCACCTCGCTGCGCATCTGGTGGTCGGTGATGATCCCCCTGGCCATGCCCTCCCTGGCGCTGCTCGCCCTCTTCAGCGTCATCGGAGCCTGGTCCGACCTGCTCTGGCCGCTCATCATCCTCCAGTCCGAGGACAAGTTCACCCTCCCCGTGGCCATCAACCGCATGCTCGGCGTCTTCGCCACCAACCCCCGTGTCGCCTACGCCGCATCGGTGCTCGCGATCGTCCCGATCATCATCTTCTTCCTGACCGTCCAGCGCTGGCTCAAGCCCGAACTCTTCGGCGGCGCGGTGAAAGGCTGACCCGTTGGAAACCGTCCGTGTCCCGGTCCTGATCGTGGGTGCCTCCACCGGCGGCGTCGCCGCCGCCCTCGCCTGCGCCCGCAACGGCGTCCGCTGCCTCGTCACCGAACCCACGGCGTGGGTCGGCGGCCAGCTCACCACCCAGGCCGTGCCCCCCGACGAGAACCCCTGGGTCGACGCCAACGGACCCCACGCACCCGCCGGGTTCGTAGGATGCACCGCGTCCTACGCGGACCTCCGCCGACGCGTCCGTGACTGGTACCGCTCGAACCGACCGTTGATCCCCGAGATACGGGACAACCCGAAGATGAACCCCGGCCGCGGCTGGGTCAGCCGCCTCTGCGCCGAGCCCCGCGTTTTTGAGTCGTGCCTCCGGCAGATGCTCGCGGCCCCACCATTCGGGAGTTCCATCCAAGTGCGCACCAACGCGGACCTGTTCCGCGTGGAACACGACGCCGACCGGATCACCCGGGTGATTTTCACCGCCCGAGACACCGGGGAACGGTTCGCCGTCGAGGCCGATCTGGTCCTCGACGCCACAGACCTCGGGGATGTGCTCGAACTCGGCCGGGTCGAGTCCTTGATCGGCGCCGAGTCCCAGCACGTCTTCAACGAGCTCCACGCCCGGACCGATCTCCGCGCGGGTGTCAATCACGATGAGCGCGACCAACAGGCCTTCTCCTGGTGCTTCGCGATGGAGCATCGCCCGGGCGAGGACCACACCATTGCCCGCCCGTCGGACTACGCGTTCTGGAAATCGTTCGTCCCCGACATGGCCCCGCGGTGGACCGGACCCCTCTTCAGTTGGACCGTGCCAACCCACACCGGGCGGGAAGGCCGCCACCTGCCGATGGTCCCGTGGCCCGACGAGCCCGAGCAAGGCCAGTGGGAACTCTGGCGTTACCGACGCATCGTGGACCGCGCCGCCCACGCCGAGGCCCACGCCGCCGAGCACCCGGACGTCTGCCTGGTCAACTGGGTGCAGATGGACCACTGGCTGCACCCCTTGCTGGGCATCCCGCACGCCGACCGGGCCCAGGCCTACGCCGCCGCCCGCGAGCAGTCCCGATGCCTCTTCTATTGGATGCAGACCGACGCCCCCCGCCACGACGGGGGCACCGGATACCCCGGCCTCAAGCTCCGCGGCGACGAACTCGGCACGGATGACGGATTCGCCATGGCCGCTTACATCCGCGAACCTCGACGCCTCCACGCCCGCACCATGCTGACCGAAGCCCACGTCGGCACCGAGCAGCGTCAACAGGAGGGCCGCCCGAATCAGGACGCCACCAAGTGGGGTTCCGGCGAGGTCTTCTCCGATTCGATCGCCATCGGCCACTACCCGATCGACCTGCACCCCTCCTGCGCCGGCCGCAACAACGTGTATGTCCCCGCGTGCCCGTTCCAGATCCCGCTGGCGTCACTCGTCCCGATCCGAGTCCGCAACGTGCTCAGCGCGGGCAAAGCGCTGGGCGTCTCGCATGTGGTCAACGGCTGCACCCGCCTGCACCCCGTCGAGTGGGCCATCGGCGAGGCCGCCGGACTGACCGCGGCGTGGTGCGTCAACCACAAGACCGAGCCGCACGCGGTCTGCGATGACCACACGCAGGTCGAAGCCATCCGTGCGTCTGCGGTCGATCAGGGCATGCCGGTCCGCTGGCCCTGGGATCTGTGACTACCCCGTTTCATTCCGCCAGCAGCGTGACGATCTCGAACGGCCGGAACGCAATCCGAACCGAACTCGCATCGTCCCACCCGGCCCCCTCGACCGCTCGCTCGATGGCATCGACCCGCCGCACCCGCCCGGCGGCCGCGAACGCGACCGTCGCCTCCGTGTGCATCCCCCGCGTTTCGACCAAACGGAGCACCCGGCCCGAGCCTTCCGCGGCCCGCTTGAACGCGGCAATCTCCACGCGGGCACCCGCGTCCACATCGACGCCGACGGGCGCGATGCCGCCAGCCGCCCGGACCACCCGAACAGGTACACCGAACGCTTCGGCGTACACGTCCACGTCGGCCCCCCGCCAGTCGCCCCCGTGCGGGAGGTACCCGTATCGCAGCGTGTTCGGGCCTTGGTCCGCCTGCGGGTCCGGGTGCGTCGGTGACCGCAGGAGCGACATGCCCAGCGTCCCCCCGTGGGCCGACCGCCCGTAGACCGCATCGGTCAGCACCGCCAGCCCGCGTCCCGGCTGCGACGCGTCCATCCACCGATGACACGCGAACTCGAACGCGAAACGGTCCCAACTCGTGTTCCGGTGCGTCGGACGCGTCACGAACCCGAACTGCGTGCCCACGGTCACCCGCTCGCACGACACCGGCGGCGTGCTCTCCACCCGCAGCATCCGGTGCCGCTCCCGCCAGTCGATTTCCGTGATGACCTCCACCACCGGGGAGCCCGCGTCGAGTCGGAAGATCTGGGTGTACGCCGAACTTGCGCCCATGGTGTGCCGCACGCGAACCTCAGCCCGCAGGGGGTCGGACCGGATCACTTCGACCGATGCGGGCGTGTCATTGGTCCAGACCAGATTGCGTTCGTAATCCAGATCGATGTCCCACGCGTCCCAGTTCATCGGGAGATCGCGGTACAGCCGCAACGCATTGAGCCCCCGATCGGCGGCCAAATCCGGCCCGCCCGCGTATGCCAGGTGGCCAATGCGGCCCGCATCGTCCACCTCGAACGACACCAACCCGTTGGAAATCCGGCTTCCCTCAACCCGCACCGGATGATCTGGGCGAGACTCCTCTGCCGCGTGCAGGCCGAACGCCGGTGCTGAGAAAAGCCGCAGCTTCTGCCCGTCTTCGACCACCACCCGGCGACGGGCCGTCGCGGTGTTCAGGACGAACGATCCGTTTCCCTGCGCCACCGCCTCCTGCTGCACTTCCCGCGCGATGGTCTGGACCCGCGCATGGTCCGCGCGGGCATCGTCGTACACCGGCCCGATCGAGGATCCCGGCAGGATGTCGTGGAACTGGTTGAGCAGCGTCAACTCCCATGCCTCTTCGAGCCGTTGCTGGGTTCGGCCATCTTCGGACCGATCCTCACCACCGAAGGCCAGCAACTCCGCCGTTCGCAACTCCCGCTCGGCCGCGCGGTTGGCTTGTTTCAACCAGGCGTGCGTCGTCAGCACGCCACGGTGCAGTTCCAGATCCAACGGCCCGCACCACACCGGAAGCCCGCCCGCTCGCCGGTCCTCTTCTTCAAGTCCTTGGAGGAACCCCGCCACCGACCCGAGTGTCGCGCGGGGGAGTCCCTCGCAGTCCTCGGCCGCGTGGGCCCGATCGAGCATGTCCGCCGTCGGCCCGCCGCCCCCGTCACCGAATCCGAACGGCTGCAACGCCACGCCCGGTCCGGTCAGGCCCGCCGCGTCACGCCCGCGCACATTGGCCGTGGCTTTGCGCAGTTCTTTCGGTGTGAGCGTGGCGTTGTAGTCTCCGCCCGGCGTGTTGTGGGCCAGCACCTCCGATCCGTCCAGCCCCCGCCAGCGGAACGAGGTGTGCGGGAAGGTGTTGGCCTGATTCCATGAGATCTTGTTGGTGATGAAGACGTCCGCGCCGCACGCCCGCATGATCGTCGGCAGGCAGGCGGGAAAGCCGAATGTATCCGGGAGATACACCACCCGCTGCGCTCCTCGTTCGCCGAATCGGTCCTCGAAGTAGCGGATCCCGTGCAACATCTGCCGCACGAGCGCCTCGCCCGAAGGCACCAAGGCGTCCGGCTCGACCCACATCGATCCGACAGGCTCCCATCGTCCCTCCGCGACCCGCGCCCGGATCCGCTCGAACACGGCGGGGGCATCGGACTCGAGCCATTTGTACTGCTGCGGTTGCGAACACATGAAGTGCAGGCCCGGATCCCGGTCCATCAGCTCCAGCGTGTTCGTCCACGACCGAACCACCTTCCGACGCGTTTCCGCCAGCGTCCAGAGCCACGCCGTATCGATGTGCGCGTGCGCCACGCAGATCAGCCGCGGCGTCGCGCCCCCCGCCGGACGGGCCAGACCCTCGTTCACGATCGCCAGCGCCGCGCCCGCCGACCCCGCCACATCCGCGTCGTCGATCGCGTCGGCCGCGTGCCGGAGGCAGGCATAGAGGTCCTGCGCCCGGACCGATTCCGGCTCCAACTCACCGAGCAACTGCGTGGCAAAGAGCATCCGCCGGTGCAGACTCCACACCGTCTCGTCGAACACGGCGAGTTCGGCGCGGGTGATGAGCCCAGGTGTGGCTGATTTCCACTTCTCACCCCGCTCGCGGCTGTCCCACGGGAACACTTGGTCCCCGAACGGGTGATTGCAGGCCGCCTCGATCAACACCTCGACCGAGTTATCCACATTCAGAAGACCAAGATCGACCGAATCGCGGTTCTCGTCCAAGCCCCGGACCGGATCGCCCCCGACCCACACCGTCGCCTCCGTGCCGGGATCGAACCGCAGATGGACCCGCTTGCCCGCGAACCGCGGCGGAAGCGAGCCCGTCAGCCGAAACCAAGTGGTGGACCACACCGGGCCCCACGCGTGGGGCAGACGCACGGGCTCGAACCGGGCCGAACGGGCGGCATCGATGGCGAACCGCTCGGAC
Organism: uncultured Phycisphaerales bacterium; assembly: GCA_963975575.1. Classification (GTDB taxonomy): domain Bacteria; phylum Planctomycetota; class Phycisphaerae; order Phycisphaerales; family UBA1924; genus UBA6054. The sequence goes on along the minus strand of CAXBHL010000001.1, from coordinate 1,149,637 downwards.
GCGGCCCAGGCGGCCACTTCCAGCGGCTCGGCGTCCGGATAGATCGCCGGCGACAGGACCTCCCGGCAAAGCGATTCGAATCGGGGACGGAAGATTTGGGCGTCAACTCGCATGCGTGGCTCCACGGAAGGCCGAATATTCTATAATCTTCCGAGGACGCCCGCATGGACCATTTCAACTACATCTCGGGGCGTCTGCACGCGGAGGGTATCGCCGCCGACACCCTCGCTGAAGCCCTCGGCACGCCGCTGTATGTCTATTCGCAGCGGACCATGCACGACCACGTGACCCGCTTCCGGGCCGCGTTCGCCGAGATCGACCCGCTGCTGTGCTACGCCGTGAAGGCCTGTTCCAACATCTCCGTACTCCGCGAACTCGCGGGTGCGGGCATGGGGATGGACGTGGTCTCCGGCATCGAACTCGAGCGGGCCTGGCTGGCGGGCTGCCCGATGGCCAAGGTGGTCTTCGCGGGGGTGGGCAAATCGGACGAAGAGATCCGCGCTGCCTTGGACGGCCGGTTCAGCCCGCTCCGCCGGCACTCGACTGAGCTGCAGGCCGACGACCCCGCCGCCCGCGGACCCGTGGGCGTGCTCAACACCGAGTCCCGGTCCGAACTCGAACGCATCGCCGCCATCGCGGCCGACCTCGGCGTCCGCGCCCGTGTCGCGATCCGCATCAATCCGGACATCAACGCCGGCGCCCACGACCACACCACCACCGGACGCGCCAGCGATAAGTTCGGTGTGCCAGCCGAACAGGCCGCGGATCTCTGCGCCGAATATCGCAGGCACGAGGCCGTGGAGATTGCCGGCTTTCATGTGCATCTCGGTTCGCCGATCTACACCCCGGCACCCTACCTGCAGGCCGTCGAGCGGCTTGCGGCCCTGATCGACCGGGTCGAGGAGGATGGCACCCGTATCACGCACCTGGACCTCGGCGGCGGGATCGGCGCCGACTACGAGACCGGCCAGACCCCCGCCTTCACCGTGTTCGCCGACGCGATCGTGCCCGCCCTCCGCCCGCTCGTCGCGCGCGGGGTGCACATCGCCCTCGAACCCGGCCGCACCATCATGGCCAACGCGGGCGTGCTGCTGGTCACCGTCCGACATGTCAAATGTCAGGGTGGACGCCGCTTCGTGATCTGCGACGCGGGGATGAACGCCCTGATCCGTCCCTCGCTCTACGGGGCCAGACACTTCGTCTGGCCGACCCGCGTCGAACCCGGCCTGGAGCCACATGGCCGACACTTCGGAGCGCCTCCAACCGACACCGAACCGTGCGATGTGGTCGGTCCTGTGTGCGAGTCGGGGGACTTTCTGGCCCGAGGCATCCGCCTGCCCGAGGTCCGCCGGGGTGACCGCCTCGCGGTGTTCACCGCCGGGGCGTACGGCATGACCATGGCGAGCACCTACAACGACCAGCCGCTGCCGGCCGAGGTGCTTGTCGACGGGGCGATCGCCACTGTCATCCGCGAGCAACAGCCCGCCATCGACCTCGTCCTGCCGGGCATGACAACCCGATCGGTCCCCCTCCCCGCGGGGACCAACGCGTGACGCACCCCGGGATCGATCCGAAGCCCACGGCCCGTGAGCGGCTGCTCTGCCTCGATGCGTTCCGCGGCTTCGACATCGCGGCCATGCTCTTCGTCAACATGACCTGGAATCGGCAGGTCTTCCACCCCCAGTTCTTCCATGTCGAATGGAACAGTCCGGAGCAGGGCGCGACCTTCACCGATCTGGTCTTTCCCTGGTTCCTGTTCATCGCCGGCTGCGCCATCCCGCTCTCGATGCGGTCGGGACGGGGCCGTTCGATGAGCACAGCCGCCAAGGTCCTCTCGGCCGCCCGGCGTGGACTGGTCATCTACCTGCTCGGCGTGCTGCTGACCGTCGCGGGCTCGGCCACGGACAGACCGCTGATCTGGACCGACTGGTTCAGTTGGAACATCCTGCAACTGATCGGCGCCGGCTACTTTGTCGCGGTGTGTATCTACCTGCTGCCCCGATGGGCGCAGGTGTGTGCGGTGGTGGGCATCCTCCTTGCCAAACTCGCGCTGCCGCTGGCGATCCAGGCCGATTCCGCTCGCGCCGCGATGCAGGCGGCCAACCTCGGCCCCCGCGTGCTGGGCGGCGAATTCACCGGCACGGGCACCTTCACCCATATGGACGATATCAAGAGACTGCTCCACCTTGAGCACACCAAGGCCGCCCTGCGAGCGGATGACAAGCCGCGGCTGGGCGTGTTCGTTCTCGGTTGGTTCGGCATGGCCCAGCAGTTCCTGCCGCTGGCGGCGGTCGCGGTCATGGGCGGCTGGTGCACCGAACTGATCACCACTGACCGCCTTTCCAAGCTCCGCCGGGCCGTCAGACTGCTGGGCCTCGGCGTATTGGTCACGCTTGTGTCGTATCTCTTGCAGGCCGGCTACCGCCCCGAAGGCGGCGGATGGCTCGGGCCGATCACCCAGCCGTTCAGCAAGTGGTTCTTCTCTCCGTCCTACTGCCTGCTGGCCGCGGGGACCGGGGCGGTGCTGCTCGCTGCCTTCTACCTGCTCACCGATGTCTGGAAGATCACCTCGTGCCGGGCCTTTCGGGTGTTCGGCCTCAACGCGTTGGCCCTGTATGTCGGAGCCGAGTTGAGCTTCAAGGTGATCTTTGCCAAGTGGCAGATCGTCCACCCCAACGGACACTCGGGCGCTATGGCCGGCGGGTTCATCAACTGGGTCGAACACGGGGCCGCCCGTTTGGGCGCGGGCCCGTGGTGGGCCATGGTCTGGGGCGGCTGGGTGTTCGTGCTCACCTGGCTGGGGATGTGGTGGCTGTTCTGCTGGTGGCTGTGGCGGAACCAGATCGTGATCAAGGTCTGACCGCGACCGGTCCGCCGTCAGTCCTGGGCGGGGAAGAGGAACTCGAGCGCTTCAGGGAAACGGGCCGCCCACGCGAGCTCGTTGTGGTTCGCGTCCGCGTCGATCTGGAGCCTGCGGTCCCGCTCGCTCAACCCCGCGTCCGCGAGCCGCCGGTCGATCTCCTTAGCCCAATCGCGGTACATCGCGTTGCGGTCCGTGTCGCGTTCACCGTTGCCCACCTCGCGCCCGCCCATCCCCACGAACACGCGCGACGGCCAGGCCGACACCGAGTCCAGGTACGCCCGCGCTCCGACGCCGTTGTCGGCCAGCAGCGGCAGCGACTCGACGATCGCCTTCCCGAACACGTCCGGGTGGCGGGTGGACGCGTACAGGGCGATCGCGCCGCCGAGCGACGCGCCGCCGATGCCCGTGTGCTGGGGGCCGGACTCAACACGGAACGCCCGCTCGACCCGGGGCATGACCTCGCGCCGCATCCACGCGACGAAGGCCTCACCGTCGCCGCTCTGTCCCTGGATCTGCCCGAAGGGCAGGTACTCACGCAGGCGGTGCTCGCCGGCGTGCGGGATCCCGACGATGATCAGTGGCTCGATCCGGCCCGCCTCGATCAGCTCGGTCGCGGTCTCGTCCGCCCCCCACTCACCGGGGAGCCCGGGCAGCGCCTCGAACATGTTCTGCCCATCGAGCATGTAGAGCACCGGGTACGCCCGGCCCGCGTTGGCCGCGTCCTCGTAGCCCGGGGGCAGCCAGACGAGCAGGTCTCGGGACATCGCCTCGGCCCCGCCCGCGCCGCCGCGGACCGGGATGCGCCGCACCGTGCCGGTGACGTCGAGCTTGCGGTAGGGCCCGGAGTGGCGGACCTGCTCGGAGAGCGCGACGGGCGTGCGGAACTCGGGCACGCTGATCTCGACCACCGGACGCTCGCCCGGGGCGAGCTTCGACCGGTCGATCTTGGGCAGCGAGCGGTTGTCGATGGGCTGGCCGGAGCCGTCGAGCTCTTCCCGGTCCCACCCGCCCATGGTCATCTTGAAGGCGATGGTGGTGTTGGCCGGGATCTTGTCGATCACGATCTGCCAGCGGGTGTCCGATCGGGGCGAGAGCACAAACTCGGGATCGGCCGGGTTCCAGCCGTTGATGCTCGACGCGAAATAGATCGGCTGGTCGGGCGTAGCGGTGCGCGTCTTGTCTTCGACCACGAGCACGAACCCCTGGGGAAGTGTTTCGGGCTGGACCATGTCGGGCTCCGAGGCCGTTGCGGCCGCATCGGACGCGGCGCAGGCGTTGGTCACCAGCGCGGCCGCGAGGGTGCAAGCGAGGAAAGCTCGGGAGAGGATGGATTGCATGCTCGATCTCCGGTTGTTTTCGGATCATACGCCGGCAGAAAAGAAGCCGCCCGCGTTCTCACGCGGGCGGCCTTGGTTCCGAATCAGAAGGTCAACAACCCGGCATCAGGGGCAGCCGGCGTTGTACGCGGAGATGAACGCCGCGATGTCGAAGAAGTTGAAGGTGCCGAACGGGGCCGCGATATCCGCCGACGGGCTCTGCGCGTTGTACGCGGCGATGAAGGTGGAGATGTCGAAGAAGTTGACGTTGCCGTCGTTGTTGAAGTCGGCCAGGCAGGGCTGCACGCCGGGGGCGGACAGGTTGATGAACTGGTCGCCGGGGATGCTGTTCCAATCCAGGTCGACGATGCCGTCGCCGTCACTGTCACGCGGGCCGACGTTGGCCGAACCGTCCGGCAGGCCGCCGAGGACCTGGTTGGACACGAAATCGAAACCGGCGTTGGTGATCCAGCCGGCCATCAGGATGTCCTGCACACCGTCCCAGCCCAGTTCGTCGAGGTCGATCGAGATCTCGATGCCGGTGTTGACGGCCTGCACCGCCGCGGGGTCGGCGGTCGAGTCGGTCACGCCGGCCACGTTGGAGTTGTTGACCGCCGCGTTGATCAGCCCGGGGATCGGGTTGGTCGGATCGTCCGCGGTCAGGCGCGGGGCGTACTCGGCGAAGAGGCTGCCCAGCGAGCCGTCCTGGATGTCCAGGCGCGGGCCGTCGAAGAGCAGCACCGGGTTGGCGCTGACCTCGCCGCCGTCGTAGGAGCCGTAGTCGGTGATGACGCCGAAGAACGGATCGAAGTTGGCGCCGTTCGTGCGGAGCGTCGCCGCGTCGGTGAAGCGGACCAGGTCGCCGGTGCCGCCGTCGACGCCGTTGTTGACGTTCATCCAGTAGTCGGGCTCGAAGCCGGCGTCGAAGGTCGTGCCCGCCTGATTGTTCAGGGCGTTGAACGAGATGTCGACGTTGGTGTTCAGCAGCACGTTCTGTCCGCCGGGCTGGGCGTCGAAGAACAGCTGGAACTTGTTGTAGTTGTTCTCCATGTTGCCCGCGATGAAGACGTACAGCCGGTTGTTGGCCGTGTCGATGTAGGAGCGAACATTGTTCAGCTCGGAGCCGTAGGCCCAGTCCATGTCGGGCGCGACCGGGGTGGGCTGCGCGGGGTTGCCCTCGACGCCGTCCACGTTGGAGTTGTCAAACCCCAGCGAGATCGCAGGGGCCGACCCGTCGCCGTTGACCAGCAGGCCCGCGCTGCCCGCGCCGTAGCCGGCGATGTTGCCGGCCAGCAGGACGCTGCCGGACAGGTTGCCGAAGTGGACGCGGGGCACGTTGATGGTGCCGCCGTCCGCGTCGTCGTCGAAGGTGTCCACGGAGAGGACGTAGTTGGCGGTGAAGCCCGTGTCGAAGACCTGGCCCGACTGACCGCCGGGGATGAAGCCGCCCGCTCCGCTCACGCCGGCGAGCGTGCCGAGGCCGCCCGCGCCCGTGTCGATGTAGACATCCATCGCGTTGCCGTTGGTCTCGAGGTTGCCCGCGAGCACGATGTACAGGTGGGTCGCGTCCTTGGCCATGAACACGGCGTCGATCTCGGAGCCGCCGCCGTTGGGGCCCGAGCCGTCCACGGTGCCGTCGGTCTCGTTGCCGAAGCCGGTGTAGTTCTGCTGGAGGAACACGCGGGTGTAGCTGGTGCCGCCGACGCCGCCGTCCACCGAGCCGTCCACGGTGCGGGTGCCGGTGGCGATGGCGCTCAGGTCAACGCTGACGTGCTGCGTGGTGCCGTCCAGCGGGGCGTCGTTGAAGTTGCCCGGGCCGCCGAGGTTGCCCGTGTCGACCGGCAGCTGGCCGATGATCTGATTGCTCTTGAAGGTGCGGTCACCCGAGTTGACCCAGCCCGCGATGCGGATGGTCTCGTTGCCGCTCAGGCCCAGGGCGGCCAGGGGGATTCTGATCTCGACGCCGGTGTCGACCACCTCGGGGTTGCCGAAGTTACCCCCGGTGAAATCGCCGGCCTGGTTGTCACCGAACCCGGTGGCGTTGTTGTTGAACCACTGGATGTCGCTGTAGAACGCGCCCTCGGTGCCGGGGTCAAACACACCATCCACAGTGGGCTGCGCGACGGCGGTGCCCGCGATGGCGCACAGCGACACCGCGGAAACGGTCTGACGGATCTTCATCTTGGTCTCCCTCATCTGGCATTGAGGCGGTGTTACCCGCCGGATCGTGTCAACGGTGGCCCACGCCACGCTCGGAGTGTGCCACAACGGACAGCATAGCGAAAACCGTTTCCGCAAGCCAGAGCGAAATCAGCGATTCCCGCCCGCCCACCGACCGAAAACCCCCGTTATCGGCCGGATTCGGCCAGAAGCAGCCGCCAAACCAAGACAGAAACCGAGCCTTCCCGCCCCGAGGCAATCACCCCATTGTCGTCGGCCTCCCACCCGTCCGGGACCTGACCCAGCGCCGGTTCCCCCGTTCGAGCCACCCCGACCTCCAACATCCGCCCGCCCAGCACCCGGCGCACCAGCACGCGGTCCGCATCGATCGCCCCGATCTCCAGCAATCCGAACCGGAGCAGGTCGGCAAGTCGCGGGTCGGTCCGCAGCTTCAGAATCGCCCGCAGCGAGCCGAGAAACTCCTGATCCGCGCCGTCTGTTGCCGAACCGTCCGGCCACGGGATGGGGCGTCGGTTGTCCGGATCGTCCGCTCCCGCCATCGCGAACTCGTCGCCGTTGTAGACCATCGGCGAGCCCGGCAGGGCGGTCAGCAGCGCGAACGCCGCCAGCAGGCGTCGCTTCGCGTCGTCGCCGACCGGCCCGGCGTCGTACGTGGATCCGGCCAGCCAGGGCGTCGCTCCCGAGTCGTACGCCCTCGCCGTGTCATTCTGCATCAACGAAGCGCCTCGCTCCGTGTCGTGCGAGGCGATCAGCGTCATCTGGGCGGCATCGTGGGCGGGGTGGTGATCGATCACGCCGCGGATCCGCTCGGCCATCGCCGCCGCGTCCGTCCCGCGTTGCCCGATCGCGAGCCAGTCGGCGATCGGGTATGCCAGCGGATAGTTCATCTGTGCGTCGAACGCGACGCCGTTGAACCACAGCTCCGCGTCATCCCAGATCTCGCCGATGAGCACGGCATCCGGGTTGATGGAGCGGACGTGCGCCCGCCAGTCCCGCCAGAACGCCCGCCCCACTTCCGCGGCCACGTCCAGACGCCAGCCGTCCACGCCGTCCGAGGGGTCCCCATCGCCGTCGGGGTCCATCCATCGCCGTGTCACCGCGAATACATGGGCCTTCGGCCCGGGCGCCAGATCCCCCTCCCGCGTCTGGCGGAACTCCGGCAGCGCCCCGTTGGGCCGGTCCCACGCTTCATAACGCAGCACGCGACCCTCGTCGTCGAACTCGACCTTGAACCAGTCGGCGAATGCCGAATCCCGCCCGCGCTCGAGCACGTCTTGGAACGCGAAGTGATCCCGCCCGACGTGGTTCCAGACGCCGTCGAGAATCACGCGCAGGCCGCGCTCCCGCGCCGCCGGCAAAATCACGTCCACCAGATACGTGTCCCCCGGCTCCCACCCCCACGTCGTCTCGTCGAGCGGGTCCTCGCCGGACCGATCCGGCGTGCCCGGGACGCCGGGGTCCCCCAGCGTCGGATCGATGTGCCGGTGGTCCGACGCGTCGTACTTGTGAAGCGAGCGGCCCTCGAACACCGGGCAGAGATACAGGCCACCCGCACCCAGCGCCGCGATGTGGTCCAGCCGCTCGACCACCCCCTGCAGATCGCCTCCATACCGGCGCTGGAAGATCACCTGCCCGAGCGCACCCCAGCCCCCACCCCAACGCCCGGGGTCGGTCGGGAACGCCCGCGGATCGACCAGACGCCGGTTCCAGTGCATCTCGATCTCCTCGGTCGAGACCGTGCGGAAGGGCGCGTCCCAGGCCAGCACGGTGCGATCCCATGCGTGCGGGTCGTTGGAGGCGTTCCCGTTCCGGAACCGCTCCGGGAATACCTGATACCACACAATCCCCTTGGCCCAGTCCGGCACGGACTCGGCCCCGGCGGGCCCGAGCGTCATCACGTGCCCTTCGACCAGCTCCCAACCCGTGCCGTCGTCCGACCACAACTCGATCCGCACGCCGGGACGCGTTCCTGCCCCGAGCGCCGCGCGTCCGGGCAACTCGAACCGAGCCGATTGAACACTGTCGCCCCCAGAAACGGGCCTCAGCGGCACACGGAAGGCCCCATCCCTGTCCGCCGCCGCGTCGGGCTCGTCCGACGGCAGAAAGACTCGGACCTCACCGTGTCCGCCGCGCGCGAGGACCGCCCGGATCTCCAGAATGCCCGGATCCCGACTCACCAGGCGGGTTTCGACCCGCCGGGGGACCGAATCCGCGTCTGCTGATCGGGCAGGCCCCACCGGAAGGAGAACGGCCAGCAATGGAAGGAACAGGGTGCGAAAGCACATTCGGTTGACCTCGGAGGGTTGCTTCCGTTAGACTGCGAACCGGGACAGGCCGCTAACGCGGCCAACACCATACAGCCGGTCTGACCGGCGATGAGGGAAAACATGCTTCGACGGTACCGCGGCGGCCGCCTTCAGGGCGCCTTTACGCTCATTGAACTGCTGGTCGTGATCGCGATCATCGCCCTGCTGATCGGCATCCTGCTGCCGGCCATCGGCAAGGCCCGCGTCACCGCCCAGAATCTCCGCTGCTCTGCCAACAACCGGTCCGTCGGCGCGGCCATGCTGATCTACGGCAATGACTTCCGCGACTGGTTCCCCATCATCCCCGTCCAGTCACCCACCGGTCCCACCCTGTCCCGCGAGCAGGTCATCGACCGCCAGCACACCGCCGGCGGCGTCGCCGGGCTGTTCAGCCTCTTCCAGGTCGGTGATGCCCAGTGGTCCGGCACCGGCGCGCCCAACGGCGACCGCGGCTACCTCGGCAACCCCGTGACCGGCATCGGCACCTACGCCAGCGGCAGCGACGTGCCCGTGATGCGGGGCTACATGGAGTCGCTCGAGGTGCTGACCTGCACGCGGGACCGCGAGGACCGCTACTTCGGCTTCACCGGCGACCCCGCCATCAAACGCTACAGCCAGGGGACCAGCAAGATCCCCGAGGCGCCCGCCCGGGAAGAGGACGTCATCACCTATAACGTCAGCTACCTCTATTTCGCCGGGCTCCGCCCGATCGATCCCGACGTGCTCGTCCCCCCGGTCATCTGGGGCGATGAGACGAACACCAACGACATCGCGCTCAACGCTTTCTACGGCTACAACTGGTACAACGACGCCCCCGGCACCGAGCCGCAGGCCACCCTCAACCAGGTCGGCTTCAACCCCCAGACCGGGTACGGCGACGTGGACAACCACGGCGATGAGGGCGGCTACTTCGTGTTCTCCGACGGGCACGTCGAGTTCATCTCGGTGAACCCGCAGCGGACGTTTTTCGCCGACTACCGCCAGGCCACCGGCGACCTGCGCGACGAACTCAAGAAAGAAACCAAGAGCATCAACCTGCGCAATCCCAACCGCAGCCGGTACATGCGAACCATCGACTGACGCGGCCACCGCCGCCGCCTCCCATCAAGAACCCCTCCGTGGGGGTCGTGCTTTCCCTCCCCACTTGCAGGACGGCCTCGTGACAGACCCCACACCGCCCGCACGACCCACCGCCGAACCGCCACGACGAGGATGGCTCCGGGGCCTCTTCGGCCACCAGGAGTCGGGCCTCGTGCTCGTTATCCTCCTCATGGGCCTCGGCCTCACGCTGTACGGGATGGCGCGACCGATCCAGCGCAACGTCCCCGTGCCGGTCGCGGCCGGAGCCGAGGTCCGCGTGCTCGACCTGAATGGCGAAGAGCACCCGCCCGGCGTGCTCGCACGCACCGCGATCTCGGGTTTCGTCGTCAGTGAAGGCGGCAGCGAGCGACGCTACAACGCCGCGGACGGCTGGCGCTACGACGCCTCCCGACGCACGCTCTTCGGCCAGGTCAAGACCAACGCGTTTCTCAACCGAGAGAACCTCGTCCTGGTCGCCAAGGACGCCAGCTTCTTTGCCATCATGGCCGTGGGCATGACCGGCGTGATCATCCTGGCGGGCATCGACCTCTCGGTCGGCTCGATCTACGGCCTCTCCGCGATCGTGGGCGCGATGGCCGTCTCCGCGCTGCCGCCCGACGTCGGCTGGTTCGTCGCCGTGCCGCTGGCGCTGGCGGTGTGCGTGGGCGTGGGGGCGCTGTGCGGGCTGGCCAACGGCTCCATGACGGTGGGACTGCGCGTGCACCCGTTCGTCATCACGCTGGGCATGATGGCCGCCCTCCGCGGCCTGACCATCGTGCTGCCCAGCGAGTTCTTCAACACCCAGTCCATCGGCGGCTTCCCGCAGGCGCTCACCAGCGGTTTCTTCAAGGCCGAGTTCTTCGGCGTCCAGCCCGTGCCGGTCATCGTCATGCTCATCGTCGCGGCCGCGGGCTGGTTCACGCTCTCGCGCACCGTGTTCGGCCGGCGCGTGTTCGCCATCGGCGGCAACGAGACCGCCGCCAAGTACGCGGGCATCCCCGTGGGGCGTGTCAAGATCATCGTCTATACCATCATGGGCGCGCTCGCCGGGCTGTCCGCGTGCGTCTACCTGGGCTACCTGGGCGCCGCCGAGACCAACGCCGGCAACGCATACGAGCTGCAGGTCATCGCGGCCACGGTGATCGGCGGCGCGTCGCTCATGGGCGGGCGGGGCACGGCCCTGGGGGCCGTCTTGGGGGCCGTCGTCATCCAGCTGATCAACAACGCCATGATCATCCTCGGCGTCGACCCAAACTACAATCAGATCGTCATGGGCGCCGCGATCATCGTCGCCGTCGTCATCGACCAGACCAAGCAACGCCTCTCCGCCCGGAAAGGCTAAACGCAGGGAGAACACCGTGCAGAACCTCTGGATCAAACCCGTCTTGTCCCTGGCGATCGGCGCCGGCCTGGCCCTCTCCGGATGCTCCGAGTCCGAATCGAGCAGCCCGTCCACCGCCGCGCCCAAGGGCCCGCAGACCGCCGCTCCCGAGATCACCTACACCATCGGCGTCATCGCCAAGAGCAACGGCCAGCCCGTGTTCCAGGCCGCACGCACGGGCGCCATCGCCGCAGGCAAGCGCCTCAGCGAAGAACTCGAGGGCGTGACCGTCAACGTCGAATGGCGCACCCCACCGCAGGAGGATGCGCAGGTCCAGGCCCAGTACGTCGAGCAGCTCGTCGCCTCCGGCGTGGACGGCATCGCCATCTCGGTCTCCGACGCCAACGTGCTCAACAACGCCCTCAAGGCCGCGGTGGACAAGGGCGTCGTCGTCGTCACGTTCGATTCCGACGCGCCCGACTCCGGACGCATGGCCTACTACGGCGTCGACGACATGGAAGCCGGCAAAGAGGTCATGCGCCAGCTCGCCGCCGTGATGAACGAGCAGGGCGTCGTCGCCGTGCTGACCGGCAACCCCGCCGCCAGCAACCTGTCCAACCGCGTCCGCGGCGTGCGCGAGGCCGCGGCCGAGTTCCCCGGTATCAGCATCAAAGACGTCTACAACTTCACCCCCGAGACGGCCACCGAGGCCGCCGCCAAAATGCAGCAGGTCCAGACGGCCAACCCCGACATCACCGGCTGGGCCCTGGTCGGCGGATGGCCGCTCTACACCGACAACGCCCTCGACGGCATCTATCAGAACGCCAAAGTGGTCTCCATGGACCCCCTGCCCCTGCCCCTCGAGTACGTCAAGAAGGGCCAGGTCCAGGTCCTCGTCGGCCAGCCCTACTTCGGCTGGGGCGAGAAATCAGTCGAGATGATCGTCGACAAGCTCCACTTCTCCCGCGAGCCCGATTCGCCCATGGTCTACGCCGACTTCCAGGTCGTCACGCCCGACAACGTCGAGGCCTACGGCGAGAACTGGGCCACCTGGCTCGCCAACGACTGACCCCGATCAAACACCCGGCCGCGGGCGCGAGAGCGCCCGTCGCCGTTTCATGGCCGCCCCTACTCCACCCGCCGACAAGCCCGTCCTGCTGCGGGCCACGAGCATCTCCAAGCGCTTCGGCATCACCCAGGCGCTCGACGACGTCACCGTGGAGTTCGCCAAGGGCGAAGTCCACGCCCTGATGGGCGAGAACGGCGCGGGCAAGAGCACCCTGGGCAAGGTCATCGCCGGCCTGCACGCCCAGGACACCGGCACGGTCACCATCGAGACCGACAAGGGACCGCGCACGCTCGCTCCCGGCTCGCTCGACGACGCCTTCGCCGCCGGCGTGCGCATCGTCCACCAGGAACTGGCGCAGTGCCCCAACCTGTCCGTCGCCGAGAACCTCTGCCTGCACGCGATCCCCCGCAAAGGCCTGACCGTCGATTTCAAAGCCATGCAGGAACGGGCCGCCCGCCTCATCCACAGACTCGAACCCTCCATCGACGTCCGACGCCCCCTCGGCGCCTTCAGCTGCGGCCAGCGCCAGATCTGCCAGATCGCCGCGGCCCTGGACGACGAGGGGCCCCACGGCGGCGCCAAGATCATCGTCTTCGACGAGCCCACCAGCTCGCTCTCCATCACCGAAACCGACCGCCTGCTCAACATCGCCCGTGATCTCGCCGCGTCGGGTGTGACGGTGATCTATGTCTCGCACCGGATGAGCGAGATCTTCGCGTGCTGCGACCGCGTGAGCGTGCTGCGGGACGGCAAGTACGTCGCCACCTCGGTGGTCGCCGACATCGACGAACCCACGTTGGTCGAGCAGATGATCGGACGCCGCCTGAGCACCCCCAACGCCAAGGCCGCCGAAGCGCTGGCCGAATCCTCCGGCGTGACCCACGAGGTCGACGAGAACGCCCCGGTGCGCCTCCGCGTCCGCAATCTGCACTCGCCGGGGCGCATCAACCACGCCTCGCTGGAGGTCCGCGCGGGCGAGGTGGTTGGTGTCGGCGGCCTGGTCGGCGCCGGCCGCTCCGAGCTGCTCGACGCCATCTTCGGGCTCGATCCCAACGCGGCTGGCTCGGTCGAGATCAACGGCGTGGACATCGGCGGCAAGGGCTGCCGCGCCGCCATCGACGCCGGGCTCGGCTACGTCCCCGAGGACCGGCGCCAGCAGGGCCTGTTCTTCAACCTCGCCATCGACGAGAACATCATCGCCCCGATCATGCCGGACCTGGCCACCTCCGGCGTGCGTGACCTGCAAGCCGAACTCGCCGAAGTCCAGTCCCGTGTCCAGCGCTTCCAGATCAAGACCGCCACCCTGCGGCAGACCGGCCCCGGCGAACTCTCCGGCGGGAACCAGCAGAAGCTGCTCATCGCCCGCTGGATGCGGGACTCCACCCGCGTCCTGCTGCTCGACGAGCCGACCCGCGGTATCGACGTGGGCACGAAGGCCGAGGTCTACCGGCTCGTGCAGGAAGCCGCCAACGCCGGCCTGGCCGTCCTGCTCGTCTCCAGCGAGATGCCCGAACTGCTCGCCCTGTCCGACCGCATCCTGGTGATGGCCGAGGGCCGCATCCAGGGCGAACTGATCGGCCAGGACATGACCCAGGCCAACATCCTGACGCTGGCGACCCGCGAATCAGCCCGCGCAAAGAACGCCCCGGCCTGAACCGGGGCGTGCGTTCGAAAAACGTTATCAGCGGACGACCGAACCTGCGTCGATCACGGCCGGATGATCACGGTCTGCTGACCGTCCACGCCCCACATCTCCAGCTCACCGTCGGGTGTCAGCAGTCGGACCTTGACCGTCCGGCCCGGTCGGGCCATCTCGCCCTCCGCGTCCGCCACGGTGACGATCACCGACCCGTCCCGCCGGGTCTTGGCCCGGTAGGTCGTCAGCAGATACTCGCCCTGCTTGAAGCCCCAGCCCTCGCCGGCATCTTCATACAGGGTGCCCTCCGCGCTGCCCTCGGCGTCGAGGTGGACGATCAGATGCAGCTCGTCGCGTGCGTCGGGCCGGTCGCCGAAGTGCTGCGTGACGGGCGCCGCCGCGACGATCGCGCCGGGGCGCACGTACAGGTCGGGCTGATTGATGTCCTTCGAGTCCCGCCCGCCGTCGAAGGACGGAAAATCGAACTTCGCCCAGGGCACACCGCGCACGGGCGCCGGCAGCACCGTCACGCGGTCGGCCTCGGGCGTGACCCGGGCGGCCACCAGCAGGTCCTCGCCGAGCAGGAACGAGTCGTCCTCACTCCGCAGCGCGGGATCCGCCGGATCCGCGAAGAATGTCGGTGCCGCGATCGGCAGGCCCGTCTGCGAGCTGACCCAGAACTGCGTATACAGGTAGGGCATCAGCCGGTACCGGCGCTCCAGAGCCCGCCGGCACGTCGCCTCGACCTCCGGTCCGAACGCCCACGGCTCCTTGTCGATGTTGCCCTTGGCCGTGTGCCCGCGGCTGAACGGCAGCAGCGCCCCGTAGCCCATCCAGCGGGCGAACAACTCGCCGTCGCCGTTGTAGGCAAAGCCGCCGATGTCCGGGCCGCAGAACGGCTGGCCCGAGAGCGAGAGATTCAGCGTCATCGGGATGGACATCTCCAGGTGATCCCAGTTGGCGCTGTTGTCGCCGGTCCAGGTGGCCCCGTACCGGTGCCCGCCGATGTAGTTCGCCCGGCTGAGCACGAACGGTCGTTTTTCGGGGTTGGCGGCCAGCACGCCCTCGCGGGTCGCACGGATCATCATCATGCCGTAGACGTTGTGGTATCGCGCGTGCGTGCCCTCGCCGCCCAACGCCTCGTCCGCCATGTGGACGTTGTCCTCGGGCATGGTCTTCGTGGAGACGTTGAACACCGCCGGCTCGTTCATGTCGTTCCACACGCCGTCGATGCCCAAGGCCATGAACTCCTTGTAAAGACCGGCCCACCAGCGACGCACATCGGCGCGGAAGTAATCCGGGAAGACGCACACGCCCGGCCAGACCTCGCCGTTGTAGACCTCGCCCTCGGCGTTACGCGTCCAAACATCGTGCTCGGTGCCCGAGTCGTAGACCGCGTACCCCTCCTCTTTCTTCACGCCCGGATCGATCATCCAGACGTTCGAGAAGCCCAGTTCGTCCAGCCACGCGTTGAGCCCCGACGGATCGGGGAACTGCTCGTCGTCGAACGTGAACACCCGATACCCGTCCATGTAGTCGATGTCCATCCAGATGACATCGGCGGGCAGCTTCCGGTCGCGGAACTCCTGGGCCACTTCGCGCACGCGCGAGTCCGGGTTGTACGAATACCGGCACTGGTGGTATCCCACCGCCCACTTCGGCGGCATCTCGATCGATCCGGTCAGGCGGGCGAGCCCCTTCATCACTTCCTGCGGGGTCTCGCCCTCGATGACCACCACGGGGAACTGATAGTTCACCGCGCGGAAGGTGATGCCGTCGCGCAGGTCCATCTCGCACCGCTCGGTCGTGTCGGCCAGCACCCCGTACGAGGTGCCGTCCGCCCGCACCGCGAGCACCCAGGGATGCGCGGTGTACAGGTTCGGATCTCCCAGCCCATAGCCGAACGCGTCGAGGTTCCAGGCCTCGGTCACGAACCCGTTGCGGAGCAGCGGGCCCGCGCACTGGCCCGTGCCGTACAGGCTGGTGCCCGGCTCGGTCCTGATCGAGGCCACGAACCGACCGGTGACGTCGTCACGCGAGAACTCCGGGCGCACCGCCGACGAGCCCGGACGGATGGAGCCTTCGGACTCGAACTGGCGCGCGAACGCGAACGAGGGGCGCCTGGCCGCGGCGGCCTCCGACGAGGCGTCGAAGCGGATGATCCCCTCCTGGATCCGATCGGCCACGATCTGGGCGTTCGCGGGCATCGTCCAACTCACGAGAAAGGCGGCCACCACGGCGGCCGGAACGGTCTGGGCACGATCGAACATCTTTTGGGCTCCCTCGGCGACCCCCGCCTCCGGGGATCCACTTTCGCGGACTTTATCCGGCTTCGGGCCGCCGGGGCGTCCGAGTTCCCGGACGCACACCCTCCGATCGCTGGAATTCCCCTCGATTCGGGCCATTTCCCGCGAAAGAGGGTTCACGGATGCCCGTCTTGGGGTCATAATGAGGGATCACAAGGGTTCCACGAGAGCCCCGATGAGGGAGACCGATTCATGCCCCGACGGACACGGAACACGCGTCTGCGCCTGTGGTTCACCTGCGGCCTGGTGGCCGCCGCCGCAGGCTCCGCCACCGCACAGAACAAGCAGAACTACCTGCAGTGGTTCGAAGCCGAATGGGACCGCATCGAGCGGCGCGTCCCGGACTTCTTCTTGGCCGGCTACGACGCCGTGTGGCTGCCCCCGGTCTCCAAGACCGCCGCGTTCCACAGCCCGGGGTACGACCCGTTCGACCGGTTCGATCTGGGCAAGCCCCCCCTGTTCACCTTCGCCAGCAACCGGGCCCGGACCACCTACGGCACGGAGGACACCTTCCGGGCCATGGTCAAGGAACTCCAGCGTTCCGGCGCCGAGGTCTATATCGACACCATCCTCAACCACAACTCCGGCCGGACCGAATCGGACTTCTTCCTCTCCCAGGGCGGTTGGCCGGGCTTCTGGATCCCGCGCGAGGACCCGCCGCGCGACAAACGCCCCACCGACGACTGGGGCGATTTCAACGGCGGCAATGCCCAAGGCTACCTCCAGTCGGAGAACCCCGGCGGATCCAACTACGACCTGGTCAACGGCGACCTCGTCGCGCTGATCGACATCGCGCACCAGTCCAACAACCAGTTCATCCGCCAGCCGGTCGAGGCGGGCAACCCGCTGAACATCCCTGGGGGCTCGGTCTGGAACACGCCCGACCCCGCCAACGCCCGCTTCTACCCGGACCTTGCGCTCACGCCCGATTCCTTTACCAATCCCGGCACCGGCCGCAACCCGGGATCGCAGAGCTTCACGCGGTACCCATTCAACAACTCGGACCCATCCGCCGGTGACGCCGTGACCGACAACGGCACCGGCCTGCTGATGCGCTGGTCCCAGTGGATGATCCAGGAGATCGGGGTGGACGGGTTCCGGCTCGACGCCTCCAAGCACGCGCCGACGTGGTTCTGGGATCGGTTCTTTGACAGTTCGATCCATCTGTCCCGCATCACGCCGGACGGGCGCCGGGTCAACCCGTTCACCTTCGGCGAGAACGTGACCGGCAACTCGGACATCCTGGGCAACTACACCCGCAAGGACAGCTTCGCCAACCGCGACGCCCTCGACCTGCAGGGTGCCGCCCGGCTGCGCGACCTGCTCAACGGCGGTGGCCTCGGCTCCTGGACCAGCATCCAGAGCAGCACCGATTCGGGCCACCTCGACGTCGCCGATGACGGCATCGTCAACGGCACCATGGGCGTCAATCACGTCTTCAGCCACGACAACGGCTCGGTCGGCACCGGCGGCGCGATGCCCCCGCTCCCCACCGCCCGCCAGCAGGGCTTCCAGATGCACGCCTACATGCTGATGCGTCCGGGCCGCGCACTGGTCTACCACAACGCGCGCGGCATCCCACGCACCAGCGGCTTCTTCCCGCGCGAGGGTGCACCCAAGGCCCTCGGCTGGGATCCCGTCACCCAGACGCTCGACGACACCGTCACCACGCTGGTCCGCCTGCGCAACCAGGTCGGGTACGGCCAGTACTTCCAGCTCAACACCAACCTCGCCGATCTGCTCGTCTACCAGCGCGCGTTCGGGGGGCTGGCCAACTGCCTGGTCGCCGTCAACGACCGGTTCGACGCCGGCGTGCAGTCCGTCACCGTCATCACCTCCTACCCGCAAGGCACCCGCCTGCACGAGATGAGCGGCACGGCCGCCGACCCCGTCGTGAACGCGGGCGGACAGATCCCGCAGACAATCGTCGTTGGAGCCAACGGCCAGGTCACGCTGACCGTGCCCAACAACCGCACCGGCGCGAGCGAGCACGGCCGCGGCTACGTCGTCTACGCCGAAGCGCTCCCCGATGCCGCGGTCACCTTCATCGGCGCCCAGGGCGTCATCGAGCCCGACCCCTCGAACTTCCCCGACAGCCTGCAACGCCTCAACCCCATCACGGTGCTCACCGGGGACTCCTTCGAGATCCGCCTCGAGACCGCCGCGGGCGACCCCCTCGATCTCAACACCGACGACAACGCCCTGTTCGCCTGGGACCAGCGCACCCGCGACTGGAACGGCAACGGCGTCCTCGATTTCCCCTACACCACGCCCGTGCTCGGCGGTTACGAGGAGTTCCTGACCTTCAAGCGTCCGCTCTACAACTCCGGCGAGTCGACCGGCCTCTACCGCCAGACCATCGACGCAACGCAGATGGACGAGGGCCTGCACTACCTCAGCGTCATCGCGTTCCGCCACCGCCCCGCGGGCACCACGCCGATCTTCCGTGAGGTCCGCAAGGTGGTCTATATCGACCGGCTCCCGCCCGAGATCGAACTGCTCCAGGCCGGTCAGACCCTCACGGACGCACGCCCCGAGTTCGTGGTCAAGGGCCTCGACCGCACGACCCGCAGGGTCCACATCTTCGTGGACCTGCCCCAGGGGTCCGACCCCGTGGCCCTGTCCAACACCTCCAACCAGGTCCCGCCCTACGACCGCAACGAGTGGCGCCGCGTCCTCGATCCCACACTGACCCACGGCTTCCACGAGGTCACCGTGGTCGCCTTCGAGGACACCGACAACCACCGCGTTCTCCGCGAGTCGGTGTTCATCGATCTCTGCGACGCCGACTTCAACAACGACGCCATGGTGAACTTCTTCGACATCTCGTCGTTCATCGCCGCCTACAACACGCAGGACCCCGCCGCCGACCTGGCCGCGCCGTTCCGCACCTTCAACTTCTTCGACCTCGCCGCGTTCATCAGCCTCTACAACGACGGCTGCCCGTAAACAGCGTGCCCCGCGCGGTTCAGGCCGCGACGGCGAGCATCCAGACCGAGATCAGGGCCCGGGCGGACCACAGCGCCGTCCGGGCCCAGTTCGTCTGCACCAGGCGCCGGATCAGGTCCGGGTCGTGCCCGTCGCGCTCAAGCCGGGCGTGGATGGGCATCTGTACCAACGCCGTCGACAGCCAGACCAGCAGCACCAGCCCGAGCCCGAAGAACGACAGACCGCGCCCGATGCCCAGCGGCGGGTTCACCGCGATGGTCAACGCCGCGCCGATCTCCAGCAGCATCAGCGGGCCGACCACCAGGGTCGTCCGCTGCTGGTGCTCGCGGGCGTACAACCGGGAGTGCTCGCCCGGCACGCGGGCGAACATCGGGTAGTGGACCACCTGCACGAACCAGATCAGCCCGCACATCGCCCCGGACGCCAGCGCCTGGGCGATCAGCACGCTCTGCATGGTGCTCACGGCCCCGCCCCGGGCGTCGCGCAGGCCAGAGCGGCGTAGTCCGGGCGGTCCGCCGCGGTCTTGTGCCGGTACGAACGGACCACGCGGGCGTCGCGGATCAGGAACACGCCCGGCATCTGGAACCCGTCCCCGACGAGTTTGCCGACCAGATGGCCCTGAAGCGTGGCGCGCAGACCGGCGAGCCACACCCCCGGCCCGAACAACTGGCCCGGCGACCCGCGGCCCAACTCCATCGCCCGGTACAAGCGCATGCCGGGATCGCTCACCCGGTCCGCGTCGCCCCACCCGTGCCGATCGAGCAGGGGCTTCAGATCTGCGTCCGACCCTTGGTGGACCAGGACAGGCCGCACGCCCTCGGCCGCGAGGCGCTCGCGCACGCCCGCCAGGTCTGCGACCGTCTCGCGGCAGAAGGTGCAGCCGGTGTGCCTGAGCAGCACCAACATCACCGTCCCCTCGCGCGACAGATCCGCAATACTCTTGCTACGCTGGGTGGAAGCCTCGGACAGCGCCGTCTGCACGTCGGGGTGCTCGCCGTCGGTCGCCTGCGCGGTGTTGACGCGGAAGGCGTGGAAGAGCATGAGGGCGAACGGGACCCACCAGATCAGGTCGTTGGTGGGCAGGGTCCAGCCGAAGGCCGCGGGCACGTCGCCACGGGCCACGCCCACGGCATAGCCGAGCGGGCCGAAGATCTTGCCCATAAGGCCCACCAGCACGATGGGCCAGTGCCTGGCGGGGTCTCGGGACGCAACCAGATAGCCGACGCCGTACACCCCCACGATCATGCCGACGCACTGCCAGATAAACGGGTAGTTCGGCGGGGCCATCCCCGTCAGTTCGAACAGCCAGGGCGGGTAGAGCACCGTCAGGGCGCCCCAGACGAGGTTGTACACACCGGCGGCGATGAGCCAGCGGGTCATCCAGCGGGGGGTTGGCGAAGGGTCAGCGGACATCATGCTCGGGTATTCGCCGGGCCGACCTCCGCCGATGCCGCTCGGTGCCCTGCGGTGCACGGTGACGCGGCGATCAGATCACCCCGTCCTGCGTGCCCGTGATCTGTTCGGGGCGGACCTTGATCGCCGCGAACCACACGAAGATGAACAGCGGGAACAGCAGGCCCAGGACCGCGAACATCGAGAGCCCGCAGATCTGACCGAACATCTGGCTGGCCCCCTGCTGGTTGATGCCCTGGGCGATGGGGTTGTCCGGGTAGTCGGCGGCCCATTGCTCGAGCGAGGCCTGCTTGTTCATCTGATGGATGTAGGACACCACGTTGAGCGGGATGGCGGGGACGGCGTAGAGCAGGTGCAGAACCCTGGACTTCGGCGAACGCCCGACCAGCAGGATGCCGGCGAAGAGCAGCACGCCAGAGAGCACGAGGCCCACGACGCCGATGGCGATGTCCGCCGGCCCGACCTTCCACGCGTCGGGCAACGGCGCTCCGTTGAGTTGACCTCCGACGAGGCCCCCCATGACCGGGGCCATGAACAGGCCGAGTCCGCCGCAGACAAATCCGAAGGCGCCAAGGATGATGCTGATGATGCCCAGCACCTTGGGCCAGAGCGGCGGGGGCAGGAACTCCGCGTCCTGCGGGACGTCATCCGAGTACTGATCGTCGATCATGATGTCTCCCGTGCGTGTGAGAGGGGGAGTTGGGAACAGACCGGCCCGTGGGGGTCAGACCCGTTCGAGGAAACGGACGTCGTTCTCGAAGAGCATGCGGATATCAGGGATGCCGTACTTGCCCATGGCGATGCGTTCGATGCCGAAGCCGAAGGCGAAGCCGGTCCACTCCTCGGGATCAATCCCGCAGGCGGTCAGGACGTTCGGATCGACCATGCCGCAGCCGCCCAGCTCGATCCACCTGGGCTCCTCGCCGGGCTTGAGGGCGATCTTCATGTCGAACTCGGCGCTGGGTTCGGTGAATGGGAAGAAGCTCGGGCGCAGGCGGATCTCGGCGTCGTGGCCGAAGAAGGCACGGGCGAACTGGAGCAGCGTGGTCTTCAGATCGCTCATGGTCACGCCGCGGTCGATGTAGAGGCCCTCGATCTGGTGGAACATGAACGAGTGCGTCGCGTCGACGGTATCCGGGCGGTAGACGCGTCCGGGCGAAACAATCTTGATCGGCGGGCCGGAGCCCTCGGCCACGATCCGCTCGAGCGTTCGGATCTGCACGGTGGAGGTCTGGCTGCGGAGCATCCGCGGCGAGTCCACCTCGTTCGGGTTGTCGACGTAGAAGTTGTCGATCGGGTCGCGGGCCGGGTGGGCCGGGGGGATGTTGAGTTTGACGAAGTTGTGCTCGTCGTCCTCGAGTTCGGGGCCCTGGGCCACGTCGAAGCCCATGCGGGCGAAGACCTCGACGAGCTCGGCCCGCACGCGGGGAACGATGTGGCGTTTGCCGAGGTGGCGGGTATCGACCAGGCCCGGCTCGGTCAGGTCCACCGAGGGGGTCGCGTCGGCGGCACCCGCGCCCGACGCGGCCTGGCGCTCGGCGAACGCGGACTCGAGGGCGGTCTTGACCTCGTTGAGGCGCTGCCCCACCGCGGCCTTCTGATCGGGCGGGACCTGCTTCATCTGGGGCATGAGCCCGCGAAGCTTGCCCTTGGGCCCGATGTAGGCGATCCGCCACGCCTCGAGGGCGTCGGTATCGGTGGCGGACTCGAGCTCGGTGAGCCCGGCGGTCTGGATCGCTTGGAGGTCGTCGAGCATGGCGGATGATAGAACGCGGGAGGGGGCTCACGGCGGAGAACCGGATCAAAGAAACACCCCGGCGCGGGGCCGGGGTGTGTTGGGAACTGCTGGCGAGGGCGCTCACGCCCCGTCGGACGCGCCGATCACTCGGCGGAGTCGGACTTGTCGGCGGCCTCGGCCTTGGGAGCTTCCTTGCGGAGCTTGGCGGCGTAGGCGGTGCGCCGATCGGCCTGGCGACGGCGGGTGGATGGGCGGCCGCCGATCTCGGGGCCTTCCTCGTTGCCGACGAACTGGATCACGCACAGCTCGGCGGCGTCGCCGAGGCGGTGGCGTCCGAGCTTGACGATGCGGGTGTAGCCGCCGGCGCGGTCCGCGAAGCGGGGCGCGACGTTCTCGAAGATGTGGCGGACCAGGCGCGGGGCCTTGCGGAGCTCGCCGTAGCGGTTGCGCTCGACCTGGTCGGCCTCGGGGATGTCGAAGAAGCCCTGCGTGAACTCGCGCTGGGACTCGACCTTGGCACGCTCGTCCTCGGTGGCGTTCTGGGCGATGTACGACCAGGCGAAGGCCTGGCGGTCACGCCCGAGCATGGCCACGACCTGGCGGCGGGCGTGGAGGTCACCCCGCTTGGCCTTGGTCACGATCTTCTCGACGAAGGGCTGGAGAGCCTTCGCCTTGGGGATCGTGGTGGTGATCTGCCCGTGCTCGAACAGGCTGGCCGCCATGTTGCGGAGCATCGCCTGGCGGTGGGCGGACGTGCGATTCAGTTTGTAGCCTGCTTTGCGGTGACGCATGGCTTGTCTCCGAACGGGCCCTGGGGGCCCGAATCTCTACACAGAAGGGGGTTCTCAGTCGGCGGAATGGACGGTGTATCCCTCGGGCAACTCCATGCCGAGGTCCAGGCCGATGTCCTGGAGCTTGCGCTTGACTTCACGCAGCGAGGTCCGGCCGAACGAGCGGAGCTTGAGCAGCTCGGGCTCGGTCATGGTAACGATCTGCGCGACGGATGTGATCCGGGCGGATTCCAGGCAGTTGCTGGCACGCACGGAAAGGTCCAGTTGCTCGATCGACATGTCGAGCTTGCGGATGAGTTCCTCGTCCACCCCGGCGGCCGCGGCGGCCTCGGCGGAGACGGTCTCCTCGCCGACCTCGAAGTACTGGACGAAGGGGTTGATGTGCTTGCGGAGGATCTTGCCGGCCTCGACCAGCGCCATCTCGGGCGTGACGGTGCCGTCGGACCAGATCTCCATGGTCAGCTTGTCGTAGTTGGTCCGCTGGCCGACGCGGGTGTTCTCGACCTTGTAGCGGACGCGCTGCACGGGCGAGTAGATCGCGTCGACGGGGATCAGGCCGATCTCCTGCTCCTCGCTGCGTCCGTACTGCTCGGAGGCGGGCACGTAGCCGCGGCCCTTGCCGACGTGGATCTCCATCTCGAACGGCACCTCGGCCGTGAGGGTGGCGATGACCAGGTCCTTGTTGTGGATGGTGACGGAGGTGTCGGCCTCGATCAGCTCGGCGGTGACCTCGCCGGGGCCCTGGGCCGCCAGGCGCATCACGCGGGGCTCGTCGCCCTCGAGCTGGACGATGAGGTTCTTGATGTTGAGGACGATGTCGGTGGTGTCCTCGAGCACGCCGGGGAGCGAGGTGAACTCGTGCTCGGCGCCCTTGATCTTGATGGCGGTGACGGACGCGCCCTCGAGCGAGGAGAGCAGGATGCGGCGGAGGGAGTTGCCGATCGTGGTGCCCATGCCGCGCTCGAACGGCTCGACGGTAAAGCGGCCGAAGGTGTTCCCGTGGAACTTCGGATCGGTGACAACTCGGGTTGGCAGCTCAAGGCCGCGCCAGCGAACTCGCATAATTCACATCTCCTCGGCAGCGGGGTCGGAATCCCGGGCCGCGGGGCTCACGGGTCCGGCGTGCTGCCGAGCACGCCGTCCCTTCTTGTCACCCGTCGGCCGTCAAACAATCAACTGTCGGAAAACGCCGCGGCCGGAATCCCGGGCGCGGCGTTGGTTGGATCGGTGGTTACACGCGGCGCTTCTTGCGGGGGCGGCAGCCGTTGTG
The DNA here is from genome assembly GCA_963975575.1 of uncultured Phycisphaerales bacterium. Lineage (GTDB taxonomy): Bacteria > Planctomycetota > Phycisphaerae > Phycisphaerales > UBA1924 > UBA6054. The sequence goes on along the minus strand of CAXBHL010000001.1, from coordinate 1,125,398 downwards.
AGGAACCGGGGTGCGGTCCTCGACGGCGGTCACACGCAGGCCGGTCGAGACCATGCCCGAGACGGCGTTCTCGCGTCCGGCGCCGGTGCCGGTGATGCGGACCTCGATCTCGGTCATGCCCATCTTGCGGACCTTCTGGCCGACCTGCTCGCCCGCGCGGGTGGCGGCGAACGGGGTCGACTTGCGGGCGCCCTTGAAGCCGATGGTGCCGGCCGAGTCCCAAGCGAGGGTCTCGCCGTTGGTGTCGGAGATGGTCACCAGCGTGTTGTTGTGCGTCGCCTTGATGTGGGCGATGCCACGGACCACGTTCTTGCGGATCTTTTTGACCTTCTTGGCCATGCTTCGCTCCTGTTGGTTCCACTTTGGGTTCCCGGTCGCCTGTGCGGCGGCCGGGCTGGAACCTGGCGAGTGTCTGGATGTCCGCGGGCCCGTGCTCGAACACGGGCCCGCGGGTGATGGACGGGATTAGCCCTTGATGCCCTTCTTGCCGGCAACGGTCTTCTTGCGTCCCTTGCGTGTGCGGGCGTTGCACTTGGTGCGCTGGCCGCGGACGGGAAGGCTGTTGCGGTGGCGATCGCCGCGGTAGCTGCGGATCTCGCGCAGCCGGGCGATATTCTGCTGGACCTGACGACGCAGCGCGCCCTCGACGAGGAAACCGTTGTCGATGATCCCGTTGATGCGGGAGATATCGCTCTCGGTCAGCTCGTTGGCGCGACGGTCCGGGTCGATCGCCGCTTCGTCAAGGATCACCTTGGCGAACTTCGGACCGACACCGTGCACGTACTGCAACGCGTAATAGATCTTCTTACGATCCGGAACATCGATACCTGCGATACGCGGCACGGTTCGGCTCCCTTGCTCGCCCGGTCACCGGGCGTTGTGTGCCTCAGACACGGTTCAGCACCGGCTTCTCAGCCCTGACGCTGCTTGAACCGCGGGTTCTTCTTGTTGATAACAAACACTTTGCCCTTGCGCCGGACAATCTGGCAGTCCTTGGACCGGCGCTTCACACTCGACTGGACCTTCATGGCAGACTCCTGTCATTCGGTTCCGTGGACCCGCGCCGATGGCCGGGCGTCCCCCCCGGCTTGGGGCAGAACAGCACCGGGCGGTTCCGAACCGTCCGGCGGGAGAGGATATTAGGCACCACCCCCGCGTAAGTCATGCAAGCAAACCGATCAAGATCCGCCACAAACCACCAGATTTCTCGACCGCCCCACGATCACCGTCGCCTCGGCGAAGCAGGCGTCCGACCCGTCCGCGGTCCGGTCCTCCCAGGCGTCCCGAACAAATCCCGGGTCCAGCCGGGCCACCACCGGCTCGATGGCCAGGATCATGCCCGTCCGGATCACCGGCCCGCCCGGACCGCCCGGATCGTCCGGTCCGGCGAGGTCCGCCGGGTGGTTCGGCAGACGTGGCGGGGCGTGCATCGCCGGCCCGATGGCGTGGCCGTCAAAGCCGCGGAGGACCGCGACGCCCAGTTGTTGTGCGGCCCGGTCCATGGCGGTGACCGCCTCGGCCCAGGGACGGTTTGGTCGGAGGGCTTCGATGCCGGCCCGTGTCACCGCCGATGCCGCGGCGGCGAGAGCCCGGCGAGACGCGGACAGGTCCGGATCGGCCCCGACCCCCGGGACCACGAACGAGACGGCCGCGTCCGCATGCCAGCCGTTGCGGTGGGCGACGAGATCCAGGGTCACCAGATCGCCGGGCGCGAGCCGGGCGTCGGGATCACCCGAGCCGGTGATCCGGTCGTTGATCGCGACCGCGATGGCGGCGGGGAACGGGCGGTCGCTGGAGGGATCTGTGTAACCGAGCATCGAAGAGGACGCACCCGCGTTCGCGAGCGCGGCGCGGGCCAGTTGGTCGAGCCGGCCGGTGGTCACCCCTGGGAGGGCCGCGTCCCGCAATCGGGCCAGAACCCAATCGAGGATCCGTCCCGTGCGGGCGACGCCCAGCCAGGCCCCGGTGTGGGGCGGCGGCGGGGACCGGTCGGTCATCGGGACGCGGGCGAGCGGGCGGACTGGTCGGCCTGATCGCCGAGGAAACCGTCGTAGTTGCGCATCAGCAGGTGGGCCTCGACGCGCTGGAGGAAGTCGAGCGCCACGGACACCACGATGAGCAGGCCGGTGCCGCCGAGGAACTGGGTGACGATGAAGTCGACCTGCAGCCACTGGTTGACGGTCATGGGCAGGACGGCGATGACCGCGAGGAAGGCGGCGCCGACGTAGGTGATGCGTTCCATGACGGCCTCGAGGTACTCGGCCGTGCGGGGGCCAGGGCGGAGGCCGGGGATGAACGAGCCGTGGTCACGCAACTGCTTGGACATGTCCTCGGGGTTGAACTGAACGGTGATCCAGAAGTAGCTGAAGAAGTAGACCATGAGCACGTAGACAAACAGGTAGGGGAACGCGCCCATCTGGAAGTTGGTGTTCAGCCAATCGATGACGGTCAGCACGGTGCCGGTGTTGCCCGTGTTGCGGGCGGTGTCGGCGAGGTATCCGAACACAACGGTCGGGATGACCATGAGCGAGGAGGCGAAGATGATGGGCATCACGCCGCCGTGGTTGACCTTGAGGGGCAGGTAGCTGCGCTGGCCGCCGAAGGTGCGGTTTCCGCGGGAGTGCTTGGCCTGCTGGACGGGGATGCGACGCTGGGCGACGGTCAGGAGGACCGAGCCGGCGACGACCAGAACGAACCCGCCGACGAGCAGCATGAGGCCCATCCAGCCCATCTTGTTGGGGTCGCCGGGCTCGAAGCCGCCGTAGACCGACATGATGGCGTTGGGCATGCCGGTGAGGATGCCGGCCATGATGATCAGCGAGACGCCGTTGCCGATGCCGTGCTTGTCGATCTGCTCGCCGAGCCACATCAGGAAGACGGTGCCGGCGGTCAGCGCGGTGACGGCGGTGATCCACCAGACGGGGTTGGCCGACCAGTTGGAGTAGACCAGACCTTGGGAGGTGATGAACTTGAGCCAGCCGACGCCCTGCACGATACAGAGGCCGACGGTGGCGTAGCGGGTCCATTCCTGGATCTTCTGCGAGCCGGTCGGGCCTTCCTCACGCAACGCCTTGAGGCGGGGCGAGACGGCGCCGAAGAGCTGGAAGATGATGGAGGCCGTGATGTAGGGCATGATGCCCAGGCCGAAGATGGTCGACTGGCCGAACGAGCCGCCGGAGAAGATCGCGACGTACTGCGAGACGCGGCCCGCGGCCGAGCCGGTGGACACCTGCGTTTCGAAGTAGCTCGCCAGCGCGCTCTGGTTGACGCCGGGCAGCGGGATCCAGAATCCGATGCGGTAGACCGCGAGCATCCCGAGCGTGAAGAGGATCTTGCTGCGGAGCTCCGGGATCCGGAACACATTGGCAATGGTCTGGAACAGCATGTGGTCTCTCGTTCCGGCGTTCTGCTTCGATCCGTCAATGCCGAACGCCGGGCTGGTCGGGCCGTGGCGGGTTGGTCACCCGATGGTACGGTCCGCTCGGCCCGGCGTCCGGCGATGGCGTGCGATGATTCTCACGCTTGGGCGTGGGGTTCAGTTCTTCTTGATGACCTCGCCGCGGGCGAAGGCCTCGGAGCGGGCCTTGTGCCAGGCCTGCTTCTTGAGCTTCTTGGTGAGGTTCTTGGGGGTCTGGTCGTCGGAGTTGCGGTCGATGCCGCGGACGCGGTCGCGGCGGCTGCCGGTCTCGGTGACCTTGCCGCCGGCGTCCTCGACGAGCTTGCGGGCCGCGCCGGAGACCCGGTTGGCGGTGATCTCGAGCTTGACCTTGAGCGCGGTATCACCCTCGGAGAGGCCGCCGAGGATCTTGAGATCGCGGGAGGCGTCGCGGATGATGCCGGCCTTGGCGAGGGTCTCGGCGTTGACGGTGCCGCCCTTCTTGAAGTCGTCGTGGGCGACGATCTTGCCCAGGTTGACGGCCCAGAACTCGGTGCGGAACTTGTAGTTGCTGAAACCGAACTTGGGCATGCGACGGAAGAACGGCATCTGGCCGCCCTCGAACTGGAAGCGCGTGCTGTGCCCGGAGCGGGAGGCGGCGCCCTTCTGGCCACGCCCGGCGGTCTTGCCGTTGCCCGAGCCGACGCCGCGGCCGACCCGCTTGCGCTTCTTGTACTTACCGGCGATCGCGGTGACTTCGTGGATCATCATCTCGGGGCACTCCCGGGGAACCGGTGCTGTCTATCTGCGACCGGAGGTGTGGAACTGTCGGAAAACGGGGTCGGGACTTTAGGAGTTGGACTCGGCCGGTGCGGCCGGCGCCGGTGCAGAGTCGCCCCCGCTCTGGGAAGGACCGCCGGACCCGCCGGGGCCGCCGGGCCCACGGCCTCGACCGCCCCCACCACCGCCGCGGGGTCCGCCGCGGCCTCCGCCACGACCGCCGCGGCGGTCCTGGCCGATGGTATTGACGGGGGCCTTCATCTTCTCGCCCTCGCTGCGGACGGGCATGAATCGCTTACCGCGCTCGATGCGGTTCTCGATGTCGGTGCTGGCGATCTCGACGCCGCGGAGGTCGGCGACCTGCTCGCGGGTGCGGATCTGCTCGAAGCCGTCAAACATGGCCTTGACGGTGTTGAGCTTGCCGGTCGAGCCGTAGCACTTGGAGAGGCAGTCCGTGATGCCGGCCATCTCGAGGACCGCGCGGACCGTGCCGCCGGCGACCACGCCCGTGCCGGGCGAGGCGGGCAGGAGCCGGACCTTGCTGGAGCAGAAGCGACCCTCGATCTGGTGCGGCAGGGTGGTGCCGGACATGGGGATCGTGGTGAGGGTGCGCCGGGCCTGCTTCTGGGCCTTCTCGATGGCCGTGGGCACCTCGGGGCTCTTGGCGTAGCCGTAGCCGACCTTGCCGCGCCGGTCGCCGACCACCACGAGGGCGCCGAAGCTGAATCGGCGGCCGCCCTTGACGGTGGCGCTGGTGCGGTAGATACCGACCGTGTGGGACTCAAGATTAGTTGACTCGTCGAGGATCTCAGGCATCGTTTACTCTTTTCAGAACTCGAGGCCGCCCTTGCGGGCCGCATCTGCCAGCGCCTTGACGCGGCCGTGGTACTTGAATCCGCCGCGGTCGAACACGACCTTGGTGACGCCGGCCTTCTTCGCCCGGTCCGCGATGGTCGAGCCGACCATCTCGGCGGCGGACGCGTTCCCGGTGCCGCCCGAGACCGAGACGCCCTTGTCCCGCGTGGAAGCGCTGGCCAGGGTCGTGCCGGCCAGGTCGTCGACGACCTGGACATACATGTGGTTGAGCGACCGGTACACGGTCAGACGGGGCCGTTCCGGGGTGCCGGCGACCCGCTTGCGGATGCCGATCTGGCGCCGGCTGCGGCGGACGGCTTTTTGCTTGTTCTTGTTCATGATCAGACTCCGTGGCCACTCGGGGCCCTGCCGCGATTACTTGCCGAACGCCTTGCCCTGCTTACGCATGATGACCTCGTCCGAGTACTTGATGCCCTTGCCGTTGTAGGGCTCGGGCTTGCGCTTGGACCGGACCTTGGCGGCGAAGTGGCCGACCTGCTGCTTGTCGGGGCCGGAGATCGTGACCAGCTGCTTGTCGACCGCAACGGTCAGGCCGGTGGGGATCGGCACCTCGATGCGGTTGGCGTACCCGACCTTGAGGGAGAGGTTCTTGCCCTGCAGGGCGCCGCTCCAGCCGACACCGACGATCTCGAGCTTCTTCTCGTAGCCCTTGGTCACGCCCTCGATCATGTTGTTGATCAGCGAGCGGGTGGTGCCCCAGTAGGCGCGGAGCTGGCGGTCGTCGGCGGCCTTCTTCTCGTCCACCGAGACGTTGATCGCCTTCTCGGACTCGTCCCAGGCGACGGCCACGTCGGGGCGGTGCTCCATCTTGAGCGAGCCCTTGGGGCCCTCGATCGACACGGTGCGACCGGAGATCGACACCTTGACGTTCTTGGGGACGGTGATTGGTTTGCGGCCGATTCGGGACATTGTTTCTTCCTTGGTCTGTCGTCGTCGTCTGCCGGGGGCAGGGATTCCAGACGATGCGTTCCTGGTTGGTTCAGCTCACGGTGCAGAGCAGCTCGCCGCCGACCTTCTGGTCGCGGCACATCCGGTCGGAGAGCACGCCCCGAGAGGTGGAGACGATGGAGATGCCCAGGCCCTGCACGGGGGAGGGGATCTCGTCGACCTTCTTGTACAGGCGACGGCCCGGGGTGGACGCGCGGTCGAGATCGTGGATCAGGGTCTCGCCGCGGGGCCCGTACTTGAGGGAGATGTTGATCTTGCCCTGCCGGCCGTCGTCGACGACTTCGTAGCCGTTGATGTAGCCCTCGGTCTTGAGCACGTCGGCGATGCCGCGGCAGACCTTGCTGTTGAGCACGGACACATGCTTGCCACGGTTCCGCACGGTGTTGCGGATGCGGGTGAGCATGTCGGCGATGGGATCACTCATGGACATGGGTGTAGCCTTTTCTTTCCTGCTGCCGGGGGTTCGATGGCCCGTCCGTTCCGATTACCAGCTCGCCTTGCGCATGCCGGGGATCTTGCCCTCGAGGGCGAGCTTGCGCAGCATGATGCGTGAGATCCTGAACTTGCGGTAGACGCCCCGTGAGCGGCCCGTCAGCTGGCACCGACGCACGGTGCGGCTGGAGTACTTCGGGGTCCTGTTGCTCTTGGCCATCTGGGCTTTGGTGGTCATGTTTGCGGCTCTCCTTCGGAGGCTTTACTTCTTGGCCTTCTTGACGACGGGCTTGCGGAAGGGCATGCCCAGCTCGTCCAGGACGAACTTGCTCAGCTCCGGCGACGAGTTGCTGAACGAGAAGTTGATGTTCATGCCGTGGGTGAACGACTGCTCGGCCATGTTGATCTCGGGGAACACGCCCTGCTCGGTCAGGCCCATGGAGTAGTTGCCCTGGCGGTCGAACGCCTTGTCGTTGAGGCCGCGGAAGTCCTTGATACGCGGCGTGGTCAGGTTGATCAGCCGGTCCATGAAGTGCCACATGCGGTCGCGGCGGAGGGTGACCATGGCGGAGGTCTCGTAGCCGGCACGAACCTTGAAGTTCGAGACCGACTTCTTGGCCGCGATCATGATCGGCTTCTGGCCGGAGATCGTGGTCAGCGTGTGGAGCACGGCCTCCTTCACGTTCGCCGGGACCTTGGTCCCGTCGAGGTGGCGGCCCATGTTCACGTTGATCGTGATCTTCTCCAGATCGGGCTGCGCCATCCGGTTGGAGATGCCGAACTTCTCGGCAATCTTCGTGCGGACTTCGCTGTCGTACTGGGCGCGCAGGCGGGGCTTGTTGGGCTGGCTGGCCTCTTCGAGCTGTGCCTGGGATGCTTGCGGTTTCTTGGCCATCGGTCGGTCCCCTCCGTCCAGCGGGACGGGGTGGTGTCTCCGCCCCTTTGCGGGGGGCGGATCGGTTGGTTACTTCTGCTTGGGTCCCCGGATCTGTCCGAGCGACTTGCCGCCGCGGACGGCGACACGGGCCTTGGAGCCGTCGGCCTTCGTCTCGAAGCGGACTCGGGTGGCGCGGCCCTCGGCGACGGGGGAGACGTTGGAGATGTGGATGGACATCTCTTTGGTCACGATGCCGCCCTGCGGGTTGAGCTGGGTGGGCTTGACGTGCTTGGTGCGGACGTTGATGCCCTTGACCAGCACGCGGTCGGTCTTGGTGATCACGTCCAGGACCTCGCCGGTCTGGCCCTTGTAATCGCCGGAGGTCACGATGACCTGGTCACCTTTGCGGACATGCTTTGGCATCACACCACCTCCGGAGCGAGCGAGACAATCTTCATGTAGTTGCGTTCGCGGAGCTCGCGGGCGACGGGGCCGAAGATGCGGGTGCCCTTCGGGTTGCCGTCGTCGTTGATGAGGACGACCGCGGACGTGTCGAACTTGACGTAGGAGCCGTCCTTGCGCCGGGTGCTCTTCGCGGTGCGAACGATCACGGCCTTGGACTTGTCGCCTTCCTTGACGTCGGCGCCCGGGAGCGCCTTCTTGATGCTGACCAGGACCCGGTCGCCCACGCCCGCGGTCTTGCGGGAGAACGAGCCGCGGCTGGTCGAGCCGCCGTACACGCGGATGACGTAGGCGATTTTACCGCCCGAGTTGTCCGCGACTTCGCACCTGGATTCTTGCTGGAGCATGGTGGCCTTGCTTTCTCGCTGGGCTATCTCGCTGGTGACCGTTCCGTCGTCGCCCGGGTTATCCGCCGCGCTTCTCGACGATCCGGCTGATCTTCCAGGCCTTGGTCTTGCTGATGGGGCGGCACTGCACGATCTCGACGATGTCGCCGTTGTGGGAGGCGTTGTCCTCGTCGTGGCAGTGCAGCACGGTCCGCTTGCTGACGAACTTGCCGTACTTGGGGTGCTTGGCGCGGTACTCGATCACGACCTTGCGGGTCTTGTCCCGCGCGTCGGTCTGCACCACGCCGATCTGAGCGCCCTTGACTGTTGTTTCGCTCATCGTTCGCTGCTCCGCTCGTTAGGCCTTCGCCCGGGCCGTCTGCTCCGTCAGAAGCCGCGCGATGTCGCGCCGCATCTTCCGGAACTGGGTGGTGTCCTCGATCTTTTCCGAAACGCTCTTGTTGCGGAGCGTGAAGAGCTTGGTCCGCAGGCGGCCCAGCTCCTCGGCGATCTCCTCGGTCTTCATCGCTCTGACCTCAGCGCCGTTCATGCCAGACCTCCTTACGCCTCGACCCGGCGGCCGATCATTCGGCAGCGGATCGGCATCTTCATCGCCACACGGAAGAACGCCTCCCGTGCACGCGTCTCGCTCACGCCGGCCAGCTCGAAGAGCACGGTGCCGGCGCGGACGCGAGCCGCCCAGTAATCCACGTCCGCCTTGCCCTTGCCCATTCGGGTCTCGAGCGGCTTCTTCGAAACCGGCTTGTCCGGGAAGACGCGGATGAAGAGCTTGCCCTCACGCTTGAGGTAGTGCTGGCAGGCGATACGCCCGGCCTCGATGCAGTTGCTCTTCAGCCAGCAGCCGTCCAGGGCCTGCAGCCCGTAGTCGCCGAAGGCCACGTAGTTGCCCTTCGTCGCCTTCCGGTCGCGGACGCGGCGGAACTCTTTGCGGTGCTTGACCCGCTTGGGAATCTTATAGGGAGGCATCGGTCAAACCCCTTCCTTGCTCACCGGCGGCCGCGTGCCCGGGCACGGGCTCCGGCGGCGTTGGACTGGTTCTCTTCCTGCTCGTTCGCGGCGTACTCGCCCTTGTAGATCCACACCTTCACGCCGATGGCGCCGTAGGTCGTGAAGCTCTCCGCGAACCCGTAGTTCACATTCGCCTGCAGCGTGCTCAGGGGCAGCGAACCCAGACGCACGTCCAGCGTGCGGCTCATCTCGGCGCCGCCGAGGCGGCCGGAGATCTGGATCTTGACGCCCTGGGCGCCCGCCTGCATGACGCCCTCCGCACGCATCTTGACGACGCGGCGGAATCCCATCCGCTTCTTGAGCTGCTCGGCCACGCTCTCGGCCACGAGCTGGGCCTCGAGGTCCGGCTCGCGGATCTCGATGATCGCGATCGAGACCTTGCGGCCCGTCATGTACTGGAGCTCTTCGGTCATCCGGTCCACCTCGGCGCCCTTGGGGCCGATGACCAGCCCGGGGCGGGCGGTGCGGATGATGACCTTCAGCTCCTCGCGGGTGCGCTCGATGTGGATCTCCGACACGGCCGCGTTCGGCGGGGTGCGGTTGAGCCGCTTGTCGAGGTGCTGGCGGATCTTCTCGTCCTCGACCAGGAGCTCGCCGTAGAGCGCCTTGGGGGCGTACCACCGCGAGCGGTGGGCCTCGGTCACGCCGAGTCGGAATCCGAACGGATGCGTCTTCTGTCCCATATCAGTTCCGCTCCTGGACCGAGAGAGTGATGTGGCTGGTGCGCTTGAGGATCTGGTGCGCCCGGCCGCGGTCCTTGGCCTTGAATCGCTTGATGTGCATCCCGCCGTCCACACGGGCCTCGCTGACGATCAGGTTGCCCTGATCGGCGCCGAGCTGATCGGCGTCGGACATCGCGGCCAGCAGGGCTTTGCGGAAGTTGACCGCGGCCCGCTTGGTCGAGAAGCGGAGCATGTTGTCCGCGTCGATGGCGTCCTTGCCGCGGATCAGGTCCGCGACGAGCTTCGCCTTCTTGGGCGATCCGCGGTGGCCGCGGACCATGCTGGTGAACTTGGCGATGTCCTTGGGGAGCGCCCCGACCGCGGTGGCCAGGTTCTCGACATCGACGCGGCGGCAGCGGGGATGATCCCGGCCGGCCGTCCAGTTCTTGACCGCCGACACGGCGGCGGCGCCCTTCAGCCCGTCGCGGGAGACCGCGTCGGCGAGCTGCTCTGCGCTCACACCGGCCTGGTCGGCACGCCTCTTCAGTTCTTCGGCTCGCAGTCGCACGGCTAATGCCCCTTGCAAAGATCGGGATTACTTCCCGGTCTTGATGCCTTCCTTCTTGTTGGTGTGGCCCCGGAAAGTCCGCGAGTTGCTGAACTCTCCGAGCTTGTGACCGACCATGTCCTCGGTCACAAACACATCCATAAACACTCGACCGTTGTGGACCTTGAAGGTGTGCCCGACGAACTCGGGAACGATCGTGCACTGGCGGGCCCAGGTCTTGATCGGCGAACGCTCGCCATCTTCGTTCTGACGCTCCACCTTGCGGTAGAGCTTCTCATCCACATACGGGCCCTTCTTCAGGCTGCGTGACATATGTTCGCTTCCTTCCGTTTCCCGTTTACTTCAACTGCCCGTAGCGCTTGCTCTTGCGCCGGCGGATGATCAACTGTGACGACGGCTTCGCGCGGTTGCGGGTGCCGCCGCCCTTGGCCAGAGTGCCCGACTTGCTGACGGGCGGACGACCGCTCTTCGAACGACCCTCACCACCGCCCAGCGGGTGGGTGTGGTGGGACATCGCCACGCCGCGGGTCTTGGGGCGGCGCCCCATCTTGCGGCTCAGACCGGCCTTGCCGATGCGGCGGTTCTGGTGGTCGGAGTTGCCGACCATCCCGATCGTCGCGCGGCAGTCGATCAGCACCCGGCGTGTTTCGCCCGAGGGCATCACCAGGGTGGCGTAGTTGCCTTCCTTGTTGGTCAGGCGGGCGGACATGCCGGCGGAGCGGCACATCTTGGCCCCGCCGCCGGGCTGCAGCTCGATGGCGTGCACGTCCATGCCGGCGGGCACGAAACGCAGGGGCATGGTGTTGCCCACGCTCGGCTCGACCGCGCCGTCCGACGAGCTGACGATCTTGTCGCCGTCGGTCAGGCCCTTGGGAGCGATGATGTACCGCTTGACGCCGTCGGCGTACTCGATCAGCGCGATGTGGCAGGTGCGGTTGGGGTCGTACTCGATCCCGATGACCGTGCCCTCGATCCCGTCGCGGTCACGCCGCTTGAAATCGATCATGCGGTACTTGCGCTTCACACCACCGCCGCGACCGCGGACGGTGATCTTTCCCTGCGAGTTGCGGCCACCCTTCTTGTTGAGGGGGGCGAGCAGCGACCGCTCCGGGGTCTTCTTCGTCAGCTCTTCGTGCGTGAGCACTGAAGCGTTGCGACGCCCGGCGCTGGTCGGCTTGTAGACGCGGATGCCCATGTCTTCCGTTCCTTCCCTTCCGGACTACTCAGAACAACTCGATCGCCTGGCCGTCGGCCACGCGAACCGTTGCACGCTTCCACTCCCCCGCTTCGACCGTGCCGTAGCGGAGACGACGAGACCCACCCTTGCGGGTCTGCGTATTGACCTTCACAACCTTCACGCCGAAGAGCTTCTCCACGGCGTCCTTGATGTCCGTCTTGCTGGCCCGGCGGTCGACCTCGAAGGCGTAGACGTTCGCCTCTTCCATCGCGCGGGTGCTCTTCTCGGTCAGCAGGGGACGACGGAGGATGTAGTGCGGTTCGTGCATTACGCCACCTCCTCAGCGGTCCGCCCCATGGGGGCGTACTTCGCGTCCTTGCCGGTCTGGGAGGTCGGGCCGTTCAGCCACGCCTCCAGCTCGGCCTTGTCGATCAGCAGGTACCGGTTGCTGAGCATGTTGTACACGGTCAGCTGATCGGCCCGGCACAGCTCGACCTGCTCGATGTTGCGGGCGCTCAGACGGGCGTTCTTGCTCTTCTCTGCGTCGCCGGAGAGGGCCACCAGGGCGGTCTGATCGACGCCCAGGGCCGAGAGCATGTCCTTGAACGCGCGGGTCTTGGGCTCGGCGAACTGCAGACCGTTGATGACCTTGACTTCCTGGTCCAGCAGCTTGGCGAGGAACGCGTTGCGATTCGCCTTGCGGCGCATCTTCTTCGGCATGTCCTTGCGGTAGTCCTCGCGGGTCCGGGTCTTCGCCTTCGCGTGACCGCCCTTGCGGAACTGGGACACCTTCTTGTCGCCGTGGCGGGCGTTGCCGGTGCCCTTCTGCTTGAACATCTTCTTGCGGCTGAACGCGATCGCCGCACGATTCTTCGTGCGGGAGGAGCCCTGTCGCAGGTTCGCGTGATACATCACGAAAGCCTGCTTGAGCAGATCTGCGTTCACGGTCTCACCCAGGGAGACTTCATCGACCGACATGGTGCCGGCCTGCTTGCCCTGGATGTCGTAGACGGGGACTTCCATCAGTCTTTACCTCGCCCGACGCCTCGGATCTCCCCGGGCACCGTGCCCGGAGGAGTCGCTTTGCTGCACCCGGTTGGCGGCTGTCGCTTTCGCACGCACGCGGCTCGTTCGAGCGTTGTGGTGCCGGCAACACGGGGTTCACTCGGCATGGGTCCCGTTCCGGTCAGAACGGGCCATTTGCTATCTTGTCGCCACCCGGTGGTTTCTCAACCAGACCTTCCGGGCCGTGCAGGGTCGAGATCATTGACTCGTCCCTGACAGAAATCAATCACGAAGACACGCCAAACCCGAGATCACCCGGGATTCGGCCAGATTCTCAGGCCTTCGCGGCCTTGCTCTTGTACAGACGGATCGCGGGCCGGATTTCCACCCAGGCCTTGTTGTGGCCGGGGACGGGCCCCTTGACCAGCAGCAGGTTGTTCTCGGCGTCCACCCGGACGACGTCCAGGCTGCGGACGGTCACCCGCTCGTTGCCCATGCGTCCGGACATCCGCTTGCCCTTCTTGAGCTTGCCGGAGTGGCCGCGGTTGGTCGCGTGGCCGCCGATCGAGCCGGGGGAGCGGTGCTTGCGCTCGACGCCGTGGCTGGCCTGCTGGCCCTTGAAGTTGTGCCGCTTCATGGTGCCCTGGAAGCCCTTGCCTTTGCTGGTCCCGATCACGTCGACGAAGCCGACGCCCTCGAGGTTGGCCAGGGTCAGGTGCTGCCCGGCCTCGTAGCCGGAAAGGTCCTTCTCGTCCACGCGGAACTCCGTGTGGTGGCGGAGGGGGGCCGAGCCGGCCTTGGCATCGTGCCCGATCATGGGCATCGTCGAGTTGCGGGGCTTGATGTCGCCGGCACCGATCTGGACGGCGGCGTAGCCGTCGACGTCGGGCGTGCGGATCTGCGTCACGACGTTCGCATCGACCTGGATGACGGTGACGGGGACGGAGACGCCGGCCTCGTTGAAGACGCGGGTCATGCCGATCTTCTGGCCGAGCAGGTGAGCGCCAGCGGAGGGGCGGGTCATGTCGGGAACCTTTCAACCCCCGGATTCGGCCGGGTTCCGCTTCGTGACAGGCCCCAAGGGCCGCCAGAGGAAGTTTTCTCCCCGATCCCCGGGGCGGGCGGCGTGAGCCGGTCTATCAGGCCTTGATCTTGACGAACACGCCCGCGGGAACCACGAGGCGGTTGAGCGCTTCGACCGTGCGGGCGTTGGGCTCGAGGATGTCGATGATCCGCTTGTGGGTGCGGATCTCGAACTGCTCGCGCGACTTCTTGTCGATGAAGGGGCCGCGGAGCACGGTGTAGCGCTCGATCCGCGTCGGGAGGGGCACGGGGCCCTTCACCTTGGCGTTGGTACGCTTGGCGTGGTCCACGATCTCCCGCGCCGACGCGTCGAGCGCGATGTGGTCGTAGGCCTCCATCCGAATGCGAATCCTGCCGCCATTCATCGAGTGTCCGTCCTCATGCGGGCCAAGCCGCGCGTCGGGCCGACCGCCCCGCCCAGACCATCCGGGCGAAACCGTCGGCTTCCAGTCTCGGGGACCGCCGCCGGGGCGGCGAATCGAAGCTCCGCCGGGAATCAAGCGATCCCGGTGGAGCCAAGAAGCGTAGACCACCATCCCGGCGAGTCAATCGCCCCCGGGCAGCCCCGGGCGATTTTTGATTCTCCGTCCCGAGCGGTCGAGAATCCTCCACCCCGCGGCGGGGTTTCGCCGAATCCACTGGAGCGGGAATCGGCCGCCCCGGCCGCGATCTCGACCGGCGTGCTTTCCCAGCCCGACCGACCCGGTATACCCCTGCGGACCCCGTTCCCCGGAGCCAGACCATGCCCCGCGTCCCAATCGCACTGCGTCACGCCGCGCCCCTCGCGGTCCTTTTCGGCCTCTTCGGCCTCCCCGCGTCGGCCCAGAACGCCCCGACAGGCTCCGGTGGTCAGGCCAAGGCCCCGGTCGTGGTGCCCCTGCAGTCCTCCATCACGCGGATCGACCCCCTCGATCTTTCGTTCTTTCTCCCGCAGGGCTCCGTCGCCGAAACCACCAGCTTCGGGGCCAACGCCACCATGGGCGTCGAACTGCCCGACCAGCTCGGCGTCCTGGTGATCAAGGGGCAACGCTCCTCCAACAACGACCTGACCGTCGGGCAGGTGGCGGATTCGATGATCGAACAGCTCATGCTGGTCCGCGGCGTCCAGGACGGGGAGACCGGCCAGTTCTACTCGGCCGCCGAACTGCTCGAGCGAACGCCGGTCAGCCGCTCCACCCTCAACGGCGAGCGGTTCTACATCCGCATGGCCGGCGCCAACGGCTCGCCGCAGATGATCCGCGGGGTCAGCGTGTTCTTGACCGAGCCCGGGCGATTCGTCGTGTTCGACCTCATGACCGAGGCGCCCCGTTTCCAGAAGGCCCGGCGGGTTTATGAAACCGTCGTCGGCACGATGGAGGTCACGGACCGGGACGCGCTGGCCGCCCGCCGGGCCTCGGCGATCGCGAACATGCAGGAGGTGCTGGCCACCCTGTCCCCCGACGAGCTGCGTTCGCTCGCCGATTCCACCCCCGAAAGGTGGGAGCGGTTGTTCACGCCGGCCCGGTCCGGCGACGAGATGGACGCCATCGAGCACGGCTACCGGAGGGTCCGCATCCGGTCAGGCGTCCGGGGCGAGGTGTCCGGGAAGAGCGAGCGGAACTGGCGGGCCAGCGACCGCGTCCCCGGGCTGATCGTTCAGTTGGACGCCATGGCGATCGAGCCGCAGCTCCGCCTCGACACCCGGGCGGTCTACTTCGTGTCCGAGGATTTCAAGGAGGAGGCCTGGACGATCAAGATGGGCCTCCGCCAGGGAACGACCTCGACCGAGTCCAGCGTGACCGGAGCCCGGTCTGGCACCAGCATGACCGTGCAGCTCGAGCAGAGCAAAATGGCCCCCACCGTCACCCGACCGGTGATTCAGGGCGAGGGCTACATCCCCCAGGCGGTCACCCACCTGCTCGCCCCGCTGCTCGCCCGGATGGGTCGCGAGGGCGAGTTCGCCGGCTACGCGTACAACTCGAGCACCAACACCATCTCTCTGCGCTGGGACAACGTCGAACAGCCGGCCAACAAGCCCGGCCTCTGGGTCGTCCGGTCCCGTCCTGATGAGAACACCCCGGCCACCACCCACGTTTTCAACGGACGCGGAGAGCTGATGCGGTCCGAGTTGCACAACGGTCGGATCTGGGAGCCCATCGAGCTCGACCGGCTCGTGTCCCTCTGGAAGCGCAAGGACCTGCCGCTCGAATGAGCCGCGCCGGCTCGCCCCGAGCCGTCCGGCTTCCGTACCCGTCGCGTAGAATCGCCCGCCCGCGTCGGCGCGGGCTCGGTCCGCGTTGGTTGCCGGTGGGCGACGAGCGATCGTCGGCCCTGCAACCCGCCGCGGCCCGGATTGGTTCACTGCAACACGGGGCCGCTCGGCCTTTCCTCTCGCGTCATTGCCCATTCCGGAGGTCAGCTCATGGGTCGTATCCGAACGACGGGTCTGTTTGCCATCGTTTCCGCCGCCGGCCTTCTGGCCGGCTGCCAGACCGTCACCCCCGCCCCCACCGTCGAGCGGTACGCCGTGATCGACGGCGAGCGGGTCCCCGCCCCCGAGATCCCGATGGGCGACCCCGTCGTGATCGAGGCCATCATCACCGAGGGCAAGGACAACTCCCAGGTTTTCTCGATTCTCACCGAGATGTGCGAGACCTTCGGGCCGCGTCTGACCGGTTCGCAGGCCCTCGAGGACGCGCAGCGGTGGTCCAAGTCCAGCTTCGAGGAATGGGGCCTTCAGAACGTCACGCTCCACGAATGGGGCACCATCGCCACCCGATTCGACCGCGGCCCGAGCACGGCCAGCGTGCACCTGCCGGGCGGCGGCAACCGCAGCAAGCTGCGGGACATGGACTTCTCAACCCTCGCGTGGACCGTTGGCACCGAGGGCCCCGTCCGCGGCCCCGCCGTCGCGCTGCCCGCCTCCATGGAGGAGTACGAGGCCAACGCGGGCTCGTACGCCGGGGCGTGGGTGCTGCTCAAGCCCGATTACTCGGGCCGCCGGGGTGTCCGTTCCGTCGGATACCTCATGCGTGAGCACCACCAGCTCCGCGACCGCGTCCGCAAGCAGCTCGAGGGCGACCGGCCCGAACCCGAGGCGGCCGAGCCGGTCCTGGGCCAGGTCTGGTCGGGTTCGCTCGACTACAACGGCACCGGGCTGCCCGTCGAACTCGTGCTGACCACGCTCGGCGAGTCACCCGAGGGCACGATGTCGATCCCCAACTTCCACACGGGGCCGATCCAGGACGCCCGGATGGAAGGCGACAACCTCCGCTTCCGCTTCGCGCACTCCATGGGGGTGTCGGACATCGAGCTGACCATCGACGGGGACGCGGCCTCGGGGACGTCGACCGCGGCCAGCGGGAACCAGTACGCCGTCACGCTGAGCCGATCCAAGCAGGATGCCACGGCCACCGAGACACCCGAGTACGAGGACGCGGTGCTCGCCGCGGTGCTCGCCGAGAACCCCGCCGGCTTCGTCTCCAGCTCCAAGGACGAGCGCGTCTGGACGACCAGCACCACCGGCTGGCGGGAGCGTGCTGCCGAGGAGTTCCCCACCGATGTCGAGGTCAACGTCAGCGAGGGCGACTACGACTTCGTCGTCGCTCGGCTCAACCAGGGCGTGCCGGTCGAACTCGAGTTCGACCTCTCGCACTCCATCGTGCCGGGCCCGGTGCCCGTCTACAACGTGATCGCCGAGATCCCCGGGTCCGAGTTCCCCGACGAGGTCATCCTGATCTCGGCCCACCAGGATTCCTGGAACGGCCCGGGCTCGATGGGCACCGTGGACAACGGCACCGGCACCTCGGTGACCATGGAAGCGGCCCGCATCCTCGCGGCCGTCGGCGTGCAGCCCAAGCGGACGATCCGCTTTGCGCTGTGGAGCGGCGAAGAGCAGGGCCTGCTCGGCGCGCGCGGGTACGTCCGGGGCCTCAGCGATGAAGAGCGGGCGAAGATCTCGGCCGTGTTCGTCGACGACGGCGGCACCAACTATCAGGGAGGCATCCCGGCCGCCGACTACATGGTCGACTACCTGGCCGCCGCCACCTCGTGGACCAACGGCCGCTTCTACTCCGAGACCGACGGCAAGGACCTGGTGGTCAACATCCGTCCCACCGGCGACAAGATCGAGACCCACGGGGGCTCCGACCACGCCGCTTTCAATGCCATCGGCGTCCCCGGGTTCTTCTGGGACGAGATCGGCCGTGCCAACTACAGCTACGGCTGGCACACCCAGTTCGACCGCCTCGACCAGGCCATCCCCGAATACCTGGTCCAGTCCGCCGTGAACACCGCCATCACCGCCTACAACCTCGCCAACGCGCCCGCGATGCTCCCCCGTGAAGCACCGGCGCAGGCCGAGGAGGCACCGGTGGCCGCCGGCGTGCGTTGAGAGTGCGGCCCCGGCAGACGAGCCGGGGCGATCAAGATCTGACACGGGCGATCGGGCGAATCACGCCCGATCGCCCTTTGCTTGCGCTCTGACAGGCCCCGAACCGATACACTCCCGCAGATGGCCACCGAACGCCTGATCTCGCCCGCCCAGTCGCCCGAGGAAGAGCACGCCAACTGGGCCCTGCGTCCGCGCTCGCTCGACGAGTACGTCGGACAGGCCGAGCTGGTCGAGCGGATCCTGATCGCCGTCGAGGCCGTCCAGACCCGCACCAAGGCCCGCGAGGACGGCTCCCGCGAGCACCTCGAGCACGTGCTGCTCCACGGCCCTCCGGGGCTGGGCAAGACGACCATCGCCCACGTGATCGGCGCCGAGCTGGGCACCCGCGTGCACACGACCTCGGGCCCGGCGCTCGCCCGGGGTACGGACCTGGTGGCGGTGCTGACCCGGCTGCAGGCCGGCGACGTGCTGTTCATCGACGAGATCCACCGGCTGCCGGTCGCGGTCGAGGAGTTCATCTATCCGGCGATGGAGGACTTCCGCATCGACGTCTGCCTGGACACCGGGCTCAACGCCCGCACCGTTCAGATCAAGTGCGCACCGTTCACGCTGATCGGCGCGACGACCCGGGCCGGGCTGCTCAGTTCGCCCCTGCGGTCCCGATTCGGGATCACCCACCACCTCCGCTATTACGACGAAAAGGAACTCGTCCGGATCCTCGCCAGGTCGTGCGCCATGCTCGGCGTGCGGGAGATCGAACAGGGCTCCCTCGAGCGGATCGCCGCCCGATCCCGCGGGACGCCCCGCATCGCGAACCGGCTGCTCCGACGCGTGCGTGACTTCGCCGACGTGCGGGCCTCGGGGCGGCTTTCCACGAGCATCGTCGACGACGCCCTCCGCCTCGAGGGCGTGGACGACCTCGGCCTGGACAACCTCGACCGGGACTACCTCAAGACCATCGCCAGCATCTACGCCGGCGGCCCGGTGGGCCTCGAGGCCGTCGCGGCCACCATGAACGAGGACAGCGGCACGCTGGAAGACGTCGTCGAGCCCTACCTGCTTCAGATCGGCTTCCTGGCCCGCACCCGTCGCGGCCGGACCCTCACCGCCCGCGCGTGCGAGCGGATGGGCATCACCCCGCCAGCGGCCGAGGCCGGCACGGACAAAGAAGAACCGCGACTGATCTGAGCCAGCCGCGGTCCCGTGGTGGTCGGAAAAGCCTGATCGGCGGGCTTACTTGCGGACGAACGCCGCGTTGAGCTGCTCTTCGGCGTGCTCGGTCAGGTAGAGGATGCACCCGTCGTTGGGCGAGATCGTCAGCTTGCCCTGCATGAGGGACGCGGCGATCTCGACCGGGACGGACATCATCGACGATCCGCAGACGTACTCGTGCCGCTTGCGGTCGACGATCTCCAAGGGGGCCATCGCGTCGTCCCCGCGGGTGCGGATCAGATCGTCGTAGACGGCCAAGGCGTCCTTGGGGACATCGGCCGCCAGCTCCTCGCGCTTCGAACGCAACTCGGCCAGCCGGCCGGCGATCTCGTCGGCGCGGGCCTGACGCTCGCTCTCGGCCACACCACGGACCTTTTCCCGCTCGGCCCCAGACTTCTCGAGCTCGGCCAGCTTGGACTTGATCTGCTCGATCTTCTCCATGTGGCCGATCGCTTCGTCGTCAAACGAAGAACGCTGCTCTTTGAGGTTGTTGACCTCGCTGAGCAGCGCTTTGTATTCCTTGTTCGTCTGCGAGTTGTTCATCTTCTCGCGGAGCGTGGCGATGTGGGCCTCGATCCGCTTGCTCTCGCCCTCGGCGTTGTTCGCCGCGGCCTGCAGCTGTCGGAGCTGGGCTTGGAGCGAGGACACCTGCGTGGCGATGTCGGCCAGTTGCCTGGTCTGCTCTCCGAGGAACCTCTCCGCGGCGTTGAGCCGGGTGCTCAGACCTCGGATCTCTTTGTCGACACGGAACAGAGCAAGCAGCTTTTTGGTCACCGACATTCGGCCCTCCCGCAGATCACTACGATCGGCAAGAACCATTCTAGCAGCCCCGGCTCGCCCGTTCACCCCCCGATCGCGTGCAGCAGCCAGAACGCGATCGGGGCCACGAGCACCGGCGAGTCGATCAGGTCGAGCACACCCCCGAACCCGGGCATCGAGCGCCCCGAGTCTTTGATGCCGGCGTCACGCTTGAGCAGGCTCGCCGACAGGTCGCCGACTTGCCCGAAGCCGCCGAAGAGCACGCCCATCGCCGCCCCGGCCGCCACGCCCGGGGCGTCGATCCCGGCCCGCAGCATCCACCACGCACCCAGCCCGCCGGCAGCCCCGGCCACAACCAGCCCCCCCGCCAGGCCCTCCCAGGTCTTCCCGGGGCTCAGCCACGGGATCAGCTTGGTCCGGCCGATGGTCGTGCCGGTGAAGTACGCCCCGATGTCGCACATTTTCACGCAGGCGAGCACCCAGATCAGCACCCAGACCGGCTGTTCCCGCCGGATGAGCACCAGGAAACCGGGCATCAACCCCATGTAGACGTGGATCAGCAGCACCGCCCCCGCCACGCCGATCGCGCCGTTCGTCGTGCGGTGACGCACGGCGTACACCAAGCCGAGCGACCAGCTCAGCACGGCGGCCCCCGCCCCCAGCCCGAGCCCCCCTACGCCGTTCATCGACTCGGCCCCGAAGGACATCACGCACAGGCCGGTCAGCGCCGAGACCATCGCTGGCAGGCTCGCGATCGCGACGCCCTTGGCCCGCAGGATCCGGGCGACCTCCACGGCGCCCGCGCCGCTGAGCAGCATCATGATCGGGACCATCACCATGGCGGGCGGGAGGGTCTCGCGTCCGAACCAGGCCGGGGCGGGGCGGCCCTCGAGCCACTGGTCCAGCCACGCGAACGCCGCGATCGCAAGGATCAGCACAGTCCCCAGGCTCAAGCGTTGTTTCAGCACGGTCGGGAGGATAGCAAGGGCCTCAGTCGGCGAGCGGCGCTGGTGCGTCCAACCCACCGAAGCGACGCCGCCGGGCCGCGAACACGCGGACCGCCTCGAACAGGCACGCCTCGTCAAAGTCGGGCCAGTGCACCTCGGTCACGTACAGCTCCGCGTAGCTGAGCTGCCACAGCAGGTAGTTGCTCAGTCGCAGCTCACCCCCCGTGCGGATGAGCAGGTCCGGGTCCGGCAGGCCGGCGGTGGTCAGGTGATCACCCACCAGTTTCTCGTCGATCGCCTCGGGATCGAGCCCGCCCGCCGCCACCTGACTCGCGATCGCCCGGACAGCGTCGACGATCTCGTCTCGCGCCCCGTAGTTGATCGCCAGGCACAGCGTCAGCCCGGTGCAGCGCCGGGTGTCCTCGGTCAGCCGGTCGAGCGCGCCCAGCACCTCCTCGGGCATGCCGGCACGCCGTCCGAGGACGCGCACGCGGATGTTGTGGCGGACCAGTTCGTCCTTCTCTCCCTCGCAGTACGCCACGCACAGACGCATCAGGGCCTCGATCTCGTCGGTCGGGCGGCGCCAGTTCTCGGTGCTGAACGAGTAGAGGGTCAGCACCTCCACGCCCACTTTGGCGCACCCGCGGATGGCCTCGCGGACGGCCGACGCCCCGGCCCGGTGCCCGAAGATCCGCGGGAATCCGCGCTCCTCGGCCCAGCGACCGTTCCCGTCCATGATCACCGCGATGTGCTGGGGGACCCGCGCGGGCGACACGCCCGGCAGCAGGCCGACCGGATCGGCCTGAGGAAAGCGTTCGCGGATCCGCGCCAACGCCTCGACCCCCGCCCTGTCCAGCCCCGCGCCCGTCGCCGGAGCATTCACGCCCGTCCCCCCGCCGCGACCGACGAGTCCCGCTCGATGGTCTGCTCGCGGTCCGGCCCGACGCCGATCGTCCGAACGGGCACGCCGACGAACGCCTCGATCCGCTCGACGTAGGCCCTAGCGGCCGCGGGCAGATCATCGAACGACCGGACCGCGCTCACGTCCTCGCTGAACCCCGCCATCGTCTCATAGATCGGCTCGGCCTCGGCCAGATCAAATCCGTCGGGCAGGAAGCGGTCCGTCTCGCCGGTGGGCGTGCGGTAGGCGGTGCACAGGCTCAGTTCATCGAAGCCCGCGAGCACGTCGAGCAGGGTCAGCCCGATCTCCGTCGCCCCGGAAACCATCGCCGAGTACCGCAGGGCCACGAGGTCGATCCAACCCACCCGGCGCGGCCGCCCGGTGGTCGTCCCGTACTCCCGCCCGCGTTCGCGGATGCGGTGGGCCGTGTCGTCGAACAGTTCCGTCGGCATCGGGCCCCCGCCGACCCGCGTGGAGTACGCCTTGACCACCCCGATGATCCGGCCGACCTTCTGCGGCGGGAGCCCGGAACCCGGACCGATGCCCAGGCTCGACGCGTTCGAACTGGTCACGTAGGGGAACGTGCCGTGGTCCACGTCCAGCATCGTGGCGTTGGCGCCCTCGAACAGAATGGTCTTGCCCGACCGGTCGAGCTCGTGGAGCAGGTACGTGGTGTCCTTGACCAGCGGGCGGAGCCGCTCGCCGAGTTGGATCATCCGCTCGGTGATCTCGCCGGCATCGAACGGCTCGGGCTGGCCGGGACGCAGACCGCGGAAGATGGCGTTCTTCATCGAGCAGATCAGCGCGAGCTTCGAACGAAGCAGTTCCGGACGGAGCAGGTCACCGACCCGGATGGCGGTGGCGCGCTGGACCTTGTCGGCGTACGCGGGCCCGATGCCCCGCCCGGTCGTGCCGATGGCCGACACGGCGTTCTTCGGCGGGCTCGCTGGATCCACCGGGGCCGCGGTCAGGAGCTCCTCGCGGAGCGCGTCCTCGGCCTTGTGATAGGGCAGCACCACGTGGGCGCGATCAGAGAGCACGAGCGACGACACGTCCACGCCGCGGGCCGCCAGCCCGTCGAGTTCCTCGATCAGCCGTTCGGGATCCACGACCACGCCGTTGCCCACCACGGCGAGCACGCCCGGCGCCAGGATGCCCGACGGAACGAGGTGCAGGGCGTACCGCACCCCTCCGACCACCACGGAATGGCCCGCGTTGGCCCCCCCGTTGTAGCGGACCACCGCGTCGAACCGCTCGGCCAACCGATCGACCAGTTTGCCCTTGCCCTCGTCCCCCCACTGCAGGCCGACCACGGCCGAATGCCGACCTCCGCACGCTTCCGGCTGGAACGACTGGTCCGAGAAATCGGTCACAACGGTCTCCTGGGGTCGGGATCGGGCAGGCCAACGATACCCGGACCGCCGGCCCCGGGTTCGGACGGACCGACCGAAACCGGACAGACGGCCCGCCGGGGTGAGGTTCTGACGCCGCACCGGCATCGACGCTGCGATCGACGCCCGGAAATGCCGATCAACCCCCCACCGGGAGATCGACCATGGCAGAGGCGACCGTCCGCATCATGTGCCCCAACCTGACTTGCCGCAAGGTCCTGGCCGTCCCGCCGATCGCGCGCGGCAAGACCGTCCGCTGCCGGGCGTGCGGGACCAACATCCGGGTTCCCGAAACGAAAAAGCCCGCGACACCGGCGGCCGAGCAGCCCCCCACGCCCGCGGACTGAGCCTCCCCTGTCCCCAAAGCTCTGAAACCACGCCCCTCCGGCCCCATGCGACTCACAGCGGCGGCTGGTCGTCGTCTTCCTCGTCGAAGTCGAAGTCCATCATGCTTGACTCGTCCGCCACCTTCGCGGCCGGGGCCTTCGCCGCCGGCTTGGCGGCCACCGCGCCGGCCTTGGATTCTTCTTCCGGGAGTCCGTCCTCAAAGAGGAACTCGGCCTCGATCTCGCCCGGCTCGCCGTTCACCTGGACGAGGAACACCTGCCCGCCCATGGAGATCAGATCCCCCGCCGCCACGGGCTGCTCGGTGACACGCTCCTGGTTGACGTAGGTGCCGTTGCTGGACCCGAGGTCCTTGACGATCACGGAGCCGTCCTCGACCCGCACCTCGCAGTGCGTACGGGACACGCCGGCGATGGGGATGCGGATCTGGCAGCCCTCCTGGCGCCCGATCACCGTGCGATCCTTCGCCAGCACCACACGCTGGGTCTCGCCCTCTGCCGTCACCCTTACAAGCGCCACTTCCACCGTGTTCTATCCTTTCTGCATCCGCGAGGGGCCGTCGGCCTCTCCGGAGAAGCCCCCCTCGAGGCCCGAGTTCCCTTGAAAGACGATATCGCCATCCGCCTCCCCATGCAACGATCGATCGCATCGGCACGCCTGCCGGCCGGGCGGCTCGCCCCCATGCTGGCGGATCGGCCCGAGCGCCGACCCCGTTCTCTGTACCTGCACATCCCTTTTTGCACGCACAAGTGCCATTACTGCGACTTCTACTCGATTGTCGACACGCAGGACCGCCAGGTGGCATTCACCGATCGGTTGGTCCGGGAACTCGACGCCCTCGCCCCCATGGCCGCCACCGGTTCCGGTGGCATCCGAACGGTCTTTGTGGGCGGAGGAACGCCCAGCCTGCTCCGCCCCGACCTCTGGGAGCGCGTGCTCAGCGCGATGCACCAGGCCTTCGACTTCACCGCGGTCCGCGAAGGCTCGGGCGAGTTCAGCGTCGAATGCAACCCCGAGACCGTCACGGACGATCTCTTGGGCGTGCTGGTGGCGGGCGGCGTCAACCGGATCAGCATGGGCGCCCAGTCCTTCAATCCCCACCACCTCCAGACGCTCGAACGCCGCCACGACCCCGAGCGGCTTCCCGTGGCCGCGGAGATCATCCGACGCGCGGGCATCCAACGCCTCTCGGTGGACCTGATCTCCGGCGTGCCCGGCCAGACGCTCGCCGAGTGGAACACGGACCTCAACGCGGCGCTCACGCTCGGAACCGAGCACCTCTCCGCCTACACGCTCACCTACGAGACGGGGACCGCCATGACCGCCCGCCTGCTCCGTGGCGAGTTCGAGAAGACGGACGACGACCTCGAAGCGGACATGTACGAGCACACGGTCGCCACGCTGCGAGCCCACGGGCTCGATCGCTACGAGGTCTCCAACCACGCCCGCCCCGGCGCCGAGTGCCGCCACAACCTCGCGTACTGGCGCCAAGACGGCTGGCTGGCCGCCGGCCCGAGCGCCAGCGCCCATCTCGGTGGCTGGCGTTGGAAGAACACGCCGCGGCTGGACGACTACATCGCCGGCGACGACGCGGGCTTCGCGCCGGTCTGCGAACTCGAAGAGCCGGATCCCAAGCGGGCGCTGATGGACCGGCTGATGACCGGCGTGCGCCTGCGTGAGGGCGTTTCCTCCGACCGGGCCCTGCACGACGCGGCCGAGATGGGACGCCAGGACGAGTTGCGGGCCGCGGCCGAGGGCTGCCGGACGCAGGGGTGGCTGACCATCACGACCGACCGGTGGTTACTGACCGAGCCCGGTTTCCTCTTCGCCGACCGCGTCGCCGCCGAACTCATCGGCGCCGTCAGCTGAGCCAGTCGCCGGTTCCGACGCGCGGGCGTCATCCAGGTCCGGACGGGGCAGATCGAGCCGCTTGAGCAGCGCCCGCAGGTCCTTCGGGAACGCGGTGCGGACGTCGATGGCATCGCCGGTCACCGGGTGGGTCAGGCACAGCCGGTGGGCGTGCAGGGCCAGACGGGCCGAGGCGCCCTTCGAGCGGTGCGAGCCGTAGACCGGGTCGCCCAGCACCGGGGCCCCGATCATGTTCAGGTGCACGCGGATCTGGTGCAGCCGGCCGGTGACCGGGCGTGCCTCGATCACCGCGCCGAGCTCGGACTCGGCCAGCACGCGATAGGCCGTCACCGCCGGCTTGCCGGACGAACTCGGCCGGGCGGTCTTCTCGGAGGTGTACCGATCCTTGCGGCTGAGCACCTCGTCGATCGGCTGACGGATCACGCCCTCACGCTGTTCGGGCGCCTTCATCGTGACGGCCCAGTAGAACTTGCGGACCTGACGCTGCTCGAACTGCGCCCGGATGCCGTCGTAGGCCTCGCGTGACAGGGCCACCGCCATCACGCCGGAGGTGTCGCGGTCGAGCCGGTGCACCAGGCCGTGATCGCGGGCCACGCCCAGCTGACGCAGGCGGTCGCCGTACTGGCTGTAGAGCCCGTTGAGCAGCGTGTCGTGCTGGTGGCCGACGCCGGGCGTGGTCACGACCCGCGGCGGCTTTTCCACGACCAGCATGTGCTGGTCCTCGTGCAGGACGCGGAAAGTCACGCGGGCGTTGGCGGTGATGTTCGTGTCGGGCTGTTGATTCAATCCGGGTTCTCCGTGTTCTCCGCGCCGCAGGCCCGGTGGTCGAGGTACCAGCGGAGTTCGCCGCCGTCCGGGACGATCCCCACCGAGGCGTGGTCCCGCGACACCGCCCGCACCAGCGGCGCGGCGTCGTGCCCGGTGGCCATCACCATCAAGAACCGACCGCCCCGCAGCGTCCGGGCCGTCAGGCCGACCCGCGTCCCGTCCTCGCTCGCACCCACCAGCCGGTCCATCGGATCGCTCCACCCCCGCAGCAGCACCGGGTCGGGGGGGAGCAGCAGGCAGTCGACGCGGTCGTGCCCGGGCTCGCGCTGGCCGAGTTGCTCGCGCAGCTCGGCCTCGTAGCGGTCCTCGGCGTCGGGGAGGTGCGCCCGGAGCGGGTGGGCCTGGTCTTCCGGCAGGTCCGATGCGCCCAGGATCATCTCCTGCAGGTGCGTGTGGCTGTGGCGTTCGTCGCCCACCGCCACCCGTTCCTCGACCAGCGACCAGAGGTGGGTGCGGGACCAGGGCAGGTCGCGGTAGTTGGGGTCGGTCATGAGCCGCACGATCAACCGGTGCTCGCTCGGGCCGTACGACATCGCAAGGTGGAAAGCCCCAAAGGCCCGGACGCAGGCGTGGGCCTGGAGGAACAGATCCGCCGCCGCCGCTTCCAGCGCGGCATCGAGCGACGGTCGCAGCACGGCCCGGCCGGGCAGGTGCGGCGGAGCCACCTCTTCGGTGATCTCGTAGGATTGATCCATGGGCTGTATTGTGGCGCGGCCGCGTCATCCAAACCACACCGCGGTCGAAAAGGCTGTCTGACCCCGATGGAACCCCTTCACCGCCTCATCGACGCCTCCGCCAACCGCGCCCGCGAGGGCCTGCGCGTGCTGGAAGACATCGCCCGGTTCGTTCTCGATGACGCCGGCCTGACCGAGGCCCTCAAACGCGTTCGCCACGACCTGCGATCGAACCTCGACGCCCTGCCCATGCGACCCGCAGACCTGCTCGCCGCCCGCGACACGCCGGGCGACGTGGGGACCACCATCACCACGCCCGGTGAACTGGACCGGTCCGAGGCACTGCCGGATCTCGCCACGGCCGCTGCGAAGCGGGTCCAGGAAGCCCTGCGATCGCTCGAAGAAGCCGCCAAGGCCCTCGGACGATCACCCCGCGGATTCGAGTCTGCCCGGTACACCGTTTACGACCTTGAACGCAAACTGATGTTGATCCTTGCTCCCCCGTGCCCGCAATGGACGCTGTGTGTCCTGGTGACCCGGTCGCTCTGCGTTCATCACACCCCGGCTGACATCATCCGCCTCGCGGCCGAGGGCGGTGCGGACTGTGTGCAGATCCGAGAAAAGCAGATGCCTGATTCCGAACGGCTCGAGCACACCGCCGGACTGGTCGCCGCTTGCCGGGATGCGGGCGTGCACGCGGTCGTCAACGACCGTGCGGATTTCGCCCGCCTGACCGACGCCGACGCGGTGCACCTGGGCCAGACCGACCTGCCGGTGCGCGACGCGCGTCGGATCATGGGCCCGGCCCGCTGGATCGGTGTCTCATGCGCCAGCCTCGAACACGCCCGCACCGCCTTCGCGGACGGGGCCGACACGATCGGCCTCGGGCCGATGTTCCCGAGCACCACCAAACCCAAGCCGGACCTGCCGGGACCGGAGCTGATCCGCGCCGTCACGAACGATCCGGCCACCCGGAGCATCCCGCACCTGGCCATCAGCGGCATCGACGCGTCCAACGCTGGCCTGCTCGCCCGCGCCGGCTGCCGGGGCGTGGCGGTCAGCTCGGCGGTGTGCGGCGCGGAAGACCCCCGCGCGGTGTGCCGGGCCATCGTCAACGCGGTCCGGGCCGGCGCAGAAGCTACCATCGGGGCATGAGCGTGACCTACAAGGAAACCGTGCTCGACAACGGCCTGCGGGTCGTCGCCGAGATCGCCCCCGGAGCCCACTCGTCGGCCGTCGGGTTCTTCGTCCGCACCGGCGCCCGCGACGAGCCGACCGAGGTGATGGGCGTCTCCCATTACCTCGAGCACATGATGTTCAAAGGCACCGAGGCGCTCGGCGCCGACGCGATCAACCAGGCCTTCGACGATCTCGGAGCGTCCAACAACGCGTTCACATCCCGCGAGATGACCTGCTTCTATGCCCACACCCTGCCCGAGGGCATGGACCGGGCCACCGACCTGATCGCCAAGATGATGCGCCCCGCGCTGCGCAACAGCGACTTCGACACCGAGAAGCAGGTGATCCTCGAAGAAATCGCCATGTACGCGGACAACCCGTTCTGGGTGCTCTACGAGGAGGCGATCGACCGGCGGTACAACCGGGCCCGCCTCGGGCACCGCGTGCTGGGCACGAAAGAGTCCGTCGCCGCGATGACCCGCGATCAGATGAACGACTATTTCACCAGCCGCTACGCGCCCGACACCACGGTCGTCGCACTCGCCGGAGCGGTGGACTTCGACCGCTGCGTGGACCTGATCAACGACTGCTGCGGCGCATGGCCCGCCACGGGCGCCGTCCGCGATCACGCGCTGCCCGAGCGGGCGCGGGGCCGCTTCGCCCTGACCGATCCCAAGGTCAACCGCGGCTACCTGATCGGCGTGGCCGACGCCCCGGGCGTCGAGGACGACCGCCGCCACGCCGCGGCCCTGCTCGCGCAGGTGCTCGGCGGAGAGGACAACTCCCGGCTGCACTGGGCACTGATCGAAACGGGCCTGGCCGAAGAAGCCCAGGCCGCGTACGACGGCATGGACCGACACGGTGAGTTCTTCGTTTACGCCTCGGGCGATCCCGACAAACTCGGCGAGATCGAGCGGGTGATCCGGACCGAGATCACCAACCTCCGCGACTCGATCGAGGAGGACGACCTGGCCAAGCTCCGCGCCAAGGCCCTCACCGCGACGACCATCGCCTCCGAGCGCCCCTCCGGGCGCATGATGCGTCTGGGCCGGGTCTGGACCATGCTCGGCCGATACGTGACCCTCGACGAAGAACTGGAAAACCTCGCCAAGGTCACGGCGGACGATCTCAAGGCCGTCTGCGACGCGTTCCCGTTCGACGATTGGCTGCTGGGCTCGATGACGCCCGCGCCCGGGACCGACGCCGGAGACTGACCGGCGTTCGGTCCGCCTTACGCGGCCCTTCCGCGGGGCACGAACACGCGGACGCAACCGCCGCCGGCACCGCGGGCCGCCTGCACCGCCCTGCTGGTCGCTTCCACGAGCAGTTCGGGCGAAACAAACACCGTCCGCGTTTGCGGGTCCATCGTGGCCACGCCGGCATTGATCCGCACGATGGCGTCCGCGTCGGTGAAGTTCGGCATCCAGCCCCGCACGCTGGCGGGGAACTGGTCGCAGATCTCCTGCGCCGCGTCGCTGGCCGTCCGTCGCCCCACGCGGGGCAGGATGACCGCAAAGTCCGTCTCGGTGACGCGGGCGACGATGCCGCCCATGGGCTCGAAGCATCGCAGCAGCATGACGGTGGTGCCGAGGATGACCTCGTCCTGCGCCATCTGGCCGTGCGTCTCGAGCATGGACCGCAGGCCGTCGATGGCGAACTGGGCGATGGACAGCTCGATCTGACCCGCGGTGGCCGCGGGGTGCGTCTCGCGGACCGTGCGGGCAAAAGCCTCACGGTCGAGCATGCCCGTCAACGGATCGTGGCCCTCGTCGCCCTCGATCACGCCGGACAGCTCGCGGATCGAGTAGCTCTCGATCTCACGCTTCCGCGCCATCTCGATCAACTGCCGGTCGGCCCGGGCCAGCACGTCCTTGGGGTTGACCATCGTGCTCGTGTCGAGCTCGAAGAGCGAACCCAGTTCCCGGGCGGCCGAGCCCGCCTCGAGCACGAGGGCATCGACCGATTCGGTGTTCAGCCCGAGCCACTGCTCGCCCCGCCGGTACAGCTCGCGGAGCGCGTCGGTCGGCTCGTCGGCGATCAGCACGTCGTGGACCAGGTTGCCCAGCGCCACGCACCGGGCCGTCTTGGAGTATTCCGTCGGGCAGGCGGTGGGCCGCTCGTGGAACTTGACCGGTGCGACCAGCTCGGCGGGGAGACGCCAGGACTCGGCCAGCACCGCCCCGATCTCTGCGTGCTGGGTTTCGAAAGCCTTGATCTCAAGGCGGGCGAGCCCGCCGTGGTCTTCGGCGGACTCAAGCACCCGGGCGTACTTGACACCGAGGGCACGGTGCATGGCGATCATTCCGATGTCTTGGAAGAGCCCCGCGAGGAACGCCTCGTCCGCGCACGTGAAGCGGCACGCGTCGGCGATCAGTTTGGCCGACACCGCCGTGTCGAGACCGCGGCGCCAGTAGTCGACGTAGTCGAAGGGGTCGTCCGAGTCGCTGCCGATCGCCGAGACCAGAGAGAATCCGAGCACGAGGCTCTTGACCGGACCCAGCCCGAGCAGGACCAACGCCTTGTCGATGGACGTGCAGCGCTTGCGCAGGCCGTAGAAGCTCGAGTTGACCGTCCTGAGGATCTTGGCGGCCAGCGCCTGATCCGCCTGGATCGTCCGGGCCAGCTCGTCCATGCGGACGTTCGGGTCGCCGGTCAGTTCCAGAACGCGGACCGCCACCGCCGGCAGGGACGGCAGCGTGGTGCAGCTCAGGATGTCTTGCAGCAGCTCGGAGTCCATCCGTGGATCTACTCTGCGTCCGTGTGGGAGTTGTCGCACGACCCCGACGGGCCGATACCCACTCATCGACCGGAAACGGGGCCCGCGTGAGCGGGGCCCCCCTTATCCGGACCCGCCGGAGGAAATCTCGGGGAAAACCCACCCAAGCGCAGGGGGTTCCTGCCCGATCAGCGATCGGATCCGGGCGGCGAGCACCCGCGCCGCCCGGGTGATCTCGTCCGGGGTCGCCCCCAGTG
Organism: uncultured Phycisphaerales bacterium; assembly: GCA_963975575.1. Lineage (GTDB taxonomy): Bacteria > Planctomycetota > Phycisphaerae > Phycisphaerales > UBA1924 > UBA6054. The sequence continues at coordinate 1,094,347 of CAXBHL010000001.1, read as the reverse complement.
ACCCCGGGCCCGCCCCGCTGTCGAGCCGGCGGAGCACGCCCGCGGTGCCGGCCCGGATCCGCGCCACGCCGGGTTCGGCCCGCCCCGGCCCGACCGACACGAGCCCGCCCATGTCCCACTCGAACCCGACGGGCGTTCCCGCCGACAGCGGCTCGCCGGTCCGCACGTCCACGCCGACCTCGGGCTTGGAACCGGTCTCTTCGAGCAGTCGCCATTGGAGCCAGGCGAGCCAGGCGGGCAGCTCGGCGTCCTGGTCGCACGGGGGCTCGCCCCCGATGGCGTCGAGCGTGGCGGCCAGGGCGTCGAAGACTGCGGGGTGCGGGTCCTCGTCGTGGACCATGCGGGGGATCAAATCCACGCAGTACATGCACGCGGCGTAGCGGGCGAAGGCCCGGCGGGCGTTGGGCATGGGGGCTGTCAGGTCCCAGCTGGTCAGGGTGGCCAGGTCGGTGCTGGGCTTGATGATCGCGGTGAGCGCACCCCGGGTGAGCAGCTCGACGCCGCCGGAGAACGGGGCCTTCTCCCGCTTGGACCCCTTGGCGATGCAGCGGAGCAGGCCGTGATCGCGGGTGAGCAGCGCGACCGTCTGGCTGGTCTCGGACCAGTCCCAGTGGCGAACGCAGATCCCCTCGTCGTGGACGGTCGGCACGGGGGGAGGGTAGGTGTGCGTCGGGTCGGTTCGGAGGGCGGGACGGGCCGACGCCCCCTACCCTCGCCCATGCACTTCTGCCTGGTCGACCGCATCCTGGAACGCACCGACAGCCGCATCGTGACGATCAAGCTCGTCTCGAACGCCGAGGAGTACCTGCAGGACCACTTCCCGGGTTTCCCGGTGCTGCCGGGCGTGATGATGCTCGAGTCGATGGTGCAGGCCGGGCGGGCGTTGATCGACCCCGACGACAAGGCCAGCCCGCCGATGGTGCTCGGGGGTGTCAAGGCTTTGAAGTACGGCCGGTTTGTCAAGCCGGGCGCGACGATCCGGGTGACGGTGGTCAAGCAGAAGGACCTTGAGGGCGGGGCGGTGGATCTCAAAGGTGAGGTGCATCTGATCGAGCCAGGGGGGGCGGGGGCGGATGCCACGGGTGAGTTGCCGGTGGCGTGCTCGGGCCGTTTTGTGTTGCGGCCGGCGCGGGTCGTGGTGCCAGGTTGACGTGGGCTTTGTACCAGCCGCGCACGAAGTAAGCGGGCTCTTGGAGATTCCCTGTGCATCCGAAGAACCCGCTTACTTCGTGCGCGGCTTGTCATGAGAACGGGAATCCGAATCGATGACCATGATCTGTGTGCCCATCCTGGCAGACGACCCCGCGGTCGCGAAGCGGGACGCGATCCTCGCGGCCGAGAAGGGCTCGGACATCGTCGAGTTCCGGGTGGATCTGCTGATGGAGGCGGACCTGTCGCTGGACGCCCGGATCGGGCAAATCAAAGACCTGGTCGCCGAGTCGCCGCTGCCGTGCATCGTCACCTGCCGCCCGGAATGGGAGGGCGGGCTGTATGCCGGGGACGAGGACGAGCGGGTGTCGATGTTCGAGGCGCTCGGCACGGCCGACAGCCCCCCCGCCTACATCGACGTGGAACTGAAGGCCTATACCGCCTCGGCCAACATTCGTCAGAAGATCAACCTGGCCGTGGACCATCCCAAGCAGGAACGCCACGTCCGCACGCGTCTCATCCTGTCCAGCCACGATTTCACGGGCCGGCCCGCGGATTTGACCCGCAAGATCCTGGCGATGCAGGCCGAGCCGGCGTGCGCGGTGGTCAAGGTGGCGTACCGGGCCCGGTCGATCCGCGACAACCTGGAGTTGTTCGACATCCTGAGCGAACGCCAGAAGCCGACGATCGCGCTGGGCATGGGCGAGTTCGGCCTGATGAGCCGCGTGCTGGCGCCCAAGTTCGGCGGCTTCCTGACCTTCGCATCGCTTCGTGACGAATCGGCCACCGCCCCGGGCCAGCCGACCATCGACGATCTGCTGGGGATGTACCGCTTCCGCTCGATCGGCAAGGAGACCCGGGTCTACGGCGTGATCGGCTGGCCGGTGACGCAGTCGATGTCGCCCCTGATCCACAACGCGGGGTTCGCCGAGATCGGGTGGGATGGGGTGTATGTGCCGATGCCGGTGGAGGGGAGTTACGAGTCGTTCAAGGCGACGATGCTTGCGTTGATCGAGCACAAGGATCTCAGTTTTGATGGAGCAAGTGTCACCATCCCGCATAAGCAGAATCTGTCACAACTTGCAGAGTCATGCAGTTGGATCCCTCCACATGGGGAAAGATTTGCTGGCGCCATGAATACGTTCTATGTCAATCACAGCATCGAAAGAGGAAACTCGTTCGATTGCTGGCCGGTTGATGCCTGGCCGAAACTCGTAGCGAATACTGACTTTCGCGCCATTGACGATCTTCTCGACCCGAATCGGACCGCATCGCCATACCAACCAATCGTTGTCGTCATTGGTGCCGGAGGAGTTGGCCGAGCTGCCACATTCGCCGCGTTGAGCTATGCGAAGCAGATCGTAATTGTGAATCGCAGAGACGACAAGGCGAGGGAACTGGCCGAATCTGTCGGCGATCACTTTCCTTCCCTCAGAGACCGGGTAACGCATCTCGGATCGATTTCCAACCAAGCCCTCGCAGGAAACATCTACATCAACTGCACCCCCGTCGGCATGGCCGGCGGCCCCGACCCCGATGGCTTGTCCATCCCGATCCCCGACATGCCCGCGCTGCCGCCCGAGACCGTGTTCTTCGACACCGTCTACAACCCCATCGAGACGCCCATGCTCAAGGCCGCCAAGGAACGCGGGTACCGCACCATCGACGGCGTGCAGATGTTCGTCCGGCAGGCGGCGGCGCAGTTCGAGTTGTGGACCGGGCAGGCCGCGCCGGTGGGGTTGTTCGACCGGCTGGTGCGCGAGCGGCTTGGGGGGGCCGGGGAGTGAACCACGGGCGTTTTTGTGCAGTTCCGTCACAAGTTGCTCACCTCTTTCTCCTTGCCGCTCTTTCCAGAACCATCGCGACTTCCTCGCAAGCCTCTCCGCCGTATCGTCGTTGTGCTCGCTGTGCCGCTCGGACATGGTCGAGGGCCGCTCGGCCTTCCGCGTCGAGCGCTAAGGGGTCCGCCCCGGACTTGAGCAGTGCTTTGACGAGACGCGTGTCGTCAAACCGGCCGACCATGAGCGGCGTTGCGCCCGGGGGGATGAGGGGGTGCCCTTCCACCACGGACCGTTCGTTCGGGTCGGCCCCGCGTTCCAGCATTCGAACAGCCGTCAAGTCGTGGTCGTGATCCCAACGCCCACCCCGATCCCCGTTTTCCTCGATCCATGCAAGATGCTCGATCAACTCTTGGCAGTGCCTGAGCAACGCGGTCCACAACGGTGACATTCCGTTGCCATCTCGATTATTGATATCGAAGCCGAACTGCTGATACAACTCGATCAACGGGCCCAGTCGCGATCGGCAATTGCGATTCAGCAATTTGGTCTCGGCAAGCTTGTGCAGCGGGGTTGAACCGTCGCGCACCGCCCAGTTCCATTTCCCTCCCGCGTTCACCATGTCTCGGATCATGGCCGGCTCGACCACATGGGCAGACGCCCGATCGAGCGGCGTGAGCCCTTCCTTGCCCGCGGGCGCAGGGTTCGGATCGGCCCCCGCTTCGAGCAGCACGCGGACCACGTCCGCCCGATTCCATGCAACCGAAAGTAGCACACTTCCGCCGCGGTGCGTGTTGGCGTTTGGATCCGCCCCGTGCTCGATCAGCTTGGCGACGGTGGCGGGATCGGCCGAGTCACAGTAGTGCAGGACATTTCTGCCATCCTCGTCGATGGCCCGGACATCGGCGCCGGCCTTGACGAGCAGGTCGACATCCGCCGGTGTCAGAAACATCGCATGGAACATGAGCAGGCTTGGACGCCATGATCGTCCTTCATCGCGTAGGTTGGGATCCCCTCCTGCCGCGAGATACCGCTCGAAGTTCAGACCCGGCCAGAAGGCACGCTCGTCCCAGTACGCTCGGCCACTCGGCGGCCGGACCCGGCGGACCGGTCCCCAACCACTCTGTTTGCATTGACCGATCGGGATCACCCCACCGGATGCGTACCCCGAGAACACCGCAAGGCCGGACCGGTGGATCACCTGTTGGAGCACATCCGTCCGCTCCATCGCCTCCATCGCCAGCAGGCACACGCAACCGGCCGACATCACCGCCACGCCTTGGGCCAGTTCCTCCCGCCGCTCGTGCGACGCGGCTCTGAATCCGGTCGCGCTGATTGCCTCTTCCAGAGCCAATAGACTTGCGAAGCCCGCCATGATCTCGTCATCCGCACGCTGCTCCGGCCATATCGCCCCTTCGTCGAGTCCGTAATCGGAATCGGCCGGGCCGAGCTTTTCAAAGGCGTTGACCAGCGATGCGGCAGGATTCAAGTCGCTCGGTGTCTCGAACCAGACCGCTTCCGCCCGCGTCGGGAAGGGTTGCTCTTTTAGGAGCGCGTCGAACCACTCGACATAGGCGTCCCCGAATCCGGACCAGTCGATCCCTTGCGCGTGGTCCCACGCGTCGACTCCGGTGAGTTCGTTGGCGAACTCGATCACCTTTCCCATGCCCCGGGCGAACCCGGGCCGCTCCATGCGGAGCTCGGTGAACATGGCCCTCAATGCCCGGTCTGTGTCCCACTGCTCGCCCATGAACCCGTTGCCTCCGTTGTGCCGACGTGACGCCGGGCACAAGATACCTGCTCGCTCGTCGCGAGCAAGCGGAAAGCGGGCTATGTCGCGCAGACAGCGCACCGGAACGTACATCGGGCACAAAAAATCCGCATGCTCAGGCATGCGGATGGGTATGGCTCAGGATGGTTCGGGGTTTACTGGCCGGACGACTCTTTGCCCGACCACGGGTTGCCCGGGTAGAGCTTGGCGCCGACCGGGTAGAACAGGTCGCCCCAGCGGGGATCGGGGGTCTCGATCTCGTACTGCTCGTTGTAGTCGTGCTTGAGTTCGATTTTGAACGAGGGCTTGCGGACTGCCTTCTCGGTGTAGGCGAGGACGGTGCCGCGGTGGTCGGGGTTCATCTCGTCGTAGCGGACCCAGAGCTTGTTCATGTGGCTCTGGTGCCACTGCATGCGACGCCGGTTGGCCAGGAACCACTCGATGTCGTCGGCAAACTTGGCCGCGTCGTCGGCGAGTTCCTGTGCGGCCAGAACCTCTTCGGGGGCGGCGCCTTCGGCGGCGAGCTGGGACGAGTAGTCGGCGGCCTTGACGGCGAGGTTGTGGGCCTCGTTGAAGGTGACCACCAGGCGCTTGTAGGCGGGCCCCCGCATGGCGGTCTGGGGGGATTTCATCCGCTGCTCGCGGGTGGGGATCGAGCCGCAGGCGGTCAGGGCGAGGGCCGCGCCGGCGAGGGCGAGGATCAGTCCGGTCTTGTGGGTGCGACGCATGCGGCTGCTCCGTCGGTATCAGGTGAGGGTCGATGGCGGGTCCGGGCGGGCCGCCCCGCCGTCCGGGATGACTTCTGGGATCACCCCGGCACAGTGTACCACATCAGGGGATCGGGTCGATCCCGCTCAATGATAACAGGGTCGCGAACGACTCGGAAAACACGAAGTTGTGCTCGGGGTACACCTCGCCCCCCATGTTGTTGTCCAGGTGGCTGAATATCAGATCCACCCGTCCGAGGACGCGGGGTTCGGCCGGGCCGGCGGCGGTCCAGGAGATCAGCTCGATGGTGCCTTTGGTGGAGGCCCCCACGGGGGAGAACTGCTCGATCTCGGCGGTGTAGCGGAGGGTGTCGCCCGGCAGGGCGTCGAAATCGAGTTCCGCCCGGGAGACCTTCGCCAGGACGACCTTTTCCTTGAACCCCTCGGCGTGGCCGACGAGCACGCCCGCGGACTGGGCCATGCCTTCGACGATCAGGCTGGCGGGCATGATGGGGGTCGGCGGACGGGAACCGGAGGCGGCGAAGTGGTCGTGGAGGTGCTCCTCGGCCATCGAGACCTGCTTGATGGCGACGAGGCGCTGGCGGGGGACCAGTTCGACGATGCGATCGATCCACATCCAGCGCATGGGCGGCCTCGCGGGAGCCCGTCGCGGACGCTCGGGGCTGGTAGGAGGAATCAGGCGGTCTGGAGCTTCTGCTCGCAGAAGTTGACCAGCGCGTCGACGGTAAAAATCTTGCGGATGTTCCCGACGGCCGGGTCGGCCTCGATGGCCGCGAAGTCAAAGTGCGGCAGGCGCTTGCGGAGTTCTTGGATGCCCTGAGCGGTCATCTTGCCGTCCTGGACGTACTCGGGGTTCTGGGTGACGCCTTCCGGGAACAGCTCGCCCTGGGCGATCTTGAAACCGAAGGCCTGCTCGAGCTTGAAGGAGATGTCGAGGATGTCGATCGACTCGGCGCCGAGATCCCCGATCAGGGTGGCCTCGGGCGTCACCTCGTCCTCATCGACGGCGAGGGCGTCGACGAGCACTTCCTGGACCTTGTCGAAGATTTCGGATCGTTCCATAGAGCTTCAGTTCCTGACGGAATCGGTGTGGCCGGGCTCCTGCGGGAACCGGCTCGGGCAAGGCGGCAATGCTAGCCCGGACAAACCGGACGGACGAGGGACCGATCCGCAGCGGATCGCACCGCCCGGATCCGCCCGGCCCGGCCGATTTCCCCCGGGCCAGGGCGGTTCCGCCTGGGTCGGCGGCGGTCAGAGGGCGGCGAGGCGGCGGGCGGTCTCCTGCTCGACGAGGGCCTCGAACAGCGGGCGGAGGTCGGCGTCGTCGATGATCTTGGATTTGGCGAACTTCTGGTCCAGCCGCTCGTCCGACACGATGTTGTCCTGATAGCGGTAGGTGCGGATCTTCTCGCTGCGCTGGGCGGTGCCGATCTGGTCGGACCGCTGGCCCGCCCGCTCGGCCTCGATCTTGCGGCGCTCGATCTCGAACACGCGGGCCGTGAGCAGGCGCCGGGCACGCTCCCGGTTCTGGGCCTGGCTCTTGGTCTCCTGCATGCGGACCTCGACGCCGGTGGGCTTGTGAACGAGGTTCACGGCGGTGGCGACCTTGTTGACGTTCTGGCCGCCCGGGCCCTGGGAGGTGGTCACGTGCTCGGTCACGTCGTTGGCCCAGTCGATCGTGACCTCCACCGCCTGCGGCTCGGGCAGCACGGCGACGGTGCAGGTGCTGGTGTGGATGCGGCCTTGCGTCTCCGTGGCCGGCACACGCTTGACGGAGTGCACGCCCGCCTCGAAAGCCAACTCCTGCCAGACGCCCTCGCCGGCGATGTTGACGATGGCCTTGCGGATGCCCCCCACCGACGCGTCGGCGTCGAGTTCCATCTCCTCGACCTTCCAGCCCCTCTTGGCGGCGTACCGGGTGTATGCGTGGAGCAGGTCACGCGCCCAAAGCCCGGCCTCGTCGCCACCGGTGCCGGCCCGGATCTCGAGGATCACCGAGCCGATGGCCCGGTCGTCGGACATGACCAGCAGCGACTTGATGCGATCGGCGGACTCGGCCGCGGACGCCTCGATCGTGGGGAGTTCGTCGCGGGCCAGGGCGGCGAGTTCGCTGTCGGAGCCCGCCAGTGCCGCCCGCATCTCCTCGGCGTCCGCCAGCAGCGCGCGGAGGGCGCGGTACTCGGTCACCACCGGGTCGAGCCCGGCCCGCCGGATCGCCATGGCGGACGCCCGCCGGTGGTCGGACGCGGCGTCCGGGTCCGCCAGCGCGTCGGTCAGCTCGAGGTGCTGGCGGTCGATCTCGTCGAGCTTGTGGCGGACGGAATCGGGCAGGATGGCGGTCAGGTCTGGCACGGCCAAGCGTATGGACGGAGCGGGCGGGCGTTCACGTCGTATTGGCCCGCGCGGAGGTGGACGCATCGTCGGCGCGGCCCGCCCGTATACTCGCCCGGCGGGCCGCATCGGCTCGGCGTGGGAGGATGCGGCCGGATGGAATCAGCGATCTCGATGCGGGGCGTTCGCAAGGCCTTCGGCCCCAAGGTGGCCGTGGAAGGCATGGATCTGGAGGTGCGGGAAGGCTCGCTGCACGGGTTCATCGGGCCGAACGGGGCCGGGAAATCCACCACCATCCGGATGATCATGTCGATCCTGTTCCCGGATTCGGGCGAGCTGAGTGTGCTGGGACGACGCTCGGCGGTCGAGAGCAAAGACCGGATCGGCTACCTGCCCGAGGAACGCGGCGTGTACCGCAAGATGAAGGTCGGCTCGTTCCTCCAGCACATCGGGCGGCTCAAGGGCCTGGACCGCGGCCCGACGCTCCGCCGTTCGGTCGAGGACTGGCTCGAGCGGGTGGGCCTGCCGGAAGTCGCGAAGAAGAAGTGCGAAGAACTGTCCAAGGGCATGCAGCAGAAGGTGCAGTTCATCTCGTGCGTGCTGCACGAGCCCGACTTGATCATCCTCGACGAGCCCTTCAGCGGGCTGGACCCCGTGAACATGCGCCTGATCCGGGACTTGATCCGCGAGCAGCACGAGGCGGGGCGAACGGTGATCTTTTCGACCCACGTGATGTCGCAGGCCGAGCAACTGTGCGATCACATCGTGATGATCCACAACGGGCAGAAGGTGCTCGACGACCCGCTGGGCGCGATCCGCGCCCGCCACGAGCCCAAGGGCGTCTGGTTCGATCCCTTCGACGGTGACGGCCAAGATGCCGCGGTCGACGCGGTGCGGTCGCTGCCGGGCATCCGCGAGGTGCGCCGGGTCGACGGGCGTCTTGAGGCGGTGCTGGGCGAGGGCGTGTCGCCGGGCGACGCCGTGCGGCTGGTCGCCTCCGCCGCACCGATGGCGACCGTTGACCTGCACCGGCCCGGGTTGGAGGACATCTTCATCAACATCGTAACGGACGGGGGGGCCTCGCCCGACGACCGGGAACAGCTGCGGGCGGCACTCCGCGAGATGGGCGGTGACGCGTGATGCGGCAGGGATTCTCGATGGCCAAGGTGATGCGGGTGGCGGGGCGCGAGTTCGCCTCCACGGCGCTGACCAAGGGGTTCATCATCGGCGCGCTGGTCGTGCCGGCGGTGCTGGTTGCGCTCATCCCCCTGATCGGCATCCTCGCGGCCACGGCCAAGCCCCCGGCCGTCACGGGCTCGATCCTGGTGATCGACCGCACGGGCACGGTCTACGACACCCTGACCGAGCGTCTGAGCGAGGAGGCCATCCGCGAACGGCGCCAGGCCGACGCCAAGCGTGCGGCCGCGTTCGCCGAGGACACCCTGGGCGCGTTCGGCCAGCAGGTCGCAGGCAACACCGACAAGGCCCTCGAGGCGATCCCGGTCCCCAGCTTCGTGTTCGAGCGACTGCCCGACGACGCCGACGCCGAAGCGGCCAAGCAGCGGATCCGCGACCAGCTCAAGGGCGCACCCGGCGAGGGCGCCCAGGGGGCCGAGCGGGTCCTGGCGATCATCGAGATCGATCCCGACGCGGTGGTGCGTTCCGGGGAGAGCGAGAACTTCGGTGCCTGGCAGCCGTTCTTCCGGCCCCGCCTCAACTCCGACGCGGTGGAATCGATCCGCGACGGCGTGGCGTGGTCGATCCGCGAACGGCGCTACGCGGAAGCCGGCATCGACCGCGCCGCCATCCGGACCATCGATTCGGTCGAGCAGCGCGACGCCCAGCAGGTCACCACGGAGGGCGAGCAGAAAGACACCTCCAGCATCACCAGCATGGTCATCCCCGTCGTGGCGATGATCCTGATGCTCGTCGCCACCTTCACCGGCGGGCAGTACCTGCTGACCACGACCATCGAAGAGAAGTCCAGCCGCGTGGTCGAGGTGCTCCTCTCGGCGGTCTCGCCGATGGAGCTGATGACCGGCAAGATCATCGGGCAGATGGGCGTGGGCACCAGCCTGCTGGTGATCTACAACGCGATCGGCATCTTCGCGCTGATCGCGTTCAGCATGACCGGGCTGGTCAGCTGGCAGCTGCTCTTGTCGTTCTTCGTGTACTTCGCGTTGGCGTACTTCATGTTCGCCGCGATGATGGCCGCGATCGGCTCGGCCGTGAATGACCTGCGCGAGGCCCAGAGCCTGATGACCCCGGTCATGCTGCTGAGCATGGTGCCCTACTTCCTGTTCCTTCCGGTGGTGCGGGCGCCCAACAGCACGCTGAGCACGGTGCTCAGCTTCGTGCCGCCCATCAGCCCGTTCATCATGATCATGCGGATCGCCAGCCCCGAGCCGGTGCCGGGCTGGCAGGTGGCCGCGACGATCGCGGTGAACCTGTTCGGCGTGCTGTTCCTGCTCTGGTTCGCGGCCAAGGTGTTCCGTGTGGGCCTCTTGATGTACGGCAAGCCGCCGAATCTGCGGACCCTGATCCGCTGGGTCCGCATGGCCTGATCCGATGCGCTGCCCGTCCTGCCGCTACGACCGGGCGGGCCTGCCCCCCGCTGCGCCGTGCCCCGAATGCGGGGCGGCCGCGCCCGGCGCGGGCGAAGGCCGAGACGACGCGATCGACCTGGCCACGTCGCGTGCGACCGTTGCTCTGGGTCTGGCGACCCTGGCCTGGATCGGGCTGCTCGGGTTCGGTGTGCTCGGGGTCGCGATGGGGCTCGGGGCCTGCTGGGTCGCCTGGGGGGCCCGGAAGACGGCCGCCCGCATGGCGGAGCCGAACCCGGCCGCGTCGTGGATGATCACCGGATCGCTGGTGCTGGGGGCGGGCGCCGCGGTCGTCGGGACGCTCATGGTGGCCTGGGTGCTGCTGCTGTTATGATGGGCTCACCCCGCACGCCAGGAGCAGCCATGGACCCCACCCCGCCCGAACCGATGCCCGAGCCCGGGCCGCCAAAGCATTACGCCTGCTCGAACTGCGACTACAACCTCGTGGGCGTGCGGATCGGTGACCCCTGCCCGGAGTGCGGCAAACTGTTTCTTCTCTCCGAGGCCAGCCAGCAGCGGGTCGGGGCGGCCGTCGCATCGCTCGTGCTGGGGATGATGTCGATCCTGACCTGCATGTTCTACGGCATCCCCGGCCTGATCTGCGGCATCGTCGCGCTGGTGTACGCCAAGAAGGCCCGCGAGGCCGTGCGCCTCGGGCGCGCCCCCGCGTTCTCGCTGGACTTCGCCAAGGCCGGGAAGATCTGCGGCTGGGTCGGGATCTGCCTCTCGGCCCTGTTCTTTGTGCTGATGGCCATCTACATCGTCTTCGTGGTCGCGATGGTGGGCGCGGCCTTCACCGGGGGCGGCGGGTTCCCCGCCCCTGCTCCGGCTCCGACCCCGGTCCCGATGCCGGCTCCGGTGGGACCATGACCCAGACCTTCGACAAGCACGACCTCTACGAGACCTGCGTCCAGTCGCCCAAGCATCTCGCGCCGCTGCTGCGGGCGGTGCACGGCCACGAGCCGACCGTGCTCGGCGAGGACTTCTGTGGCACGGCCGCACTGTCTTACGAGTGGGTCAAGCGGGACGGGGCCCGCGCGGTGGGCGTGGATCTGGACGGAGACGCCCTCGCCAAGCACCCGGACCACCCCCGCGTGTCCAAGGTGCTCTCCGACGTGCGCACCGCGCCCGATGCCTGCGACGTGCTGTTCGTGGGCAACTTCTCGATCGGCTACCTGCACACCCGGCGCGAGTTGGTCGAGTACCTCCGCCACGCCCGCAGCCGCCTCAACCCCGGCGGCGTGTTCGTCTGCGACACGTACGGCGGCGAGTCCGCGTTCCTGACCGGAGAAGTCCATCGCCCCCACCCGCTGCCCGGCGGCTGGCTCTGCCGCTACACCTGGGAGCAGCGCCACGCCGACCCGCTGACCGGCATGGTCACCGACGTGATCCACTTCCGCCTCGAGAAGGCCGGCGTGATCGAGCAGGAGATCTTCGACGCGTTCGTCTACGAGTGGCGGCTGTGGTCCGTCCCCGAGCTCCGCGACGCGATGGACGAGGCGGGCTTCGCGAAGACCCAGGTCTACGCCAAACTCGCCGACGCGTGGGACGACGAGGGGAACGCGTATGTCGAGCCGGTGATGGACGCGGAGGACGAACTGGACGACAGTTTCATCGTGATGGTCGCCGGACGCGTGTAAACAAGCCGCGCACGAAGTAAGCGGGCTCTTTGTGCGACTTTGAACAAAGCAGGAACCCGCTTACTTCGTGCGCGGCTTGTATCGCGGGCGTACCGTACCCCATGACGAACACCGCCACCATCGCCTCGCTGGACTCGATCAACCCCGCCACCGGCGAGGTCGTCGGCTCGGTCCCGCTGACCCCGATCGCCGAGATCCCCGCCATCGTCGCCAACGCCCGGGCCGCTTCCAAAGCCTGGGGTGCGATGACCGCCAAGCAGCGGGCCGACATCCTCCGCCCCGCCGGGCAGGCGCTGGCCGACCGCGCCGAGGAACTCGGACGCCTGCTCAGCCGCGAGCAGGGCAAACCCTTCGCCGAGGGTATCGGCGAAGTCCGCGGCTGCGGCGAGCGCCTCTCCGACGAGGTCGACGAGATCGCCAAGGCCGTCGAACCGCAGGTGCTCAAGGGCGAGGGCGTGGAGAGCACGATCTACCACGACCCGTTCGGCGTGTGCGCGGCCATCACGCCGTGGAACTTCCCGATCCTGATGCCGCACTGGATGGTGCTGCCCGCGCTGGTCGCCGGCAACACGGTCATCCTCAAGCCCAGCGAGGAAACGCCGCTGATCGCGCAGGCCTACGCCGATGTGCTCAACGAGTTCCTGCCCGACGGCGTGCTGCAGGTCGTGCATGGGCGTGAACAAGGGCCGGCGCTGGTCAAGGCCGATGTGGACCTGATCGCGTTTACCGGCTCGAAGGCCACCGGCCAGGCGATCATGCGCGAGGCCGCCACCGGCCTGAAGCGGGTCATCCTGGAACTCGGCTCCAAGGACCCGCTGCTGGTGCTGGAGGGCGCGGACCTGGATAAGGCCGCGGAGTTCGCGGCCCGCAATGCGTTCCGCAACTGCGGGCAGGTGTGCGTCTCGACCGAGCGGATCTACGTGGACCGCAAGTTGCACACGGAGTTCGTCGCCAAGCTCGCCGAGCAGGCGAAGTCCTTCACCGTCGGCCCGTGCGACGACGACAAGGCCGCGATCGGCCCGATGATCCACGCCAGGCAGAAGGCCCACGTGACCGCCCAGATCACCGACGCGGTGGCCAAGGGCGCGAAGGTCGCCTTCGGTAACGAGCCCCGCGATGGCTCGTTCGTCTCCCCCACCGTCCTCGACGACGTGACCCACGCCATGGACATCATGACCACCGAGACCTTCGGCCCGGTCGCCTGCGTCATGCCCGTCGACTCGGTCGATGAGGCCGTCGAGCGGGCGAACGACTCGGAGTACGCCCTGGGCGGCGTGGTTTTCGGCGAAGAGTCCGTGGCCCGGGCCGCGGCCCGCCGCCTGACCGCCGGAATGATCGGCGTCAACCGCGGCATCGGCGGGGCGGGCGGCACGCCGTGGGTCGGGGCCAAGCAATCGGGCATCGGCTTCCACGCCGGGCCGCTGGGGCACCGGCAGTTCTGCCAGGTGCGGGTGGTGAGCACGGTTGCAGAACCGAGCACGACCTGAAATGATGGCTCCGACCGTCGGAAGGAGCATGGCATGGCAAAGGTCCCTCCCACCTGTTGGAAGTGCGGCTACGAACTCTCGGGGCTCAAGGTCGACGACCTCTGCCCGGAGTGCGGCTGCGCCGTGTGGTCCCGACCGCCGATCGAACAGGCCACCCAGAACGCCAGCCGCTCCATGACGTGGGGCATTGTCTCACTCGTGCTCTTCTTTGCGTGTCTCGGCCCGCTTGCGGGGCTGCTCGCGATTCCCGCAGTTACCTACGCGTCGAAAGCCAACACCGAGGTGCGGCAGGGTCTCATCGACAAATCACAGATCAGCGGTGCCAAGACCGGTCTGATCTTGGGATGGATCACGATCGGTCTTTCGCTGCTGGCGGTGTGCGCCTACGCGTTCGTGCTGGTTCTGACGCAGTACCTTTGACACTTTCACCCTTGGTCAATGACGATACAAACCGGGCTTCCACCGAACCAGTACCGCAGTGCCTCTACTGCCGGTACGACCTCACGGGCATCAACACCGACGCGAAGTGCCCGGAGTGCGGGCGACCGGTCTGGCCGGACGTCCAGATGCTGGCTGAGCACCACGCGCGGCAGTACGCACGGATCGAGACCTCGTTCTACGCCGCGTGTCTCGCGTGGCTATTGAGCTTCGCGTGCGGCCCCTTCGGGGTACTGATGGCGGCGTGGGCGATCACGCAGAGTGCCCGGGCTGTCGCCAACCGGAACACGGGGTTCTGAACGTTGGCGCGAGGAACATGCCCTTCATTTCATTGGCCGTGTCCGTCATCGCCGGGCTGATCTCTCTGGCGGCGCTGGCGCTCTGGTTCATGTGACGCTGAAACCCGGTCCTCAAAACGGCCGCACCCCCGCGGGTGGTCCCCGCGGGGGTGCGTCTTGCGGCTGGGCGCGGCCGGTAAGCCGGGTTCTGTCTCGTCCCGTGGTTTCCATCCCCCTCCTTATGACGGGGGCTCGGGGAGGGACCTTCGGGCCTCGGACGGCCATTTCTCTGCCGGACGCCGTTGCCGACGCCGGGGGGACTTGCGTCCCCAGCACCCGACCCGACCCCACGATCCCCGGACCGGGGACGCACACCCGGGGGTGTGCGGGGGCCTGCTTGGGCTTGCACGCGGCGGGGTTTACCGTGCCCCGTCTGTCACCAGACGGGCGGTGCGCTCTTACCGCACCCTTTCACCCTTACCTGTGCCCGGCGAACCGGGCCATCGGCGGTTTGCTTTCTGTGGCACTTTCCCTCGCCCTCAGCCGCCTCCTTCCGGAGCCTTGCGGGCGGGTGGGCGTGACCCACCACCGTGTCCTGCCGTGCCCGGACTTTCCTCCCCCGGGAACCCCCGAAAAGGCCCCCGGGAGCGGCCGTCTGGCTGCGCCTCGTTGTGATTCTATCGCCCGCAGGCCCGCCCGGTTCGCACCAAAATCGTGTAGCATCCGGGCATGAGCGGGGAGACCCCTAACGCGGTGTGCTGGCTCACGCCCGATCAGACCGAACGGATCGGGCGCGTGCTGGCCCGGGCGGGCGTCGTGCCGGTTCTGGCCGGCTCGCCCGAGCCGACCCACACGGGCCAGGTCGCTCGGGACCTCGGCTGCGAACCCTGCGACGACCTGCGATCCGCCCTGACCTCGGCGCCGGTCGATCTGGTCTTCATCGCCGCCGCCGGACAGTTCGGGCACACCGACATCGATCAGGACCTCTCCGCCCTCCAGCTGGCCAAGGGGCGTGCGGTGCCGGTCGCGACGATCGACGCCATCCCGGCGGCCGCCATGGAGCTCAACGGCACCCGCTGGACCGACGCGCTGCACAACGGCACGCTGGCCGATCTGGTGCGGGTGGTGCCCCGCACGCGCCGAACTAAAGCCCTCGACGAACTGCACGTGACCCTGGAGACCTTCGGCGTGCCCCGGACCTGCTCGATCCGCCTGGTGGGGCCGGCCGCACTGGGCACACTCGGGGCCCGGCTGTTCGACGCAATGGACGTGGTCCGCACGCTGATGGGCGTGCCGGAGATCGTGGACGCCTGCTTCGTCGCCCCGGCCAAGGCCCGCGGGCTGCACCAACTCCCCGGGGAGTCGCTGCGGGGTCTGACGGGCGATCTGACCGCCCATCTGCGCTTCGCCGACGGACGCGCGGCGGGGGTCCACCTCTCGGACCAGTCCCCCACCACCGAGACCGACCTGCGGATCATGGGCGCCGAGGGCTCGATCACGCTGGACGCGGCCGGGCTCGTCTGGCGGCACCCGGGGGGCGAGCCCGACCGCACCCCGTTCGATCCCCCGGACGCGGACCCGGGCGAGGCCGCGCTGGCCACCCAACTGGCGAACCTGTGCGCGGGCGTCGGACCCAGCCACGCGCCGATCGATTACCCCGCGGTGCTGTCGATGACGCACGCGGCCCTGCTCAGCTGCCGCACGGGCCAGGGCGAGGCCCCGGACACCATCCGGCGTCTGATGCAGATCGCGTGACGCACCCCGCGGGGACGGCTCAGATCAGGCTGGCCGTGCCGCCGGCGATGTAGGTCTCCATCGAGTGGATCGTCTCGACGAGGATGTCGTGCTCGGCGTGGTTGAGGTCGCCGATGGACACCATGCCGACCACGCGGTCCTCGTCCACGACCGGCAGGTGGCGGATGTGCTTCTCGCGCATCACCTTCCGGGCCTCGTTGAGCTTCGTCGCCGGGCGGCAGGTCAGGACCGACCGCGTCATGACCTCGGACGCCTTGGTCGCCGACGGGTCGCGCTGCTTGGCCACGATGCGGGTCAGGATGTCGCGTTCGGTCAGGATGCCGACCATCCGTCCGCCGTGCTTGACGACGACCGACCCGATCTTGTGATCGTTCATCACCTTGGCCGCTTCGAGCACGGCCGCGTTGGCGTCGACCTCGTGGACGGCCCGGGGCTTGCGGGACAGGATGTCTTCAACGGTGCTCATAGCGTCGCCTCCGATGCGAGTGATCGCGGAGCGCGCCGCCCCCGGGCGGCGAACGGCCGCGGGTTTCGGACACACCAGTATGCCAGAAATCCGCCCGGAATGGAAGCCCCTTTTTATCAAGTACTTGCGCGGTCGCCCGCCGCGATTCACGGGCACCCGGCCTGGTAATAGTCCAGGTACCGGGCCAGGTCGAAGAAGTTCAACTCCCCGATGGGATCGGCCAGGTCCGCCGCGGGGTCGCCGGCCGAGAACAGGGACACGAACGCCGCAACGTCGAAGAAGTTCAGTTGATCGAAGGGCTGGGCCACGTCGCCGACCGAGCACGGGCGGGGGGACACGCCCATCACCCCCACGCCGAGCACTTCCGGCGAATCGAACGCCCCGCCCTGTCCCGTGCCCGGCCGCTCGATCGAGACGGACAGGTTGCCCTCCAAGGGCATGACGCTGCCGAGGTCGAGCAAAAGCAGGGACACGTCGAGTCCGACCGGCAACTGGGAGCCCATCGCGGCGTTCGCGACCGAGCCGTTTGAGGGAACGCTGACCCACCCCGGCCCTTGGGTCGGACCGTTCGCCGCGTACACCACGTCGAATGATTGCGTAGCCGACCCGTCCGACACCGTGATCGAGCAGGTCTCGAAGGTCGAGCCGGGCTGCTTGCTCCTCCCGATCACGATCATGTCGTACGGATCCAGCGCGCCCGGCGGGACGCCGAACGCCGACGCCAACTGCCCCGGGGCGTAGGGACTCATCGGCTCGAAGCCGTACACCAGCAGGCCGGCGCCCGGCCCGGCGAGGACCGCCGGGGTCAGGTCGGGCAGACCGGTCGCCGCAGTCGCGTTCGCGGCGTTCGGGCTGAACCCGGCGAAGGCGGGCCACGCGACGAGGTCGCCCACCACGAGATCGGGCCAGACTCCGAAGACGGTGACCGTGCCGTTCCCATCGTCCAGCAACGCGCCGTCCCGCACCAGACTCCGCCCGCTCGCACCGACCATGAAGCCGGTCGGACTCAGATCGAGCGTCGAGCCGAACGAGTCATAAGCGGGAGGCAGAGTCCCGGGCGGCGGGTAGTCCGGCGAATCAATCAACCCCTGATAAACCGGCGTAACGCCCCCGAAGAGGTCGTAGATGTGCACCTCGGACGGGAAATCCGGGACCGACAGCCGTGGGTCAGCGCCGATGACAAGGGTATCGGCATAGATGTCGATCGACACGCCGAACTCACCCAAGTCGTCCCCGCCGGGTTCGGTCAGATATCCCAGGCATACACCGGTCGAGCGGGCGAACAACCAGACCATCCCCTGATCTTCCTCGCCGGAGGGGGGCGTCTCATTGGCGGAGCCGACCGCGACAAGATGCTCGGAAACCGCGATCGCCGACCCGTATCGACCGAACTCATCGTCCAGATCCGCGCTGCCGACCCGCTCAAGCTCGAACCCGATGCTCAGAGAGGTCGGATCAGACACGTCGACGGTCAGCGCGCGATTGAAATCGGTCGATCCGATGGCAACGAGGTCTCCATCGGTCGAGATGTCCAACTCCGCCCGGTACACCTCGCCAACCTCGATGCTGTCCGCTTGGAAGAAGCCGCCGGGAACAATCTGGTAGGAACGGAAGGTGCGGTAGGTCGTTGCGAACACGTTATTCGTGTTCATGACGATATCGCTGGAGATGCCGATGCCGGAGATCTGGCCCGTGACGACGGGAGACCGCGGATCCGAGACATCGACCAGGTAGATCGAGCCTCCCTCAGCGTCCGAAGCGATCGCCGCCAGCTGCCCGGCGACCGCCACCGAACGTCCGAAGTGTCCACCGGACTCGCCGCTTGGCGAGTGAAGCACCGAGAACTGCTCGCCCGTGACCGGGCAGTAGAACCGGACCGATCCGACTCCGGCGTTGTACGGGGCTCCGACAATCTGAACGACCGCCGATTGATCCATCGCCGAACCGAACAGTTGGAACCCTCCGAGCGGCCAGAGCTGCGCGGTCTGCTCGCCTGTGACCGGATCGAATCGAAAGGCCATGCCGCGATCCGCCCCGTTGTCGTCGTCGCCGACCGCGCCGACGACCGCCACGCCCCACCCCACGCCGACCGCGTATCCGACTGCGTCATCCGTTTCCGCCTGGTCCGGAACAAGCCTGTGCAGTTCGATCGGAGACGACGGCGTCGAGACGTCGTATACGTACGCTCCGCCAACCGGGTCCGCGGATCCATACTGCCACGAATAGCCGAGAATGGCCTGCCCGCCGCCGATGGCGACGCTGCCACCAAGGCGGTCGCTCTCACCCGAACCGGATCCCTCCAGCGTGGCCACGTGGGCTCCGGTCTCCGCGTCGAAGAGGAACGCCGCGCCGGCGTTCGCCCCGCCGGCGGTGTCGTACTGAAACGCTCCCGCGAGAACGTACTCGCTGTCGGTGTCCACGCTGACCCCGAACCACGCGTTGCTCTGGGGGGTCGGCAAAAGTAACTTGGCCGTTTGCACCGGCGCTGTCGGGTCGGTGATATCGAAAAGGTAGACCGCTCCGGAGTTGGAACCGGCCTCGTCATCAAGCGGCGCGCCGATGGCGACCACGTTGCCATGGATCGCCACCGAATAGCCAAAGTCGATCTCCGTCGCCCCGTCCCCCGGCTCGAGGGTTGCGATCAAGGCACCATCGGTCGTGGTGTACATGTACGCCGCCTCGGGATCATCACTAAGCGCTCCGGCCGGGGCCCCGACCACGGCGACCGCACTCGAGACGTCTACGTCAGTCCCAAACGCCTGGGTGGGGAACGGCTCCGGCGCCTCAAGCTCTTGGACCAGTTCGCCCGTGTCTGGGTCGAACACATACGCCTTCCCCGGCAGCGCGCCGGTCGACGGCGCACCGACGATGACCGCGGCGGGGCTGACGCCCACCGACCGACCAAACCGCTCGTTGATCGACGCGTCGCAGTCAAACTTCAACCGCAGCAGCGGCACTTCGGAGTCCGTGCCCGAGAAATCGAAGACGTACGCCTGGCCGCACGCGTCGACAACGTTTGCCTCCGGAGAACCGATCACGCATACCGGACCGTTCATGTCGATGCTGGACCCGTACACCCGCTTCACCCCGTCGTGCGCCGGCCGCAGCGTGAACCGCTCGTCACCGAACTGTCCCAGGGCGACCGACGCTGACGCACCGAGCACGATCACACCGAACAACCCCGTCTTCGTATTGAGCACCATGCGGGCCCCCGATCATGTTGGTTCCTGTCGCGTGTGCGAGTATCCTGCCGCCCCTTCAGACAGAGCGATAATCCTGAACCTACATCATGGCGGTTCCCCGATCAACTCCAAAGGAGGCAGTCGGACTTCACCTAGGACCAACGCACCAGGTGCCAGCTCTTCTTGCCGCGGCGGAGCGCCATCAGCGAGCCGTGCATCAGGTGGGCCTCCGTCAAGCGGACGCCCTCGGCCAGTTTGGACCCGTTGACCGAGACCGAGCCGTTGGCGATGAACTCCCGGGCCTCGCGGTTGCTGGCGGCCAGCCCCGCGTCCTTGAGCACCCCGATCGGGTCGGCCCCTTCGCCGACCAGGTCGGCCCGGTCGCGGTTGGACGAGGGCACATCGGCGAGGACCTCCTGCAGGGTCGCCGCGTCGAGCCCGGCGATGTCGCCGGAGAACAACGCCTTGGCGGCCTGCTCGGCCTGCTCCATCGCGGGCCCGCCGTGCAGGATGCGCGTGGCCTCCTGCGCCAGCGTGCGCTGGAGTTCGCGGGCGCCCGGGTTCTGGGCGTGCCGGTCGATCAGCGATTCGACGGTCGCCCGGTCGAGGAAGGTGAAGACCTTGATCCAGTTGGCCGCGTCGGCATCCGAGGCGTTGAGCCAGAACTGGTAGTAGGCGTACGGGCTGGTGCGGTCGGCGGTGAGCCAGATCGCGCCGGACTCGGTCTTGCCGAACTTGCCGCCGTCGGCCTTGGTGACTAGGGGGGCGGTGAGGCCGAAACATTCCTCTGCCGCGACAATTCTATTAGACGCCAGCAAGTATTTTTGCACCGCTCTCTGACGATCTGGCGACAGGTCACGAATCCAAGCACCAAGAGGCTGATCTCCGCGAAGCCAAGCAGATTGAGAATCAGAATGTTGTGTCAGCTTGATTGAGCCGAGCACATCCGCGACAAAGCTCTTCCACCTATCCACCCAAGAGGCCTTCAGGTCAACCCTCTCGATATCCGGTTTAAATCGCTGAACTTCAACAATCGCTTCGTCCCACAGGGAGGCGGCTCGTTTCCGCTGAAGTTCTTTTCCGGCAATGATGTTGCCGTACTGATCACTGCCTCCGAACTGAACCGAAACGCCCATGTGTTCAGAGAGATAGTCGAAGTCGTACGCCTGCAGGATCATATAGGAGAACTCGGTGTACGAGATCCCCTGCTCGCGGTTCTCGAGCCGCGCCTTGACCGACTCCTTCTGCATCATCATGTTCACGCTGAAGAACTTGCCGATGTCGCGCAGGGCGTCGAGGTAGCTGATCTTCATCAGCCAGTCGGCGTTGTTGAACACGAGGTAGTCCGGCCCGTCCACCGTGCCCAGCACCGCGTCGAAGATCGGGCGCTGGCTCCGGACGTGCGACTGCACGATCTCGTAGGTCATCAGCATCCGCTCGGCCGACTTGCCCGAGGGATCGCCGATCAGCCCCGTGCCGCCGCCCATGACCACGACCGGGATGTGCCCCGCCTGGCGGACGCGGGCGAGGTTCATGATCTGGACGAGGTTTCCGATGGTCAGCGACGGCGCGGTGGGATCGAAGCCGATATAGATCTTGCGGGGGTCCGTGTCGGGGTCGGCGAGGTGGGCGCGCAAACCCGTCTCGTCCGTGCACTGGTGCAGCAGGCCGCGCCAGGAGAGTTCGTCGAGCAGATCGATGCGCGGGGGGCGGGGGGGGCGGGGGGTGGTCATGGCAGGGTCAGGGTAGGAGGCCAACCGCCCGGGCCCGGCCCTACGGCAGGCGGTACGGGATCCGCCAGTCCGGCGCGTCGGCCTGGTCGGCCCACAAGCGCATGTCGTTGAACCCTTCCCAGCCGAGCAGTTCGGCGTGCCCGTCGAGCATCGCGGACGCGCCCTTGCCGGCGAACCGCAGCGACACCCGCCCGGAGTTCGCGTCCGGGCTGTCCGGGCGCTCGGCGTACCCATCCTGCCACTGGCGTCCGGACGTGGCGTACAGGTACGGCGGCTTGATGGCGAAGGAACCCTCGATCACGCCGTAGCCGGGCAGCAGCGACGGCTCGGCGATCGAGCGGGCGGAGGAGAAGACCATCAACTCCGAGGAGCGGCGGGCCTGGTACATGGTCCGCAGGTGGAAATCGCCGAAGAGCCGGCGGCCCGACGGGCTGAACGGGATCGTGTCCCCGGGCATGCCCCCGCCCAGGAAATAGCTGTTCAGGCCGAAGCTCGGGTAGAGCGAGACGATGTACTCCATCGCGGTGTGGCCGGTGGAGGCGGGCGCGTCGATCGACGGGGCCTCGGCCATGGCCTCGACCACGCGCCGGTCCTGGTAGAGCCCGTCGAGGTTGTAGTCGAGGTACGGCGCGATGCGCCACGGGTACCGCTGACCGGGAATCTTGGCGATGGGGCTGCCGCCGGCGTTCTGCGGGCGCTCGCGCCGAGCGACCATCTCCGACCAGATCGCGTCGGGCACGAAACCGACCATGAGCTTGTCGCGGTTGGCGTCGGCGTACATGGTGTAGGCGAGCATGAGCTGACGGGCCGCGGCGATCTCCTTGGCCGCCCGGGCCGTGGTCCGTGCGCTGCCGATGGCCGGGAGCAGGATCCCGATGAGCGTCGCGATGATCGCGATGACCACCAGCAACTCGATCAAGGTGAACGCCCCGGATCGGGTTCGTCCGGGCAAGGAAGGTCGTGTTGGGCTGCCGGGCATCATCGTCGCTGCGTCGCCTTTCGCCGTTCTGGGGTTCTTTGAGCTTCCGGTTGGGATCAATGTGGGATCGATCCGGCATCCGACGGAGAAGAAAGTCTCGACGCGGCACTTGACGCGGTTGAGACTCAGTCGCAATGATTCTTCCCGGTGGACTCCGGCCAGACAAGCCTGCGTCCTGCGAAATGAGAATACAAGACCCCGCGTCGCGCAGATTCTGCCTGACGAAGGCTTCCGAAAGGACCCCTCCATGTTTCGGATCACCGCTCGGACGACCACCTGTTTCGGGATTGCGGCCTGCCTGACCGCGGGCGTCACCGCCGCCGATGCCCAACTCATCGAAGCCGAGGCCCCGGCCACCCTGGACCGCTGGATGTACCCCTTCAACGGCTCGCCCGGCACCCGCCTGTCGAGTTCGACCTTCGGCGCCCCCCGCCTGGAGGGGTTCGACGACCACGACGCCCAGTTCATCGTCGGCTTCCGCACCGATTCGCTGGTCCCCACCAGCCTGGCCGCCTCGGCGTACCGCGTCGTGTCCGCCACCGTTTACGCGACGGTCTCGAACGACGCCCAGTTCCGCTACGACCCGACCTACGACAACCAGAACACCTACGACAACCAGGAGGAGCCTCCCTACCCCGGGCTCGTCCCGGACCCCGACGCGGGCCGGCCCGTCAGTCTCTGGGGCATCGGATACCGGGAGGGCTACACGCTCCAGACGTGGACCGAGACCACCCCGTTCGGATTCAACCCCACGGTCCCGCCCGCCCAGGGGGCCCGCACCGCGTTCGGCGCGGTCTTCGATCCGGCCGGGACGCCGATCGATATCTCCAACCATCTCAAGGCCGAGATCGACCGCACCCCGCTGGCCATCGGTCGCAACCCCGATCTGACGCCCGGAGACCTGGTTCCGTTCGACTCCACGTTCGCGTTCGAGGTGAACCTCTGCGACCCCGGGACGCGGGCGTACCTGCGGGAGAGCCTGTCGGCCGGGGAACTCCGGTTCGGCATCACCTCGCTCCACCCCGCCTCGGGCGGACCGGACGGGGGCAGCGGCGATCCCAGCTACCCGATCTGGTACACCCGCGAGAACCCCATCGCCCAGATCCTCGGGCTCCAGCCGCGCCTGGAGATCGTGGTGCGCGTCGGATCCGCGGCGGACTACAACGGCGACGGCCAGCGCAACTTCTTTGACATCTCCACGTTCATCGCGGACTTCAACGCCGGGAACCCGGCCGCGGACGTGAACACCGACTGCCTGCTGAACTTCTTCGACATCTCCGCGTTCATCGCGGAGTTCAACACGCCCTGACCGGCGTGTTCCGTGCCCGGGGCTTCGGCCCCGAAGGTTTCCGTTCTCCCCACATCCCGCGGCATCCGAAGCCGCTGACACGAGAAAGAGATCCGAACATGCGTACGACCCTCCTCATGGCCCTCGCGATGGCCGCCCCGGCCGCGCTCGCCGGCACCGCTCCTTTCACCGAGACCTTCGACGCCGGGAACGCCAACTGGCACGACGGCCCGCAGAACCCGGCCGCCTGGGACGCGGGCGGGTTCATCACCTCGACCGCCGACGTGAACTCGGCCGGGGGATTCGGGCTGCTGCTGTTCCGCGCCCAGTCGAACTACAACTCGTCGAACGGCGCCTTCACGGGCAACTACGTCGGCAACATCGACACGATCGCCTTCGACGTCCGCCACGACGCGGGCCAGGACCTGACGTTCGCGGTGCGTTTCGCCACCGCGAACAACAGCCCGGCGTTCGTGCTGTTCAGCCCCGTCGCGGTCTCGTCCGGCGCGTGGACCACGCTGAGCTTTGCGATCGATCCCAACAGCCCCTTCTACGTCCCCGCGGGCGGCACCTTCGACGCGGTCGCCGGTCAGGTCGGCAACGTCCAGGTCATCGTGAACCGCCCCGACGGGCTGGCCACCCCCCTGGTGACCACCTTCGACCTCGACAACGTCGCGATCACGCCGGCTCCGGGCGTTCTGGGCCTGATGGGCCTGGGGGGCATGATCGCCGCGCGTCGCCGCCGCGGCTGAGATCTCGCCGAACGGATTCCCCGGCCGGGCGGCAACGCCCGGCTTTTTCGTGCGCCGGGCTTTCGACGGTCAGAAAGACCGGTCGATGACCGCGTCGGCCATCAGGCCGAGCATGTCGCGGCCGGGTCCCCCGGGCAGTCCGCCGAGCGCGGTCTTGGAATCGCTCACCAGCCGGGCGGCGGTCTGGCGGGTGGCCTCGAGCGAGCCGGTGGTGTCGAGCAGCTCGCGGAGGGCCTGCGCCGCGTCGGTGCGGGCCGCCGACTGGATCAGGCGGAGGGTCTGACCCCGCGTGCGGGCGTCGGCGCGCGCGAGGTGGTGGATGAGGGGGTAGGTCAGCTTGCCCTTCTCGAGGTCCTTGCGGACCGACTTGCCGACCACCGACTCTTCGCCGGTCAGGTCGAGCAGGTCGTCCTGGATCTGGAACGCGACGCCCAGGCCCCGCCCGAACCGCCCCACCGCTTCAACCCGGTCGCTCTCGGTCTGGTCGAAGCCGAGCGTGCAGAGCGCGCCGAGTTCGCACGACGCGCCGATCAGCGCGGCGGTCTTGCGGTCGAGGATCTCGAAATACGTCGCCTCGTCGAGCGACGCGTTCTCCCGGTGGTGCAACTGGAGCAGTTCGCCCGCGCACATCACGGTGCTCGCCCGGCCGACGATGCGGGCCGGCACGGGCGAATCGAAGACCGAACAGAGTTCGTAGGCGGAGGCGATCAGGTAGTCCCCGAGGATCACCGCCTGCTCGTTCCCACGCAGGGTGTTGACCGTGGCCCCCCGCCTGCGAACCGCCGCCTCGTCGAGGACGTCGTCGTGCACGAGGGTGGCCATGTGGACCATCTCGCACACCGCGCCCGCCGCGATGTGGGCGTCGGTGGCCACGCGGTCGAACGCCCGTTCCGCCAGCAGATCCCCCAGATCCTCCCGCACGGCGGCGCCGCAGAGCACGGCCAGCGTCGGGCGGAGCATCTTCCCTCGGTACCGCTCGACGTGGGCGCACATCTCGTCGACCGGTGGCAGGTCGGAGGTGAGCTGGCGGTCGAATCGCGTCTCGACACGGGCGAGCGACGCCAGGATCAGTTCCTGAACGCCGAGCAGATGATCGGGGATGTCGATGACGCCGCGCACGGCCCATGATACGCGGGCGCGGCCGGGCCCGATTCGGCCCGGTTGGAGGCGGGCGGGGGCCGGACCCGAGCCGCTCAGCCCCGGTCAGCGCTCGGCGGCGATGTAGCTGATGTACGCGGGGTCGGCCGTGCCCACCTCGGTGGGCGTGAACTCGCCGTTGCCCTCGCCGGTCGGCTCGCCGGACTTGTCCAGCTCGTCGCCTTCCCAGTACACACTGACCTTGGAGAATCCGGCCTCGGCGAGCAACTCACGGATCTCGGGGAGCGTCCACAGCCTCCAGTGGTACTCGAAGGCGTTCTTGATCCGGGTCTTGTCCGAGAACCGGAAATGGATCCGGCAGGTCATGTCGCCGGTGATGGGGTTGTACGACGCCTGGTCCCATTCGTAGGTGAAGCTGCGGCCCTTGCGGCCCTCGACGGACCGCTTCTCCACCATCTCGCTCATGGCCTCGGAGCCGCCGTAGTGGTCGAGGAAAAAGACCCCGTCGTCCGCCAGGGACGCTCGGACCGCGCGGAAGTACCCGCAGAGATCCTCGCGGGTCTTGAAGAGCCAGTAGCTGAAGTTCATCGCGAGCACGCAGTCCATGCCGACCGCGTCACCCGGGCTGAGGACGTTGCGGTTGAGCAGGCTGACACGGGCCCGCTGGTCGTCGTCCAGGCGGGCCACGTTCCTCTCCAGGCCCCAGTCCAGGGTCGGCTGGTCGATATCCAGCCCCACCGCCCGGTTCGACGGACGCCGGCGGACCCACTCGCAGGAGGTGTTGCCGGTGCCGCAGAAGTCCTCCCGCAGCAGGCCCGCCTTCCGTCCCCGGAGCCGCTCGAACTCGGCGTCGACGAAGTCGATCTCCGACTCAACGTTTTGAACAGAAAGCTGATAGAGCTCGTGGATGTCGGCGGTGGCGGCGGTGAATCCGGCCGGACCCGCGCCCCCGGATCTGCGACCCTTCTTCGACGCAGGTTTCTTGGAGGCTTTGGTGGGTTTCTGGGCGGTCTTCGGCATGGTCTCAACTCCGGTCCGGGCGGGGACAGCCCGCATGGTATCGGACCCAACACCCCGGGTCATGCGGAGGGCCCACAGTCCCCTCGTGACCGGCCCGCGAACGAGGGTTGCGGGCTACGATGACCGACTTTGAGAAGGGGATCAGCATGCGCTTGACGATGGTTGGAACCGGCTACGTGGGCCTTGTGACGGGCGTGTGCCTGGCGAACACCGGCAACGACGTGACGTGCCTGGACGTAGACCCAGAAAAGATCGCCAAGCTCGAGAAGGACATCTGCCCGATCTACGAGCCGGGGCTGACCGAGTTGATCGCCAAGAACCGCCAGGCGGGTCGGCTGAGCTACACGCTGGACAAGCCGAAGGCCTACCGCGACGCGGACATGATCTTCATCTGCGTGGGGACGCCCTCGGACGACAAGGGCCACACGGACCTGTCCTTCGTGGACGGCGCGGCCGACGACATCGGGCGGGTGCTCAAGGAGCTCGGCCCGGACCAGAAGCCCAAGATCATCGTGTGCAAGTCGACCGTGCCGGTGGGCACGACTTTCCGCGTGAAGGAGCGCATCCGCGCCATCGCCGGGGACGGCATCCCGTTTCACGTGGCCGACAACCCCGAGTTCCTCAAGGAAGGTGACGCCATCAACGACTTCAACAAGCCCGACCGCGTGGTCGTCGGCGTGGAGTCCGAGGAGGTCGGCGAGAAGTTCCGCGACCTGTACGACCCGTTCGTCCGCAACGGGCACCCGGTGTTCGTGATGGACGTGCTCAGCGCCGAGATGGTCAAGTACGCCAGCAACAACTTCCTGGCCACCAAGATCTCGTTCATCAACGAGATGGCCAACCTGTGCGAGGCCTACGGGGCCAACATCAACCGCGTCCGCGAGGGCATGTGCGCCGACTCGCGCATCGGCCACGCCTTTCTGCACCCCGGTCTTGGCTACGGCGGGTCGTGCTTCCCCAAGGACACGCTGGCCTGCATCATGATGGGCGACAAGGCCGGCGTGACCATGCAGGTCTCCAACGCCGTGCACGGCACCAACGAGCGCCAGCGCAACATCTTCTTCAACAAGATCATCAAGCACTTCGGGGGCGAGCAGGCCCTGCAGGGCAAGACCATCGCCTTCTGGGGCCTGGCCTTCAAGCCCCGTACCGACGACATCCGCAAGGCCCCGGCCCTGACCCTGATCCGAAAAGCGCTCGGCTACGGAGCCCACTGCCGGGGCCACGACCCCGTCGCGATGGAGAACGTGGCCAAGGAGATGGGCGACATCCTCACGCTGCACGAGGACATGTACGAGTGCGCCAAGGGCGCGGACGCGCTCGTGATCTCGACCGACTGGGCCGAGTTCAAGAGCCCGGACTTCGACAAGCTCGCCAAGGTCATGAAGAACAAGGTGATCTTTGACGGCCGCAATCTGTACCGGCGCCAGGCCCTCGGCCAGCTCGGCTTCCACTACCACTCCGTGGGCCGCGCCCCGGTCGTGCCGGTGTGACCGAGGTCATCCGGCACGCGGACTGGCTGGACATGGCCCGCACGCTGCCCGCCGGGTCGGTTGATCTGGTCTACGCCGATCCGCCGTTCAACACCGGCCAGCCGCAGACAGCGCGGGCGGGGGCGTATGAGGACGCCTGGGCCACGCCGGCGGACTGGGTCGCCTGGCTTCGGGCCCGCCTCGAAACCACGCTCCCCTGCCTGAAAGCGTCCGGCTCGCTGCTGCTGCACATCGACTGGCGGACCTGCCACCACGCCCGGCTGCTCCTCGACGACCTGCTCAGCCCCGACCGCTTCGTCAACCACCTCGTGTGGTCCTACGGCCTGGGCGGATCGTCCCCCCGCCGCTTTGCCCGCAAGCACGACGACATCCTGTGGTACTGCGTGGACCCCGGGTGCTACTGGTTCGAGCCCCCGATGGTCCCGGCGACCAGCCGGCGCATGAGCGGCCAACTCAAGAAGGCCACCGACGTGCTGGACATCCCTTCGATCAACAACATGGCGGCCGAGCGGACCGGCTATCCGACCCAGAAGCCCCTCGCCCTGCTGGAGCTGCTCATCGGGGCGTGCTGCCCGCCGGGGGGCACGGTGCTGGACCCGTGCTGCGGCTCGGGCACGACCCTGGTCGCCGCGGCCGGGCTCGGTCGCGTCCCGCTGGGCTGCGACGCCAATCCGCAGGCCGTCTCCATCGCCCGCTCTCGCCTCGCCGCCGTCCCCTTTGCGTGAACCCGCCCGGGCATGTCCGGGTACGATCCCGCACATGCTCCGCCGCCTGTTCCAACTTTACCAACGCAAGCGGGTGGTCAATATCAACGTCAACGTGACGTTCGCCGGGCTGGCGGCCCTGCTGCTGGCCATGTGGCCGGTGGCCTGGGTCGGCGAATGGCTGGGCCCGGAGCGCAAGCTCTGGATCGCGGTGGCGGCCTATTTCATCGACATGGTCTTCGACTTCACGGTCTACTTCTCGCTGCACTGGCTGGCCAACCACTGGAAGCCGGGCAAGCCCGCCCCGATCGACCGCGCCAGGGTGGTCCACTTCGCCTCCGACGCGCTGCTCGTGCAGGCCGAGCGGATCGTGCTGGTTCCGGTGTTCGCGGTGCTGGCCATCGGGGGCATGACCCTGCTCCAGCACCACACCGACCTCGGACCCAAGAAGTCGTTCGTGGTGACCTACATCCTCGCGATCCTGATCACGCGGGTGCTCCACACCATCATCGGGTACCAGACCGGCAGTTTCAACGACCGCAAGCACCACCGCCGGGCGCGGCTGATCGAGATCCGACGCAAGCGGCGCGCCCGTCAGAAAGACCGGCCCTGAGGTATCCTGCCCTCCCATGTGCGGCATCGCCGGCATCCTGAAGATCCACCCGCCCGGCCCGGACGGCGCGCCGGCTGAGCCCCCCCACCCCCCCCACCCTCTGGAAGCCATCCCCGAGGCGTGGCTGGACATCCTCGACGACTCCATCAAGCACCGCGGCCCCGACGGGGCCGGGCGATTCCGCGACCGGGCCGTCCGCCCCGACGGCACGGTGATCGACATCGCCCTGGTCCACCGGCGCCTGAGCATCATCGACCACGCCGGCGGCCACCAGCCCATGGTCCACGACGGCCATCGCCTCCGCTCCGACCTGACCTACGGGCCGGGCGAGACGCCGATCCTGGCCCACGAGGCCGCGCCCGGCGTGCCGCTGGTGGCGGTGGTGTTCAACGGGTGCATCTACAACCATCGCGAACTGCGGACGGAACTCGAGGCGAGCGGGCACCGGTTCGAGACGGACCACTCGGACACGGAGGTGCTGGTGCATGGGTGGCGGGCGTGGGGGTTGCGGATCATCGAAGAACTCAACGGGATGTGCGCAGACCTCATTTGGGACCGTTCGACCGGCCAACTGGCATGGGGCCGTGATCAATCCGGCGAGAAGCCCTTGTACGAGAGTTGGTCGATCCAATCGCACGCGTTTTGCAACTGCACGCCTGGGTTACTCAGACTCTTCGGGTCTCAATGGCCGAGCTGGGACAAAGAAAAGAGCGGGATCGTACATTGCAGCCTCGCCGACTGGATTCGCAGTGGATCGGCATACGAGCAACCAACGGCGATATCCAGCCAACGTGTTCCGTACGGAATGCAGATCACGCCGCCAGCCCCGATGCGCGGGGCCTCAACTGATTCAATAGTCAACCAACGCGGTTCTCAAGTACTCGGACGATCCGGAGCCCTCAGCAATCGTTCGGACACGGGAGCAAAACTCACTCTCCGGAGAGGCCATGAGTTGCTCCACAGCGCCGTTACCTCCCGCCTCGAAGCCGACGCCCCGCTCGGCCTCTTCCTCTCCGGCGGCCTCGACTCCGCACTCATCGCCGCCATCGCCCACCAATCCCGCCCCGATATCAAGGCCTTCACCGTCCGCATGCCCCACCCGGACTACGACGAGTCCGCCGCCGCTGCGGACACAGCCAGATCCATCGGCATCGACCACACCATCCTCGACTGCGATCCCCATCCCGCCGACGACCTCGTCAAACTCATCGAGCAACTCGGCCTGCCCTTCGGCGATTCGTCCCTGCTGCCCACCTACTGGGTCTGCAAGGCCGCCCGCCAGCATGTCAAGGTCGCCCTCTCCGGCGACGGCGGCGACGAGCTCTTCGGCGGCTACCGACGCCACACCATCAACGCCACCCTCAACCGCCGACGCCGCCTGCTTCGACTGATCCCCTCCGGCCTGCTCGACCAGCGCAGGCCTTCAAGCCGCTCGACCTACCTCGTCCGCCTCGCCACCGCCGCCCGCTACGGCGGATACTCCGAACTGCTCGCCATCTTCCCCACGCCCGACCTCCGCCGCCTCATCCCCGAACTCGACGGCCTGCCCACCGGTGATGACACCTTCCGCCCCGTCGATGACCCCCTTCGCCACGACTTCGAGCACTACCTTCCCGACGACCTGCTCCGCAAGACCGACACCGCCTCCATGGCCGTCGCCCTCGAGGTCCGCGCCCCACTCCTCGCCCGCGATCTCGTCGACGCCGCCCTTCGCACGCCGCTCGACGTCCTCATGCCCAACGACGAACGCAAGGGCCTCCTCAAGCAGGTCGCCCGCAAATACCTCCCCGAGCACATCATCAACCGCCCCAAGCGGGGCTTCGCCATCCCCATCGGCGAATGGTTCCGCACCGACTACGGCCACCTCCGCCAACTCCTGCACGACCACCTGCGATCCGCCGACCCGTTCCCCGGGCTGGCCGAGGCGGGCGTCAACATCAACATGAAGTTCGTCGAACAGAGGCTGCGTGAGCACGACGCCGCCGGGGAGAAGTCCATCAACCCCTGGCACGGGCGGGACCACAGCCAGCGACTCTACATGCTGCTCGTACTCTCGATCTGGGCGAAATGGCTCGACCGGATTCGTCAAGGGCAGGCGTAAAAAAGCCCGCGGCGGGCCGAGGGCTTCGGGGATCGTGGCGGGTTGCCCGGCTCACTCGGGGCGCTTGATGTGCCCATCGATGTGCACGTCCATCTGCGGGAAGGGGATGCCGATCTCGGCGCGATCGAGCGAAACCTTGACGTCCCGCGTCAGACGATCCTTGACCGCCAAGAAATCGGGCGAGTTCGCCCAGACCCGGACCGACCAGTCGATCGACGACGCCCCCATGCCGGTGAGGATGACGGCCGGCTCGGGCTCGGCCAGGCCGCCCTCGACCCCCTTGGCGGCGGCCGTCAGCACCTCGCGCGCCTTGTCGATGTCGGACCCGTAGGTCGTGCCGACGGTCACGTCGACGCGGCGCTGCGGGTGGAAACTGATGTTCTCGATGGTGTTCCCGAACACGCTGCTGTTGGGCATGATGATGCGTCGGTTGTCGAACGTGTCCAACTCGGTGTTGAACAGGTTGATCTGGTAGACCTTGGCCGTCACGCCGTTCACGACCACCGCGTCACCGACCTTGAAGGGCCGGAACAGCAGCAGCATGATGCCCGCGGCGACGTTGCTCAGCGTGCCCGAGAGGGCCATGCCGATCGCAAAGCCGGCCGCGGCCAGCGCGGCGGCGAAGCTCGTGGTCTCGATGCCCAGCGTCCCGAGGATGGCGATGGCGCCCGCGATGAGCACCAGATACTTGACGAGGTTTGAAAGGAACCGCGCCAGCGTTTCCTCGACCTTCGCCCTGCCCAGCGCCCGCTTGACAATCCGGCGCGACCACCCCGCACCGACGAACACCGCGACAATCAGGCACACGGCGAGCAGGACCGGCTGGCCGACCGTCTGCCAGAACAGGATCCACGTGTCGGCGCTCATATCGCCCTCGGTGACCCGATGGACAAGTTCTCCGAATCCGTCGGACGCCGACACGCCCTGCTCGGCCACGGGCTGCTCCACCACGACCATCTCCGGCGCATTGTCTTGCTGAATCATCCGATTCCTCCACTTTCCAAAGCGAGGCCGCTGAAAGAAAGCCCGGGCCGATGCGGGCCCGGGCCGCGGTGCGTTGTCTTGCTCCGCCCCGACCGACGGGCACGGTCCGGGTCGGCTCGATCAGGTTCTTAGAACGTCCAGCCGAGCGTCGCGAAATACTCAAGATCGTTCTTCTTGGTGTCCTCACCCGGCTCGGAATCATACCGGTTCGTCACGCCGGTCTTGAAGTTCATGCCGCTCTCGGCGTCGATGACCGCCTCGTACTGGGCGTAGGAGTTGTTGCGCCAGGCGTCGGTGTCGGAGACGTCGAAGAGGAACTCGGTGCCCGCGGTGAACTTTTGACCGTCCTTGATGCGGAAGGTGTAGTCCACCCCCGCGACGGCCTCGGGGCGGAAGTCCTCGTCCTCGTCGCCGAAGGTCTGCGAGCCACCGAAGCCGAGCCGGCCGACCAGCGTGTGCTTGTCGTTGTCGATAAACTCGTAGCCGATACCGCCGGACGCGCTCACGCGGTGGTCCCACGCCTGGAACTCATCGAACTCGTACGCGCCCTTGGCCCACCAGCGGATCTTCGAGCCCTCGGGCGGCAGCCAGTCGTTGAACACGTCGAAGCGGAAGCGGTTCTCGGTGTTCTCGCTGCCCTGCTTCGACAGCCGGTACAGCGCCGACGCCTTGGTCTCCATCTTGTCGGTGTTCCGCTCGGCGCCGAGCTGGATGCGCAGGTTCAGGTTCTCCGAGTTGCCCGAGGCGCCCGTCACGCCGATATCGATCGACTTCTGCCAGGCCTCCCAGGACAGGAATCCCGGCTCCGGCTCGGTCGCCTCCGCGGGGACTTCCCCCTCCGGCTGGGCCCGCACGTTGCTGGCCCCGGCCTGCGAACGGAGCCCTTCCCCCGAGGCACCGCCGGTCTCGGCCGCCTCCGCCGCCGCGAGTTCCGCCTCGGCCGCCCTCAACCCGGCGAGGGCCGCCTCATAGGCCGCCCGGGCCTCCGCGAGCTTGCCGGCCGCGTCCGAAACATCCGACGCGTCCGCGGTACCGGCGACGGAGACCAGGATCGCCGCACCGGCGATCCCCGAAACAAACTTCCGACTCAAGAACGAACTCTGGTGCGTCATGCTGCATCTCTCCGGTGCTGGATGGGGGCGAAAGGCCGGAGCGTAGACCGATAAGGTGGCTTGGTGCTCGCACGGCTGGCCAAAAAACGCCGTTCTAGACGCCGGTCGCTGTCCCTGTTGATCCCCGGAAGCGACTTCTCGCGTGCCCGAAACTCGGCGGCCCGCCCGGGCCGCCCGAATCGCCCGTCCGCCCGGGTGTTCGGCCAACTCCGGACAGCGCCTCCCGCGGGAGGCCGCCGGTCAATCCACCGCATCGGACTGGTCCGGATCCGGATCGAATCGCAGACTTTTCGCACCCAACGGCGCGAATGCGGAGGCGTGCGACGCTCGATACGATTACACTCCTCTCTGCCGGATCGCCGATGCTTACACGCATCACGACCCCTGACGATCACGAGGCCAGCCCGATGTCCCACGAGCCAGCGCCAACTCGACGCGACGCGATCTTCACCATCGCCCGGGCCGGCATCGCCGGCGTGGGCCTCGCCGCCGTACTCTCCGGCTGCAGCACGGCCGCCAAGCAGCGCGTCAGCGCCCGTGGCGGCAAGCTCGGCGACCCGATCCCCGAAGATCCGGTGCTGATCAAGCGCCCGTGGAACCCCGGCACCCGGGCCTCCGACGGCACCGCCGGAAGCGGCGTCGACCCGATCCCGGGGGTCATCTCCCGGTCCCGCTGGGCCAAGGGCGAGCCACGCCCGTGGCTGGCCGACCCGATGGGTTCCATCCGAAAAATCACCGTTCACCACGACGCCATCGATCCCATGCCCAGCACCGGGCCCGACGAGGTCGCCCGCCGACTCGAGTCGATCCGCCAAGGCCACATCGGCCGCGGCTGGGCGGACATCGGCTATCACTACGCGATCGACCCCTCCGGTCGGATCTGGCAGGGCCGCCCGATGTCCCTGCAGGGGGCCCACGTCGCGGACCAGAACCAGAGCAACCTCGGTATCGTGATGCTCGGCAACTTCGAACGCCAGGCCCCCTCGCCGCAGGCCCTCGAGTCGCTCGACCGTCTGATCGCGTCCGAGATGCGCCGGTTCCGTATCGGGATCACGGAGATCCGCACCCACCGCGAGATGGCGTCCACCGCGTGCCCCGGTCGCAACCTGCAACGGGAGATGGACCGCACCCGGACACGGGGCGGGCGTCTTGCCTCGCTGGCGGCCGGCGACTTCCGCGGCTGATCCGATCCCGACCCGCCGTTCGCTGGCAGCCCCGCATCGTGAACCGACCCGACGAGCGCCTCAGTCGTCGACCGCACTCGCCGCGGCCTCGTCGCTGTGCTCGGCGGATGCCCCGAAGATCGCCGATCCGACCCGGACAATGTTCGAGCCTTCCTCGATCGCCACCTCGAAATCGCCGGACATGCCCATCGAGAGCAGGTCGAAACGACCCTCTCCGTAGCCCTCGGCCTTGAGTTCGTCAAACAGCTCGCGGCAGCGGGCGAAGTGCGCCCGCGCGTCGTCGGGCCGATCGGAGAACGGGGCCATCATCATCAGCCCGCGGGCGTGGACGTTGATCATCGTGTCGATCTGCTCGGCCAGCGCCGCCGCCGCGGGGATCGGCACGCCCTCTTTCGATTCCTCGCCCGAGACGTTCACCTGAATCAGGACCTCGATGTCCCGATCGTGCTTGTTGGCGAACTGCTGGAGTTCTTCGGCCAGCCGGAGCGAGTCCACGGAATGGACCAGGCGGCACAGATCCGCGACCTTGCGGGCCTTGTTCCGCTGGAGGTGCCCGATCATGTGCCAGCGGACGGGCTTGGAAGCGTCGAACGGGGCCTTCTCCGCCGTCGATCGGGCGAGCATGCGGGTGCGCTCGAACCATTCGTCCACGATCGAGGCCCGCTGGACGAGCTGTTGGACCCGGTTCTCGCCGAAGTCGCGGTGCCCGAGCTCGATCAGCTCGTGGATGTCCTCGGGTTCGGCGGTCTTCGTGACGGCGACCAAATAGACCGAATCGGGGGCACGCCCCGACTTGGCGGTCGCTTCGGCCACGCGTTGCTTGACTTCGGTGAATCGCTCCGCGAGTACGGTCATGGGGCCTCCCTGCCTGCAGAACCGCCACTAGGATACGCCGATCCGCCCGGCGAGGGCGGCAACGCCCAATCGACCGAGGACCGACCATGCCCCCCACCACCTCCATGCCCGCAGCGACCACCCCGATCAAGGCGGGCGACCCGGCCCCGGATTTCACGCTCCTCGATCAGGACCGTCAGGAATGGACGCTCTCGGAAGCCCTCAATAACGGGCCGGTCGTCCTGTGCTTCTTCCCGCTCGCCTTCACCTCGGTGTGCTCGACGGAAATGGAGTGCGTCAGCCGCGATTTCGACAAGTGGAGCAAGTCGGGCATGCAGGTCGTCGGGGTCTCGTGCGACAGTTTCGCCACGCTGAAGGCCTGGGCGGACCAGACCGGCTACAAGCACCGCCTGCTCGCCGACATGCACCGGGCGGTGTGCAAGGGGTATGGGCTGT
Source organism: uncultured Phycisphaerales bacterium (assembly GCA_963975575.1). Taxonomy (GTDB): domain Bacteria; phylum Planctomycetota; class Phycisphaerae; order Phycisphaerales; family UBA1924; genus UBA6054. The sequence goes on along the minus strand of CAXBHL010000001.1, from coordinate 1,058,390 downwards.
TCTGGAAGGACCTGAACGTGTCCCAACGCGGGACGGTCGTGGTCGAAAAGGGCCCCGACGGCGCTCCCGCCGTGACCTGGTGCCAGGCGCGCGAGCCCGGTCAGGCCATGGACTTCGACGCCGTGCTGGCGGCCGCGGCGGGCTGAATCCAGGGAATCCGCAGAGGGGTCGCAGCGCGGACCGCGTCCGGCGGACCGGTTCAGGGCGGCGGCGCGCCGATCTTGCGGCGTGTCGGCGAGAGCGGCGCGGCCGTGCCTTCGGGTTCGGGCTTGGGGTTCCAGCGGTTGTAGCCGGCAAGGGCGTCCCGCTCGGTGGGGTCGATGGCGTCGGCCGTCAACCCGAGCCGATCGGATGTGGCGGGGTCAACCTGCGGGAGCACCGGGGCTTCGACCCGTTTCTGGCCGCAGGCGGCCAAGCCCGCTGCGCACACCAACGCAAGCCCCATCGCGGTCGATCGGCGAGCGGTGCGGGAGATATTGGATCGGTTCGGGGGCCTCATGGCAGACTGTACGCGGGCGCGGGTTCGGGGATCCGTTGCTCAGAGCGGGTCCCGGGGCACGTCCGGCCCGGCGCTGTGCGGCGGGGGCACCACCGGGGCGGCCTCGGTGATGGAATCGTTGAGCTCGGTGAGGCGCCGCTCAAGAACCGCCAGCCGGCGCGCCAGCCCGGCCACCTCCCGGTTGATCGCCGCGATCTCACCGCTCAGCTGTCCCGAAACGTGATCGACAAAGCCAACGGTCTCCTCGAGCCGGGTCAGGCGGGCGTCGGTGGAGGAAGGGCGGTCGGCGGGCTGCTGGGGGTGCTCGGGCATCGAGCCGCATCGTAGGTTCAGGACGCGACGCGCAGCTTGCCCTGGCCCAGGTCGGTCAGCATCACCCGGTTCCGCCCGCTCCGCTTGACGGAGTACAGGTTCCGGTCGGCGGTCTCGACCCAGGTGCTCGCGGCGATGCCGGAAGCGTTGCCGGTGCCGGCGATGCCGATCGACAGCGTCACGGCCCGCCCCGGGTGCTTCGGCCAGACGATCTGCTCGCACGCGCCGCGGAGGCGTTCGCAGATGGCGTTGGCCTCGGCGGGCGTGGTCTCCGGGAAGATGATGGCGAACTCCTCGCCGCCGTACCGGCAGGCGATGTCGGACACGCGGACCGTGCGGGAGATCAGCTGGGCGAGCCCGATCAGCACCGCGTCGCCCGCCGGGTGGCCGTAGGTGTCGTTGACGCTCTTGAACTCGTCGAGATCGAACATCGCCAGCGAGAGCGGCGCGTTGGCGCGGCTGGCCCGTTCGTGCTCCTGACGCCAGCGTGCGTCGAAGCTCGCCCGGTTGCACAGCCCGGTCAGCCCGTCGATCTGGGCTCGCTGGGCGAGCATCTGCACGAGCGCCTGCATCCGCAGCGCGACACGGATGCGGGCGCGCAGCTCGGTCATGTCGAACGGCTTGCTGATAAAGTCCACCGCGCCCAGGTCAAAGGCGGTGACCTTGTCCTCGGCGCTGTCCTGGCCGGAGAGCACGATGACGGGGATGTGGATGGTCTTGGGATCGTCCTTGAGCAGGCGAAGGATCTCGAACCCGTCGATCTCGGGCATGTTCAGGTCGAGCAGGATCAGCGCGGGCGTGGTGGTCACGGCCCGTTCGATCGTGTCGGCACCGCGGAGCACGCTTTCGATCCGGATCGACTCCGATCGCAGGCGCGCGTGCAGCAGTTGGTGGACGAACTCGCAGTCGTCCACGACAAGCACCAGCGGCTGCTGATCGATGATCGGGCTGGGGTCGACGGGGTTCACTCAGTCGGGTCCTCGGTCACCGCGGTGCGCATCGGCGTAGTACGACCGGCAGAGCCGGATCAGCGATTCGAGCTCGGCCCGCATCGTTTCCAGGCGACGCCCATCAGGCCCGACGCCCATCAGGCCTTCCTCGAGGACCTGCGCGGCCCGCCCGACGTCGGGAAACCCGAATCCCGGCGCCGCGCCCTTGAGCTGGTGGGCGATGCGGCGCACCGAGTCCAGGTCGCATTCGGCGACGGAACGCTCGAGCGATTGGACCCGCGCCGGCAGTTCGCCGCGGAAGTAGTCGACCAGTTCCGCGAACTCGGGGTCGTTCACGATCGGATCGGGCGTTCTCGGATCGGTGGATGCCATGCGATCGCCTCCTCGGCTGCGATATCGGCTGTCCGGGCGGGGCAGTTCAGGCCGATCGGAACGAAGGGGCGGGCGCTCGACCGCCCGCTTCCGATCCCCCGTTCTGACCCCACCAGCCGGGCAGACCGGCGGAAACGTCTGATAATCGCGGTGATGGGCGCAGAAAAAAACCCGCCGGTGACGGCGGGTCAATGACCCCAACGGGATTCGAACCCGTGTTTTCAGGATGAGAACCTGACGTCCTGGACCGGACTAGACGATGGGGCCGATCGGTCTTCGGACAGTCCGAACTGTATCCGTTCACCGGCGAGGGTCAACCGTTTGGCGGCTCCGGGCGGCTTGGAAGCGGTACAGGGCGGTAAAGGCCATCAGGCGGGCCGAGACCGGGTCGCCCGCGATCGCGGCTCCACGAACGCCTCCCGGGCCACGCCAGGTGGTCCGGATGGAGCCAGACGCCCGTGAGGATTCAAATCGCACATCCCAGCCGCCCTCGGCGAACGCGGTTGAGGCCGCCGCTTCGCTCGGGTACCAACGCCCGTCCGAGCAGCGCACGCACGCGTCGGCTTCCCGCGGCCACCAGCCGGCGGAATACAGCTCGTCGATCGCGAATCCGATGTCCATGGCCACACCCAGTCCCCCGCTCTCCGGATCAGCCTAGCACAGCCGGGCTGGCGTTGCACGCGATCAGCCGGAGACCGCGAAGCCCGGCATGATGACGAGCACCAAGAGGTCATAGCAGGCATGGACCCCCACCGCGATGCCCAGGCCCCGGCCCAGGAAGAGGACCCCGAAGTAGATGCCGGCGAGCACGTAGAACGAGAACAGCCGCCAGTCGGTGCCCCCGCCCGCGATCGCGGGGAGCGTCGTGTCGTGGTGGAGGGCGAAAAGCACCGCCGAAACGGCGATCGCGAGCACCTTGGCCGCGGCGTCGGGCATCCGCAGCAGGTCCGCGGCCACGAAGTGCATGGCGGTGATGACGACCAGGCGGAAGAGCATTTCCTCGTAGAGCCCCGCGCCCAAGGCCAGCAACACCCCCGAACGGGCGGTCAGAACCCCGGTGCCGTTCTGGACCGCGGCCGCGGCCGTCTCCGAGGGCTGCAGCAGGAGCACCAGAATCAGGAGCGGCCCGGTCAGGAACGCGGACTCGACCACCATGGCGGCGGGGACGATCGGTTCGATCCGCCAGCGATCCCGGGACATCACGTGCTGCGTGATCAGGGTGATGACCAACGCCAGGGCCGGCAGGTGAAGCCCCAGCACGCCGAAGAGCTCGAAGAAACGCACGAGCATGCGGTGGGCGGCGAGCTGGGCGCCGATTCCTTCGCCACCCAATCCCAGCGTACCGAGTTCGGCGGCCACGATGACGGGGATGAGGAAGACCAGGATGTGCAGTGGGCGGGCCGAGAGCCCAAAGTAGCCGAGCTGCCGCGGCCCGGGACGGGCTGGGCTGTGACCGGACTCGTTCGGGCGGACGCTCATGCGGTGATGTCGGACGGATCGGCGGATCGGGGCTGCCTGTGAGGCCCGAGTATCGGGATCGGGAAAGAAAAACCCGGCCGATGTTCGCGGCCGGGTCGGAGTTTGTCAAACGCGGGGTTCGGCGTGCGGGACGCCGCAGACCCGGAAATCAGATCAGCGGATCAGGCCTTGACCTTGGCCTTGAGGCGGGCGTTGAGGCGGCTCTTGCGCCGGGCGGCCTGGTTGCGGTGGATCACGCCCTTCTGAGCGGTGCGATCGACGATCTTGGACGCCTCGCGGCAGGCCGCCGTGGCCTCCTCGTTGGTGCCGGTGGCGATCTTGTCGGCAAAGTCTTTGAGCGCGACACGCATCGCACGCATACGCCAGCGGTTCAGGGCACGGGCCTTGATGTTCTGACGGACGCGCTTCTTCGCCGAGTTCGAGTGGGCCATGGTGCCTGAGTTCCTTCGTCGGTCGGGGTCTGGAGGGAGGCGGGGGCCTCCCGAAGTCGTGAGATCGGACGGACTTGCCGCCCCCGCGGACCGGCTGGTCCCGGGCCGTGATTGTTGCCCCCCGGCGCGGCAAATCAAGCGCCGGGGGTCGGATCGGAGGGGCGGAACGCTTGCCAGCCCCGGGAAACCTGCGTACCGTAGGGGCCACATATCGAGCGGGCGTAGCTCAACTGGATAGAGCACCTGACTACGGATCAGGAGGTTGAGGGTTCGAATCCTTCCGCCCGCGTTTGGAACCGGCTCCGCGAAAGCGGGGCCTTTTTCTTGCGCCGGGCCGAACGCCCGCGTCGGCATCGGCGGGTCTGGGTTCGGGGGACCCATTTGCGGCGGCACCCCGGCCGGAGCGGGGCCGTTCCGGATCGGAGCCGCGACCTTGCTACATCCGGCCTTGACCCTATTTTTGGATTGATCGAGTGTTCAGATGTTTTCGCACAGCCTCCCAAGTCTGAGACAGCATTTCAACCAATCGCCAAGATCTGCTTTCCGCGGGAGAAGTGGTGCTGGCAGAGCCGCGGGCCTGTTCGGTCTCGGCGGACTGGTCGCGGCTCGCCGGCGCCGCGGCTGATCTCCGGTTTGTTGATCACCACGCGGCGGGGAGCCTTCGTCTCCGCCGCTTTCGTTTCTTCTTCGAGTGGCGCCGGTGGTTCGGAATCGCCGATTTGACAAACGATGACCTCCCGTTAGCATGATGCCGACTCCCATGATCAACGCCTCGTCCAAAAAAGCCGCCAAAGCCAAAGACACCTCGGGTGTCCGGGCTGTGATGGTGGCTGCGGTCGGAGCGGGGTAAGAACCCGAGCCAGAACCAAGAGCACACCGCACCCCGGGCACCCGCCCGGGGTGTTTTCGTTTTTGTACTTCCCTGATAACCCTCTGTCTGCAAGGAGCATGCTCATGACCACCGCCACCACCATCGAAGCCGCCTGCCCTGAATGTGACGCCGCCGTGCGTTTCGACCGCCAGCCGCTCAACGGGCAGATCGCGCGGTGCACCGACTGCGGGGCCGAACTGGAGGTCACCAGCCTGAGCCCGCTCACGCTGGAAGTCGCGCCGGAGGTGGAAGAGGACTGGGGCGAGTAAGCCCGCCGGCACGTCCTGCGATCGTGTGAACTGACCGGGTCCGGCAATCCCGCCGGCCGTCCGCTCCCCCATGACCAACGCCCACGAGGATCCCCATGCGCATCGCTTTGACTTACACCCGCCTGCGCGTCGAAGAACGCCTGCTCCTCGACGCCTTCGAATCGATCGGCGTCGAGGTTGTCCCGGTCGATCTGCGAGACGCCGTGTTCGATCTGGAGAGCCCGGGCGACTGGGCCGGCTTCGACCTGGTCGTTGAGCGTTCCGTCAGCCTGACCTGCTCGCTGACCAGCGTGCGGATCCTCGAGGGGCACGGCATCCGCTGCATGAACCCCGGGCGGTCGATCGAGATCTGCTCGGACAAGTTGATGACCTCGATCGCGCTGGCTCAAGCCGGAGTGGCGCAGCCGCGGGTTCTGGTGGGGACCAGCGCCGAGTCGGGGCTGGCGGCGGTCGAGGGGATCGGGTATCCGGCGGTGCTCAAGCCGACGGTCGGATCGTGGGGCCGGCTGGTGGCGCGGGTCAACGACCGCGACGCCGCCGAAGCGGTGATCGAGCACCGGGACACGCTCGGGTCGGTCGGACAGGGCGTTTTTTACGTGCAGGAGCACATCGACAAGCCGGGGCGGGATATCCGGGTGTTTGTGGTGGGCGGCGAGCCGATCGCGGCCATTGCCCGGGCGAGTGCCCACTGGGTCACCAACACAGCCCGGGGGGCGCGGGCGTCGGGGCTTGAGATCTCGAGCGAACTCGGAGGGCTGTGCCGCCGGGCGGCGGCCGCGGTTGGAGCGGACGTGGTAGCGATTGACGTGCTCGAATGTCCGCGCCGGGGGCTGTTGATCAATGAGTTGAACCACTCGATGGAGTTTCGCAACAGCATCGAGACGACCGGCGTGGACATCCCGGGGCACGTGGCCCGGCACGCGGTGAGCATCGCAGAAACAGCACGAGCTGCTGGGGCGGTGAACGCGTGACAGTGCGGGCGTCGATCGTGGGCGGCAGCGGGTACACCGGCGGCGAGTTGCTGCGGCTGCTGCTCGGGCACCCGGGCGTGGACATCGGCCAGGTTTCCTCGCGTTCGTTGGCGACCCAGCCGGTGCACCGGGCGCATCCGAATCTGCGTGGGCATTCTGACATCGCGTTCGTAAACCCGGAGGAGGTTGCGGCGTGCGACGTGCTCTTTCTGTGCATGCCGCACGGGAAGGCCGCGGGCGACATCGGACGCTGGATGGATCTGGCCCCGCTGGTGATCGATCTTTCGGCGGATTTCCGCCTGAACGACGGAGAGTCGTACCGGGAGTGGTACGGAGAGACGCATCCCAACCCCGGAGTGCTGGTCGAGGCCGTATACGGGCTGCCCGAGGTGTCCAGACAACGGCTGCCCGGCGCTCGGCTGGTCTCCGGGGTGGGGTGCAACGCGACGGCGATGACGCTTGCCCTGCTCCCGCTGGCGCGGGCGGGGCTGATCCGGCGGGCGATCTGCGACGTCAAGGTCGGGTCGTCGGAGGCCGGGGCGGAGCCGAGCGCGGGATCGCACCACCCGGTGCGGGCCCGGACGGCGCGGACCTATTCCGCGTCCGGTCACCGCCACCTGGGCGAGGTCGCGCAGTCGTTGGGACCGATCGACGTTGACGCCACAATCACGGCAATCGACATGGTCCGGGGCGTGCTGTGCACAGCCCATATCGAGCCGACTCGTCAGGTGGAGACCAAGGAAGTCTGGAAGCTGTACCGCGGGTCGTACGCCGACGAACCGTTCGTGCGGCTGGTGGCGGATCGGTCGGGTCCCAATCGCTTCCCGGATCCGCGGGTGGTCGTCGGGTCGAACCACGCTGACGTGGGATTCGCGGTGGACGAACGCTCTGGGCGGATCGTCGCGCTGTGCGCGATCGACAATCTGGTCAAGGGCGCGGCGGGGTCGGCGGTGCAGTCGATGAACCTCGCACTGGGCGTCAACGAGACGGACGGACTTTGGTTCCCGGGGCTGCACCCGGCGTGAGGAGCGCAACGATGACAACGGTGGTGATCAAGATCGGCGGCGGGGAAGGGATCGACCTGGGACCGATCGCGGCGCAGTTCGCGGAACTGGTGCGGGACGGCGTGCGGGCGGTGCTGGTGCATGGCGGTTCGCACGAAACCAACGTGATCTCCGAGGCCCTGGGCCACCCGGCCCGGACCATCACGAGCCCGGGCGGGCACACGTCCCGGAGGACGGACCGTCGCACGCTCGAGATCTTCGAGATGGTCTATTGCGGGAAGATCAACAAGGGGATCGTCGAGTCGCTCAGGGCGTTGGGGGTGGACGCGGTCGGGCTGAGCGGGATCGATGCGGGCATCTGGACCGGCTCAAGAAAGTCGGCCATCCGGGCGGTCGAGGACGGGCAGACGGTGATCGTCCGGGACGACCTCTCGGGCCGGGTGGAGTCGGTGGACGCCGGGTTCCTGGGCATGCTGCTCGACGCGGGCCGGATTCCGGTTCTGACCCCGCCGGCGATCACGCCGGAGGGTGTCGCCATCAACGTGGACGCGGACCGCGCTGCGGCGGCGACGGCGGCGGCGCTGGGGGCGGACGAGTTGCTGCTGCTCTCCAACGTCCCGGGGCTGCTGCGGGACGTGACGGATCCGGAGTCTTTGATCCGCTGCGTCCGAGCCGAACGCATCGGAGACGCCCGAGAGTTCGCGCTGGGAAGAATGAAGAACAAGGTGCTGGCGGCGGAGGAAGCGTTGGCCGGGGGTGTCGATCGGGTCGTGATCGGTTCAGCGATCGGTCCGGACGCCATCCGTCGGGCTCGCGCCGGGCTCGGCACCGTGTTCACGGGGGCGGGGGTGCCGGCGTGACCCAAGCCGCGACTGGGGGAGTGGACACGACGGCGGCGGTGCGTCTGTTGCACGAGCTGGTGGCCACACCGAGTGTGTCCGGGGCGGAGCGGCGGGCCGCGGAAGTGTTCGTGCGGCACGCCGCGGGGATGGGGTTTAGGACAGAGATCGACGAGGCCGGCAACGCCCTGGCCCATCGCGGCGCGGCGTCCGCGGAGGGCGGGTGCCACATCGTCCTGCTCGGGCACATCGATACCGTGCCGGGGGACATCCCGGTCCGGATCGAGGACGGGGTGCTGCACGGGCGCGGGAGCGTGGATGCCAAGGGGCCGCTGGCGGCGATGCTCGCCGGCGCGTCCGCGGCGGAGCTGCCGGAGGGGGTCCGGGTCACCGTGGCGGGCGCGGTCGGGGAGGAAACGGCCGGCTCACCGGGTGCCCGGTTTCTCGCAGGCCGGTTGCGACCCCGGGCCTGCATCATCGGCGAACCCAGCGGATGGGATGGCGTGACGCTGGGCTACAAGGGCCGGTTGCTAGGCCGGTTCGTGTGCGAGCGGGACGGTGCCCACAGCGCCGGGCCGGATCTGTCCGCGTGCGATACGGTGATCGCGTGGTGGACGCGTGTTCTGGCTGAGGCCGCAACGTTCAACGTCGGTCGCGCGCGCACGTTCGACCGGATTCAGGCCGGGATCAGGTCCTTCTCTTCAACGTCCGACGGACTGACCGAGCGGGCGGTGCTGGAGGCGGGATTCCGCCTGCCGCCCGGGCTGGATCCGCACGCCCTGTCCGATCGGCTCGGGACGTTGGCGGACGGGCAAGGCACCGTGTCCTGGCGCGGCCAGGAGTCCGCCTTCGCGACCGATCGCAACGACGCGGTGGTGCGTGCGATCTCCGGAGCCATCCGGGCGGAGGGTGGGTCGCCGCGCCCGAAACTCAAGAGTGGGACCGCCGACCTCAATGTGGTCGCCCCGATCTGGGGATGCCCGATCGCGGCCTACGGGCCCGGCGACAGCGGGCTGGATCACACGCCACAGGAACGGATCTCGCTTGAGGAGTTCGGTCGTTCGTGCCGGGTGCTCCGATCGGCCCTGGAATCGCTCGCGCAGGAGCTGATCCTTTGAGTTATGTGTCGAACCGCGCGACCCACTCGGCGATGTGCTGCGCGACCCGCGGGGCAAGCTGTTCGCGGAGGAGTTCGCTGTGCTCGGCGTCGCATTCGACCACGCTGATCGGGCCTTGGACGCAGGCGCGCCAGCCGTTGGCGCCGTCGTCTTTCTGGGTGATCATCCAGTCGGGGCGGCGGCCGCGGAAGATCAGCACGGGGCCGCGGTAGGGCTCCGCGGCCCGATAGGTGCCCAACGCGGCGCGGTTCGCTTCGAAGAGGGGGCCCGATCGGCGTGCGATCTCCTCGCGCTGCTGGCGGCGACCCTCGAAGAACCCGAGCACACGACGGCGGATGTAACGCAGGCGCGCACGAGTGGGAATCCCCACCGCCGCCCGGGCGTAGATGGCCAGTCGCTGCGGCCTGGACTTGTACGAAACGCTCTCCGGCAGGTAGCTGTCCACCAGAACGAGCGGGCCGGGCGCAAGGCCGCGCCGTTGGTAGTTCATCGCGAGTTCGTACGCGACCACGCCGCCGAAGCTGTACCCGATCAGGGCCGGTGCGGGGGCTCCGGGGTCGGGCGGACGGATCAGGCTCGAGAACAGGGACGCGATGTCCGGGATCGAAGCCAGAGGCTCGCTCCCGGCCTGGAGCCCCGGGTACTCGAGGCCGATGCACCCGCGTTCGGATTCGAGTTGACGAACGAGCGGCGCGAAGCTGATGAGGTTTCCTTCGATGCCCGGGAGCAGATAGAACGGATATTCATCCGAACCGGGGCTCATGCGGAAGGCCAGGTTCGCGCCGGGGCGGAAGGACCCCTTCAGCAGCGCCCGTGCGAGGTCGATCGGGGTCGATTCGCTGAAGATGATCACCGTGGAGGCCTCGACCCCCAATCGATCCCTGAGCATGGACAACGCGCGGACCGCCTTGAGCGAGTTGCCGCCGAGGCGGAAGAAGTCGTCGGACTCGGTCATGCCCGGCGCATCGAGCACCTCTCGGAACACCGAGAGCACGGTGTAAAGCACATGCCCTTGCGGGGTTCCCGGCATCAGGACCGAATCGCCGGACCGATCAGGCTCGGTTCCGCGCGTCCGGACGGTGGCCGAGGACTCGATCCGCGCCGCCCGATCCTCGTCCGCGAGCCGTGTTGCGGCGTCGGACAGGAATGATTCGATGTCGATGCCGGACTCCGCCGGGGCGCACCCTTCCCGGACCGCAAGCGTCAGCGTTGCGTCAGGATCGTCTCGGTAGAGGGTGGCGAGCAGGTCGAATCGTGCGAGCCCGTTGTCCTGCTCGGTGCAGACCGGCCGGATGATCGACTCCCCGGCCGGCGGCCATGCGATCGGAGCACGGTCGATCAGGTTGAAGAACACGTCCGTGATCGGGGTGCGCATCAGCGGGGGGTGATCTTCCAGGTTTGAAACGAGCAGATCGAAGGGGATCCGCCGCCGCTGTTGGGCCCGACGCATCGCGTCGGCCGCGCATTCGATGATCTGAGCGGTGGTCATCCCGCGCAGGCTCATCCGCACCGGGACGGTTTCCACGAAGAAGCCGACGTCGTTCTCGAATCCGCCGATGTCCCGCGTGGAGACGGCGAGCCCGATCGCGACGTCGGAGCGGCCGACAATCTTGCAGACCCACGCGGCGTACAGCCCGAGCCAGACCGCGTGGGGTGATACGGCGTGACGCGTCGCGATCGCGTCAACCGAAGCACGCAGATCCGGCGAAACTTGGCGGACCGCCGTACGGGCCTCCGGTCGCGGCACCCCACCCATCGCTGTCGTCTCGGAGAGTCCGGTGTGCGGGAGGCCTCGGAACTCCGACGCGGCCTGCGCCGCCAGCTTTTTTGCGGCTGCCGAATCGTCATCGGATTCTGCTCGTGCGGCGTGGGCCGGCACGCCCTTACCCACGGACGGGAGCCGAACGGGAGTCCCTAACTCGATCGCGCGGTACATCTCCGCGAGATCACGCAGTATGACTTCCATTGACCAGGCGTCCGAGATGACGTGGTGCATCACCAGCCATCCGTCCGCACCGTCCGGCCCGTCACGGACGATCAGCCTGGCCAAGGGGGCCTTCGCCAAGTCGAACGGCCGTGTGCACTCCACCGCGACGGCCCCGTCGGAGTCTCGCCCGGGCGTGATGGCGGAAACGATCGATCGGATGTCGGGCAGGAGTTCCGCCGCTGGAGACGGGTCCCCCGGGTTCGAGAATCGGGTCCGCAGGGCTGCGTGGCGTTCATGGAGTCGTTGCCACGCCGCGGCGAGCGTGCCGGGATCCGGGCGAGTCGCAAACTCGATGCGGTATGTGATGTTGTACGCGGCCGACTTCGGATCCATGTGCTGGATCGTCCACAGGCGCAGCTGCGCCGGGGACATGGGAAAGCGGCCGGAAGTGATCGCGTCGGGGGCACGCGACCGAATGGTGGACCTTCGGTCTGCGATGGTTGCGGCCAGCGATCGGAGGCTCGGTGCCGTGAGGATTTCGGGGACGTCCAGATCGGCCCCCGACCGCTCCCGCACGCGCATGCACAGGACCATCGCGTGAAGGGAGTTTCCGCCGGCCTGGAGGAAGGTCAGATCCATCCCGCGTGGCGGGCCACCGAGGACGCCCGACACCATCTCGGCGAGTTCCTCCTCGGCTGGTCCACGAGGCGGGTCATCCAACGGGCGTGCCGCATCGCGGGACGGACCCTTGATCGCTTCGGCCGCGATGGCGGCAACACGGGTCCGGTCGATCTTTCCGTTCCGGTTGATCGGCAGGGCGGAAACCGGCACCAGGCGCGCCGGCAACATCGCCCGGGTGAGGCGGTCGGAGACCCGCTCCAGCACGGAGTCCAGATCGAACCTCCGCTCGAGCGGGCCCGCGGGCACCACGCAGGCCGCGACGACGGCGTTCTCGCCCTCCCCCACCACCACCGCGGCCGCGGACTCGATCGCAGGGTCGGCGACCAACGCCGCGTCGATCTCGCCGAGCTCGATGCGCTGGCCTCGGACCTTGACCTGGTCGTCCGCGCGGCCGAGATAGGCGATGGCCCCGTCCGGCATCATGCGGACACGGTCACCCGATCGGTACCACCGTGCGCCGCCTTCGCCGGATCCCACAAACCGCGCGGCGGTGAGGTCGGGGTCGTTCAGGTAGCCGCGGGCGAGGCCCACCCCTCCGATGAGCAGTTCTCCGGTTGCTCCCGGTGACACGTCCTCAAGCCGCTCGTCCACGATTCTGACCCGCATCCGCTCCAGCGGTACCCCGATGGGGACCACCGGCGGGTCCAACGGGACGGGAGAAGGAATCTGGTGTGTGGTCGTGAGCGAGGTGCACTCGGTCGGGCCGTACGCGTTGTAGAAAGACGCGTCGGGAAGCCGCTCCTGCGCTCGCCGGATCACGCGCGGATCAGCGGGCTCGCCGCAGACTCCGATGACCGGGATCCCCTCGAACGCGCCCGGATCGGCCTCGAACAACGCCCGGAACAGGCTGAACGAGACACAGACGCCCTTCAGGCCTTCCCGCTCGACAAACCGGCGTATCGTGCCCGGTGAGAGCACGTCCTCGCCCGCGATCAGGAGCCTGGCACCGTGCAGCAGCGGCGTGAAAATCTCGATGGTCGAGAGGTCGAAGGACAGTGGGCCTGCGTAGAGGAAGTGAAAGTCCGGCCCGAAGGGCATGTAGCGTTGGCCGCGCACCAGACGGACGACTCCCGAGTGCTCGATCAGCACACCCTTGGGGCGCCCCGTGGACCCGGACGTGTACATGATGTACGCCAGCCGGTCGGGCGAGATTGACAGACCGAAGCCTGCCCCCTTCACGTGCCTGAATGCGTCCGGATCGACCACCCGTTCGACTGAGGAGAAGAGGCTCCGCGGGAACGCACCGTCCGCGAGCACTGTTCGGCAGCCGGCGTCACCCGCGATGGCGATCAGGCGGGCCGACGGCTGGTTGGCGATCAGCGGCACGTACGCCCCGCCCGCCTTGAGCACGCCGAGCACACCCGCGACCTGCCCGATGGATCGCGGCGAGGCGATGCCAACCGGTTCCTCATCCCGCAGCCCGGCTTCCCGCAGCGCGGTCGCGATCGCGTCGGCCCAGCTATCCAGTTCCGCGTAGGTCACCTGGTCGTCCGCGCATACCGCGGCCACACGGTCCGGCCAGCGCCGTGCAACCGCCTCGAACACCGCGTGGGCGACCGCGGGGGCACCGGCCTCCGCGGTCGGACCGCTGGATGCGGATGGCTGGTCGCCGTCGTGCATGCGCGCTGTCGTCTCCCCCGTCAGGCCTTGACGATCCGTGCTCTCGGCGCAACGGTGGCCCGTTGCATCGCGTTCCGCGTGTCCACCACGAGCGGCGCGTGCTCGGCGATCGCGTTCCAGTCCGTGATCTCATGATCGGTCACGATCAGCACGCAGTCGGCGCCCCGCAGCGTCGACTCGTCCAGCGGCACGGAGGACATGTCGAACTGGTAGTCACGCATGTTCGGGAACTCCGGGACCAGCGGGTCGTGGTAGCTGACCCGCGCGCCGCGGGCCGCGAGCAGCTCGATGATCTCGGCCGCGGGCGTTTCGCGGGTGTCGTCGACATTCGGTTTGTAGGCGAGCCCGATCACGATCACGTTCGATCCCTTGACCGACTTCGAGTCCTCGTTCAAAGCCTCGGCCGTCTTGGCGACGACCCATTCCGGCATGCTCCGGTTGATCTCTCCGGCGAGCTCGATGAAGCGTGTCGTGCGACCGTGCTCGCGCGCCTTCCAGGTGAGGTAGAACGGATCGATCGGGATGCAGTGGCCGCCCAAGCCGGGGCCCGGATAGAAAGGCATAAAACCGAAGGGCTTGGTGGACGCGGCGGCGATGACCTCCCACACATCGATGCCCATGGTGTCGAACACCACCTTGAGCTCGTTGACCAGGGCGATATTCACCGCACGGAACACGTTCTCGAGGATCTTGGCGGCCTCGGCCACGTCGGCCGAGCTGACCGGCACCACGTGCTGCACGCCGTGGGCGTACAACGCGCAGGCCAACTGGGTGGAGAGCGGATCGACGCCGCCGACGAGCTTGGGGATGCTGGTCGTCGTGTGCGACTTGCGTCCGGGATCTTCTCGCTCGGGCGAGAACGCAACAAAGATGTCCTTGCCGATCTCGAGACCGCCCCGGCCGTGCTCCTCGGCGGCGGCGAGCATCGCTGGAATAAAGTCCTCCCGCGTCGTGCCCGGATAGGTCGTCGATTCGAGCACGATCAACTGGCCCGCCCGCAGACGCCTGCCGATCGCCTCGGCGGTCTTGATGACATAGGAGAGATCCGGCTCGAGGTGCGGACCGACCGGGGTTGGCACACAGACGAGGATGACGTCCGGCTCGTCGAGACGGTCGAACTGTGCAGTCGCCTCGAACCTGCCGGACGCGGACAGCCGCGTGGTCATGTCGGCACCGAGGTGCTTGAGGTAGTTCTCGCCGCGGCCGAGCTGGTCCACCTTGCGTTGATCCACGTCGAAACCGAGGACCCGGAGCCCCCCGCCGTGGAGTGCGTCCGCGAGGGGAAGGCCGACATAGCCGAGGCCGATGATACCGACGACGGCGGTTCGCTCATCGATCTGACGCTGGAGCTCGGTCGCATGGCTCGTGCTGATTTGGCTCATCTCAATCCGTTCGCCGCATCGCGGCTGCTGCGTTACATTGACCGGTTTCGCCGCCAGACGTGGCTCTGGGTCGATCAGTCTAGATCGGGCGAACGCCCCCAAGAATGAAGGTCCGAACCGCGTCGATCAGGCGCGGGGAGGCTTCGGGCGAGATTCTATCGCCGCCCGACAACCCGCCCAGCCCGTCCAACGCGGCCGGAATCTCTGATTCGTCCATCGCCACGGCGACTCGGCCCAACTCGCGGAAACGCACCGCGGTGGCCACCTGGTGGTCATTCCTGGTTTCCGACAACCGGGCCACCCGGGGCATCACCACGATGGGCCGGCCCAGTTCGAGCGCCGTCAGGATGGTCCCCATGCCTGCATGCGACACAATCGCGTCGGCCGCCGCCACCCGATCCCGGAACTCGTCGGGATCCATCCTGGCCACCCATTGAATGTGCCCGGGCCGGTACGAAGTCTCGCCGATCTGGGCGAACACGTCGTCCCGGGCGTTCCGCGCGGCCCATGCGTCGACCGCGGTGACAAGCCGATCGAATGGCATCTGATGTCCGACGGTCACAAAGATCACAGAACTGCTCCCTCAAAGCGGGGCCCGTCTTGCGAGGCGAGATGCTCCCACTGCGTCAGGCAGAGATCGGCATGGCTGAGCGCACGCCGACCCGAGAGCGAGAGCTGCTCGACATTCGCGATCGAGTCAATCCAGAGGGTGCGACAACCGATCAGCCCACCGATACGGATGGCCAGATACCCCGGCGCCGCGCCGGTGGACACGATGGCGTCGGGTCGCTCACGGACAATCAGCACCATCAACTGAAACAGAAGCAAGACGAGCTTGAACTTGTTCCATCGTGTCGCGTCGCACACCAACCGAAACTCGGATCCTGGAACCTGATCCCGGTAGCTTGGCTCAACGGTCACGAACACGACATCGGCGTCATTGAATGCACTCCGGAGGCGCATGAGCTGGACCCAGTGCCCACCCCCGCTCGCCACCGCGAGCACCTTCGGCCGGCTCCTTGCACGCTTCATCGTGATTCCCCAGGGGTACGAGCGCGGATCCGCTCGTCGTACTCTCGCAGTGTGCGAGTCTTTCCGCGGAAGAGTGTCCGCCACTCGTAGCGTCGCAGGTGGCGGATGTACTCGGGATCATCCATGCGTTCGATGCGCCGAATCATCGCACCGAAGTATCCGGCGGTCATCGCGAAGGCACCGATGACAAACGGTGGATCGGCCAACCTGTAAACGGCGGTCGCGAGCAGGTACCAGGGGGACGACCCGATCCGCCACTTGCCCTGGCCGCCGCGGAGCCGCCCGTGCAGAAGGCCTTTGTGGCTCGAGCCCATCTGTCGGAGATGAACCACGCGGAGTTCGTCGTCCATGATCGAACGGGCGATCCACCCCTTGAGACGGCACATGTGCCCGTCGATCCCGTCCCAGCCCACCATTCGGACGAACCCGCCGATCTCTTCGAAGCAGCGGCTTCGGTAGAACTTCGTGGGACCGGCGGCGTGGTCATCGCCCCGGCGTTCATGGTGGAGCCGTCCGTGCTCGTCGCGCAGGAACATTTTCCCGGACACCGCGCCCAGCCTTGGCTCCTTGTCCATCTCCTCCATCAATCGTTCAAAGTACCGAGGCGGGATTTCGAGATCCGCGTCCATTTTGCAGAGGTAATCGAACGAACTCCGATCGACGGAATCCAACCCAGCGTAGAAGGCATCGATGACACCCGGACCAACCTTTCGCTCGCCCCGATCCTCTCGGCGCACCACTCGGATGAACTCGTGCTCGCGGACTGCTTCTTCGAGCACGCCCGGCGTGTCGTCGGTTGAGCCGTCATCAACGATGACCCAGAGTTTCGGACGCACACTCTGGGCCGCCATCGTTCGGATGGTGGTGCCCAGGTACCGGCCTTCATCTCGGCATGGCGTCACGACGAGATAGCTGCGGGGAAAACCGGTCACATCACTCCTCCGACAGAACCTATCCCGTGATCCGCCATGGCGAGGAGGATCCGCTTTGCGTTCAGCGTCACGTCGAACTCGGATTCGACGCGCTCTCTCCCGCATCGCCCCAGATTCTCGACCAGCCCGCGATCATTGGCCAAACTCCGGAGAGCGTGCGCAACCTCTTCGGGATCTCCCGGGCTGACCATCAGGCCGGAGCGTTTGTCCTCGATCAACTCTCTGATCGTCTCCAGATTGCCCGACACCACGCAGCGACCCAGCGCCATCGCCTCCATCAACACGACCGGGATCCCGTCACGATCGCCCGAGTTGGCGACTCGGCAGGGAAGCACGAAGACGTCGCAAGAAGTCATGAGTTCGAGAACGCGGTCGTTGGGAGTATCTCCCAACAGTTCCACACGCGCACCCGGCGGGAGACTATCCACGAGTGTTCGGAGCCTCGGCTCCTCCGGTCCACTCCCCGCGATCCGCACCCGGATCGCGGGGCCGCCTTCGGCAGCGATCCTTCCTGCCGCGACGATTAAGGCGTCGAAGCCCTTCTTCTCCACCAAGCGACCTACCCCGAGCACCTCGAGCACAGCCCCCCGCGGCGTGTTCACAGGACGGACCGATCGCGTGTCGACTCCGCACCGAACGATCGGATAGTCCCGCTCCGCACGCGGCACGATGGATTGGTAGAACGAGCGATGCCAGTCCGAGATGCAGTTGACCCACACGGCCCGGCGGAGTTTCTCCGCGAGCAACGTCCGGTTCGGGAACAGGTCGTTGGCATGACCCGTGAAGCTGAATCCGACGCCGAGCTGGCGCGAAGCGTACATGCCGATGGTCGTCGGCACATGCGCCATGTGGGCGTGAACATGTCCGATTTCCCGGTCACGAACCCGATGGGCCAGCGACATTGCGGCCACACACTGCCATAGCACCTTGAGCCGCCTCCTGCCCCTCACGTCTTTCGAGAACGCGGCGTCCGCGATCGCCAAGGCCAGCGTAGCGACCGATCGGAACGGCTTCCGCAAAGTGGCCGCAACCGCATCAGAACCGATTCCGAGGGGGCCCCGTGCGTAGATCGCCGTTGTTTCTACGGCGAGTTCGTGCAATCGGGGATCGCCCAGCCCGCGTCCGGGGGTGTGGACGGAAGCCGTCTCGATCCGCGCGTCCAGTTCGCGGAGCGCGAAGATCTCACGGTAGACAAACGTCTCCGAGCGTGTCGGCAACGTCCCCGACAAGTAGAGAACACAGGTCTGCTCAGCCACCGGCCACCCCGGATCTCTCCCGCTTACTCGGGGCTTTGTACTCGATCAAACGCGATCGCCTGCCGGTAAGCCGACGAAACCAGTACAGGACCACGCCGCTGAGTTGAGCCGGCTTGGACGCCAGCGTCGCGGTCGCGACCAGCGAGGCGTGCCGTGCGGGCCTGCCCCGTTGCATTCCTCGCCGCCGAATCCGGCCATACTGAACGAGCAGAATCGCGGCAAAGGCGAGAACGGACAATCCCGCTGTCCACCATGCCGCGGCGACCGCCGCGATCGGCAGCAAGCCACCCCAGAGCACGGCCGATCGGACCTGCTTGACGCCGAATCGCTCTGATCCCTTTCCGTGGAGCGCGGCGCTCTCCGCGTACGCGTGGCCGGCCCGTTTGGCCCGCTTCAGGAACTGCCCGAAGCGGCTCATGGCCGCGTCATGCACCGTCATTTCCGCGTCGAGACGCACGACCGACCAGCCGAGCCGACGCAGTCTGTAGCAGAGTTCCGGTTCTTCTCCGGCGATCATCGACTCGCGGTACCACCCGGCCTCTTCCAACGCGGCGCGGCGAAGAAGCGCGTCGCCGCCGCAGGATCTTGCCGGCCCCACGGGAGTGTCCCATTCGAGGTCGATGATCCGATTGTAGATCGATGATTCGGGAAACCGTTCCCGTCGCCGCCCGCATACCACCGCGCACTTCGGGTGGTCGGAGAGATGCCGGGCGGCCTGCTCGATCCACCCGTCAACAATCTCGCAATCGCCGTCGACAACCTGAACGGACGCCGTATCGGGCCACCGCTCGATCAGCGCGGCGATGCCGGCGTTGCGGGCGCGCGCTGCCGTAAACGGGATGGAAAGATCGAGTTCGACGACGAGCACCCCGAGGGAGCGGGCGAACCCGACGGAATCGTCCGTGGAGCCCGAATCGACGTACGCGATGCGATCAATGGCGGCCGGGATCGATCGCAGGCATCGCTCCAACCGCTCGCCTTCGTTCCGACCGATGACGACGACTCCCACCGACTCCAGACCCTCGCCGCTCATGCCTCCGCCCCTCTCTGAGCCCAGTCCGGCGACTTCTCCGGCCGACGCACAGAATCGGCGAACCCTTCGCAGCGAACCTCAAGGCCGAGCAGTTGCCCCAGTTCAGCCATATCGGGATCAAGCCGCGTTTCGCACCATCGGCGGACGGATTCCGAGAGTTCCGGGCGATGCTCCATCCGCCACTGCCGTTTGATCCGTTCCCGAACCGACGTCGGGATCAACCGCCGCCTCACCACAGTCAGGGCGGGGTTCGAAAGCACAGCGTCGCGTATAGGCTGGCGTCGTACCCTGGCCGCGGAAACGTTCCGTCGGTCGTGCCCGGTGTCCCACTGCCCCGCGACGCTGACCCCGACAAAGCGGCAGATTCGCTCAAACTCCGCCTGCGGGTGGCTGGTCAGCCGCTCGAAGAAGACCGGAAGAACCGCATCGTGGCCAAATCGCTCGAGCCACGGCTTCATCTGGAACGCATACCGCGAGTAGTCAATCAACTCAGGATGTCGGCGGACAGCCTCATCTATAGGAACGCTGATGCGGCGTACCGACCACTCGTGGATGTATTGCGAGACCAGCCGGTCGATCGGATCCCGCATCACGTAGATGAACCGCGCATGCGGGATCACTCCAGCCAACCGCTCAACCGTCCCGGGATAGTCCGGCAGTTTCGTGTAGTGGGTGCTCGACTCGCCGCACACGCTTCCGCCCGGGGCGGACGAGAAAAGCCCCCGATACCAGCCCAGCCCCCTCGCCCAGGCTTCGTCATCCGAGAAAAAGTTCGGCTCCTTCGGGTTCGACATGTAGACACCGGGCACCCGCGCGAGCTGGTCGTGCAGCGTCGTGGTCGCACATTTCATCGCGCCGATGATGACAAACCGCGGAAGATGTGAAGGATCATCCATCCATGACCCCGCTCGGCGCTCCGTGACCCGCCGTCCGCGTCTCCCGCGGTCGCGGTGATCTCCCGCCGCTCGTTGACCAGATATCTATCCACTCGCGACGAACCGCGGTGGACTTACCCCGCAGCACCGCCAGCAACCAGCCGAGTGTCCACGCGCCATTTGCCAGCACCCATCCGGCGATGCCGTACCACTTGCGGAAGTAGCGAGCTCGTGCGCTATAAAAATACGCCGGACGCCGCTCCCGTCGCTGCGTGTTCCGCTTCACCTCGCTCGTTCCGCCGCGAAGATGCACGACGCGGGCTTTGGGCACGTAGCCGACCCGATACCCGGCCTCTCTCGCGCGCCGGCAGAAGTCCATGTCCTCGAAGTACATGAAGTACCCCTCGTCCAGCAGACCGATGCGATCGAACACCTCCCGGCGGATCGCCACGCACGCAAAGCTGACCCAATCAAGATCGTCCGCAGACTCCGACAGCTCACGGGCCACGACGTGCCCCTGGAACGCCCGCCCGACCGAGCCGAGCCGCCCCGCGGAGATCAACTCCGTCAAGGGCGTCCGGAACCGGAACGTTGATATCTGACGCTCACCGTCCGGCCATTCCAACGACGGGCCCGCGATCGCGACCGGACCCGACCTCATCGCCAGCAGCCGGTCCAGCGCCCCATCCCGCACAATCGTGTCCGAGTTGAGCAGCACGTACGTCTCCGCATCGACCTCGCGCACGCCCACATTGTTGCCCGCCGCGAAGCCGCCATTCACCGGCGACCGCACCACGCGCGCCCAGGATGACCACCCGTTCCGCTCAATGGCCGACTCGATCCGATCGGCGGACTCATCCATCGAGCAGTTGTCGACCACGATCGCCTCCCGCTCCCCCGCCGCCATCTGACCGCCCAGCGAACGCAGACAGCCCTCCACCAGATCAGGGGTACGGTAGTTCAGCACCACCACCGCCACGGGCAATCGGCGCGACGGGTCACCGCCCATGACCGGCTCCTCCGAGCGCCGCAGGCGAGCAGATCGCCAGAAACATCCGGCGATCACCGGCTTCTGCTTGTTTCTGGTCACCCATTCGACCCGCCTCACCCAAACCGAATCTTTCATCGCCACGGCGTGCCACGGTGGCACGCGGGATCGATCCGACTCCAATCGTCCGAACCACCCTAGAAAAGGGATATCGGCCATCCGAACCGCGTTCATTCAGGCTCGGATGGGAACTCTCCGACCCCGATGTCCGGATGAGCGTATGGAGGCGGTTCGATCATTCCGATTCTGCCGACTGCGCCGATACGGCTAACCTGGAGATTCTGGGAATCCGGGAGGGTATCGGTGGCACGCGGCCGTTTCGCTATCGACCATACCGCTTGTGGAATGCCAGCCCGGAGGAACTGACCCGATGACAACGCTCCAAACCAAACATGCAGCGAACACTCCGAAGCGGCTTCTCGCCGGAGTCGCCCTCGGGCTGCTCGTCGCCGCGGGACTCCCCTCCGCGGCCCACGCCCAGACGTACAACTCCGCCGGCTGGACCATCCTCCAGCCCGCCGAGGACACCCGATTCGTCTTCGTCTCATCCTCACAGGGCGACGATCGCAACAGTGGACGCTCGCCCGCCCAGGCCGTCAAGACCATCGCCCGCGCCAAGCAGGCCATGCGCGACGGCAAGCCCGACTGGATGCTCCTGCGCCGGGGCGACACCTGGAACGAGTCGTTCGGCGTCTGGAACCTCTCCGGACGCTCCGTGAACGAACGGGTGGTCATCGCGTCCTTCGGAGAGTCCGACGAACGCCCCAAGATCGTCGTCACCGATGAATCGGTCATCGGCTCTCCGTACCAGCAGGACGTTTCCCACGTCGCGATCGTCGGCCTTCACATGGAGGCGAACCGACCGGGCGCATCGGCCTCACGCGGCATCCGGTGGCTCTCGACCGGCAAGGACCTGCTCATCGAGGATTGCCTGATCGACGGCTTCAAGGACAACATCACCGTGGAGGGCCAGGGAGACGGCTTCTCCAACGTCGCGATCCGCCGGAACATCATCGTCGATTCGTGGTCGTCGGACGGCCACTCCCAGGGCATCTTCCTCAACAACATCGTCGGCGCCCTGATGGAAGAAAACGTCATCGACCACAACGGCTGGAATGACAACATCCCCGACGCCGGGGCCAACACCTTCAAGCAGAACGTGTATGTCCAGCGCGGGGTGCGCGAAGTCATCTTCCGCGGGAACATCACCTCGCGGGCCGCGGCCGCCGGGGTCCAACTCCGCAGCGGAGCGATCGCCGAGAACAACTTGATATACGCCAACCCGATGGGTTTGCGGTTCGGTTATCCCGACGACGACAACATTTCTACTGGCGCAATCCGGAACAACGTCGTGCTCGGCGGACCTCTCTCGCGGTACGATGGCGGAATTGGAATCTGGACCGAAAGGCTCGAAGACGTCGAAGTGACGGGCAACGTGATCGCCCACGCACCCGCTGGCGATTCAGACATCATCGCGTTTACCCTCGGCGGGTTCGCCCGGAACGTGCTCTTCGAGGGCAACGTCACCTACGGCTGGAACACCGGCGACACCGGAATCTCGCTCAAGACCTCTTCCGATGTGAACAGCAACGTGATCTTCCGCGGCAACATCTGGGCGCCCGGAACCGCGGACTTCAAGGTGGTCTACCTCCGTCATCCGGAGAACATCCAGTTCGACTCGAACACCATCGTCAACATCGGCACGCAGGACCGCGTCTTCCGCGCCGCCGACCAGACGATGACCCTCAGCGACTGGAACAACCTGCCCAACGTGGGGACCGACCGGCTGCAAAGCCCGACGTTTGTGGATCCCTCCCGGGACCTGGGCGCTTACGCGAGGGAGCTCGGCTTCGCGGACGAGACCGCCTTCCTCAACGCCGCCCGTCAGCTCAGCCGCAGGAACTGGCGTCCCGAACTGACGGCGGCCGCCGCCGCGGACTGGATCCGCGCGGGCTACGCCCTTTCTCCGAACTGAAGCCCCCCCCGGCCAACAACCGATGGATACTGTCGTGGGCACGTCCGCAGGGGCGTGCCCGCGTGTGTTTCTGTCGCCACCCCTCCGCGATCGGGCCGGAACGACCCATGGACCCAGCCCCCCCAGCCCCGGCCGCCCCGCTGCTCGCCGCCGCACCGGCCTTGCTCGGGATCGTCGCGGCCGGAACCGCAATAGGCGTCGCAGTCTGCTACGCTCTACCTCTTCTGATCCGAGCACGGCAGACAGCCCGCTGGCGTCGGAAGGGCCGCGGGATGCTCGCGTTGACGTACGACGACGGGCCGGACGACACCACGACGCCCGCGGTGCTCGAGTTGCTCCGCGAACTCGGAGTCCCGGCCACCTTCTATCTGGTCGGCTTCCGGGCCCTCCTGCATCCCTCCGCGCTCGCCGGCGTGCGGGACAGCGGACACGAGCTCGCCACGCACACGCACTCGCACAAGAACGCCTGGAAGAAGGGCCCGATCTTCGAGTTCATCGACGCTCGCAAGGGGTACGCCACACTCCGGCAATCGGTCCCGCAGGACGCGCCCTACAGGCCGCCGTTCGGAAAGGCCAGCCTGCCGACGGTGCTCGGCATGTACGCCTCGGGACGACGCGTCGACTGGTGGACGGCCGCCGCCAACGACACCACCGACGACCTGCCACCCCCGGACCAGCGGGCCCGCACACTCCTCGAGTCCGGCGGCCCCGTTATCCTGATGCACTGCCACCACGCCGAGCCCGAACGGCGCGACTTCGTGCTGCACCTCACCCGAGAACTGGTGCGCCAGGGCCGTGAGCGCGGGCTGCGCTTCGTCACCGTCGCCCAACTCCGCGAGTCGGTCCGATGACCCAGACGGTGCGCGAGATCTACACCGATCAGGACTGGGACGATCTGGTAGACGCCGCAGACCACGCGACCGTGTACCACCGCTCCGGGTGGCTCGCCGCCCTCGACGCGACCACCGGGGCGCCGATGCGCCGCCTGGTGCTCGATTCGGAAAACGGGCCGCTCGCGCTCTGGCCGATCGCAATCCTCCGCAAGGGCCCGATCCGGGTCGCTGGCTCGCCGCTGCCCGGCTGGAACACCGCCTACCTGGGACCCCTCTTCTTGCCGGCCTGCTCCGACAAAGCCGGCGCCGTCGCAACAATGATGAGAGCCAGCCCTGTGCGCCGCCCCGCGTTCGTCGCCACCCGGACGATGGACACGGGCGTCGACCTGTCCCCCCTAGGTTTCAGAAAGACCCGAGAGTTCGAGACGTTTGAGATGGACCTGACCCTGCCGGAACAAGCGCTCTGGGACAATCTTAAGAGCACCTGCCGGACCCGGATCCGCAAGGGAGAGAAGAACGGCCTCGAGGTCCGCGAAGAGAACGACGAAGCCTACATCGACTCGTTCTGGCAGATGGCGACCGAAGTGTTTGCCAAGTCCAACCAGCGACCGCCCTACAGCCTCGCGTTCCTGCGTCAGATCGAGTCGCACCTTCGCCGGCGCGGCGAGTTGCTCGTCACGTCGGCGTTCCTTGAATCGGAGCGGGTCGCCACGCTCATCATTCCGCACGACCGCACAACCGCGATGTACTTCGCGGGCGGCAGCCTCGCGAGCCGGCTCGATCTGGCCCCAAACAACTTGCTGCATTGGAAAACGATGCTCTTGTGCAAGAAGCGGGGCCTAAAGCGTTACGATTTTATCTCTAATCGTGGGTCACCGGGCAAGTTCAAGTCGACTTTCCTCCCGATCGAACGGGTAAGTTGCCACCATTGGGAGTTCTCGAAGAATCAGGTTATAGATAGACTCAAACAGATTTATGAGCGGCAGCTTAAATCCAGACGTCGCATTCAATCGGGGGGGCAAGCTCATGAGTGATCAGCACAACTTTGCTATAGCAACCCTCGAAGACATTCCCAGACTCGCAGAGATCGGCAAGGTCTGCTTCGCAAGCGCGCCAGAATGGAACGCCCCTCGATTCATCATCGAAAGATGGTGGAAATCGATCATCCTGGCCGACGAAAGCGACGTACTGGTGTTGCGTTCCGATGGCCGCGTTGAAGCATTTATTATTTATGTTGATAACGAAGAAGTATGGAACTATTATGAAAAAATTGGGCCCAACTCCCGATCTGTCAAACTGCTTACTATGCTGTTACGCCCCAAAGTTTTGCGATCAAGACTGAAGAAGCTTGCCAAACTGAAACTTCAATCAACAAATCTTCAGCAAGTGAGCCCGCAAGACAAAAGGGACGAACCCGTTGCAGATCAAGGATCTCGTGCCGAGTTTTTCGCCGCACTGATGGGAGTCGACCCATCATTCCGCGGGAGAGGTATCGGCCGCAGCATGCTTGAGGCGTGCGAACGAATGGCATGCGATCGCGGCACCCGTCTGGTAAGGATTTATGTGGACCCGCGAAACGCCCGAGCCCAAACAATCTATGAGACAATGGGCTACAGCCATGCCGGTAGAATGAGAAACTCGCTAATGATGATCAAAGAACTCTCATGAATCCTCTGGGACTCACATTTTTGGTTGGCAATTTGGTGGTTGCGCCACTGATCATCATGCTCGACAGGAGCACCCGGGGGGTCTGTCTCGCCATCGCGACCGGGTGGATCCTGCTCTCACCCCGCGCGGGCATCAACCTCCCGGGAATCCCAGCGTTCACCAAGGACTTCTCGGTCAGCTACGGCGTGCTGATCGGGCTGCTCCTCTTCCGGGGCGATCTGATCCGGCGATTCCGCCCCCGGCCGATCGACCTGTTCTGCCTGCTCTGCATGATCGGCCCGTTCTTCAGCTCGCTCGCCAACGGCCTGGGCGTGTGGGACGCCTGCTCCGAGCTGTACGGACGCATCATCGTCTGGGGGACCCCCTATCTGGTCGGACGCGTGCTCGTCAAAGACCTGGACGACGTCCGCGATTGCGCACTGGCGATCCTGCTCGCCGCGTTGATCATCGTGCCGCTGTGCCTCGTGGAGATCCGCCTGAGCCCGCAACTGCACCGCTGGGTCTACGGGACCCACGCGGCGCCGTTCCACATGGCCAAACGCCTGGGAGGCTACCGCCCCACGCTGATGTTCCGCCACGGGATCGAGGTCGGCACCTGGCTGGCGACCGGGGGCATCATCGGCATCTGGTTCTCAATGACCGGGACACGAAGGCACCTGTTCGGGGTTTCGCTCAAGTCCCAGACCGCCGTCCTCGTGGTCGTCAATCTCATCTCGAGGTCGCTCGGTTCGATCGCGCTGCTGACGGGTTCCTGTCTCGTGGCGGTCGTCACGCGCACCACGAGAACACGGCTCGCGCTGCTGGCGCTCGCCATCGCCACGCCGACCTACCTGGCCCTGCGGATCACGAACGTGTGGAGCCCCGTCGTGGTCATCGAACTGGTCGACCAGTTCATCGACAGCGAGCGGGCGGAGTCGTTCTCGGCCCGGGTGTTCCAAGAGGAAGAACTCGGGAACAAGGCGCGGAGGAAGATCTTCTTCGGCTGGGGCGGCCACAACCGGTTCCGCGTCTTCGACGACGCCGGGGAGCAAACGACGGCCGTCGACCCCCTCTGGCTCATCACCTTCGGCAAGTACGGGCTCTTCGGCATCGTGGGTCTGTACGGCATGCTGTGCCTGCCGGCCATCCTCGTCACGCTGCGAACGCCGGCCAGGTACCTCCTCCATCCCAAGATGGCCGGAGTCGTAGCCCTCATGCTCGCCATGGCCATCGCGACCGGTGACTCGCTCCAGAACGCGTTCTTCTCCCCGCTCATGATGGTCGCGGCGGGCGTGCTCTCCACGACAGCTGTCTCGCTCCGCTCATGGCTCCCCCGGTCTGCCGCTCCCAGATTCCGGCAGGACGCCACCACAGCACACCACCCCGCCAGGACACCCGTACAATCCGGACAGATCCCGCAACAAGAGGAGTGAGCAGTGCAGACCCAGCCACCCGGCCGCTTTGACGGCAGCATCGCCGACGCGTTCAACCAGGCCAAGGCGGCACGGGCCCCCCTCTTCGTGCCATCGAGTCATTACACCGACGACCGGGGCTGGTCACTGATGAACCAACTCCACGGTGTCATGTCCGCCGAGGGACAGATCAACTTCTCCGTGCAGTATCCCGGGGTGGTCAAAGCGTGGCACCGTCACGCCAAACAAACCGATCTTTGGATCTGCCTGAACGGGCACATCAAGGTCGGCGTGTACGACCAGGACGCCGGCAAGGCCTGGTCCATCGTCATCGGCGAGAAGCGACCCGGCGTGCTCGTCATCCCCCCACCGTTGTGGCATGGGGCCGCGACCGTCGGCGACACCCAGGCGGGACTTCTGTACTATGTCACCCACGCCTACGACCCGGCCGCGCCGGACGAAGAACGCCGGGCACCTGATTCGTTCCCCGGCTTTCCGTGGGGGGTCGAGCACCGTTGAGTCCCGGTCCATCCCAACTGGTCGGGCCGCGTCGCCCCATGCCGGATGGCGCGGTCGTGCTCGGTGCCCGCGGCATGGTCGGACGCTCTTGGTGCGGCCTGTTGACGGCCCACGGCGTGCCCTTCCGGGCCGCCGCCCGCCCGGAGTTCGATCTTGACTCACCCGAATCGGTGGCCGAGATGGTTCGCGCCGGCGATCGGCTCGTGGTCAACGCGGCGGCATGGACGGATGTCGACGGCGCGGAGAGCGACGAAGCGGCGGCGACCCGGGCGAACGGCGCCGCCCCGGGCCTGCTGGCCCGACGATGCGCGGCCGTCGGGGCGACCCTGATCCACTACAGCACGGACTATGTCTTCAGCGGTCAAGCCCGGACGCCCTACCCGGTTGATGCACCGATCGAGCCGATCAACGCGTACGGCCGATCGAAGGCGGCGGGCGAAGCGGCCGTCCGCCGGGAGTTGCCCGACGCCCATCTGATCATTCGCACGAGCTGGGTATATGCGCCATGGGGCAGAAACTTCGTCCGCACCATCGCCGGGCTGGCCATGCAGCGGGATCAACTCCGGGTGGTCGATGACCAGCGCGGGCGGCCGACCTCGGCAGAAGGTCTTGCATCGACTTCCCTGTCGCTCTATCTGCATGGGGCGAACGGGACGTGGCATTCCACCGATTCTGGGGAGTGCACTTGGCACGGTCTGGCGACCGCGATCGCAGGCGTCGTTGCGCCGAAATGCCGTGTCGATCCCTGCACGACTGCCGAGTTCCCACGACCCGCGCCCAGACCTGCTTTCAGCACGCTGGACGTTTCGAACACTGAACGGCTCGTCGGCAGCCTGATGCCCTGGCCGATCGCGCTCGCCGGGGTGTTGCGGCGTCTTGAGCGAGAGCCGTGACGGCAGCCTTTCCCGGCGTTGCTCATTGCTTCCCGCGTGCAAGGAATCAGACACGCAACAGGCACAAAAAACAACGGGAGGGCCTGCAGGCCCTCCCGTGAATCGAACCGTAGTAGCCGAAGATCGTGCGTGATCAGCGGCGGCGGAGACGTCCCACGCCGGCGATGCCGACGAGGGTCGCCAGGCCAGCGAACGCGGCCGGGGGCAGCGGGACCACATAGAGCTGGTCCTGGAACTGGCCGTTGACCATCGCACGCAGGCCCTTGACGGAACTGCCGTAGGTGCCGGCAGTGACGGTGTTCGCGAGCGTAGTGGCGGCCGTGCTCAAAGCACCACCGGCGTAGCTGGCGTTGCCGTAAACGGCAGCCCAGATCTCGCCTTGGATCGCCGCGAGCTCTGCCGTGGTCGCATTCTCAAGCGAGAGATCCTCATGGATCCAATCGAGACCGATTGCTGCGGCGACGACCTTCTTGATCGCGGTTGCGATGGACGGGCCATAGCTGTTGGGATTGTTGGGATTCGCGCCGCCGGTCGTCGGGTTGGGTGCCGACGCCAAGTCGACGATGTCCCACCCCTTTTGCGCGGTGGTCACACCTTGACCGATTTCGACGCAGAACGTGTTGAACGTGCTGCCGGCGGGGCCGACAAACTGGCCCGCAGCCATTCCGGCGGGCGAGCCGCCTGCACCGTACACGAACTGGATATGACCACCGGAGTGACTCGCGGTCCCCGCGTTGGTCGTGACGGTGATTCCGCCCTGACCGTTAAACACGTTGTTGTACGCCGCGTTGAAATCGGCAGCCAGTGCGGCTCCCGAAGTTGCGGCCAACAGGGCCGCGCTGCAAACGATTGTCTTCATCATGATGCTGTCCTCTCTCGTGCGGTTACGCCGCATGCTTCAGAATCCAATGTCCCCACGCGTCACCCGGCACTGCGTTTCCGGGCTGGAAACCTGTCTTAGGTCCCCTGACGCGTCCCGCCTACCTTCCCCGTAGGAGGGATTCCGTCGCTCGCCGGTCGGGCGAGACCCACTAGTTCCTTCGAGGGAAAGCGATCCTCAGACCGCGGAATCACGACGAACCCGGATAATTATCCCTTCCCTGCCAGATCAGCATAATCAGGAAGTTGACCCATGTCGAGCGTTTTTCGCTGTTTTGGACCCTGATGTGGTGCAGATCCCGTTTGGACTCGGCCCTGGCCTCGGTTCGAAGATCCTGAGACCGAGCTTCATTCGTTATCGGACTCCCATCGTACCCCTGCGGCATCGAGCCTAGCACGGAGTTCTGACGAGATCGGGCCTGAAACCGCGGCGAGTTCTCGCGCTTTGCCGAGCGCTTCGGCGACTTGTTCCGGAGGAGCTCCCGAGGCGGCCCGGACAACCGCAAGTCCGGCCCAAGCCTCAACCGAGTTGCCGTCCAATCGAGCGACCTCCTGAAACTCCGAAGCCGCGTCCGCGGTTCTACCCAGTCCGAGCAAAACCCAACCACGCGTCCCATGGAATGCCGGGACGGGGCCGAACGCGACGGCCTGATCGGCGAGGGACAGGGCTTCTTGGAGGCGTTGCTGGTTCGGATTCACCAGCGACAGCAGACCCGCCAGGTTGTTGCGGGCCGCCGCGAGAAGATCGGAGGGGGTGGCAGGGTCTTCGACGACCTCTCGGTAGTAGCGTTCTGCCTCGTAAGGCCGGTTGGCCCTGGAAGCCGCGGCTGCGGCCTGGAATCGGTAGTTGGGATTGCCGGGCTCGAGCTGGGCGGCTCTGACAAAAATGGTCTCCGCCAGGCTGTACGTCTCGATCGCCTTCTCGCCGGTCAAAGCGTCGGCCCAGAGCAGATGGGCACGTGCCGCCGTGGTGATGAGCCGGGTCGTCTCCACCTGGCCTTCCATCGCTGAGCCCGTGATTCGGACTGCGTTGAAGGCAAAGTCAGCCGCGCGGTCGGGGAAGCGCTGGGCGAGCACCATCCAAGCTTCCGCCAGGGCGATTTCCGATCCGGGTACGCCCATCTGCTCGGCGGAGCGGAGCCAATCCGCTGCCGCGGACGCCTGGGGAACGTGAATCGCCGCGAGCTCGAGCCATACGGTCGATCGGAATCGCTCGGAGCGACGCGCGACTGGCTCCAGCCTGGCCCGTACAGCGGGCTCACTCTGGGTTCGCAGCGCCGACCTGCCATGCAGGAACAGCACCATCGCGTTGAAACTCTCGTCGGGGGCGCGCAACGCGCTTTCCAGGTAAGGTTGCATCCGGGACAAAGCGGCCGCGTGATCGTCAAGAGCCTGCTCCGCCTGGGCTGCATACAGATCGGGCTGCAGGGGCGAGCCTCGCGTGCGTCCCCGCCAATCGGTCGCGATTCGGATCGAGTCGGCGAATCGACCGGCCTGGAATGTGGCGTCCGAGGCCATCCTGAGCAGATCCTCGTCTCCGACGAACCGACGCGACGCAGCGATCGTTGCGTCCGCCAGTTCGGATGCGTCGTCCGCGAGTTCGATGCGTTCCCGCAACGAAAACTTCACGACCGCCGGCTGATCAGGAAATGTGGCGGAGAGCTCTTTCAACTCGGCGAGTCTCTGTGCTCTGTTGAGTGATTCACGCCGCCGATCGTAGGACTCCACCCGCTCGATCGCGAGCTTGAGCGCCTCGTCGGTCTCCGGCCTGGCAGTCATGATTCTGATGGCGGCGGCGGGGTCGTTGAGCGCGATCTGCTTCCAGTACCTGAGCTCATCGTTCTCCGGAAACAACGCGAGCGCCTGATCGGCCCGATCCGATGCTTCCTGGAACTTGCCCTGATCAACGAGGATCCGGACCAACGCCTGCCAGATCTCAGGATCCTCGACGCTCTGCTCGGCCGCCTCGATGAGCATCAAAACGGCGCTGTCGGCATCGCCCGACCCGGCGGCCGCTCGGGCACGCGCGAGCAGCGCTTCACGACCAGCAACGCCGTAATTCTCCGCATTGGCAAGCACCCGGTCGGCCTCGGCAGGCAGTCCGATCTTTCGAAGCCACTGCGAAAGGTCCACGAGTTGTGCTGACGACATCGACGGCGCGCTCATGATGTCTCTGAGCACCGATTCCGCGCGGGCCCGATCATTCGAAGCGATTGCGACCTGCGCCAACTGAAGGCCGAGCGCAACCCGGGTTGGCCCCTGGCTCGAAGCGTACAACTCGCCGAGCAATCGGGCGGCGGTCTGCGCATCACCCAGACGGCTCACCTCGAGGGCAACACGCTGCTGGCTCGCCACGTCGCCCTGGGCACGCGAGAAGATGTCCAACAGCATCTGTCTTGCCGGGGCCTCGTTCCCCGCCGTAATCTGCAGATCGGCCGCTTTGAACAGGTATGCGTACGCCTCGGATCCGGGGATCAGCCGCGCGACAGCGACGTACTGCTCGACTGCGCCCGCGAGATCGGGCGTGAACCGGTCCGCGCCGCTCACGGTCGGGGGGCAGGGGAACTGGAGCATATTCGCCAGCATCGTTCTGGCGGCGATGTTCTGAGGCTCTGCAACCACCACCGCTCGAACGATCGAGATCGCCTCGTCGCGCCGCTGGCGTGTGGGCTCACGTCCGAAGACGGACTTGGCCCTCGCCAGTCTGAGTCTGGAAGGAAGCGTCCGCCCCTGGGACGCGGTCATCTCGACAATCTGATCTATGTTCCGCTGGACGAACTCCGCGTCGTAGCCCAGCGCGTTCGATTCGATGGCCTCCATCCGAAGAGAAAGATTCGCGGGATCGGCATCGATCGCACTCCTCCAGGCGGCGGCGGCACCATCTGCTCTCACGGCGTCGCGAAACACCGCGTTTGTGCGGAGCCAAGCGGCGCGGTCCGCCGCTGATGAGCCCTTCAGACCGGCGTCGATCATGGCCAGGGCTTCGCTGACCCGGACCTCTTGCCCGTCTGCCGGCCCGTTCACATGGTTGAGCGCGCTGCGGAGGGCCGCGCTCGGATCGTCCACGCGGTCCGGCAGGGTCATCGGTCCCAACTGATCGGCGAAGCCAAGGCCGAATGCCTGGTCGATCGCGATTGCATCAGCGACCGTTTCGGGAGTCTGTGTCCCATCGAGGAGCAACGACAGTTCGGCGCGGGCCGCCTCCGTGTTTCCGACGGCCCCCTCCAGCGATGCGATGATCAGAGAGAACTCCGGACGTTTGTCCGCGAGTACCTCGTCGCGGATCAACTTTGCGGCATTGAGCGACCGTGCGGCCCTAGCAGGGTCCAGCACGCCGGCCCGGGCCAGAACCGCGTCGGTCTGGACGAGCAGCACCACCGCAGGAAGACTGCTACGGGAGCGATCGACCATGCGCAGGGCGGCATCCCCCGCCTCTACCAGGCGTCCGGCCCTGAGCAGGGCGGCGACGGCCCTTGTTCCTGGCTCGATCCAGACGAACGGTTCGGCCAGCTCTTCGGCGATCGACCAGGCTTCCAGAGCGTCCGAGAGCCGCCCTGATCGGTCCTGCACGTCACCGATCAGCAATCGAAAGGTCGGCTCGAGCGTGTATCTGTCGATCGCTTCGGTGATCTTGGTGCGTGCTTCGACGATCTCGCCGTCGCGGAGTGATCGGGCGGCCGCGATCGCGTGCAGCCAACCTTGGGACCGGTAGTCGTAGTCGAATGCCTCGAGCTTTGCACGCAGCTCGTCGAGGAGTGTCGCATCGCCGCGGTTCAGGGCGATCATCGCTGCGTACCCGTTCAGATCGGCGGCCGCGACACCCTCAGGAACCTGCTGCGCGCGGGCGAGCACCCGATCGTTTGACCCGGACCAGTACAGCCTCCGGACGAGCGCGATTCCGAACTCAGACGCCGGATCCTCCGCGGCGGCCTCGAGCACCCGCATCGCCAGATCGCCCCGACGTGCCATGTCAAAGGTCCGCACAACGATCCGAACCAGCTCCGGATCCTCGAACTGTGTTTCTCGGGTCCATTCCCCGGTTTGGGGATTGAGATTGACAGCCCGGGCGAACGCGTCGATGGTCTGATCGGGTTCGAGGTCGCGTGCACCGTACAACGCATTGAGAAAGCGCGAACCGATGGAATCGGGGCTTGCTTCGGCGTACCGGTCCAGCACGGCCGCCGAACGCTCGTTGTCCCCCGCACGTTCGGACCGCAGGAACGCGCGCCAGGCATCCTCAAAGGTTGGGCGGTCAGCCGCGAGCAGGCGGTCTTCGATCTGAACGATTAACGGATCCGCGGCGTTGAGCTCGACGCGGGCTCTCGCCTCATGGCGGAGCACCGCCAGATCCTCCGCCCCTGCCGAATCGATCTCGGCCGGACGGAGCCGGACGCTCAGATCGCGGGCCTCGGTCCATGCGCCGGTCCTGATGAAGAGTTCGAGCAACTCGCCCGAGGCGGCCCGATCATCGGGGTGCTCCCGCAGGTGCTCGCGATAGACAGCGATCGCCGCGAGGAGTTGCCCGCCATCGCCGACCTCCCAGGCCGCCCGGGAGCGGGCGAACGCTAGCCGGATCTCGGGATCGACCGGGCGATCCCGCATGGCCCGCAGATAGCGACCGAGCTTTGTGACAGCCTCATTGTGCCGACCCGCCTCGTGCGCCACCAGGCCTTCCTTCTGGAAGCCGCTGAGTTGCCGCGACTTCTGGAGCTTCGGGATGGTGTAGAACGCGGCCGCCCCCCCCACCAACAGAAACAAAAGGCTCGCGACGAGCGCCAGCCTGCGTGCCGTTCTTGGTCTGAGCCCCATGGATCCTCCCTCGGCTCACTTTCGGGTCAGTGCGCTGAACACCAGCAGCACGGTCTTCCACACAATATAGAGGTCAAGCCAGAAGCTCGCCCGTTCGACGTACTCGATGTCGTACCGGATCCACTCTTGGAAATCCGCTCCGTCCGCCCGCGTGCGTCGGATCTGCCAGAGGCCGGTCACACCGGGGCGAACGCTCAGGCGTGCCTCCCGCCAACCCGGGCAGTACTGGTTCTCCGAGTAGGGGCTCGGACGCGGACCCACAACCGACATGTGCCCGACCAGCACATTGAGGAACTGCGGGATCTCATCGAGTTGGAGCCGGCGCAGCCACCGTCCCACCCGGGTGATCCTTGGGTCGTCCTCGATGTAGAACTGAGGCCCGTCCGCCCGGTTCTCCCCCTGCAACCGGGCTTTCATCTCTTCGGCGTTGCGGAACATCGTCCGGAACTTCAGGCATCCGAACACCCGACCGTGGATGGACTCGCGTTCGTGGGAAAAGAAAAATGGGCGACGGTCCTCCACGTAGATCGCCAGCACTATCAGCGGATACAACGGCAATGTCAGCGCCAACGCTACCAGCGCAAAGACGATGTCAAACCCGCGCTTGAGCGCGCTGCCGGTGTACGGGGCCGCCTCTTCGAGCCGACGCTCGGACCAGGCCGGTTTGGACTCGATGTCCTGGAACGAGAGGTCTTCGGGCTCGGGACGTGCCTCGGGGTCGTCCCACATGACGGCGGGGCCGACGGCCACCACCGCACCGGTGAGCGATCTTCCGGCGCCGATCCAGAGCGGTCCTGTCATCGCTTCGGGCGCGGACTCCGGGGCGTCCCGATCCGCCCAGCCCTCGCGTCCGATGCGGCGGACGCGGGCGACCGTCGCATCGGGCCGGCGCCATGTCTCCGCCAGGTCGCGGACAAACCGTGCGTTGTCCCGGTCCAGGTCGGACGAATAAATCCGCCCGTCCTCCCGGATCGCCGCACGTAGATCGTGCGGGACGATCCGCCGCACGGCGTGCCAGGGCCTCAGATCGGATGAAAGGGCTGCCCAGTCTCTGGCGATGTCCGCGTCGCTTGTGAAAGCGACCCGGGCCAGCCGGCTCACCGGCCCGTCGTAGATCCGCCTGAATCGCAGAAACCGACCGTCCGCCCTGCATTCGACGCGCTCGCGGTAGTCGTTGACGGCCTTGTCGGTCAGTCTCACCAGCAGCAGATCGGGTTTGAGCCAGCAGAGCGTGTCGAGCGTTCTGCGCAAGGGCATGATCACCAAGCGCCACCGTTCGACCAGCAGGTACAGCTCGGCGTGCGAGTTGATGTCCACACCGGATCCCACGGGCACAACCTGCACGCCGTGCGCGGCCCAGTAGCGGGCGTGGAGCTGCGCAGGCGTATACCCCCACAGGGTCGGCGTGGTTGGCCCCGACTCGGTCGCGATCATGCGCCGTCCCCCCTCGGTTCGCTCCCTCGCGACTCCTGCGCATTGCTCATCAGTGTGCCGCCGAGCGGACCGATCGAGGTCCTCCCCGACGCCGCCTGCTCGGCGGCCTGCCGGGACGCCTGCCGCGAGAAGTGAACCGACATGCTGCTCGATGACTGCCGGAGTTCCTGCACCGACGCGCGGTTGAAGATCGTTGCCACGACCCTCCCACCCACCGAGTTGATCTGATCGACCGCACGCTTGACCAACGGGCGCAACTGGTTGCGCCCGACCACCATGAGCATTCCGTCCACGGACGGAGCCAGCAGACCCGCCTCGATAGAACCAAGGATCGGACCTGAGTCGATCAGAACTGTGTCGTATTCGGCGCGGAACGTTTCCACGAGGCGGTGGACGACATCGGGGCTCAGCCGGCTGATACGGAGTTCGTCACCCAACCCCGCGGGAAGGATGCTCAGACGCTCAAAACGTGATTCGTGAACGAGCGCATTGAGATCGGCCCTGCCTGCGGCCGCGTCGGCCAGACTGGGCGCGGACGGGTGCCCGAAATGCAGCGACAGGCCGCGCCCGATCAGGTCGAGGTCGATGAGAAGCGTCCGGTCACCACTCTCGGCAAAGCTCAGCCCAAGCGCGATGATCATGCTCGTCTTACCGTCGCCCGGCGCGGGGCTCGTCACCGCGAACACGTTGTTGCCCGAACGCCCAAACAGGATCTGCAGCTGCGACCGGATCTGGTGAACCGCAAACGCCGACGCTTCCGCAAGCTCCCTGTCTGTGATCGACTTGCCAAGGTCCGGCAAGAGCCCGACGATGCGTGAATGCGCAGACTCGAGGATCGCGTCATCCGAGAACCGGACCCGCCGCCCGACCATCCCCACCCCCATCATGAGCATCACCGGCAGCGCGCCGCCGCCCACAAAGCCCGCGGCCGCCATCTTGATCCGTTTGTCGCTCGACGGCGCACCCGGGAGCGTGGCCGAACCCACCACGCTGATGCGCCCGGAAACATCGGAAAAACTGCCGACCTGCGACTCGGTCTGGATCGCGTCGATCCGCTGCTCGGTCCGCTGGATCTCATCCTCGAGATCGGACCGCCTCAGGTTCAGATCACGCAGTTTGAGGTTCGCCTGGCCCAGGCGGGCCTGGACCGCCTGTTCTTCACGCAAGCGCTGCTCGACGCGGCTCAGACGGGCCCGCAGGGCCTCCAGCCCCAGCCCGCTCAGGGGGACATCTGAACCTTCACCGCTGAGCACCGACGATTCGATTGCGGAAATGCGCTCACGGATCTGGGCTTCCACCTGCTCGAGCGAAGACTTGTTCCTGCGGAAGTCGCGATGACCCTCGAGTATCCCGCTGGTCAGGAATGTACGGCGTTGGGCCTCGAGCTCACCCTTGATCGCCAGCAGTTCCGCCACCGCCGGGTCGAGTTCCGCGGCCTGCTCGGGCGTCAACCCTCCGTTGACCGTCCCGTCGCCGCGATTGGCCAGCATCTGCAGATCTTCGATCTGGCCCTGGATCAACTGCTTCTGATCCTGATACTCGCTGACCGCCTCGAACGCCGCTTGCACCTGCAAACTCAGCTGGTCGGTGCCCCACTCGCGTGCGACCAAGGCGATCTCGTTGTCCACCGCGCTCTTCTCGCCGATCAGACTCCGCAGACGGGTCTCGAGCAGTCCCAGCCGCTCCGCCGATCCGAGTTCCGAGGACCGCCCGTGCAGATCCATATACGCGTCAACAACGGATTGGCAGGCGGCCTGTGCCACCCGCGCGTCCTCGTGGTCGTATGACACAAAGATCAGCTGCTGCGAAGCCCGTGTCGTCTGAACGCGCAAGTTCGACCGAAACTGCTCGATCGACGTCACGCCCGCCCACGCCGCGACCGTCCGCCAACGGTCCGAGGCCAAGGCGTACTCGAGCACGCGCTGTTCCTGCATGAGTTCGGCCTGCGCGGCAACGAAGCTGGAGAACATCTGGGGCGCAGAACTCTGCTCGGTCTCGAACAAGATCTTCGGCAGGACCGGCTGGATCTGAATCACGACCTTGGACTGGTACATCGGGCTCTGCGTGAGAAATCCCAAAAACCCCCCGGCGGCAGCGAAGATCGCCGCGAGCAGGAAGGTAACGATGTACCGCCCACGCAGCAACCGATGAACGATCATCAACGCGTTGCCGTGCGTCTCCTCGGTCTCGACCGACCAATCCGACTTGACTTGGGAGGCGTTCAACGGATGTCTCCTGTCCGGTGCGCGGGCGCCCCGGCGAGCAGCGTCTCGAGCACCGGCGCGGCGATCTCGTGCATCTGTTCGAGCACCCACCCGTGCTCACTCCGGGGCACGGAGCTATTGATCACCACCTGGATCTGGGCGGCCCCGTACGGTCGCATCAGATAGTCCGCGCTGGCGCGGCGAACGTCGTCCATGGAGACTGTCACGTCGCCCGTCGGCATCACGAAAAAGTTGTACACCGTGATGCCGCCTTCGGCCCCTCCGGCACTGCGCACGAACTCGTACTTGGCGGTTGTCAGCAGGCCGAACTCCGCGCGCCCGTCCATCTCGCCTTCCGCCCAGCCGTGGGCCGGGTAGCAGTTCGGCGGGTAGTGACCCTGCATGTCACGGATGTCCTCGCACTGCACAAGCAGGAGCGTGGCCGAGAGCCCGCCCCGCACGTCCGTGCGATACTCCCGAGCGACCAGGGCGTTGGGCCGCAGCAGTTTGGTCGCCGAAGGCGGAAGCTCCACCTCGAAGCCCCGCCACGGTCCGAAATCGACCGGGAAGTGCTCGGCCGCTTCTCGGATCGTCTCGTGATACGTTTGCACATCCCCCGCATCCGAGCGAACCCGGTGCGAGAATCCGATCGCGGCCAGCATCACGCCGCCGACCACCGCGCTGACCAGCGGGCCTCTCATATCCGGTTCTCCATCATCTGGTGCGCGAGGGTGAACCGGTACGTCGGGACCAGCGCCCATCGCAACGCCCGGGTGATGCCGATAAGCATGAGGAAAGCCACCGGCAGCATCGCCCAGCCGCTGAGATCATGGAACGTATCGGCGGTCTTCTCGTCGGAGTATCCGTAGAGCACGACCGTGGGCGTCAGGCGGATGACGTTGCAAACGATGGCCGCCAGCGGACTGAGCAGCAGGACCATGAGGCGCACCGAGTTGCGCAGCGGCACGGTGAACGCGAACGCATAGGAAACCAGGACCAGTGCGAAGACCATCCGCATCCCGTTGCAGGCCTCCTGAACCGCCACCGGAACATCGTTGATCACCAGCAGGTTCCCGGTCCGCTCGACCCAGAAGCCGAAGGCTTCGAGCAGCACCCGCGTGACTTCCGCCGTGGCGGTCTGCAGCGGCCCCGCGATCATCAACCGCAGCTTCCCGGGCACGGGGATCAGCATCACCGAGAGCGCAAACGCCGGGGCGAACGTCGCCATCACCCGAAGCCCCACCACCGACGCGACCGCCCCGACCAGCATGATCACAGCGCCGCCGTGCCACCCGAACTGGAACGCGTTGCGGAAACTCACCCAGGAAACAGCCCATCCGATCCCGATCAGCAGCGGCCCGATCCAGCTGAAGCGCGGCTGGCTCCGGCGGAACCGGACGCGCCGCACCCACACCAGCCAGGCGATGATCGGAGGAACCAACAGGATGTGGCTCGCCTCCTCGTCTCTCCAGGCGATCGTGAATATGTCCGTCCACTGCGTCCAGCCGGCCCAGACCGCCAAAGCCACCAGCGTGACGAGCGCACCGATCTGCAGGCCGGACCATCCGTACCGCGCCAGTCCGAACATCACGACCTCCCCCCTGCCGCGACAACTTGGCCGACGCACCGCGTTCCCGCGCTCACGCTTCCGCCAGGGCAGACGACGGACCGCACGACGACCGCCCCGCGCCCGACTTTCGCACCGGATAGCACCACCGAGTCGTGCACCGTGGCGGATTCGTCCACTTCGGCGCCCGGCTCGATCACCGAGAATGAGCGCTCCCAATCCTCCCGGTACGGATCCTCGTCCACGGATGCGCCCGAGTGCCCCCCGTTCGCCTGCATCAGCACGGCGCCCAGGTACTCCTGGATCGTGCGGGTCCGGACCGCGTACGCACGCTGGGTCTCCACCACGCTCACATTCCAGCGCCCGAGCCAATCCGGCAGGGCCTGCTCTTTCAGATCCACGTACCCCACCTCTCGCACCGTCCTCAGCACGCCGCACCGGATCAGCCACAGCCCGACGGGTGTGCCGTCCGCCGAAGCGACCATGGTCACATCGGACTCCTTACGGACCATCGCATCGACGAGTTCGTTCAGGGGGGTCCTGAACAACTGAGCCCCGTTCACCACCGCCACGAAATCACCGTCGCCGTAGTCGCGTGTCGCGTCCGAGAGAATTCCCGCGACGCCGCGGATCGGGCTGGCGTCCCGCTCGACCGAACAC
Source organism: uncultured Phycisphaerales bacterium (assembly GCA_963975575.1). Lineage (GTDB taxonomy): Bacteria > Planctomycetota > Phycisphaerae > Phycisphaerales > UBA1924 > UBA6054. The sequence continues at coordinate 1,018,657 of CAXBHL010000001.1, read as the reverse complement.
GCCACCCAGTCTGAGCCCGCATGTTCCCTCGGCGGCTCCGAGTTCGCATCCACAAGCAGCCGCACGCGGACCGGGTCACTCCCACGCCGGCGGGCAAACGCCTCGGCCCCGGCCACGTGCCTGTCTGCCAGCGTCGTGCCGTCATCGAGGGGAAGGTCCACCAGGGATCGGCCGATCGACCGGGCCAGCGGGGTCCGGCGAACCGCCCCGCACAGCACGATGAAGGACCGCACCGACCGAGACACAGCCGCGGCCGTCAACGGTCCGGAGGCGGGGCCCATCTGGCTGGCGTGGTCCACTCCCGACACGCCGATCCTCTCGCTGGTCCGTCCAGAAACACAGAGACCCATCGGTCCACAAACAGCGGAACATCCGAACGGGATTCACCCTGACTTCGGACGATTTTCCCCGGATCTTGCACCACACTCGGGGGAGTCTAGGAAGGTACGGACCGATCAGGCCGTGCGACAGCCCGGCGCAAGTTCTGCGCAAGCCGCGTTCTCGGCGATCTCAAACTGAGCGAATGAAGTCGATATCGACCACCGGCCCGGCCGCGGCGACCGCGCCCACAAATCCGCCCGGCGTCTCGAATCGGCGCACCCACCACGCCGTGCCCGCCACCCGAGCGGCATTCCAACCCCAAAGGGTCCGGATTTCCGTGCTGACCATGCTCGGACTCAGGTGCATGCCGCGCCCGTCGGCCTTGAGCAACGCCTCCAGCACGCTCCATGCGAACAAAATCCGTTCAGTCCGGTCCTGGATCAGTTCGATGGCGGGGCCCGTGATCGACTCGACCGCGTGCGAGATGTGATCATCCACCTGAACGCCGGTCGTCATCTCCAGATCCACACCGATCCGAACCCCCCGCCCCACCGCCAAACCGACCAGATCCGACGCATGGCTGGAGTTCAGATCGGTCACGGTTCGCTCGAGCCCCAGAGGGAGCGGACGCCCGTAGCCGGTCCGTTCGACCTCGACGTCGCCCGGTTCGATCCCAAGCGCGTTTCCGGCGGCCTGCCTCCAGGCGGCACGCGAGACGGTCGCCGCCAGCCGGTCCCGCTCCCGCGCGAGCCGGTCAATATCCGCTTGCTCCTCCGCCGAGAGCACCGCCCGCGAGCGTTCCGCCAGCTCCGGGCTGGCGCGGATCAGCCACACGCGCACGCCACCCGCCGGCGGAATCTCGATCCGGTGGGTTTCGCCGAGCGACTGTGCGTCCATGATCACGCCGATCCCCTTTGCAGCAGCCTTACCGGACCCGGAAAGTCCACGTCCGCATATCGCGGTCGGGGGCGTCCGGGTTGTCGGCCCTCGAGAACATCGTCAGCGTCGTGGTGGTTCCCGCGGCAAACTCGAGCTTGAGCGGAGCATACATCTGATCGACGGTACTCAGCACGCCCGGGCTGGGCTCCCGCGTCTGCGGCTCACGCACCACCGCACCGTCGAAGGCGAACCGCTCACCCTGCACAAGGCTGAAATCGGCCGTCGACTGGACAATCTCCGCTCCCCAGATGAAGACGGTCCGCCCGACCACCAGGGCCGAGATGCCCGCATCGTGGAATCGCACATCCTGGCCGCCGGTGGCCCCATCGTCCGTGTAGCGGGGCGAACCGACGGTGGGCACCGACTGGGGGGTCTCGACCGACGGGGTCTCTGAAGGGGTCTGGAACGCCACGCGGGCCGCACGAGGCGTTGTCGCCGCACCCGCCGCGGCTCCCCCACCGCCGCCCGCGGCCTTGCTGCCTCCACCTCCACCCCCACCACCGCCGCCGCCCGACGCACCGAACGAGGCGCGACCACCCCCCGCGCTCCCCCCGGAAACCCCAGAGCCAAGCCGCGAAACACTCCCACCCGAGCCCGCGGATCCCGACGAGCTCTTCCTGCCCGACGACGCCGAACGCGCCCGCGAGGAGGACTTGGAGGTGGATCCCATCGCGGTGCTGTAGCTCATCCGCGAACCGTCCGGCAGGACCCGGGTCACGCTGGATCCGAACGGGCTGCCGATGCGGGCCGAATGGACCGTCTGCTCGATGACGTACTTGCGTCCGTTCGGCAGACTCACGGTGACGAGCACCTTGTCTTCCGCCGTGTTCTCGACGGGAGCCGCCTGCTCCGCGGTCTTCTGGTCCTCGGCCTCGGGCTTGGTATCCGACGCGCTCGCCGGCAGCCCCGCGGCCAGGACAAGCGTTCCGAGAAGTCCCGAGATGGCCATGTTCGTCAGCATCGTTGCGCTCCCTCCGAAGATCGGTCCGCGGGCACGTCAGCCCACCGACACTGTCACAAACACCGCACGACGCGGCGAGTGAAACCGGGCAATATGCGTCATCGGAAACCGTCTGTGACGGATGCGTCGGTCCGAAAACCGCCGAGCGTTCCGGGAGCGACCGACGAACCCGTGCCAGGCAATCGTGTCCGGCCGGTGCGACAACGCTCAGAGGCCAAACCGGGTCAACGGGACCGCCCCTTCGGCGTGGACCACCTCGGCCCCCTCCACTCCACGCAGCGAGCCGATCAGCCCCAGAATCTCCGCACGCGGCCGCGACACGCACACCACCGGGTCGCCGTTGATCGGGTGCTCGAACGCCAGCAGCGCGGCGTGCAACGCCTGGCGGTCGATGCGGAACCCGCCGGACTCGAACGGCCGCCCGCCGTACATGTCGTCGCCCACGATCGGGTGCCCGAGGTACGACAGATGCACGCGGATCTGGTGGGTCCGTCCGGTCTTCAGTTCCAACTCGACCAGCGTGAATGACCGACCGTCGGGCGTCAGGAAGCGTTCGCGGACCCGGCAGAGCGTCACCGACGGCTTGCCCAGATCATCGTGCCGCACGACCCGCTTCTCCCGCGCACCCTTGGCCTTCGACGGGTGCGGCCCGAGCGGCAGGTCGATCACCTGGAATACCGGTTCGACCCGTCCCTCGACCACCGCCAGGTACCGCTTGTCCACTGTCCGGTTCTCGAACTGCCGGCCGATCTTCCAGTGTGCCTCTTCGGACTTGGCGAAAACGATGCAGCCGGACGTGTGACGGTCGAGCCGATGGACCACACCCGGTCGGGCGAACTCCTCGCCCACCGGCGAAAGCTCACCCCCGGAAACGTGCCGGAACCGCCACGCGAGCGCGTTGATCATCGTGCCGCACAGCTCGGAACGGGCCGGATGGACGATGATGTCCGCCGGCTTGTCGATCACGATCAGGTGCTGGTCCTCGACCAGCACCTCAAGCGGGATGTCCTCTGGCGTGATCTCCCCGGACGGTGGCTGCGGGATGATCAGTTCGACCAGGTCGCCCCCGCGGAGTTTGGTCGAGGCCTTACCCGGGCGCCCGTTGACCGACGCGCCGCCCCCCTCGATCAGCCGCTGCAGCGCGCTGCGGCTCATAAACGTCACGCGGGTCACCAGATACTTGTCGAGGCGGCACTGCAGGTCGCGTTGCAACTCGAACCGCACGCGAGCCAGATAATCGTCGTCGCCGTCGTCGCGGGCCCGTTCGTAGGCCGCGCGAACGGCCTCCGGGTCGACCTTTCCCCCGGCCTGGATCAGAGGCGGAGCCGACCCGTCCCCGGCGACACGCTCGGAGGCATCGGTCGGTTCGGACGAGGGACGCCCGCCGCCGGGACTAGCCGATTCGGTTGACCCCCCCGGGGTCACGGCGCGCCGGAGCCGTCCCCGGCGGGCGGCTCACCACCGCCGGTCGGATCCGCCGCGGGTTCTTCCACGGGATCTCCGGACGGTTCAACCGGCTCCTGCGGGGGCGCACCATCGCCGCTGCCGGCGGTCGTGCCCGAATCGCCCGAGGGATTGTTCGTGCCGATCGAGGGCATCGACATGATCTCTTCCAGCGTCATCGGGATCTCTCCGGACGAGTTGAGCAGCTCGTCTCCGGGCAACGGCGCGAGATCGGCCCGCGACGGCAACGCGGGGACCTCGCCCAGCCGATCGGCCGCGGCCGCCCGCGCCTCGGCGACGACCGCCAGCTCACGGAATCCCGCAGCCGACGCCGTCCCGGCGGCGAGTTGGTACGCGGCCTTGGCCTCCTCGATCGAACCGAGGCCCTCGCGGGCTGCGCCCAGTCGCATCAGCGCCTGCACGCGGAGCAACGCTTTGCCCTCGTCGCCCTCGGTGGACGCCACGACGGAGCCCGCCAGATCGCGAGCCTGGGACAGGTAGCTCTGCGCCCGCGCTTCGTCGAGAACGTCGTCCGGGTTGGCCGGCCGGCCGGTCAGCGAGTCGAGTTCGGCCCCGGGTTCGATGCCCGAGATCGCGGCCCGCAGGTAGACGTCCACCGTTCGGAGCAGGGCCATCTCCGCGACCGAGCCAACGCCCCCGAACTCCTCGGCGATGTTCCGAAGCGACGCCGGCGCGGGGCTGCCGCCCGCGATCGCGCCCTCATAGGCCGCGTACGCGTTATCGATCTTGGCCACCCGCGCCCGCTCCATGTAACGCAGGCCGGCCCAGCCGAGCCCGATCAGGCCGATGACGATGAGGACCGGCGAGCTCCATTTATTGAGGAAATCGATCAGATCGGTGTTGATCCGCGATTCCTCGAGCCCGGCCCCCTGACGGATCTGTGTTTGGCGTTCGTCCATAGGTCAGGATGATAGCGCGAAAGCGGGCGGGCTCCCGGAAGGAACCCGCCCGCGTCGGCTCGTCTTTGGGTCTGCGTCGGCCCGTGCCGGGTCAGGCCCGACCCCCGGGCGGTCACCGGATCGCCAGCAGGTCCCGATAGGTGGGCATGGGCCACAGGTCCGAGGCCACGAGGTCCTCGAGGGCGTCGCCGAGCGTCCGCAGATCCTCCATGGCCGGGAAGACCTCGTCGCGGATCATGCGGCTGCCCTTCTGGGCGTCGTGCGGGACCCGCCCGATCCGCTCGGACAGCACGGCCGTCTGGGCCTTGAAACGCCCCACCAGGTCGGCGACCTCCTCCAGGCTCTCCTTGGCGTCGGTCGCGTCCACGCCCGCCCGCTCCGTCGCGGACACGGTCTCGGCGACCCGCCGCTGGTGCTCGAACGCCGCGGGCAGAATCATCTGGCGGGCGATCGCCGCCATGGTCTCCGCCTCGATCCGCATGCAGGTGATGTACTGCTCGGCGAAGATCTCCGCCCGCGAGTCCAGCTCGGCCTTGCTGAGGACCTTGAACTTCTTGAAGAGGTTTCTGGCCTTGGGGGTCAGCAGGGCTGGGAGGGCGTCGGGTGTGGAGCGGAAGTTGGGCAGCCCGCGCGCTTCGGCCTCCTTGTGCCAGGCCTCGGCGTAGCCGTCGCCGTTGAAGATCACCCGCTTGTGGTCCTTGACGACCTGCTGCAGCACCGACTTGACGACCTTCTCGAGCTGGGCCTCCGTCGGGCTGTCGGTCTTGAGCTTGCCCTCGATCTCCGTGGCCAGGTGCTCGAGCGACTCGGCCACGATGGTGTTGATCACCGTGTTCGGCCACGCCACCGACGCGCTCGACCCGACCGCCCGAAACTCGAACTTGTTGCCGGTGAAGGCGAACGGGCTGGTGCGGTTGCGGTCGCCCGAGTCACGCCGGATCGTCGGCAGCGTCCGGGCGCCCAGGTCCAGCCGCCCGCCCTTGAGCGTGCGGCTGGTCGCCCCCTTCTCCAGCTGCTCGACCAGGTCGGTCAGCATGTCGCCGAGGAAGACGGAGATGATCGCCGGCGGGGCCTCGTTGGCGCCCAGGCGATGGTCGTTGCTGGCGCTGGAGATCGAAGCACGCAGCAGGTCGGCGTGCAGATCCACCGCGCGGATCACCGCGCTCATGAACACCATGAACTGCAGGTTCGTGTGCGTCTCGTCCTGAGGGTCGAGCAGGTTCGTCCCCGTGTCGGTCGAGAGGGACCAGTTGTTGTGTTTGCCCGATCCGTTGACACCCGAGAACGGCTTCTCGTGCAGGATGCACGCGAAGCCGTACCGGCCCGCCACCCGCTTGAGGGTCTCCATGACCAGCATCTGGTGGTCGCAGGCGATGTTCGTGTTCTCGAAGAGCGGGGCGATCTCGTACTGGCCCGGCGCCACCTCGTTGTGCCGCGTACGGACGGGCACGCCGAGCCGGTACAACTCGTCCTCGACCTCGGCCATGAAGCTCAGCACCCGCGGCTGGATCGACCCGAAGTAGTGATCCTCGAGCTGCTGGTGCTTGGGGGGGCGATTGCCGAACAGCGTCCGGTCGCAGGTGGCCAGGTCCGGCCGCGCGTGGTACAGGTTGCGATCGACGAGGAAGTACTCCTGCTCGACGCCCAGCGTGGAACCGACCGACGACACGCCGGTGTCCGTGCCGAAGATCTTCAGCACCCGCATCGCCTGCGTATTCAGCGCGTCGATCGAGCGCAGCAGCGGGATCTTCTTGTCGAGCGCTTCACCGTTCCACGAGACAAACGCCGTGGGGATGCAGAGCGTCGCGTAGTTCGCCCCGCGGACGATGAACGCAGGGGAGGTCGCGTCCCACGCGGTGTAGCCGCGGGCCTCGAAGGTCGCCCGCAGGCCCCCGGAGGGAAAGCTCGACGCGTCGGGCTCGCCCTGGACCAGGTCCGAACCGGAAAGCTGAAAGACCACGCCGCCCTCGCCGTCGGGGATCGATAGGCCGTCGTGCTTCTCGGCGGTCAGGCCCGTCATCGGCTGGAACCAGTGGCAGTAGTGCGTCGCCCCGCGCTCGATCGCCCAGTCCTTCATGGCGGTGGCGATCACGTCCGCGTCCAGCTGCGTCAGACGCTCGCCCCGACGCATCGCGCCGACCACCGCCTTGTGGGTGCCCTTGGGCAGGCGCTCGCGCATCTTGCGCATGTCGAACACGTCCGTCCCGTAGATCTCGTCGATGCGCTGCGTCCCGGCGTTGCCCGCGGCGGACTGGGATTGCCACTTGGCCGATGCGGCCACTGCTTCGGAGTGCGGGTCGGTGATCGTGATCATTATCATCTCCACGAAAGCACTTGCGTTAGCGGTCGTCACCCGGTTGCGGCCAGGACACCCCATGTTTCGCGGCCCGCCCCGGGTTTGCAAGCCCGCAGGCGGGAATCGTCCCTATCCTTTCCCGCACATGGACCGCTCCACCCGCCAACGAGACGCCATCCGGGCCCTCTTCACCCCCCAGGGACGCCCATTGAGCCCCCGGGAGATCCAGGAGAAGGCCGATTCCGACGCTCCGGGCATCTCCCTGGCGACCGTCTACCGCACCGTCAAGGCCCTTGAGGAACTCGGTGAAATCACCCGGGTCGAGCTGCCCGGTGAGGCCCCGCGCTACGAGCTGGCCGGCAAAGGCCACCACCACCACTTCCAGTGCACCGCCTGCGGCCGGGCCTTCGAGATCCACGGCTGCCCCGGGGGCCTCGCCAAACTCGCCCCCGAAGGATTCATGGTCGAGCGCCACGAAATCACGCTCTTCGGTTTATGCGACCGATGCGCCAAGGCCGGTTGAACCCCGGCAACACACGACCGACCGCGGGCCTGTGGCGGAATGGCAGACGCAGCGGCCTTAAAAGCCGCGTCCCGGAAACGGGAGTGAGGGTTCGAGTCCCTCCAGGCCTATTGCGACGTTCGGAGCAACCGATTTCCTGCGCCAGCGGCTCGGCGCGGAACAACGCGGTGTCACACCGCCCGGTACGCGCCCGAAACGCCTGCCTTAAAAGACTTTCATGTATCATTCACGCACATTACACTTAGGAGCAATTCACGTTCCGTCTGTTGCGATGTAAAGAACATTTGGTAAAATCGGATCGCCACGTCCGCGGACGGTACCGCCGACGCACGGCCCGCCGAGCGACAAGTTCACGCCCGCGTGCCAGGCCCAGGAGCCCTTGATGACCTCAGCGATCGCATCCTCGTCAACCAGCAACGGCGGCGAGGAGCCGATCCTTGACATCCTCTCGGGCTTCAACCGCAACAACGGCGAGCAGAACATGCGGCGTCTGATCGACGCCCTCCCCGCCGCGGTGTACACGACCGACAAGCTGGGACGTGTCACGCACTACAACCCCGCGTGCGAAACCGTGTCCGGCCGGACCCCCATGCTCGGGCGCGATCGGTGGTGCGTGACGTGGAAACTGTTCCGTCCGGACGGCCGCTCGCTCCCGCACGAAGAGTGCCCGATGGCGGTCACCCTGAAGACCGGCGAGCCGGTCCGGGGCGCGGAAGTGATCGTCGAGCGTCCGGACGGCTCGCGGATCTGGTGCCTGCCGCACCCCACGCCGCTCTTCGACAACGAGGGGGAGATCATCGGCGGCGTCAACATGCTCGTGGAGATCACCGAGCGCAAGCTCGCCGAGGTGGTCCTCGAGAGCGAGAAGACCGCGCTGGAGATGCTGGCCAAAGGCGACAGCCTCGAGGACGTGCTCAAGTTCCTGATCACCACCGCCGAGACCCACGCCGCGGGGCGGGCGGACTGCAGCATCGCGCTGCTCGACGAGTCTGGCACCCGGTTTGTCGGCGGCGTCGGCCCCAAACTGAGCGACTCCTACCACGACATCGTCAAGGGCCTTCCCATCAACACCGACATCGGCTGCTGCTGCCGCGCGGTCAGCCTGTGCGAGACCGTCGTGCTCTCCGACGTCACCGCCGACCCGCACTGGGCCCGGTTCGCCGAGATCGTCACCCCGATGGGCTACCGCTCGGCGTGGTCGGTTCCGATCCTCAGCGGCCGCGGCAAGCCGCTCGGCGCGTTCGCCAACTACGCGCGCCAGCCCGGGACCCCGTCCGAGACGCACCTCCGCTTCGTCAAGGACATCACGCGGACCGCGGCCTTGATCATCGAACGGGCACGGGCGGACGAAGCGGTCCGACGCAGCGAGGAGCGATTCCGCGGGTTCACGAACGCGACGACCGACGTCACGTACTCGATGAACCCGGATTGGTCGCAGCTTCGCCACGTGCAGGGCCGCGGCTTCGTCGCCGACACCACCGAGCCGCTCTCAGATTGGATCAGCACGTACGTCCATCCCGAAGACCGCCAGCTTGTCTCGGAGACCGTCCGGCGAGCGATCGAGACACGCAGCACCTACGACCTCGAGCACCGGGTCTACCGCGTGGACGGCTCGGTGGGCTGGACGCACTCGCGCGCCGTCCCGATCACCGGCGCGGACGGAGAGATCGTCGAGTGGTTCGGCGCCGCCAGCGACATCACGCAACGACGCCAAACCGAGGAGGCCCTGCGCAAGCGAGAGTCCATCATGGCCGGGCAACGCGAGGCCCTCGAGCAGGCGGTCAACGACGCGAGCCTGGAATCCTCCCTGGGCACGCTCGTCCAGACCGCCATCAGAGGCGTCGGCAAGGGATCGCGGGCCGGGTTCTACCTGGCGAACGAGGAACGGACGACCCTCCGCCACGTCGTCGGCATGCCGCCGGAGTACGCCAGGGCGATCGAGGGATTCGCGGTCGGACCGGACTCGCTCGCGTGCGGGCTGGCGACCCACACCGGCCGGCCGATCCTGACCCGCGACGTGCGCGATGAGCCGAAGTGGAAACCCTGGCTCTGGCTGGCCGAACAGTTCGACTACCGCGCTTGCTGGAGTTTCCCGATCCGCACCGAGCAGGGCAAGTTCGTGGGAACGCTGGCGATCTACTGGCGTCAGCCCCGCGAAGCGTCCGCGCAGGACGTGGAGATCTGCGAGCTGCTGGCCCACACCGCATCGATCATCATCGGCCGCCACGCCGACTCCGCCGCGCGGCGTCAGGCCGAACAGGCCCTGGCCCGCAGCGAACGGCTCCACCGGCAGACGCTCTCGCTCATGCCCGCCGCCGTCTACTCGTGCGACGCCGACGGCATCATCACCTACTTCAACGACCAGGCGTCCAAGATATGGGGCCGCACCCCGCGGATCGGGGACAAGGAAGAGTTGTTCTGCGGCTCCGAGCGCCTGCAGCTTCCCGACGGCTCGACCCTCCCCCACGAACGCTGCCCCATGGCGATCGCGCTGAACGAGGGGCAGGCGTTCCGCAACGCCGAGGTCCACATCTGCCGCCCGGACGGATCTACGGTGCCGGTCATGGTCAACATCGAGCCGATCCGCAACGATCAGGGCGATGTCGTGGGCGCGATCAACGCGTTCGTCGATGTTTCCGCCGCCAAGCAGGCCGAAGACAAACTCCGCCGCTATGCGCAGACTTTCGCGCAACTGGTCGAACAATCGCCCCTGGGAATCTTCACGGTCGACGCCGATTTCCGCGTCGCGAACATCAGCATCGGCGCGATCCCCGCATTTCGCAATGTGGACCCCATCATCGGGCGCGATCTCGGCGAGGTGATGGAAGTCATCTGGCCCGAACCGATCGCCAGCGAGGTCGTCGGTCTGTTCCGTCAAACCCTCGATACCGGCGAACCGTACGTGTCGCCGGGTCTCGTCGGCAAACGCAAGGATATCGGCCAGATCGAGTCGTACGAATGGCAGATCAACCGCGCCGTGCTCTCCGACGGCAGGCCCGGGGTTGTCTGCTACTTCTTCGACACGACCCGGATCCAGCAGGTAAACGATGCGCTGCGGGACAGCGAAGAACGCTTCCGCATGCTCGCGGACAACATGGCCCAGCTCGCCTGGACCTGCGACACGCTCGGCTGCGTCACTTGGTACAACAAGCGGTGGATCGAGTACACCGGCCTTTCCGTCGAAGAGATGAAGGAATGGGGCTGGAAACTGGTCCACCACCCCGACCACGTCGACCGGGTCGTCCAGGGCGTGCTCCGGGCTCAGGAGCAGGGCGAGGTCTGGGAAGACACCTTCCCGATCCGCGGGCGCGACGGGCGGTTCCGCTGGTTCCTCTCCCGCGCGGTGCCCATCCGCGACGACGCCGGCCAGATCGTCCGGTGGTTCGGGACCAACACCGACATCACCGATCGCCTCGAGCACGAGAAGCAGCTCCGCACCGTGCTGGCGGAACTCAACCACCGCGTCAAGAACACCCTGGCGGTCGTCAACGCCATCGCGAACCAGACCATCCGGCGATCCACGGACCTCGAAGTGTTCGCGGAGAGCTTCAACCAGCGGCTCCGCTCCATCGCAAAGGCGCACAGCCTGCTCACGAGCACCGAATGGACCGGCTGCGGCCTCGACGAGGTCGTCCACAGCGAGATCGACGCCAGGGTCTCGGCCGACAGCCAGCTCGTCATTTCCGGCCCGGCGATCACCCTGCTCCCCAAGCACTGCCTGGCCATGCACATGGTCTTCCACGAACTCGCGACGAACGCGAGCAAGTACGGCGCGCTCAAGGACGCCAACGGGCGCATCGAGATCTCCTGGCAGACCGTCCAGCGCGGGAACGCGCACTGGGTGCAGATCGACTGGCAGGAACGATGCACGCACGGCGTCGTCCCCCCCGGCGAGAGCGGGTACGGCAGCCGGCTGGTCGAGCAGAGCATCACCTACGACCTCCACGGCGAGATCCAGAGCCGCTACACGCCCGAAGGATTCGCCTGCCGGATCTCATTCCCCGCCTCCGCCGCGATCACCGGCCGGGGCCGGGTCGAGTCCGAGTGCGGCGAAGCCGGCACGGAGAAACAACCCGGCCGGGTTCTTGTCGTCGAGGACAACATGCTCCTGGCCACGGCCCTGGTCGAGGAACTCGAGGAACTCGGCGTCCGGGTGCTCGGGCCCGCGAACACGCTGGACAAGGCGATGCGCCTCGTCGAGTTCGAGGCGCCCGCCGCGGCGATCCTCGACGTGGACCTCGACGGCACCAAGGTCTATCCCCTCGCCCGCCGCCTCCGAGATCGCGGGGTGCCCTTCGTGCTGCTAACCGGATACGAGCCGCGGGACCTCCCGGCCGACCTCCAGAAATCGACCGTGCTGAGCAAGCCGATCGCCCAGGCCCAGATCGAGCGGCTCGTCTCGGGCATCCTGGCCGGGTGAGGACAGCCGAACCAACGAGCCCCACCGCGCGTGCGCCGACTGATCGCCCCTGGTCCGCCGAGGCCGGTGTCCGCACGCCCGCGAACAGATTGCCCCGAAACCACGCCCCGCCCCGAATCGCGGTCCGCTCACCACACGAACCGAACAACAGATCAAGATGAGGTGTGGGTGCGCGCACGACAGGTTTCTCAGACCCCTCTTCCCGTCCTCCGCTTCGCCACCGCCGCGCCAACGATCGCACAGAGGGCGAACTGTTGTGAACCCGCCCCGGTCCGCACCGCCAGCACGCAAGGAGCAACGATGCCCACCATCGAACCAGGCCGCAAAGCACCCGACTTCACGCTCAACGACCAGAACGAGAAGCCCTTCAGGCTCGCCGAGCACGAGGACCACGCGGTCGTTCTGTTCTTCTACCCGAAGGACTGCACCAGCGGCTGCACCCGCGAAGCCCAGGACTTCTCCGCGATGGCCGGGGACTTCCGCAAGGCCGGGGCCGAGGTCGTCGGCGTTTCGATCCTCGATCCGGCCAGCAAGAAGAAGTTCGTGACCGAAGCCAAGCTCAAGCTCCGCATGCTCGCCGACGACCACGCCGGCAAGGACGGAAAGCCCGACCCCAAGGTGGCCCAGAAGTACGGCGTGTGGGCCGAGAAGTCGATGTACGGCCGCAAGTTCATGGGCCTCGTCCGCACCACCTACTTCGTCGGCCCCGGTCGCAAGGTCCTCGCCCGGTGGGACAAGGTCGCCGTGCCCGACCACGCCAAGAAGGTGCTCGAAGCGGTCAGGGAGGCGGGGTTGGATCCGATCCCGTCCCGGTGACCACGCCCGGGCGCCCGCCCAGTTGGCTGACCAGCGCCCCCGCGAACATCAGCGCCCCACCGGAGATCTCGCGCACGCCGAGCGACTCGCTTAGCAGCAGCCATCCGAACACCGCCGCGAACAACGCCTCACTGCTCAGCAGGATCGTCGCGTGCGTCGGCGGTGCGTCCCTCTGCGCCATGAACTGCAGCGTGAATGCCGCCGCCGTGGCGAAGAGCCCCGAGTAGGCAACCGGCAGAGCCGCCCCCCACCACTCGACCGACACCGGCGGCTCGAACAGCAGCACCACGGCGCCCGACAGCAGCGCCGCGGCCGCGAACTGAACCCCCACCAGCGCGGTCGGGTCCCGCTTCGGGGCCATCGTCCCGATGAGCACCACATGCAGGGCCCAGGCAACCGCCGATCCGAACACCAGCCAGTCGCCCACCGAGGCCCCGCCCCCGCCCCGGTCCACAAACAGCAGCATCCCGACGAAAGCCAGCACCACGCCCGCGAGATTTCCCTTCGTCGGCCGGTGCCCGAAGCACAAAGCGAACGCCGGGACCATCAGCACGTACAGCCCGGTGATAAACCCCGCCCGCGAGGCGGTGGTGGTGACCATGCCCGCCTGCTGGAGCCCCGCCCCCAGCGCGAGCACCGCGCCCAGGACGAGCCCGTCCCGGATCACCCGTCCGTCCCAGCCCGTCCGCAGACGCCGCAGCATCAGGTGCCCCGCCGGCAGCAGGATCGCTGCCCCGATCGCGTACCGGAGCGTGTTGAACAGGAACGGGCCCATGTGCTCCATGGCGGACCGCTGCGCCACGAACCCGGTGCCCCACAGGGCCGCGGCCGCCAGCAGCATCACGTCGGCCCGCAGAGCCCTTTTCCCGATCAAACCCGCTCCTGTTCCCGGCGGGTTTCTGTCGCGCCGAGGCGTATCCTTGTCACTCAGGAGACGCCATGGACCCACTGCTCGCCGCACTCGCCGATTGGAAGCCCTTCCGCGCCCTCGTGGTCGGCGATTTCATGCTCGATCAGCTCCTCTTCGGCTCCGCCGACCGGCTCTCCCCCGACGCCCCGGTGCCCGTGCTGCGCGTCACACGTCGGGAAGACCGCCCCGGCGGAGCCGCGAACCTGTGCCTCAACCTGATCGCCATGCACGGCCGGGTCACCGCGCTCGGTGTGGTGGGTTCGGACCAGGACGCCGTACTGCTCCGAACCGCCCTGCTCCAGCAGGGGGTCGATGCCGGCGGGATCATCACCGACCACACCCGCCCCACCACCGTCAAGCGCAACCTCATCGGCCTGGCCCAGGGCCGGCACGCGCAGAAGATGTTCCGCGTCGATTTCGAATCCCGCGAGCCCATCGCAGAGACCATCGTCGCCCGCCTGCTCGAAGCCTTCGACGCAGCCCTGCCCCGCACCGACGTGGTCTGCATCGAGGACTACAACAAGGGCGTCTGCACCCCCATGCTCTGCCAGGAGCTCATCGCCCGTGCCAAGGCGGCCGGCAAGCCCGTCTTCGTCGACCCCGCGGGCCTCGAGGACTACAGCAAGTACCACGGCGCCACCACCATCACCCCCAACCGCACCGAGGCCGAGCGGGCCACCAAGCTGCCCACCGACGACCAGGGCGCCCCCGAGCACAACGCCAAACTCGCCGAATCGCTGCTCAAGTCCCTGGACCTCGAGGCGGTCGTGGTCACCCTGGACAAGCAGGGAGCGCTGCTGCTGGTCAAGGGCGAGGACACCCCGGTCCCGATCCCCACCGTCGCCCGCGAGGTCTACGACGTTACGGGCGCCGGCGACATGATGCTCGCGGCCCTCGCCGCGGCCCGGGCCAACAAGATCGCCTGGGCCGACTCGGTCCGATTCGCCAACGCCGCCGCCGGACTCGAGGTCGAGGTCTTCGGCGTCGCCCCGATCCCGCTCGAGAAGATCCACCACGAGCTGCTGATCCTGCAGACCAAACGCTCAGGCAAACTGCGCACCATCGACGAGCTGATGGTCCAGGTCAACGCCGCCCGCAAGGCCGGACGACGCATCGTCTTCACCAACGGCTGCTTCGACGTGATCCACGCCGGGCACATCTCGCTGCTCGAGCGGGCCGCCGAACTCGGCGACATGCTCGTCGTGGCCCTCAACGACGACCACTCCGTCCGGGCCCTCAAGGGCGACGGACGCCCCCTCAACGATCAGGAGCACCGCGCCCGGGTGGTCGGGGCCCTCGGCTGCGTCGACGCCGTGGTCCTGTTCTCTGAGGAAACCCCGCTGCGCCTCATCGAGACCATCCTCCCGGACGTGCTCGTCAAGGGCGGTGACTACACCCCCGAAACGGTGGTCGGGGCCGACCTCGTCAAGCGGGCCGGCGGACGGGTCGAGCTCATCCCCCTCATCGAGGGGCTGAGCACCACGAACACGATCCGCAAGATGCAGGACCGGCGCCCCCCGGCCTCGTCCATGCCCGCCGTGCCGACCACGACCGCCGGTCCCGGGTCGGATCCCAAGCCGATGCCCTCACCCGACCGGGGCAATCCACCCCCGGCGAGCACCGGCTCACAGAAAGCCCGGCGGATCGAGCACAAGTAGGAAGCCGATCGGTCCGATATCGGGTGCATGACTTCGCCGACCACCGACCGCGCCCACATGACCGAAATCGACCCGGCCGATCTCCCGACCCTGATCTCGGGACACCGTTCGGCCCTGGTCATCCTCACCGATCGCCCGGGTCCCGAGGGCGGGACGAGCGCGGGCGACCTGGTCTACCTCCGGACCGTCTCGGGCCAGATCGTCGCCGCCGGCCGC
The DNA here is from genome assembly GCA_963975575.1 of uncultured Phycisphaerales bacterium. Classification (GTDB taxonomy): domain Bacteria; phylum Planctomycetota; class Phycisphaerae; order Phycisphaerales; family UBA1924; genus UBA6054. The sequence continues at coordinate 1,003,234 of CAXBHL010000001.1, read as the reverse complement.
GTCGATCGCGTGGACGAGTTCGCCGACCTGACCAGCCACGATCTGCGCCTGCTCCGCGAAACCCACGGCGCCCGCACGATCGGCACCGGCTCGGTGTGGTCCTCCAAGCCGGACGCGCGGTTCGCCACGGTTGTCTGGCTGAAGAGCGTTCGCCCGGTGGTCAACGCGTCGGGCGTCCCGGCGGGGCTGCTGGCTCCGACCCGACACGCTTGGCAGAGCGTGGCCCCGGCCGAGTCGCCGTCGAGCCGCGCCGCCTGATCCGCCGACGATCCCCACGAAAACAAAGCACCCGCCGGGTTCTCCGGCGGGTGCTTGCGTAACAGGATCCGGGCTCGTGATCAGCCCTTCTTGGCCTTGCAGGCGGCGCACATCTGGCCGTCCTTGCAGTCGGCACACATCTTCGCGTGCTCGTGCTCGCCGCCGCAGGTGCCGCAGCACTCCGCGGCCGAAGCGCCGCAGCAGCCGGCGGTGCACGCCGTGCCGTCGGAGCAGGCGCCGCAGCAGCCGTCCGCCTTCTGGCCGGACGAGCAACCGACGCAGCACGCGGCGAACAGGGCCGCACAGATCATCGCAGTCTTCTTCATGGAAACCTCCGGGTGCCCGTGGGGAGGGGCCGAAACACTTTGGATCGAACGGCAGACCGGACGATCCGATCGGCGCCGAGTATGGCCCGATTTGTAGGCGGCCCGGAACGGAAAAACCCGCTCCGAAGAGCGGGTCTGTATCCGATGATACTGAGAATCAAGTCGCAGAACCGCCCGCCACGCGGGAAGCCCGGCCTTACTTGTTGACGGTCTGCTCGCCCTGGAGGTGCTTGAGACCGCGGCGCCGGTCGCGCAGGCGCCGGGACTTGCCGACCCGGTCGCGCAGGAAGTAGAGCTTGGCACGACGCGCATCGCCGCGGCGCACGACCTCGAACTTCGAGATGAACGGCGAGTTGATCGGCCAGGTCCGCTCGATGCCGATGTCATCGACGACGCGGCGGACGGTGATCATCTCGGACATGCCGCGCCCCTTGCGGGAGATTAGCGTGCCCTGGAAAACCTGCACGCGCTCCTTCTCGCCCTCGACGATGCGGCAGTGGACGTTGATCGTGTCCCCGATGTCCAGGCGGGGAAGGTCGGTCTTGAGCGCCTCGGCGTTGACCGATTCGAGAATCTGCTGGTGGCCCATGTCGGACTCCTTGACCCCCCGTCAACCATGGCGGGACGGGGGAAGATGTGCTGCTGGAAAAGCGATGGATCGGGAACTTACTCGGCGGCCGCCTCGGCCTCGGGCTCCGGAGCGGGCGCGGGCTTGGAAGCCTCGGCCTTCTTCAGCGCCGCCTCGGCCTCGGACGCGGCCTTCTCCGCCTCGGCGACCTTGGCGGGGGCCACGGCCAGCTTGGCCATGTTCAGCGCCTTCTTGGCGGCGTTGACCTGCTCGGGGGTGGCCGTGTCCACGCCCTCGATCGCCTTGACGGCGGCCTCGGCACGCTTGACCGCCGCACGGCACTGGCCGCGCTCGCGGGCGACCGCGCGGTGCTGTTCCCACTGGGACTTCAACTCACCATCGAGCATGCCCGCGTTGCCGAGCATGTCCATGACCGTCTCGGAGGGCTGGGCGCCCCGCTCGAGCCAGGCCTTGATCTTGTCGCTCTTGAGCACGATCTGCTTGGACGCGTCCGGATCCATCGGGTTGTAGTGACCCAGGTTCTCCAGCACCTTGCCGTTGCGGCGGGTGCGGATGTCCACGGCGTTGATCCGGTAGAACGGGCGGTGACGACGACCGAGACGCTGCATTCTGATACGAACCATGCCGGCTCCTTTCGTGCCCCGACAAACGCGGGACGGGTCCAACCCGAGGTCAGGCCGGCGGTTGCGCCGGGTGGTCCAAGGCCGCCCGGACCTTCCGGGCGGCTGCGTACCTCAGGGCCGGGATTGTTGCCGCCCCGCCCGTCCCGGTCCACTCGCCGCCGCGATCCTCAGCCGAATCCCCTCCGAAACGCCCCCAGGTCCCGCGTCGACCCCGTCCGCCCCGGACCCTACGCTCGGCTCATGCGAGCGATCGTCGTGCAGGAACAAGGCTGGCCGGTCTCCCCAAATGTCCAAACCCGGGACGATTGGCCCGACCCCGATCCCCCAGGAACGGGGGAGACCACCGTCCGGACCATCTGCTCGGCGTTCAACCACATGGACCTGTGGGTCGGGCGCGGCGTGCCCGGGCTCAGCCTGGAGTACCCCCGGGTCTCCGGCTGCGACGCGTGCGGCACGGTCGAAGCCGTCGGGCAGGGGGTCGACCCGGCCTGGGTCGGCCAACGGGTGATCTACAACGCCGCCGTGCGACTGCCCGAGCGTGCCCGCCCGGGTGACCCCCCCGCTTCCACCCTCGCCCCGGACTACGAGCTGATCGGCGAGCACCGCTTTGGGGCCCACGCCGAGAAGTTCAACGTGCCCGCCGCCAACATAGCCCCGGTCGGAGACGCCGACGCCGAGCAGGCCGCCGCCTTCGGACTCTGCGCCCTGACGGCTTATTCGATGATGGTGACCAAGGCCGGCCTCCGCCCGGGTCAGTCCGTGCTGATCACCGGAATCGGCGGCGGCGTGGCCACCAGCGCGCTGGCCATCGCCCGGCACTTCGGCTGCCCGGTCGCGGTCACCAGCCGACACCCGCACAAACTCGAGCAAGCCCGGACGCTGGGGGCGGATCACACGATCCTCGACGAAGGCCAGGACTGGTCCAAGGACCTTCGCGCCTGGACCGGCAAGCGCGGCGTGGACGTGGCGGTCGATTCGGTCGGCAAGGCCACCCACCTGAACTGCATCAAGTCGCTGGCCCGCGGCGGGGCGTACGTGACCCCCGGTTGCACGACCGGCCCGGACGCAACGACCGATCTGGCCCGCATCTTCTGGAACCAGCTGCGCATCTTCGGCTCGACGATGGGCAGCAACGCCGAGTTCGCCGAGGTAACCGCCCTGTTCCGAGCGGGCGCTCTTCGCCCCGTGGTCGATACGGTGCTCCCGCCGGAGCGGGCCGCCGACGCGTACCGGCGCCTCGAGCAGGGCGAGCAGATGGGCAAGATCGTGATCCGCTGGCGAGCGGGCTGATCGTCCGTCACCAGATCCCGAGCATGACGCACCCCGCGGAATGAGCCCGGACCATTGAAAGAACAAGCCCCCGGGAATCCCGGGGGCTTGTTTGATTGGCGTTCACGGCCGGGCGCCTCGGCGCCCGAACGGGATCAATCGTAGAAGAAGGTGGCTTCGGTCTCCGTGACCGGGCTGGTCAGGTTATCCGAGGTCATCTTCAGCTGGAAGCGGACGTCGCCCTCGGCGTCGGCCTTGACGACCACCCGCCAGACGGCCTGCTGACCGACACCCAGGGAGGGCAGCGGAGCGAACGTGATGGTGCGGCCGGAAGCGGACGAGGTCGTCGCTCCGGAAGCGCTCACGAACGAGGCCTCCTCGGGCAGGGTCGCCTCGATGCGGACGTTGTTGTCCGGCGCGGAGCCCTGGTTGGTCACGGTGATGAGGTAGGTGGTCTGGCCGCCCAGCTCGACCGGGTCGACGATGTCAACCACCTCGAGGAGCACCGCGGGGATGCCCTTGAGATCGTTCGAGCACGAGTCGGTGACCGACTTGGCGCAGGCCGCGTTAACGGTCGCCGTGGTCTGGTAGGTCTGTGCCTGCGAACCCGTGAAGGTCACGCTGAAGGTGCGCGAGGCACCCGGCGCCATGGCGCCCAAGTTCCAGGTCACGCGCCCGGCGGCCACGGTGCCACCCTCGGACGAGCGGGCCACGGTCGATCCGGCCGGCATGGCGATGGTCGCCACGGCGTTATTGGCCACGCCGTTGCCGTTATTCTTGACGGTGTAGGTGTGGGTGAAGTTGCGCCCCAGGAACTGGTTGGCGCTGCCGCAGTCGCTGGTGATCTCGAGCACCGGCTCGGTGACCACGGTGGTGGTCTTGTCGGCCGAAGCACGCAGGTCGCCGGACGACGCGGAGGCGGGCGACTCGAAGGTGCCGACCCGGTTGGCCTCAGCCCGGACCTCGAAGGCCTTGGACTCGCCGGCGGCCAGGGGGCCGACGGGGATGCGGATCTCGCGGGTGCCGTCCGACAGCGTCAGCCCCGTGGGCAGCGTGTCGGAGATCACCACGTCGCTGGTGCTGCCGGTGCCGGAGTTCTTGACCACGTATCGCAGCACGATCGGATCGCAACGCAGGGCGGTCGCGGTGGCGGTCTTGGTCAGGGCCAGGGCCGGCTCAACCACGGCCGTGGTCGCGCACAGGAAGTTGTTGTACGAGACGGCCACGCAGTCGGACGCGGAGCCGACCTGCCCGGCGTTGCCGGTCAGGCTGATCACCTTTGTCTCGCCAGCGGCCAGGTCGCCGAGCGGCCAGGCCATGTTGCCGCCGGAGCGGGTCGCCTCGGGCTGGGAGCCCTTGACCTCGAGGTTGCTGGTGCTGTCGAGCGACACAACAACGTTCTGCAGCGTGGCGTTGGTCAGGTTCGTCACGTGGTAGGAATAACCGAAGTCTTGGCCGCGCCGGACCTGCTTGGGCATCACCTGGTGCAGCAGCACCGCGCTGGTGTTCACCTCACCGGTCGGGAACGCCATCATGCTGGCGTTCTCGCCCTCGCCGAGCTTGGGCCGGTAGTGCCCCCACATGTTCGAGGACTGTGGCTGCTCCTTTGTCTCAGAGGCCCCGTCGTTCGAGCCGGTCGTCTGCTGCTGGGTGCATCCCGCCAGCGAGATGCCCATCAGCACGCCCGCGGCGGCGAATGAGGCAAGAGTGCGCGTCTTCTTCATTTCATAGTCTCCAGAGTTCTACTCGTTCCGCGTGGCTTAACCCCCACGTACGGGTGCGAGAGAAAAGAACTGTATGTCTCCGATGCAACACGGGCCATCAACCCCGGGGACTTTTGGGTATCTGCGAACGAATCTCAACGAGCAAAGTCGTTGGAGACCGGCGTCCATCCCATGCGCTGGGGTCAACCTCCGCGGCGCGGATCATGATCCGCGACGGCAGCCGTCACGCGGTCGGCCAAGCCGCATTCCCCCGAAACAAAGCCGATATCCAGCGTCGGGATCACCACCGGGCAGGGCCAGGCGATGCGCCGATCGGCGAGCTTCGCCCAGTCTTTCGCGGTGAGCACCACCGCCTCGGCCCGCGCATTCTCGGCCAAACACACCATTTGTTCGACGATCGCTTCCCTGAATGGATCGTGATCGGGCAACACCCGTTCGCCGACCCGGACAGCGCCGGATCGATCGACCGCGTCGAAAAACCCGCGCGGATGACCGATGGCGCACACCGCGACCACCCGCCGCCCGCCGAGCCATCTGACCGGTTCGGTCGGAGGTGCCCCCGCATCGTCCTGGGCACGCTCGCCCGATCGCACCACGCGCAAACCCGACCAGCGGTGCTCGGCGGCCGCGACCGGCACGCCGTCACGCACGTGCGCTCTCACGAAGTCTTGCACATGCTCGAGTTCGGACGCCGAGACGAGTTCGGCGTGCGTGATCACGACCGCGCCGGCGCGCGCGAGCGACTCGGGCGGCTCGCGCTGGAACCCCTCCGGCAGCAACCGATCTCGGTCGGGAGGCCTCGACGCGTCGATCAGCACGATGTCCAGATCGCGTGCCAGCCGCCGGTGCTGGAAGCCGTCGTCGAGCACCACGCAGTCGTCCGCCGCACCCGGGCCGCTTGCAAAGTGTTCCCGCAACGCGGCCGTCCGATCCGGACGGGCCACCACGGGCACCCCAGGCATCGCGTCGCGGTGCTCGCGTTCCTCGTCGGACACGCCGCCGGGCGGCGCCCCGTACCCCCGCATCGCCACCACCGGCCGGTGGCCGGCCGATCGGAGAACCCCCACCACCCAGCGGACCACCGGGGTCTTGCCCGTCCCGCCCGCCGACAGATTGCCCACCGACACCACCGGCCGATCCAGTGCCGCCACCCCGACCCCCCGGTCGTACCGACGGTTGCGACGCCCGATCTCGGCGCGGTACAGCCCCGACAACGGCCGGGTGACCCACCGCGGCAGCCGCGTGGGCGAGCCCGGCCCGTCAGGCGTCGGCGTCATGTCGGTTCTCGCGGATGTAACGCAGGTCCTGTCGCAGCCGGCGGCTCTCGGCCCGGTGCAGACGCAGGGTGTTCGCCGCGTCGAGCATCGCCAGCAGCAGGATCGACCCGATCAGCCCGATGACGGCCAGCCAGACCGTCATGAACACGCCCGGACGCCCCGGGTCCGCGATCCCGAACCCGTAGGCCGTCAGCGGGATCGTCACCAGGATGACCCAGCCTGTGGCGACCCGCACCCGGCGCCTCGACTCCGGGATAGCCCCTTTCGGGGCCTCCCGCAGCACGATGATGTGAGCCGCGGTGGCGATCAACGCGACCGCCGCCAGCGGCAGCACCAGCCACCCGGGCGCGAGCGGACCGTCCGCGAGGGTCCAGGCAACCACGGCTCACCGCCCTCCCGAGGGCGGGACGTAGGGGTTGGGGATTGGTCCGCATCGCATCGATTCAGGTCCGTTCGTGCTGGGGAAGGAGCATCGCCAAGACACCCATCGCCCGCCGCCGTGTCGGCCGTGGCCGCCCCCCGATCCTATCAGAGCCCTCCCTACACTGCCGTCCCATGATCGACCTGAAGGCCCTGCGTGAGCATCCCGACCGATACATTGACGGAGCCCGGAAGAAGGGCGTCCGGGTGGATATCGACCGACTGATCTCCCTCGACACCACCCGGCGGGACCTGATGACCCGCCAGGAGGCCCTGCGGTCCGAGCAGAACCGGCTCTCCAAAGAGACCGGCCCCAAGCTCGGCCAGTTGATGGGCAAACTCAAGGCCGCCAGCGGAGACGAGAAGGCGGCCATCGAGGCCGAGGTCGCGTCGATCAAGGCCGCTCCGGCCAAACTCAAGGACGAGATCCAGGCCCTCGAGGAGCAGATCACCGCCCTCGAGCCAGAGCTGAACGATCTGCTGCTCCGTGTCCCGCTGCCGCCCGACAACGACGTGCCCGTCGGCACCACCTCGGACGACAATGTCCAGATCCGCCTGTGGGCTCCCGAAGGCTGGGACTTCGACAAGACCTTCGAGCAGAACAAGGGCTTCAAGCCCCGCGGCCACCTCGAACTCTGCGAGATGCACGGGCTGGTCGATTTTCCGCGCGGCGTGAAGATCGCCGGCTCCCGGTCCTACATCCTCACCGGCGACGGCATGCGGCTGCACCAGGCGATCCTGCGCTTCGCCGTGGATTTCATGACCAACGAGAACGGCTTCAAGCCCATGTCCGTCCCGGTGCTCGTCCGCGAGGAGGCCATGACCGGCACCGGATTCTTCCCCGGCGGACGCGACCAGGCCTACCAGATCAACGAGGCCGAGCGTGGCGGCGGCTACGACATGTTCCTGACCGGAACCGGCGAGGTCGGCCTGATGGGCCTGCACCAGGACGAGATCCTGGACGAGACCACCCTGCCCCGCAAGTACATCACCGTCTCCACATGCTTCCGGCGCGAGGCCGGTGCCGCGGGCAAGGACACCGCCGGGCTCTACCGCATCCACCAGTTCGACAAGGTCGAGCAGGTCGTGATCGACGTGGCCGATGAACGGAAGAGCCGCGAGCACCACAGGGCCATGCTGGGCTTCGTCGAAACCCTGCTCCAGCGCCTGAACCTGCCCTACCGCCTGCTGCAGTGCTGCACCGGCGACCTGGGTGTCAAAAACGCCGACATGGTCGACATCGAGTGCTGGATGCCCGGGCGCGGCGAGACCGGCAAGGACGGCGTTCCCGCCGGTGCGTTCGGCGAGACCCACTCCGCCAGCCGCCTCTACGACTACCAGTGCCGCCGCCTGAACATGCGCTACCGCCCCGGCGGCGAGACCGGCAAGGGCCCCACCACCTTCTGCTACTCGCTCAACAACACCGTCGCGGCCTCGCCGCGCATCCTGATCCCCCTGCTCGAAATGCACCAGAACGCCGACGGGTCGGTCAACATCCCCGAGCCGCTCCGCCCGTACATGAACGGGCAACACAAAATCGGGTGACCCCGGCTGGCCCCGCGGCATCCGGCCCGGGACAATCCCTCGGTTCCCTTCACACACCCGAGGAGACGCCATGCGGACGATGGACCGTCGCGAAGCGTTCAAGATCATGGCCGCGGGCTCGATCTCGGCCTCGTCGCTGGTGTCGTGCGCCGCCGCCCGGCCCGGGCGCGACGCGTCCCGCCCGACCCCGTTCTCGATGCCCCGGCCGACCCGAGAGTTCCGCGGCGCCTGGGCCGCCACCGTGGACAACATCGACTGGCCCAGCAAGCCCGGCCTCCCGGCGTCCGTCCAGAAGACCGAGATTGACCGCATCCTCGACACCGCGCGGGATCTGGAACTCAACGCCATCTTCCTGCAGGTCCGTCCCACCGCCGACGCGGTGTACCGCTCGAGTATCGAGCCGTGGAGCGCGTTCCTGACCGGCCGCCAGGCCACCCCTCCCAGCCCCGAGTACGACCCGCTGCAGTATTGGATCGACGGCGCCCACGCCCGCGGCATCGACCTGCACGCCTGGGTCAACCCGTTCCGCGCCCGCCACCCCAAGAGCATCGGCCCCGACGACGCGTCGCACGTGACGCGGATGTTCCCCAAACTCGTCCGCAGCTACAACGAGTACCTCTGGCTCGACCCCGGCGCCGCCCAGGCCCGCGAGATCACCGCCCGTGTCATCGACGACCTGCTGACCCGCTACGACATCGACGGCGTTCACATGGACGACTATTTCTACCCCTACCCCAAACCCGGCGCCCCTTTCCCGGACGCGGCCATCTACGAGACCTACCGGCGCAACGGGGGCACGCTGTCGCAAGAAGACTGGCGGCGTGAGAACATCAACCGGTGCATCCGCGACTTCGGCGCCCTCGTCCGGCGACGCCGCCCCGGCGCGATCTTCACCGTCAGCCCGTTCGGCATCTGGCGGCCCGAGCACCCACCGGGCGTCAAGGGCTTCGACGCCTACGCCGGGCTCTACGCCGACAGCCGCCGGTGGCTCCAGGAAGGCTGGGTCGACGCGCTGCTCCCCCAGCTCTACTGGCCCATCGCCTCGCCCGGCCAACCCTTCGAGCCGCTCATGGAATGGTGGCTCTCGCAGAACACCGCGGCCCGACACCTGTGGCCCGGCATCTACCTGACCCGCATCCAGCCCGAGGCCGACGGACCCGGGGCGGGCTGGAAGACCGAAGAGATCGTCGACCAGATCCGCCTGGTTCAACGCAGCACCAAGGCGACCGGCTTCGCCCTGTTCAGCATGGTCGGCATGGCCGACAACCGCCGCGGCATCACCGACCAACTCCGATCCGGCCCGCTCGCAGGCCCGGCCCTGGTGCCCGAGAGCCCATGGCTGGGCGCCCCTTCCCCCGCGGCGCCGAGCGTGGCGATCGCCCGGGATGGCATCGACCTGCGGGTCGAACTCGCCGCGTCCCCCGTGGGCCCGGGCACCCGCCGGTACGTCGTACAGCTCGAGCCCGGCGACACCTGGCGTGGCTGGGTCCTCCCCGCCGCCAGCCCCGACGCCGCAGGCCCGATCCGCACCACGCTGACACCGCTGACCGCCCCGCCGGCCGGTTCGAGCGTGTTCGTCACGCCCATTGGCCAGAACGGCGCGACGGGCGAGCGCGTCCGCGTGGCCCTCTGACCCCAAGATCCGGTACCCTGTACGCATGCCCGCCCGCCGCATCATCAACACGCCGTTGTGCCCCATGACCGCAGGCGCCACCGAACGCGGCGTGTGCCTGCTCGAGTTCGGCTCGCCCGAACGCGTTGCCCGCGAGCAGTCCGACCTGGAACGCCTTCTCGGCGAGCCGTTCCACGACGCCGACCATCCGCTGCTGGACCGCCTCGCATCGGAACTGGACGCCTATTTCGCCGGGGACCTGACCCGCTTCTCCATCCCGCTCGACACCCCGGGCACCGAATGGCAGCGCCGCGTCTGGGACGCGCTGATCCGCATCCCCTTCGGCGAGACGACCTCGTACGGCCGTCTGGCCGCCGACCTGGGCAACCCCGGCGGCTCGCGGGCAGTCGGCCTGGCCAACGGCCAGAACCGCGTCGCCATTGTGGTCCCCTGCCACCGCGTCATCGCCGCCGACGGCACGCTCCACGGCTACGCCGGCGGACTCGACCGCAAGCGATTCCTGCTCGATCTCGAAGAACGCTCCGCGGGACGGGCGCTCTTCAATGCGTGCTGACGGTCAGGCGGCCCCCGCCCCGGCGATCTGAGCCTCGCGGATGCGCTTGAGATCCCGGCGGATCCAGTCCAGCAGGTTTCTGTACAGCACCCAACCCGACCCGCTGCACCGACCGGACGACCCGTCCGCCGATCGCCGTTTCCGCGTGCGTATCGCGCCCGTCGCCGCCCCAAATCGGCCGATAAGTCCAGAAAATCCGGCGAACCTGCTGGCAAGACCCCCCACCATGTGGCCTCTTGCACCCCGGACGGAGAAACCCGCGGCGATCCCGCCGACGGGGTGCATTGCAACCGTAGGAGAGAGGACCCAGTTCATGCGGAAATCTTTGATGCTCTTGGGCCTCGCCGGCCTCGCGGCCCCCGCCCTCGCCGGCGCACCCACCCTGGTGCTCGACGACTTTGACTCGGACCCCAACGACGAAGCGGGCGGCCCCCGCCAGCTCTCGACCACAATCCTCGGCAACCCCTTCGGTCAGGCCGCCAACTTCGAGGTCGACACTGCGTTCAGCGGCGGCGGCTTCAACGGTGCCCTGTTCTTCAACGCCGGCATCGGCGTCGAGCAGGAAGCCGCCATCAACTGGAACGGCGGCATCGCCGGCCTGAACTTCGACGCCGTCGCCGCGGGCGTCACTGCGTTCGAGTTCGACTTCGCCGCCGTCGACCAGGACTTCACCTACATCATGCGTCTCTTCGACGGCTCGGGCGGCTCGGCCTCGATCTCCGGCAGCTTCCTCGCCGGCGGCATGCGGACCGAGACGCTCCTGCTCGGCGATTTCAGTTTCAGCAGCTTCGACGCCACCGACGTGGACGAGATCGAACTGATCCTCAATGTCCGCGGCTCGACCGCCTCGCTCGATTTCGCGATGACCGAGTTCCGTGCGGTGGTCCCCGCGCCGGGCGCGGTCGCGCTGCTCGGTCTCGCAGGCCTGACCGTCGCGCGTCGTCGCCGCTGATCCACCCGCGTTTCATTCGGACGGCTCACTGACCCGACCGACCGAAGCCCCGGCCGCAAGGCCGGGGCTTTCTCACGCGCCCGCCGGCCCCTCGCCCTCATCCCAGAATCGCCAGGGGCGGGGGTCCGCGAGGGCAGCGTCCGGCACCAGCGCCGCCCGGACCGCCCGGGCCAGTTCGGCCAGCCCGGTCCCGGCGGCCGCGCTCGTCCGAACGTCGGCCTCGAACTGGGGATCCGCGCGATCGCACCGGGTGGCCACGATCATCCCCGGCCGGACCGGATCGCCTCCCTCCGGCATCACCCCGTCACAGGCGTCAACGCACCACAGCACTAGATCCGCCGACGCGACGGCCCGGCGGGCGGACTCGACAGCCCCGGCCGTCACCGGATCCCGTCCATCAGCCCCAAGTCCCGCGGTGTCCACCCAGCGGACGACCAGCCCGTTCAGGTCCACCAGCGCCCCCACCGCGTCCCGTGTCGTGCCCGGCCGATCGAACGCGAGGGCGACGCGGTCGCCGGCGACGGCGTTGAGCAGGGACGACTTGCCGATGTTCGCCCGCCCGGCGGCCGCGACGACGGGCGGGACGACCAGCCGTCCCAGGACGGCCCCGTCCGCGAGACCCCCGTCCCGGTCACCGCGCCAGCGACGCGGCTGGTCGAGGAGCAGATCGGTCGCGAGCGGGCTGGACGCGCGGGCCAGCACCGAGAGCATCGCTGCTTCCACCGCATCGACCGACTCGCAGTACCGCTCCACCGCCGGTCCGCCTTCAATGGCCCTGGCCACGCCGAGGGCGAGAAGCCGATCGGTAATCGCGCTGGTAATCGCCGCCCCGCCGTGCGGCATGATCAGCACCGTCCGGGCGTCCGGCCTGGCCACCAGCGCGTGGTCGATCCCGAACACGCCACGCACGACCGCCGCGCCGGTTTCCACCGGCCGCACCCCCGCGGCCGCGAAGAACGCGTCCGCGTCTCCCGCGTGGACGCGCACGACCGAGACGGCCCCCACCGACCCCGGAGCGGTCTCGATCGAGAAGCGGGCGTTCATGTCCCGTGGTCGGATTCGGCCGCCAGGATCAGCTCGCACGCCCGACGGATGCCGATGAGCTGCAGGTCCGGCACGAACGTCTCCACGAGGCCGTCCGCCTCGAGCACTCCGATGTCTCCACCGGTCGCGATGATCCGCGGGTACGCCTCGTAGTGCAGGGCGTAGCGTTCTGCGAGCCACCGCACCGCGCCGTTGACCATCGCGGTCACGCCGAGGCGCATGGCGTCGGGCGTGTTCTTGCCGAAGTGCGCGCCCTCCTCGGGCACCTTGTAATCGATCTTGGGAAGCGCGTCGGTGTACTCGTGCAACGAACGCAGCATCATGCCCAGCCCGGGCGCGATCGCCCCGCCGTGGAACACGCCCGCCCCGTCGACGAAATCGACCGTCATCGCGGTGCCCAGATCCACCACCACGCTCGCCTGACCGGTGAGCGAGAACGCGCCGATGGCGCACAGCAGCCGGTCCTGCCCCACCGTGCGTGCCCCGTCGTCGTCGAGCGCGTGCGTGATCGGCACGACCATGTCACGCCCGAACCGCCGGACCTCGAGCCCCTCGGCCACGACCGCCTTCTCGATCGCGTCGGCCGCGGCCCGGTGCACGCTGGACATCACGACCAGCGGGTTGTGGTCGCCCTCGGACCGCTCGCCGAGGGCCACCGCCGCCGCGGCGATCGCGCCCGTGTCGGACGAACCGTGCACCGAGGATCCGTGCAACTCCTCGCCGCGGCAGAGCCCGATCCGGGTGCGGGTATTGCCCACCGAAAGGGCGATCATCCCCCCGGGGACCTCCTCGGAACCTTGCCGACGCTCTTGCTGGGGTTGGACCATGGCCACAGCGTATGCGAGACAGGGGCGACGCCACTCGGATACGCTCTGCCGCCCGGGGAACCCGGGGCGGCGACGGGCCGCCCCGCCCCGCCCAGTCGACACGGCACCCCCGCGAGATCCGATGGCCCGCTGCCTCGCAGACCAGAACATCCAGCGTCACATCGTCAACGGCTTCTCGTTCCCGCTGGGCGTCTACCCCGTCGAGCCCATGACACCCCGCCCCGGGTACACCACCGAGTTCGAGCCGGCCGATGCGGACGAGGACGAGGCCGACTGGGAGTCCTGGCCCGACCGATACGTCTACGACATCGTCGTGCCCGTCAGCCGGCTCGGAGCCGTCTGGGACCAGCTCTTCGCCCTGATGCCCGGGCGCGTGTTCCCCATCCTCGATTTCATCGGCCACGACGCTTACCGGGAGGTCGACCCATACATGGCCTACGAGCCGGTCGGCAAGGAACGCGTGACCGACGCCATCCGCCGGTTCCGCGACTTCTTCTTCGAGGACGGCATGGTCGGCTTCGGGGTCGTCTCCGACGAGCCGTTCCTCTATCTGTTCATCGACGAGCACAAGATCCTGACCGTCCGGGCCGAGCCCGACCTGCGCCCCCAGGTTGAGGGGATCCTCAAGGCCTTCGACCTCGAGCCCACCGACGAGCCCGCCGGCGCCGACGCCGCCGCCCACGAACACCGGGGCGTTCTCCTGGCCCCCAAGGACCGCCCCGACCTGCTCACGGCCGAAGAAGCGGTCGAGGAACTCCGCGAGCGGTGGCGCTTGCTGCTGAACATCGACCCCGAATCGAACGTCGACGACGACGGCGAGGACCTCGGTTTCACCCCGTGGCGCTGCCTGGTGCGCTGCTCGAGCGAAAAATCCCCCGAAGAACGCTACGCGGAGATCCTCTGCATCGCCGACTGCCTGCAGCGAGCCGAGGACCAGGCGATGGAGTCAGGGGCCGAACTGCTGGGCGATCCCGGCGAGTGGGCCGATACCGTCGTGGTGGCCGCCGATCGGCTCACACACGAGATGCTCGCCGAAGCCATGACTGCCGCCCATTCGCGCAACCGCTTGCCACGCAAGCGATTGAACGCCGAGTCCGTGCTCAGCGCCCGCTGGCTGGAGCCGGCGTGAGCTCCGACGTTCCGCCGGAAAATCGCGCCGCTGGGGCAAAGCCGGGAACCTCTCGCCCCGCGCCGTCGAATCGGCGGGGAGCCACGCGTGCAGCCGGGCAGGCCCCGCTTTCTGCCCGAACGCGTGCCGGGGACCGAAAGTCCTCGCCGGAGGGATTTGCGATTCCGGGCGTTCCCCGATATCGTCCGTCCCTCCGCCGGCCGCCCCGAACACCCGGGGAACCGGCGGACGCCCGCATCGATCCACCAGGATCACCCGTTTCGGAGATCTCGAAGCCAGCTCCGCGACTCGAGCCAATGCTCCTGACGCCACACCCACTTTCCCCACGATCTGGAGTGCACCGGATGTCCCGCACGACCAACCGTTCTGTTTGCTCGCTCCTCCTCGCCGCGTGCGCCACGGCCTGCTCCGTGTGGGCCGCCCCCGTGCTGGCGGGCACCCCCGACGACGCCGCCTTCGAGCGGTCGATCCGCCCCGACCGGGTGCTCGACCACGCCGCCACCCTCATCGCCGAGGGCAAGCTGATGCGGGCCAAGGCGATGCTCGACGCCCTCCAGAACTCCCCCGCCGCCGCCGCCCTGGGCGACGAGGCCGGCAACCGGCTCTGGACTCTCCGCGCGGGCGTGGACCGCCAGATCGGTGCCGCCAACCGCTACGACATGAGCCTGCAGCGTGCGGAGCTGGCCCTGAGCCAGGACGACCTCATCGAGGCCGAACGCCAGGCCTCCGCGATCGTCCGTTCCGGCTCGGCCGACGCCGCCCAGGTCGAAACCGCCAAGGCCCTGCTCGAACTCGCCTCCCTGCGTCGCGACGAGATCGCGCCCCAGGTCCCCGAGGCCCTGCGTCTGGCCGACGAGGCGTTCGCCAAGGGCGAGTACGCCCGGGCCAAGGAACTGCTCGAGCGGGTCAACCGCTCCGGCGTGCGTCTCGACGACGCCCAGCAGACCGCACTCGCCTCGTCCCGCTCTCGCATCGTGGAGATGGAACTGGCCCGCGGCACCGCGTTCCAGACCGCCTCCTTCGGCCTGCTCGCCCCCGAGAGCGGATCCGCCGAGTGGCTCACCGGATCGACCCAGGACGGCGCCCGCTCGTCCGGTTCGTACCTCGGCGACCAGCCCCAGGATCAGCCGGCCAATCAGCCCGCCAACGAGCCCGCGGCCCAGCCGATCGAGATCGAGGTCATCGACCCGGCCCAGGTCAACCAGCCCGCCGACATCGACCTGATCGAGGCCGCCCGCCGCTTCGAGGCCCAGACCCTCATGGGCGAGGCCGCCCGGGCCTACGACGAGCGCCAACTCGGCACCGCCCTTCAGAAGTACGACCGCGTGCTGACCGAGTTCTCCGCCTACCTGACCCCCGAGCAGACCGCCACCGCACGCGAGCGCCGCTCCGAGCTGCAGGTCGCCACCCGTGCCCAGGGCAGCCCCGACGGCTCGCTGCAGGACTTCGTCGGCGACCGCAGCCTCGCCCGCGAGCGCGCCGTCGCCACGTACAACAACCAGATGGAGCAGGCCCGCACCAGCCTGAGCCAGGGCGGCACCCGCATGGCCCGCAACCTGGCCGCCCAGGCCAAGCTGACCGTCAACCAGAGCCGGGACCTGATGCCCGAGTCCGAGTTCGACGCCAAGCAGGCCGAGGTCGACAACCTCCTCGGCGAGATCGCCACCACCGAAGAGCAGATCCGCATCCGCGAGCAGCGCGAGCGGGACGCCGAACTCGCCCGCCAGCAGCAGGACATCCAGTCCCAGCGCGCCGCCGAGCGGGACGAACGCATCCTCGCCGCCATCGAGCGTGTCCGCGCCCTCCAGCAGGAACTCAAGTACGACGAGGCCCTGGAGGTCGTCGAGTCGATCCTGTTCCTCGATCCCAACAACCCCTCGGGCCTGCTGCTCAAGGACATGATCCAGGACACGATCATCTACCGCCGGTTCCTCAACCTGCAGCGCGACAAGGCCCTGTCCTACGCCAACGAGTACGTCGAGAACCAGGAGGCGATGATCGCCCCGGGCAAGATCATGGCCTATCCCTCCGACTGGCCAGCGATCAGCTTCCGCCGCGGCGAGCCGCTCGAGTTCGCCGAGTCCGAGATGGACCGCGCCGTGCTGGCGACCCTCCGCGAGACCAGCCTGCCCATCAACCTGACAGACAACGCCTTCGAGGACGTCGTCGAGTTCATCTCCTCGACCGCCCGCGTCGACATCGACGTGGACTGGGACTCGATGGCCGACATCGGCGTCGACCCCGACACGCCCATCACCCTCCGCCTGCGTGAGGCCAGCCTCGAGACCGTGCTCGACCGCGTCGTCGCCCGCGTTTCGGACCGCGCCCTCCCCGCCGGGTGGGCCGTGCAGGACGGCATCATCACGATCGCCTCCGACGAGGTCCTCCGCCGCAACACCGTCCTCGAGATCTACGACATCCGCGACCTGCTCTTCGTCGTGCCCCGCTTCGACGAAGCACCCGAGTTCGACCTCTCCAGCGCCCTGCAGTCCTCCCAGGGCGGCGGCGGCGGCAACAGCCCGTTCCAGACCCAGGGCCAGCAGCAGGACGACGTCGACTTCGAGGACCGCGTCAACGAGATCATCAACCTCCTCCAGACCAACGTCGATCCCAACGGCTGGGTCGACCTCGGCGGCGACACCAGCTCCATCAGCCAGCTCAACGGCAACTTCGTCATCACCACCACGCCCCGCAACCACCGGGCGATCATCGGCCTGCTCGGCAAGCTCCGCGCCGTCCGCGCCCTGCAGATCAACGTCGAGGCCCGGTTCCTGACCGTCGCCCAGGACTTCTTCGAGCAGATCGGCTTCGACCTCGACGTCTACTTCAACGCCAACAGCGCCGAGTACCGCATCGCCAACCAGATCGACCCGTCGCTGCTCCCCTCCGACTACTTCGACCCCGTAACCGGCCAGCTCGTCAACAACGTCTCCGGCGGCGGCCAGTTCCTGGTCGACACCGACGGCGACGGCATCGGCGACACACTCCAGACCATCACCCAGCCCGTGCTCGGCCCGGGCAACAACGGCGGCGGCCTCTTCGGCTCCGACGAGTGGTCCATCATCGGCGCCCGCCAGAACTCCTTCGGCATCACCGAGGGCCTCGCCGGAGCCAGCAGCTTCGCATCGACCATCCTGGGCCTCAACCCCGCCCTCGGCGTCACCGGCCGCTTCCTCGACGACATCCAGGTCGACTTCCTCGTCGAGGCCACACAGGCCGACAGCCGCTCGGTGATCCTCACCGCCCCGCGCCTGACCTTCACCAACGGCCAGCGGGCCTTCATCACCGTCGCCACCACCCAGACCTTCGTCTCCGACCTCCAGCCGGTCACCTCCGACTCGGCCGTCGCCTTCGACCCCGTCATCACCCCGCTCAACACCGGCGTGGTGCTCGACCTCGAGGGCGTGGTCTCGGCCGACCGCCGCTACGTCACCCTGACCGTCCGCACCTCGATCTCTCAGGTCGAGTTCGCCTCGGACATCACCATCACCGCGGCCGCCGGCGGCGGCGGCCTGGGCGGCAACGGCGCCCTGGCCACCGGCAACATCCAGGTGCCCGTCGTCACGGCCACCCAGATCAACACCACCGTCACCGTCCCCGACCAGGGCACCGTCCTGCTCGGCGGCCAGCGACTGGTCGAGGAACTCCAGGTCGAGTCCGGCGTGCCCGTCCTCTCCAAGATCCCGATCCTCTCCCGCTTCTTCTCCAACCGCATCGACGTCAAGGAAGAGCAGACCCTCCTCGTCCTGCTCCGCCCGACGATCCTGATCCAGAGCGAAGAGGAAGAGCAGAACTTCCCCGGCCTGGCCGATCAGCTCCTCGGCGGCTAAAGCCCGCCCGCAACCGACCCTCCAAGGGCACCCCTCGCCGGGTGCCCTTTTTCGTGCCCCCCACGCGCTCCCGCGCCAGCCCGCGCGTTCGCCGGGCCGGGAAACCTCCCCGACGCCTTCACCGTTCTATAGTCAGGACCCCGCCGCCCGACGCGGCGTGCTTCACGGAGACGACCCCATGGCACAGGCTGAGTCGAGGCTGCGAGTCTCGGACCGAGACGGCATCACCACGGTCGAGTTCGTCGATCGCAACATCCTCGACGAGGCGAACATCCAGGCCATCAGCGAGGAGATCTCCTCGCTGATCGACCGGACCGACGCCCCCAAGCTGCTCATCAGCTTCGCCAACGTCGACCACCTCTCCTCGGCCGCGCTGGGCGCGCTGATCACCATCAACCACCGCGTGCGCGACCGCGCCGGCCAGCTCCGCCTGGCCAACATCGATCCGCAGATCTACGAGGTCTTCGTGATCACCCGGCTCAACAAGCTCTTCCAGATCCACGACACCACCGAGGAAGCCGTCGAGAGCTTCGACTGAGCGGCACCGCGCAGCCACCCGTTCGGGCCCGCGTTCACGCCGGCCCGGGACGCAACGCCGACCGACCCACGGAACGCATGATCGGCCAAGACACCGCCATCCCGGGCTCCACCCGAGTCGATCTGACGCGAGAGCGCGGGGCGATCGATGCGCTGATCGAGGACATCCTCGCCGCCGCCCGAACCCAGGGTTTCGAGGACGGTGCCCTCTTCGCCATCCGCCTGGCCATCGAGGAAGCGATCACCAACGCGTTCGAGCACGGGCACGGGGGAAGAAACGACCGCACCGTCCGCGTCGAGCACCGCGTCAGCCCCCGCGCGGTCGACGTGGCCGTCGAGGACCAGGGCCCCGGCTTCGACCCCGACAAACTCCCCGACCCCACCGTCGAGGAGAACCTCTCCAAGCCCTCCGGCCGCGGCGTCATGCTCATGCGGGCCTACATGACCGAGGTCCGCTTCAACAAGAGCGGCAACCGCGTGCGACTGACCTACCGGCGTCCCGAATAGTGCCCCCCCCCCCGAGATGCGACCAAGGGTGCCGGTGCCACGCCGGCCCGAGCGGATCCATCCCCTACCCCCCGCGCCGCCGGGCGCACCGGCCGGATCGACGAAATCCCGCCCATCCGGCCGCCCGGCACGCCTCCGAATGGCTTGCTCGGACGAACCGCAGGGCGTACACTCATTTTAGAATGATTCTCAATATCAGGATGCGATTGTCCGCAATCGGCTCCCGAACCAACCCCGCACGACCGGAGGCATGATGGCTCCCAGACTCCCGATCTATCTCGACCACGCCGCCACCACCCGGTGCGACCCGCGCGTCGTCGAGGCGATGCTCCCCAGCCTCACCGAGGTCTTCGGAAACCCCGGCTCGCGCAACCACGCCTTCGGCTGGGCGGCCGAGGACCTCGTCGACACCGCCCGCAAGCAGGTCGCCGACCTGATCGGTGCCGACCCGAAGGAAATCGTCTTCACCTCGGGCGCCACCGAGTCCAACAACCTCGCCATCAAGGGCGCGGCCTCGATGTACGCCAGGAAGCCCGCCGGCGAGACCGGTCGCGGCCACATCATCACCGCCCTGCACGAGCACAAGGCCGTCCTCGACCCCTGCAAGCGCCTCCAGAAGGACGGCTTCGACGTCACGTACCTCGAGCCGGGCAAGGACGGCGTCATCACCCGCAAGATGATCGAGGACGCGGTCCGCGAGGACACCATCCTGGTGACCATCATGTGGGCCAACAACGAGATCGGCACCATCAACGAGGTGCCCGAGATCGGCGCCCTCTGCCACGAAAAGGGCATCATCTTCCACACCGACGCCACCCAGTGGGTCGGCAAGATGCCCACCGACGTCAAGAAGGACGAAGTGGACCTGCTCAGCTTCTCCGGACACAAGCTCTACGGGCCCAAGGGTGTCGGCGTGCTCTACGTCCGCCGGCGCCGCCCGCGTGTCCGCCTGACCGCCATCCAGGAGGGCGGCGGCCAGGAGCGCGGCATCCGCTCCGGCACGCTCAACGTCACCGGCAT
Source organism: uncultured Phycisphaerales bacterium (assembly GCA_963975575.1). Taxonomy (GTDB): domain Bacteria; phylum Planctomycetota; class Phycisphaerae; order Phycisphaerales; family UBA1924; genus UBA6054. Next base: position 983,171 of record CAXBHL010000001.1, on the reverse strand, counting down.
CGTGGGCATCGGCAAGGCCTGCGAGCTGTGCGCCCAGGAGATGGACGCCGAGCGTGAACGCCTCTTCAAGCTCCGCAAAAAGCTCGAGGACAAGGTCACCAGCGCCCTGACCGTCACCCAGATCAACGGCCATCCCGACCGCCGCCTGGCCCACCTGACCAACATCTCCTTCGGCTTCGTCGAGGGCGAGAGCCTGATGATGGCCACCAAGGAGATCGCGATGTCCTCCGGCTCGGCCTGCACCAGCGCCAGCCTCGAGCCCAGCTACGTCCTCAAGAGCCTGGGAGTCGGCGACGACCTGGCCCACTCCTCCCTGCGCATCAGCCTGGGCCGGTGGACCACCGAGGAAGAAGTCGACTACACCGCCGACAAGATCATCGAGGCCGTCAACAAGCTCCGCGACCTGTCCCCGCTGTTCGACATGCACAACGAGGGCATCGATATCACCAAGATCGAGTGGCAGGCCCACTGACCGCTCCCCGCCCCACGGCCCCCTCCGGGCCGGCCAGGGAATGAACACGGGCCGAACCCGGTTCGTACGAGAGAAACCCAGCACCCAGAGAGGTGAAACATGGCATACAGCAGCAAGGTCATCGAGCACTACGAGCGCCCCCGCAACGTGGGATCCTTCGGCACCCAGAAGGAGATCAAAGAGCGCAAGGACCTCGGGGTCGGCCTCGTCGGCGCCCCCGAGTGCGGCGACGTGATGCAGCTCCAGATCAAGGTCGACGACTCCGGCAAGATCGAGGACGCCAAGTTCAAGTGCTTCGGCTGCGGGTCGGCGATCGCCAGCTCGTCCTTGGCCACCGAGTGGCTCAAGGGCCGCACGATCGACGAGGGCCTCGAGATCAAGAACACCCAGATCGTCGAGGAGCTCAGCCTCCCCCCGGTCAAGATCCACTGCTCGGTCCTGGCCGAGGACGCGATCCGGGCGGCCATCGCCGACTACAAGAAGAAGAACGGCATCGCCGCCGAGGCCGGGACCCACGCCCACTGACCCCGACCCGGGCCCACGCTGGACTCCGACCGCGACGACCGTAGCATCCCGGGCCGAAAGGAATCACCCATGACCACGACCGACACCACCCAGGACAACGCCGTCATCCTCACCGAGCTGGCGGCCAAGGAAATCTCCCGCATCATCGGCGAGCAGGGCCTGGACCCCCAGAAGGTCCGCCTCCGCGTCGGCGTCAAGGGCGGCGGCTGCTCCGGCTTCAGCTACATCCTCGACCTGACCGAGACCCAGAAGGACTCGGACGAGGTCTTCGAGCAGCACGGCATCAAGATCATCGTCGACCCCAAGAGCCTCCTCTATCTGGGAGGCACCACCGTCGACTTCAAGGACGAGATCATGGGCCGCGGCTTCGTGTTCGGGAATCCCAACGCCACGACCAGCTGCGGCTGCGGCTCGAGCTTCGCGGTCTGACACGATCCGGGCCGGGCCGAACCACGAGGTTCCACCCAGCCCGCCCACCCAGCGAACCCCCGACCGCCCCGCCCCCAGCGGGGCGGTATCTCTTTTGCACGAGAGGGGTTGCCCTTTGTCCCCGGTGGTGGTTCAATGCACCCCCGCGGGCCGTCTGCCCGGCGCCGGATACGGACGGAAGGACCCGAATGAGCCAGGCCTCGACGCCCACAGAAACCACCCAGGGATTCGCCCCGCCCACGGTGGTTCAGTTCAGCGTGTTCCTGGTCAACAAGGTCGGCAAGCTGCTCGACCTTGTCGAGAACTTCGACGAGGCCTCCTGCTCGATCTGCGCGATCTCGGTGCACGAGGCGTCCGACCACGCGGTGGTCCGGCTGATCACCAACAACGCCAAGGAGGCCCGCAGCCTGCTCCGCGAGGACAGCCTGCCCTTCGGCGAGCACGAGGTCCTGGTCGTCTCCATCCCCGAGGATTTGTCCCTGACGCGCCTGTGCCTCCACCTGCTCGGGGCCGAGATCAACATCGCCTTCGCCTACCCCCTCATGATCAAGCCCAACGGGGCCCCCACCATCGCCATCGCGGTCGATGACCACACGCTGGCCGGCCAGATCCTGCGACGCAAGGGCTTCAACCTGCTCGGCGAATCCGACCTGCCCCGCCTCGGCTGATGTCACCTATTCAGGGGGGGGGGTGATGCTCCGCTGAACCGCGGGCTGCCACCCGTGTGGGGAAGTCCCGCACCCGCCGGGAGCCGCCGACCGTACAATCTCAGCAGATTCGCACGCTTTCCCACACACAAAGGAGTGGCCATGCATCGCACCCTCACCGCCCTGCTCGCCGCAGGACTCTGCGTCGGCGTCGTCAACGCCGAGCCGACCAAGGCTTCGCACACCAAGCAGGACACGAAGGCCGCCGAGCCCAAGGCGAAGACCCTCGCCGAGCTCTTCCCCGCCGAGCCCACCCCCGAGCTCTGGCTCGGATCCAAGGCCCCGGAGCTGAAGATCTCCGAGTGGGTCCGCGGCGAGTCCGTCAGCGGCTTCGAGCCCGGGCACGCGTACGTCGTCGAGTTCTGGGCCACCTGGTGCGGCCCGTGCATCGCCGCGTTCCCCCACGTCGCCGAACTCCAGAAGCAGTACGCCGGCAAGGCGACCGTCATCGGCGTGAACATCTGGGAGCGTGAGTCCGGAGCCGAGCGCGTCGAGCTCGTCCGCAACTTCGTCGCCAACCACGAGGAGATGGCCTACACCGTCGCCATCGAGGAAGGCACCGCCATGGCGGACACCTGGATGAAGCCCGCCGGACGCAACGGCATCCCCTCCGCCTTCATCGTGGACGGCCACGGCAAGATCGCGTGGATGGGCCACCCCATGGGCATGGACGAGCCGCTCGAGCAGATCGTCGCCGGCACGTACGACGTCGAGAAGGCCAAGCAGGAGATGGCCAAAGAGCAGCGGACCATGACCGCCTACAACGGCCTCCGCCAGGCCGTCGGCGAGGAGTCCTGGGATCGGGCGCACGACATCGCGCAGGCGCTGATGATCGAGAGCTTCCAGGACGAGCCCCGCGGCCTCAACGCCGTCGCGTGGTTCCTGGTCTCGGCCGAGGAAGCCCCCGCCAAGTGCCACAAGCTGGCCTACAAGGCCGCCAAGATGGCCAGCGAGCAGACCGAGTGGAAGGACTGGATGATCCTGGACACCTACGCCCTGGCCGCGTTCCGCAACGGCCAGAAGGACGAGGCGATCAAGTGGCAGACCAAGGCCATCGAGCTCGCCCCCGCCGAAGCCCAGGGCGACATGCGTGAGCAGCTCGAGTCGTTCACGACCGAAGGCTGAATCACCAGCGCCAGGCCCCGCCGGGCAACCGCCAGAAACAGCACGCCTCGGACCGAGCGGTCCGGGGCGTGTTTCGTTTCAGTCGCGCCCCGGCCAAGGGCCGATGGGCGGCAGGCCGGGAACGACCGCCGCGCCGCCCGGGCCGGATCAGTTCAGGCCCTGGTCCGCGAGCCAATGCTCGGCGTCGATGGACGCCTGGCAGCCCATGCCCGCCGCCGTGACCGCCTGGCGGTACTTGGCGTCGGCCACGTCGCCGGCCGCGAAGACCCCGGGGATATTGGTCTTGCTCGAGCGGGTCTTCAGGTCGATGTACCCGGCCTGATCGAACTCGAGCCGGGTGTCCCGGATGAACTTGGTGGCTGGCGTGTGCCCGATGGCCACGAACAGGCCCGCCACCGCCAGGTCCGACTCCTCGCCGGTGACCGTATCTTTCAGACGCAGGCCGGAGATCATGTTCTCGCCGAGCACGTCGAGCACGATCTTGTTCCACAGCACCCGCGCGTTGGGCTTGGAAAGGTAGCGTTCCTGCATCACCTTGGAGGCCCGCAGCGCGTCACGCCGGTGGATGACGAAGACCTCGCTGGCGAACTTGGTCAGGTAGGTCGCCTCCTCCATCGCCGTGTCGCCGCCGCCGACCACGGCCAGGGGCTTGTTGCGGAACACCGGCAGCGCGCCGTCGCACACGGCGCAGGCGGAGACACCCCCGCCGGAGCGGGCCAGCCGCATCTCATTCTCCAGGCCCAGCCAGTTGGCCGTCGCGCCGGTCGAGAGGATCACCGCGTGGGCCCGGATCGCGTCGCCGCCGGAGGTGTGCAGCGTGTGGGGCGAACCGTCGCTCGAGAACTCGCACCGCACGACGTCCTCTCCCACCACCCGAGAGCCGAACCGCTTGGCCTGCTCCTCGAACTTCATCATCATCTCGGGGCCTTCGACCCCGTCGGGAAAGCCGGGGTAGTTCTCCACCTCGGTGGTCAGCATGAGCTGGCCGCCGGGGAGCACCGGCCCGGGGTCTTGCTTGGCCACGCCCACGTAGACCAGCGGGTTCAGGTTCGCCCGCGCTGCGTAGATGGCGGCGGTCCAACCCGAGGGCCCGGAACCGATGATCACGACCTTCTCGATGCCTGCTTCGCTCACTCGTATCCTCCAACGCCCGGCGGGCTGTGCCCGCCCGGTCGCGGTTCTGGCGTTGCCTGCGGCGGCTCAACCGCCGCGGTCTCCGGGCTATTCCTGCCGGGCGACGGGCCCCGGCCGGGGCTGGCATGGTATGAGCCCGGGGTCGCCCCGAAACGACCGTTCCCAAAAACAAACCCGGCCCGCGTCCGAGGACGCGGGCCGGTGGGTTGCTGTTTCGAGCCCGCCGCGGTGTGCGGCGGGGGCGTGCCGGTCAGCCCGCCGCGGAGCGGGTGCGTTCGGCCTCGGCGATCGAGGGCGCCCGCGCGGTCGTCGAGGGCCGGTCGAGGTCCTCGAAGACGTCGTCGCGCCGGAAGAACTTGCTGGGCTTGGCGTCGTTGAGCCGCTCGTTGAGCCGCTGGAGCGACTCCTCGACGATCTGACGCACGCGCTCGCGGGAGATGCCGACCTCGGCCGCGATCTCCTTGAGCGTCAGCGGCTCCTGCCCGTCGAGTCCGAACCGCAGACGCAGGATCTGGGCCTCGCGCTCGTCGATGGTCTCCATCAGCTTGCGGAGGATGCCCAGCTCTTCGCTGTGCAGCGTGCGTTCCTCGGGGGTGCCCACCCGCTGGTCGGCGATCATCTCGCTCATCTGCATCAGCCCGCCCTCACCGTCGGAGGGGGCCTGGGACGGGGCGTGGAACGCCTTGACCGCCCGGCGGATGATCTTGATCTTCTTCAGCGGCAGGTCCATCGCCTGCGCGAGCTGCTCCATGGTGGGCGGCGCACCCAGCTCGGCCTCGAGCCGGCGCGAGTGCATCTTCCACTTGGAGATCAGCTCGACCATGTACGCCGGGATGTGGATGGGCTGGTTGGCGTTGATCAACGCCCGCTTGATGCCCTGCTTGATCCACCAACTTGCGTAGGTGCTGAACCGCGCCCCCTGGGCCGGGTCGAACCCTTCGACCGCGCGCATCAGACCGATGTTGCCCTCCTCGATGAGGTCGGTCAGCTGCAGGCCGCGGTTGTTGTAGTTCTTGGCGATCGAGACCACCAGGCGCAGGTTCGAACGGATCATCCGTTCCCTGGCCTCGGGGCATTGATCGTTGATGATCCGCCAACCGAGCTCGCGCTCTTCCTCGGCGGTCAGGAGGGGGTACCGGTTGATGTCCTGCAGGTAAACCTGAATGGACGACCGCACGCCGGATGGCGCACCCATAGACTGGACGCTTCTCTCACTCACTTTCCTACCCACCTTTCCACGGCGAGCGCCGCTAGAAAGAGACAGACCGGGACAAACCCAGTCCCCTACTGGTTCGTGAGTCTACACGAACGGTTCCATCGGTTGAAGCGGAAATCCCCTGAACAATGGGGAATTCCGGCGATCAAAGCGGACTTTCTCCCCTTCGGTCTGGGCCGATTGGACCGTCTGACCGACAAAGTAGAAAATGTGATCGGCCCATCCGAGTTTTCCTGGCACATCCCCGTTCCTGTGGCACACTGCCGCCCCGCCCGACCCGGAGCCCCCCCCGTTGGACAGAGACCTGACCAAACTCCTCGAAGAATGGCCCTTCCAGCCCGGGCAGATCAACGTCCGCCTGATCCAGGGTGACGACGGGGAACCCCGCATCCAGGTCCGTCTCGATCTCGGCCTGCTCCAGATGTTCGTGGACGGACGCCCTGACGGATACCGACCGAACGGCTTCGACAGCCTGCTCGAGTTCCACGAGTCCCGCCTCGACGAACTCCACGCCGCCAAGGCGATGGAGACCGCGATGGAAGGCGGCGAGGACGAGGAGGATGAGGAGGACGAGGAATCCGTCCGCATCCTCACCCCCGAGGACTGCCGCCTGCTCCGGGAGGAGGCCGTCCAGTACTACCACCGCTACATCGCCCTGCTCGTGCTCGAGGACTTCGAGGGCGTGGCCCGGGACACCTCGCGCAACCTACGGATGCTCGACATGATCTACGAGCACGCCGAGTCCGACGAGGACCGGCGCTCGATGGAGCAGAACCGGCCCTACATCATGATGATGCGTGCCCGCGCCCTGGCCAGCCTGGCGCTCAAGGACGAGGAACCCAAGGCCGCCGTCCACGCGATCGAGCAGGGCATCGAGGCACTCCGGCAGTACTTCGACGACCGCGGCGTGCCCGAGGCCTTCGAGGCCTCCGGCGAGGTCGCCATGCTGCGGGAGATGCGCGAGTCCCTGGTCCCCAAGCTGCCGCTTTCGCAGAAGGCCGAGCTGCGCCAGCGCCTCGAGTCCGCCATCGCCTCGGAGAACTACGAGCTGGCGGCGATCCTCCGCGACGAGCTGCGCATGCTCGGCGACGGGCCGGCGCAGCACCAGGCCTGATCCGGCGGTTCGGCCATGACGTTCAGCGTTCCGCCGGGCCCGCCCCGGTCTTCGCGCCGGTTTTCGCGCCGGTCGGGACGATGGTCACCGCGTCCGGCTCGGCGTCATCATCGTCGCCCCCGAGCACGACCGGCTCATCGATCCGGCAGAACTCGAGCACGTGATCGGACAGCACCGTGGCCGCCACGGTCTCCTCCACCACGACCATGCTCGCGCCCAGGCGCCGGGCGATCTCCGCCCGCGGCTGCATCGACACCCGCACCGCGACGTGCAGGTCGGGGTGCAGCCCGCGGATCGTCCGGATGGCCCGCATGGTCGCGTCGGAGTCGGGCAGGGTCAGCAGCACCGCCTCGGCGTGCTCGATGCCGGCCGACTCGAGCACCTCCGGGTTGGAGATATCCCCGAACACCGCTCGGCGTCCCTTGGCGGTCTGCTCCCGCACCGTGCTGGGGTTCATCTCGATGATCGTGCACTGCACGCCCTGCTCCTCGAGGCGCTCGACGCAGGTCCGCCCGATCACGCCGAACCCGCCGACGAGCACGGTCGACTGCGACTCGGCCTGCTCGATGCCCGTCTCGGTCATGCGCGGCCCGCGCAGCCAGGGGGCCGGGCCCACGCGGCGCTGCACCGCGGCGCCGATCCGCGGGCCCATCGTGACCACCGTCGGCGTGACGATCAGCGATGCGATCACCACGCCGATCAGCACCGAGCTCTCCTGCGCCGACAGCAGCCCGAGCGAGCTGGCGACCGCGAAGACCACCAGCGAGAACTCGCCCGCCTGCGCCAGCGTCATGCCCAGCCGGCAGGCCAGCGCGCTCTCGGCCCCGATGAGCCACGAGACAAAGCCGATGTTGAACGCCTTGATCGCGATCAACGCGACGGTCCCGACCGGGATGATCCACCAGACCGGCAGGATGGCGCCCAGGTCCACCTGCAGCCCGATGGCCGTGAAGAACACCGCCATGAACAGGTCCCGCACGGGCGCGAGCTGACCGGTGAGCTGGTGGCGGAACGGCGTGCCCGCCAGCAGGAAACCGGCGATGAACGCGCCCAGCTCGGCGCTCAGGCCCAGCACCGCCGTCAGCACGGCCGCGCCCAACGCGATCGCGGAGGTGAGGACCAGCAGCACCTCGCTCCCGCCCACCCGGGACGCCTCCCGCAGCAGCCGGGGCAGCACCAGGCGCCCCACCACGATCATCGCCGTCACACCGCCGATGGCCATCAGCACCGCCCGCGGGCCCGTGCCGGCGGGCCCGTCCGCCTCGCCCTCGCCGATGGCGAGCAGCGGGAGCGCGGCGAGGTAGCCGATCACCACCAGGTCCTGCACCAGCAGGATGCCGACGGACATCCGCCCCGTGGTGGTCTTGAGCTTGCGACGCTGCGTGAGCAGCTGGAGCACGACGGCCGTGGACGACATCGCCAGCCCCATCGCCGCGGCCAGCGCGGACGGCCCGGACATCGGCGTGGCCGACAGCAGCAGCCATCCCAGCCCGGTCGCGGAGATCGTGGTCACGAAGCCCATCGTCACGATCGATCCGGCCCCACGCTTGAGGGCAGACGAGTCCAGGTGCATGCCGATCGAGAACATGAGCACGATCAGCGCCATCTGGCTGATCTGCTCGACCCGCTCGGGCGTGGCGACGAGTTCCAGGCCGCTGGGCCCGATCGCGATGCCCGCCAGCAGGTACGCCGGGATCACCGCGACCCGCAGGCGCGAGAGCAGCAGGGACACGACGCCCGCGCACGCGAGCACGATCAGCAGATCCAGCTGCACCGCCCCGCCTCCGCCCGCCGCCAAGGTCGCTGTCACGCGGGGGCCTCCTCGGCGGACGAACGCGCGGACCGGGCCCGCTCGACGAGGACGCGCAGCAGCGTCAGATCGGCCGGCGTGATGCCCTCCAGCCGCGACGCCTGGCCGTAGGTCTCCGGGCGGAAACGGGACAGCGCCTGGCGGGCCTCGGTCCGCAGGTCCGTCAGCATCGCGTAGTCGATCCATCCGGGCAATGCGCGGTGCTCCAGGTCCGACCGACGCCGGATCTCGACCCGCTCGCGCTCCACGTACGGCTCGTACCGGGCTTCTGCGTGCAGCGTCCGCGCGACCGGCACGGCGGGCGCCCCCCCGCAGGCGCCCAGCGCACCCCACAGCTCGTCGTGCCCGTAGCGCGGCTCGCGGCACCGCTGCCACAGCGTCTTGTCGCCATCGCGGGTGCGCTGCATCAACGCTCGGCCCGCGGCCAGCGCCGCCGATCGACCGCGGAACCGCGACCACCGCTCCCGCCCCAGCCCGTGCGACGCCAGCAGACCGAGCCGCTCGGCGATCGGGGTCAGACGGTCCGCGGCGTTGTCGGCCCGCAGCAGCAGCCGGTGCTCGGCCCGGCTGGTGAACATGCGGTACGGCTCGGTGGGCGTCTTGGTCACCAGGTCGTCCATCAGCACGCCGATGTACGCCTCGTCACGGGCGAGCACGACGCGTCCGTCGCCGGTCGCGTGCATCGCCGCGTTGAGCCCCGCGACCAGCCCCTGCGCCGCCGCCTCCTCGTAGCCGCTCGTGCCGTTGATCTGCCCCGCGAAGAACAGGCCCGCGACCGACCGCGTCTGGCCCGTCGCGTCGATCTGGTGGGGCAGCACCGTGTCGTACTCGACCGCGTACCCGTACCGGAGGATCTCGGCACGCTCACACCCGGGCATCGTCCGCACGATCACGTCCTGCACGTCGGTCGGAAGGCTGGTCGCGATGCCGTTGCAATAGACCCAGTCGGTGTCCAATCCCTCCGGCTCGAGGAACACGCCGTGGCTCTCGCGCTCGGCGAACCGGACGACTTTGTCCTCGATCGACGGGCAATACCGCGGCCCGACCGAGTGGATCTGGCCGGAGAACATCGGTGCCCTGTGCAGGTTCGCTCGGACGTGCTCATGGGCCTTGGGGTGGGTCTGGGTCTGGCGGCAGGCGACCTGCTCGATCAGCGGGAACCGATCGCACGACAGCGTGCCCGCCGTCCAGCCCGCGTCGCTGAGGTCAGAGAACGGCACGGGGCGATCGTCCCCCCACTGCTCGGGCAGTGCTTCCCAGTCGATCGACGATCGGCTCAGGCGGGGGGGCGTGCCGGTCTTGAGCCGGCCCAGCTCGAAGCCGAGCGAACGCAGCGACCCCGAGATGCCCTCCGACGCCGGCTCGCCGCAGCGTCCGCCGGCGGTCTTGGTCTCGCCGGTGTGCATCAGCCCACGCATAAAGGTTCCGGTGGTCAGGACGACCGAATCCCCCTCGAAGTCCAGCGTGCGGCCCCCGACCCGCGCCCGCACGCCGGCGACGCGTCGCCCGCCCGAGCCGTCCCGGACCAGCAGTTCCTCGACGGAACCCTCGATCACCCGGATCTCGGGGCGGGACGCGATCAGGGCCCGGACGGCCTCCGGGTACCGCTGCTTGTCCGACTGGCACCGAGGGCCCTGGACGGCCGCGCCCTTGGAGGTGTTGAGCACCTTGAACTGGATGCCGGTGGCGTCGGCCGCAAGCCCCATCAGCCCGCCCAGAGCGTCGACCTCGCGGACCAGTTGGCCCTTGGCGAGCCCCCCAATCGCAGGGTTGCAGCTCATCGAACCGATCCCATCGGCCCGGAGGGTCAGCAGGACCACCGATTCCGGAGTTCCGAGTCGGTTGGCGGCCGCCCACGCGGCCTCCGCGCCGGCGTGCCCGCCACCGATCACGATGACCCGGAAGTGCTCCACGGCGAAGATCTTACCGGGTGATGTCCTTGAATCTTGGCGCGCAGGGAACTATCCGGTATGCTTGACGGTATCCCCTATATAGCGAACACCCCCCCGGACCGGCCGTTCTGGCGTCCGGGCTGTGATGGAGGCTCCCACGATGCGACCCGGACTTTTTTCCCGCACCTCTCTGCTGGCCCTGATCGCCTGCGGATCGGTCGGATTCTGCGTTTCCGCCTCTTCGGGCGACGAGGTCATGATGCGGGACGGCACGGTGTACACCGGCAAGGTCGTCTCCCAGACGCGGCGTGAGGTCGTGATCGACACCGAGATCGCCGGCATCAGCACCCGAATGACCCTGGACCGGCGTCAGATCCGGGCCGTGTCGATCGGCGACACGCCCTCGGAGACCCCGGCCGACCCGGCCGAGGAACTGACCAACCCGCCGTCCATCCCCGGCTCGATCAATCCCGGCGCGTCCATCCAGACGCCCAAGAGCGACGTCAAGATCCTCAAGCGTGACGGCGTGGACCTGATCGTCGAAATCCCCATGAACGGGACCTTCGGGCAGGACATCTACCCCCTGAGCATCGCCGAGGGCCTCGACTGGGCCCGGGAACAGGGCGCCACCGACATCGTCTTCCGCATGAACTCGCCCGGCGGCGAGGTCTGGGCGGCCGAGGAGATCGTCGAGATCATGGCCGACCACGCGTCGGAGTTCCGCTACCACGCGCTGATCGAGCACGCCATCTCCGCGACCATCTGGCCGGCCTTCAACTGCGACACCATCACCATGGCCCCGGGTGCGACCTTCGGCGGCGCGGTGGTGTTCCGGCGCAGCGGCACCGGGTCGGCCGAGGTCGACAAGAAGATGACCTCGATCATGGCCGCAAAGCTCGCCGCATCGGCCGAGGCCAAGGGCCACAGCCAGGCGCTGGTCAAGTCCATGATGCTCTCGGAAGAGGGCGCCTACGCCGTCCCGGACGGCAACGGCGGGTGGACCGTCGTCAGCGAGAAGCCCGCCGACGGCGAGACCTACGAGACCATCGACGGGCCGGACACCGTCCTGACCCTGACCGCCGACCAGGCGGGCAAGTACGGCATCGTCACCGTCATCAAGAACCGCGACATCAACACCTTCGCCGAGGCCCAGACCTTCGGGGACTTCGACCACCACGACGAGGAAACCAACCGCATCGCGGAGAAGACCAACGCCCAGTGCAAGCGCCTCCGCAGCGAGCTGCTAGGGACCATCCAGTCGTTCTACCGCGAGGCGGAGATCGCCGAGGGACGCGGCACCACCGCGGGCTCGGGCTCGGCCATCCAGAACATGCAGCGCCAGCTGGGCATCTACAAGATCCAGATGCGTCGCGCCGAGAACCTGCAGATGGCCGCGATCGTCGGCTCCTTCGAGCAGGCCATCGATGTTCCGTTCTGGGAGAACGAACTGGCGACCCGACTGGCCGATCTCCGTCGGGCCGTCCGCCTCCGCGGCCGCCCGTGACCGACCCGGGCCACCGAGCCCGACGCCTTGCAGAACCCCCAACGCCCCGCACCCGCGGGGCGTTTTTCATGCGCCGGCCCGTTCAGTCGCCGACCGTTTCTCCGGCCCGACCGCCCGATGCGAGTGTCGGGTTCACGGCTATCCGACGCACGTCGGACCGACCCAGCAAACAGGGCGTGCCGTGCGGCACGCCCTGGTGTGGGAACGATTGGGAACGAGCGGGATCAGTCGCGGGGCTGGCCGGTCCAGATCTCTTCGCCGCCGACGTCGATGCCCTTGAGCCCGCCGCGGGTCCAGCGGACGCGTCCGGGCAGGTTCGCGTTGGGATCGCCGATGGCCGGGGGCTCGAAGGCCTGCGGGTTGTACTTCATATAGGTCGGGTTGGCGGCGATGGCCCGGTTGGGCTTGAAGCCGTCGTTGATCGAGTCGCTCTTATAGACACGCACCGAACCGTCGAAGAACTGCAGGGCGATCTGGGCCTGGTCGTAGGCGTAGAACAGGCCGTTGCGGGTCGTGTGGTAGTCGTAGAACTCGAACATGAAGGCCTTCTGGCTCGGGAAGTTGACCGAGAGGGCCTTGCGCCGGCCGAGCGCCCCCAGGGGCGTGCCGTTGAACCAGTTGTGGTCGCTGGGGCTCTGCTCGACCGTGCGGTTGGCCGGCGTTCCGATGTCCGGCGCCCAGCTGGCGGGGACAACCTGGTAGGTCGAACTGAACCACCACCAGTCGAAGTGCTGGATCCACTGCGAGTCGGTCGGCACGTTGGTGCGGTCGTTCTCGGGGTCCTCCTGCCACTGGTTGCGGATGCGATCGGACGGGCAGGCGACGATCGGCTCGGGCAGGTTGAGCGTGAGGTAGTCGATCAGGATGAGGTGGGTGAACTCGCGGTGCGGCAGCCGGTTGGGCGGGGCGGGCATGTTGGAGAGATACGTCCGACGCCGGATGATGTCCGTGGCCTGGTAGATCGCGGCCCGACCGTCGTCGCTGGGGTGCTGCAGATCCGGGAACTCGCTAGGCGTGCCGCCGCCGGGCTGCACACGCCACGAGTAGGCCGGGACGAAGTCGTCGAAGTCGTTGAGGTAACTGGCGGTCGCGATGCCGAACTGCTTCTGGCCCGACAGGCACGCGGCCCGGCGGGCGGTCTCGCGGGCCGCACCGATGGCGGGCAGCAGGATGCCGATCAGCAGGGCGATGATGGCGATGACCACCAGCAACTCGATGAGCGTGAACGCACGACGGCTTTGCATGGGGAGACTCCGGATCTGTCCGGCCGCCGGGCCGGGTCGGGCCACGACGCCCGCAACATGATTCTAACACGGATCCACCGCTCCGAAAGGGGGATACGGGGGCGGCTCAAAAAAGACCCGGACCGGGGCGTGTCCCCGGTCCGGGCGAGTGGTCGTATTGTCGCCCTAGACACCGCTAGGCGGGGTCCGGGACCGCTTACTGCTCGCAGTCGGCGTCGTTGGAGTCGCCGAGGGACTCGGGACGTCCGATCTCCTTGCCGCCGTAGTCGATGCCGCGGAGCCCGTAGCGGGTCCAGCGGTACCGCTGGCAGTAGGTGGTCGACTCGCCGAAGCCGGTCTTGGGGATCGGGAAGGTGTGGATCGCCACGTACTTCTGACGCCACTCCTGGTTGGGCTGGGCGGGATTCCAGCCCGGGTTGGCGTCGGCGGTCCGCTCACGACGGACCGAGCCGTCGAAGAAGCTCAGGTTGGTCTGGGCCTCGGGATACATGAAGTGCAGGTCCTGCCGACTGGAGAAGCGGTCAAACTCCTCGAACTGCAGCACCTTGCCGGCCGGGAACGCAACCTGGGTGTACCTTCGGTCGCCCAGCGGGATGCCGTTACCACCCTGGAACAGGTGGGGCGTGTCAGACACGGGGATGTAGGTCGGCTGGCCGTTGATGCCGTCGGTGTTCCACGCGGCGGGGACGGTCTGGTACGTCGAAGCGAAGGGCCAGCGCTGGCGGACGCCCACGTTGGTCCATCCGCCCGGGTCGTCGTACCCGGCGGTGTCGGAGCCGGGGGCGTAGGGGATGTTGTTGGCCGCGGTCACGTCCGTCGGGTTGGCCTGCCACTCGAGCAGGTTCTTGTCGAAGGGGCTGGCCGAGATCGGCTCGGGCTGGATGTTGGTCAGATAGTCCAGCAGCACGATGTGGCTGTAACGCCGGTGCGGCAGGCGCCCAGAGAAGTTCTGGAACCGCGTGTCGCCGGTAATGCGGCCGGTGATCCGCATGAGGATCTCGGTCTGCTGCCAGCTGGCGGCTTCCTGGTCGCTGAACGCCGACCGGGTCTTGCCGTCGGGCATGTCGAAGAAAGTGGCCTGCTGGTTGCCGCTGGGGCCCTTCCAGGTGTAGCTGAAGATACGATCGGTGTTGTCGGCCGCATAGTTCGACGCGCCCTGGGTCAGGCCGCGCATGCGGGTCTGGGACAGGACGTTCTTGGCGGTGTCCCGTGCCTTGCCGATGGCGGGCAGCAGGATGCCGATCAGCAGCGCGATGATCGCGATGACGACGAGCAGTTCGATGAGTGTGAACGCGCGGCGGTTTCGCATGGGTAACTCCGAAATCAGATTAGAGGAAGATCAACACGGACCGGACGACGGCCCCGGCGATGCTCGTGCCTTACCCGAAGTCTAACGCAAAACGGACCGAACGGAACCCCAATCACCCAGAACAACCGGAGTTTCCGCAAGAAAATGGGGCAACAACCCCCACTCAAAGCAACAAGGGCCGGGGTTTTAACCCCGGCCCTTGGGCGTCTTGCGGGATTCGGTTCAGCCGGAGCTGACCCGAGTCACCGGTTGATCACTGCTCGCAGTCGGCCTCGTCGGAGGGAGGCAGCGAACTCGGGCGGCCGATCTCCTTGCCACCGTAATCGATGCCCTGCAGGCCGTAGCGGGTCCAGCGGTACCGCTGGCAGTAGGTGGTCGACTCGCCGAAGCCGGTCTTGGGCAGCGGGAAGGTGTGGATGGGCACGTACTTCTGACGCCATTCCTGGTTGGGGAGGTTGGGGTTCCAGCCCGGGTTGGCGTCCGCGGTCCGCTCACGCCGGACCGAGCCGTCGAAGAAGCTCAGGTTGCTCTGCGCCTCGGGGTACATGAAGTAGAGGTCCTGGCGGTTGGAGAACCGGTCGAACTCCTCGAACTGCAGCACCTTGCCGGCCGGGAAGGCCACCTGCGTGTAACGCCGGTCGCCCAGCGGGACGCCGTTGTTTCCGGTGAACAGGTGGGGCGTGTCGGAGGTGGGGTAGTAGGTCAGCTGGCCGTTGATGCCGTCGGTGTTCCAGGCGGCGGGGACGGTCTGGTAGGACGACGCGAATGGCCAGCGCTGGCGGACGCCCACGTTGGTCCATCCGCCCGGGTCGTCGTAGCCGGCGGTGTCGGAGCCGGGGGCGTAGGGGATGTTGTTGGCCGCGGTCACGTCCGTCGGGTTGGCCTGCCACTCGAGCAGGTTCTTGTCGAAGGGGCTGGCCGAGATCGGCTCGGGCTGGATGTTGGTCAGATAGTCCAGCAGCACGATGTGGCTGTAACGCCGGTGCGGCAGGCGCCCAGAGAAGTTCTGGAACCGCGTGTCGCCGGTAATGCGGCCGGTGATCCGCATGAGGATCTCGGTCTGCTGCCAGCTGGCGGCTTCCTGGTCGCTGAACGCCGACCGGGTCTTGCCGTCGGGCATGTCGAAGAAAGTGGCCTGCTGGTTGCCGCTGGGGCCCTTCCAGGTGTAGCTGAAGATACGATCGGTGTTGTCGGCCGCATAGTTCGACGCGCCCTGGGTCAGGCCGCGCATGCGGGTCTGGGACAGGACGTTCTTGGCGGTGTCCCGTGCCTTGCCGATGGCCGGCAGCAGGATGCCGATCAGCAGCGCGATGATCGCGATGACCACCAGCAGCTCGATCAGCGTGAATGCTCTGTTCTTCTTCACGACGTCCTCCGTCTTTGCATTCCTGCCACACGCCGCCTCGGGCACACATCCCGGGCGGAGGAAACAGGCGTCTTGGCCATGCGAGAGAGACCGGGATCGCCCGGCCGTTCCCTTGGGGGGGTTGTTGGGTGGGGTCTGGGTTCGGTCCTTTCAGACTCATTCGGCGAGCCTGAGGCTCCGGTTCCCGGGTTGGGGTCCGGTTGCGGAGCCTGCGCCAAATTTATACCAGTTTTCGCTCTGAATGCAACCTTGATCACCCCCTGATTTCCACGGCCCGGTCCGGGCGGGGAATCAGATGGCGTTGCGGTGCAGGAAACCGCGGGTGATCGTCAGGGCGAGGATCCGCAGATCGAACCCGATCGACCAGTGGCGGATGTAGAACAGGTCGTATTGCAACCGCTTTCGTAGGCTGGTGTCGCCCCGGAACCCGTTGACCTGGGCCCAGCCGGTGATGCCCGCCTTGACGTGCTGGCGGAGCATGTACCCCCGCCAGTCGTCCCGGAAGCGGTCGATCAGCTCCGGACGCTCCGGGCGGGGGCCGACCAGGGCCATCTCGCCCCGCAGGACGTTGAAGAGCTGCGGCAGCTCGTCGAGGCTGGTGCGCCGGAGCCAGCGTCCGACGCGGGTGACCCGGGGGTCGTCGCGGGCGGTCCAGCGGGGCTCCTCCGGGGCGGGGCCGGCCTCGTCCTCGGCGTGGACCATGGTGCGGAACTTGAAGATCTGGAAGACCTCGCCGCCCAGGCTGACGCGGGTCTGGCGGAAGATGACCGGCCCGGGCCCGCTGGCCCGCACGAGCACCGCGATCAGCGCCATGAGGGGGGCGAAGAGGATCAACGCCGCCGCGGCCCCGAGCAGGTCCATGGCCCGCTTGAGGATCCCCCCCACCCCCGCCAGCGGCGACTCGCGGTGGCTGAGGATGGGCATGCCCTCGAGTTCCGAAACGGCCATGTTCTGCGGGAGGTACCGCGGGTGGACGTCCGGCACGATGCGGACGTCGACCGCGTGGCGCTCAAGCCGGCGGAGCAGGGAGGGGACCTCGGCCCCCGCCGACCCGGGCACCGCGACGTAGACCGCGTCGACGGGGTGGCGTTCGAGGGTTTCGTCGAGGTCGGACAGGCCCGCCCGGACGGGCAGGCCCATGCAGGCGACGCGGTGCGTGGCGGGGTGGTGGCTGACAAAGTAGGCGACCCGGATGCCGGTCCAGGTGTTCCGGGTCAGCGTGCGGGCGGTGATCTGGGCGAGGCGCCCGGTGCCGACCACCGCGACGTGGCGCATGTTGCGGCCCCGGCGGCGGAGCTCGCGGAGCACGCACCGCAGGCCCAGTCGCTGGGTGCCGACGAAGCCCGGGATCAGCACCGCGAGCACGCCGAGCTGGAAGCGGGCCGGGTCGGTCAGTCGGACGCCAAAGACCTCGGGCACGCGGGCCGGCTGCATGGGCGGGGGGAGGAGGCGCTCGCTGCCTACCGCCCAGAGGGCCACCACGACCGTCGCGACGGAGAGCAGCCCCGCGCGGACGATCATCCATTGCTCGCCGATCAGGGACCGGTCGCGCCGGGGGCGGTAGAGGCGGCAGGCCGCGAGGGTGAGCAGGGCCACCGGCACGGCGATCAGCGCGTGGGAGGCGCGGACCCAGCCGGCGGCGTCGGCGGGGCCGGACTCGGCGAACCACCAGTGCCGCGCGGCCAAGGCGGTCACGCAGGCCGCGGCGATGGCCAGCCCGTCGGCACCCGCGAACAGGGATACGAAGATCTGATGCCGCTGCTTGAGCACGGAGCCTCCCGGGGTGCCGAACGAATATTCCGGGTCCGGCCCGGCGTGTCAACCCGGCCCGCGGCGATGCACCTCGAACGGGTGGGTGCGGGACGGGTTCCCGGCTCAGTCCGACGCGACGTCTTCGGCGACTCCGGCGCCCGAACCGGGCACGATGCGGACACGGACGATCAGGTCGCCGCGGACACCGGCACGCCCGCGGGCGCCCAGCCCGGTGAGGCGGATGGCCCGGGCGTCGGGGGTGCCGGCGGGCACGCGGACTTCGTGCGGGCCCGTGGGGGTGGGCACGCTCATGGTCACCCCCTCGGCGGCCTCGGTGACGGAGAGCGGCAGATCGAGTTCGAGATCGAGCGTGCCGGGTATGGGGACAAAGGGGGGCGGCTTGCGGGCCACGCGGGCGCGGTGCGAGCGGAAGAACGCGTCGTAGGTCTCGCCGGCCTCGGCGGCGTCGGTCCAGTCGGGCGCGGTCTCGGACGACCGCGGTGACGCCGTGGGGCCGGGGTGATTACGCGTGGATCGACGCGGGTCGGTCAGCAGTTCGTAGGCCTCGGCCACGGCGGCGAACCGGCGGGCGGCGTCGGGCCGGGTCGAGACGTCGGGGTGGAGTTGACGCGCGAGCCGCCGGTAGGCTGCCCGGATCTGGTCCGGCGTGGCGTCGCGTGTGAGCCCGAGGATGGCGTGGGGGTCTTGCATCGGTCGGCGAACGATACGGAAGCGGCGGGGCCGAACAGAGAAAACGCGGCGTCCGGTTGGACGCCGCGTTCGGGGTTCGATCGATCGGGATGTTGATCAGTCCTGCGGGGCCGGCTCGGTGACTTCCGTGGACGGCTCGGGCTGGGCACGGTCCACGTGGGCGAGGTAGACGTTGAAGTACAAGGTGGCGTCGGCGGGGATGTTGGCGCGGGGGTTGCCGCTGGGGCCGTAGCCGAGGTAGCCGGGGACGATGAGCTTGCGGTGGGCGCCCTCGGCGAAGCCGTCCATGCCGATGCCCCAGCCGACGATGGCGCGGCTGCCGGGCGGGTAGGCGAAGACGAAGGGCTGGCCGCGCTCGTAGGACGCGTCGAAGCGGTGGTTGTTCTTGAGGAACCCCTCGTAGTGGACGTGCATCTGGTCGCCGTCGCTGACGACGGGGCCGGAGGCTCCGCCGTAATCGAGGATCACCATGCCGTCGTCGCGGCGGGTGGTGGCGATGGCGCCGGTGGAACGCTCAAAGAAGAACACGCCGTCGGCGCCCGCGCCCCACACGATGTTGCCGTCGGCGTCGTAGCCGCGGTCGGCGACGGAGAGTGTGTCGCCGTCGAGGGTGACTTCGGAGGTCATCTCGACCGCGCCGCCCAGGCCGGTGGGGTAGGGGTACGGGGTGCTGCCCTTGAAGCCGCCGGCGGAGGGGGTGATGTCGATGTCGATCGTGGCGATCAGCTCGTCGGCGGTCAGTTCGGGGAAGTGCTCGGGGGCGGCGAACATGCCGTCGAAGACCCCGTCGGCGGTCTCGCCCACGGCCAGTTCGTAGGTCCGCAGGCGGAGGGCGTCCTTGTAGGGGTAGATCTGGAAGATGGCGCGACGGTACGGCGTCCAGGGGGTGTCGGTGCGGGCTGTTTCGACGTAGATGGTGTCGGTCAGGCCCTGCACGGGCGCGGGCGCCATGGACATGACCAGGTAGACCGGCTTGGTCTGGCCGTCTTCACCCTGCATGGACTCGATGGGTTCCTCGGTCCGCCAGGTGCCCTTGAGCTTGGCGGCGATCTGGGCGATCTGCGGCGAGGACCAGGCGGGCTCGTACGCCGGGAGGGCCCGGGAGTTTTCCGCGGGGGGCGGGAGGGTGTTTTCTCCGTCCTGCGCCAGTGAGGGGGAGGTGACGGCGGCCATTGCGAGTCCGGTGGCCAGAATTCGTGAAATCAGCATCGCGTGATTCTCCGATGAGTCGGTATGCTCGGGGAAGATCCGGGGAAACTCTAGGCGGTTCCGGTATGATCGGACCCTTGAGTCGGGGAACAGATCGGGCCGCGGTGCGGACCGGGACACGGGGCTCGTCGCCTCGCGGGAAGGGGCCATCGGACACCATGGATACGGGGTTGAACGCCAGTCAGCTGTTCGAGACGCCTCCGGGTGTCCGCGTGATCCCCGCGGAACTGCTGCTGGAGGATCCGGACGCGACGATGATCCTGGGCCCGGGGGACCTCGAAGAAAGCGAGCAGCTGCTCGCCGGGTTCGATCCGGAGGCGACGGTCCGGAATACGCGGGGGCCGGTGTCGATCCACTCGGGCGAACGGGTGGTGGGGAACGCGGGGCGTCGCATCGGGCCGGAAGCCATCGCCACGTACCAGCCCGCGCGCACACGTCCGTGGCGGGCCATCGCCGACGCGGCGACGGGCCCGGGGGCGCGGTTCATCTACGCCCTTTTGCTGATGAAGGTGACGCTGGGCGTCATGGGGCTCGCGTTGAGCTGGCAGGACCCGCGGGCGGTCGCGGTGGCGGGCATCTTCGCGTTCGCCGCGGGGCTCCTGCTCTGGGTGTTCTGGCGTTCCTGGCTGGGCGGTTTTCCGTATGTCTATCGGTTGCTGACCTCGCTGGGAGAAGACGCGGAGAACCTCATCCGGTGGCGTCTGTTCCGGCGAAATACCGTGCGGATCCGCTCGTTGTATCGATAATGACATGTGGGGATGGCGCGCCCGCCGGTGGTCCGGAGGGGTGACGCGGGGGTTCGTGGCGTGACGATCCGGGCGGTTCGATCGGCCGGCGCGTGGGGAGAACATGCAGCAGGATCGTTCAAGGCGGGTCGAGTTGCTTCCCGACGCGGACCCGGAGGCGGTCCGGGCGGCGCTGCGTCCGGTTCCGGAGATCGATGAGGACGACCCCGAGGCGGTGTGGTTGCTGGGCGACGATCCGGAGGCGAAGATCCTGCGGATTTCCGACCGGCGCAGCGTGGTGCGCCGACAGGTCAAGAGCGAGGGGGCGCGGTTTGTGTACGGGCTGGTCGTGTTCGCGGCTTCGCTGGGCGCTGTTTCCCTGGCGGCGACGATCCGGACGCTGCCGTTCGTGATCGTCGCGGCGGTGGTTTTTCCGATCGGCGTGCTCTGGTTCCGGGCGTCGTGGCGCCGATGGCTCGGTTCGGCCCCGTACGTCTACCGCCTGCTGACCTCGCTGGGGGAGGACGCCGAAAACGTTCTGGTCGCCCGCGAGCAGGCCCGGCGCGCCAAGTACGTGCGCCAGATCGGGGACCTGTACGAGCACACCCGGCCGAAGAACAACGCCCGGTCCGAGTGAAGCAAGCGGCCCGAGGTGCGCAAAGAAAAGAGCCCCGCCGATGGGGCGGGGCGCTTCGCGTGATCGGGATTGTGCGCCTCAGGATAGTTCGGGGAACATCTTCTTGACCGTGTCGACGAGGTCGCGCACGTGCGAGGCGGACTCGTCGAAGAGTTTCTGCTCGCCGGCGTCGAGCTTGAAGGTGACGACCTTCTCGACGCCCTTCTTGCCGAGCAAGGCCGGCACACCGACGAACAGGTCCTTGGCGCCGAACTCGCCGTTGCAGTAGACGGCGGAGGGGATGATCCGCTTCTTGTCCTTGACGATGGCCTCGACCATCTGGATGGTGCCGGACGCCGGGGCGTAGTAGGCGCTGGTGCCCATGAGCTTGACGATCTCGCCGCCGCCGACCTTGGCCCGCTCGACGCAGGCGGTGATCTTGTCCTGGCTGAGCATGTCGGTGACGGGGATGCCGTGGACGGAGGTCAGGCGGGGTAGGGGGACCATGTCGTCGCCGTGGCCGCCGAGGAGCAGGGCCTGGACGTCCTCGACGGAAACGCCGAGTTCCCAGGCGATGAAGGCGCGGTAGCGGGCGCAGTCGAGGGCGCCGGCCTGGCCCATGATGCGGTGGGTCGGGAAACCGGTGGCTTTCCACGCGGTGTAGACCATCGCGTCGAGGGGGTTGGAGACGACGATCACGATCGAGTCCGGCGCGTGCTGCTTGATCTGCTCGGAGACGCTCTTGACGATCTTGACGTTGGTCTCGATCAGGTCATCGCGGCTCATGCCGGGCTTGCGGGGCAGGCCCGCGGTAATGACGACCACGTCCGAACCGGAGATGTCCTTGTAGTCGCTGGTGCCGACGAGGTTCCCGTCGAACCCCTCGATGGGGGCGCAGCAGCCCAGGTCGATCATCTTGCCCTGTGCGACGCCGACCTTGTCGGGGATGTCGAGCAGGACGATGTCGCCGAGTTCCTTGGCCGCGGCCCAGTGGGCGCAGGTGGCGCCGACGTTTCCGGCTCCGATGATGCTGATCTTGGCTCTGCCCGACATGCATGCTCCCTTGCAAAGAATCGCTTGGATGGTGATGGATTGGCCCGTCCGTCCGGGGTCGACATGTTAGCGCCCCGGTTCCTCGGACTCGTCGGTGAACTCGACTGGCAGCGGACCGATCGAGCCGCCGGTGCGGGGCGGGAGCGGGACGTTGCAGGCGGCGCCGCCCGAGACGACCGGGACCAGCAGGGGCTGACCGGGGGGGAGGTCCCCCACCACCGGTACGACAAGGTCGCGGACCGGGCCGCCCTTGGCGAAGTCGAACTGTCGGTAGACCTGTCGCAGCGGGAGCGACACGGCCGGATCCTTCGAGGTCCTGCCCTCGGCGCGCTTGAGGTGCGAGCGGATCAGCGACGCGATCTCGTCGTCGGGCGGGCCGCCGTCGCGTTCGCGGGCGGTGGCGCAGGGCGAGCCTGCGAAGAGCGGGACGCCGGGCGCGGGGACGAGGACCTCGCCCACGAACCCGGCGTCGAGGAGTTTCTCGGCCAGGTCGGCCGGGTGCGGGGCGACGAGTCTTTCGGACTCGACGGTCCATTCGAGGCCCTCGTGCAGGGCGGCCTCCCAGGCGTGGCGGGCGTCGTCGATGAGCTCGGTCAGGGATTCGGGCATCGGTTCGGATCGCCACGTCTGGTTGAGCATCGCGGCGTGTTCCTGGATGGTCATCTCGGCGCGATCCATGGCCAGCGGGCGTTCCTCGGGATCGATCCTGATCAGCTCGGCGAGGGCCATGGCGACGGCGTGCAGCGCGATGGCGGGAGCGACGGAACCCTTCCAGCGTTCGCCTTGGGGATCGGCCGGAAGGGCGACCGCCGAACGGGCAAAGTCTGTCCAGCCCGCGAGGAGGGCGGCCCAGGACGTGGTGTCAGGCGTCGGTCGCGGGTTGCTCATCACCGATCGTATCGCTGGGGCGCGGGCCCAAGGCCCGCAGCCCGAACACCAAGAACACCGCCAATCCCACGGCCAAGAACCTGGCGGTCGTGGCGCCGAGACCTCCCAACGGGGTGGCGGACAGGTCGAACATGTCCCACCACAGGTTCATCCCCGCGTGCAGCGCGATCACGAGCCAGAGGTTCCAGGCCGACTCCCAGAACAGCCAGGCGTACATGAACCCGCCCAGCGCGATGATGCCGATCCACGGACCGATCTGGCCCAGAATCGTCTGCCCCGGCTCGGGGGTCAGGTCGACATGCGCCAGGCCGAAGACCACGCCGGTGATGATCGCGGTGGTCCAGACCGGGCAGCGCGCGGCCTGCACGAGGAGCCCGAACATGAACGCGCGATAGAAAACCTCTTCGGTGAACCCCGGCATCAAGCCTGTGTACAGGACTTCATGGCGCGTCGGGGAGGACTCGGCGCTGAACAGTCCGAGCACCAGCATCGGGAGCGAGCACAGGACCCCGATCGCCGCGCCCTTGATCGCACGCGGCCAGCCGATCGCCAATCCCATCGTGGGCTGTCGGCCGGGCGCTAAGACGCGGACGATCAGGATCCAGCCCGCCAGAACCAGCAGCATGCGCATCGTCGGGTGCACCATGTACTGGGCATCGACCGGCCAGGACCGGACCGTGTTGCGGTAGGCGTCGATCATCCACAGCAGTTTGGGGCCGAGCACCCCCAGAAGGGTCACCGCCCCGATGAGCGCGACAACGCCCCATCGGATCCCGTGGTCGTGATGCGTCGGCTCGGGCTTGCTCACGGTGCGGGCAAGATAGCCGCCAGTCGACGGGTCTGCACGGGGCTACGAAAAGCCCCCGGGCCGTGGTGGGCATGCCCGGGGGCGGAGGCTGGGGCCGGCGCGTCCCCGATGGGGTGCGCGGCCCCGGCTGGGTGGGATGTGGTCCGACGGTGTCGGACGCTGGCGGGCGGATGGTGGCGGCGGCCCGTGCCGAGGTGGGTCAGGGTGCTCCGTTGGTCGGGCGTCGTGTCGGGCACCCCTTGGCCTTGGCGGCCCGGCCCGTCGTACGTCCGAGGGTGACGGGGTCCGGCTGGTCCGTGCCAGGCCCCGCAGCGCACACTCCGTTTGTTTGCTGACCGTGCTCCTCCGGTGTAACCCTGTGCATCGGGCACGGGCCGCCGGCCATCCGTTTGCTGAGTGCCCGTCGCTGACGCTCGGGGCCGGTTGGATACCCCGTCGCTTCCGCGCCGGGCTCGTTGTCACGCTGGATCAGCTGCAGCCCATCGAGTTTCCGCAGTTGAGGCACTTGTAGCAGGTGCCCGAGCGGACGGTGATGGTGCCGCAGACGTCGCAGGGCGGGGCGTCGCCGGCGGATTCCAGGGCCACCGAGAGGGTGGAGGACTGGGTCCGCTGGACGACCACGGTCTGTTCGCCGGCCCTGTGGCCGGTGGCGGCCGGCGCCGGCTTGCGCTCGGGCTTCATCTCCGCCTCGGATTCGGAGAGGATGCGCCGGGCGTTGCCGGTGGCGATGCGACGCTCGCCCGCGAGCAGGTCCGCCTTCTCGGCGGTCTCGTCGCCGGACCGCTTGGGGGCGTTGGCCTCGCGGTAGCCGGGGATGAACTCCATGCCCAGCCAGCGGAAGATGTAGTCCACCAGCGACTTGGCGAAGGGGATGTCGCGGTTGGTGGTCATGCCCGCCGGCTCGAACCGCTGGTGTGTGAACTTGCGGACCAGGCTCTCGAGCGGCACGCCGTACTGGAGGGCGACCGAGGTGGAGGTTCCCAGCGAGTCCATCAGGCCGCCGATGGTCGAGCCCTCCTTGGCCATGGTGATGAACAGCTCGCCCGGCATGCCGTCCTCGTAGATGCCCACGGTCAGGTAGCCCTCGTGGCCGGCGATGTTGAACTTGTGGGTGATCGAGCGGCGGGTCTCGGGCAGACGCCGGCGCATCGGGCGGTGGACGATCTCCACCTCCTTCTTGATGACCACGCGGACGTTCTCGCCGGCGACGGCGCCCACCAGCTCGCCCAGGTCGTCCTCGACCTCGGCCAGGGCGGTGTCGGTGTCGGCGTCCTCGCCCGACTCGTCCTCGATGTCGGCGTCGGACTTGATGTTCAGCGGCTGGCTGAGCTTGCAGCCGTCGCGGTACAGGGCGTTGGCCTTGAGGCCCAGCTCCCAGCTCTGGCGGTAGGACGCCTTGATGTCCTCGACGGTCGCGTCGTGGGGCAGGTTGATGGTCTTGGAGATGGCGCCGGAGATGAACGGCTGGGCCGCGGCCATCATGCGGATGTGCCCGCCGACCTCGATGAACCGCTTGCCGAGCTTGCCGCAGTTGTTGGCGCAGTCGAAGACGGGCAGGTGCTCGTCCTTGAGGTGGGGTGCGCCCTCGACGGTCTGCGTGCCGCAGATGGTCAGGTTGAGTTCTTCGACCTGACCGGCTGACAGACCAAGGCGGCGGAGGGTGTTGAAGGTCGGGTCGGCCTTGGCCTGCTCGGGGTCGAAGCCCAGACGGGACAGGGCGTCATCGCCCAGGCCCCAGACGCTGAAGGCGAAGCCGAGTTCGAACACGCCGGGCAGGGACTTCGTGACGGTCTCGAGGTCGGACTCGGTCAGGCCCTTCTCGAGCAGCCACTCGTGCAGGGTCATGCCGCCCGCGTCTTCGACGCCGTCGGGCATGGGCACGTGCAGGTCGAGGGTGCCGAGGAGGTAGCGGAGGATGTCGGTGACCTGGTCGGGGGTGTATCCCAGGGCGGCCAGGGCGGGCTTGACGGAGGCGTTGGCGATCTTGAAGTAGCCGCCGCCGGCGAGCTTCTTGAACTTGACGAGGGCGAAGTCCGGCTCGACGCCGGTGGTGTCACAGTCCATCAGCAGGCCGATGGTGCCCGTGGGGGCGATGACGGTGGTCTGGGCGTTGCGGAATCCGTGCTTCTCGCCCATGGCCAGGGCCTCGTCCCACGCGGTGACGCTGTGGTGGAGCAGCTCCATGGCGTTGCCCAGCTTGACCTTGTTGTCGCGGATGAGGTCGTGGTCGATGGGGACGGGGGCGGTGCGCAGGCCCTCGTACTCGCCGGAGTCCCGCGCCACGCCGTGGGCGGCGCGGCGGTGGTTGCGGATGACGCGGAGCATGTTCTGCTTCTCCGGCGCGTAGCCGGGGAAGGGCCCGTGCTCCTTGGCCATGACCGCGCTCTGGCGGTAGGACCGTCCGGTGAGGATGGCCGAGAGGCAGGCGCAGATCGCGCGGCCGGCCTCGGAGTCGTAGGGGATGCCGGCCTGCATGAGCATCGCGCCCAGGTTGGCGTAGCCCAGGCCGAGCGTGCGGTACTTGTAGCTCAGCTCGGCGATCTCGCGGCTGGGGAAGGCGGCCATGAGCACGCTGATCTCGAGCACCGTGGTCCACAGGTCCACGCCGTGCTCGTAGCCCTCGATGTCGAAGGCGCGGGTCTTGGGGTCGTAGAACTTGAGGACGTTGAGCGAGGCGAGGTTGCAGGCCGTGTTGTCCAGGAACATGTACTCCGAGCACGGGTTGGACGCGTTGATGCGCCCCGCGCCCGGGCAGGTGTGCCAGGCATTGATGGTGCTGTCGTACTGCACGCCGGGGTCGGCGCACCGCCAGGCGGCGTAGGCGATGTCGTCCCACAGGTCGGTGGCCTTGTAGGTCTTGGCGACCTTGCCCGTGATGCGGAAGGTGGTGTTCCAGTCGGCGCCCGCGTCGACGGCGTCGAAGAACGCGTCGGGGATGCGCACGGAGTTGTTGGAGTTCTGGCCCGAGACGGTCTGGTAGGACTCGCCGTTGAAGTCGTAGTCGAGCTTGAGTCCCAGGCGGGCGGCGGTCTGGCCGATGGTCTCGGGGTCGGCGTCGCTGGCCCGCTCGCCGGCGATGGCCTTCATGCCCTCCACCAGCGCGGCGACCTTGATCTCCTCGCGCACCTTCCAGTTGATGAACTTGGCGATGTCCGGGTGGTCCATGTCCAGGCAGACCA
This sequence comes from uncultured Phycisphaerales bacterium, assembly GCA_963975575.1. Taxonomy (GTDB): domain Bacteria; phylum Planctomycetota; class Phycisphaerae; order Phycisphaerales; family UBA1924; genus UBA6054. Next base: position 956,383 of record CAXBHL010000001.1, on the reverse strand, counting down.
TCTTGGCGGCCCGGCGGGTGGTGCCGCCGGACTTGATCGCGCCCGCGGCCCGGTCGCCGATCTTCAGCCACGACATCAGGCCGGAGGACTTGCCGCCGCCGGAGAGGCTCTCGTTCTCGGCGCGGAGGTTGGAGAAGTTGGTGCCGGTGCCCGAGCCGTACTTGAACAGGCGGGCCTCGCGCAGCCACAGGTCCATGATGCCGCCGTCGTTGACCAGGTCGTCGGAGATGGACTGGATGAAGCAGGCGTGCGGCTGGGGGTGGGTGTAGGCGTCGTCGGCCAGGCGGGGCTCGCCGGTCTTGGCGTCGACGATCCAGTGGCCCTGGGCCGGGCCGGAGATGCCGTAGGCGAAGTTCAGCCCGGTGTTGAACCACTGGGGGCTGTTGGGGGCGCACATCTGGTGCACCATCATGTAGACGATCTCGTCGTAGAACGCCTGGGCGTCCGCGGCGGTGTCGAAGTAGCCGTGCGTCTCGCCCCAGTGGCGCCAGCAGCCGGCGAGACGGTGGATCACCTGGCGGGCGGAACGCTCGGGACCGGTGGCGGGCTTGCCGCTCTCGTCCTTGGCGGCCTTCCCCTCGCCGGGCAGCGCGAAGGGCTGCTCCATCTGCGGCACGCCGGCCTTGCGGAAGTATTTGGACACCATGATGTCCGTGGCGAGCTGCGACCAGGTCGAGGGCACCTCGGCGTCCTTCATCTCGAACACGACGGAACCGTCGGGGTTCGAGATGCGGGACGAGCGGGTGGTCCACTCGACGCTGGAGAATGGGTTCTGGCCTTCCTTGGTGAACCGGCGGGTGATCTTCATGGTCTTCCTGTCCTTCGCGAGTTGCTGGGGGCAATAGGCAATAGGCAATGGGCAATGGGCCCAGTACCGGAGCCATGTCTAATTTCAAACTTGATCGAGCGACCGGATCAAACCCCAGAGCGGTTTGGCCACGGCATCGATCTTCAACTGGATCTGTTCGAATTCGTCACGCGACATGAACCCGAGGTCCATGGCGAGCACGAGCTGAGCTTCGGCTTCGTACAGAGAGCCGCGGGCGATCCTGAGGAAGCGGAGATAGTCTGCTCGCGCACCGCGCCCGTATCCCTCGGCGATGTTGCTCGGCACGCTGATGACCGACCGCCGAAGCTGAGCTGTCAGCCCGAACCGCTCGTCCGCAGGGAACTCGGCCGTCAGCTCGTAGATCGACGCGACGAGCTCTCTCGCTCGCTGCCAGGCGGACAGATCGCGATAGCTCTGGATCGAGTCTCTCAACCTGTTGTTCTCCGTCTGCAGCACAGCACACTCCACGCCCATTGCCTATTGCCCATTGCCCATTGCCCGCACGTCAATCGACCTTGGGCAGCGTGAGCCCGCTCTGATCCTGGTATTTGCCCGCCTTGTCCGCGTAGGAAATGGCGCAGACCTCGTCGGCCTTGAGGAACACGAACTGGGCGATGCCCTCGTTGGCGTAGACCTTGGCCGGAAGGGGCGTGGTGTTGGAGATTTCCAGCGTGACCTTGCCGCGCCACTCGGGCTCCAGGGGGGTGACGTTCACGATCAGGCCGCAGCGGGCGTAAGTGCTCTTGCCGACGCAGAGGACGAGCACATCGCGGGGGATGTCGAACCACTCGACCGTTTCGCAGAGGGCGAAGCTGTTGGGGGGGATGACGACGTAGTTGGTGCCGTGCTCGCGGGTGTCGACGGTGACCATGAGGTCATCGGTGAAGTTTTTGGGGTCGACGACGGTGATGCCGCCGGTGCGGGGTGTGGGCGTGAAGATCTTGAAGATGGGGCCGACGCGGACGTCGTAGCCGTAGGAGGAGACGCCGTAGGAGATCATGCCCGGGCGTTTGGTGGCGGGCTCGAAGGGCTTGATGTCGACCAGATTCTGGATTTGGGTATCGCACAGAACGCCCATGGGTGCCTCGCTCCGTCCTGACGCCGGGACGTATGCCCGGGCGCGTATCCCGCCGCCGCCGTGGGGCCGTGGCCCGGGCGGCAACCTCCGTGTTCACGGCGTGGCAAAGTCCGTCCCTGCGGCTGGGCCGAGGGAGCCGGGCGTGTCACACCGTCCTGCGTGCCGGCGCACCCCACAAGGTGGCCTGCCTCCTGACGCCCGCCCACCGGGCGTTTCGGAGCATTCGGGCTGACCAGACCAGTTTACAAACAAAGTCCGGACACACAAGCCCGTTCGCGAATGTCCGGCCGACGGGTCTCTCCGCGGGCCGCACCACTAGGGATCGTATCGTTCCCGGGAGATTCGACCAGATACGGTGGGGTGTGTGGACAACCTGTCGGCTGCTTCCAACCCTCGTTCTGGACGGCACTTCTGGGACCGTCGATCACCGTCTTTCCGACCCCGACCCCCTACATATCGGCGATCGGACGGGCCATCACTGTAGCGGGACACAAGGGATTGCGGTTGGTTTCATTGGTTCTTTTTGAGACTTTTTTTGTTCGGGTCCGGGTCGAGCCCGAACGGATTGGGACAGCTGCGGCGCGATCGGGGCGTTGATCCGGCGGTGCGGGCCCGTCCAAGTCACGCGGGGCGTGGGGTTTGGGCCCGGGCCCGGCGGGACGGGGGGCTGCTCCCCGCCCGGGTCGGGTGGCGATTGAAAACCGGTCCGGACCCGAACAAACCGGGGCGTCGGGGCTGTCGGGTGGCGTGGATATCCACATTGGATCGGGGCGGAGGGAACACGACCGCGGTGGGGCTGCGTACCTTCGTAGGATTCGCCGGTGCAGCGGTGTCGGACGGCGCCGCCTCGGGATCGGTCGTTGCCGGTCCTTGCACGCCCGCGGGGCGTCCGGTTCGGCCGGGCCGCGGATCGATACAGATATAGAGGGTGCGGATCACGATGACGGATCGCAAGGCTTGTAGGTGTCGCGGCCGGAACGCGTGGGGCGTTGGCGTCGGCGTGTGGGCCCGGTTTGGCCTGGCGGCCGCGTTGGCAGGCTCGTTGGCGGTGCTGCCGGCGTGCAACCGGAACAAGCGCAAGACGCCGGCCCCGAGGCAGGCCGAGCAGATCGTGGTGCGGGACGTGCCCTCGGCGCTGCGCGGCACGATCGGGGCCGAGGCCGCGCTGCAAGGCACCGAGCCGACCCTGGTGTCTGGCATCGGCTTCGTGGTCGGGCTGAACGGGACGGGCGGGCTGACCATGCCCGAGCAGTTCGCGGCCCACCTCGAACGCGAGATGGCCCTGAACGGCATCACGGCCTCGAACCAGGCCGGGGGGATGGGCATCGCGGGCCGGAGCCCCCGGCAGCTGCTCAGCGATCCGAATACCGCGGCGGTGATCATCCAGGCGGCGGTCCCGCCGGGCGCCAACGAGGGCGACTCGTTCGACGTGTACGTGCGGGCGATCAACGCGACCAGCCTCGAGGGCGGGCGATTGTGGACAACCACCCTGCGGGTGGGCCCCCCGTCGGCTTTCGGCGACCCGCAGGCCATCGTGCTGGGCAAGGCCGGCGGTCCGATTTTCCTGAATCCCTTCGCCGAGCCGGGCTCGACCGACGGGGTTCAGCGGACCGTCGGGCGGATCCTCGACGGCGGATCCATGAGCTTCCCCACCGTCATCAACGTGGTGCTGGACAACCCGTCGCACCAACGGGCGCGGCAGATCACCAGCGCGGTCAACGCCGCGTTCCCCCGTGGCCCGGGCGATCCCGAGCAGATCGCCCGCGGCAAGGACGAGCAGCTCGTCCAGGTGCGCGTGCCGTTCCGGTACCGCGACCGCCGGGAAGAGTTCATCGAGCTGCTCCGGCACCTGCCCATCGACCAGTCGTTCCCCGAGGTGTACGCGCGACGGTTCGCCCAGTCGCTCGTCTCGGACCCGTACCTCTCGGGCAACATGTCCTACGCGCTCGAGTCGATCGGGGAGCGGGCCAAGCCGTTCCTGGCGGACTTGTACGACGCCCCGGAACTCGCCCCCCGGGTCGCGGCCCTGCGGGCCGGCGCGGCGTTGAACGACCCGAGAGCGACCGCCTCGCTCCGGGAGTTGGCCCTGAACGGGCCGGAAGGGCTCCGCACCGACGCCATCGCGCTGCTGGCGGGCATCGACGGCGGGCCGATCATCGACGAGACCCTCCGCCGGTTGCTGTCCTCCCCGACGCTGAGCATCCGCGTGGAGGCGTACGAGGGCCTGATCGACCGGGCCGTGCGGGTGCAGAAACGCCGGCTTGCGCTGGCGCAGTACCAGGCGAGAAACTCCCGCGAGGTGGCCCCCACCGCGACGATCTCGCAGCTGGACGCGCTGGCCCGGGCCTTCATCCCGGGCGGCGGCATGCACGGGGTGTCCCGTGAGCTGGTCGAGGGCAAGTTCTTCCTCGACCGGGTCCCGTTCGGCGAACCGCTGATCTACATCAGCCAGCAGGGAGAGCCCCGGATCGTGCTCTTCGGGGCCGACCCCGAGCTGCGGACCCCGATGCTGGTCTCGGCGTGGTCTGACCGGCTGCTGATGGCCGCCGACGCCCCCGGCGACCCGGTGCGGATGTACTTCCGCGGCCACAACAACCTGCGGTCGACCACCCGCGAGTCCGTGCCCCTGCGTCTGGAGGAGCTGATCCGTTTCATGGCCAAGGATCCGACCCCCAAGGACCCCCGCCCGGGCATGGGCCTGAGCTACGCGGAGATCGTGGGCCTGCTGTACGAGATCCAGCGCAGCGACGGCACCCTGGCGGCCTTCGCGACGGAGAACGACCGCCTGCTGGCCCGCCTGCTCGAGACCGTGCAGCGCGAGGACATCGAGATCCGTCCGGAGTCGCCGGGCGGGGATATCACGCTGGTGTCGGCGGACGACCCGCGACGCGAGGTCGTGGACCGGGCGCGGTCCGGGCTGCGGGAGCCGAGGTCGCTGCTGGTGCCCATCAACCCGCCGGTGGAGCCGGCCGCGGAACCGGGCGGGGGCGAGAACGGGTCGGGGCCGATGGGCCGGCGCGAATGATCGGCGGATCGGGCGTTGGGCGCGTGCATCGCGCGGGCTTTGCGGATATCCTCTCTCCAGCGGGGCATCGGCCCGGCAGAGCACGGAGAGCGTCTCGGCGTGGCAACCCGTCCGTGAGGGTGCCCGCAGGGCTGCAGGATGCGGCCTGAGACCGCCGTCGGCCCGGGCCGGCGGTCAAGCGACACGGAGGTTGCTTCGACGATGACGCCCCAAGCCCCCACCACCGACGCTCCCGCATCGGACATGATTGAAATGATCGGATCGGCCGGCCGCGCCGAGGCGGTCTCGACCGCCGACCGGACCGGATCCGCGACGATGCGACTGAGCCCCCCGGCGGACATGCCCACCGCCGGTCTGAAACTCTCCAAACTGACCGTCGCAGGCTTCAAGAGTTTCGCGGACCGCACCGCGTTCACCTTCGACGACCCGATCACGGGCATCGTCGGTCCGAACGGCTGCGGCAAGTCCAACGTGGTCGACGCGATCAAGTGGGTGCTGGGCGAGCGCTCGAGCAAGTCGCTGCGTGGCAAGGAGATGATCGACGTGATCTTTGCCGGCTCCGCGGCCCGCAAGCCGGGCGGCATGGCGTCGGTCACGCTGACCTTCGAGAACCCGATCGTGCCGTGGATGGTCGCCGACGAACTCGATCACGACACCTCGGACGCGCCGGAAGAGCCGGCGGCGGACGTCGATGCCGTGGTCGCGTCGGACAACGGTCCGGATCCAGAGGCCGGCGTTGAGGAAACGACTACGGGCGAAGACTTCGGGGACGCGGCCCCCGCGCACGACAGCCATCTGAGCGACCGTGAGGCCGAGCACGCGGCGGAAGAGGGCGAGAGCGAGGCGGCGGCGATCATCTCCATGCGCGGGCGGATCAAGCGGCCGCTGCCGATCGACACCGACATCGTCGAGGTGGAGCGTCGGCTGTATCGCGACGGCAAGAGCCAGTATCTGATCAACGGCAAGCTGGCCCGGCTCAAGGACATCCGCGACCTGTTCCTGGACACGGGCATCGGCGCCGACGCCTACTCGATCATCGAGCAGGGCAAGGTCGACCGGATGCTGATGGCCTCCCCGATGGAGCGCCGGGCGATCTTCGAAGAAGCCGCGGGCATCGCCAAGTACCGCCAGCGCCGGGTCGAGGCCGAGCGGAAGCTGGACAAGACCGAGCAGAATCTGGCCGTGACCCGCGAGCAGCTCGACTCGACCGAGCGCCGTCTGCGGATGGTCAAGGGTCAGGCCGCCAAGGCCCGCCGGTTCCAGGAACTCGACGACGAGTACGGCGCCCTGCGGCTCGCCTTGGCCTTCGACCAGTACGACGACATCCGCCAGCGGCTCGACGGGCTGACCAGCCGGTTGGCGAATCTCGAGTCGGGCAAGAAGGCGGTCGAAGCCGAGCTCCGCGCCGCGGAGGACGAGCGGGCCGCGGTCGAGGCCGAACGCCACACCTCGGCGTCCGAACTGCGTGCGATCGAGGACCGGATCAACGCGTGCCGCCATGATGCGGAGACGGCCCGTCAGCGGGCCGAGTACACCCGTCGATCGATCGAAGATGCCTCTCGGATCGTCGAGACGGAAACCAATCGACTGGCGAACGCGGAGACGCGTCGGGCCGAGTTGGCCAAGTCCCTCGAGGAGCAGCGGGAGCGGGCCGTTGCCCTTGAGGAGCGGGTCCATGAGCTCGAAGCCGCGCTGGAAGAGGCCAACGACGAGCGGGCCGAGGCCGGGCGTGCGTCCGCCGAGCTACGCCGGACGCTGGACCAGACCCGCGCGTCGTGCGCGTCGATGGAACGCGAGCACGCGGGCATGCTGGCCCGCATGCAGGCCGACGAACGCCGGACTGAGTCACTTCAGGAACAACTCCAGACCATCGAGGGCAAGCTCGCGGGTCTGACGGCCGACCGCGAAGCGATCGCGGCCCGTGCAGGGGAGCTGACGCGATCGATCGAAGCGTCCGAATCCGCCCGAGCCGACCTCGCCCGGCGGGCCGAGGCCGTGCGGGCACGGCTGGATTCGCTGGGCGCGGACCGGTCGGCACGGGCCGAGACCGTTGGCTCGCTCGACGAGCAGCGGGTCCGCCTCGATGCACGCCGCGCGGCGCTGGACGAGATGGTCAGTTCGCACGAGGGCCTGGGCGACGCCGCCCGCAAGGTGCTCGGGCTGCGGGACGCGGGCGAAGGTTTCACGCGGATCATCGCGCCGCTGGCCGACCTGATCTCGGTCGAACCCGAGCACGCGGACGCGGTCGAGTCCGCGCTGGGTTCGTCGCTGGGCGCCCTCGTGGTGCGGACCATCGCCGACATGCCCACCGCTGGCGAACTCGCCGGCCTCCCGGGGCGGGTCATGTTCCTCATGCTCGAGGGGCTCTCCGCCCCGGCCACCGTGCCCGGACTGGCCGAGATGGAACGGATGATGAACGGGCGGGTCCGATCGGCCCGTTCGCTGGTGCGGACCGGTACTGAGGAGCCGGGCCTTGCCCGATTGCTCGACCGGCTGCTCGGCACCACGCTGCTGGTCGAGGATCTGGAGACCGCTTTATTGCTCGCCGCCGGCCCGATGCGGGGCGTTGCAGCGCGGTTCGTCACCCGCACGGGCGCGGTGCTCGAGCCGGACGGCCGGGTGGCCGCCGGTCCACGCGGCGTGTCGGATTCGGCGGGCCTGCTGGCCCGCCGGGCGGAACTGGCATCGATCGAAGATCAACTGGTTTCGGTCAACCGCGAGTTGACCATCGCCCGCTCCGCCTTGGACGCCGTGGACTCCGAGGCGTCCGCGGTCGACCGCGACCGGGCATCGCTCGGCGAGGCGATCTCCGAGGCCGACCGCCAGGCGGTGCGGCTGCGGCACGAGCTGGACAAGGCCGAGTCCGACGCGGCCCGGCTCGGGCGTGAGGCCGATTCCGGTCGGGGCGATCAGGCCCGCATCCGGGAGCGGCTCGCCGAGACCGAGCGGGAGCGTGTGTCGATGGGCGAGCGGGCCGCGAGCCTCGAACGCCTGCTCGGCGACGAGAAGCAGAAGCTCGAAACCCTCGCGCGGTCGTTGCAGGCGACCGAGGCCACCCACGCCGACGCGTCCGAACGGGCGGCAGCGGCCCGGGCCGAGGTGAGCGCCGCCCACGAGCGAGCCCGCGCCACCCGGCGCGAGGTCGGCTCGATGGAGTCCGCGGCCGAGGACGCGCGCCGTTCGGCCGATGAAGCACGCTCGCACATCGAACGGGCGCGGGCGACGCTGGAATCGCACACCGATTCACTGGCCGAGGCCGAGCAGGCCGCGATGCTGGCAGCGCAGACCGCCGAGCAGGCGGCCGCGGAGGCGGAAACCCAGCGCGACGTGGTCCGCGCCGCCGAAGAGCGGCTGCGGGCCGCGGGCCAGGCCGTCGGTGCCGCCCGCTCGAGGGCCGAGGTTGTGATGCGGGACTGGCATGCCCTGGAGACCTCCAGGCGTGAGCTTGAGGTCAAGCGTGAGCACGCCGAGGACCGCGCGGGCGAAGAGCTCGAACTGAACCTGGCGGGCGACTACTTCGAGTATCGAGCGTTGATGGCAGACGGCGTCGTTCAGCGGATCAACACCACCGAGTGCGCCGCGCGGGCCAACGTGCTCCGCGACGAGATCAAGAAGCTGGGCCCCGTGAACATCAACTCGATCGATGAGGAGACCCAGCTCGCCGAACGCAACGACGATCTGATCGCCCAGGTCAAGGACATCGACGAGGCCCGCATCCGCCTGGCGACGCTGATCGAGAAGCTCAACATAGCCAGCCGCGAGCAGTTCGGCGAGGTGTTCGAGCGGATCCGCGCCGAGTTCGGCGGGCGGGACGGCATGTTCCGCAAGCTCTTCGGCGGCGGCAAGGCCGAGGTCCGCCTGATGCCCCTGATCAAGGAAGTCGACGGGCAGAAGGTCGTCACCGACCAGATCGACCTGCTCGAGTCGGGCGTGGAGGTCATCGCCAAGCCGCCGGGCAAGGAGCCCCGCTCCATCAGCCAGCTCTCCGGCGGTGAGAAGACGATGACGGCCGTCGCCCTGCTCCTGGCCATCTTCCGCTCCAAGCCCAGTTGCTTCTGCATCCTCGACGAAGTGGATGCCGCGCTGGACGAGGCGAACGTGGGTCGGTTCTGCGCGACCGTGAAGGAGTTCACGGACTTCTCCCGCTTCATCGTCATCACGCACAACAAGCGGACGATGCAGTCGGTGGACCGGCTCTACGGCGTCACGATGCAGGAACGCGGCGTGTCCAAGCGCGTGTCGGTTCGGTTCGATCAGGTCGGGGCGGACGGTCACATTGCGGCCACCGCCGAGGCCGAGGCCGAGCCGGAGCCGGACGAAACGCCCAGGGCCTCGCCCACCGGCTCGCTCCGGGCGGCGCTCGCGGGCATGCGGGACGACCTGCCGGTGGGTGTGGACGCGGACTGATCAGGGCTGCAGGTCGGCCTGTTCGTCGTCCAGGGCGTCGTTCGGGGCGTCGGCGTTGGGGTCCGTTTCGGCGGGCCCGATCAGCCCCGCATCGATCAGAGCCGCTCGCACCCGTTCCAGCGGGTCCACCGGCTCCCCCGCTTCCGGTACGGCGTTCATGGCCACCGCAACCGCGAGGTTCTCGTCCGGGAGCACGAACATCAGCGCGAACCAGCGGGTGTTGCTGCCAGCGTGGGAGGACAGACGCGCCCCCGGTTCGCCGCCGATACCCCAGCCGAACGCGTAGCTCCCGCCCTCGGGAGGCGTGTGCAGCGCCGCGAACGTCGCCGCGGTGACCACCCCGGTGCGCCCTCGGAGTCCGGCGAGATGGGCCCGGGCGAAGCCCGCCAGGTCCTCTACGGACATGTGCGCCCGCCCGGCGGGTCCCATGACCGGCGGGTTGTCCGTGCCGAGCAGCGCCGGCAATGGTGTGAGGCCCTGGGGCGACCGGACGTGCCCGCGGGGATGAGGCTCGTCCGTGTCCAAACCCGGCGGGCCCTGTCCGGCCGAGCCGAGACCGAGCGGCTCGAAGAGTTCGGCCCGGATCAACTCTTCCCACGGTTTCCCGGCGGTCACTTCGAGCATGTGACCCGCGACGACGTAGTTCGCGTTCGCGTACGCGAACGCGGGGGGAGCGTCTGACGGCTCGATCCGACCGAGCATGAAGCCCGCGGCCCGGGCACGCTGGTCCGTGATGTCGCCGCTGAGCATCCAGAGGTTTCGGATCAGGTCGATGTCGTTGCGGTCGTCGGGCATGCCGGACCGGTGGGTGAGCAGGGCCGCGAGCGTCACGCCGCGGGCGTGCTCGGGCAACCCCGCGGCGACGACCGGAGAAACCTCTTGGACCGTCGAATCCCACCGCAGCAGACCCCGTTCGACCAGGCGTGCGGCCAGCGTTGCGGTCATCGCCTTGGTCAGCGAACCCACGTGGAATCGATCATCCCGCCGGATCGGATCGTCGCCGTCGGCCGCACGGACACCGGCGACGCCCCAGGCGATCAAACCGTCCTCGTCGGCGGCCGCGATGGCCAGCCCGGGAACATCCAGGTCCGCTCTGAGCTGGGCCGCCGCCCGGGACAGATCCGCGGGCTCGGGTGTGCAAAGCCCGAAAGAGGGTCCGGCGGCAAGGACCGAGATGACGAGAGTGAGCATCCTGAGCATGTCCGGATTATTGGCTCGGGACCGAAAACGCCGGGGCGGGGCGTGGACGCCCGGTTGGGACGGGGTGCGTACAGTGACGCCGGATGCTCTTTACGCTCAACGTCAACTCGCTCCGGGACGTCCTCAAGCGGCGCGGCAGTCGTGCCGTCAGCATCGAAGACCTGCCGCGGTACGCCCAGGAGCAGACCGGCCTGAACGCCATGACCATGGCGACGGACCTGCTGGCGGGGGCGACCCGCGACACGCTGACACGGATCCGCGAGAACGGCGACCGGGTCGGGTGCGCGTGCCTGCTGCTCTCGCAGACCGAGCCGCTCTCGCTCGGGGACCCGCGCACGAAAGTGGGCGAGGACGCGGTGATCCGCATGACCAAGGTGGTCGAGGCGGCGTCGCTCCTGGGGTGCAACTCGGCGTCGCTGGCGATCACCGCCAAGGACGACGACGAGACCATGGATCGGGTCGCCGGGCGCATGCGCCGCGTGCTCGAGCGGGCCGACCGGCTCGAGATCATGGTGCTGATCCGTCCCGAGAAGGGCCTGACCGAGGACGCCGAGCGGTTGACCGAGCTCGTCAAGACCATCGGCGGGTTCCGCGTCGGTACGATGCCGGACTTCGAGGCCGCCGCGGCTTCGGGCGACCCGGTGCACTATCTCAAGCGTCTGACGCCGTACGCCTCGGTGGTCAACGCGGCGACCCTGGGTTTCAACGACCCCGAGCCGGCCCCCGAGCCCGTCGAGAAGCCAAAAAAGAAGGCCGCGTCGAAGAAAAAGCAGCCCGAGCCGGCGTCGGACGACGAGGAGATGTCGGTCGAGGACGCGGTGCTCGCGGCGATCGAGGCCGAGCTGGAGGGCCTGGACGACGTCCCGCCTCCCGAGCACATGGGCTACGACCTGGCCCCCATGATCGGGGCCATCCGGGCGGTGGGGTTCGACGGTGCGATCGCGATCGATTATCGTGGCCCCGGAGATGGTACACTGGGAGTGTTGCACAGCCGCGACGCGTTGGAAGCGGCGTTGGAGGCAGCGAGCGACTGACGCCCCAGGGGCGGAGGAGGCGGGCGGTGACCCTGACGGACGCACCCACCACTCTTCAGTTCACGAGGACCCCTTTCCCCGTGCCGACGCACCTTCCGGTCATCATCACGATCGATGGACCGGCGGGGACGGGCAAGTCCACCGTGGCGCGGATCCTCGCGTCCCGTCTCGGGCTCGATTTTCTCGACACGGGCGCGATGTACCGCTGCGCCGCGGCGATCATGATCGACCGGAAGATCGATCCGAACGAGGTCGGTGACTTTGTCAGCACCGTCGTGGGTGCCGACCTGCACTTCGACTGGACGGCCGACCCCCCCACCATCCTCGCGTGGGACTCTCCGATGGACCACCGGATCCGTCAGGCGGACGTGACCGCCGCGGTCTCGATGGTCTCGGCGATCGGCGAGCTGCGTCAGCACATGGTCCGCAAGCAGCGGATCATCGCGGCCCAGCATCCGCGGCTGGTGACGGAAGGGCGTGACCAGGGGTCGGTGGTCTTCCCCGACGCGGAGGTCAAGTTCTATCTCGACGCCGACCCGGGCGTGCGTGCCCGGCGACGCGCCGATCAGATGCGCTCGGGCGGCGACAGCGTCGATCTCGGCGATCTCGAGTCGCAGATCCTCGAACGCGACCGCATCGATTCGACCCGCAGCGACGGGCCGCTGATCTGCCCGCACGACGCGATCCGGATCGATACCTCGGACCTGGACCTGGACAGCGTGGTCACCCTGCTCGAACGGCACGTGCGGGAGAAAATCGGCGCGCTGATCTCGGACGGCGGGGAGTAGGCCTCCTTGCTCGGCTGGCTCCGATCCAAACATCCCGGCTCGTCGCTGGCTGCCCTGCTGTTCTACGAGTGCGTCCGTGTGTTCACGCAGGTCGGGCTGATGGTGCTGTTCGGGTTCCGCTGGCGCGGGACCCGGTCGCTGCCGGCCCGGGGGCCGGTGCTCGTGGTGGCCAATCACCAGTCCTATCTGGACCCGCCGATGGTCGGGTGCGCGATGAAGCACCGCCACTTCGACTTTCTGGCCCGGGCCGGGCTATTCGACTCGAAGTGGCTCGGCCGGCTGATCACCACGCTGCACGCCGTGCCGGTGAAGGAGAGTGGCGGCGATCCGGCCTCCATCAAGGAAATCCTGCGCCGTCTGGAGATGGGACGCGTGGTGCTGATCTTCCCGGAAGGAACACGGACGATGGACGGCAGCATCGGCGAGTTCAAACGCGGCGTGGCCGTGATCCTGCGACGATCGCGCTGCCCGGTGCTGCCGGTGGGCATCGCGGGCGCCCGGGAGGCCTGGCCGCGGGGCGGGAAGCCGCGCCTGTTCGCTGGGCCGATCGTGGTGCAGGCGGGCGAGCCAATCCCGCACGACGAGCTGATGGCGGACGGCGCCGACGCCGCCCTCGAGCGCCTGCGGGCCGAGGTCGGCCGGCTGGTCGAACTGGGCGAGCGGATCCGCTGATCGGGGCGGGACCCGGGCGGGCTCACATCACCATGCGGACGGCGGCCAGCGCCAGCACCACGATGATCGCGACCTTCAGCGCGGGCACCTTGAGTTTGTGGCTCAGCCAGGCGCCGAACCATGCGCCGCCCAACGCCCCCGCGGACATCGGCGCGGCGATCTCGATCGCGTCCCAGACCCGCAGGCCCTGCGAGGGCAGGAACGAGAGCTTCGTGGCGGCCCCGATCGTCGCACTGATCCACATCACGCTGGCGCTGCCGGCGATGGCGTGACGGATGTTCAGACCCGCGAGCTGCAGGAGCGGGACCAGCAGGATCCCGCCGCCCACGCCCAGAAAGCCGGCAAGCCCGCCGGTCAGCAGGCCGACGGTGACCAGAATCCACCACTTCGGGGAGGGTGCGTCAAAGGGCCGCTCGGGGATCGACCGCACCAGCGTGAACACCGTGTACGCGCAGTAGGCCCAGATGAACACCGCCAGACCGATGACCGGCCAGCGGCCCTCGGTCTGGCTCGAGGCGAGCACACCCAGGATGATGCCGGCGCACATGGACGGGGCGAGGGACGCCAGCAGGTCCTTCCGGGCCGCTCCTTTGCGCCGGTGCTGCAGGGTGGAGGAAAGTGACACCGCGATGTTGGCCAGCATCGATGCGGCCATGAACACATGGTGGCGGTTCTTCTCTGGGGATTCATACCCATGGAAGATCGCCAGGGCGGGGAGCATGATGATCGAGCCGCCGATGCCGGCCAAACCGCCCACGGCGCCCCCGAGGAGACCGATCCCGAGGTCGATCAGCATGGTTTCCGGACGCATGGGTTCCCCAGTTCGTGGCGGAGGCCGACCCGATCGGCGTGATCGTTCTCGGAACCGTCCGGTGTGATCTTTGCCGCCGGTTCCGGTTATGACGGCACCGATTCGGGCCGAGTCTGGTCCATCGGCCACGTTCGCTGTGCCGGGTGAGCCTTTCGGCTACCATACGCCGACGCCCCCAAGGACGGGGGCGCGAGCGCCGCTGGCCGCCTCGCTTCGGACGGAACCGTTTCTGCAACGGACACGCGAAGAGTTGATGCCATCGGAGGCGCCCATTGACACATCCCAAGACCCCGACGCTGACCGCCAGTCAGATCATGTTGCCGGTCGCTGCCCGAACGCTGGGCGGCGCGGCGGTGATCGCGTTGGTGATGGGCAGCGCGGTGTGGACCAAGCGCGCCGGATCGCTGCCCGCTCTGGTCGGCTTTGATCGGTCCGCCCTGCCGGTGCAGGTCGCAACGGAGCCCGAGGCGGACCCGACGCCGACCGCGGCCATCGCGGAGGCCGCGTCGGACCCCGCGAGCCAGATCGAGGTCGTGGGCGTCGAGGAGATCACCGAGAGTTCGCCGGAGTGGGACCTGTCCACGCGCTGGTTCGACGGACGCCCCGTGCGACCGGGCCGCGTGCTCCTGATGAAGGTCACCGGCTATTCGCCGGACGGGCGTTCGTGCGGCGAGTTCGCCGATGGCCAGACCGCCACCCTGCACTCCGTGTGGACCAACGCCATGCGTCTCGTGGCCGCGGACCCCAATGTGCTGCCGTACGGCACCATGATCACCGTTCCCGGCTACGCGGACGGGGAGATCGTGCCGGTGCTGGACTGCGGCGGTGCGATCAAGGGCGCCCGGCTCGACCTGCTCTTCCCGACCCACGAGGTCGCGCTCAAATGGGGCGTGCAGACCGTGCGGGTGGTCGTCTGGGAGTACGCGGACGGGCAGCCGGCGCCGAACCCCCGTCGCGTCCGCTGAGCCGTCGAGCCCCGCCACTGAACCGGAGTCATCGGTCGAGCACGACCCCGCCGATCAGGTCGGCGATCCGACGCTCGCCCTGCGCTCGGGCCCAGCGGTCCAGACCCTTGAGCAGCCGTGCCGGCACCCGCGGGTCGATGAACGTGCCCGCGCCCACCTGGACCGCCGTGGCCCCGGCGAGGATGAACTCGGCGGCGTCCTCCCACCGCGTCACGCCGCCCGCGGCGATGATGGGCACGCCTGCCTCCCGGGCGAACCTGCGGTACACGTCGTGCACGATCTTGACCACCACCGGGTGCACCGCCGGGCCGGACAGGCCGCCGGTGATGTTGGCCAGCAGCGGCCTGCGGGTGCGGACGTCGATCCCCATGGAGGGGATCGTGTTGCACAGGGTCAGCCCGTCGGCTCCGGCCTCGACCGCCACGCGGGCCAGATCGGTGGGCGTGTGCGGCGTGCCGACCGTGATCGGGCTGAGCTTGACGAGCAGGCGGGTGCCGGCCAGCACCGGTCGCACGGCCCGCACGAGCTCGGCGAGCGCGCCGGGGTCGGCCCCGAACTCCACGCCGCCATGAACGTTGGGGCAGGAGACGTTCAGTTCGGCGATCGGGATGCCCGGGGCTTCCTCCATCGCCCCGGCGACGGCGACGTAGTCCTCGATGGAGAAGCCGGCGATGGACCCGATCACGACGCACGGCATCCCGGACGCCCGGGGGGCGATCGACTCGGCGAACACGTCGACGCCGGGGTTGGCCAGGCCGATGGCGTTGAGCATGCCCGCTCGGGTCCAGGTGATCCGGGGCTCGGGGTTGCCCCCACGGGGCTGCCGGGTGATGGACTTGGTGACCACGCCGCCGATCCGGGACAGGTCCACGACGCCCGCGGTCTCATCCAGGGTGCCGGCGGTGCCGGCGGCGAGGAGCACCGGGGCACGCAGGGTCTGGCCGCAGAGCTGGGTGGAGAGCGAGGTCAGATCGGGCGTGGTCATCGGCAACAGGCTACGCCGGACGGGCTAGGGTTGCCCATGGACCCCGAAACCCGCATCAGCCAGTTCCGCAAGCTCATCGAGCAGGACCCGACCTCCGACATGGCCCATTTCTCGCTCGGGCAGGCGTTGAGCCAGGCCGGGCGTTTCGACGAGGCGGCTTCTGCGTTCGCCAAGTGCGTGGAACTGAACCCGGCGATGACCAAGGGCTTCCAGCTGGCCGGGGCCGCCTACATGGCCGCGGGCAAGGACGAGCAGGCGAAGGCGATCCTGACCCGGGGCTACGAGGAAGCGACCACCCGCGGGGACCTGATGCCCAAGAAGGCGATGGCGGACCTCTTGACCCAGCTGGGCGCCCCGGTGCCCGACGTGGTCGACGCGGGCCCGGCGGCGTCGGAGGGGGATTTCAAATGCCGAAAGACCGGCAGGATGGGCACGCAGCTGCCCCGCCCGCCGTTCCGGAACGGCGTCGGCACGTGGATCCATCAGAACATCTCCAAGGAGACGTTCGAAGAGTGGATCCGCCTGGGGACCAAGGTCATCAACGAGTTGCGTCTGGACCTGTCCCGCGACGAGCACGACGCGGTCTACGACTACGCCATGCGCAAGTTCGTGGGCATCGATGACGCCCTGTACGCACAGTTGATGGAGGGCAAGTCCCCGCCCCCGGTGGAGGCCCAGTTCAGCGACGTGATCGACGAGATCATGAAGCGGGGCGGGCACCTGGAAGAGTTCCAGGGCGACATGCACACCCGGGTGCAGGGCTAATCCGGGCTCGCCCGGCGGCTACGATCTTCACCCCTCTTACGACACCGCTCGTCCACGAGCACGAACCCGGCCACGACGAGGGGGCCGGCGACCAAGGAGCCCAGGCAGATGTCCAACCCCAGCGATCGCAAGTACGCCGAATCCCACGAGTGGCACCTGGTCGACGGCGACGTCGTGACCATCGGGATCACCGAGCACGCCGTGGACCAGCTGACCGACGTGACCTTCGTCGAGATGAAGCCGGCGGGGACCACGGTGGACGCGGGCGACACGGTCGGCGAGGTCGAGAGCGTCAAGACCACCTCGGACATCTATTCGGGCGTGGCGGGCGAGATCGTCGAGGTGAACGGGGCTCTTTCGGACAGCCCCGAGCTGATCAACTCGGACCCCTACGGCAAGGGCTGGCTGGTGAAGATCAAGGTCAGCGACGCGTCGGGGCTGGGAAAGCTGATGGACGCTGCCGCCTACGACAAGTCGATCTCCTGATCCGGCCTGAAACCCGGGGCCACCAACGGCGAACACAACCGCGATGATCCGATGCGTCGATGTCCGCAAGAACTACCGATCGGGCGGACGCTCGGTTGAGGCCCTGCGCGGGCTCTCGGTGGAGATCCCGGGCGGGGGGTTCGACGCGATCATGGGCCGGTCCGGCTCGGGCAAGTCCACGCTGCTGCACCTGCTCGGGGCCCTGGATCGGCCCGATTCGGGCACGATCGAGGTGGCCGGGCAGCGGATCGACACCATGGGGGAGAAGGCGGCCACGAAGTACCGTCGTCGCGGCATCGGGATCGTGTTCCAGGCGTTCAACCTGGTGCCGACGATGACCGCCGCGGAGAACGTGCAGCTGCCCGGGCTTCTCGGCGGGGATGATCCGGTCCACCTGAAGAACCGTTCGCTGGAGTTGCTCGACCGGCTGGGACTCGCCGATCGTGCGACGCATCGGCCCGAGGCGCTCTCCGGCGGCGAGCAGCAGCGTGTGGCGATCGCCCGTGCGCTGCTGTATCAGCCGCCGGTGCTGCTGGCGGACGAGCCGACGGGCAATCTGGACTCACGCTCGGCCGCGATGGTGTGGGCGTTGCTGCGCGACCTGGCCGGGGAAGAGGGCATCACGGTGGTGATGGTCACGCACGAGCCCGAGGCGGCGAGCTACTGCCGGAAGATCTTCGTCGTCGGTGACGGCGTCGTGCGCGGTGTCATCGACGCGGAAGCGGAAGGGGGCCTCGATGCGGGCGGCGTGGCGACTCGCGCGCAGCGTCTGCTCGGCGAGGCCGAGTAGAGTCGCGCTGCTCATCGCGGCGGTGGCGATGTCCACCGCGCTGGTCTCGGCGATCGCGTGCGCCATGGCCTCGCTCAACGCCGCGGTTCAGAACCAGCTCGACGAATCGATGGGCACCGCCCAGGTGAGGATCCAGCCCGCCGGCGGGGAGACCATGCCCGCGGCGGTCCTCGATACCGTAAGAAACTGGGCGGGGGTGCAGCGGGCCGACGCCCGGCTCGAGACCACGCTCTCGCTGGGGCTGCAGTTGCCGACGCTCATCGAGTCCGCCGACGGATGGTCGGCGCGGCCGATCGCCTACCGGGTCAGCGCGTTCGTCTCGGGCGTGGATCTGGACGCGGAGTTTGCCGCCCGCCCGCCCCGGCTGGTCGCGGGGCGTCTGCCGGCGGCCGAGAACGAGCTTCTGATCGATGCCTCGCTGGCTCGGCGTCTGAGCCGGGCGGACGCGGAACGGACCCGCGCGGGCGAGCCGGTCGACGTGTTCGCGGACCCCATCGGGTACATGGACCTGCCGGCGCCCGTCGAGGGCCAACGGGCGACCGACGCGGAGACGGCGGCCGCCCTCAACGAGGGTGTGGGCGTTCGCGTCGGCGACGAGTTGACGGTGCTGCGTCTCTTCGGGACCCGTGCGACCCTAACCGTGGTGGGCATCTCCGAGGCTTCGCCGCTGGGAGGCAAACCGATCGGGATCGTCTCGCTGCCGACGCTGGAGCGGATCGCCGGCCGGGCCGGGAGGCTCTCGCAGATCGAGGTCCAACTGCGCGACGGGATCGATCCGGA
The DNA here is from genome assembly GCA_963975575.1 of uncultured Phycisphaerales bacterium. Lineage (GTDB taxonomy): Bacteria > Planctomycetota > Phycisphaerae > Phycisphaerales > UBA1924 > UBA6054. Next base: position 937,768 of record CAXBHL010000001.1, on the reverse strand, counting down.
AGCGTTCGCGGCCGAGCATGCGGACGGGCTGGGCTCCGGCGTGCTGGTCCAGACAACGGAACGGATCACCTCGGGCGTGGAGAAGAACCTCGCCGCGTCGCAGCTCGGCCTGGTGCTGGTCGGGGCGATCGCGCTGCTGTGCGCCGGTTTCATCATCATGACCGGACTGACCACCGGGGTGGCCGAGCAGCAGCGGACGCTGGCGGTGCTGCGGTGCATCGGGGCGGAGCGGGGCCAGCTCGGCGTGGCCCAGTTGCTCGCGGGCGTGATGGTCGGCACGGGCGGGGCGGTGATCGGCGTGCCGATCGGGATCGCCATGACGTACGCGCTGTCGCGGGTGTTCGAGCGGCAGATGCCCGACGGGATGGTCGTGCCGCCGGTGATGCTGTCGTTCGTGGTGCTCGGATCCCTGGCGGCCGGGCTGCTCGGCGCGCTGTGGCCGGCGTGGCGTGCGGCGACGCTCTCGCCGCTGGGGGCGCTGAGCGCCCGGGCGAATCCCCCGAGCACCAAGGGCATCGGGCGTGTGCTGGGGATCGCCCTGGCGCTGATCGCCGTGATGGTGTTGATCTGCGTGGGCATCGCGGACTCGCAGGTGTTCTTCTGGACGTACGCGACGATCGGCATCCCTGCGATGTTCATCGGGTACTTCCTGCTCTCGGTGCCGGTGGTGGTCGTGGTGGCCCGAGGGGCCGGCCCGATCGTGTCGCGCCTGCTCGGGCTCCCGCCGGCCCTGCTGACCCGAACGGTCCGTTCGACCCCCTATCGCCACGGTTTCACGGCGGGCGCGCTGATGACCGGGCTCGCCCTGATGGTCGGCATCTGGACCAACGGCGGGTCGGCGCTGCGGGACTGGCTGGGCAAGATCCGCTTCCCGGACGCCTTCGCGTACGGCCTGCCGCTGGGCGAGGAGGCCCAGCCCGCGATCGCCGCGCTGCCGTTCGTGACCCGCACCACCGCCATCACCATCGCCCAGGTGGACATCGACGGATTCGGCGTCGAGGGGCTCCAGCAGTACAAGACCAACTTCTTCGGCCTCGATTACTCGATCATCTCCGAGATGTTCGAAGTCGAGTTCGTCGAGGGCGATCCGGAGACCGCCACCCGGCGCATGGACGAGGGCGGGGCCGTGCTGGTCGCGCGCGAGTTCACCACGGCCCGGGGGCTGGGCGTTGGCGATGAGTTCGTCTGCCGCGACAACGGTGTCGAGCACCGCTTCGAGATCGCCGGCGTGGTCACCTCGGCCGGGCTCGAGTTCATCAGTCAGTACTTCGACTTCGGCGGGAGTTTCGTGCAGCAGACGATCCACTCGGTGGTCGGCTCACGCACCGACGTGGCCGAGAAGTTCGGTATCACTCGGCCGTACATCATCGGCATCGAGCTGGACCCGGACGCCGACGAGACCGCGGCGGTCGCCCAGATCCGTGACGCGACGTTCGGCATGGGCGTGCTGAACGTCGGTTCGGGCCGGGAGATCCGCGAGCAACTCGAGGCGGTGTTCAAGAGCACGCTGGCGGTCTTCAGCACGGTGGCGATCGGGGCGATGCTGGTGGCTTGTTTCGGCGTGGCCAACCTGATCATTGCCGAGGTGCAGTCCCGGAGGTTCGAGCTGGGCGTGATCCGCTCGGTGGGCGGTTCGCGCCGGCAGTTGGTCATGCTGGTCTGCGGCCAGGCGATCCTGATCGCGCTGGCCGCCTGCGTGCTGGGCACGCTGCTGGGCCTGCAGGCGGCCTGGGGCGGGCAGGTGAGCAACCGCAAGCTGATCGGAATAGAGCTCGCGATCCGCCCGCCGATCGGGGCGATCGCGTTCGGGTGGCTGGTGGCCATTGTGATGGCCCTGCTGGCCGCGGCCCCCACCGCGTGGCGGATCGGGCGGGCCTCGCCGCGGGCGTTGCTGGCCGCGCGGGGCTGAGCGGCCCGGTACACTGCCACGGGAGGCCGCCCGTTGGACCAGCTGTTCGAAGACCGAGTTTCCGACGTGATGGTGACCGTCAGCGGCACCGTGGACCGGATCCTCTCTGACGACACCTTCGGCTCCCGCCACCAGCGCTTCCTCGTGCGGGTGCGGTCCGGGCGGACGGTGCTGGTGCTGCACAACATCGATCTGGCCCAGCGGGTTCCGATCGAAATCGGCGATCGGCTGACGCTGCGCGGCGAGTACGAGTGGAACGAGAAGGGCGGAGCCATCCACTGGACGCACCACGACCCGCGCAACCAGCGGGCCGGGGGATGGATCGAGCACCGGGGGGTGCGGTACCAATGAGCAGTGACCGACGCTCGGAAGCACGGGTCGGCCTCGCGTCGACCTTCCGGCCGCTCATCGACGACCGAGGGCAGCGCATCCGGCGGCTGCGTCCGGCGGACCTCAAGCGAGCGGCCCGGTCGGAGAACCCGCGCCTGGCGCTGCTGGCCAACCGGCTTCGGGCGGCGATGAAGAGCGAGGGCCGGCGCTACACGCCCGACCGCGTGATCCTGACGCTGCTGCTGGTCGTCGGGGTGTTCGTGGCGTACGGGATCATCGGCGGGCTGATGATCGGGCGCATGGGCGTGGCCGGATCGCTGATCGGCCTGACGGTGTTCATCGCGCTGGTGGTCGTCGCGTCGAAGGGATACCAGATCTATGTGGTCCGCGGTGCGCTCGGGCAGACCGCGCGGACCGCCGTGGCCGAGGGCGTGTGCGGCTCGTGCGCGTTCTCGCTGGAGGGCACGCCCGCGGACGCCGACGGCGCGGTCACCTGCCCGGAGTGCGGCGCGGCCTGGAACGCCGACCGGATCGTCGCCCCGTTCTGGTCGCGTCCGGCGATGCCCGTGCTGCGCGCCAGCGTGCTCGCGTGGCTGGCGCCGGGCGTGCGGGCGGCCTCGGCCCTGTTCGCGCCGGACGACCGGGGCCGCTATGTGCCCTGCCCGGACTCGCGCCTGCTGCGGGTGCGCCGGGACCTGATCGGGGAGATCCCCGCCGACGAGCGCCAGGAACTCGTCCGGTCGATGCGCCGGGTCGGTCGCTGGTGGCGGGTCGGGCTGATGCTGCTGCTGTCCTGGATGCCCGCCGGGATGCTCTACTTCGCCTGGCGGATCTGGACCGAAGATCCGATGGCGGGCGTCTGGTTCTTCCTGATTCTCGCGCTGCCCGTGCTGGTCGGGGTGCTGATGGTGCCCCTGTCCTCCGCGTTCGGGGGGCCGCACCGAACGGCGCGGGTGGCCGTCCGGCACGGGCGGTGCGGATCGTGCCTGGAACGCCTGGACGATGCCCCGGCGGACGACCGGGGCCGGGCGGTGTGCACGCGGTGCGGGGCGGCTTGGCTCACCGGCCCCGCGACTCGAGCAGCTTCTTGAGCTTGACGAGCCCGTCCATCCAGCCCTCCTCGAAGCCCGCGGGTGTGTCGTCCTCGAACTCGCCGAACATCTTGTGCTCGACGCGGACACGCGTCCCCGAGCCCTCGGCGACGAACGAGACGGTCATGTTGGCGATCATCGCTTCGGGCATGGTGCAGTCGCCGCGCATGCGGATCTTCTCGTTCTTCTTGATCATCGTCAGCTCGCCGATGACGTTGAACCCGCCGCCCGGGTACTCGAGGTAGAACTTGCCCCCGATCTTCTCCTCGCAACGGGTGGGCCGGGTGTTGCGAGCCTCGTCGTTCTCGTAGAACCAGTTGTTCACGTCGTCGAACCAGGCTCGGTAGACGGTCTCCTTCGGCGCGGCGATCTCGATCTCGCACACCACGTGCGCGATGCGGGCCGGCTTGTCGTGCAGTTTGACTCCCATGCGTGCCTTCCTTTCGCTCTGTTGTTTGAGCCGCTCGAGCGAGCCGGCCCACCGGTCCTCGTACCTGGAAACCCACCGCTCGTAGATCCGGCGCAGCGGCACGGCGTTGAGGTGGTTCCAGCGTTCCCGTCCCTTGCGCTCCACCGTGATCAGACCGGCGTCCTCGAGCACCACGAGGTGCTTCATGACCCCGAACCGCGTCATGCCCGGGACGAGCTCGGCCAGGCGCCCCGTGGTGCGGGGGCCGTCGCGGAGTTCGTCGAGCAGGGCCCGGCGGGTCGGGTCGGCCAGGGCCTTCCAGACTGCGTCGGCGGCGTCGTCCATGCGGTGCTCCGGCCGCGTCCTGCGGCCACGCCGGTTCCGACCGGCTTTATGTGACTATACAGTCACATATTGATCACGGCAAGCGGATTCCGTGGCTCTGATCAGAATCGGACTCTGTTCGGGGTGCGTACCATCGTCTGTGACTGTCGCCGACCGATTCGAGATCGTCAGCCCCTTCGCCCCGGCGGGTGACCAGCCCGACGCGATCAACTCGATCGTGTCCAAACTGGACGCGGGCGAACGCCAGGTCTGTCTGCTGGGCGCCACCGGCACCGGCAAGACCTACACCATGGCCAACGTGATCGCCCGGCTGCAGAAGCCCACGCTGATCCTCAGCCACAACAAGACGCTCGCGGCCCAGCTCTATGAAGAACTCCGCGAGTTCTTCCCCACCAACAGCGTCAACTACTTCGTGTCGTACTACGACTACTACCAGCCCGAGGCGTACATCCCCGGCCGGGACATCTACATCGAGAAAGACGCCAGCCGCAACGACGACCTGGACCAGCTCCGCCTGGCCGCGACCAGCAACCTGCTGCAACGCCGTGACACGGTGGTGGTCGCGTCGGTCTCGTGCATCTTCGGCCTCGGATCGCCCAGCGCGTACTCGGAGAAGGTGTTCACCATCACCAAGGGCGCGACCATCGGGCGGCGGGACTTCTTCCTGGCCCTCAACGCAATGCAGTACCAGCGGGCCGAGATCGATTTCAAACGGGGCACCTACCGGGCCCGGGGCGACGCCATCGAGGTCTGGCCGGCGTACGAGAAGTTCGCCGTGCGCATCGAACTCTTCGGTGACGAGATCGACTCGGTCAGCCTGATCAACCCCACCAGCGCCGAGGTGCTGGCGGAGGAGAACCAGGTGTTCCTGTTCCCCGCGGTGCACTACGTGATGCCCGAGGACAAGCTGCAGTCGGCAGTGGACGGCATCCGGGCCGAGCTGGACGCCCGCGTGGCCGAGTTCCGCAGCCAGGGCAAGCTGCTCGAAGCCCAGCGCCTCCTCGCCCGCACCAAGCACGACCTGGAGATGATCTCCGAGGTCGGCTTCTGCAACGGCATCGAGAACTACTCGCGCTACATGGACGGGCGCCTGCCCGGCGAGCGTCCGTTCACGCTGATGGACTACTTCGATTACGCCCCGCCGGACCCCGACCGCACGCTGCGCCGCCCGGACCCCCGCGTGACCGCCGACGACGTGGTCGGGCGCGACGCGGGCGAGGATGCGCGGCGCTTCGGTATCACCCGCCAGAACGCGGGGGATTGGCTGCTGATCGTCGATGAGTCGCACGTGACCATCCCGCAGATCCGGGCCATGTTCGCCGGCGACAAGGCCCGCAAGGACGTGCTGGTCGAGCACGGCTTCCGCCTGCCGAGCGCGCTGGACAACCGGCCGGTGCGCTTCGAGGAGTTCGAGCAGATGACGCCGCAGGTGCTGTACGTCAGCGCCACACCGGCGGCCTACGAGCTCGAGAAAACCGGGGGCGAGGTCGTCGAACTCATCATCCGCCCCACCGGCCTCGTGGACCCGGAGATCGAGATCCGCCCCGCCACCGGGCAGGTGCCCGACCTGATGGAACGCTGCCGCGAGCGGGTGGAGAAGGGCGACCGCGTCCTGATCACCGCCCTGACCAAACGCCTGTGCGAGGACCTGACCGACTATCTGAGCAAGAACGGCTTCCGCGTGCGTTACCTGCACTCGGACATCGAGACGCTCGACCGCATCGAGATCCTCACCGCCCTGCGGGCGGGCGAGTTCGACATCCTGGTGGGGGTGAACCTGCTGCGCGAGGGGCTGGACCTGCCCGAGGTCTCGCTGGTGTGCATCCTCGACGCGGACAAGGAGGGCTACCTCCGCAGCGCGACCTCGCTGATCCAGCTCATGGGGCGGGCGGCCCGCAACGCCGACGCCAAGGTGGTGCTGTACGCCGACCAGATGACCGGATCGATGCGCCAGGCCATCGACGAGACCGAGCGACGTCGCGAGAAGCAACTCGCCTACAACGCCGAGCACGGCATCGTGCCGCAAACCATCCGCAAATCCATCCGCCGGGGCATCGAGTCCGAACTTAAGGCCCGGCGCAAGGCTCGCGAGGCCACGGTCGAGGCCGAGCCGTCCATCGACGCCCGCCAGCTGGTGCTGGCCCTCGAGGAAGAGATGCTCGACGCGGCCCAGGAGATGGCCTTCGAGAAGGCCGCCCGCCTGCGCGACCAGCTCCAGCACGTCCGCGCCATGCTCGACGCCCACGAGCCGGACGAGGACGTCTTCGTCCGCCGCTCGGAGATCGAGGAGGCGCTGGGCATCGGCCGGACCAAGCCCACCAAGAAGAAGCGCGGCAAGGGGCGCCCCCGCAAAGGGCGGTGACCTTTCGCGGCCCGTTTGCGAAAGCGACCCGGTCTCCTAAGATCCCGCATGCCCGACCCCGACTGGAAACCCGCAGGCGCCCCCACCGAGGGCAACCGCTTCTTTCAGAAGTTGGGGGTCTATCTGCTCGGCGTGTCGATCGGGCTGATCTTCCTCGGATGGGTGCAGTACCGCAAGCACCAGGCGGCCCAGGCCCAGCGTGCGGCCGAGGTCGCCGACGCGCCGGTGGAAACCCCCTCGGAGCGGTCCGACGCGGGGTCGGAAGCCACGCCGTGAACGCGGCGGCCCGGGTGCTGGAGGAACGAGAGACCCCCAACGGCTGGTCGTTCCGCCTGAGCCTCGAACGACCCGGCACCGAACCGACCGAGCACGAGATGACCCTGTCCTGGGTCGATCACGACCACTGGACCGGCGGCGGCACGCCCCCGTCCAGGCTGGCCGAGCGGATCCTGTCCATCCTCGCGGCCCGCGTCGACGCCCTGCCCGCTCGGTTCGACGCGGCCCGGGCCCGGCGGTGGGTGCCGGAGATCGACGATGTGCTGATGGGGATGGGCTGAGGCGGAGGGACCGAGAAGTTCGTCGTTTGCCCCATTCGAGGAGCCTCTTCGCATGATTTGCACAATTTCCGGCTTTGTTTCAGAAACGGTGTTTGGAACGGGCGGCGTTGTGGTACGCTCGCCGGCGTGACGCCCTCCGCCGCCGAGACCGACCGCCGCCCCGCCGGGTTCCAGAAGGACACGGTCGACGCGGTGTCCCGCGTGCGGGACTCGTTCTCGCGGATCATCGAGCTGAAATGCCCGGGGTCCAAGGCGGTCACCTCGGTGGCGGACGCCTTCGGGATCCACCGCAAGCTGGCGTGGCAGGTGGCCAAGGTCGCCTACGCCGATGACCCGTTCGCGGCGGCCCGGCACATGCCCGCGTCCAAGAGCCTGCAGGTGTGGTTCAAGGCCGCGGCCGACGCGGGCGTGCCAGCGGACCTGGTCGAGTCGGCCCGCCAGGCGGGGCTGATGTTCGAGACGCTGGCCGAGACGCACGCGTCGAGCCGGGCCGAGTTCGAGATGCTGCTCGAGTCGTGCGGCGCGGACGCGGACGAGGCGTCGGACGCCAAGTGGCGTCAGCAGGCGTTCCTGGGCAACAGCTACACCCTGGGGGCGCACTGCCGCACGCTGATGGCGATCTGCGTGCTGATGCCCTCCGACGACATCCCCCACCACTTCCACGCGGTGCAGGTGCGGGGGCTGATCGGCTTCCGCCAGACGCGCCCGGGGGTGCGTTGGATCGTGGGCCAGTCGGTGGTGGCGGATGACCAGGCCCGCACGGCGCAATCGCTCGATCGGATGCCGCTGGACCCGCGGGCCGCGGGCGAGCACGCGGGTGTGCCGGTGATGCCGGCGTTCTGCTCGGATCCGATGCCCGCGCTGGAGCGTCGCCGGACACCCGACGGCGTGGTGCACGACGAGTTCGCGGCCGGGCCGGTGGGGCAATCTGGCGAGCGCACGCTGGTGACGGGGGAGATCATCCGCAACATCGGCGCGGTGCACGCGACCGAGCAGGACCGCGTGGCCCACTTCGGTGCGGCCGTGCGCACGCCGGCGGAGGTGCTGCACTTCGACCTGCTGGTGCGGGCGGGGCTGTTCGGCCCGGTCGAGCGCGACCTGCGGGTGTTCAGCGACCTGGCCTCGAACATCAGCTTCGACGACCGCGATGCGCTGGAGACGTCGGCGAAGGTCTCCAGACTGGGGCGGGGGCTCGGGCTGGCGCACACGCCGGACATCCCGGGCTACGCCGACCTGAGCGCCTCGGTCTGCGCCTCCATCGGCATCGACCCGGACGACTACGAGCTGTTCCGCGTGCGGATGGAGTATCCGCCGCTTCCGACGACCGTGATGATCCGCCACCCGCTGCTTGACACCGGCGCGTTCGGCGGAGGAGCGTACGAGTAAGAACCGTTTTCTTTCACCCGCCGCGACGGACCCGCCGCGGCCAGCACCAGGAGATCCGAGATGAGAAGCACGATTGCAGCACTGTTGGCCGCCGCGGCCGTCGCCCCCGCCCTCGCCCAGACGAGCGTGAGCACCTACGACGACCTGACCGAGAACTTCTACGGCGAGTCGTTCTCCTACAACGGCGTGACCTACCACAGCGTCAACAACGTCCACGGCGTGTTCCCCGACGGCAACACCTTCGAGCCGGGCGGGGGCATCAACGGCCTGGGCAACCAGGTGATCGTCGAGAACGCCACGCTGCTCTACAACGACTTCCCGTCCTTCGGCAGCGCCAACAACGCGCTGACGTTCGGCTCGGCCTACATCACGGGCGACAACGTCTCGCTGGGCGCGCTGTCCACCGTGACGATGGACCTGGACGAGGTCGCCGACTTCGCCTCGCTCGAGATGGCGTACTACGAGAACGGCCCGTGGGGCGGCATCGTGTACCACCTCGACGCCTACAGCGGCGGCAGCGTGGTCGCTTCGGACTCGTTCGTGATCTCCGATCTCGGCGGCCGGGACAACATCGCCTTCGCGACCCTGAGCGTTGGCGGCGTGAGCTTCGACTCGCTGCGTCTGTACGCCACGCTCGGCAACGATTACTCCGGCCCGCGCATCCTGGTCGACAACCTGACCATCAACTCCGTCCCCGCCCCCGGCACGCTCGCGCTGCTCGGCCTCGGCGGCGTGATGGCCCGGCGCCGGCGCTGATCCGGACCCGTTTCTCCTTCCTCACCGCCGGACGGCGGACCCGACCGTCTCCTTCTCTCTGACGGTGCCCGCCCGAGCCGATCGCTCGGGCGGGCGTTTTTGATGGACAGTCCGATCCGTGCGCACGAAGAAGGGCCGGGCTGCCTCATCGGCAACCCGGCCCCTCTCCAGATCCGTGGCCCCACAAGGAGCGCGGGCGTGTGTTCCGGGGCCGCTGTGCGTGCGCGGTCCCGCCGATGGAGCGGTTCCCGTCTGTTCCGGTCACGGAGGTTTCAGGGAGAACGGACGATTTCGCACCCTGCGTCGAGACGGCTCCCGGGATCTGCGGCCGATACTGAGTATTTCACCTGAATCGCACGCGGACGAGTTCGCCCGGGCGCACGTTCAGATCGGGCGGGCGGGCGATGAGGACCGGCAGTCCCCACTCGAGACGCGTCGGATCGGCCCGTTGATGCTCCGGGACCGGCTCGACCTGGGCGCCGACCTTCCGGATCGTGGCGGTCACCGCTCCCCCCCGGGTGCGGACCGGCCGGAGTTCGACCAGGCCGCCGACTTCCAGGTCCGCCGGGTTGCTCTCGCGGACGTAGGTGACGATCGCGTCGGCGTGCTCCGAGGCGAGCGACAGGAGCGATGCACCGGATGTGGTGGCCTGGCCCGGGCGCGCGTGCACGGCCGTCACGACGCCGTCGAAGGGCGCCGTGATGCGGAGCAGCCGGGCCTGGACTTCGAGTTCGGCGATCTGGGCCTCGTGAACCAGCACGGCCGCCCGGATCGGAGCGAGCAGGGCCTCCAGGTCATCGGCGACCGCGCCCGGCACCGCGGCCAGGCGGGCGACGGCCTCCCGGTGCTGCGCCTGCGCGTCGTCGAACGCGGCGCGCTGGGACTCGATGCTGGCGGCCAGCGCATCGCGTCGCAGCCGCTCCTGATTCAGCGTGAACTCCGGCTCGACGCGTTGGTCGAACATCTGTTCGAGCGCGACGATGGACTGTTCGACGCGGCGGAGTTCGATGGTGTCGAACTCGATGGCGGTGCGGCGGTCGAGCAGGTCGAGCCGAGTGTCTTGGACCTCGATGGCGAGGCGCTGGCGGGCGATCTCCTGGGATCGCTCCTCGCTCTGGCGGTCCTGCCGCCACCGGGCGGTCTCGGCCTCCAGTTCGGCACGGGTGACGGCGATCGTGGCACGCAGCGTGTTGAGCGATGCGGCGAGGGGTGCATCGTCGAGCCTGAAGAGAGTCTGGCCGGCCAGGACGGTGTCGAACGGCTCCGGACCGACGCTCGCGATGGCCACGAGCATGCCGTCGGCCGGGGCCGCGATGTCGACCCTGACGGCAACGGCCTCGCCGACGCCCCCCACCACCCCGGCGTGGCGATGCCACATCCACAGGGTCATGGGTACGGCCGCGAGGAGGACCAACGCAGGCCCGGCCCGCTCGCAGAGGCGGCGGAGTCGGACGGAGAGCGGGGTGCGGACGGTCGTGGCCATGTGCGGAACTACTCGGTGCGGGGCGCGGGGAAGAGGTCGGCGGGTTCAGATCTCGGTTTCGTCCTGGCGTTTGTAGATGGTCGCCTCGCGGACGCCCGCGAGGGCGCGCAGGTCGGTGATCAGGTCCGGGCCGCGGGCGGGATCGCGGAGCAGCAGGTGGTAGGTCGCGTCGATGGGGGCACCCTCGACGCCGCGCTGGCTCGTCAGCTCGGCCCGGACGGCGTGGCGTTCGATCAGTTCCCGGATGAGCCCCGCCCGGTCCGAAGGGCCGTCCCACTGCAGCGAGAGCATCGTGTCGAACCGAACGCGGTTTCCGAACGAGACGGCGTGGAGGTACAAAAAAATCGCCGCCAGCGCGGCGCAGCCGATCACCGCCAGGGAGAACTTCATGGTCCCGACCGACAAACCGGTGAGGATCGCCCAGAGCACGAAGCTGGTGTCGCGCGTGTCCTTGATGACGTTGCGGAAGCGGACGATGGCAAAGACCGCGAACAGGCCGAAAGCCACGACAATGTTGTCGATCATCACCAGCATCACCAGCGAGACGATGGTCGGGATGACCACCATCGCGATGGTGAAGTTGCGTGAGTAACTCAGGCCGCTGTGCGTCCACATGTAGACGAACGCGATCAGGTGCCCAAGGCAGAACGCCATGAGGATGATCAGCAGCACCGAGTCGAAGCCGCCCGGCGTGGCGGCCCACTCGTCGGTGAACAGTCGTCCGATGCCCTCCAGGCCTGTCATGACACGGCGCCCCCTGCGCGGCGGAACGGGCCTCCACGCTTCCAGCCCGACAGGGGCGAGGTCACGACGATCCCGCCGGGGGCAGGCCGATCGCCGCCGCCCGCGATGCCGGCCAGCGCGTACCGGCGCACCACGACCTCGCCCAGCGACTCGACCGACCAGCCGTACTTGGGCACCGACTGACGCTGCAGCCCGAAGCGAAGGATCACAGCCTGCATCCATTGCGGCAGCCGGTCGACGTACTTCATCTCGAGGATGACGCCCGGGTCCTGGTGGCGTGCGGCTGGGAGGTCGGTCGTCAGCCCGCGCGCCGGGTCGAACGGCCTCGCCCGGAGGTTGCGGTCGAACGTAACGCGGCAGGTGCCCGTCCGCGTGTCCAAATAGGCCTCGCGGTCGTACCCAACGATCAGCGTCGGAACGGCCGCGAGCGCACGCGTGAGAAGGCAGAACTCGTCGACCTCGGCGAACTCGCTCGTGGCGTTGAGCAGCTCGTGACGGGGCGGGACCACGCCCCGGAGGAGGTCGCCCAGCCGCTCGCGCCGGACTCCGGCCCGCTGTTTCATGATGACGCTGTCGACGCGCCGCTTGATCTCGGCGAAGATCGGCCCGTCGCCCGACTCGTCATAGAAGCGGATGCGCAGTTTGAAACGGTTCTTCTCGCCCGAGGCGGTCGCGGTGTACAGACCCAGGCGCGGGCTGTCCAGGTAGAGCGAGTAGACCGGGTATCCCACGGGACGGTCCGGAGTGAGGAACTCGTCCGGGCGGACGTGGGGCCGGATAAGCGCCCGGATCTCGTCCGCCGTCGACTCGGGGACGACGTACTTGCGTTCGAATCGGTTTGGGAGATACGAAGTGCGGGGCACGTGCTGGCTCGCTCGGGGGCGTCGATTTTGTGGGTGATCTACCCAGTGAGGACTCCGGGGTGTCCCGGAGTCGGATCGGCCAGTGTACAGGAGGAACACCCGAGTGGAAAGGGCTCCTTAACCGGTTGATAACGAAATCCGCATCAGGGACCCGTGACAACGGTGCTTTTGCCCATTGTTCCCGCGGCAGATGCGTCCGACCGAGTTGTGGAGGGAGCGCATTCGGACCTGCGTTCGGCCGCGTCGCGCGACGCCGGGCGGTCATGCCCGTGGGTCGAGATGCGCCTTCAGGCGCCGGAGCAGGTCCGAGTCCGGACCGGTCGCGTCGGCCTTGCGGGCGTTCGGGAAGTCGTAGGCCTCGAAAGGGCCGAGCTTGCGTTTGTCGGGGTCCTCGGCGGCGAAACGGGGGATGGCGTGGCCGTGCAGCTCGGGGACCTGGTTGCAGAGGATGAGGTAGTTGATCCGCTCGGCGCCCGTCGCGGCCAGCACGGCGTCGCCGAGACGCACGAAATCGGTCATGAACGCGGCTCGGCGTTCGGACGAGAGGTCGTTGACGGACGAGACCACCGGGTCCGGCAGGAGCATGCAGCAGCCGTTGATGGCGTCGGGCTGCTGATTGGCGAGGATGGCCCATCCGCTGGGCATGCGGGCGATGAGCTGGAGGTCCTCGCCGCGGACGATGCGGGCGACGCGGTTGGAGATGGGGCCGGGGATGGTCATGGTGCGAGCCTACGCAGCCGAGGTTGGCCGCGGGCGGTATCGTGAGCCATGCAAACCTCCCTGCTGCTGTCGGTCGCGATGCTGGCCGTGTCGATGACCGCGATCGCCGAGCCGGTCCGTCCGGACTCTTCGGAACGCGACTACGTGTTCGTCTTCATCAAGACCGGGCCGGCGACGGATCTGTCGCCGGAGGCCCAACGGGAGGCGTTCGCAGGGCACTTCTCGAACATGCAGCGGCTGGCGGAGGCGGGCGAGCTGCTGATCGCCGGGCCGCTGGGCGAACCCAAGTCCGACCCCGCTCACCGGGGGTTGTTCATCTTCGACGAGGCCACCCTCCCCGGCGGCATGGCCCACGCCGAGACCGACCCGACCACCAAGCTGGGCGTGTTCGTGCTGGAAGGGCACCTGTTTACGACCGACGCCCCGCTGGTCGAACTGCCGCGGCTGGAGAAGGAAGATGAGGCCCGGCGGCTGGCGGATCCGGAGGTTCCGGACGAGTGGTCGGGGCGGTCGTACGTGCTGGCGACGGCGCCGTTCGACGAGGCCCTGTATGAAGAGGCTCAGTCGGCCGAGGGCGTGCTGATCGCCGGGCGGCTGCACGGGGCGGGGGAAGAGGGCGGGGATCAGGTGCTGGTGTGGCTGGATGCGGAGGGGGTTGAGGCGGCGAAGGGATTGCTGCCGGAGGCGGAGCGGTGGACGCTGCACGGGTGGTATGGATCGGGGGCGGTGGCGGGGATGGGGCGGTAGTGCATTGATTCAGTTCGCTGCGTTGCTTACTTCGTTTCGTAGAATCCGACTTTGCCAAAGATCAACCCTGACCACGCTCGCACCCAGATGGATTCGCCGGTTCTGGGCTCGATCGAGACCCACTCGCTCGGCTGGTCCACCTGTACAGTTTGAGATCCCGCCCACTGCCCGTCGATAGCGCGAATCAAGATCGCGGTTTTTTCCTCAAGGATTGACTTCACAAGGTCGCTCGCTGCCACATAATGCGATGCGTCGAAGTGCGTGTGGAACGCGTCGAAAAAGACCGTGATCTCCTCGCTGTCAAACTCGATCGACAACACGGCATCAGGATCGTTGCTCGGCAACTCGAACACCGTAAACGCTGGGTTGCCTGATGGCGTCTGGCGACCCTCCAATACTGGCAACTTTTCGATGAAGTGCTTCTCGATAAGGGCTCGATCTGCTCTCCAAATAGGTTCATCCATGGGATGCCTCACAGTCCATCACTCAGTCAAACAATTCATCTTGATTCATTCATCGCCGCACACATTGGCAATGTATTATCCGATCATGCGACACGGATGAGGTCCCGCTTGACGGTGGCTCTGAACTCGGGGCGGAGGCCCTTGTGGTCCTCCACGAGATCGACGCGACGCCCGAGCAGGTCCTCGAGGTCGCAGGCGAGCCGCGAGAGTGAGAACAGCGTCACGCTCGTACCGGGCAGGAATCGGACCAGGATATCAAGATCAGACTCCGAGTCGTCGGAGCCGCGTGCGGCTGAACCGAACAGGCCGAGTTCTTCCACGGCGTACCGGCTCCGGAGCGCTGGCAGAGCGTCTTGCAGCCTGGCGATGATCTGGCCAACAGTCATGTGGTCAGTGTACCACACGGGTCGTGCCGGGATCTAGGGTTCCCGCTCGTCGGACGCGTCTAGAAGCCCTGAAATGGTCGGCGTCAGGAGTTCTCAATCCGGAGGGACCCGGTGAGCCGTCGCCACCATTGCGGATTGCTCTGTTTTCGCGGCCGATGTTCGCTGGCGGTATGCGTCAGCGACCAACTTGGTGACGACTGCCAGCACACTCGCTACAACCACCCAGAGGATGAGAAAGCCGATCGGGTTGCCTCCCCCAACCCGGAGGCCGGGCGGGTAGATCACGACGCGGCCCTGGCGGAAGATGTCTTCCGGGATCGGGAGGCCCGACTCGGGGATGGGATATGAGAATGTCGTCCCGTCTCGATCCTGATTCACGGCGGCCAACGCCGCGCCGGGTCCGTCGAGCAAGGCCGCTTGGACCATGCCGTCGATCGATGCGGCCCATGCGGTGCGGATGTCCGACGGCATGGCGGGGTATTGGCTGTCGAGCATGGACGCGATGGTGGCGGCGGGGTCGCCTACGGGACGGCCCGAGCGAACGAGCGTTGTGGGTTCGTCCTCCCACCCGACGGCGAAGCGGATGTTGTCAAGCGGTCCGATCAGGCGGGTATGGTGCACGACGTAGACGCGGGCGATTTCGTACTCGGTGCCCTGGCCTCCCTGTTCGTAGGGGACGCGATGCATGAAGTTGTAGAGTCGGGACGTCATCGCGAAGCCACCTGCGAGTTCGTTGGCGGCGACGGCGGCGATCGTGAGCATGGCGAACGCCAGGGCGGCGAGCAGGATCAGGCGGAGGGCTCGGCGGGCGATGGTCATGGGCGGATGGTAACAAAAGAGAAGGCCGGCTGGAAGCCGGCCCTACCAAGACTCCGAGCTTCGCTCGGACGGGGGGCTGGTAGCCCCCCGCTCCGCGGAGGCTAGAGCATCGGCTTGAGGTAGCGGCCGGTGTGGCTCGCCTTGTTCTTGGCGACCTGCTCCGGCGTGCCGGTGGCGACCACCGTGCCGCCGCCGTCGCCGCCTTCGGGGCCGAGGTCGATGATCCAGTCGGCGCACTTGATGACGTCGAGGTTGTGCTCGATGACAACCAGCGTGTTGTTGGCGTCGGCCAGGCGGTTGAAGACCTCGAGGAGTTTGCGGATGTCCTCGAAGTGCAGGCCGGTGGTGGGCTCGTCGAGGACGTAGAGGGTGTGCTCGGTGCTGGGGGTGCCGTCGTAGCGCGTGCCCTTGCCGAGTTCGGTGGCGAGCTTGACGCGCTGGGCCTCGCCGCCGGAGATGGTGGTGCTGGGCTGGCCGAGGGTGATGTAGCCCAAGCCGACGTCGCGGAGGCACTCGACGAAGCGGGCGATCTTGGGATGGTTCTCGAAGAACGTGCAGGCGTCCTCGACGGTCAGAGCGAGCACGTCGGCGATGGACTTGCCGCGGTACTTCACTTCTAGCGTTTCGCGGTTGTAGCGGGTGCCCTTGCAGACCTCGCACTCGACGAAGACGTCGGGCAGAAAGTGCATTTCGATCTTCTTGAGGCCCTGTCCCTGGCAGGCCTCGCAGCGGCCGCCGCCGCCGGCCTTGCCGCCGCGTTCGGCAGAGACGTTGAAGCTGAAACGCCCGGGCTTGTAACCGCGGATCTTGGCCTCTTTGGTGTTGGCAAAGACCTTGCGGATCTCGTCGAAGACGCCGGTGTAGGTGGCGGGGTTGGACCGCGGCGTGCGTCCGATGGGGCTCTGGTCGACCTCGATGATCCGCTGGACGTGCTGGAGCCCGTTGACGCGGCTGTGAGCGCCCGGAAGGTCGCCGCCTCCGGTCAGGTGCTTTCGGACGGCCCGCAGCAGGATGTCGTTGACCAGCGTGGACTTGCCCGAGCCGGACACACCGGTGATGCAGACGATGCCACCGAGCGGAAACGCCGCGTCGATGTTCTTGAGGTTGTTCTGCTTGGCGCCCTTGATGGTCAGGGCCTTCTTCTCGTCCACCGGGCGACGAGAATTGGGCACCTCGATCCTGCGCCGGCCCGCCAGGTAATCGCCCGTCAACGAACCGGGGGTGTCGATGACCTGCTGGACGGTGCCCTGGGCGACGATCCGACCGCCGTGCACGCCGGGGCCGGGGCCGACGTCCACGAGGTGGTCGGCGGAGCGGATCATGTCCTCGTCGTGCTCGACCACCAGCACCGTGTTGCCGATGTCGGTCAGGTGGCGGAGGGTGGCGATCAGGCGGTCGTTATCCCGCTGGTGGAGGCCGATGGTGGGCTCGTCGAGCACGTAGCAGGCCCCGACGAGGCCCGAGCCGACCTGGGTGGCCAGGCGGATGCGCTGGGCCTCGCCGCCGGAGAGGGTGGCGGTGCGTCGGTCGAGGCTGAGGTAGTCCAGGCCCACGCTGGTCAGGAACCGCAGGCGGTTGCCGACTTCGCGGAGGATCGGCTCGGCGATCGTCGCCTGCTCCTGCGTGAGCTTCAGGCCCTCGACGAAGGCGATGGCGTCGGTGATGTTCAGGCGGCTGAGTTCGGCGATGTTGAGCATCGTGCCGTCGTGGACCGGGCGGCCGATCACCGTCGGAGACTTGGCTCGCTCGGTGTCCGCCCGGTGCGTGCTCTCGACCAGCACGTGGAGGGCCTCGATGCGGAGGCGGTCGCCGTGGCAGTCGTGGCAGATGGTCTCGCGCTGGTACTGATGCAGGTGGTCCTTGACCCAGGTGGACTCGGTCTTCTCGAACCAGGCGCGGAGCATGGGGAGCACGCCGTCCCACTTCATCTTGTACTTCTTCGCCTGCTCGGGCGTGGTGCCCCGGAGGAGGATCTCGTAGGTCTCGGCGTCCATGTCGCCCATCTTGGTGCCCGGCGTGACATCGAACGCCCGGCAGAAGCGGCGGAGGTACCGCGGGTAGATCATGCCGCCGGGGCCGTTCTTCTTCCAGGGCGCGATGCCCCCGGAGAGGATCGCCTTGGCGTCATCCGGCACCACCAGGTCCTCGGTGAACTCCAGCAGCGAGCCGAGGCCGTGGCAGGTCGGGCACGCACCGAACGGCGAGTTGAACGAGAACAGTCGGGGAGAGAGTTCCTCGAGCGCGACCTCGGGGTGGTCGGGGTCGGCAAACTTCGTGGAGAAGGATCGATCCACGAATGTGCCGTCTACCTCCACGCTGGCGATGGCGGTGCCGTCGGCCAGGCGCAGCGCGGCCTCGATGGACTCGGCCAGACGCTGGCGGGCCTCGGCGTTGATCGCCAGACGGTCGATAACGGCGTCGATGTCGTGCTTCTTATGGCGGTGCAGGTCGAGCGGGTTCTCGCCCTCGTTCTTTAAGACCTCGCGCAGGTCCACAAGCTGCCCGTTAACGCGGGCGCGGGCCCAGCCGTTGCTGCTCAGCGATTCGAGCGTGTCCTTGTGGAAGCCCTTCTTGCCGCGGACGACCGGCGCGATGATCATCAGGCGCGTGCCGTCGGGCAGGCCCATCAGGTGGTCGACGATCTGACTCGCGCTGGACGCCTGGACCTTCACGCCCGACCGCTCGAGCACCGTGCCGTCCTTCTTGGCCTTGGTGACGGCCCACGACCGCGGCGTGCCGCAGCGGGCGAAGAGCAGGCGGAGGTAGTCGAAGATCTCGGTGGTGGTCGCGACGGTCGAGCGGGGGTTGTGGGCGCTGGAGCGCTGCTCGATCGCGATGGTCGGGGGGATGCCCTCGATTTCCTCGACGTCGGGTTTCTTGAGTTGGTCGAGGAACTGCCGGGCATACGCCGACAGCGACTCCATGTACTTGCGCTGGCCCTCGGCGAAGATGGTGTCGAAGGCCAGCGAACTCTTGCCCGAGCCGGACAGCCCGGTCATGACCACCAGCCGGTCGCGGGGGATGGTCAGGTCCACATTCTTGAGGTTGTGCTCTTTCGCGCCGCGGACACGGATGACGCGCTCGGCGAAAGCATCGGCCTTCGCGGGCTTGGGCTCGGCCTGCGACGCGGGCTTCGACCCCTTGGGGGCCTTGGTTGAACGGGGCTTCTTGCTCATGGACGGGGCGTCGGCGGCGGCGGAGGGCGGCATGGGATTCGGGGGCCTTTCTTCGTTGGTCCCGCGCGTTGCCCGGATCGTAGGGAGCGTCCGATCCGACCCGCACAAAGTCCGTTCGAAATCTGGGCCGAAACCGATTCTGGCCGCCACCCGAATGCACGGGTCCGGTACGATCACACCACCCCATGACGTTTCTCCTCGAAACAATCCGGCTCGGCCTGGCCAACCTCCGCCTCCAGCTGCTCCGCAGCATCCTGACGGCGTTGGGCATCATCTTCGGCGTGTCCGCGGTCATCACCATGGTGGCCATCGGTGAGGGTTCCACCGCAGAGGCGCTGGCCCAAATCGAGCGTCTGGGCGCCCGCAACATCATCATCCGGTCGGTCCAGCCGCCGGAGTCGCCGAACCAGGCGGGCGGGCAGCAGACGTCCCGGATGCTCAAGTACGGCCTGACGCGGGAGGACCTGCGGGTGATCGAAGAGAGCTTCCCGGATGCGAGCACGATCGTGCCGCTGAAGGAGGTCGGCTCGCAGGTGCTCCGCGGGGCGATCGCGAAGACCTCGCAGACATTCGGGACCACCCCGGACTTCGTCGAGGTCGCCCGTCTGACGGTGTCCCGCGGGCGGTACCTCAACGAGTCGGACATGCGGGATCAATCGCTGGTCGCGGTGATCGGGCCGACCATGGCCGATGCGCTGTTTCCGCTCGAGGACCCCTTGGGCAAGACATTCCGCGTGGACGAGTTCGTGCTGCAGGTCGTCGGCGTGCTGGCCCCGGTCGGGCTCTCCGGCGGCGCGGGCGCGGCCCTCGTCGGGCGGGATCTGAACCAGGACATCCACATCCCGATCACGACCGCCCGGGCCGTCATGGGCGACACCGTCGTGCGTCGCTCCTCCGGGTCCTTCTCCATGACCGAGGTGGAGGTCCACGAGCTCTACCTCGAGGCCCCAACACGCGAGCGGGTGGTGCCAGACGCCCAGCGGGCCAGGCGCATCCTTGAGACCCGGCACCCGCGCCTCGAGGACGTCACGATGATCGTGCCCTACGAGCTGCTCGAGTCGGCCCGCAAGCGGGCCATGACCGGGCAGTGGATCTCCGGCGCCATCGCGGGCATTTCCCTGCTCGTCGGCGGCATCGGCATCATGAACATCATGCTGGCCAACGTGACCGAGCGGACCCGGGAGATCGGCATCCGCCGCGCCCTGGGGGCGACCCGCAAGCACATCGTGGCCCAGTTCCTGGTTGAGACCTCGGTGCTCTCGGCGATCGGCGGGCTGATCGGCGTGGCGCTCGGGGTCGGCCTGTCGCTCTCGATCGGCTGGCTCGTGCCGCAGCTGCACAACCTGCCGGTGATCGGCGAGTCGGTGCCGGCGGACGCGTCGCTGCCGACGGTGCTGAGCATGTGGTCGATCGTCGTCGCGTTCATGGTGGCCGCGGCGACAGGGCTGATCTTCGGCATCTACCCGGCCCGCAAGGCCGCGAAGCAGGACCCGATCGTGGCCCTGCGTCACGACTGATCCAGGGCCGGGCATCATCGGCGCAGGGGGACTGACCATGACGAGCAAGGCCGGGCGTTCGGGGTGGCATCGGCGTTGGGTTGCGGCGCTGGCGGCGGTGGTGTGCGCCGTGATGCCCGCGACTGCCGGCGGCGACGAGCTGCGGTTCGCATCGCGCTTCTACGACATCACCACCGACCTGGACCGGGACGACGCGGCGGAGGTGGCGGACCACATGGACGCGGTCCACGCCGAGTACGCCCGGCGGTTCAGCGGGTTCGGGAAGCGCAACGGCGAGGCCCTGCGGCTGTGGGTGTTCCGCGACCGCGATGGCTATACGGAGTTCCTCGCGTCGCACGGCATCGACGGCACCGGGTCGGGCGGGATGTTCTTCCGTCGCTCCTCGGCCTCGGGGCTGGTGTCCTACCTCGGCGAGCGCCCGATGGACTCCATGCTCGAGACCCTCCGCCACGAGGGCATGCACCAGTTCACCTACCAGCGGATCGGAGACGACCTGCCCGTGTGGCTCAACGAGGGCATGGCCGAGTGGTTCGGGTACGCCCTGCGGACGCGGACCGGCTTCGCGATGGGCCTGGCCGACCCGGTGGCCGTATCGCGGCTCCGCTCGGCGGCCGAGGCCGAGCAACTGCTCCCATTCGCGGACCTGCTCAAGATGGCCCACGCGGACTGGAACGCCCGCGTGCAGGCGGGCCAGGCCTCGGTGCAGTATGACCAGGCGTGGTCGGTTGTGCAGTTCCTTGTCTACGCGGAAGGCGGGCGGTACGAGCCGATGCTCATGACGCTGCTCCGCCAGCTCTGGAGCGGCGTGGACCCTCAGCGGGCGGTCACCCAGACCTTCGGCGCCGACCTGGGCCCGATGGAGGCGGCCTGGCGGGCGTGGCTGGTCGCCCTCGAGCCGGACGAGCTGTACGGCGCGATGGCCCTGCTGAACGCCCACGCGGCGCTGCTCGGGAGTCTCGACGCTCTTGGTGTTCGTCCGGCCACACCCGACGACTTGGACGCGGCTCTGGCCGAGCACGCCGACCGGCTCGACCTGCCCGACACGGTCCGCACGCCGCTGGGCCGCCGTGAACTGGTGACCGACGCGAACGCGTGGTGGCGGACCCCTCCGACGGCCGAGCGGACCAAGCGTCCGGCGGTGGTGCGGTTCGTCGCGGACCGGCGCGGTCGATTGCCCGCGTCGGTCGAGGTCCGCGGGCTCAAGTACCGCATCCGCCTGACTTGGTCGCGCGACGGCGACGGGCCGGCGGCCCACGCCATCGAGATAGACTAACCGGCCGCGGGCGGCGATCGGCGCCATTGGTCAAAGGAAAACGCCGGACGCGAAGTCCGGCGTGTTCGTTGACTGAGTTCGCGGGAGCGGTCAGATCTCGCCAAGCAGGTCGGCGACCTCGTCGTCGACCGGATTGCCGGCGCGGTCGTCCTTGGGGCCACGCTTTTTCTTGGAGGACTTGTCGTCGCCGTCGTCCCCGTCGTCGTCGCCGTCCTCGGCGTCGATCTTGGCGTTCTGGGCGGCGACCTCGGCCTCGAGCTTTTCGAGGTCCTCTTCCTCCTGCTTGCCTTCCTTGGCGAGCTTGGCCTTGTACTGCTCGATCTTGGGACGGTCTGGCGCGAGGACGAGCGTGATCGCCCGGCCGACGCCGCGGGGCGCCATCTCGATCTTGGCCACGTCGCTAAGGTCCTGACAGATCTTGAACAGGCGTTCCTCGCCCAGCTCGCGGTGGGCCATTTCACGCCCGCGGAAGCGCTGGGTGATCTGGACCTTGTGCCCGGCCATCAGGAATCGGCGCGCCTGGTCGACGCGGATGGAGACGTCGTGGGGGTCGATTTTGATCGAGCGGCCCAGGCGGATCTCCTTGAGTTCCGCGCCGTGCGTGCGGCTCTTCTGCTCTCGCTTGGACAGCTCGTACTTGTACTTGCCGTAGTCCATGATCTTGCACACGGGCGGACGCGCATCCGGCGAGATCTCGACCAGGTCGAGACCCGCCTCCTGGGCCATCCGCATCGCTTCGTGCGTCTCGGTCACCCCGACCTGTTCGCCGTCCTGATCGATCAGGCGGATGGGGGAGAGACGGATCATGTGGTTGATCCTGGTGCGTTGCACCGGACCCTGCATGCGGTAGAAAGGTCTGCGAGCGATATCCAAACTCCTTATGTTCCGCCCGTTCCGGGGCGATCGTGCGTCGGGGCGGGTCCGTCCCGTCCCAGATCCAAGCATATCACGCCGGTGCGTCCGGGGGCAGGGAAAGACCGGCCGCGCCGGGCAATTTCGCCCCTGGTGCCAGCCCCCCGGGGGTCGCTGGCCGCCGAGTGTGCGTCAGCCGATGCGGATGATGTTGACCGCCAGCGAGATCAGCAGGAGGACCAGCAAGATCAGGAACGGCGGCCAAGAAAGATGGTCAACCCAGCCGGGCCCCGACTTCTTCCCCCTGGACACGTCCTGGGGGATCTCGCTGGTCACCACCGCCGCGGCTTCGGCCGCGGCCAGCGAGGCCAGCTCGTTCTCCGGCAGCACGTCCTTGTGGGCGATGGGCGGGGTTTCCCCCTTTTTCAGGGCCTTGAGGTCGATCAGCAGGTCGCCGCAGTTGCGGTACCGCCCGTTGACCCTTTTGGCCATCATCATCTCGATGACCTCGGAGATACCGGCGGAGAGCTTGGGGTTGACGTGGTCGGGGGGGACCAGCTCGCTCTTGAGGTGCTTGTGCATGACCGCCGAGGGGTTCTTGCCCTCAAACGGCACGGAGCCGGTGACCATGTGGTAGAGCGTGGCGCCCAGCGAGTAGATGTCGGCCGCCGGGCCGATGTCCTTCTCGCCGCGGATCTGCTCGGGGGAGATGTAGTACGGGGTGCCGAATGCGCGCCCTGCCTCGGCCTCGGCCGCTTCCTTGTCGGTGATGGCCCGGGCCAGGCCCATGTCGGCCAGCTTCACGACCCCCTCTTTGGTGATCATGATGTTCTTCGGCTTGACGTCGCGGTGGATCAGCCCCCGCCCGTGGGCGTGATCGAGCGCTTCGGCGACCTGGATGACGATGTTGACCGCCTCGGCCTCGCTGTACCGCTTGTGCTTGGTGATGTCGTCGTGGACGGTGCGGCCCTCGACGTACTCCATCACGAAGTAGTACAGGTCGCCCTCGTTGCCCACGTCGAAAGCCTGGACGATATTGGGGTGGTTCAGGGCGGCGGCCGCACGCCCTTCCGCGAAGAACCGCTCGATGAACTGCGGGTTCTGGCTGAACTTCTCGGGCAGCTTCTTGATGGCGACCATGCGGTCCAACGAAATCTGCTTGGCCTTGTAGACCGTCGCCATCGCGCCGGCTCCCAGCTTGCCGAGGATCTTGTAGCCGCTGATCTTCTGACCGGACCGCTCGGCCTCGATGGCCTCGCGCAGTCGGGCGATCTGGCGGCTGGTGACGTAGGAGCGCTCGACGAGGATCTGGGCCAGCGACCGCCCGGCGGCGGGCTCCTCGCCCGTCCGCGTGATGGTCATGCAGTGCTTGACTTCCTCGGCCGTCGCCAGGCCCTGATCGATCACCAACCGCCCGATCAGCGTGTCGAGGTTGGTGCCGCCCTTGGTGGCCTCGAGGATGGACTTCTCGGCGTCGGCGATGGTGACCTCCTCGGCGTCCGCGGCACCGAATGGCGCGGTGTCGTCCGGCTGCAGCAGGTCATCGTCGGCGAAGGGCTCTTTCATGGGCTTCATACACAGATCGGCAGGGAAAGAGGGCTTCTGGCGGTGTTCTTGGCAATCGACCCGTCCCGACGGGCCCGAAACAGGTTCCTTCCGTCCGACCCAATCCATACGAGTCCAAAGCCCGAACGGATCTGGCCGCATTGGCCTTCCCGCACGGGCCGATTCCGGTGGACCGAGAATGGGTCCGAATACCCATCCGTGTTCGGTCCGTCGGAAGGGCGATGATACACGCCTGCTTCCGCCGCCGCGCCGACGCATCGGCCGGCGGACGCCTCCGGCTCGGACGCGCCGGACCCGCCCGCCCGAGCACGAACTCGATCGCGATGAGCCGGAGTCGGGGTGCCGGGGGTGACCCAAACCTACCCTTCCTTGATGAACGGATTCAACCCGAATGCGCGGAGCGCCGGCACCCCCCCCATGGACGAGATTCCCGATTTCATGCCGGATTTCGAAGAAGGCCCGGGTACCGAACCCGGGGCCGGCGGAGATACGCCCGGGGACCATCCCATCCTTGCGGGGCTCACCGAGCCGCAGCGCCGGGCGGTGCTCTGCACCGAGGGCCCCCTGCTGATCCTCGCGGCGGCCGGTTCCGGAAAGACGCGGGTGATCACCCGTCGGATCGCCCACTTGGTTGATATGGGCGTGCCGCCCTGGTCGATTCTGGCCCTGACCTTCACCAACAAGGCCGCGGGCGAGATGCGCGAACGGGTCCTGCACCAGATCCTCGGCCCCAACGCGGACCCGGACACCGCACGGGCCGATCGGCGGACCCGGGGGCTGACGGTGACCACGTTCCACTCGCTGTGCGCCCGCCTGCTGCGTCGGTACGCCGAGGCCGCCGAGATGCCCGGCCTCAAGGCGGACTACACGATCTACGACACCTCGGACCAGACGTCGGCGATGAAGCGGGTGATCGCCAACCTTGGGTTGGCGACGACCAACTGGCCGCCCCGTTCCGTGCTCTCGGCGATCAGCAACGCCAAAAATGAACTGCTCGACGACAAAGCGTTCGAGGCGCAGGCCAACGACTTCTACACGAAGCAGATTGCGAAGATCTACTCGGCCTACGCGGCGGAGCTGCGCAAGGCGGGGGCGATCGATTTCGACGACCTGCTGCTCTACACGGCTAAAATGCTCGAGACCCGGGAGAGCATCCGTTCCGAACTGTTGGGCCGCTGGCGGTACCTGATGATCGACGAGTACCAGGACACCAACCGCGCCCAGTTCCGCATCGCGTCGCTGCTGGCTCCCCCGTCTGCCGAGAACCCCCCGAACATCTGCGTGGTGGGCGATCCGGATCAGGCGGTCTACGGCTGGCGCGGGGCGGACATCTCCAACATCCTCGATTTCGAGACGCACTATCCGGGCGGCACCGTGATCATGCTGGGCGAGAACTTCCGCTCGACCGCTCCCATTCTGGCCACCGCGGATCAGCTCATCAAGCACAACACCAAGCGCAAGGACAAGCCGCTGTTCACCAGCCGCGACGGCGGGGAACAGGTCACGGTGGTCCATAGCCGGGACGAACGGCACGAGTCCGAGCTGGTGGCGGACTGGTTTCGGGCCCTCCACGACGAGCACAAAGTCTCGTGGA
Source organism: uncultured Phycisphaerales bacterium (assembly GCA_963975575.1). Lineage (GTDB taxonomy): Bacteria > Planctomycetota > Phycisphaerae > Phycisphaerales > UBA1924 > UBA6054. The sequence continues at coordinate 912,419 of CAXBHL010000001.1, read as the reverse complement.
AAGACATGGCGGTTTTCTACCGAACCAACGCGCTCTCCCGCGTGATGGAAGACGCGATGCGGACCAACCAGATCCCGTATTCGATCGCGCGCGGCACCGCCTTCTTCGATCGCGAAGAGATCAAGAACGCGATCGGCTATCTCCGCGTGATAGCCAACCCGTCCGACGGTGTTTCGCTCAACCGCGTCGTGAACACCCCCACGCGGGGCATCGGCAAGACTTCGCTGGACACGATCCAGGCCGCGGCCGACCGCGCGGGCATCCCGCTCTGGGAGGGATTGGGACGGAGCAAGGAACTGGGCCTGGCCGCACGGACGACAAACGCCATCGACAAGTTCGTCGAGATGGTCAACGGCTGGACCGGTTCGGGCTCGTTCCTGGGGGCCCAGGTGCCCGGGACCCTGCACGAGCTGGTCGAACGCGTGATCACCGAATCCGGGCTGGAGGATCACTACAAGAAGCAGGCGAAGACCAGCGGCAGTGAGTCCGACGCGGAACGGGTGGACAACCTGGCCGAACTCGTCTCATCGGCCCACGAGTTCGAGCAGGAGTACGACCCGGCGGACGACCCTGCCGCTTTCACCGACGTCGAGCGAGCCGCCGGCGGCGAGCCGGCGAAGACGCCCCCGCTGCTTGGCATGCTGCGGGCTTATCTGGAATCCGTGGCGCTGGTCGCCGACGCCGACGCCGTGGACCCGGCGCAGGGTGCGGTGACGCTCATGACCCTGCACGCGTCGAAGGGACTCGAGTTCCGCGCGGTGGCGATGATCGGCCTCGAAGAAGGATGTCTGCCCCATTCGAGAGCCAACGACTCCGACGAACAGCTCGAAGAGGAACGCCGCCTCGCGTTCGTGGGCATCACGCGGGCCATGGAACGCCTGCACATCACGAGCGCCCGACGCCGGACTGTGCGGGGCATGTCCGAGCGGACCATCCCGAGCCGGTTCCTCGAAGAACTGCCTCGCGAGCACCTGATCGTGTCGGACCAGGCCGACGAGTTCGAGCACGACTACGACGACGCGTTCGGGCCGGCCAAGGAACGCTCGTGGGACCGCGGCGCGATGGCGCTGGACAAGTCGCCGGGCAAAAACTGGAAGCAAGATGTCGAACGGGCCCGCGAACAGCGGCTCGCCTCGGTCGACGCCCGTCCGGATGCGGCCGCCGCGAACTTCCCCCCCGGCTGCCGCGTCCGTCACCCCCAGTTCGGCTCGGGGACCATCGAAAAAGTCACCTCCGGCTCGAACGCTCGGGCGGTGGTCAAGTTCGATTCGGTGGGCACCAAGACCCTGGTGCTCGAGTACGCCCGGCTCAAGCGGGTGTGATCGGCGAGCGGTCCGCCCCGGGATCGGGGGCGGCGGGGGGCACGGGTCCGGAGACCGCATCGAGCCTGGAAGAGAGAATCGCGATCTCCTGCGTCAGGCGCCGGCTGCGCATCGTGACGCGGTTGAGTTCGCTCGTGATCCGGTGCATGTAGAGGAACATCGACACGAACAGGGCGGCGAACAGGAGCACGAAGGGAAACGCGACACCGATTGACTGTGTGAGCCGGTAGGTAAAACGTGGGAACACCACAAAGCAGACCGGCAGCAGCACCACCACGGTCAGCATCGAGATGTGGTACAGATCGAACCGGCCGTTGATGGCCCGCTTGAACAGCAGCCAGAGGTAGAGCAGCCCGCAGAGGCAGATCACGGCGATGGTCACCGGGTTGGGGGCGACGTAGGGGGCGGTCTGGGCCAGCACGGCTTACTCCTCTCGTTCCCGGGGTGTGCGCAGTCGCGCGAGCATGATGTAGCAGGTCACGCGGAACATGTACAGCAGATTCTTCACGCCGCCGATGCTCGACCGGCCGTGCTCGCGGGCACGCATCGACACCGGCACGTCGAGCACGCTCAGACCGTGCCGGATGGCGACGGCGATCGAGATCGGCTCGGGGTAGTCGTGGGGATAATCGCCGGCGAAGAGCAGGATCGCCCGCCGGTCGAGCAGGCGGAGGCCGCTGGTCGGGTCGGTCACCCGCGCACCGCGAAAGACCAGCGCGATGGTCGAGCTGATGATGCGGGAGCCGAGCCGGCGCATGGCGGTGGATCGGTCTCCCTCGGACGCGTCGCCGCCGACATAGCGGCTGCCGATGACGATGTTCTGCCCGCCCGACTCCTGCGCCTCGACAAGGCGCAGCAGTTCCGACGCGATGTGCTGGCCGTCGCCGTCGATCTGGCAGCAGAAACCGAACCCGTCGCGCATCGCCACCCGGATGCCGGTCTGCACCGCGCCGCCGATGCCCAGATTCATGGGCAGCGATACCACCCGGGCACCATGCTCGGCCGCGTGGCGTCGCGTCCGGTCCGCTGAGCCGTCGTCGATGACGATCGGGACGAACCGCGGCCCCAGGGCACGGACCTCCTCGATCACGCCGCCGACGGACGCCTCCTCGTTGTACGCGGGGATGATCACGAGCACCTGTCGCTCGCGCGGGACGGTCGGGACGGGGTCAGGCATGATCGCGCCCCACGATCGCTCGCGCCCGCATCACGCCGAGCCGCCAGAGCACATAGACAACCCGCAGTGGGAGATTCTCCATCTTGGTCTGGGGACGCCCCACCATCGCGCGGAGCCCCTGCAGCCAGAGGTCCGGGCCGCGCCGGAGCTTCTCGATGAAGAACACCCGGATCATCCGCTTTCTGGCGGCCTCGACCTCGTCGAAGTCGGCGCGGCCCCTGGGGGTGAAACTCGGCAGCGATTCCAGCGCGCCCCGCAGTTCGATCCGCTGGTTCGCGTAAAGCTTGCTGCCCGCAAACGGGGCCACGATGAAGATCGCCGCCTCGTCGAGCCCCGCCCGGACCATCGCCCGAAGGTAGGAGAGCGACGCCTCCCGGTCTTCGGGGGCCTCCGCGGGGTGGCCGACCAGGAAGCACGCCTGCGTCCTGATGCCGTGCTCGCGGCAGGACGCGACGAGTTTGAGCCCGTGGTCGTAGTTGAACGGCTTGCCGATGGTCTTCATCACCGATTTGCTGCCCGACTCGGGGCTGATCGAGATGAACCGGCAGCCGGCGCCGGCGAGCAGGGGCACCTGGTCGAGTTTGACCGTCTCGGCCTTGGTCCCGCTGACGAAGCAGAATCGCACGCCCGCTTCCCGCCGGATCAGCTCCTTGCAGATCTCGGTCCAGCGATCGGAGCGCACGGTCGGATTCAGGTCCTCGATCTGGAAGTCCCGGACGCCGAACCGGTCCCTCAGATCGATCAGCATGTCGACCACCGCCGTGGCATCGTCGCCGCGCCACCGCCGGTCGTTGGTCTCGGGAACGACGCAGAAGTCGCACGGGTACGGACAGCCCCGGGACGTGAGCACCGGCAGGTAGCGGCGCTGCTTGGGGCCGTGGGCGTACGGGAGCTTCCAGTACCCCTCCACCGGGAACAGGTCCCACGCGGGCGTGGGATGGCGGGCGATCAGATCGCGTGGACGACGCCAGGCCGCGGGATCGGCGTCGCGGTCCGCCGCCCGGCGCAGGTTTTCCGGCGCGGGGCTGGAGGGATCCGTCAGGGCCCGCTCGATCGCGTCCCAGCGGGGCCAGACATCCCCGATGGCCAGGCCGGACGCCCCGGCATCGAACAGCGGACCGGCCATGCGGGGGAGGCTGTACGCGGTGACCGCCTGCGCGTTCTCCATCACCAGCACGGGGATCTCCGGACGGCGATCGCGGAACCAGGCCACCAGGTCCATCACCTCGGCGTGGGACATGTACGAGATCGCGTACACCACGACGATCTCGGCCCCCTCGACCGCGGCGTCCTGTGCGAAGTCCTCGATCGGCACGCCCTGCAGGTAGTGGTCGCCCCGCTCGGTGAAACGGCCGGTGCCCGATCCGAAGAGATCGATCACATCGACCCGCCGGCCGGTGGATCGCAGGTGTTCGGCGAGCACCGCCAGTTCCACCGGCCAGTACGGCACCCCGGAGCCGAGAAAGTCGCCCTTCTGAATCGCGAGCCGGGGTGAGACGAGCAGGACGCGCATGGGTCAGTCGAGCACCGGGTAGTTCGTGGTCCGTTCCCGCTCCCGCGACCAGGCGTGCCGCCGGTCGTCCGGGGCCGCCGCCCGCATCTCGTTGAGCCAGGCGGCGCACCCGTAGCCGATGTCCATCGCGTCGAGCGTGCCGATGTAGTTGTACGCCCCCTGCCGCCCGATGGAGCGGAAGTTCTCGATCTCGTCCAGGCAGGCGAGCGCCGACGCCAGCACGGGCTCGTGGCCCACCTTGTACACGGGATAGGACCGGGGCAGGCGAATCACACGCATGCCCATCTCCTTCGGCACCGACCCGAACAAACGGGCCATGCCGGCGCGGCACTCGGCCGCGAGTTCCTCGTCGCTCTTCTGCGCGTTCGGGCGGCCGGGGCTGCTCATCACCTCGCAGCACACGATCGTCCCGTCCGGCGTCATCGCCGGATCGAACGACTCCTGCTCGCTGATGCGGTGGAACGCCACGGAGGGATCCGGGACGAAGATCCACGAATCGTCCATCAGCCGCGGGGCATCGAAGCGGAAGAACACGAGCAGCAGGTCGTTGAGCACGACCTGCGAGCGGATGTCCTCCAGACGCTGGGGCCCGAGGTGGTCGGCCAGCATCATCGCGGTCGGACCCAGGGGCATCGATGAGACCACCGCGTCGTCGGGGCCGATCGCGACGGACTCGGTCGCGCCGGCGTCACTTCCCCGCTGTAGCCGCATCCCGGCCACGCGCCCGTTCTCCACGAAGAGGCCGGTCACGGCGGTCTCGAGCATCCAGGTTCCGCCGTCGGCCTTGCGGCGGATGGCGTCCCACATTTGGGAGAGCCCGCCGCGGGGGTACCGGAAGGTCAGCGCCTCGAACGTGCTGGTCTCCGACTTCCTGCCCATCGCGCTGCGGATGGCTTCACCCAGTGGCGGTGTCTGCACGCGGGCCCGCGAGAGCCGGGCGTCGAGATTGGCCGGATCGCCCCAGAGCTTCTCGGCGACCGGCCGGAACATGGCCTCGTACAGCGGGCTGCCCACCCGGCTGCGCAGGTCGGCCTCGAAACTGTCGTGCTCGGCGGTGCGACGCCCGGGGACCAGCGCCGCGGTCGCGTAGCCCATGCCCATCTTCATGAACCGCACCGGGCCGAACGCGCGGACCAGATCCGTCGCCGCGGGCGGATAGCGCAGGTAGTGCCCGTTGATCCAGATGCGGCTGCTCTTCTCGCGCGTGATCCAGCCGTCCGCGGGAAGCAACGCCTCCACCCGAGACTGGAGCGCCGCGTCGGTCGTGAAGACCTTGTGCGGCCCGAGGTCGTGGTCCCCGTGGCCATCCCACCGGTGGGTGGCCGCCAGCCCGCCGAGATGATCCGCCCGTTCGACCACGACGAAATCGGTCCGGCCCGCGTCGGCCAGACCGTCGGCCAGTGCGAGTCCGGCCGGGCCCGCTCCGAGGATGTAAACCGTCACTGGGGCTTCCTCGCGATCACGGTGGTCTGGCTCGCGTAGTAGGGCATCGGTATCCGGGCGACGAACCCGGGAAGCAGCTTCTTGACTGTCCCCGCGAGCGGCACGCCGAGGTGGGCCGCGATACCGAAGAGGTATCCGAGCTCGAGCACCTGCCAGTGCCGGGCGATCTTCTCGACCTTAAAACCGGACTCTTCGAGCAGCCGACGCATGGTCCTCTTGGTGAAGTAGCTCACGTGGACCGACAGCAGCCACCAGAACCGCTTGCCAGCGAGCTTGGCCTGCCAGGTGCCCGAATCCGGGAAGTTGAGCAGGAACACGCCGCCCGGCTTGAGCCGGTCGTGCACGCCCCGGACCGCGTCCTTCGGATCGCACAGGTGCTCGATCACGTCCCACATCGAGACCACATCGAACGTGTCACCGGCGAAGAGCCCGTCGGACAGGGTGCCCGCGCGCACATCGAACCCGCGATCGCGGGCCGCGTTCGTCAGGTACTCGGACGGCTCGATCCCCGAGGGGGTGTAGCCGAAATCCCGCGCCGCCTCGAGAAACGCTCCGCCCGCGGTTCCCACGTCAAGAATCGTCGCCGGAGGTTTCGGGAGCCACTTCCCAAACCGCTTGAGCGACCAGGCGAAGCTCTTGACGCGCATCGCGTGCTGGCTGTCGTGGCCCGCGTCGTCCGCGCTGGCGTACCCGGAAACGATGGCCTCCTCGGACAGGCGCGGGCTCTCGTACATCATCGAGCAGGCGTTGCACCGGACGATCCGCTGCGTGCCGCGGATGCCCGACGCCGCGCCGTAGAGCTTCTTCGGGTCGTCGATCCGCTGCGTCGGCTCGATGATCGCGGAGGAATCGGCGGATCCGCAGAGCGGGCAACCCACGGGGCGGCGCTCCCAGAGCCCTTCCGCGTTGGGAACGGGGCGTGCCGCGGGAGACTGTGCGGGCGGGATCGTGCTTGCCTCGGTCATTCGATGCCTTTCACGCCGGGCGGGGCCCGACGACAGTCCTTCAGTCGTTTCTGCGCGGCCGCGACGACCAACTGCGTCTGGTACGACGCGCCCACGCGATACGCCGCGGCCGCGTCTTCGATCTCAACCGGGTCGCCCGGCGGGGGGCAACCGAGCCTGCAAGCCCAGACCAGAGCGAGCAGATCGTAGTACGCCCCGGCTTCCGGACGCGGATCCTGGACTCGTGCGGCCGCCAGCAGCCGCTCGACCGTGCCGCAGTCGATCACCCAGCGGGACGGCCTCAGAATCGTGGCCTCGAAGTGCCGGGTTTGCAGCGTTCGCTCCACGACGAACGACGGCCCGATCAGATCCGGCAGCGCGTCCTCGAGCGGCTGGTACCGCATCGCCTCCCGGTCGTTGGTCATCTGCTCGAAACCGGCGGTAACGATCAGATCCGCGGCCAGGAACCAGTCGATGTCCACGGGCCGATCGAAGAACCCAACCCGGTCGAACTCGACATCCGTGCGGCCCAGACGCCCGAGCTCCCAACCGACGGTCTGCGAGTGGAAGCCGCGGTGGTCGTGGACCATGAACGCGATGCGAACGGGTGTGCCGTCCTCGCGCACGGGGAATGTGCGATCGATGTAACGGGCCAACTCGACATTGCCGCTCGGTCGCGGATCGGGGGATCCGAAGAAGTCCGCGAGCGACGTGTACGACCATCGCGGAACTTGATCCGCCCGGGCCAAGCCGTTGGTCATACCCAGATGGACGACCGGCCCGATCAGCAGCAAGCCGGCCAGGAGCCATCCCGCGCCCCGCACTGGGACCGAACGGGGTCGAACCGCTTCCGGTCCCTCGCTCGGGTTCGGGGCCGGTCTCCACGCGATGGCGTCGAGCATGATCACCACGGCCGGCACAAGCAGCACATATTGCAGGTGCCACCGAACTTCTCGTCCGAGGCCGATCAGAGACAGCATGACCCCGAGCACGACCGCCGTTGCTACAGCGGCGAATATCAACCATTCACCGGACGTCGCCAAGGGACGCCTCCGCACCATCCATCCGGTCCAGCACACGCCGATGAGCAGCATCACCAGTGACTGGACCGCCGGGAACACCCGGTCCACCACCGCGCCCATCATCTCGACGACACGCCGAGGCGTGCGGGCCACCTCGAGATGGCCCACCTCGATCAGCCCTTTCAGCCCGGATCCGGCGTTGCCCGGCTTCAGCGCGTTCTGGATGTACCACGGCCCCGCGATCACGGCGACAATGACCGCGGCGATCGCGAACCGCGCGATCACGGCGGGGAGCGTGGTGCGACCCGTTCTCCAGCGGACCAACTCGTGCAGCCCCACCACCCCCAGCAGCACCCCGGTGTACATGAGGAAGTTGAACTTGGTGAGCAGGCCCAGCCCGACCAGCACCGCGGCCCACAACCACCAGCCGATCCGGGCTGTCTGGATGAACGCCACGAACGCGTACGCCAGCAATGCCATCCAGAGCAGCAGGTACCCCTCGAGCAGCACGAACCGCTCCGCCTGGATCACCAGCGGTGAGCTGGCAAGGACCACGGCGCAGATCCATCCGTTCCGCGACCGCCCGGTCGCCCGTACCGCGGTGGCCGAAAAGACCAGAACGGCCGCGGAGGTGACCAACGCGCTGACCAACCGGGCGGCGACGAGCGGGTTGGCTCCGAGGTGCATGATCGGGAGCATGAGCGCGTACGCCAGAGGCGGGTAGCGACCGTTGCCGCCTTCGTAGGCCCGAACGAACGACTGCCACAGACCGTCGCCCGACGCCCACGCCCGGCCCAGGCCGTAGGCCATCTCCAGGTGGGCCGGCTCGTCGCCGAACGGCGAGGCGCTCTCGTGGATGAGCCAGTGGAGCTGGATGGCCGCGACGAGGAGCCCCGCCGCCCACAGCCACGCCGGACCGAACCGCCACCGCTTCCGGGCGGGGCACGCCGGCGCGACGGCCGTTCCATCGCGGCGTGCGATCTTCGCGGTCTGCACGCTCATGCCGGCCGGATCCCCCGCTGCAGGCCCATCACCCGGTCGGCTTCCGATTTGCGGACCGACTCGAGCACGTGGCGCGGGATCCGCCAGGCGCCGTCCTCGCCAGTCACGCTGGCGCAGTGCTCGGTGACGCAGCGGTACAGGAACTTGAACGCATCGCGCGGCTGCTGCATGTGGTCCAGGGCGTCGACCAGGTCCTGCCGGGCCACGTCCTCGGTGAACAGGTCCGCCAGCGAGATCGGCTCGGCCGAGACAGGGCGGCAAGAGGCCAGCCGGGCGTTGCACAGGTCATACAGCATGGCCCCAGTCCAGCTCAGGCGCTCGACGAGGTTCTGCTTGTCGAGCCGGGCCTCCTGGAAGAACGCGCTCGACTCCTTGAACAGCGCGTGGCGCAGCTCGATGGGCAACAGCATCTTGATCGCCATGCCGTCGTGCTGGAGGAACTTGTGGCTGAGCATCGGCCACACGATCGACCGCATCCGCTCGGCGTCGCCGCGGATCAGCGTGGGCTCGTCCACACGGTCCATCAGGACCAGCAGCGTGGGGAAGCCCAACTCCCCCGCCACCCGCTGCAGCCGGGCGAGCATCGCGTAGCGGGTCTCTTCGGAACCCGACACCGGCAGGGCGTCGGTGGGCGCGATGGTCCGGTCCAGCTTGGCCATGCTCGCCGTGAGCCCGCTCGACAGCCGGGGCACCATGCGCAGTTGCTTGGACACCCGCTGGGCGACGTGCCGATCGACCACCCGATCGATCAATGTCACCTTGAGCAACAGGAACAGCCACATGGCCATCAGCACACCGGCCCCGATGAGCAGGCCGGTCCGCGTCGTGTCGCCCAGGCCGCTGAAGAACTGCCCCCAGATGAACACCGCCGCCGCCGGGACCCAACCGACCCACACGCCGGTCGTGATCAGCGCCCGTGGCCCGCTGCCGGACAGACGCAGAATCCGACGCAGGGCCGCCGTCCGCGCCCCGGTGGTGTCGCTGGTGTCGTACAGCGCCTGGAGCAGCAGCAGTTCCCGCCGGGCGGCCAGCGACATGCGTCGGGCCCGTTTGCCGGCTTCCTCGATCTGCGCCGGAGGCGGGCGGTCCGAGCCGGTCAGCAGCGCGTTGACGATCCGTCCCGTTCCGATCGAGACGATCGCGTCGAGGTGGTCCACCAGGCGCACGCTGCCGAAGGGGTCGTCCTTCTTCTTCTCGCCCCCGGTCACCCGGGCGAAGTGGTCCAGAAAGCTGTTCAGGTCGTCGTAGGGGATCAGCAGCACACGTCGGTCGGGATGATCCTCGTTGTGACGGGCGACGCGGTCGGCGATCTGCAGCCGGATGGCGGTCTTGCCGCTGCCTTTCTCGCCGAACACGATCGATGTGGACGGGCGGTCCAGTTCGCCGACGATCTTCTCGAACTCGGCGTGGGTGGCCGGCGTGGGCGGCCGGACCAGCCGCACCCGCCCCGGACCGGCGTTCTCCCCGGTATCCCGGCCCGAGAATCCCATGCGGGCGAAAATCGCGTCCGTCCGGGCTTCTTCGCCCCGGAACGGGTTCTCCACGATCGCCCAGTGCTCGAAGAACTGCGAGAGGTTCATCCGTGTCCTCCGCCCGGACCGACCGGACACGCGCCGCACCCCACGAGGGCCGACCCGGGGGAGTCTATCGGGCTCTGCCCGGCCGCACGCGGCGAGCGGCCCGGGCTTGACGCCGGCCCGGCCGTCACACCCCGCCAATCCGCCCGTCGGGCCGCGTTCAGTGGGCGACCTGCTGGCCGAGCATCGGGGCGATCTCCTCGACGATCTTGTCCAGCGTCGCCTTGTCCCGGGCCTCGGCGTTGAGACGCAGCAGGGGCTCGGTGTTGGACTTGCGGATGTTCACCCACCAGCCCTCGTCGGCGAAGCAGTCGATCGTCACGCCGTCAAGGAAGTCCACCTCGGCCCGATCGCCGTACTCGTCCTGCACCGCCTCGAGCGCCGCGTCCTTCTCCTCGATCTCGAAGTTGATCTCGCCGCTCTGGGCGTACCTCTTGATCGGTTTGACCAGCTTGCTCATCGGCTTGCCCTCGGCCGCGAGGACCGACAGAAACGTCGCCATCGCGATCACGCCCGAGTCGGCGTTGAAGTTGCGGGCGAAGTAGAAGTGCCCGGACAGCTCGCCGCCGAAGATCCCGCGGTGTTCGGCCATCAGCTGCTTCATGAACACATGGCCGACCCGCCCGCGGACCGGCACGCCGCCGGCCTTCTCGATCTCCTCGGCCACCGCCCTGGTCGAGCGCAGGTCGTAGATCACCGCCGCGCCGGGCCGCTTCTTCAGAAAGTGCGGGGCCAGCAGGCCGGTCATGATGTCGCACGGGACGATCTCGCCCTGCTCGTCCACCGCCACGCAGCGGTCCGCGTCGCCGTCGAAGCACAGGCCCAGCGCCGCGCCCTCGGACTTGACCCGCTCCTGAAGCTGGACCAGGTTCGAGGCCACCAGCGGGTTGGGCTCGTGGGCGAACTCGCCCTTGGAGTTGTCGAAGTTCAGCTCGACGATCTCCAGCCCCGGCGTGTGCATCCCCCGGCGCCCGAAGATCTTCGGCAGCGCGGTCCCGGCCATGCCGTTGGAAGCGTCCACCACGATCCGCATCGGGTTCTTCTCGTCGTGCCCACCCAGATCGAGGAACGACAGGGCGTGCTTCTTGTACGGTTCCCACAGGTCCCGCTGCTCGATCGTCGTTCCGCCGACCGGGTCGGTGCCCTTGTCGACCATTGCGGCGTGCTTGCGGACCTCGGCAAGACCGGTCGCCTCGCCCACCGGCTTGGCCTTCCGCTTGGAAACTTTGAACCCGTTGTACTGCGGCGGGTTGTGGCTCGCGGTGACCACCACCCCACCGGCGCAGTCCAGGTGGTTGATCGCGAAGTACATCATCGAGGTGTCGACCATCCCCAGGTCGATCACCGAGCCGCCGCAGGTGGTGATCCCGCGGATCAGCTCGTCGCTGAGCTTGGGTGAACTGGTCCGCATATCGCGACCGACCAGGATGTTTTTCATCATGGGCGTCGTTTCGCCCGCCCCCGCCGCGTCCTCGAGCAGGTACTTCGCCACGCCGCAGCCGATCTGCCAGGCCATGTGATCGGTGAGAAGATCCGGGTAGGTCCCGCGGATGTCGTAGGCCTTGAAGACGCGTCCGAGCATGGTTTCTCCGTGGCGTTCGCCCGTTCGAGCTGCGTGGGCGGGCGCGGCCGCCCGCCTGGGTACTTTGCCCTCCCGAGAGGGGCCTGAATGCTAGGTTCGCCGGACGAAAACTTCGACCATTGCATCCTAAATCGCATGTCCACAGAGGCTTAAGGCGGACCGTCGTCACGCCCCGGCCACGTTTCTATCGTCGCTGGCCGTGCTCGACTGGATCGCCGACCATCCCGGACTGCTGATCGGCGCCTTCGGGCTCTCCGTCGCGCTGTTCGTGGGAAGCCTGATCGCCGTGCCGATGGCCGTCACCCGCATCCCCGCGGACTACTTCGCCCACGAACACCGTCCGCGAGCCGCCTGGCGGCGATTCCCAAGGTCCGTCCGCATCGCGTTCGTGACCGTCCGCACCGGCGTGGCGGTCGTTCTCATCGTTGCCGGCATCGCCATGCTCGCGCTGCCCGGGCAAGGTCTCCTGACCATCCTGGTGGGAACGTTCGCGCTCGACTTCCCGGGCAAGTACGCCCTGGAACGCCGCGTCATGCGCCTCGAGCGCGTCCGCGGCCTGCTCAACCGGCTGCGCCGCCGTCGCCGCGTGCCCCCGCTGCTGCACCCGGACGAAACGCCCGACCCGGCCGGGGCCTGAGCACGCGGCGGCACGGACGCTACCGCCGGCGTCGTTTCGCGCCGGACATCAGGCCCGCAACGCCGAGCACGCCGGCGCCCGCGATGCCGGGCACCGCGCGGATGTTGTCCACCCCGATCCGTCCCGGATACGCCGGGGCACCGCCGGAAGCCGCCGGGTCCCCCGGCTGGTGACGGATCCACATCCGCCATATGTCGCCGAACGAGTCGGCGTAGCCCACGGATCCGCCGACCGGGGTCAGGCTCGCCTCAGAGATGTCAAAGGTGTAGGTCCGCCACTGCGCGTCGCTGACGATGCTCTGCGTCAGCGTACTCGTGTAGGTCGAGCCGCTGTTGCTGATGAACATCAGCCGCAGCTCGGTCGCGTCGCCCTCGAAACCCGCGATGTCCATCCGGATCGCAGAGACCCCCTGGCCGTAGAAGTCGCCGCTCCACTGCGACCCGTTCCAGCCTCCCAGTCGGGATCCCGAGCCGCCGGAAGCGCCCGACGAACGGATCTGCATGTAGGCATCCCCGACCCCGCCCGGCCCCCCTCCGGAGATCCAGGAGGAAGTCGGCGTGCCGAAAGACGACGTCCATCCCATCACATCCGCGTCGAACGCATCGACCTGACCGCTCACGACAGACCCAGATGACCAGCCCGAAGCCACCGCGATCAACGATCCGGACATCAACAGACGGCTCTTCATCGCGTTCTCCTCGTGATATTCCCTTGATGCGTCCACCATCACCATACCACACGCCGGTCCCATGGCCCAGCCCGATTCCGCAACGACCGGCCCGGAAACATCGCGATGGCGCTACCCGGACCCATTCCGATCCGTCAGGCGATGGATCTGCACCCCCTCCGGGACCGCGGCAAGAAACGACCGCCCGTAGCCGGTTGTCACGATCCGTGGATCCAGCACCACCACGCGTCCCGAGTCTCCCGCCGACCGGATCAGCCTTCCGAAGCCCTGCTTGAACCGGATCACCGCCCGCGGCAGCGCATCATCACGGAACGGGTCGCCGCCCTGCTCGCGGATCCGCTCGCTGCGGGCCTCGACGATCGGGCGGTCCGGCGGGTCGAACGGCAGGCGCGTGATGATCACGTTGCGCAGCGCGCTGCCCCGCACGTCCACGCCCTGCCAGAAACTGGCCGCCCCGAACAGCACGCCCCGCTCCGAGCGACGGAAGTCCTCGAGCATCTGCCCGCGGGCCCCGCTGCGTCCCTGGATGAACACGTCCATCCCCATCGCCATCAGACCCGGCCCGAGCCGGTTGGCGGTCTTGTTGAGCAGCGCGAAGCTCGTGAACAGCACGAACGCCCCCCCGTCGGTGGCGATCACGTGGTCGTGCACCCGCAACGCGATGGCGTCCTCGAACGATTCGCCCGAACCCCTGCCGCCCCTGGCCGCGGGCGAGGGCACCGTCGTGTCCACGAACAGCTCCACCTGCTCGGCGTGATCGAACGGCGAGCCGAGCTGGGCCGTGCGGGCTCCCTCGCAACCCAGCCGGGTGATGGTGTGGTGGAAGGCCGTCTCCTGGCGCTCGACCGGCTCGTCGGCGTCGATCTTGCGGGTCGAGAGCGTGGCGCTCGTCAGGACCACGGAGTGCTCCCTGCCGAACAGGTGCTCGCGGAGCATCTTCCCGACCTCGATGGGCGAGCAGGCCAGCTTCACGCGGGCCGAAAATCGGGACGACTCGTCCGAGTCCTTGGTCTCGGCCCAGTAGACGTACCCGTCGAGCGTGTGGGATGCGAGCACCTCGGCCGCGTCGGCGATGTCCGCGGCCCGCTGGACGTAGGCCGTCAGCTCGTACCGGTCCGGCTCCTGGTCCACGAAGTCCTTGACACGCTTGAGGGCCAGCACCAGGTCGTTCATCGCGGGCGTCAGCGGGTTGATGATCGCGTCGGGCCGCCGGATCCGCCCCCCGGGCGCCCCGCCGGACTCGACCAGCCGCACAACATCGTCGAACATCCCCCGGGCGGCCCGCTCCGCCTCCATCACCCGCCCCACCGCCCGCTCGATCGGAGCGATGTCGCCCGTCGCCAGTTCGAGCTGCGACAGGTACCCCTTGCCGGTCTTCTGGTGGTACAACGTCGAGAGCAGGTGCGCCACCTTGCCCTCCGAGAGCGACACGCCGAAATGGTCGCTGGCCACGTCCTCCACCCCGTGCGCCTCGTCCAGGATCACGTGCTGGTACTCGGGCAGGAATCCCGTGCCGCGCATCCGCAGCGCCAGATCGCTGAAGAACAGCGCGTGGTTGCACACCAGGATCCGCGCCCCCTCCATCTCGCGCCGGGCGCTCTGGTAGAAACACTCGTTGTGGTGCGGACACTTGCGCCCCATGCAGTTCGCGTGGTCGCTCTGGACCTTGTCCCACACGCCGGGCCGCTCCAGGGCCGGCAGCGTGCTCAGCGTGCCGTCCTCGGTGTCGTAGGCCCAGTCCTCGATCTGGTGCAGCGACCTGCGTGCGGCGGCGTCCGCCAGCAGCTTGTCCTGCCGCTGGCTGGCCAGTTTCAGCCGCCGGATCGAGACGTAGTTGCCCCGCCCCTTGACCAGCACCGCCTTGCACGCCCCCAGTTCGCCCAGCGCGGCCTGCAGCATCGGGATGTCCTTGCGGACGAGCTGCTCCTGCAGCGCGATCGTGTTCGTTGCAACGACGACCGTTTCGTGCAACGCCGTTGCCCGCACCAACGCCGGTACCAGATACGCGAAGCTCTTGCCCACCCCCGTGCCGGCCTCGACCAGCACGTGGGACCTGTCCGAGAAGCAGCGCTCGACCAACTCGGCCATCCGAAGCTGCTCGGCCCGCGGCTCGTAGCCATCGCCCAGGGCCCGCGCAACCGGACCCTCCGCACCCAGCAGGCTGGCCGCGGCCGCCGTCATGCCCGGGCGACCCCCAGCGGACTCTTCTTCGGTTCTCCGTCCCCGCGCGGGTACGCCTTCGGCGTGTCGCGCAGCTTCTCGATCACCACCAGTCGCCCCGTCGGGGTCTCCACCGTGCCCGCGTGCGCGGCGTGGAGCATGTGCAGGGCCTGTTTCGCCTCGGCGAGTTCCTCGTCCGCCTTCTGGCCCTTGGTCAGCACGATCAGCCCCCCCACCTTCGCCAATGGCACGGTCAGTTCCAGCAGCGTCGCCAGGCGGCCCACCGCCCGCGACACCACCGCGTCGTACTGCCCCCGGTGCCCGCCGCTCCGCCCGGTGGCACCGCGCTCGCCCCGGTCGTGCCCGACCCGCTCGGCCCGGGCGTTGACGACGGTCACGTTGGTCAGCCCGAGCGAACCGGCCGCCTCGCTGAGAAACTCGCACTTCTTGCCCGTAGCGTCCAGAAGCGTGAACCGGTGCCGCGGCATTACGCAGGCCAGAACGAGCCCAGGGATCCCCCCGCCCGATCCCACATCGACCACCTCCGCACCCTCCGGCAGGTCGGCGAGAACCGGCACCAATGTCAACGCGTCGAAGATGTGCTTCTCCCACGCGTCCACCGGATCCCGGATCGCGGTCAGGTTCATCCGCGTGTTCGCCTCGAGCAGCAGGTCCAAATAGGCCCCCAGCCGCTCGACCTCGCCGGGCGCGAACGACACCCCCAGCGTCTCCACGCGCTCGACCCAACCCGCCGGGGGGCTTGATGTTTCAGCCAACGATCCCATCCCTTCTCTGTTCCGCCCGAAGCCGGGCCCGTCTCAGCGGGTCAGGGCACGCCCCGAGAACCCGACCGACCGCCCGTACGGCTTGACGCTCTGCATCGGGTCCGGCCCGTCATCATCAGCGTATTCAAACGAGGACCGGAACGGCGGGCGGGGCTTGTGCAACGCCACGTTGACCACCAGCCCTGTCATGATCCAGCACGCCAGCAGGCTCGAGCCGCCGTAGCTGACGAACGGCAGCGTCACCCCGATGATGGGAAGCACCCCCAGGTTCATCCCGATGTTGACGATCGCCTGCATCCCGATGAACGCCGGCAGCCCCGCCGCGATCAGCCGGCCCAGCGGGTCGCGGCAGGTCGCCGCCACCATCCACGCCCCCCACACCCACACCAGGTACAGCCCCATCAGCCCCACGCCGCCCCAGAACCCGAACCGGTTGATGATCACCGCGGGGATCATGTCGTTGTGGCGTTCGGGCAGCTTGTTGTAATGGACCAGCGCCCGCGTGGCCGCGTCCCCCCGCCCGGCCGCCTCGCCCGCACCGATCAGCGTCTGCGCGGTCATGGACTGGTAGTTGATGTCGAAGGCGGTCGAGGTGTCGCCCTGGAACTGCTTGTAAAGACCCACGATCCGCGTCCTCTGGTGCGGCATGAGGAACGGCCACGCCGCCGGCGCCGCCAGCGCCACGCACACCACCACCAGCGTCAGGTGCCGCAGCTTCGCCCCGGCCGCGATCAGGATCGCGAACAGCGCCGGCACGAACAGCATCGCCGTGCCCAGGTCGGGCTGCAGCGTGATCAGCCCCACCGGGATCGCCGCGATGACCCCCGGGACGATCAACCCCTTGAACCGGCGGTGATGCGAGCGGAACCGCAGGTACCGCGCCACCGCCAGCACGAACGCGATCTTGGCCAACTCCCCCGGCTGCAGATCGATCGGTCCCAGATCGATCCACGCCCGCGCGCCGTTCCGGGGGCGCACCAGCCACGTCGGCACGCCCGGCACCAGCAGCAGCACGAGCAATCCCACGCACACCGCGTACACAGGCCAGCTGAACACGCCGATGAACCGGTAATGCGGCAGCGCCACTAGCAGGCACGCGATCAGCCCCACCACCAGAAACACGCCCTGCTTCGCCGCCTCGGCGGAAATGTCATCACCCCCGAGGTTCTGGCCCATGTCGATGGCGTAGATCCCGACCAGCGACAGCAGCAGCGACGCCGCCACCGTCAGCCACGAAAAGTTCACCAGCCGGACGGCCTTGCGCACCGGTTCGCTGGTCGCCACCGACCCGCGAACCACCGGACCCAACAGCGAGCCGAACACGCCGGCCGCGCTCATGACCCGCCCGCCTTGCGGCCGCCCGACCCGAGGTAGCCCTCCTGGATCAACGCGTGCACGATCTGGTTGGCGATCGGACCGCTCACCCGCCCGCCCGAGCCGCCGTAGTCCACCACGACCGCCACCGCGAACCTCGGCCCCCCGCCCTCGTCCCCCACCAGCGTCACGTACCACGAGTGGTCGCCGCTGCGGACCACGACGGGAGGCTGCGGCCCGTCCGGGCCGTCCGCGTCCCACGCCACCGGGGACGCGTCCGCCGTGCCCGTCTTGCCCCACACCGACACGCCGGGCGCGTTGAACACGCGGTCGCGCCCGCCCTCGACCGCGAAGTCGTAGCCCGTTCCGAACCTGGGATCCGAGACCGAGCGGCGCAATCCCTCGAGGGTGTCGCGGATCGCACGCGGCGGGATCTTCAGGTCCACCACCCGCGGCGCGGCCCCCTCTTCCGAGATCAGGCGCGGCACGATCCGCACGCCCCCGCGGGCGATGGTCGCGAACGAATCCGCCGCGTGCAGCGGCGTCCACGTGATCGGCCCCTGCCCGATGCCCAGCAGGATCGCGTCCTGCCGCTGCAGATCGGACCCGTCGTTGACGCGGTTGGTCAGCCCGCCGATCGAGCCCGGCCACTCGCCGCCGACGCCGAGCCCAAACCCTTCACCCACACCAAATGAGCGATACACCGACGCCACGCCCGAGGGTCCGAGCCGATCGCCGAGGGTAAAGAAGAACACGTTGGACGAAACGGTCAGCGCGTCCACATCGTCCGGGTCGTGCCCGAGTTGATCGGCGTGCGTGATGCCGTGCTGCTTATAGATCCACGACCGGAACTGGTTCGGCTGGTTCGGAAAATAGTGCCCCGTCGCCCTGATCCGTTCGCCCGGCGCATACTCCCCCGCCTTGACCGCCCCGCACAGGATCAACGCCTTGACGATCGACCCCGGCTGGTACGGCTTGCCGAACGCACGGTTGACGTACGGCGAATGCAACGCCAGGTACCGTTCGAGTTCCGGGCCCTCCAGCCCACGCGCGGACCAGTCCCCGTCCCGCGGCGGCTCCGGCAGCGACACCATCGAGAGAATCTCGCCGGTGGCCACGTCGATGATCACCGCCGCCGCGTCGAGCTGCGTGCCGACCGGCAGGTCTTGGTTCTGGTGCCACGGCTGGACGGTCGTCAGCCCCAGCGACGGATCCAGGATCGCCCGCACCCGGGCCTGCAGCTGGATGTCGATCGTCAGATGCACGTCCAGACCCGGGATCGGCGAACGCTCTTCCACCGCGAGTGTCTGGCGGTTCTCTTGCCGGAACCCCCGCAGCCCCCGCAGCCTGCCCTCCATCGCCGATTCGATGCCGGTGTGACCCACGCGGTCGGTATCAAAGTACCTGCCCGTATCGACGCCGGACGCCATGAGCGACCGCTCGCGCAGGTCCGTGTCGGTCCCGAGCTGCTCACGCCGTCGCTCTTTGTCCTCCACGTACACGCCCCGACGAACCCGGCCGAGCATCAGCCCGGCCACGTCGCCCACCTCGACCTGCATCGCACCATCGGCGCGGATCGGCTTGGGGAGCGTGGAGCGGTCGATCTCCACGCGCATGGTCTCGTACGGGTACACCCGATCGGTCGCATCGACCACCGTCAGCCCGGGCAGCATCGGCGGCTGCTCGTCGAGCGCCGCCTCCCCGACCATGCCCGCCGAGAACAGCGGCGCAGAACGCTCGGCCATCCGCATGAACCGGAAGCCCACCTCGTCGGGCACGCCCCGCACGATCGGATGGGCCAGGGTCGTCTCTTCGACCGGCATGCCCGCGATCCGAGCGATCCGCGCCTCTTCTTCCGGACCGATCGATATTCCCGCGGCCACGAGCTTGGCCCGCTCGGATTCCGTCCGCGATCGCCTCACCGACGCCTGAACGCCCTCGACCCGGCGGATGATCTCCGCCCGCGCTGCGTCGATCTCATCGCGGCTGACCTCCGCGCCCTGCGCCACCAGCGACCACATCTGCTCGACCCGGGCCGCGTACGCCGCCTCGTACGTCGCCGCCAGTTCCTCGCGGGCCCCCGTGTCCAGCGTCGCCCAGACGTCCCGGTGGACCCTCCTGGCGAACCGCAGCCCGGAATCCCGGGCCCAGTCGCCCGTGAGCACGGAGTACGACACCGCGATGTCGTAGCTCGGCCGGTCCTGGGCCAGCACCCGGCCCTTGCGGTCCAGGATCCGCCCGCGCACAGTCGGGAGCCAGATCTGGCTGACCAGCCGGGCCTCGGCCGTCTCGCGGGCCTGGGCCCCGTTGACCAGCGTGACCCAGCCCAGCCGACCCGAGAGCAGCAGGAACGGCACGACCATGAGAACGCCCATCAACGCCAGGCGTCGATGGAACATGCTCGGGATGATCCGTCTGATCCGACCCATCGGGCTCCGTCCCATCGGGCCGCGGTCCGCCGGCGGCTCGCGAGGGGCATCATACGACAGGTCGGCACAATAAAGGCCCCGGGATCACTCTCCGGGGCCCGGAATCGGCACGGTGTTCTAAGACCCGCGGCGGCTCACGCCCGCTTATCGCGGACGATCTCGGCGTAGGCGTTGTGGGAGTGGATCGACTCGTAGTTCTCGCTGCTGATCGAGTACCACCGGATCCGGTCGTCGTCGTCGAGCGACATGGCCAGGTCCCGCACGATGTCCTCGACGAACTTGGGGTTCTCGAAGGCCTTCTCGGTGACAAACTTCTCGTCCGGGCGCTTGAGAACCGCGTAGACGGGGTGGCTCGCGGCGTTCTCCAGCAGCTCGACCAGGTCCTCGATCCAGAGCACGCCGTCCATGCGGACCTTGGCCTCGATCCGGCAACGCTGGTTGTGGGCGCCGTACTCGCTGATCTCCTTCGAGCACGGGCACAGGCTCGTCGCCGGGGCCGCCACGCTCATGATCAGGTCGTCGTGCGAGTTGGAGGTGCACTCGAACGTGACCTCGTAGTTCATCAGCCCGGGCGCGCCCGAGACCGGGGCGTGCTTTTCGATGAAATACACGAACTTGGCCTCGAAGTGGGCCTGCTCGGCCTTCAGACGGTCGCGGATCGCCCGCGTCATCGTCGGGAAGTCCTCGGGCCGGATCGGCTCCCCGGCGTGCTCGTTGAGCACCTCAAGGAACCGGCTCATGTGGGTGCCCTTCTGCTCCTGCGGCAGGGCCACGTACATGCTGATGGTCGCCACGGAGCCCTGCTCTCCCCCGGCCCGCGTGGCCAGGCGGATCGGGTAGACCACTTCCTTGACCCCCACGCGGTCGATCGCCACCCGGCGCGTGTCGCGGGAGGCCTGGACATCGGGCATCGCCTGATCCGCACGCGTGCGGGACGACCCGCTGGTGGACGCCGTGGAACTCATGAAAACCTTTCGCTGGGAGTGCTCAATGGTAGACCCGGTGGGGGTCCCGCCCCCGTATCAACAGCACCGGACGAGGCACTGTTTCCGCTTCCGATCGGAAATGGAACCCGAGCGGAGCCTCAGGGGGAACTGACCTTGGGTACGCCCGCGCCCCGGTCACCGGATGCACCATGGACCGCACGGTTGTGCAGGAACGAGACACCCATCGGCACGCCGATCATCGCCCCGGCCCCCCAGGAAACCGGGCTGACCAGCACCCAGCCCGGCAAGGCGCCCCGGGCGAGCAGCTCGGGCACTCTGCCCGCGCCCGGAACAAACATCCCCAGAACCGGCCCGACCACGCCCGCGATCAGCAACCCCAGCAGCGCCGGAACCACGAGGCCGGTCGAGCCCTCCGGGGCGTCCCGGTCGTCCTTCGTCATCGACTGCACGATCGACGTAGCGGCGATCCCCGCCGCGATGCCGCCCAGAAACGCCGTTCCCAGCGACTGGCCCGGCAGGTCGTACCGCGCGAACAGCCACGCAATCGCCACCCCCGCCCCCGCGGACGCCAGCAGGGCCGGCACCCCCGCTTTGCCGGCCAGCCCGCTCCGGATCCCCTCTAACGAGAGCGAGAGCCCCTCGTCCGAGGCGCTTCGGCGGCTCAGGCGGTCCGCGATGAGCAACGCGACCACCGTGATGCCCCCGAACAGGCCCGCCTCGACCGCCAGACGTACGAACGTGCCCGATTCCGGGGCCAGGCGCAGCACCTCGCCCAGCCTCCCCCCGGACCAGGCGACCCACGCGAGCACGAACCCGGTGCTCAGGATCGCCTCGTGCCGGTCGCCCAGCTTCGCCCCCACGCCCGCCGCGAACCACGCACAGGACGCCACGATCGCCAGAGCGAGCACCCCGGCCACCAACGAATCCCCCGTGAGCAGGGTGGTCGCGCCGGAACCGTCGGGCGCCCGCACCATGCCCGACCCCCAGGCCGCGGCCGGGCCGACGAGCAGCAGTGCGATCCCACGGGCGGTCCATCGGGCGAGCGGTTCGATCATCCCCGATCATCCCTTCCCCGACCCCCCGGGGCAACCGGACCGGCGATCCAATACCATGGGGACATGCCCGACACACGCCCGACAGCCCGCGAACCCCAGGCCATGCTCCACGACTTCACGGCCGAGCTGCTCTGGCCGAGGATCCTCCGCGCCCCGGCCATGGCGCTCCGCCCGACCCGCGTGATGCTCGGGATGGCGGCCGCATTCCTTGCCAGCCTCATCGGCCAGCTCTCCACCGCCTGGTCTGAGGAACCCGCCTTTTCCACGTCCCTGTCCCGGCGACTGGCGGGGATCTTCAGCAACGCCGCCGACGCGGTCCGTGACCTCTCAGCGAACCGATTCTTCTTGGCCATCGAGGACCTGGCGACCCTGCCCGGCCGGTTCCTGCTCGCACGCCCGTGGGACACCCTGCTCCTCGGCCTGCCCATCGTGATCGTCTTCGCCCTCTTCGGCGGGGCGATCAGCCGGGCCGTCGCGACCGAGTTCGCCACCGCCCGCATCACCGAGTGGCCGGCGGACGTCCGCGTCTCGCTGTCCAAACTGGGCTGGTCGGTCGGCGCCCTGATCGCCCCCCTGGCCGTGGCGGGCGTGCTGATCGGGCTGATCACGCTGGGCGGGTCGGCCCTGGGAGTGCCCGTCCTCAACATCGTGGCCGCCGTCGTCTACGCGCTGGGCCTGATCTTCGCCCTCCTGGCCATCTTCATCCTGACCCTCCACGCCCTGGCCCTGCCCATGATCGTCCCCGCGCTGATGTGCGAGGGCACCGACGGCTACGACGCCGCCCAGCGCTCCTACGCCTACGTCCTCGCCCGGCCGCTCCGCCTCCTGCTCCACGCGGCCATCCTGCTCGTGCTCGGCGCGATCGCGATCACCGTCGCGGTGATCGTCGCCGACAACACGATGAGCCTGACCGACTGGGCCGCGTCCCACCTGGCGGGCGACGCGGGCGCCGAGGTGCTGGAGGGCGGCGAAGCGCTGGCCGCCACGCAGCCCATCGCCCACGAGATCATCGCCGGCTGGAAGGCCCTGCTGCGCATCGTCGTCTCCGGCTTCGCGTTCAGCTACTTCTTCACCGCTGGCACCATGCTCTACCTCGTCGCCCGACGCATCTGCGACGGCCAGGGCACCAACGAGGTCTGGAACCCCGCCGCCGATCAGGGCTGACCGCTCACGGGCTCGAAGCGTTCGGATCGGGGTCCAAACCCCCCTCGGCCGCGACCGACGCGAAGCCGGCCGCGTCGAGCGGATCGGGAATCCGCCCCGGCGTCACCGCGTCGCGGATCGACCACCGCCCCACCCGCGTGCGGCGCAGCCAGGCCAGCGTGCCCCCGGTTTCCAGGGCCAACCCCAGGTCTCGCGCCAGCGAGCGGATGTACACGCCCTTGCCGCAGCGGACAGAGAGCGTAACCATCGGCCAGTCGTAGGCCGCCACCCGGATGGCGTGGATCTCGATCCGGCGCGGCGCCATCTCGACCGCTTCGCCCGCGCGGGCCATCTTGTACGACCGCCGCCCGTCCACCCAGATCGCCGAGTGCGCCGGCGGCACCTGGTCGATCGAGCCCACGAACCCCGCGGCCGCGCCCCGCACCCGCTCGATCGTCGGCGGCGTGTCCACCACGACCTCCGCCCGCTCCGTCTCGCGATCGTCCGACGCGGTGAACGCCGACAGGTCCACACCCGCCAGGTACTCCTTCTCACCGGCCATGACCTCGTCGCACCGCTTGGTCGCCTTGCCGACCAGGATCACCACGACCCCGGTCGCCATCGGGTCCAGCGTGCCCCCGTGCCCGACCTTGACCGACTTGGGCGCCCCCGCCGCCCGCAGCCGCCCCTTGACCAGACGGCACAACCCCGCCGAGCTGACCCGCTCGGGCTTGTCCATCACAATCACGCCGCACAGCGGCTCGGCGGGCTCCATCGCCAAGGCTAGCCGCGTGATGGGCCAACAATCGACCATGCCCACGAGCGTGTGTTTCAATCAGTACGGCCCCGAGGTCGAAGTCCGCGAGCTGACCGACCTGCCGGAACAAGATGTCGGAGCCCCGTACCCCACCATCTTCAAGCAAGATAGCTGGACAGTACTCGGCTACTACACACGGCATGATCGTCGCGATCATTGGGCGATTGTCGGGTTCGGCGCATACGCGATGTCGATGGGCATGCCCAACGACGAAGCACTCGATGGTCATCCGCTCGAGGAACGCGGACTGAACTCATACCACAACCACGAAATCATCAACTCGCCATGGATTGACGCACTCAAGCATGCCAATCGCGTCCACAGCCAGCACGACCCAACTCGCTACGCCCACCTCCGCCACATCATCATGACTTTCCACGATTCACTGTTCGAAGTCGTCACGAGCGGCTACACCTTCGAAATCATCGACCCCGACCGGAGCGACCCCCACCAACGCATGCTCGACTGGCTCCGAGCCAGTCGACGACCAGATTCGTGATCTGACGGTGTTTCTCCGTCTCTCCGTCTCTCCGTCTCTCCGTCTTTCCGTCTTTCCGTCTGTTCGTCTCTTCGTCTCTTCGTCTTTTCCCCAAAACAACACCGCCCGGACCACCCGGGCGGAGTTGCGCAGGAAAAACATTGAATCGGTCCGGCCGGGCGCTGGCCCCGCCGGACGCGGGTTGCCGGTCAGTGGGCCGCGGCGGCCTTCTTCAGCTCGACCTTCGGGAAGTCGTTGGCCGTCTGGAACATGTGGTTGGCGTAGTTGGTGAACAGGTTGGTCATGGTGATCGAGAGCACCTCGATGACCTCGGCGTCGGACAGGCCGGCGTCTTTGGCGTCCTTGAACTGCTCGTCCGTCACCCAGCCCCGCTCGCGGACGATGGCCAGCGACAGGTCGATCGCGGCCTGGACCTTCGGGTCGCTGGCCTTGCCGTCGAGGTTCTTGGCCAGCTCGTCCGCGGAGACTCCGACCATCTTGCCGATGGCCGTGTGGGCGCTGGCGCAGTAGCCGCAGCCGGACTCCTGGGCGATCGCCACGGCGATCTGCTCGCGGACCTTGTCGTTCAGCGACGCATGCGAGAGGGCCTCGCCGAGCTTCATATAGGTCGCCAAGCCGGCCGGCGCGACGGCCAGCGTGCCCAGCAGGTTGGGGACCTTGCCGAGCTTCTTCTCCACGCCCTCGAGCATGGGCTTGGAGGCGTCGGGGGCCTTGTCCTTCGAGATCGGTGCGATACGGGGCATGGGATACTCCTTCTGTAGTCTGCGGTGAAAACCGGATGCCGATGAATGGTTTGCGGCGGGTCAACCCGCCGATACACTGGTGTCAACGAACTTAAAAGCGAATAGACCGGTCTGTCTGTTTGTTCCCAAGGTGTGCAAAAATCCCTCCGATCCCCGGCCGATCCCGCCCCCGGATCTCCGAAACCGCCCACCGAGACCCAGAAATGACCCAAGCGACCACCAAGCGAGACCTCCTGCTCGAATGTGCCCGCGACCTGTTCGCGGGCGAGGGCTTCCACGCCACCGGCATCGACCGGATCCTCGACCAGGCCGGCGTGGCGAAGATGACCCTCTACAACCACTTCGGCAGCAAGGAGCAGCTCATCGTCGAGGTGCTCGACAAGGCCAGCGAGGGCCTGATCGCCCAGATGCGCTCGTGGATCGCCGGGTCGGACGACCCGTTCGACCAGATCGTGCTGCTCTTCGAGGGCTTGGGGACTTGGTTCGAAAACCCGTCCCGCTGCGGCTGCCTGATCCAAGCCGCCGCGGCCGAGTTCTCGGACCCCGACGCGCCGGTCGGCCAAGCCATCCTGCGCCACCAGGCGCGCGTACAGTCGCTGCTGTCCGACATCACCAAGGCCACCGAGTGCCCGGACTCGGACGGGCTGGCGGCCCGGATCGGCCTGCTGTTCGCCGGGGCCATGAGTTCGTCGCGGATCTGCCGGAGCCGGCAGCCGGCCGACGAGGCCCGAAAGGCCGCCGCCGTGCTCTTGGAAGACGCTTGCCGCCGGGCCGACGCCCCGCTGGAATAGACCGACCTGTCTATCCGTTCATCACAGCGAACGGAACCTCACACCACCGACCCCCCCTCGCCCGAGCCCGGGCGGAAAGGAACCACCCATGGCCAGCGAAGCCGTCGCCCAGCTCGACGCCAATGCGTTCGACACCTTCATCAATCAGGACCAGCCCGTGCTGGTCGATTTCTGGGCCCCCTGGTGCGGCCCGTGCCGGGCGCTCGCCCCCACCATCGACAAGCTGGCGGCCGCCCACCCGGGACGCGTCGCCAAGGTCAACATCGACGACGCCCCCGAGATCGCCACCCGCTTCGGCATCGCGTCGATCCCCACCGTGATCGTCTTCCAGAAGGGCGAGGCCTCCGAGATGATGGTCGGCCTGCGCCCCGAGCAGACCTACGCGGATGCGCTGTCCAAGTAAGCGGCCGACCCCGCCCCGATCACGACCTGAATCCGATGCCCGCGCCCGCAACGGCGCGGGCTCTTTTGTGCGCGGACCCTGCTGGAATCGGATTGCGACGAATCCCGCAACTCGCTAGGCTGGGCCGGCCGGGTTGTGCCGACGCGCGGAGGTGCGGGCGGGTGGTGTGTCCGGGTGATCATCGCGGCGGGGATTGGGGCGAACATGGAGGCCACACGCCGTGGCCGCTAGCGGCCACGACCGGAAGTCCAGCTCCGGATGCGCGAACGCAGGGCACCCGGCACCCGGCAAACAGACTGAGATGGACGTGGAGGTGGAAGAGAGAACTCCGCATCAGAGCGGGTGTCCGTAAACATTATTAGTTCTCAGCCGATTTGGCAATAAAATGAGCATTGTTTCAAAGAAACTCAAAATACTTGTTGCAGAACCGTTGGACTTTGAGTCATCGGCCGGCAAGAACATTTTGCGTGGGGTAGTATCAGAGATATCTGAAGTCGGCTCCGCGAGACAGTGGGTACTTTGCCACGTCGACTCGTTCTCGTTTAAAGACACTAACATTTCCAATGTCTTGCTTGTGCAAAGATACAGTAAGGAGCCTGTGGTTGATTTTCTTCAGGATTTGGGCCAAGCTGGTTGCAACTGCCTCTACTCGCCTGAGAACTATCTGCAATCAAGTGGAGACATCATCAAGATGCTAGATGATCCATCTCCTTTTTTTATTGCCGGCCGTGCCATTCTAGATCACTGAAGATCATCGCAGATCGTCATCGTCGTATGAAATACTGAATCTGGCGAGGGAGTGGCGGTCCGAAGTTCGAAACCCGCTTCCCAGCGGGGCGCAACTGCACGGTCCCGTCCCGTTTCAGGCCGCCCGTTAGCGTTCGTACTGCCTGAGCACCCCGCCGAGCCGGACCCGGCGGACCACCTCGCACTCGCCACGGCCGAGCACGCCGGACCCCGCTCGACAAACCGAATTTGCCGCTTCCGGCCCAGCCCCCAACCCCCTATCCTGAGGGTCCGATGGCCAAGGACCCGTACTCGACCCCCGCCATGCAGCAGTGGACCCGCTGCAAGCAGCAGCACCCCGACTGCGTGCTGTTCTTCCGGATGGGGGACTTCTACGAACTCTTCGGGCCGGACGCCGAGTCGATGGGGCGGGCCTTGGGGCTGGCCGTGGTGGACCGGGGCAACGGCATCCCGGTCGCCGGGGTCCCCCACCACCAGAAGACGACCTATTTGCAACGGGCCCTCGAGCACGGGTTCCGCGTGGCGGTGGTCGACCAGCTCCAGGACCCCAAGGAGGCCAAGGGGGTCGTCGAGCGGGGGGTCACGCAGGTCATCACGCCGGGGACGCTGATCGACGAGTCGATGCTGCGGGACGAGCAGTCCGTCACGCTGGCGGCCGTGGCCTTCCTGGACGACCGCGCGGTCGGGGCGGCGATGATCGAGCTGT
Source organism: uncultured Phycisphaerales bacterium (assembly GCA_963975575.1). Classification (GTDB taxonomy): domain Bacteria; phylum Planctomycetota; class Phycisphaerae; order Phycisphaerales; family UBA1924; genus UBA6054. The sequence continues at coordinate 884,973 of CAXBHL010000001.1, read as the reverse complement.
CCACCGGGCTCTTCGAGGTGCTCGACGGGCACCCGGGCGAGGTGATCGACGAGTTGGCCCGGCGGGGCGTAAAGGAAGTCCTGTACGCCGAACCGAGCGCGGGCGAGGCGCCCGAGCGGGTCAAGGGGCTGCTGGCGGCGCTGGGGGCCTCGGGCACGGGCCGGGCGGCGTGGCACTTCCGGCGGGAGGAGGCCCTTGAGGCGGTCCGCGAGTTGTTCGCCGTGGCCTCGGTCGAGGGTTTCGGGATCGAGGCCGACGCCCCGAGCGTGCTGGCCGCGGGGGCGGTGATCCGGTACCTGCGCGAGACCCAGGCGGTCGATCGCCCGGCGTCGGACGCGACCAGCGGCGGGGAGTTCCAGCGCCAGCGGGTGACCCTGGCCCACGTGCGCCCGCCCCGGAAGGTCGAGCGGGAGCGGGTCTGCCGCATCGATTCGACCAGCCTGCGGGCGCTGGAGATCGAGCAGACCATCCGCGACGGGCAGCTCGCCGGCTCGCTGGCGGGCGTGTTCCTGGCCAGCCCGGTGGGCACCCGGTGCGTGATCCGCACGCCGATGGGCAAGCGGCTGCTGCGGTCGTGGCTGAGCACGCCCTCGCGGGACGCCCGGACGATCCGCGCGCGACACGACGCGGTCGGGGCGTTCCTCGGCGGGCGGACGCTGGCCGAGGCGGTGGGCGAGCAACTCAAGCACGTGTCCGACGTGGCCCGGATCGCGGGGCGGGTGGCGCTGGGCCGGGCGACGCCCCGGGATCTGGCGGCGTTGGCGGATTCGATCCTGGCCGCCGGGCCGCTGGCCGAGGCGCTGGAAGGGGCCGAGTCGCTCGGGGACCTGCACCAGCGCCTGGCGACGCACGCCCGGGCGCTGGCGGCGGTGGGCGAGCGGATCAAACAGTCGGTCGTCGACGACGCGCCGGGCCACCTGCGTGACGGCGGAGCCATCCGCGACGGCGTGGACGCCCAGCTCGACGAGGCCCGCGGCTTGGAAAAGGACGCGGGGGTGTGGTTGGCGGACTACCAGGGCCGCCTGAGCGCCGAGCACGACCTGCCGTCGCTCAAGGTCGGGTTCAACTCGGTGTTCGGCTACTACATCGAGCTGCCTGCGGCCCAGGCCCGGCGGGCGCCGGATGCGTTCACGCGCAAGCAGACCCTCAAGAACGCCGAGCGGTACATCACGCCGGAACTCAAGGACTTCGAGGACAAGGTCACCACCGCCTCGGCCCGGGCGCTCGAACGAGAGCGGGTCATCTTCGACGGCCTGTGCGAGCGGGCCCGCCAGCGGGTGCCGGACCTGGTCGAGTACGCCGACACCGTGGCCGAACTCGATGTGCTGCTGGGCTTCGCCGACAAGGCCCACCAGCGGGGCTGGAAGCGCCCCGAGATCACCACCGAACGGGAACTGTCCATCCACGCCGGGCGGCACCCGGTGCTCGACGAAACCCTCGGCCAGGCCTTCGTGCCCAACGACTGCGAGCTGGGCATCCCCGACGCACCGGCCAACCTCGCCCTGATCACCGGCCCGAACATGGCCGGCAAGAGCACCTACATCCGCCAGACGGCGCTGCTGGTGGTTCTGGCGCAGGCGGGCAGTTTCGTGCCGGCGGACCGGGCAACGATCGGCGTGTGCGACCGGATCTTCACCCGCGTCGGCGCCGACGACGCGCTGCACCGCGGGCAGTCCACCTTCATGGTCGAGATGACCGAGACGGCCAACATCCTCAACAACGCCACGACCGACTCGCTGGTGATCCTCGACGAGATCGGTCGCGGCACCTCCACGCTCGACGGCCTGAGCCTGGCGTGGGCCATCGCGGAGTGCCTGGCGGGCGACGACGCCAACACCGGGCCGCGGACGCTCTTCGCCACGCACTACCACGAGATCACCGAACTCGAGGACAAGCTCGCCCCACGGGTCCGCAACCTGCACGTGGCCGTGCGGGAGTGGACCACCGACGACGGCAAGCAGGAGATCGTGTTCCTGCACTCGATCCGCCCGGGCAAGGCCGACCAGTCCTACGGCGTGCACGTGGCCGAACTCGCCGGCGTGCCCAAGCCGGTCACCCAGCGGGCCCGGGAGATCCTGGGGGCCCTGTCCGTCCAGCACGCCCGGGTGGACACGGCCATGGTCGCGCCCCCCAAGAAATCCAAGGACGCCGCCCAGATGGGCCTGTTCACCGAGTTCCTGCCGCATCCTGCGGTGGACGAGCTGCGGGAACTCAAGCTGGATTCGATGTCGCCGATGCAGGCCTTCGATGCGCTGCGGAAGCTGAAGGATCAGGCCTGGGCGGACGTCTGAACCGGCTCAAATCTGGCATGTGCCCCCTCGACAGACCGCCCGCTCGCCGTCACAATGGGGGACCCAGAGAGGTCCCCCATGCCCAACGTTCGCCAGCGACGCACCCGCCAACGAAAACTCCCCGAGTGGTACACAAGGCGGATGCTGACGGCTTCCAGGCCGATGGAGTACCTGCTCTCGGTCGCGTTGCTCTATCGCCAGATGTGGGTCACAAAGCTGATCCTGGTGGTGATCCTGATCCGCAATCTGGCCTCGGGGCAGGACTTCGGGGTCATCGAGGGCTTGCTGCTCGCGTTCATTCTGCTGCCTTTCCTGCTCGGGCTGCTTTCGGTAATGCTGGTGAATCCGGATGCGCTCATCAACGGCCTGGCGGTCCGCGGCCAGTGGGACGCGATACTGCCGCAACTCCCACGGTTCGAGCGACGGGCCGCACGCGCCCTCGGCGCCGACCGGGCAAAGCTGGTGATCGCGGGTTGGCGGGCACGGTGCCTTGCCAAGGTCGGACGGCCGGCGGACGGGCTCGAGCAACTTGAGCGGCTCAAAGGCCATGCGAACATCCCGGAGGTCGATCGGCTCCTGATGCTCGCGCAGTACTACGACACCGTTGAAGACTACGACGAGGCCGCCGAGTCGCTCGCGCAGGCCTTGGATCTGGACCCGGAGAACGTGCAAGCGTGGACCGCCCTCGTAGAGGTCGACGCGCTCCACCGGGATCTGCCCGAAACCGCACGCTTCGCTCTGGATTCCGCCCGGTCGCTGCCCGGTTACGGCGGCCTCGGGCCGGGTGCGGAGTTCCTCGAGGGCGTGGCGCTGGCGGCTGAGGATCGGTTCGAAACTGCCATCGAGCACCTGCGTCGTTTCCGGGAGTGGGCGGGCACCCAGTACCAGCGATTGCCGGTGACCATCGCGATCGACGCCGCCGCGGGGGCGATGGAGGTTGCGTCGCTGCGAGCGCTGGGAAGAACGGACGAGGCCGACCGGGTGCTCGGCGCCATTCGTGCGCAGCTGAAACGCGAGCAGGCACTCCATCTGATGCCGAGCTTCGAAGAGATCATCGCGCGCCACGAACGACCCGCCGCCGCGGATTTGATCGGCTCATGACCCGGGTTCGCTCGGCGTGGTGAACCGCCACCCTGCGCCGCACTCGGGGCAGACGGTGCAGCCGTCCGGCTCGACCGGCAGCCCCGCGAGGTCGTAGCGACAGGACGGGCAGATTGGCGGGAGTTTGGCCCGGGCGGATTCGAGCCTCGCGAGCGCAGCGTCCATCTGCCGACGCCAGATGTAGCCGAGGGCCACGACCGGGGGCAGGAAGACGAACATCAGCACGGCCCTTCTTGGATCACCCAAGGCGACCGCATGAACGCCCGCGAAGATCAGCATCGCACACATTGTGGCTACCACGCCCCACCCGACGATCTGCGTCACGGTCGATGCGCGGTCGCGTCGTACTTGGGCGAGCCGGTACCACAGCACCATCGCCTTGTCGGCCTTCATCTCCAGCCTCAAATGCGGCGAGCGGATGGGGAACGGAGTTCCTCGGTCGTCGCGGATCGTCAGGGTCTGGGTGCGGTGGAGAATGCCGATCATGGGAGATCCTCATTCTTGGGGTTGGGCCCATCCGATTGCACCCGCCAGGCCGCGCTGCATTCGGGGCAGACGGTGCAGCCGTCGGCTTCGGGTGGTATCCCGCCGAGCCCGTGGGCGCAGTGCGGGCAGAGGTCGTACTCGAGCAACGCGTCTCGGGCGTGCGCTGTGCTGCGCCACATCCGCGCGGAGGCGACATAACCCATCGGCAACCCAAAGCCGACTAAGTACAGGGGGGCGAGCATGCACTGGATTTCGAGGCCAAGATCGCCGTGCTGGATCCAAGCGATCATCGACTGCACGGGGACCATCAAAACCGCCGACATCACACCCAAACGGACCGCCAATTTCAGGATTTCGGGACGATGCGTCGGCGGTGCGATCAGGAAGCGGTCGATGCCGGACTCCTTCGAGGCCCTGGCAATCTCGCAGGGCTTCCAGCGCCGGCCCCGGTCGTCTTCGATGCGATCAAAGACCGTCGCGAAGCCGTACACTGACTCCAGCCGCCAAGGGTAAATCCGCTTCCCGGCCCCGCTCATGGCGTTGCCCCGGCGGCTTGATTCGATTCGTTGATCACCGAACTCATCCTCCACGCTGCACCGCACTCGGGACAGACGGTGCAGCCGTCGGGCTGCGCTGGAAGGTCATCGATCGAGTAGTTGCAAGCCAAACACTCCCTCACCCAAGCCAGTTCGCGAGCGATGCGGTCTCGGCGCCTACGGGTCCATATCGGGTTCCAGAGCCCCGAGAGCGTCAGGCCGGTGGCGACCAACGCGTAGATCATCCGCTCGCGAAGGTCCCCGCTGGCGTGTGTTGCCGCGCCAATAGCGAGGGAGAAGCATGTCCCGGAGATGACGAGGTGGTAGAGCGGGTTGTCCATGTTCCGGGCAACACGGCGATACTCCTTCCAGACACTCTGGCCGGGCGCTGACCCGGAACACCCCACCACTCCGGAAACCTCGGGTAACCGCAAGCAATGGACACAACAACGGTCATCGCGAATCTGGTTCACACGACTCGTGATACGGTGCTTGAAATCCATCGGCTACGCTTCCTCGAACCCGCTTCCCAAGGAGGAAACCCCATGTCCCTGACCGATTATGTCACCCTCGGACGCACCGGGCTGCGGGTCTCGCCGTTCTGCCTGGGCACCATGACCTTCGGCGACGAGTGGGGTGCGGTCGGGACCAGCATCGAGGAATCGCTGGACGTCCTGTCGGCCTATCTCGACCGGGGCGGCAACTTCTTGGACACCGCCAACGCCTACACCAAGGGCCACTCCGAGAAGATCATCGGGGACTACTTCCTCAAGCACGCGGCCATGCGCGACCGCGTGGTAATCGCGACCAAGTTCTGCGGCAACATGTACCCGGGCGATCCCAACGGCGGGGGGTCCGGGCGCAAGGCGATCCTCCACCAGGTCCACGACTCGCTCCGGCGGCTGCAGACCGACCACATCGACCTGCTCTGGTGCCACTTCTGGGACCGCCACACGCCCTTGGACGAGACCATGCGGACCATGGACGACCTCGTCCGCCAGGGCAAGGTCCGGCACATCGGCTTCTCCGACCATCCCGCGTGGGTGTGCGCCAAGGCCCAGGGCCTGGCCGCCCTGCACGGCTGGGAGCCCCTGGCGGCCATCCAGATCGAGTACTCCCTGCTGCAGCGCACGCCGGAGGAGGACCTGATCCCCATGGCCCGCGACCTGGGCCTGGGCGTCACGCCGTGGTCGCCGCTGCGGGGCGGGGTGCTTTCCGGCAAGTTCCGGCGGGACAGCCGGCCCAAGCACGGCGACACCCGCGTGGCGGACAACTCGCCGCATCTCAACGAGCGGACCTACGCGCTCGTCGACGAACTCGTCGCGATCGGCGAATCCATCGGCGCCAGCCCGGCCCAGGTCGCGCTCCACTGGGTGCAGACGCAGCCGGGTGTGACCAGCACCATCATCGGCGCCAAACGGCTCAGCCAACTCGAGGACAATCTGGGGGCCCTCGACATCGACCTGACCGAGGACCACCGCGCCCGCCTGGCCGAGAAGAGCGCGTTCGACAAGCACTTCCCGCACAACTTCCTGGACAACATCCGCCCGGCGATCCAGAACGGGACGACGATCAACGCCCAGAAGAGCGAGCCGTGGGGCCTCTCGCCAAAGGACGCTTCGGAGCGGCACTGAGGCGAAGAGATCGGGCAGAAGACTTTGAACGCGAAGATCGCGAAGAAGTCGAAGCGTCTGTGGTAGATCCAAAGACTCGTTTCCAGAACACACCAATATGCGCTTGATTCTGGAAGAGTTGGCTTGAAGTCACCGAGACCGCTTCGGACACTTCGCGATCTTCGCGTTGAAATCCCCTCCTAAACTCCGGCATGCTCGTCCTCGGCATCGAATCATCCTGTGACGAAACCGCGGCCGCGGTGGTCGAGGGTTCGCGCGTGCGGTCGTCGGTCGTCGCCACGCAGCACGACCTGCACGCCGAGTACGGCGGGGTGGTCCCCGAGATCGCCAGCCGGGCCCACGAAGAGTACATCCTGCCCGTGCTGCGCCGGGCGGTGCGGGACGCGGGGATCGAACTGACCGACCTGAACGCCATCGCGGTGGGCCACCGGCCCGGGCTGGTTGGTTCGCTGCTGGTCGGGCTCTCGGCGGCCAAGGCGTTGTCGTGGTCGCTGGGCGTGCCGCTCGTCGGTGTGGACCACGTGCACGCGCACCTGTACGCCGCGGCGCTGGACTCGGAACCGATCGGGTTCCCGGCCCTCGGGCTGGTGGTCTCCGGCGGGCACACGACGCTGTACGCGATGGAGTCTGAAACCAGGCTCCGCCGGCTCGGCGGCACGATCGATGACGCGGCGGGCGAGGCGTACGACAAGGTCGCGGCCATTCTCGGCCTCGGGCACCCCGGCGGGCCGCTGGTGGACCGGCTCGCGTGCGAACCGGGGGCGGACGAGCACGCGTTCGATTTCCCCATCGGATTGATGAAGAAGGACAGCCTGAACTTCAGTTTCTCGGGCGTCAAGACGAGCGTGCTGTACGCGGTGCGGGGTCGGCCGAACCCGCCGAAGATGCCGGGGAAGGACCCGATCATTCTCCCGCCCCCCCCACCGATGACCGAGCAACGCACGCGGGATATCGCGGCCAGTTTCCAGCGGACGGTCTGCGCCGCCCTGCTCCGCAAGACCGAGGCCGCGTTCGAGCAGCACGGGCCCTTCCGTACGCTGATCGTCGGCGGCGGTGTTTCGGCCAACAGCCGCCTGCGCCGCAAAATGGCCGAGCTTGGCGAACGGCTGGGCGTGCCAATCCGGGTGCCTCCCATGAAGTACTGCGTGGACAATGCCGCGATGATCGCGGGCCTGGGCGGCGTGATGCTGGCCGAAGGGCGGCGGGACGACCTGACGCTCAACGCCGTGCCGACGACGGCCTGCTGACCGTCCCTCAGGCCCCGGCGTGCTCGTGGCGGAGTTGGCCGCACGCGGCGGCGATGTCCCGCCCGCGGCTGGCGCGGATGTGGCAGTTCACACCCCGATCCCGCAGGACTTCCTGGAACGCGAGCACATCGCGGGTTTCCGGGCGATCGAACGGCAGGCCCTGCACCTCGTTGTAGCGGATCAGATTGACATTGGCCCGCAGCCGCTTGCACACCCCGGCCAGTTCGGCCGCGTGCTCGGGGCGGTCATTGACGCCGGCGAGCAAGATGTACTCGAGCGTGATCTCCCGCCCGGTCTTGGCAAACCACTTGCCGCAGGCGGCCACGAGCTGCTCGACCGTGGTGAACTCGGCCCACGGGATCAGTTTGCGGCGGAGTTCGTCGTGGGGCGCGTGCAGCGAGAGGGCCAGCGTGATCGGCAGGTCCAGCTCGTCGGCGAGTTTCTCGATGGCCTTGTGCATGCCCACGGTCGAGACGGTGATCTTGCGGGCGCTGATGCCCAGGCCCCACGGGGCCGCCAGCGTGCGCACGGCGTGCGTGACCGGCTTGAAGTTCGCCAGCGGCTCGCCCATGCCCATGAACACGACATTGCTGATCCGCCCCACCCCTTCGAGCCGTGCCAGGCGCCAGACCTGCTCGACGATCCGCCCGGCGGACAGATTGCCGTCCAGCCCGCCGATGCCCGTGGCGCAGAACTTGCAGCCCACGGGGCAGCCGACTTGGCTGGAAATGCAGGCCGTGCGTCGGGCGCGGGTGGCGTTCCCGTCGTCGTCTGCGTCCGCCTCCGCCGGGATCATGACGCACTCGGTCTGCCGCTCGGTGCTCGAGTAGGGCATCGCGCCGGGGCGGCCGTCGGCGCTCAGGATGGGCAGGCGGGTGGCGTGATCCACGCTGGCCTCGGACGCGGACACGCCAGAGCCGACGAGCCCGTCGGCCCATTCGATGAGCAGTTTCTGCGTGCCATCTGTTGCGACCTGGTGGGCCACGGCCGGACCACTCAGAAAGGTCATCTCGCGGGTGAGCACGTCCCGGTCGAGCTTGGAGAGGTTGCTCATCGCGGCGGGATCGATCACGCCGCGTTCGTAGACCCATTCCAGAATCTGCTTGGCGCGGAACCTGGGCATGCCGCGCTGCACGCACCATTCGGCGAGGGCTTCTGGGGTGAAATCGAAGATGTGGTGGCGAGGGTGTTCCAACGCTTCACGCCCCCTTGGCGCTGACGGTCAACGCCACCGCCGCCGTCCCGTACTCGCCCGGCGTGATCACCGGCGGCTCGACCTTGACCTTCCGGTCCCCCGGGTCGATCCCGTGCGTCTGCATCAGCCGCTTCAAACTCAGCGGCAGGCCGAACTCGACCGACTCTTCGAACACGTCCGCCAGGTGCAGCGTCGCGCCGTGCTTCTCGACGAAGTGCCGGCAGATGGCCGAGACCAGGTCTTCGGGCGCGCTCGCCCCGGCCGTGAGCAGGATCGTCTCGTCGCCGGTCGGGTACCACGCCGGGTCCAGCTCGTGGACGTCGTCGATCCGCACGCCCCGGGTGCCCACGTTCTCGGCGATCTCGGTCAGGCGGACCGAGTTGGACGAGTTGCGGCTGCCCACCACGATCACCAGATCGCACAGCGGCGCGATCTGACGCACCGCGTGCTGGCGGTTGGTCGTCGCGTAGCAGATGTCCTCGTCCGGCGGCTGCTTGATGCCGGGGAACGCGGTCCTAAGCGCGTCGATGATGATCGCGGCGTCGTCGGTCGAGAGCGTGGTCTGCGTCAGATAGACCAGTTTGTCCGGATCTTCGATCCTCAGATGCGGAATGTCCGCCGGCGATTCGACCACCTGGGTGCGGTCCGGGGCCTCGCCCATGGTGCCGACGATTTCCTGGTGGTCCTTGTGCCCGACGAGCAGGATCTGGAAGCCCTGCTTGGCGTACCGGATCGCCCGGCTGTGCACCTTGGTCACGAGGGGGCAGGTCGCGTCGATCGCGGAGAGGTGCCGCGCGCGGGCGGCGTCGCGCACGGCGGGGCTGACGCCGTGGGCGCTGAACACGACCACGCTGCCCTCGGGGATCTCCTCGATGGCCTCGACGAACCGGACGCCTTTGCCCCGGAGCCGATCGACCACGTGCTTGTTGTGGACGATCTCGTGATACACGTAGATCGTCTCGTCCGGCAGGACGTCCACGACCTGATCGACCACGTCGATGGCCATGCGGACCCCCGCACAGAACCCCCTCGGATTGGCCAGAACGATCCTCATTCGGTCTCCGTGGGGCCGGCCGCGGCCCCGCTCCCCCGGACCGCCGCTCGCGTCGACAGGCCGGACGGTCCATACTAGGTGGCGGGCCCGCCCGTCCGGCGCCCGAACACACCGCCATGCCCGATCAATCGGCCAACCAGACCGCTTCGCCCGATGCCGCCCTGGCGGATGCCCGCCGCCTCGCGTCGTCCGACCGCGAGAACTTCGTGGTGCTCTCGCGCCTGGTCCCCCCCAGCCTCCGCGACGACTTCGCCGCGGTCTACGCCTTCTGCCGCCACGCGGACGACCTGGCCGACGAGAACGCGCTGGGGCCGACCGGACGCGCCGACGCGCTGTCCCGACTGGCGCTGGCCCGCGTTTGGCTGCACGCGGCCGCGGACGGCCTCGACGCCCCGCCCCTCTTCGCGAACCTGTCCCGCACCGTCCGCCGCCACGGGATCCCGCTGGACCACTTCGACGCCCTGCTCGACGCGTTCGAGCAGGACCAGCGGGTCACCCGCTACCGCTCCTGGGATCAACTGACCGACTACTGCACCCGCAGCGCCGACCCGGTCGGACGCGTCGTGCTGATCCTGGCCGGGCACCGGCCGTCCTCGGAGGACCCCTCGAACGCGGGACTCGAGGCGATGTCCGACAGGGTCTGCACCGGGCTGCAGCTGGCCAACTTCTGGCAAGACGTCGGGGCGGATCTGACCGAGCGGGACCGCGTCTACATGCCCAGCGACGAAACGGGCCTCGACGCGCCCACCCTGCGAGCCTGGGCCGTCCGCCCCGGCGACCCCGATGCCCGGGCCGGGTTCGAATCCGCGCTCGGGCCCCTTGTGCGGCGGACCCGGATCCTGTTCAATGAGGCGCAAGACCTCCACCGTGAGGTGCACCCTTCGGTCGCCGCCCCGATCTGGTTGTTCCACCAAGCCGGCATCCGGCTGCTCAGCAAGATCGAACGCTCCGGGTGTTCCACCCTGTGGCAGCGGCCACGGATCGGCAAGGCGGACCGCCTGTCCATGCTGATCAGGGCGTGGTGGATCGCCAGGAGATCCCGATGATCCGCCAGTCGACACGCACCCCGATGGATCTGAACGACCCGGTCTGCCAGGCCTCGCACGAGCACTGCGCCCGGGTCACCAAAGCCAACGCCAAGAACTTCTACCACGGGCTGCGTCTGGCCCGGCCCGAGCACCGGCGCGGTCTGTACGCCGTGTACGCCTGGATGCGGGCCGCCGACGACCTCGCCGACGCCGACGCTCCCAACGCCGCCAAGCTCGAAGGGCTGGCCGAGTTCGAGGCCGAGACCCGGGCCCTGTTCGCGGGCGAGCCGATCAACCCCGAGGCGTTCTGGCCCGCGCTGGCCGACACGGCGGCCCGATTCCCGATCGATCCGATCGAACTCGAACGCCTCCTGGAAGGCATGCGGTGGGACCTCGAGGTGGGCTCGTGCGACACCGATGACGACCTCGTCTGGTACTGCTCGCGTGTGGCGTCGACCGTCGGCCTGATCTGCACCGCCATCTGGGGCGTGCGATCGCCCGACGCCCTCGACGAGGCGCGGCGGCTCGCGTACCTGCGCGGCCACGCCTTCCAGCTGACCAATATCCTCCGCGATCTGCGCGAGGACCTGACCCAGCCCGGACACCCGCGCTCCTACCTTCCGGCCGACTCGTACGCCGCGTTCGGCATCACCCCCGCCGATTTGCTGGCGTGGTCCCGCCCGGCGGCCTGCGCCCGGTTCATGGGCCACTGGATCGAGCGGGCCCGCCTCGAGTACCGGCGCAGCCGCAACTACGAGCTGACCGTCGCGCCCGCGGGCCTCGCCGCCTCGACCGCGATGCGCGACATCTACCGGGAACTGCTCGAACAGATCGCCCGGGACCCCCGCGCCGCGCTGCGATCCCGCGTCACCGTACCCACGTCGCGCAAGGTCGTCCTCGCCCTCAAGACCGCCAAGTCCATGGGCCTATGAACGACCGAGACCCACCCTGGGACGCCGCGGTGGTCGGCGGCGGGCTGGCCGGCATCGCCGCCGCGATCGCGCTGTCGGACCGGGGACAACGCGTGATCCTGCTCGAACAGACCCGACGCCTCGGCGGGCGGGCCTCGTCGTTCGTGGACCCGGCGACCGACGGGGAGATCGACAACTGCCAGCACGTCGTCATGGGCTGCTGCACCAACTACCGGGCCCTGATCGACCGGCTCGGTGTCTCCGGATGTTTCCGCTGGCACACCGAGCAGTTCTGGGTCTCGCCCGGCGGGCGGGTCGACCGCATCGCCGCGGGGCCGCTCCCCGCGCCCGCCCACCACGCGGGCTCGTTCCTGCGGGCGTCGTTCCTGTCCGCCGGCGACAAGTTCGCCGTCGCCCGGGCCATGTCCCGCATGGCCCGGACCGACCCCGACGCGTGGCACGATCGCCCGTTCTCCGACTGGCTGGAGCACGCCCGCCAGACGCCCGGCGCGATCAACAGGTTCTGGCGTCCGGTCGTGGTCTCGGCCTGCAACGCCGAGCCGCGGCAATGCGCCGCATCGCTGGCGATCAAGGTCTTCCGCGAAGGACTGCTGGCCAGCGCACAGGCCTCATCGATCGGCGTCACCACCGTGCCGCTGCGAAGGCTCTACGACACCGTCCCCGCCCTGCTCGGGGCCAGCGGCAGCGCCGTGCGCTTCGGGACCCTGGCCACGCGCATCACACCGCGCACGGTCGAACTCCGCGACGCGGAGCCGATCCACGCGGGCCGCGTCATCGTCGCCCTGCCCTTCGAACGCGTCGCCCAGTGCGTGGACCCGGCCTTCCACGACGAACGCGTCCGCTCGCTGGTCAACCTGCGCCACTCGCCCATCCTCGGCGTCCACCTGCGCCTGGACCGCCCCGTGCTGCCCCATCCCCACGCGGTCCTGATCGACCGTCCCACCCAATGGCTGTTCCGCAAGGACGACGAAGGCCGCGTGATCCACGCCGTCGTCTCCGCGGCGGACGACTGGGCCGGGCTCGATGACGACACCATCACCGCCCGCGTCGTCGCCGACCTGCGGGACTGCTTCCCCGAGGCCGGCGACTTTGCCGTCGAACGGTCCCGCCCGGTGCGGTCCAAACGCGCCACCTTCCTGGCGCTGCCCGGCGTGCGGGCGAGCCGACCCACCGTCGCGCCCGCGGACGATATGGGCGTGATCCTCGCCGGTGACTACACGGACAACGGGTGGCCGGCCACGATGGAGGGCGCCGTCCGCTCGGGCGTGATGGCCGCCGCCGCGGCCCTCGGGAGCGACCCGGCGACTATGCTCACGCCGGACCTGCCCCTCGCGCCGCTCGCCTCGGCGGTGATGCGTCGCCGGGCATGACACGGGTGGAACCCATGCGATCCAAACCTCTCTTCCGCGCGCTCGGCGTTCTCGCGCTGGCCGCCTCCGCGTCGTTCGCCCAGCCGGCCGCCCCGGCCTCCTCCGAGCAGCCCACCCGGGAGCAGATCCGCACCATCGAGGCAGAGATCGCCTCGATGGCCTCCCTGCGCCGATTCGGCCTCGCCCAGGCGCCGGCCAAGGCCGAGGGCGCCGTCCGAATCGCCACCTACAACGTCGCCAACCTCTTCGACGACACCGACGACCCCGAACTCTCCGGCGACAACGACGACGCGGCGGAGACCAAACCCCTGCACGAGCGCGTGGCCGTCGCCGGCGCCATCCGGGCCGTCGACGCCGACGTGCTCGCCCTGCAGGAGGTCGAATCGCTCGAGGCCCTGCTCTGGTTCCGCGATCAGTTCCTCTCCGGCATGGGCTACGACCACGTGGCCGCCATCGACGCCGGCGACAACCGCGGCATCGATCAGGCCGTCCTGTCCCGACTGCCCATCACCGGTTCTCAGAACTGGCCGGACCACGCCCTCGGCGGCGTGCACCCCGAGAAGTACGGCAACCAGGACAACTTCCTCGCCGGCCAGCCCCTCAACTTCCGGCGGTCCCCGCTTCAGGTCGATCTGACCGTCCCGGACGCCGACGGCGGCACCCGGCCAATCACCCTGTTCGTGGTGCACCACAAGTCGGGCCGCTACTCGGCCTACTGGCGAGAGGCCGAGGCCGCCGGCGTGCTCGCCAAGATCGACGAACTCACCAAGGCGCATCCCGACCGCCCCGTGCTCGTCTTGGGCGACTTCAACGCCGAGACCCGGGACGCGTCGGTCCAGGCGTATCTCAAGTCCGGGTTTGACGATTTCTTCGCAAACCGCGGCTCCGGCGACGCCATCGTCACCCACGAGTCCGGGCGACGGATCGACCTGATTCTGGCCAACCCGGCCGCCAAGTCGCAACTCGCGGCCCAGCAAGCCTTTGTGCTCGGAACGCCCGCCCGGCCGCAGGGCGTGAACTGGCGGGACATGCCCACCTTCCCCGGCATGGCGTCGGATCACTACCCCGTCGTGGTGGACCTCATACCGGCCGGATCCGCCAACACACCGACCCCGGGCGGTTGAGACGGACAATCCGCCCGCCGTCGCGTACAATCTTTCAAGTTTCCGCCTCCCGACGGCGCCGCCGACGGCGTCCGACTAGACCCGAACAGGACCGAACTCCATGGGCAACGTGAAACCTTGGCAGATCATCCTGTTTGTGGCCGCCATCGGCGTGCTGGCATTCTCGGTGTGGAAGTTCGGTTTTACGGGCGGTCCCGATCTGCCCGACTCCGTGCTCCTCGTTGACGTAAAAACAGGGGATCTGTTCGAACTCGATATCGGGGGCCGCAAGGCGGCGTACTACCCGGAAAAGCACCCCGATACCGGCGAGCGCACGCTGATGCCGGTCGTGAAGGAAGATGACGGATCCTGGAAGATCGGAGGACGAATGCTCCCAGCGCTCCAGGACGTCCCGGGAGAGACGCCGGCGGTAACGGATCCGTCGAGCGGCACGGTCAGCGTGAATGACAGCCGTCCTCGGCGCATCCGACTCTGACTCCGATCAAGAGGCAATCACACCCGGCCGTCGAGGGCCAAGGACACCCACCATGAAGACCACTGCCACCAGGCGAAGCCGAAACCGGGCGTTCACGCTGATCGAGTTGCTCGTCGTGATCGCGATCATCTCGCTGCTCATCGGCATTCTGCTCCCGGCGATCGGCAAGGCCAGGAACACCGCGCGGACGGTCGTCTGCCAGTCCACGATGCGCGGCATCGCGCAGCTCCAGTTCCAGTACACGCTGGACAATCAGGACTACTTCGCGTCACCGAACACCTCGTCGCTCGAGTTCCGGACGATCCGGCTCGGAACGCCCGGCGGCAACCAGCCCTGGAACGCCATGCTGGGCAACACCAGCTCCAACACACCGACCTCCGTGATGGACTGGATGAGCCCGATCATGGGTGATGCGGTCAATCTGGCGGACAACCGCGCCCGCCGCACGGCCCAGCTCTTCAACGATTACGGGTGCGCCTCGGCGACCACGTTCAACAACTCGATCTACCGCCCGACCTCCAGCAGCGACGGTGAGCAGTTCATCAACATCAACGAGACGGACGGTTTCCGCCAGATCAGTTACCTCGCGCCCACCTCGTTCTACTACCTGCCGAACGGTGCGCGTGGCGCGGTCGTTGTTCCCGGCCAATCGATCACTTACTACTCGGTCGATTTCAACAACGGCGCCGTGCCCGAGCGGGGATACCGCCAGCAGCTGACCCGCATCGGCACCAGCCCCGGCAGCAAGGTCATGTTTGCCGACGGCACCCGCTACGCGAGCAATCAGATCGGGCTGGACTTCGACCCCGCCGTCAACCCATCTCTGTTCGGGTCGTTCACCGATAGCAATCCCATCATCCGCGGATCGACCGCCTACGGGGCCGAGCCGTTCTCCGGAGAGGTCCAGACGCCGACCAACCAGCAGCTGTCGTTCCGGCACGAATCGCGAATGAACATCGCCCAGTGGGACGGCAGCGTGCTGACCATCACGCAGAGCGAGGCGCACACCAACGCCAATCGCTGGTGGCCCTCCGGCAGCCTCTGGAACGGCAGCGAGGCGACCGAGGAAGCCAAGGATTTCATGGAAGACCAGCAGGGCAACCGAGCCGAAGCCCGCATCTACTGACCTTAGGTCCCGCCCGACCGGGCGAGATCTGTCCGTCCGATATCCGAGCGATCACCCCGACGCGGCCCCGATCCGGGCCGCGTTTTCTTGCCCATCTTCACAGCACCCCCCCACCCGTGTCCCCCCGGGGCACCCGTCCCGGGGGCCATCACGAAACCTTATTGGCGCCCCGTTGGAGCGGGCACCGTTTCCGGCTATCCTGTAGACAGAGTTGAGAGGCGATTTCCGGCCTTCGACCGGCAAAGTTCCTGACCCACAGAAACGCCGGCCAGAACCGTCGATCGCCATCGTGAGAGATGCACACCCTGTCTTTGGAGAGATGACATGAAGACCGCTTTCGCCCTGACCATCATCGCCAGCGTCGGCACCGCCGCGTCGGCCAGCGTCGTCGTCAACGAGCTCGTCGGCTCGACCACCGGCGCCGACGTCGAGTTCGTCGAGCTGTACAACACCGGCGCGTCGTCCGTCGACCTGACCGGCTGGACCATCGAGTTCTGGGATTCCGACTTCGGCACCTCGGGCTTCGGCTCGACCGACGGCTCGTCCCCCTACGCCCTGGGCGGCTCCATCGCCGCCGGCGGCTACTGGACCATCGCCAACGGCCAGGCCGCCAGCCAGATCGGCTTCGTGGGCGACGCCTCCTTCGCCGACAACTCGATCGAGAACGGCTCGTACACCCTCGTCCTGCGTGACGGCGCCGCCAACATCGTCTCCACGATCTTCGTGTGGGACTCGGGCGCCGACGACTTCGCCAACATCGGCGGCTCGGCCGTCACCGCCGACGTCACCGTCGGCCCCGACGGCACCTTCCTGCCCGCCGGCTTCTACCGCTCCGGCGACGGATCCGACAACATCGTGATCCACAACTTCTCCGACTTCACCGACTACACCCCGGGCGCCCGCAACGTGCCGGCCCCCGCGGGCCTGGCCCTGGCCGGTCTCGGCCTGATGGCCGCCGGTCGCCGCCGCCGCTGATCGCGACGGCCCGGACTCCAAGCACCGGGCGCATCTGATCCATGAAAAGGCCCGCCGGTTCACCCCGGCGGGCCTTTGTCGTGCTCGGCCTGGCGCGTTGCGCCGGCACCCGGGTCGGGTCCAGCCTCAGGCCCCGCGGTCGCCCAGGCGCTGTTCGATCCGCAGCAACGCATCCCTGATCTCCACCAGCACCGCGGACTCGTCGATCTCCGGCCCGGCACCCACCACGCCCGACGGCCGGCGCTTGCCGCCGGTATCGCCCATCCGGTCGCGCTGATCCAGCACCGCCCTGCGGAAACCCGGGGTGTCCACGATGCCGATCATGTTGACCAGTGACCCGCCGGGGCCGGCGGACTGTCCCGCCGTCTCCAGCTTGAACCCGTGCAGGCCGAGCATCCGCATAATCGGGCCCTGGAACATCTGCAGGTCCGTGATCTTCTCCAGCGGGACCGTGCTCTCGACGCGGTTGAGCAGGCCCTTGCGGATCTCCAGCGTCCGCTCGGTCAGCGTGCAGCCGAGCCGATCGAGGTACTTGTCCATGATCAGCACGGTGATGATCATCACCACGGGAATGACGGGGATCAGCACCACCGTGCAGGCCATGATGATGGCGGGCTGCCAGAGGTAGTACTTCTTGATCGCGGCCCGGTCGAACTCGGCCTCGCGGAGGATCGGGTGGTCGGACATGTGTACTCCTGAATCTGCACGCGGAGGGAACACACTCCTCGCGATGGCGGTCATTCGCCGGGAATGTACGAGATCGCCCCCTCCATGGGGCTGCTGGCCGTGGCATACCGCTTCTTGTCGATCCGACCGGCCAGATAGCTCTGGCGACCCGCCTCGCAGGCCTTGCGCATCGCGTGGGCCATCATCACCGGCCGCTTCGCGTGGGCGATGGCGGTGTTGAGCAGCACGCCGTCGGCGCCCAGTTCCATCGCCACTGCCGTGTCGCTGGCCGAGCCCACGCCGGCGTCGACGATCACCGGGTAGTCCGGGTCGCCCGCCTTGAGCTTCTCCAAGCACAGCACGATGTTGTTCGGGTTGAGCACGCCCTGGCCGGAGCCGATGGGCGAGCCGGCGGGCATGACCGCCGCGGCCCCGGCGTCCTTGATCCGGGCCGCCACGATCGGGTCGTCGCTGGTGTAGCAGAGCACCTCGAACCCGTCCTTGACCAGCGTCTCGACGGCCTCGACCGTGCCGATCGGGTCGGGCAGCAGGGTCTGCTTGTCGCCGAGCACCTCGAGTTTGACCCAACTGGCCCCGGGGTTGTCGAGCTGCTCGAGCAGATCCCGCCCGAGCCGGGCCACGCGGACGGCATCCTCGGCGGTGAAACACCCCGCGGTGTTGGGCAGGATGGTGTACCGCGACAGGTCCAGGTATTCCAGCAGGCTCTTGCCCTCGGCGTTGAACAGGCGTTCACGCCGGACGGCCACCGTGATGACCTCGGATCCCGAGGCGTCCAGCGCGTCGCGCATCTGCTCCATGGAGGCGTACTTGCCCGTGCCCACCAGAAGACGGCTGGCGAAGGTCCGCCCGGCGATCGTGATCGGCGAAAGCCCCGGTTCAATCAGAGTCTGGCCCATGCCCGATCATAGGGTCCGACGCCCCACTGCCGGCCGGGGTACGCTCTGAAGGTCGATTCAAGGAGGAAACGCCATGCCCCGCTTCAACGCCCCCGCCGCCCCGCTGCTCGCCCTGGCCCTGATCCCGGTGCTGGCCGGCTCACTCGCCCCGCTGTCCGGCTGCGCCAGCACCACGATGCGGGTCAAGGAATCGCTGGGCATCGCCAAGCGTGAGCAGCTCGTCTCCGAGGTCAAGGACGCCCGCAACGCCCAGCAGCAGGCCAAGGACCAGTTCTCCAGCACCATGGCCGAGTTCAAGGCCATCACCGGGTTCAACGGCGGGGCCCTTGAACGCCAGTACGACAAGCTCCGCTTCGAGGCCGAACGCTGCGCCGACCGCGCGGGCGTCGTCCGCGACAAGATCGCCAGCGTCGAGCGGATCGCCAACGCCATGTTCCGCGAGTGGGACCAGGAACTGACCCAGTATTCCTCCGAAACGCTGAGAGCGGCCAGCGCCGAGCAGCTCAGCCTCACCCGCGAGCGCTACCGCCAGATGATGACCGCCATGAAGGCCGCCCAGGCCCGCATGCGGCCGGTCCTCAAGGCCTTCGACGACCAGGTGCTCTTCCTGAAGCACAACCTCAATGCCCGGGCGATCGCCTCGCTGCAGACCACCGTCACCGAACTGCAGGGCGAGATCGATCAACTCATCGCGGACATGAACGCCTCGATCGATCAGGCCAACGCGTTCATCCTGCGGATGCAGACCGACCCCGGGGCGGAGTAACGCCCCCCCACCCCCCCGGCCCCCCGGCCCGGCCGGCCACGCGCGTGGATCAGTTCCAGCTCACGCCCTTGGGCCAGGCCTCGGGGTGCTGGTCTTTGGCCGCCCGGATGGTCTCCGACAGGCGGCTGAGTTCCCGTCCGAGCATCCGTGTGCGGGCCTCCGCGTCCGGCTCGGCGAGCATCCGGTACCGGCTTTCCGGCGCGGTCAGCATGGTGAAGCCCACCACGTCCAGCAGCACCGGCGTGGGGATGGCCGAGTTGCGAACATACTCGAGCACCTGCTCGGCGATGCGCATGTTGGCCAGAGGACCCTGATCGAGGGCGTCGTCGACCCAGACCCGCAGGCGTTCCATGGTCTCGGCGGCGTTGAAGGCCTCGCTGCCCTCTTCGCCGAAGGGGTCGAGCCGCGCCCGCCGGTACAGCAGCCCGTCCTCGGGCGCGAGTTCTTCGACGATCCGCGCCCGGCACAGGCCGTGGAGCACGACGTTGAACCGCCCGTCCGACAGCCGCTCATGGCTGACGATCTGGCCCACGCAGACGACCGGCCGGATCGCGGGGCGTCCGTGGCTGTCCGGGGGACGCCCGGGATCGACCGTTGCGATGGCGATCTGGCCCGCCCCGTCCAGCTCGTTGTCCACCATCTGGCGGTACCGCGGCTCGAAGATGTGCAGGGGCAGCGGCTGCTGGGGCAGCAGGACCAGGTCCAGCGGGAAGATTGCCACCGGACGACCGAAGTTGATTCGCACCGATTGTGCGCCGTCCATGTCAAATAATACGCCCCGGGGGGCGGTTGGGATGCCCATGATCGACCCCGCCTTCCTCCGCAGCAAGTTCGGCCATGCCCATCACTACGACGCCTACGTGACGACCGGCAAGCCCGCGCATCGCGAGGCCTGGGCCGCGTTCCGCGCCCGGGCGGACCTGGCCGGGCCCCAGCAGGCCCTGATCGGCTCGTTCATCCGGCCCCTCAACGCCCTCGTGATCTCCGGCACCTGGTGCGGCGATTGCGTCCAGCAGGTGCCCTTCATCGACGCGATCGACGCCGCCTCGGCCCGCCTGACCGCCCGGTACCTCGACCGCGACGAGCACGCGGACCTTTCGGAACGGCTGATGATCTGCGGCGGCCTGCGGGTTCCCGTCGTCCTCATCCTCAATGAGGACTTCGACGTCCTCTCCATCGAGGGGGACCGCACGCTCTCCCGCTACCGGGCCCTCGCCGCCCGTCAGTTGGGCGCGTCCTGCCCCTTGCCGGGGGCCCCCGTTCCCGACGACGAGGTGGCCGCCACCCGCCAGGACTGGGTCGACGCCTTCGAGCGGGCCCACCTCATGGCACGCCTGAGCACCAAGCTGCGCCAGCGATACGGCGACTGATCCCGGCGCCCGGGCCGGGGGTTCTCGGTCCTGTCGCGACGGGCGGACGGCGTTCTTTCTTGCTTTGTGCGCCGGATGATGTAGTCTTCTGCGCCGGGGGTATGTTCCCCGCATCCGTCGCGCCAGCCGCGTCCCCTTCAGAGCCCGATCCGTTTCCGCGCCGGCGATGTCAGCCGGCCGGGCCGTTGTTGTGCACGCGGCCGGTCCTCCCGGGCCGGCACGCCGGATGTCAAAGAGAGGAAGAAACCATGATCCGCACCCTGACAGTCGTGTCCCTGCTCGCCGCCGCCTGCGGCGGCGCGTCCGCCGGCCTGATCGCCGAGTCGGTGAGCAACCTGCAGCATGCCGGCGAACGCACCATCGACGTGCACGGCAACCTCGTTTCTGCCGTCCGCGGCAACCCCATCGTCTACAGCAACCTGCAGTCCGGCTTCACCGCCGACCGCGCGTTCAGCTCCACCGACCTGACCGCGGTCTTCGGCGACCAGCTGACCACCGCCGGGACCGGCACCCTCCAGGACTTCTCGTTCAACCTCTTCAACAGCGGCACGAGCGCCGGAACGCTGACCTCCGCGACCGTGAGCTTCAGCTTCTTCCGCGTCTCCGACGGCGGCGCCCTGGGATCGTTCAACGTCAACACCGGGACGATCGCCCTGAACGCGGGCTTCTTCACGACCTTCAACGTGACCGGCCTCGGCGGGCTGGGCGTCAACCTCGACTCGACCGACATCATCGTCCTCCAGACCGTGACCGCCCTGACCGGGGCCGCCAACCGCCTGGGCGTGGTCTCGACCACCCCCAACTCGGTCGGCTCGGCCGTCCCGCAGCTCTACATCGACGCCTCGACGGTCGGCGGGGGCGTGCCCGGCTTCTACAACATCACCGCGAGCGGCGTCGCGGTGCCCTTCACCGTGGGCTACCAGATCTCCGTCCCCGCCCCCGGCGCGTTCGCGCTGCTGGGCCTCGGCGGCCTCATGACGGCCCGGCGCCGTCGCTGAGCCGCATGAATCGCGTTTCTCCCAAGGCCCCGCCCCGGCGGGGCCTTTTTCGTGGCGACCGTCCGGCCGATACAATCCGGCGTGCCAAAGCCGACCGAACGACAGAACATCCAGGTACGCTCCGAGAAGGCCGTCCTCGCCGCCCTGCGACTGCCCGAGTCCGTCTTCGACCCCCGCGACCCGTTCGGCGAGTTGCGTGAGCTGGCCGAGCAGGCCGGCGCGACCGTGGTCGGTGAACTCGAGCAGCGCCGCGATCGGCCCGAACCGGGCACCTACATGGGCAAGGGCAAGGTCGAGGAACTCAAGAACCTCTGCGACGCCCTCGACGCGACCACGGTCATCTTCGACCACGAACTGAGCCCCAAGCAGATCGCCACGATCGAGAAGATTGTGGGGCGGAAGATCCTCGACCGCTCCGAGCTGATCCTGGACATCTTCGCCGGCCGCGCCACGACGCACGAGGCCCAACTCCAGGTCGAGCTGGCCCAGCTCGAGTACACCTACCCCCGCCTGCGGGCCATGTGGAGCCACCTTGAGCGGATCGCGGGCGGGGCCGCCAGCGGCGGCGTGGGCACCCGCGGCCCGGGCGAGCAGCAGCTCGAGATCGACCGCCGCCTCGTGCAGCGGCGCAAGATCGTCCTGCAGCGAGAGCTCGCCGAGATCCAGGAACGCAAGCGCCGCGCCGTCCGGCAGCGCAACATCGACAACGACACCGTCGGGCTCGTGGGCTACACCAACGCGGGCAAGAGCACGATCTTCAACACGTTCACCGAGGGTGGGGCCTACGCCGACGATCGCGTGTTCGCCACGCTCTCGACCCGCACCCGCAAGTGGGACCTTGGCGGCGGGGTCGGGTGCATGCTCTCCGACACGGTCGGGTTCGTGCGCGAGCTGCCCCACCACCTCGTCGCGTCCTTCCGCGCCACGCTGGAAGAGGCCACCCACGCCGACCTGCTGATCGTCGTGCTCGACGTCTCCGACCCCAGCGTCGAGATGCACCACGACACGGTCGTGCGCACGCTCGATGAGCTCTTCAAGGAGGTCGAGAAGCAGGAGGCTCGCGACAAGGACGCGCCCCCGTACGAGCGCCCCGAGCTGGTCACCGTCCTCAATAAAGCGGACCGGTTGGGCGACAACCGGGACCTGCTCTACTGGCAGGCCCGCATCCCCGGATCCATCCCGCTGTGCGCCCTGCCCCCCACGCCAGACAACCCAGAGCCGCTCGGCCACGCCGAACTGACCCGGACGATCCGCGAGTTCGTGGTCGGGCCCATCCGCGAGCTGGACCTCTCGCTGCCCATGTCCGACGCGAAGGCGATCGACGCCATCGAGCGACGCTGCGAGGTGCTCGATCGCAACTACGAGGGCGACCGGGCCATCCTGCGGGCCCGGATCGGAAGCCGCCAACTCACCCGGCTCCGATCGACCAGCCCGCGCCTGGAAGCCTTCACCCCCGAGGGCGAGCGGGTCGAGCGGGAGACCAACCGGGCCGGCTGGCGCCGATGAGCGACCCCCTCCCGGATCCGACGGAACTGGGCACCGGGATTGTTCGTATCAGGGGTATCCGGTAGACTGCACGGGGTGCCCCCCGGCCCTCTCCGGTCCCGCCCGCGAACGCCCCGCCGGGGATCGCAGGACGGACCGGGCGTCCGCCGACAGGAGATCCATCCATGCGCCGAATCGCCACGATCGCCCTGCTCGCTTCCTGCGGCCTCGCCTGGCTGCCAGCGCCCGCCATGGCCCCCGCCACCGCGGCGTCGGCAAGCGACCCGCTTATCCGCGGCAACAAGGTGAGCAACCTGCGCGCCCTCTCCAAGCGCGTCACGCTCGACGTGACCGAGCAGCCCGTGTCGGACATCTTCCGCTTCCTCGCCGACGTGACGGGTGCCGACCTCGAGCCGATCTACATGGACCAGGACTCGTTCGAGGGCATCGACCCCGACACTGCCATCACGATCAAGGCCACGAACATGCCGGCCATCACGCTGCTCGAGCGGGTCCTCGCCCGCGTGCAGCAGGCCGAGCGCCCCGCCAGCGGCTACACCTGGCAGTTCACCGACACCGGCTCGATCGAGTTCGGCCCCAAATCCGCGCTCAACCGCACGCAGGTCGTCGAGCTCTACGACATCTCCGATCTGATGTTCACGGTGCCCCGCTTCGACGAGGCGCCCGAGTTCGATCTGTCCAGCGCCCTGCAGTCCTCCCAGGGCGGCGGCGGCGGAAACAGCCCGTTCCAGACCCAGGGCCAGCAGCAGGACGACGACGACGCGGAGGACCGTGTCACCCGACTGGTGCAGATCATCGAGAACACCGTCGAGCCGGACCAATGGGTCTCGCTCGGCGGGGACGGCGGCTCCATCACGTTCTACGGAACCTCGCTGGTGATCACCGCGCCCGACTACATGCACCGCCAGATCAACGGGTACGACTTCTGGCCCTCCCGCCTGCAGCAGGTGCGGATGGTCAAGGGCCGCCGCGAAGTCCAGATCCGCCCGGACACGAGCGACCGCTCCGCGTCGCCCTCCGCCAGGCCCTGAATCTTCCCGGAGTTCTCGCCTCCGCCCCGACCCCCGCCACTCTCCAGCGGGGGCCGGGTTTTCTCGTATCGGGCACTATGATGGGCCGTCGCACGCCCGGATATCCGCGCCCGGGCCCGGATCACCGGGAGAACCCGCGGGATGGGTGGTCGCCGGGGCCGGCCCGCCCCGGGTCCGAAGCCTGCGACTCATCCGGCCCGGGACCGGGGCCGATCGGAACCGTGCGGAGGAATCGAGGGATATGTTCAATCAGACCCAGCCGGCCGCGATGCCCACCGTGTTCCAGCAGGCCAAGGCGCGCGCGAGCGAGATGATCAACCTCGGGCAGCGCGAGCTGGCCATCCCCCTCCTGCGCGACCTGCTCAAGCAGCAGCCGCGTGATCCCCAGCTCCTGCACATGCTCGGCGTCTCCCTGCACGGCAACGACTCGATGGCCGCCAAGAGCAAGGAACCGGAAAACCTGCGCCTGCTGCGCTTCGCGGCCAATCTGGCGCCGAACAACGCGGAGATCCTCGTAGACTACGCCTCCGCGTGCCAGTCGTTGGGCATGCTGCGCGAGGCGCACAAAATGGCCGACAAGGCCCGCTCGGTCAACCCGGCCCACGCCCGCGCCGTCCAGTTCAAAGCCCGCCTGCTCCAGGGCGTCAACAAGGTCCCCGAAGCGCTCGAACTCCTCGAGGCGCAGATGCGCGATCACCCCGACCCCCTGCTGGTGGTCTCCTACGGCGACATGTGCCTGCACCAGGGACTCTGCGAGCAGGCCGTCGACGCGCTCAAACCGCTGTTCGACGACGTGACCTGCCCCAAGCCCCGCCGCATCGAGGCGGCCTTCCTGCTCGGCCACCTCCACGACAAGCTCAAAGAGTACGACACCGCGTTCGAGTACTTCCGCATCGGCAACACCATGCAGGGCCCCGAGCCCGCGTCGAAGTTCGACGAGCACCTGGAAAAGTGGAGCAGGGAACGGCTCGACTCGATCCCCGCCGCCCGGAAAGACGGGTCCAAGGCGATCATGGTCGTGGGCATGCCCCGGTCGGGCACGACGCTGACAGAGATCATCCTCGCCTCGCACCCCAAGATCAGCGGCGTCGGTGAGAGCACCCTCCTCAACCGGCTCGTGCACCGCAACCCGGTGGAATCGCTGACCGACCAGGCCCTGATCGACTCCTACGGCAAGGAGTACCTCGAGATGCTCGAGCGGTGCTCGCCCGAGCCGAACATGGCCCGCGTGGTCGACAAGATGCCGGAGAACTACATCTACTGCGGGCTGGCCGCCAAGATCCTCCCGGGGATGAGCCTCATCCACTCCAAGCGGGATGCCCGCGACACCTGCCTGTCGATCTACTTCCAGCAGTTCGGCCCCTGGATCCAGTACGCCAAGTCCCTGGAGAGTCTGGGCGACCAGTACCTCGGCTACCTGCGGACCATGAAGCACTACCGCGACGAGTGCGGGGTGCGGATGTTCGAATCCGAGTACGAGTCGCTGACAGCGGACCCCGAGCCGAACATCCGGGCGATGCTCGACCACGTCGGCATGCCCTTCCACGAGGCCTGCCTCTCGCCCCACAAGTCCAAGAAGTCGGTCAACACCGCCAGCATCGCCCAGGTCCGCCGCCCCATCTACAAGTCCAGCGGCCAGCGATGGAAGAACTACGAGAAACACCTCGGACCCCTGCTCGAACGCCTCGAGGGCGTCTGATATCCTCATCCCCGGCAACCCACGAGGCCGATCCATGCGCACGCCCGCCCCGCTCACCGCCAGACCCTTCCGCACGCTCGCCACACTGGGCGTTCTCGCCGGGCTGATGTCCTGTTCGGAGCCCAAGGACCGCGAGCTGCTCCCGCTGCCCGACGCCAGCCCGATCGCCGACGCGGTACGCCAGGCGCAGAAGGACTGGCCCTGGATCGCCGGCACCGAGTGGGAACTGGCCGGCATCGAGGGCGAGGCCCCGATCGAGGGATCCCGCGTCTGGATCTCGTTCAAGCCGGACGAGACCTGGGTGGCCGGGTCGGCCGGCTGCAACACCTTCACGGGCGGCTACATCCGCCGCGGTGAGGACGGGATCCGCATCGGTCCCCTCGGCCTGACCCGCAAGTTCTGCGAGCAGCCGACCGGCGTCATGCAGCAGGAAGCCCGCGTGATGCACCTGCTCGGCGAGGTCAACGCCTACGAGGCCACCCGCGATTGGCTGCACCTGCGCATCGAGGAGAACATCGTGCTCAGCTTCCAGCCCGTGACCGCGGCCCCCTGAGCCAGCCGGCCGGGAAGGCTCCGGGCCCGCGAACCCGGCCGGCGCCGAACCCGTACCATCCGTCCGGGCGCACTGGCCCGACGGAGGTACGAGCATGAGCCGGATCAATCGCAGCCTGATCGGGATCCTCGGGGTCGCGGTCATCGGGTCCACCATCGCGGTGGCCACCAACGCCGCCCGGGACCCGTACGCGTTCTTCGACCCGATCGTCGAGGTCCGCATGCTCATCGACGAGCACTACGTCGAACAGCCCGACGATCAGGAGATGATGGTCGGCGCGATCAACGGCATGATCGAGACCCTCAACGACCCCTACACCCAGTTCGTGCCCGCCGCGGATACGGCCGAGTTCACCAAGAACCTCACCGGCGAGTACGTCGGTATCGGCGCCGAGGTGGGCATCCGGGACGGCTGGTTCACGATCCTCTCCCCGCTCGACGACTCGCCCGCATGGCGGGCCGGGGTTATGGCGGAGGACCGGGTGATCGCCATCGACGGCGAGTCCACCGAGGGCCAGACCATCGACGCCTCGATCGAACGCCTGATGGGCAAGCCCGGCACCGAGGTGACCATCACCATCGAACGCGCCGGATCGCGGCCTCAGGACATCACCATCCTCCGCCAGCCCATCCGCGTGCTGCCCGTCAAGGGGCTGTACCGCGAGGACGGCGGCGAAGGCGCCTGGCACTACACGCTCGACCGGGAACAGAGCATCGCCTACATCCGCCTCAGCCAGTTCACCCCGAACTGCGCCGCCGAGCTGCGCAGCGCCATCGAGAAGGCCACCGCCGAGAACGGCGGCAATCTGGGCGGGCTGATCCTGGACCTGCGGTTCAACCCCGGCGGGGTGATGGAGCAGGCCGTCGAGATCGTCGACATGTTCATCGCCGACGGCGTCATCGTCTCGACCATCGACCGCGACGGCCGGGGCAAGGTCGACCGGGCCTCGGCCGCGGGCACCCTGCCGGACTTCCCCATGGCCGTGCTCGTCAACGCACAGAGCGCCAGCGCGTCCGAGATCGTCGCCGGGGCGCTCGGCGAGCACGACCGCGCGGTCATCATCGGGACCCGCACCTTCGGCAAGGGGCTGGTCCAGAGCGTCCGCCCGCTCCCTTCCAACGCCGGCGTGATCAAGATCACCGAGCAGCGCTACGCCCTGCCGTCCGGACGGATCCTCCAACGCACCGACGACTCCGAGACCTGGGGCGTCGATCCGAGCCCGGGCTATTACCTGCCGCTCACCGACGAACAGACCATCGGGATGCTCACCGCCCGGCGCGAGCAGGAGATCATCGCCCACAAGGACGGGCCCGAGCCGGCCACCGCCGACGAGATCCTCGTCCGGCTCAACGACCCCCAACTCTCCGCGGCCCTCGGCGTGCTCCGCAACCGCATCGACCGCGGCGCGTTCGAACCGGTCGGCATCCCGGAGAACGACCCCTCATTCGTCGCCTCCGGGGCGCTCGAGGCGGTCCGACGCCAGCGCGACCGGCTGGTCCGCGACCTCGTCCGCCTGGACCGTCGCCTCGAAGCGGCCGAGCGGGGCACGCCCGAGAACGCCCGCGCCGACGCGCGCGACCTCTGGCCCGACGACACCGATGTCCGCGGCGGCACCGTGACCATCACCGACGCCCAGGGCCGCACCGTCGCCACCCTGACCGTCACCGGGCCCGATCTGGAGCGGTGGCTGGTCGATGCCGGCGTCGAACCGACATCCGGTGATCAGCCCAAGGATAAGCCCGGGGCGGATCCGGCGGCACCCGGCTCGGACTGATCGGCCCGTTTTCTCGGCCGCCACGCTTGCACCACGGGCCCGCGTCGCCCAGAATCCGGCAACCCCGGGACCGCCGCGTGCGGATCGGGGACCGACGCCGATTCCGGCGGGAGAGGTCCGAGCTCATGATTTCGATGCCCACCAGGCCGGCCGCGGCCGCCGCGTTTGTCATTTCCGCCGTGTCCTTTGCGGTCCCCGCGTCCCTCGCCGGACCCGTCGCCCCTCAGCCGACCGGTGAGGTCGCTCCGCTGCCCCGCTCGCTGACCCCGGCCGAGGCGGAACGGATCGCCCGCGAGCCCATCGTCGCCGCCCCATCCCGGGCAGCCCCGCCCGGCACGGTGCGCACGCCCGCCGAGTACGACCCCAGCGAGGGCATCATGATCGCGTGGGAAGGCTCGTCGAGCTGGCTGTCTATCCTCGCGCAGATGGCCCGGGACATCACCACGATCGGCGACGCCAAGGTGTTCGTGATGGTCGACACGACCGGCGAGCGCAGCTCCGCCAGCGCGTCCATCGCCGCCCAGGGTGCCAACATGTCCCGCGTCGAGTTCATCGTTCGGCGCACCGACTCGATCTGGATCCGAGACTACGGCCCCCGATACATCTACCTCGGCGTGCAGCCCGACGGCACCGGCGGCGTCCGCGCCATCGTCGACCACACCTACAACCGGCCCCGCCCCAACGACAACGGCGTCCCTTCCTACTGGAGCAGCCTCCGCGCTGAGCCGTACTTTCTCATCCCCCTCGTGCACGGGGGCGGCAACTTCCACCTCGAGTCCGGCCAGAACACCGGCGTGGGCCACGCCACGCGTCTGATCGCCAACGAAAACCCCGGCCTCTCCGACGCCCAGATCATCCAGCACTGGCGCGACTATCAGAATCTCGACACCACCCTTTACACCCCCTACCCCGCCGGCGTCGATTCCACCCAGCACATCGACATGTGGATGATCATGCTCGACGACAACAAGGTGATGATCTCCGAGTGGGTCAACGAGCCGAACGCCTCATGGGCGATCACATCCAACAACGCCGCCGCATCCTTCGCGGCCCGCGGTTTCGAGGTCTTCCGCGTCCCCGCCGTGCGGTCCAACGGAACCCACTACACCTTTACCAACGCGGTGATCTGCAACGACCTTGTCCTGGTGCCCAGCTATTCCAACGGTACCGCATCCGTGCACAACGCGACCGCGCTGTCCGTGTGGCAGCAGGCCATGCCCGGCAAGACCATCCGCCAGATCAACTGCCAGGCCATCGTCACCTCCGCCGGCGTGATGCACTGCATCGTCATGCACGTGCCCGCGGCCCCCGGCGGCGACGCGCCGTCCGTCTATCTGACCACCCAGAACGACGGCGGCACCTACGAGCCCGGCACGCTCCAGTTCATGGAGTGGCTGTCCGACGGCGACCCCGCGAGCGTGGACATCCTCCTCTCCACCGACGGCGGCCAGACCTTCCCCACCGTTGTGGCCGAGAACCTGGCGCCCCAGCCCGGCTCCTACTACTGGACCGTTCCCGACGTCGGCACCGACCAGGGCCGCCTCCGCCTCGTCGTCCGCGACGCCCACGGCAACACCGGCTTCGACGACACCGACCTGGACTTCACCATCACCGGCACGCCCCCGTGCCCGGCGGACCTGGCCGAGCCCTTCGGCACCCTGAACTTCTTCGACCTCTCGGCGTACCTGGGCCTGTTCAACGCTCAGGACCCCGCCGCCGACCTGGCCGCCCCCTTCGGCGAACTCAACTTCTTCGACCTCTCCGCCTACCTGGCGTCCTACAACGCCGGCTGCCCCTGATCACGGGCGGGAACCAGCCCGATGACGCCCGATCCGGGCGCCGCGGCGTGTCTCGCACGCCGCGCACCCGGTCCCTGACGCCGATTGGACTTCCACCCCGTCCCGGCAGATACTTCCTCCCCGTCCCCGGACGGGCGACGCCACCTTAGCTCAGTTGGTAGAGCGGAGCTTTCGTAAAGCTCAGGTCGCTGGTTCGAGTCCAGTAGGTGGCTCTTCCTGTTCCCCCGGGCCGACACGGCGGCCCGCGATCCCGCCCGACGCGGGTTCGGGCGAACACGCGGGCCCGACCATGCTCGGATTCCTCAGAAACAGACGCCGCGCCCGGCTCCGCGAGCAGCCGCTCCCCGACCGGTGGTGGGCGATCATCGACCGCAGGATCCCCCTCATCCGCGGGATGTCGGCCGCAGACCGGCGCGAAATCGGCGGCATCATCAACATCCTGCTCGCCGAGAAGCGATTCGAGGGCTGCGCGGGTGTGAAGATCACCGACGAGATCCGCGTCACCATCGCCGCTCAGGCCGGCGTCCTGCTCCTGCACCGCGACTCGGACTACTACCCCACGCTGCGGACCATACTCGTCTATCCCCGCGCCTACATCGCCCGCAATGTCGAGCACAACCCCGACGGCACCGTGACGGAAGGACCCGAGAGCCGTCTCGGCGAGTCCTGGGACCTCGGCTCCGTCGTGCTCTCTTGGGACGACGTGGTCCGCGGAGCCGCCGACGAGGACGACGGCCACAACGTCGTGCTCCACGAGTTCGCCCACCAGCTCGACGGCGAGTCCGGCGACATGGACGGCGCCCCGGCCCTGCGCGGCAGCGCCCGCTACCGCGACTGGGCCCGCGTGCTCGGCGCCGAGTACGAGGACCTGCTCGCGGACCTGCACGACGGCCACCGCACCCTCCTCGATCCCTACGCCGCGACAAACCCCGCGGAGTTCTTTGCCGTCGCCACCGAGCTCTTCTTTGAGCGCCCGGGCGCGATGCGCCGGATGCACCCCGAACTGTACGAGCAGCTCAGCCGCTTCTACGCCCAGGATCCCGCCGGCAACCCCGCGCCAGATCTGTAGCCCAGACCCCTGCCCAAGTTCCCGCACCGGCATCAACCCGCCCGCTCACGGCCGAGCGAGAAGCAGGATCATCCCTGTCTCGAGGCCGGCCCCGAAACGCGGGCCGATCGAGCCATCAAAGACCTTCCCTCAAAGCGGACGGCCGGCACCCGGGCGCCCCCGTCACGCGCCGACGGGCCGGTCGCTCGCTCAACCCCTCCGCAGGCGCAGGCTGTTGAGCACCACGCTCACGCTGCTGAAGGCCATCGCACCGCTGGCGATCATGGGGCTGAGAAGCCAGCCCGTGAGCGGGTAGAACACGCCCGCCGCCACCGGCAACGCCAGCGAGTTGTAGGCGAAGGCCCAGAACAGGTTCTGCCGGATCGTCCGCATCGTGCTCCGGGAGAGCTCGATCGCGTCCGCCACCGCGCCCAGCTCGCCGCGCATCAGGGTGATTCCGGCGGACTCGATGGCGATGTCGGTGCCCGTGCCGATGGCCATCCCGACGTCCGCCCTCGCCAAGGCCGGCGCGTCGTTGATCCCATCGCCCACCATGGCGACGACCCGCCCCTCGCCACGCAGCCGATCGATCTCGGCCGCCTTGTCCTGCGGCAGCACGCCCGCGACCACGCGGTCGATACCGACCCGATCCGCCACGGCCCGGGCCGTGGTCTCGTTGTCGCCGGTCAGCATCACCACGTCCAATCCGATCGAACGCATGCGCTTGATAGCCGCAGGCGAGCCGGCCTTGACCGCGTCTGCGACACCGATCAAGCCCGCCTCCCGGCCGTTGACGGCGACAAAGACCGGTGTGGCGCCCTGGCGGGACATCCGGTCGGCTTCGTCCTCCAGCGTCACGCGGACCCCACGCTCGGAAAGGAAAGACGCCTTCCCGACGAGCACCCGCATCCCGTCGACCCGTGCTTCCACCCCGTGCCCGACGACCGATCGGAAGTCGGTCGGTGGTGACAGAACCACGCCGCGCTCGTCGGCCCCGCGCACGATGCCCGCGCCCAACGGGTGCTCGCTGCCACGCTCCGCGGATCCGGCCCACCTCACGACGTCGTCACCCACGAAGCCGGTCGCCGCGACCACACGAACGACCGACGGCCGACCCTCGGTGATCGTGCCGGTCTTGTCCAGAACCACCGTGTTGATCCGGTGGGCAGTCTCGAGCGCCACGCCGCTGCGGATCAGAACGCCCCGCTCCGCCCCCCGTCCGGTTCCCACCATCACCGCCGTCGGTGTGGCAAGACCAAGCGCGCAGGGACACGCGATCACGAGAACGGAGACCGCGGTCAGCACGGCCATGTTCGGTCCCGTGCCCTCCGGCGTGATCAGCCACCAGGTCAGAAACGTCGCCGCGGCGATCACCAGAACAACAGGAACGAAGACACCGCTGATCCGGTCGGCGAGCCGCGCGATCGGAGCCTTGGTGCCCTGGGCTTCCTGCACCAATCGGACGATCTGCTCGAGGGTTGTGTTCCGCCCGACCCGAACGGCGACCAATCGCAGCAGGCCGGTCGTGTTCACGGTGGCCGCGTACACCTCATCGCCGGCCGACTTTTCGACGGGCATGCTCTCCCCGGTCAGCATCGACTCGTCGATCGATGCGTGGCCGTCGAGCACCCGGGCGTCCACCGGAATCTTTTCGCCCGGCTTGACGATCACGATGTCGTCGATCGCCACAGCGTCGAGCGGGATCTCCGACTCGACGCCCCCGCGCTCAACCCGCGCGGTTCGCGGCCGCAGATCGAGCAGCCTCCGGATCGCGACGGTCGTTCTCCCCGTGGCCCGCGACTCGAAGTAACGACCCAGCAGGATCAGCACGATGATGACCGCGGCCGCTTCGAAGTACACCGGGATGGTGCCCTCATGCCCGTGGGCTCCCGGCACGCACCCGGGGAAGAAGAACGTCGGCCACGTGATCGCCGCGAGCGAGAAGAAGAAGGCCGCGCCCGTCCCCATCGCGACGAGCGTGTCCATGTTGGCGCTGCCGTGCCGAAGACCCTTCCAGGCGGATCGAAAGAAGCCCGCCCCGCACCAGAACACGACGATCGCGGTCAGCGCCGCTTGGACGAAGTACGTCCATTCACCTCGCAACCACCCGATCGCACCGTGCGACATGGCGATGACCACGACGGGGGCCGCCAACGCCGCGGCAAAGATCGTCTGCCGACGCAGCCGGGCGGCCCCGTCCGATCCCCCGCCGCCCGCCAGGCGCCCCTCGTCGGCGACGTCGGTCTCCCGCGCAACCGAGGGGGCGAAAGCCTCGTACCCCAGATCGACCACCGCCGCGGCCAGCGAGGCCGCGGAGGTCGCGCCCGGCTCGAAGCGAACCGTCGCGACTTTCGTCGCAAAGTTCACCGCGGCCGAGATCACTCCGGGCTGCTTGGCCAGATGACGCTCCACCCGACCGGCGCAGGCCGCGCAGGTCATGCCCCCCACGGGCAGGTCCGCCCGCTCGCTCTGGACGGGACGGTCGCTCACAGACGCTCCATTCATCGAAGACCTCAGTTCACTTCGCAATTTTGGTCAGGACCGTCATCAGTTCATCGATCATGGCGTCGGCGTCCGCGCCAGGGCCCCGCATCGCCTCGGACACGCAGTGCTTCAGGTGGTTGCTCAACAGGTTCCGAGAAACCGAGAGCAAGGACTGGCGCACCGCGGCCACCTGCATCACGATGTCCGAGCAGTACCGATCATCTTCCACCATCCGGATCAGCCCGCCCACCTGCCCGTGCACCCGACGCAAATGGCGGAGATTGGCCGCCTTGATCGCCGGATCCACCCCCGCGGCGTGGCGATCCCCGCAGGCTCCGCCAGAGCAGGGAAGACCACCGCACGCCCCGCGCTCCGCATCGCGATCGCGCGCCGTCACGCCTTGCCCCCGCAGCAGCCGCATCCCTTCTTGTCCTCGCCTGGCCGCGACCGGGGCTCGGTCAACAGAGCAGCGTCGAACCCGGCTCGCCCGATCGCGCGGATCACCTCGTCGGCCGCGGACGCCGGGGCCTCCACATCCGCGCGACCCACCCGGACGACCGCGTCCCGAACCCCCTCCACGCCCCGGACCGCCTTCTGCACCAGGCCGACACAGTGGCCGCAGGACATGCCCTCGATCTGAACTTGAAGCAAGCTGGTCTGACTCATCGCAGAACCTCCTTGCCCCAATATACCCCCATGGGGTATCTACTATTTCCGGGGTCGGCCAGAAAATGTGCCGGCCGGCGCCCCACCCCGGCAAGGCCGATCGCCTCGTGGTTCCTGCCGGGACCGCCCGGAAGATCAGTCCACGGGCCCGGCTCCCGGTCCCGGCTGCACCACCAAGGGGTGTCGCGGGTGCGTCCAGCCCGTCCGACGGAAGCCGGCGGACAACCGGTCTGCCAGTCCCTCGTCGGACGCTGCATCGGCCAATACCACAACGCAGCCGCCGAATCCCCCTCCCGTCATCCGTGCCCCCAGCACGCCCGGAACCGACCGGCACACCCGCACCACCGCGTCCAGCTCCGGGCACGAGACACGGAGAAGATCCCTGAGCGATGCGTGAGACTCGTCCATAAGTTGCCCGACCGCAGAGAGGTCACCCGCCCGGAGGGCCGCGGCCGCCGACCTGACACGATCGATCTCCGATACCACGTGCCGCGCGGCATCCGCCGCTTCCGCCTCTAATCCACGCAGACGGTCGCACAGTTCCTCCGGCGTGACCGATCGCAGGTCGCTCACCCCCAGCGCCGCGGCCGCCCGCTCGGTCCTGGCCCTGCGTTCCGCGTACGCCCCGTCCGCCAGCCGGTGCCGCACCCCCGTGTCGACCACGAACCACCGAGCATGCTCCGGGATCGGCACCCACTCCGCCCGCTCGCTCAGGCAATCGAACAGCACCGCGTGCCCCGCGCGGCCCAGCACCCCCACCGCCTGGTCCATCAGCCCGCACGGCGTGCCCGCGAACCGGTGCTCGGCCCGCTGGCACAGCCGGGCCAACTCCAATGGCTCAAGTGCCAGCTCCCACAACCCCGCGACCGCCCACGCCACCGACACCTCGACCGCCGCCGAACTCGACAGCCCCGACCCGATCGGCACGCTCGATGACAACGCCAGATCCAGCCCGACCCCCTCGAGACCGCCCCGGACCGCCAACTCCGCCACCACCCCGGCGGCGTACGACGCCCAGTGCCCGACCGGCATCGCCTCGCCGGGCTCCAAAGCGACCCGCGCATCGCCTTCCCAGACCTCGCTGAACCGCTCGGAAGCGATCCGCAACCGGCCCGGAACACCGCCCGGTGCGGCCGCGCACGCGCAGCCCAGCCCGATCGCCATCGGAAGCACCAGCCCGCGCTGGTAGTCCACGTGGTCGCCGATCAGGTTGACCCGCCCGGGCGCCCAGACGGCCGCGGTCGGCTTCGACGAAAAACGGGCCGCTAACAAGTCCGCGGCCCGCCGGAGATCTTCATCACGCCCGCCCACGGCTCACGCCCCGCAGGCGTCGGCCACGCTCGGGCAGGTGCACTGCAGGTTGCGGTCGCCGTAGGGGTTGTCCACACGCCCCACCGGCGCCCAGAACTTGAAGTCCCGCAGGTGCTCGGCCGGGTACGCGGCCTCGTCGCGGCTGTAGGCGTGCTTCCAGTCGCTCGCGGTCACCTCGCCCAGCGAGTGCGGGGCGCCCTTGAGGGGGTTGTCCTCGTTCGACCACCCGCCGGATTCAACCCTGGCGATCTCCGCCCGGATCGCGATCATCGCGTCGCAGAAGCGGTCCAGCTCTTCTTTGGATTCGGACTCGGTCGGCTCGATCATCAGCGTGCCGGGCACCGGCCAGCTCATGGTCGGGGCGTGGAATCCGAAGTCGATCAGGCGCTTGGCGATGTCGTCGATCTCGATGCCCGCGGTCTTCTTGTACGGCCGGCAGTCGAGCACGAACTCGTGGGCCACCCGCCCCTTGCTGCCCTTGAACAGCACCGGGAAGTGATCCTTGAGCCGGTCGGCCATGTAGTTGGCGTTGAGGATCGCCACCTCGGTCGCCTTCTTCAGACCCATGGGCCCCATCATGGCGATGTAGACCCAGGAGATCAGCAGGATGCTCGGCGAGCCGTACGGGGCCGCCGAGACCGCGCCCACCGCGTGGTCGCCGGCGCTGGCCGGCCGCAGCACCGAGTGCGTGGGCAAGAACGGCCGGAGCTTGTCGTTGACGCCGATCGGGCCCATGCCGGGCCCGCCCCCGCCGTGCGGGATGCAGAAGGTCTTGTGCAGGTTCAGGTGGCACACGTCTGCGCCGAAGTCACCCGGGCGGCACAGGCCCACCTGGGCGTTCATGTTCGCGCCGTCCAGATAGACCAGCCCGCCGTGCTCGTGCACCACCGCGCACATGTCGCGGATGTTGTCGTCGAACACGCCGCAGGTGGATGGGTAAGTGATCATCGCCGCGGCCAGCGTGTCGGCGTGCTGCTCGGCCTTGGCCTTCAGGTCGCTGAAGACGATCGCGCCCTGCTCGTTCACCTTGACGGGCACCACACGCATCCCCGCGACCACGGCCGAGGCCGGGTTGGTCCCGTGCGCGCTCTCCGGGATCAGGCACACGTCGCGGTGGTGGTTGCCCTGGTGCTCGTGATAAGCCTTGATGACCAACAGGCCCGCGTACTCGCCCTGCGACCCCGCGTTGGGCTGCAGCGACACGGCCGTGAACCCCGTGATCTCCGCCAGCCACGCCTCAAGCTGCGCGAATATCTCCGCGTACCCCTCCCACTGCTCGCGCGGGGCGAAGGGGTGCATGTGCGCGAACTGCGGCCAGGTCACGGGGACCATCTCGCTCGTCGCGTTGAGCTTCATCGTGCACGAACCCAGCGGGATCATCGAGTGCGTCAGCGACAGATCACGCGACTGCAGCCGCTGGATGTACCGCAGCATCTCGGTCTCGGACCGGTGCGAGTTGAACACGGGGTGCGTCATGAACTTCGAACGGCGGGCGAACGCCGGCGGCACGTCGAGCGCCGCCCTGGCGACCAGCGCATCCAGGTCCTCACCGCCCTTGCCGCCGAACGCCTCGATCAGGTCGGCCAGCAGCCTGCGATCGGTCGTCTCGTCCAAGGTCACGCCGACGGTGCCGTCGCCGAAGTCGCGCAGGTTGATCCGCCGGGCCCGGGCCGCCCCGATCACGTGGGCCGCGTTGCCCTTCACCTTGACCCGCAGCGTGTCGAAGACCAGGTCATCGCCGATCTGGTGGCCCAGTTCCACGAGCGCGACCCGAAGCGTCTGCGTGAACGCACGCACCCGCTTGGCGATCCGCGTCAGGCCCTCGGGCCCGTGGTAGACACCGTACATCGAGGCCATGATCGCCAGCAGCACCTGCGCGGTGCAGATGTTGCTCGTCGCCCGGTCCCGCTTGATGTGCTGCTCACGCGTCTGGATCGCAAGCCGCAACGCCGGGTTGCCGTGAGCGTCCCGCGAGACGCCGACCAACCGGCCCGGGAGTTTACGGACGAACTCCTCGTGCGTGGACATGAACGCCGCGTGCGGCCCGCCGAACCCCATCGGCACGCCGAACCGCTGGGCGCTGCCCACGCACACGTCCGCCCCCCACTCGCCCGGCGGAGTGATCAACACCAATGCCAGCAGGTCCGCGGACGCCACCACCAACGCACCCGCGCCGTGTGCCTTTTCCGCCAGCGCCTTGTAGCACTCCACCCGCCCGTCGGTCGTCGGATACGAGACCAGCACACCCGCCACGTCCGGCCCGAAGGCGAACGCGTCCGGCGAGGATACCCGGATCTCGACGCCCATCGAACGCCCGCGGGTCTGCACCACCTCGATCGTCTGCGGGTGGCAGTCGTCGGCCACGAGAAACACGCGCCGCTTGCCGCTGGCCTGCTGGACGCACAGGCTCATCGCCTCGGCCGCCGCCGTGCCCTCGTCGAGCAGGCTCGCGTTGGACAGCGGCAGGCCGGTCAGATCGGAGATCATCGTCTGGAAGTTCAGCAGCGCCTCAAGCCGGCCCTGAGCCAGCTCCGCCTGGTAGGGCGTGTACTGCGTGTACCAGCCCGGGTTCTCCATCACATTGCGCAGCACCACCGCCGGCGTGATCGTCCCGTGGTAGCCCATGCCGATGCACGAGCGGTACACCCTGTTCTTGTCAGCAATCTCCCCCAGATCACGCAGCAGCGTCCACTCGTCCCGCGCCAGTGGCAGGTCCATGGCACGCCCCAGTCGGATGTCCGCCGGGACCACCTGGGCGATCAGGTCCTCCATGCTGCCCACGCCGAGCACCCCCAGCATCGACGCGATGTCCCGGTCCCGCGGCCCGATGTGACGCGCATCGAACCGGATCCGATCGTCCAGCGGCCCGACCGCTGCGGGGCCGGAGGCGGAGCGGGAGATCGATGCGGGAGGGGTGCTGGTCGCGGTCATCAAGTTCTTCCCGTGAGGTCTGGGTGCAATGGGGGACGGACGGCCTTCTCGCTCGCTCGGGCCGGGCAATCGGACCGGGGGGCCTGTCACACCGAGGCTCCGGCCGAGCGGCCATGGGATCCTATGGAGCCTCGGGCCCGCACGCCGGTACACTCGTGGAAACAGGAGGTTCCATGACGGGTTCGGCAACAGCTTTCGTTCGGATGATCCCGCTCGCCGCCGGCGCGATTTTCGCCCTGGCGACCCTGAGCGCGACCGCGGCCCGGTTGCCCACCCAGCCGCAGGATGCCCCCACGCCGGCCGAGGTCCGGGCCGAGCGCGCCAAGTCCCGCCTCAAGGACAACCGTCCGGCACAGGACCGCGCCGCCGCCGAACCGCGGGAGCTCCCCCCCGTCGACCCGGCCCTGACCGACTTCTACGCCCGGACCGTCACCGAGCTGGCCGATCCCGCCTACGAGGGCCGTGCGCCCGGCTCGGTCGGCATCGCCAAGGCCGCCGACTACATCCAGGCTCATTTCGATTCCCTCGGCCTGATCCCCGCGTTCGCTTCCAGCGAACTGGCCGCGGACGGCACCGAGGTCCTCACCCCCCGGTCCACGTTCCGGCAGCCTTTCGGCGTCGGGGAGGAGACCCGCGCCGTCACCACCGAGATGTCCGTGGACGCACAGCCCCTGGTGCACGGCACCGATTTCTCCGTGCTCGCCTATTCCGGATCCGGCGACGTCAACGCACCCGTCTCATTCGCCGGCTACGCCATCGTGTCCGGCCCCGGCGGCTACCTCGGCTTCGATCCCAGCACCCGCTTCGAGGGCCGGATCGCGCTCTGCCTGGCGTATGAACCCATGGACGAGGGCGGCAACTCCCGCTGGCAGGCCGAGGGCTTTTCGCACCACGGCGCGATGACCCACAAGGCCAGCGCGCTGATCCGCCGCGGGGCGTCGGCCGTCCTCATCGTGGCGCCGCCCGAGGCCAACGACCCCCGAGCCGGGATGCTCGAGACCATCGATTCCACCCGGATGGGACGCCAGGGGCTCAACGCCAAGGCGCCCAGCTTCGACGCGCCCGTCGTCCAGATCACCCCGGAAGTGGCCCAACGCATCCTCGACCGCACCGGAGACCCCGATCTGACGCTCGGATCGCTCGTCCGCCGGGCCAACGAGTCAGCCGTCGCCATGCCCGTGGGGGAGAGCCCGATCAGCCTCAACATCCAGATGGGAACCGCGGCCACCGAAGCCTTCAACGTCGGGGCCGTCCTGCCCGGCGTGGGCGAACTGGCCGAAGACATCCTTGTGATCGGCGCTCACTACGACCACGTCGGCTACGGGCAACGGGGCTCCGCCCGGCGTGACGCCGGGGGCGAACTCCACCCCGGCGCGGACGACAACGCCTCGGGCACGACCGGAATGATGCTCGTCGCCCAGCAGATCGTCGAGCGGGCCCGCACCCTGCCACCCGAGCAACCCCGGCGCACCGTCATGTTCCTGGCCTTCTCTGCCGAGGAGATGGGCCTGCTCGGCTCGCTGCACTACACCAAAGAGCCCGCCGAACCCATGGCAGACCACACGCTCATGCTCAACCTCGACATGATCGGCCGGCTCGAGGACGAGCCGCTCGAGATCGGCAATCTCCGCTCCGCACCCGAACTCGAGGCGTTCGTCGAGCCGTTCTTCGAGTCCTCCGGCCTCATCGTCGCCCGCGAGACCTCCGTCGGCAACGGCCGCTCCGACCACGCGTCCTTCGACGCCGTCGACGTGCCCAACCTTTTCTTCTTCACCGGCCTGCACCCCGACTACCACGCCCCCGGCGACACCGCCGACAAGATCGATGCCGAAGGCGCCACCCGCGTGGCCCTGCTCGTGGCCGACATCGCCATGGCCTATCTCACCCGCCCCGATCCGCTCGCCCACCGCCGGGCCTCCGAACGTGCCGACGCCAACGCCGGCCAGCCCACCGTCCGCCTGGGGGTCCTTCCCGCCAACTCCACCAAGGGCGGCGTGCTCATCCAGCGGGTCTTTCCAGACACCTCCGCCTCCGACGCCGGCCTCCGCCCGGACGACCGCCTGCTCACGTGGAACGGCGAGGAACTCCGCTCCGTGGAGGACCTCCGCCCCCGGCTGTCCACGCACCAGCCCGGCGACGTCGTCACGCTCACGATCGACCGCGACGGGGCCACCGTCGAGGCCGAGATGACCCTGCGCGGCATCGAGTAAACCGCCAGGCCACACCGACTTACGCCGGGTCCGTCCACCGCCCGTCGCCCCCCGCGTCCCCCTATCATCACCTGATGACCCCTCCCACCCCCGCCCCGTCGCCGCTCGAGACCCACCTGCCCGATCTCGGGCAGATCCGCTCGCTCGATCACGCCGCCCTCACCGCCCGCATGCGCGTCGGTGTCGAGCACTTCGATCACCGCGTCTTCGAGATGGCCGACGACGACCTCGACCAGGCCTGGCTGCCCGACGCGGGCGTCGGACGCTGGCCAGTCCGCGTGCTGCTCGGCCACCTCGCCGATGCCGAGATCGTCTACGCCCACCGCATCCGCCGCGCCTTCGGCGAGGACCGCCCCACCCTGAGCGTCTGGGACGAGAACGCCTTCATCGACTCGGGCCTCTACGGCTGCACCGACGCCACCGCCTTCCGCCCCCCCATCGGCGGCGACGTCGCCACCATCCACACCACCCGCTGCTGGCTCGTCGCGCTCCTGCACCAGTTCGAGCCCGCGCACTGGCAACGCCAGGCCATGCACCCGGAACGCGGCCCCGTCACCATCCACGACATGGCCTGCCTGACCTGCTGGCACCTCGAGCACCACGCCGTCTATCTCAACGCCAAGGCCTTCAAGATCCTCGGCCCCATGCCCGAGCCCGAGGCGTGCTCGCCCCGCGGCTGCGGCAAGACCGGCTGCGCCTGCGTCGAAGACGCCGACTGACGCGAACCCCGCCACGGAGGCGCCAGACCCTTGCACCAGATCTTCGACCAGTGCCGGTATCTCATCCCCTTCCGATCCGGGCTGCTGCCGCAGATCTTCTGCGACACCCTGGTGATCGGAGCCGGCGTCGGCGGGCTCCGCGCCGCCATCGCCGCGGCCGAGAGCGGCGACGTCATCGTCTGCTCAAAGTCCAAACTCTCCAGAACCAACACCGCCTGGGCCCAGGGCGGCGTGGCCGCCGTCCTGCGTGACGACGACACCGTCGCCGCCCACGCCGAAGACACCCTCACGGCCGGCGCCGGGCTCTGCGACCGGCCCGCCGTCGATCTGATCTGCCGCGCCGGGCCCGACCGCGTCCGCGAGCTGATCCGCTGGGGCATGGAACTCGACCGGGACGCCTCCGGCGAACTCGCGGTCGCCCGGGAGGGCGGCCACAACGCCTCGCGCATCTACCACGCCGGGGGCGACGCCACGGGCGCCGAACTCCAACGCACCCTCACCGAGCGCGTGCACGCCTCCGGACGCATCCGCCTCTTCGAGCACTGCTTCGCGATCGACCTGATCACCGCGGGCAACGAGCCGGGCTCCCCCTGCCTGGGCGCGATCACCCACCACCCCCGCTACGGCCTGCAGATGATCTGGGCCCGCACCACCATCCTCGCCTCCGGGGGCGCGGGCCAGGTCTACCGAGAGACGTCCAACCCGCCGCCCGCCACCGCCGACGGCATCGCCATGGCCGCCCGCGCCGGCGCCACGCTCGCCGACATGGCCTTCGTCCAGTTCCACCCCACAACGCTCTACCTGCCCGGCGCACCCCGCGCTCTGATCTCTGAGGCCGTTCGCGGCGAGGGAGCCCACCTCATCGACGAGCAGGGCAGCCGGTTCATGGTCGGTCAGCACGACCTCGCCGAGCTCGCCCCCCGCGACATCGTCTCGCAGGCCATCATCCACCAGATCGCCAACCAGGGCGGACGCCACGTCTACCTCGACTGCCGGCACCTCACGGGCTTCTCCGACAGATTCCCCGGCATCCACGCCACGCTCGCCAAGTTCAGCCTCGACCCCGCCGCCGACCTCATCCCGGTCCACCCCGCCGCCCACTACACCATCGGCGGCGTCCGCACCGACCTCGACGCCCGCACCGACGTGCCCAACCTCTACGCCGTCGGCGAGGTCACCTGCACCGGCCTCCACGGCGCCAACCGCCTGGCCAGCAACTCGCTGCTCGAGGGCCTGGTGATGGGGGCCATCGCCGGCGAGCACGCCGCCGCCCGCTCGCGCAAGGCCAACAACACCCCTCCCGCCCCGGTGACCATCGTCTCGGACATCCGCCCCTCCGGCCACGCCGAGCTCGACCTCGAGGACGTCCGCTCCAGCCTGCGCAGCGCCATGTGGAAAAACGTCGGCATCGAACGCGACGGGACCCGCCTCGCCGACGCCTGCGAGATGTTCGACTTCTGGGGACGCTACACCCTTGACAAGATCTTCGACACCCCCGACGGCTGGGAGGTCCAGAACATGCTCCTGGTCGGCGCCGTCATCGCCCGCGCCGCCCTCTGGCGCGACGAGTCCCGCGGCACCCACCTCCGCACCGACCGCCCGGCCGCCTCCGAAGCCTTCCGCGTCCACGACCTCTGGCGACGCGGCCGCTCCAGCCCGGCCACCGCCCCGCTCGCCGGTCCGGCGCCGGCCGAACCGTCCCCCACCCCACGCGTACCGATCAAGGGATGACCCGCCACCGCACCAGGACCACGACCAGGACCACGACCAGCGCCGCGACTGCCGCGATCGCCCTGCTCGCTCTGGCGGCCTGCACCGAAGAACGCATCGTCTCCCGGCGCGGCCTGCTCTCATCCCTGCCCGGCGCCCAGACCCAGATCCCCGACGAACGCACCGCCGTCCGCCCCGACGTGCTCCGCCCCCCCACCGGCGGCATCCGCGAGGTGCTCGAGGACGACACCGTCGTCCTGCACGCCAAGACCGTGCAGCACCTCATGTCCCACATCGTCTCCACGATCCAGAACGACGAGAAGGAACTCTTCGTCGAGCAGGTCCTCTCCCGGCAGACCCGCGACGAGTTCCGCATCCGCGGCTACGACCCCGGCACCGCGTTCGACGAGGTCGTCCGACGCCAGCGCGACGTCTTCAAGCTCTTCAACGCCATGCCCTTCGGCGAGAACACGCCGGGGATCTACCTCCAGACCATCGGCCGCAACGAGTTCCGCATGCAGGTCCCCCGCTCCGGACGCGCCGACCTGAAGTGGACGGGCTTCGACGTCGTCTTCGAGAAGGGCAACTACCGGCTCCGCTGGTTCATCGGCGAATGACCCCGCCCTCCGGCCCGAACGCGTACACTCAACCGATGCCCCCGCCCCCCCTCAACGAGGACCAGGTCGCGCTCCGCGTGGTCACCATGCCCCGCGAGACCAACCCCTACGGCACCATCTTCGGCGGCGTCGTGCTCTCCTACATCGACCAGGCCGGCTTCGTCGAGGCCCGCCGGCACGGCGACTTCGACTGGGTCACCGCGTCGATCCAGCGCGTCGACTTCCGCGCCCCCGTGGGGGTGGGCGACATCGTCAGCCTCCACACCCACACCACCCGGTTCGGACGCACCTCCATCGACGTCACCGTCGAGGTCTACGCCGAACGCTGCAAAACCCATGACCGCGTCCACGTGACCAGCGCCACCCTGACCATGGTCGCGCTCCGCGACGGCGTGCCCGTCCCCTTCCAGCCCGCGCCATCCGAGAACAAGCAAGGAGCCTGACGATGGGACTCAAAGACCTCTTCGGCAAGAAACAGGCCGACCCCGCCCCCGAAGGCACCCCGCTCGCGGAGACCACCCACGCCCAGATCGTCGACGCCGGCGGCATCGCCGTCGCAACCGTCCTCTGCGAGCGATACTCCGAGCACGAGGCCAAACCCATCGAGCACGACCTGCTCGACGCCGCCGCCCGCTGTGCCCACAAGCTCGTCATCGACATGTCGAAGGTGGCCATGCTCGCCTCGGCCGGCATCGGCTCGCTCATCAGCCTCCACCACGCCTGCGCCAAAGCCGGGGGCCGCCTGGTGATCTGCGCCCTCGACCCCCAGATCGCCCAGATGCTCAAGCTCACCCGCATGGATAAGATGCTCACCATCGTCGAATCCCGCGACGCCGCCGCACAAGCGCTCCGATGAGCCCCGACCCCGCCGCCAGCCCGCACGCCCGCCTGATCGTGCTCCTCTCCGGGTCCGGTCGCACGCTCGAGAACATCCTCGCACGCATCGCGTGCGGCCAGCTCAACGCCGCTGTCGCCGCCGTCGTCGCCAGCAAGCCCTGCCGCGGGCTCGACAT
Source organism: uncultured Phycisphaerales bacterium (assembly GCA_963975575.1). Lineage (GTDB taxonomy): Bacteria > Planctomycetota > Phycisphaerae > Phycisphaerales > UBA1924 > UBA6054. The sequence continues at coordinate 840,611 of CAXBHL010000001.1, read as the reverse complement.
CGCACGCGACCACGCCATCCCGGCCGAGATCATCCCCGGCAACATCCCCGCAGCCCGCCTCGACGCGCTCGTGGCCGAGCACCACGCCGACCTGATCGTCCTGGCCGGCTACCTCCGCCTCGTGCCCGTCACCCCCGCCACCCGGGGCCGCATCGTCAACATCCACCCCGCGCTCCTCCCCGCCTTCGGGGGCAAGGGCATGCACGGCACGAAGGTCCACCAGGCCGTCATCGACGCCGCCCGCCGGGGCGAGGTCACCGAGTCCGGCTGCACCGTCCACCTCGTCGACGAGCACTACGACACCGGCCCCGCCGTCCTCCAGATGCGCTGTCCCGTCTCCCCGGACGACACCGCCGACGACCTCGCCAGGCGCGTCTTCGCCCTCGAACTCGAGGCCTACCCCGCGGCCCTCCAGCGACTCATCGAAGCGCGGACGACCCACGCCTAGCCCGCATGTCCGCCCCCGTGCGCCGTTTCGCGCACATCGGCCCGACACCCCTTGCCGCCGGCGCGGCTTCGGATAAGGTGGTCCCATGCCCGCACCCATCGCCCCGCTGCTCGCGCTGCTGTGCTTCCTGACGCTCCAGCCCGACCCCAACCGCCCCCGCATGACCGCCGCCCAGATCGAGGCCGCGGGCATCGCCGCCGTCGAGTCCGGCGACCTCGTCCGCGCCGAGTCCTACTTCCGCGCCCACGCCGAACAGGACCCCACGACCTTCACCCCCTGGTACAACCTCGCCGCCGTCGCCGCCCTCCGCAACGATCCGTCCGAGGCCGAACAGCACCTCGCCAAGGCCATCGCCCTGGGCTTCTCCGACGTGCGGACCCTCCGACGCGACCCGCACTTGGCAACCCTGCGGGAAACAGACTTCTTCGCCGAACTCATCCGACGCTGGCCCGAACTCCTCGCCGCCCGGCGCAACGCCGACGTCGCCACCGGCAAACAACTGACCGGCCGCGAGGCCGACGCCCGCACGCTCGACCGCTGGAAGATCGAACTGCTCTCCGCCCACGGCCCCACCGCCACCGACGAGGCCGCCGCCGAACTCGCCCTGCTCAGCGACTGGATCACCACCACCGTCTTCACGGAACTGCGTGCCGACAACGCCTTCGCAGAAGACCCCTGGGCCACCGTCATCCTCCCCGACCGCGCCGGCTTCGCCCGCTGGGCCCTGGATACCTTCGGCCCCGAGGCCCGCGCCGGCATCTCCACCATCGGCGGGGCCTACGACCACAACCGCCGTCGCCTTGTCGCCCAGGACCACGGCGCCACCCTCCGCCACGAACTCATCCACGTCCTGCACTGGCGCGACATGGGCCGCCTCGGCCAGACCCACGCCCCGTGGATCCAGGAGGGCCTCGCGTCGCTGGTGGAGGACTACGACATCGTCAACAACGACCTCACCCCCGTCCCCTCCTGGCGCACCAACATCGTCAAACGCCTCCGCGACGCCCGCCGCCTCACCCCCATCGCCGAACTGGCCACGACCAGCATGGTGCGCCTCACCTCCAACCGCCCCCTCGCCCAGTACGCCCAGTCCCGCGCTGTCATGCTCTTCCTCCTCGACCAGAACAAACTGACCGACTTCTACCGCACCTACACCCGCACCTTCGACCAGGACCCCACCGGCCTGACCGCCCTGCGGCAAACACTCGGATTCGACGACCAGAACCAGCTCGAAGCCGCCTACCAGGACTGGATCACCAGCCTGCCCATGGTCGCCGAACGCGGCTCCGACCTGCCCGCCACCCTCGGCATCGAGATCGAGAACGGCGACGGCACCGGCGTCCGCGTCAGCGGCCTCCCGGCCGGCGCCCGCCAACGCACCGGCCTCTCCGTCGGCTCCTTCATCACCGCCATCAACAACCGCCCCACCCGCGACCTCCACGAACTCATCCGCGTCCTGGCCGACTACGCCCCCGGCGACACCATCACCCTGTCCCACCGCCGCGGCCGCCTCCACCACACCAACGAAGTCACCCTCCAACCCCGAGAGTGACCCGAATCCTCCCCCGTCCCCACCGGTAAACCCCCGCATGCACGGGACACACCGAACCCTCCGCCGCGCCATCCCCCTCACCATCGCCGCCGCCCTACTCGTCGCCCTCGCACTGCTCTACGCCCGCGCCGCCGGCGCCTACCGCCACGACCCGCGGCCCGCACGCGACCTCGCCGCCGAACTCAACGCCCCCTGGGCCTCAGTCCCCGCGTCACGGCGCGCCGCCCCCGTCTACGAACGCCTCGACGACGCCTGGCGCGCCGCCAACCCGCCCCCCGCCGACGACCCCTACCGCGACCTCCGCGCCGTCGCCCCGCACGACCCCGACTTCGCGGCCCTGGCCGACCTCGTCCGCACCCTCGAGCCCGAACTCGCCGACGCCCGCGCCGCCGCCGCGTTCGAAACCCTCGGTGCCGACTTCGCCCGACCCACCCCCGAAGACCTCGCCCTCTTTGACCCGGTCCCCACCGACCCCGTCATGCTCGAATCGGCGATCTTTCTCCGCATCCCCGGCATCGGCCACGCGTCCATCACCACCGCCCTGCTCCTGATCGACGCCGACCACGCCGCGGTCCACAACGACGCGGACCGATTCACCGCCGATGTCCACGCGTCGCTCGCCATCGCCCGCCAGGTCCGCCAAATCCCCATCTTCCTCGCAGACATCATCGCCCTCCGCGCCGTCGAACAGGCCGCCAAGCGCATCCGCCGCGCCCTCGCCGACCACCCGGACCTGCTCGACGAGCCCGCCTTGGCCGCACTCCAGGCCGACCTCGCCGAGACCGCCCGGCGCCACACCACACTCCGCATCGAGCACGAACTGCTCACCCTCTCCGACGTCCTCGACCGCACGTTCTCCCCCGGCCCGCAGGGACGCCTCACCAAGGTCGGCATCCGCCGACTCGACAGCATCTACCACGGGAACAATCTGATCCGCGAGATCATCCCGGACGAGAACGCGGCGATGGCCCCGCTCCTCGCCCCCAGCCTGGGAACCCGCGCCCAAAACCTCGTGTGGCAGGACGACCTCATCGCCCAGGCGACCGCGGCCCGCGACGCCGGCCCCGCCGGCGCCGCCGCCTACATCAGCGTCGAGTCCGAACGCCTCTTCTCCGAAACCTCCGACGCCCCGGTGGTCGCGCGCACGCTCTTCCCCGCCCTCGGCAGCGCCCTCTACAGCCAGCACGTTGTGCAACTCGAGGCCGAGGCCACCCTCGTCGCCATCGCCCTGCACCGACACCGCCTCGCCCACGGCGCATACCCGCCCACGCTCCACCCCCTCGTCCCCGCGTTGCTCGACGCCCTGCCCGCCGACCCCTTCGATCCCATCAGCAACCCCATCAAGTACCGCCTTACCGCCGCAGGACCCACGCTCTACTACAACGGCGCCAACCGCCGGGATGACAATGGCACCCCGCCCGTGCCCAACCCCGCCAGCCCCTACGCCACCGACGCCGTCCGCAGCTTCAACACCCTCGCCCCTGGCCAAACTTGGCCCAACGCGCCCGCCGCCGATTGGGTGATCTACCCTGATCCACCCGCCCACACGCCCACGCCGCCCGACCCCGACCGCTGAACGCGTGTACCCTGCCACCGGCATGCCCATCAACCCCTTCCCCCACATCAAGGAAGCCGAGAAACGCTTCAACTGGCACCGCCACATCCTCCGCGACCGCGTCAAAGCCCAACTCACCTACGCCGCCGGCCGCCAGCCCGTCGTCGTCTACAGCATGCCCAAGACCGCATCCGCCGCGGTCTACAAGGCCCTCCGCAAGGCCCGCGGCGTCTTCGTCTTGAAGTCTCACACCCTCCGCCCCGAGCACTGGCGCAAGCGCCGCCTCGACCCCGCCTGGACCCAGGGCGGCACCGGGATGTGGCGCGACCACTGGCACTCCGACCGCATGGTCCACGACCGCATCATCGGCCGCGGCAAACCCTGCAAGTTCATCGCCCTCGTCCGCGAGCCCGTCGCCACCAACATCTCCGCCTTCCTCTACTTCCCCTCCAACTGGCTCAGCCCCAAGGCCATGGCCGCCGGCGGCCTCGCCGCCATGACCCCCGAGTCCGTCGAGGCCGCCTTCTTCGACCGCTACCCCCACCACGTCACCACCGACTGGTTCGATTTAGAACCCGCCGCCACCCTCGGCATCGACGTCTACCAGACCCCATTCCCGTGGGACGCCGGCCACGCCACCTACACCAACGGCCCCTTCCAGCTCCTCGTCCTCCGCACCGAACTCGACGACGCCGTCAAGAGCCAGGTCGTCAACGAGTTCCTGGGCACCAAGTCCGTCCGCATCGAGCGCACCAACACCGCCGACCAGCACGGCCTCCGCCCCCGCGTGGACAACCTCAAGGCCCGCATGGCCGACAACCCCGAGTACGTCAACGCCCTGCTCGACCACCGCTTCACCGCCCACTTCTGGTCCCCGAAAGAGCGTGAAGCCCTCCGGCGCAAGTGGCTCACCCCCCGCCCGGCCCCGGCCGCCGAACCCGCCCAAACCGCCCGGCGCTGACCCGCGGCACAGAAAACCGCCCCCGGCCCGCAACCGGGCCGTACACTATGGCGTACATAGTATGGGCCGCCAACCATGAGGCCCCGGGAGGCATCCATGAAGATCGAACGCGAACTGATGCGCGGGGCCGGGCCCACCGCCGTCCTCCACCTGCTCTCCAACCGCGCCATGTACGGCTACGAACTCGTCGAGGCCCTCGACGCCCGCACCGACGGCGTCCTCGCCATGGGCCAGTCCACGCTGTACCCCATGCTCTACAACCTCGAGGCCAAGGGCCTCATCGAGGCCGAGTGGCAGGCCGCCGACAACGGGCGCGAACGCAAGTACTACAGCCTCACCGGCAAGGGCCGCAAGAAGCTCAAGGCCGACCTCGAACAGTGGAACAACCTCGCCGGCGCGCTCACGGCGCTGGGCATCATCCGGGGGGCCCCGGCATGAGCACCCCGCCCGACGCCGCCACGCACGCTGAACCCGGCGCCCGCCGCACCACACCCGACGCGCTCATCGCCGCTGCCGACCTGCCCGCGCCGGTTTCCGACCGCATCGCGGCCATCGTCCGCACCACCCGCCTCTGGAAGTCCGAACGCGCCGACATCGCCCGCGAACTCATCGCCCACGCCAAGGACGCCCTGTCCGCCGGCCGCACGCCCGAGGACACCGCAGAATCCCTCGGCGACCCCACCACCGTCGCCAAACTCCTCCGCCGCAGCGCCCGCCGCAAACGCCCCTGGCACTGGCAGGCCCGCCGACGCGTCTTGCAGGCCATCGGCATCAGCCTGCTCGCGATGATCGGCGTCTACGCCGTCCTCTTCGTCCGCTTCAACACCGGCAGCCCGAGCATCACGCACAACTACCTCGCCGAACTCAATGAACGCAACGCCGACCATCCGCCAAGCCAGCACGCCCTCCCCGCGTTCGACGACCTCCAGCGTGCCTGGTCGCCCGAGTTCCGCACGCTGCTGTCCTTCAAAACGCACGACGAACAAGGCAACGAACTCCGACCGCACGCGATGGAGCAGTATCCGTACGCACGGCCGGACGCGCGAGCCTACGACGAACTCCGCGCCGCCCACGCCCGCGTAAGGCCACAGATCGACGCCGCGATCGCCGCGTCACGCCGGCCCGTCCTCGGCCTGCTCTACTCCGACCGGTACGAGGAGGTTCCCGCCGAGGACGGCTCCATCGAATACAGAATGCTCCCGCCGTCCGACGACCCAGCCCAGTCCGGGCTCCTCATCGAGGTGCTGCTGCCCTGGCTCGGCCACGCCCGCAGCAACGCGCAACTCATCGCCTTCGATGCATTCGCCGCCGCACAGTCGCAAGACGCCGACCGCGTGGGCGCTTCGCTCGAGACCGTGTTCGACACCGCCCGCCTCATCGGGCAGGAGCACACGCTCATCGCCTCGCTCGTCGCGATCGCCATCCAGTCCACGGGCGAAACGGCTCTGCTCCAAATCCTGCACGAGCACCCCAATCTGCTCGACGAGTCCCACCTTGCCGCCCTCGCCCACTCCGCAGCCGTGTCCGGCCGGATCGCCCGCGACCTCGACCTGGAGACCGAGCGCCGCGTGTTCGCCGACTTCCTCCAGCGCGCCTACACGGACGACGGCCACGGCGACGGGCACCTGACCGCCGAGGGCCTGCGCCTGGCCCGCTATGTCGACGCGATCACGATCGACGGGGCGGACCTCGAAAACAGCCTGCTCACGCCCGTTGCGGGCCCCCTCGCCATGGTCGCGTTCGGCTCTCGCCGCGACCAGGACGAGATCAACGCCCGCCTCATCGATCTGGCCGGAGCGCTGCTGGCCGCACCGCCCGGCTCGGCAGAGAGCTTCCGCATCCGCAAGGAGATCGCAAAGCAGGAAGAAACCCTCGGATCAAGCCGCCGATACGCCATGGCGGCCACCCTCACCCCCGCGCTCACCCGGGCGGTAGAGAACGCCCACCGCGCCCGAGCCCACACCAACGCCACCCTCACCACCATCGCCCTGCACATCCACCACCAGCGCACCGGCCGCTGGCCCGACACCCTCGAAGAACTCACCCCCGCCTTGCTGCCCACCATCCCCGAGGACCCCTTCGACCCCGGCCGCCCCATCAAGTACCGCCTCATCGACGGCGTACCCCACGTCTACTTCGTTGGCAGCAACGGCCAAGACAACCAAGCCCGCCGCCCGGACGACAAGAACATCCCGTCGGTCTCGTCGCTCTCCGACCGGTACACCCGCAGCCCCTCCACCGCCCCCGAGTTCCAAGCCGACTGGATCATCTACCCCCCCACCGCAGACTGACCCCCCCCACACGCATCCCTCATTGCCCATCGCCCATTGCCCACCCTCCTAGTCACCCCTAACCCCACCCCCTCCACTACACTCGGGCCATGCTCCAGTACCACGACCTCCTCCGCCGCTGCCTCGCCGAGGGCACCCCGTGCGACGACCGCACCGGCGTGGGCACCATCTCGATCTTCGGGCACCAGTCCCGCTACCTCCTCCACCACGACTACCCCGGCGCCCGCGAACGCGAGATCGCCACCGGCGAACGCGTCGGCTTCCCCCTGGTCACCACCAAGAAAGTCCACACCCGGTCGATCATCCACGAGCTGCTCTGGTTCTTGAAGGGCGACACCAACGCCCGCAGCCTCAACGAGGTCGGCGTCACCATCTGGGACGAGTGGGCCGACCCCGAAACCGGCGACCTCGGCCCCGTCTACGGCCACCAGTGGCGCTCCTGGACCGCCCCCGACGGCCGCCAGATCGACCAGATCACCAACCTCGTCCACAGCCTCAAGTCCAACCCCTGCTCCCGCCGCCACATCGTCACCGCCTGGAACCCCGGCGAGCTCGACCAGATGGCCCTGCCCGCCTGCCACTGCCTCTTCCAGTTCCAGGTCCAGCGCGCCACCGACGGCGGCCCCGACTGGCTCAACTGCCAGCTCTACCAACGCTCCGCCGACCTCTTCCTCGGCGTGCCCTTCAACATCGCCTCCTACGCCCTGCTCACCCTGATGCTCGCCCAGGTCACCGGCCACCGCCCCGGCCAGTTCATCCACACCCTGGGCGACGCCCACATCTACCTCAACCACCTCCCCCAGGTCAACGAGCAACTCAGCCGCGAACCCCGCGCCCTGCCGACCATGCGCCTCAACCCCAAGGTCACCGACCTCTTCGCCTTTAGGTACGAAGACTTCGAACTGCTCAACTACGACCCCGCCCCCGCCATCCGGGCCCAGGTCGCCGTCTGACCCAAAGCCGACCGTCTCCTGCGAGCCCGGAGCGTCAGCGACGGGTTTCCCCGACCAGCCCCGAGCGTCAGCGAGCGGGCCTCCCCAAGCCCGAGCGAAGCGAGGCTCCCGTGCCGCCCCACATCGTCCTCATCGCCGCCGCCAGCGAGAACAACGTCATCGGCATCGACGGCGGCCTCCCGTGGTCACTCCCCGACGACCTCAAGCACTTCAAACGCTCCACCCTCGGCCGCCCCGTCATCATGGGCCGCAAGACCTTCGACGAACTCTTCCAGAAACCCCTGCCCAAACGCCCCAACATCATCATCTCACGCACGATGCAGCCGACCGAGGGCGTCACCGTCGCCCGCTCGCTCGACGAGGCGATCACGATCGCGACCCCCATGCTCGAAACCGCCCGAGCCGCCGACCCCGAAATCCCCGACGAGATCTGCATCATCGGCGGCGGCGAGATCTACCGCCAGGCCCTGCCCCTGGCCACCCACATCACCCTGACCCGCGTCCACGCCGCCGTCGAGGGCGACACGACATTCCCCGCCTTCAACGACCAACTCTGGCAGCTCGACCGCGCCGAAACCCACGAACGCGACGACCGCCACGCCCACGCCTTCACCATCGAGTGGTGGTCCCGCCGCTGAGCCGACGGCCCGGCTTGGCATGCACGGTGCCGTGCGCTTCGTCCCCGAAGAGCACGATTCCCGGTACTATCCCCGTCGCCGCCGTGCCGGCACAACACCACCCAGCCCCGCGACCCCGAGCACGCCCGGCGTCGGGCACACCAGCATCGACATCGAACTGAACGAGCCCTCCCCGAAGAACACGACCGGATCGGAGAACCCCGGCCCGGTGACCGAGAACGCCCCCGTGCCCGCGGGGGCCGTCGAACGGACCGAGTAGGTCAGCAGACCGACCTCGTTGCACGTGACCGTCATCCCGATCCGCGTGATCAAGATGGGGTTGGTCGCCGAGAACGGCGGGATCAGAGAGAACTGCGCCGCATTGATGCCCAGCACGTCCGCGCCCGACGCCACGCCCTGCCCGTCGAAACCCAAGGCGGGATTGTTCCAAGCGACCGGCGCCACGCTGTTGACCCTCGCACCGTCGATGTTCGCGATCAGATCGAAGTTCACCGACGACAGATACGACCCGACCGGACCGTCCCACGAAGCCGTGATCGTCGCATTGAACGTCTCACCGACCGCGGTGGCGGTCCGGTCGAACGTCAAACTCACCACCAGCCCGCTCTGCGCCGCCGCGCCGCTGGCCAACCCCGCCAATCCGACCGCGACGATCGCACGCACCATATTCGCACTCCTTCGACCTGACTTTGCGACCCACGCAATCCACCCAGTATGGTCACACGGGCCGTTCCCTGCAAGACCCAACAAAAAAAACCCGTCCGATCGCCGGACGGGGCGTCAAGTTTCGATCAATACCCGGTCACCGACGCCGGCGGACCCCCGCCCACCCGGCCAGCCCGAGCACCGCCATCGCACCCGGCGCCGGCACAACATTGAAATCCAGCCGCAGCCGCGTCAGGCTCTCGCCCGTCTGCTGCACCCAGAACGCGTACTCCCCGGACCCCAGCGTCGGCCCGACGTCGCCCGCCAGGGTCGGCAGGATGTTCGTGCCGATCAGGTTCGGCGATCCGATCACGAACCCCGCCAGCGGCGCGGGATTCGGCGAAGCCGGATCCACCGTCACGATCGGCCCGATCTGCAACGCGATGAACGCCACGTTGTCGAACCCGCCCCCCGGGTTGAACGACTCCGCCAGCACGATCGAATCGATCGCGAGGCCGTCGCCGATCACCACCGTGAAGTAGTCCAGGTCCCCCTGCGGCTGGTCCGAGTCGATCACGTCCATGATGAACGAGCTGCCGCCGGCCCCCAGGTTGAACACGGTCGGATTGAACCGGTCGTTCGACAGGTCGCCGTCGACGCCCTCATCAAAGAACACGCCGCCCATCGCAAGCGGGGCGGCCACAACAATCGCGGCCAACGCCGCGGCGGTACGAATCTGCATCGGACTCCTCCTCTTTGAACAACACGGGCGGGTCCTCGCCCGCCCACAACATGCGCCAATCCACCCAGTCGACAAGCAAATGCACAAGAAAATCGGGCTGAACGGTGCGGAAAAGACCCGCATCACGCAGGCCGCTGCCGATCCAGGCCTGGCTTCGCCATCAGCCCCGCAGGGGATGCTCGCCCCGGTCACCCCGACGATCGTTGACCATCACCAGCGCCGGCGGGTGGTCCGCGATCATCCGCACCAACTGGCTCGGCGAGACCCCGAGCCGGGTCGCCGCCTTCTTCGGGTCAAAGCCAGACGCCGCCAGCACGTCCAGCCCCTCGGCCAGCATCGTCGGATAGTCGGCGTGCTTCGGGCTGAGCACGATCCGACCACCCCGGGTCCGCTCGCGCCACAACCCGCTGCGGATCTCGCCCGCGGGCACCGCCTCGCGGTGCCCCACCGCCAGCGCCAAGCGCAGCCGACGCAGGGCCACCGACTTGTTCTGTTCGGCGCTGCGGCGCTCCGACGCCTGCGCGGTCATCCCGGTCGGACGGTGGGTAAGCACCACCGCGGTCTGGTTGTTGTGCTTGTGCTGCCCGCCCGGCCCGGTGCCCCGCGTGTGGTGCACCGAGCACGCCGCGAGCAGCACCGCGTCCGGCTGGGCCGCCGGGTGCGTCGCCCGCGCCGCGGGGCGGTCGAGCGAGGCCAGCAGCTTGGCGAGCGCGTCGTCCATGCGAACCGCTTCAGCCCGTCCGCGCGGCGGTCTCGCCGGCGCCGGGCGCGAAGAACGGCTCCACCGGCCCGAGCCGCTTGGCGTAGCGGTCCGGATGGTCGGCCGCTTCCGCACCGAACCGGGGCCCGGCGACGGTGCCGTCCAGGCCGATGGCCGCCATGACACGGGCCGTCTCCGCGTCCGGATCCGCGACCAGCGCCTCCCGCGAGGTCTCGACCACCGTGCAGCCCATCGCGGGCAGCACCGACGCCCAGTGATCCATCAGCATCCGCACGTCACGCAGGTACGACGCGGTCGTCGCCAGATCCCGCGCGTATGGGTGGTGCCCGGGCGTGGCGCCGAAGAAGCACGCCAACGCGTTCGACCGAGGCTCGCGACGCACGAGCACGAACTTCGCCTCCGGCATCGCCATCGCCGCCAGGCCGATCAGGTGCGTGTGCAGCGGAGACGAGTCCACCAGCACCGATCGGCCCCCGGGATAGGCGTTCCGCGCGGTCTGCGCCATGTACAGCTTCGCGAGCTCCCCGAGCTGGGACCCGCGGAGCTGCGAGGGGTTGGTGACCACCGGCCGGTGCTTGGTGCCCTTGGCCCCCGCCTGGCGCAGCGCCGCCATCGTCAGCACCTCGCTCGGACCGGCGGAGGCAACCGAATCGTGCGCGGCCATCGCCCGCCCGAGTTCCTCGCCCCCGGAGCACGGCGCAGAAACCACGAACACCACGCCCGCACCCCCGGCCGTCGGCTTCTTGACCTTGTCCATCGCCGCCGCGGTCCAGACCGAGATCACGCCCGAGGTCACCCGGGCGTGCGCCGCGGCGTCGAACGTGCCGCGCTTGAAGTTGGCCGCCCGCGTGAACGCGCGGAAGGCGTCGTCGCCCTCGCCCGCCCGGTCGAACAACTCCCCGCAGCGCCGCAGGGCCATCGATTGGGTCACCGCGTCCAGGCCGACCGCCTCGGTCAGCGCCCGCAGACGCAAAGCCAGCATGCGGAACTCGTCGGCGCTGGTGTCGCGCCGGGCCAACGCCACGGCGGCCGCGGACATCGCGGCCGGGAGCTCCTCCAGCCCGAGCCCGTTCGCCTCGTCCAGAAACGCCCGCGCCGCGTCGATCTCGGCGCGTCCCGCGAGCATCTCGACCTTCGCCTGCGTGGCGAACGGGTCCTCCGGATCGACCCCCAGCGCCCGCGCCAGCGCCGCGTCCGCTTCCGCCCGCCGCCCCATCGCCTCATACGAACGGGCCAGCTGCGTGGTCAGCCGGATGAGCTGGTCGGCGATCCGGGGCAGGTTCACGTCGTCGGACGCACGCTCCTTGAGGGCGCTCTCCGTCGCGTCCGCCGCCGCGGCAAGGTCCTCGACCGCCAGCTCGTGCAGCCCGAGCGCCGCCACCGCCAGCCCGTGCAGGGCCACCATCGGCGTCTGGCCGGGAAAGTGCGATCGCAGCAGGGCGGCACGCTGGGCGGCCTCGTGGGCGTCGCCGAGAGCCAGCATCCGCCGGGCCTGCTCGAACACCTGCTGGGGGGACTGCTGCTGGTTGGGCTGCGCGTTGCTTTGGGAGGGCATCATGAGCGGATCCTTGGCGCGCCGAACGCACGCGGAACACAATCGAACACCGGACCGGCCGCCCGGAAGCCCCCGCCCGCGGACCCGCTTCAGGCCCCCCCGGCCGTCTCCGGGACCCCGTCCACCGCGTCCCCCAGGGCCTCGACCAGCGGCCCGATATGGGCCGCGTACCGCTCGTACCGGCGCGTCGACGACCGGTAGACCGGCTGGCGGACCTGCTCGAACGAGAGCGTCCGGGCCACGCGGTCGCTCTCACTGAACCGCAGGCACGCCGGATCAAACTCCAGCCCGATGAAGTCCAGGATCCGACGCGTCTGGGCCTCCGTGTCCGCCACCGTGTTCTCGTAGTCCACCTCGAGCATCTTCAGCCCCGACCGCGGATCCGACGCCAGCGTGCGGTAGTGCGCCATCACCCGCCGGTAGTGCCGGTAGTACTGCCCGCAGGTCCGAAGGTCGAAGGCGTAGCCGTGCCCGGCGTTGAGCGACTGAAAAAAGCACGACAGGCAGGTGTCCCTCGGGTCCCGCCGGCAGTGGATCACCCGCGCGTCCGGGAACGCCTGGGCGATGAAACCCAGGTACCAGAAGTTGTGCGGCAGCTTGTCCGTGATCACCGCCGGCGACGCCTCCCCCGCCAGCCGCCCGACCTCGTCCCGGTAGTACGCCGCCGCCTCGAACAGATGCCGGGCGTCGACCCGGTCGGCGAACATCGCCTCGGCCTGCTCCGATCGCCTCCCAAGCTCGCGCACCGCCTCGCTCACGAAGCCCAGCTCCCCCGCGCCGAACGCCCGGGGGTGCGAGGCGATGATCTGCTCGGTCAGCGTGGTGCCCGACCGCGGCATCCCCACGATGAACACCGGACGCGCCGAGCCCTCGGGGACGGGCACGCGCACCGCGTTCGCCATCCGCCCCGGCGCGTACGCCTCCTCGACGAACCGGACCTTCGACCGGGTCGCCCGGTCGTCGTACACGGCGTTCGACAGCCGGTTCGACTCCGCGTACCGGGCGAACGCGTCGTCGTACCGCTTGGTACGGTCCAGCAGGTGCCCGAGCTGCGTCAGCGCGAACGCCCGCGTCGCCGAGTCCGCGGAAACGTCACGGTCCAGCAGTTCGGCCAGGTGCGTCGCCGCCTTGCGCGCCTCGTCGGTCCGGAGCACCGACTGCCCGAACGCCGAGGCGATCTCCACCGAGTCGTCACCGGCCTCGACCAACGGACGCGTCAGGTCCGCCGACTCCTCGGACCGGCCCAGCAGGTTCAGCAGCCGCGCGTACGCCGCGAGCAGCACCCGATCGTCGGGACGCGCTTCGTGCTCCGCCCGCGCGATCTCCAGGGCCTCGTCGAACTTTGTCAGCCCAGCGCAGGCGTCCGCGAACTGCACCACCAGCATCGTCCGCTGCTGCGGGTTGCCCACCACCCGCAGCGCCCGGCGCGTGGCCCGGGCGGCCTCGACCTGGCGTGAAAGCAGCAGCAGGCTGCTGATCCGAAGCCCCAGAAAGCGGATGTCCCCCGGCTGCTGCCGGAGCACCACGTCCACCGCCGCCAACGCGCCGCGGAAGTCCCCCGCCTCGAAGAGCCCGCGGATGCGGGCGTACGCGTCCGGTAGATTCGCGGTCGGCATGATCAACGCTCCCAGCGGTCAAACACACGGAGGACCCGGCGCCTTCCCGTGAATCGGGCCCGCCGGGTGCTAACCTTATACAGATGCGACGGATCACCCTCATCTCCACCGGCGGAACCATCGAGAAAACCTACGACGAGCACAGCGGCTCGCTGGAAAACCGCTCCTCCGTCGTCCAGGGCATGCTCAGCCTGCTCCGCCTCGAGGACACCGTCGTCAACACGCTCCAACTGATGCACAAAGACTCGCTGCACCTGACCGACGCGGACCGCGAACGCATCGTCGGCGCCGTCGAGCTGATCGTCGGCCCGCCCACCGCGCCCGCGGACTCCGAGGGCCTCGTCATCCTCCACGGCACCGACACCCTCTGCCAGACCGGCCTGATCCTGCACGAGCGCCTCGCCGAGTGGCTCCGCGTGCCCGTCATCCTCACCGGGGCGATGCGCCCATTCGAGATGAAGCGCAGCGACGCCCTGCAGAACCTCACCGAGGCCATCTTCGCCACCGGCGTGCTGGCCCCCGGCGTGTGGGTGGTTGCCCACGGCAAGGCGCTGCGTTTCCCCGGCCCGATGAAGGATCGCGAACGGGGCACCTTCCGGATGGGCTGACGCCCGACCCCGACCACATTCTCGGACCCTCCAAACGCCCGCCAATCCCGTTGCACGCCTGATAATCCCAAAGACCCCGGGGATTTCACCCGTGAATCGGACGCCGAATTCCGAACAAGAACCTCCCTTTTGCCCGATTCTCGGTTCGCATCGCAAATTCCCCATTCAGAGCGGACAATCTCCTTGCACGATTTCAGGGGGTGGAGTATGCTCTGCGTGGGTCAGGAACGAGTTGTTCGTTTCCAAGTAGGTACTCCGGTACATCGTAAACCGTTTGCACTTAAGTGAGGAGATTTGAAATGAAGAGCATCGCTCTGCTTGCCGTCGCCGGTCTCGCGACCGTCGCTTCCGCTCAGTCCGCCCTGAACGTCGCCCTGACGTTCGACAAGACCTCGATCGCGATCGGCGAGACCGCCACCGCGACCATCACCGCCAGCTGGACCGGCGTCGCCGGCTCCTACATGTCCTCGATCAACGCGAACGTCAATGCCAGCGGCGAGTTCGTCGCGGCCAGCAACGTCGCCGCGGTCGCCTGGAACAACCCCGCCCTCGGCTTCAACGGCCAGGGCACCGCTTCCGGCGCCTCCGTGCTCGGCCTCCAGGCCTCGCAGTTCTCGCTGATCCCCCCCTTCACCGCCACCAACCCCATCCTCGTGACCACCTTCACGGTCACCGGCACCGCTGAGGGCGTCCTGTCCTACAGCAGCTCCACCGTGCTCGGCGCCCCGGCTCCGTTCTCGGTCACCGGCCCCGCGTTCTCGGACAACCCCGTGTTCTTCACGAACGACGCGTTCTCGTCCGGCTCGCTGACCGTCACCCCCGCCCCCTCCGCCATGGCCCTCCTCGGCCTCGGTGGTCTGGTCGCCGGCCGTCGTCGCCGCTAATCGGCACGACGAAGACGGTTCGCAAGAACTGTTCTGAGTTCTGAACCCCCGCCCGGTCCGCCGGGCGGGGTTCTTTTTTTGCACCCGCCGTATCCTTCCCGTCCATGCCACCAACCAACGCACAACAGGCCGCCGCCCAAGCCCAACGCCTCCTGCGGTCCGGCCGGTTCCGCCAGGCACTGGCGATCACCACAGCACTGCACCGATCCCTGCCGGACACGCCCCCGATCGCCGCGCTCCACGCCGAGGCCCTCCTCCAGGTCGGCATGCCCCGAGCCGCCGCCGCCGCCCTCGACCCGATCCTCGCGAGCCCAATCCTCGGCACGCAGCACCCCGAGCTCGCCGCCACGCTCCGCGTCCAGCGGGCCCGGGCGGCCTCGGATCTCGGACGCGCCGAGGACGCCGTCGACCATCTCCGCGCCGCGCTGGAAACCCGCCCCGACTGGCCGGAGGCCCTGCGCGATCTCGGCGAACGCCTCATCGACCTCGGCCGCCCCGACGAGGCCGACCGCGTCCTCGCCCCCCACGCCGACCCCGCGGGAACGATCGACCCCGGCATCGGACTCGCCATCGCCCGCCTCCGCCGCACGGTCGGCCGATCCGACGAAGCCGCGGCCATCCTCGAACGCCTCGTCGAAGCGCCCGACCCCCACGCCCGCGCCGACGCCTGGTTCATGCTCGGTGCGTGCCGCGAGCAACTCGGCGACCCCGCGGGCGCGTTCGAGGCCTACCGCCGGGGCAACGCCGCCCGCGCCGAGTCCGCCGGCAACCGAACCCCGGTGGACCCCGGGGTGTGGGAATCCCGGGGCCTCGAAGCCCTCCGCGATGCGGAGCCCACGCCCGACCCCCCCGCCGGCTCCGCCCGCATCGTCCTCATCGTCGGCGTGCCCCGCTCGGGCACCTCGCTGGTCGAGCAGATCCTGGCCGCCCACCCGCGGGTCGGCGCCTGCGGCGAGTCGCAGGCCCTGCCATGGGTCGTCTCCCGGCTCGGCCCGGGGGGGATCGGACCCGACCGGGCCAGCGCGATCTACCGGGAGGAACTCGAAGCCGCGGCGTCTCGCCCGGGCGCCGAGGTCCTGACCGACAAGAACCCCATGAACCTGTTCCTGCTCGGCATAGCCGCCCGGATCGTCCCGGGCGTCCGCGTCGTCCGCCTGCGCCGCGATCCCCGCGACGTGTGCCTGTCCTGCTTCGCGTCCCCGCTCAAGGCCGACCACGCCTACGCCCGCGATCTGGACGACTGCCGCCGGTTCGTCGGTTCCGCGGACCGGGTCATGGACGCGGCCGCCGGCGTGTTCGGCGCGGCCTGGCACGAGGTGGTCTACGAGGACCTGGTCCGCGAACCCGAGCCCGCCATCCGGGCCCTGCTGTCCCACGCGGGGCTCAAGTTCGACGAACGCTGCCTGCACCCCGAACGCGAGGGCCGCGTCACACGGACCATCTCACGCGACCAGGTGCGTTCAGAAATCAACGACGCGTCGGTCGGACGCTGGCGCCGATTCGCCGAGCACTTCACGAACTGGTGATCGGGCTGGCCGCGAGCTTGGAGACGTCGATCTTGAACAGCTCGGCCGCGTTCTTCCACATGATCAGCTCGCGCTCCTCGTCGGAGATGTCGAGCGTCTTGACGAACTTGCGGTAGGACTTCATGGTGGCGATGGGCCAGTCGGTGCCGTAGAGCAGGTACTTGGGCTCGCCCGCGTAGGTGATCAGCTCGCGGACCTGGTCGAGCATGTACTTCTCGAAGCGGTCGGAGAAGTCGCCCAGCGTCAGCCCAGAGATGTCCGCGTAGACGTGCTCGTTCTTGTAGACGACCTCCATGCAGTCGCGGATCCAGGGGTTTCCGATGTGGCAGATGACGATCTTCATGCCCGGGTTGTCCACCGCCACGTCGTCGATGTGCAGGGGGTGCGAGTAACGCACCTTGCCGGTGGGCGCGTAGGTGTCGCCGGAGTGGAACATGACGGGCACGTCGAACTCGCGGGCGAGGTCGTAGATGACCTTGCAGCGTCCGTCGTGGGGGTAGAAGGGCTCGTAACCGGGGTACATCTTCAGGCCCTTGACGAGTCCGGACTCCAGAAAGTCGGCCACCTCGCGGAGGTCGCGCTGCTTGTAGTGCAGGTAGGAGATGCCGGCGACGGCGAAGATGTTGGTGCGGTCGCGGATCTTCTCGACCACCGCCGCCGTGGACGGGCGGTGCGGGGTGACCTTGTAGGAGGTCAGCACGAAGGCGGCGTCGGTGCCCGAGTCGGCCATGTCCTGCTCGAGGTTGTCCAGACATTCGTCGATGTCGCGGACCTTGTCCTCGTGGTAGTTGTTCAGGTGGGTGTGGCAGTCGATGATCACGCGGCGGCCTCCCTCGGGGCGGGGTTGACGGGGGTTTGGTCACTCTAGCAGTGCGTCGGACACCCCACCGCACCGCGGGGCGGACCCGGATTGCGGGCCTGCACCGGAGCGGTTCTTGTTACACTGCGCCGGCCGCCCGATGCCGGTGCATTCCGGGTCCGGTGTGTGTGCGTGAGGAGTTGTGATGGCGCAGTCGGACGGGTCGGCGTGGGATGTGGCGATCATCGGGGGCGGGCCGACCGGCACGACGGCGGGGACGCTGCTGCGCACGTACAACCCGGAGCTGCGGGTGCTGATTCTGGAGAAGGCCAAGTTCCCGCGCGACCACATCGGCGAGAGCCAGCTGCCGACGATCGGGCCGATCCTCAACGAAATGGGGGTCTGGGAAAAGGTCGAAGCCGCGGGGTTCCCGGTCAAGATCGGGGCGTCGTACACCTGGGGGCGGGACCACGACCGGTGGAGCTTTGATTTTCTGCCGATCGAGACATTCCAGGATCAGGCACGGCCGGCGAAGTACGAGGGGCAGCGGCAGCAGACGGCGTTCCAGGTGGACCGGGCGGTCTTTGACGACATCCTGCTGCGGCACGCCGAGTCGGTGGGGTGCGTGGTTCGGGAAGAGACGCAGGTGCGCGAGGTGCTGCGGACCGGGGATCGGATCGACGGGCTGCGCCTGGACTCGGGGGAAACCGTCACGGCCCGGTACTACATCGATGCGTCCGGCGCGGTGTCCCTGTTCCGCCGGGCGATGGACATCCCGACGTGGTCACCGAACGAGCTGAAGAACGTCGCGTTCTGGGATTACTGGCAGAACGCGGAGTGGGCGGTGGAGATCGGGACGAGCGCGACGCGGATCCAGATCCGGAGTCTGCCGTACGGGTGGATCTGGTTCATCCCGATCGGGGCGACGCGGACGAGCATCGGGCTGGTGGTGCCGGCGGCGTGGTACAAGGAGACGGGGCAGACGCCGCAGGAGATCTATCACCGCGCGGTGGCGGAGCAGCCGGAGATCGCGGCGCTGGTCAAGAACGCCCGGGCGGAGGGCAACTTTGATACCTGCAAGGACTGGTCGAACCTGGCCGAGCGGCCGATCGGGGAAAACTGGTTCCTGGCGGGCGAGTCGGCGGGGTTCGCCGATCCGATCCTGTCCGCGGGCATGACGCTGGCGCACACCTCGGCGCGGGAGGCGGCGTACTCGATCCTGGAACTGGACCGCGGCGAGTTGGACGCTTCATGGGTGCGCGATCGCTACGCCACGCGGGTGCGCGAGGGGATCCGCAACCACATCCGGTTTGCGCAGTTCTGGTACGCCTCGAACGGGTGCTTTACGGACCTGAAGGACCACTGCGTGAGCATCGCCAAGGAGGCGGGGCTCGGGCTGACGCCGGAGAAGGCGTGGCGGTGGCTGAGCCTGGGCGGGTTTACGAGCGAGATCGTGGGGTCGGCGTCGCTGGGCTCGTTCGGCGTGACGCACACCAAGCGGATGGTGGACCTGTTCAGTTCGGACGGGCGCAAGTGCCCGTCGCTGGCGGACGGGTACAACGTGTTCAAGCTGAACCTGCGCGGGGCGGAGCGGGCCGAGGTCGGCTCGCTCGAGAACGGGCGCATCACGCCGGTGGCGTGCTATCGGCGGGCGGACAGGATGCTGCCGGTGGCTGGCTCGTTCGGGCTGATGATCGGGTGGCTGGAGCAGACCAGCGATGCGCGGACGCTGGCGGATCTGATCCAGCGCCATGCCGCGGGTCGGTTCGGGCGTGAGGAGACGGCGGCGTTCGCGTCGGGCTGTTACGAGGCGCTGGAGGTGATGGTGCAGGACGGGTGGGTGATGCGCGACAAGAACAAGAAGCGGCCGGTGCTGCGTCTGAGCCACGATCAGTCGCGCGTGGTGCGGCACAGCCGGGACGAGGCGGCGGTGCTGGGGCAGATGGCGAACCCGCCGCGGATTGTGGATCGGCTGGGGTCGGAGTAGGGAGTTGGGGTTGGGGGATGCGGGGATCATGCGTTGCCGGGGGCGGTACAGCGTGGTGCCCGTGCATCTCGTGGTTCGACGGGCACGGGCCGCCTCCGTCGCGGCGTTGCGGTGCCACCTCCGCCGCGGGCGCGGGGGAGGGGTTGGGGGCGGTTGGTTCTTGAAGACCCCTCACCCCAGCCCTCTCCCCGCGGGGCGGGGCGAGGGAGGGGAAAGGTTCGGCTTGGTTGGGGTCGGGGCGTTCTGAGGACGGGCCGCCTCCGTCGCGGCTTGGCCGTGCCACCTCCGCCGCGGGCGCGGGAGAGGGGTTGGGGGCGGTTGGTTCTTGAAGACCCCTCACCCCGGCCCTCTCCCCGCGGGGCGGGGCGAGGGAGGGGGAAGGTTCGGCGTGGGTGTGGGAGCGATCGCTTGCGTTGCGGTCGGGGTGAGACTTTGGGTGGTCGGTGGTTGGATCGGGGGGCGGTTCGGGTTGGGTGCCGAAGCCATCCCCTCCCTTCCGGTCGGGGCTATCTGCGGATGGGGTTGTGTGCCTGAGGAGCGCCTGGAGGGCGATGCGGATCTGTTGGGCGAAGGTGGCGTTGGCGGGTCTGTAGCGGGCGAGGTCGGAGAGGCCTTCGATGGCCAGGGCGCGGGTGCGGGCTTCGAGGTCGGGGGCGCGGGCGGCGCGGAGGGCGCGGATGTGGGTCAAGGCGGCCTGGAAGCCGGCGCCGGCGGCCAGGGCGCGGATCTGGACCAGCGAGAGCTTGTGGGCGCGGCAGAGGCCGAGTTCGGTGAAGCCGGGGTTGTCCCAGTCCTCGAGCAGGGCCTCGGTGAGGTCGGCGAGGTGGTCGGGGTCGAGCAGGTCGAGGGGGGTGTTGGGGTCGGGGTCCGGGTGGTGGCTGGGGCCGCGGAGGTTGTGGAGGTCAAAGCGGGCGGCGTCGAGTCGTTCTGTTTGGGTTGTGTTCATGGCCCGAAGATACCGCGCGGCGGGGCGGGATCAAGGGGATTCGGGCGCATGTCGCGCAGACTGCGCACGAAGGCGTACATCGGGACGGATTTGGGGGCGGGGAGGGAAGACACGGCTTGCCAGCAAGCCGTGGCACCCAAAGGGGAAGGGAAGCCGGGTAGATGCAGGAGCCCTCACCCCGGCCCTCTCCCGCCGGGGGCGGGAGAGGGAGGCGGAGAGTCGCGGATTTAGAGGCGGCCGCTGGCGCCGATCTCGGTGAAGGACTCGTCGAGGAAGGCTTCGAGGGCGGCGCGGGATGAGCGGGTGCTGGGGGTGAGGTGGGCGTGTTCGAGGGGGAGGAGTTGGGTGGGGAGGTAATGTGTCGGCATCGTGTCGGCTCATAGAATGACGAACAGAGCGATGATCGCTGTTGAAACAATCGCCAGTGACGAAAGCGTGATGCCGTAAAGCGCTTGTTTGCGTGCGCGCGCCGTTGTGCGCCTTACGACCCCCAGGCCGAGAAACAAGCCGATCACGGCCTCCGTTGACGCGTACAGGATGACGAACCCGAGCGTCGGGATCAGACTCTCGCGGGCAAGGCCCGACTTGATCGGTCCGGAATCACGGAACATGGCGATCAGGAGGGTGATCACGACGCCAGCGGAGAGTAGGGTCGCCATAAACCCGAGGGAGTAAGAGCCCTTGGCGAGGTTTGAGCTGAGCTTGCTTGTCATGCCTGGATGGGGGTCCAACCTGACGTGCTAGGACTCCCGTTCTGGCACGCGGGGCATTTGCGGAGGTGGATGTCGCTGCCATTGGCGGCGTAGTTATGGCCGCAGTGGGTGCAGGCCAGTTGGTAAAGCGATTGGCCGTGGTCGGTGCCGGGCAGCCCGAGTGGGCGAATGTTGATCTGGCCGTTCGGATTCAGGAAGCCGATCTTGGTTATTCCGCGGGATTCGGGCATGGGTTGAGTGTAACGGATCATCCTTCGCCCCTCCGGGGCGAGGGAAGGGGGTTGGGCGGGCGTTGACGCAGGGGAGGACGAGGGGCTCCCTATAGCCGTAGACGAGTTGGAAAGAGAGGGTGTCATGGGATTCTTTGGTCATGACTCTGGCTTTGGGTGACTGGCGACGAACGCTGCAAATGAGTCGTGGGCACGACGGCATTCAGATTCGTATTGAGCGCGATCGAAGATCCACGGTCCGAAGTTGGGATAGGGCTCATACTTGGTGATGTAAGTCCGAAGGTTTGACCAGATGACTCGGTCTTCGGTGACTTCCATATCGACTTCGGTCGAACTGCAGCCGGGTTCGCCGCAGCCGCAGACAAGCAACAGGACGCGTTCGCGGGTCCGGAGAGGCAAGGGGCTGATGATGGTGTCACCGCCGCGCCATCCGAGGACATCGAGGCCGAGGGCGGGGTCACCCGAGGTCAGGCGGGGCAGTTCTTGCTTTTTCCAGTTCAGCGGGCGGAGGACATTGACTTGGTGAGCGAGTTCATGCTCGCGGAGTATCTCCGGGAATGGGCGTCCGTCGACTAGCGGAATGACGCTCGCCGGGTGATCGGAAAAGAGTCCAAAGCTGAACGTTTCCATATAACTGGCGTCCCGATCTGACGGTATTAGAGTGTCCATCCGGCGGTGCTGGGGTTGCCGCCTTGGCAGGCGGGGCATTTGCGAAGATGAATGTCGCTGCCGTTGGCGGCGTAGTTCATGCCGCAGTGGGTGCAGGCGAGTTGATAAAGGCGCTGGCCGTGGTCGGTGCCGGGGAGGTTTAGGGGACGGATGTTGATCTGGCCGTTGGGGTTCTGAAAGCCGACTTTGGTTGTTCCGCGGGATTCGGGCATGTGAGGAGTGTAATCGGTTGAGTGGTATTTTAGTGAGATTTCCGGAAGTTTGTGCTGGGATATTTGCTCTTCGGGGTGCGCTAGATGCGGTCGGTCTGGTGGTTGCCGAAGGTGGCCCAGCCGTCAATGTACCCACCGAGCGGTTCGGCAAGCATGTGCAGTTCGGCTTGGACTGCGATCACGGTCTGATAGCTCAGGAGGGTGCGCGTGGAGCACTCGGCGGTCCACGCGCCGTCCTCGGAGTCTTGGTAGATTTTGGTTCGGTAGCCGAGGCGAGCAGCGAGCTCCGCGATTTTCTTCGCGGCTTGTTCGTTCGGGGCGGCGATCTGAAAATCGACGAGCATGGGGCGACTGAGATCGGCACCGTCATTGATGATGCGTCGGATCGCACCGCCGTCGGCGTCGTTGGGGAGATCGAGATCCATGGGCGAGTGTAAGGGTTCCATCGCCCCTTCGGGGCGAGGGGGTTTGGAGACCAACCCCTCCCTTGTGTTCGGGGCTACTTGTCTCCCTGCTCTGGCAGATGCTCGGGGTCCGCTCTGGGGTGCGATTTTGGGGGGCAGCCTTTGGCGTAGTCGGTGAGGAAGGCGGCGAGATCTGCGTGGTCCCAGACGCCGTCTTTGTTCCAGTCACCGAGGCGTATTCGGGCGGTGACGGAGCGGAGGAACTTCAGCACGTCGAAGAAATCGAGGACGTCGTCGTGGGTGAGGTCCGGCCAGCAGGGGACGGGGAAGTTGTCTTCCATCCACTGGACGCCCTCGGCGGTCGGTTCGTCTCGCACGACGCGATCCGCAGGTTCGGCGGGGGCCGAGAGCGTCGCCGCGGCGATCAGGATGAGTACGGTGAAGGGCATCGGGGATGATATACGGGTTGTTCGGGGCCGAAGAAAAACGCCCGCGTGCGTGCGGGCGTTGTGGGGTCTTGGGCTTTGGGCGTGTAAGCCATCCCCTCCCTTCCGGTCGGGGCTATTTGGGGCTCTTGAAGACCATCCCCTCGCTTGCGCTCGGGGCTACTTCGTGGAAGGCTCAGCCCATGTGCTTGATGATGTCGTCGCCGAACTCGGAAGTCTTGCGGAGGGTGGCGCCCTGCATGGCCCGCTCGAAGTCGTAGGTGACGGTCTTGGCGGCGATGGCGCCCTCGATGCCCTTGATGATCCGGTCCGCGGCCTCGTTCCAGCCGAGGTGGCGGAACATCAGCTCGCCCGAGAGGATCACCGAGCCGGGGTTGACCTGGTCCTTGCCGGCGTACTTGGGGGCCGTGCCGTGGGTGGCCTCGAAGATGGCGTGGCCGGTGTCGTAGTTGATGTTGGCGCCGGGGGCGATGCCGATGCCGCCCACGCACGCGGCCAGGGCGTCGGAGATGTAGTCGCCGTTGAGGTTCATGGTGGCGACGACGTCGTACTCGGCGGGGCGGGTGAGGATCTGCTGGAGGAAGGCGTCGGCGATGACGTCCTTGATGACGATCTTGGACGGGTCGACGCGGGCCTTGCCGTTGTTGGTGGGGATGTGGGTGATCTTGGGGGCGTCCTTGGGGCGGTCGATGGTCAGCCAGGGGCCGCCGTCGAGTTCGGTGGCGCCGTAGTGGTCCTTGGCGACCTGGTAGCCCCACTTCATGAAGGCGCCCTCGGTGTACTTCATGATGTTGCCCTTGTGGACAAGGGTGACGGAGGTGCGGCCGTTGGCGATGGCGTAGTCGATGGCGGCCTTGACGAGGCGCTCGGTGCCCTTTTGGGAGATCGGCTTGATGCCGAAGCCGCTGGTCTTGGGGAAGCGGAACTTGGCATACCGGGACTCGAAGTGCTTCTTGAAGAGCTTGCGGAACTCCTCGCAGTCGTCGGTGCCGTTCTCGAACTCGACGCCGGCGTAGATGTCCTCGGTGTTCTCGCGGAAGATGACCATGTCGGTCAGTTCGGGCGCTTTGACGGGGGAGGGGACGCCGTCGAAGTAGCGGACGGGGCGGAGGCAGGTGTAGAGGTCGAGGATCTGGCGGAGGGCGACGTTGAGCGAGCGGATGCCGCCGCCGGTGGGCGTGGTCAGGGGGCCCTTGATGCCGACCAGGTAGGTACGGAAGTCGGCGAGGGTCTGCTCGGGGAGCCATTCGCCGGTCTTGTTGAAGGCCTTCTCGCCGGCGAGGGTCTCGTGCCAGGCGATTTTGCGCTCAGAGCCGTAGGCCTTCTCGACGGCGGCGTCGAAGACCTTGACGGAGGCGTTCCAGATGTCCGGGCCGGTGCCGTCGCCCTCGATGAAGGGGATGATGGGGTGGCTGGGGACCTGGAGGCCGGCGTCGGTCATGGTGATGGGGGCGGCGGAAGCGGTGGTCATGGGCTCTCTCCGGAGGGCAAGAGGGGGTTTTGGGGTATCCTGCGGGGGGACTATAGGAAGAGACGGAGAGACACAGAGACGGAGAGACGCAGTGAAGATGGCGATTTGGGCGGTTTTGGCGTGTTTGATGGGGGGGTGCGTGGGGCCGTCCGGGGAGGGGGGGCTGCGTGGGTCGGGCGCGGGGCGGCTTGAGCGGGACGTGCGGATGCTCGCCGACGGGTTCGGGGAGCGCAGCGCGGCCGACCGGGGCGAGCTCAACGCGGTCGGGGTGCTGCTGATGGAGCGGCTGGGGGCGATGGGGTACCGCGTGTGGCGCGAGCCGGTGCCGGTGGGCGAGCAGGCGATGGGGGCGGGGATCGACGGGTTCAACGTGGTGGCCGAGCGGGCCGGGGTGACGCGCCCGGGCGAGGTCGTGGTGGTCGGGGCGCACTACGACACGCAGCTGGGCACGCCGGGGGCGGACGACAACGCGTCGGGCGTGGCGGGGCTGCTGGAGCTGGCCCGGCGGTTTGCGCGGGCGGAGACGGGGCGGACGCTGCGGTTCATCGCGTTTACGAACGAGGAGGGATCGAACAGCCGCGGGAGCGTGATGGGCAGCCGGGTGAGCGCCCAGACCAGCCGCGAGCGGGACGAGGCGGTGGTGGCGATGCTGTCGCTGGAGATGCTGGGCTATTACGACCCGGCGCCGGGGGCGCAGACGTACCCGTTCGACACGGACTCGCCGTTCGCCCGGGCGCTGCACCTGCCGGACACCGGGGATTTCATCGCGGTGGTCGGGCGGTGGGCGGACCAGGAACTGGTGGAGCGGCTGGGTTCGTCGATGGCGGCCGCCGGGACGGCGCGGGTGCTGCCGGCGGCCCTGCCCCCGGTGCTGCGGGACATATACCGGTCGGACCATGCGCAGTACTGGATCGCGGGCTACCCGGCGGTGATGGTCACGGACACGTCGTTTGCGCGCAACCCCCACTACCACAAAGCGACGGACACAGCGGACACGCTGGACTACGTGTTCCTGGCGGGCGTGGTGGACGCCTTGGAGGCGGGGGTGTGGGCGTTGGTGGAGTAGTGGTCAGCGATCGAATGAGAACAGGTCGGCGTCGGGGTGGGCACGGCCGCGGACGGTGTCGGCGATGATGCGGGAGGCGATCTCGCTGTAGGTGATGCCGTTGCCGCCGAAGCCGAGGGCGAAGAGGAGGCGGTCGCGGCCTTTGGGGGCGCCGATGTAGCCGAGGCCGTCCTTGGTAGAGCCGAAGGTGCCGGCCCAGGCGAAGGCTGGTTCGATGGGGTGGCCGGGCCAGAGATCGGCGAAGTCCTTGAGCAGGGCCTCGGACTTTTGGGGGAGGAGGGCGTCGCGGGCGGCGGGGTTCTTGAAGGGGACGTCGGCGCCGCCGAAGAGGAGGCGGTGGTCGTCGGTCCAGCGGGCGTAGAGGTAGGGGTCGGCGTGTTCCCAGATCAGGGCGCGGTCGGGCCAGGCGGTCTCGGGGGGCATGGGCTCGCTGGCGACGGCGAAGGTGGAATGGAGGCTGACGACCTTCTTCGTGAGCCACTCGACGGACTCGTAGCCGGTGGCCATGACGGCCCACCGGGCGCGGATCACGCCGCGGTCGGTGGTCAGGGTGACGGCGTCGTCGTGTTCCTTGAGGCTCAGGAGGGTGGTGCGGTCGTGGACGGGAACGCCGCGGGCGATGAGGTCGCGGAGCAGGTGGTGGGTGAGGCGGTAGGGATCGGCCTCGGCCGCGACGGAGGAGTGGATCGCGCCGGCGGCGGCGAGGCCGTAGGTGCCCTTGAGTTCGGCGGGGTCGGCCCAGCGGCAGTCGAGGCCGGCGGCGCGGCGGGCGTGGAGTTCGGATCGGAGGAACTCAGTGTCGTTGGTTTCGCGGGTGAGGTAGAGCGACGGGCGACGGGCGAAGGCGCAGTCGGGCAGGGTGGCGCAGAGGTCGGCGAGGTGCTCGATCGCGTCGACGCCGGCGCGGTAGGCCCGTTCGGCGTGTTCGGGGCCGACCTTCTCGCACAGCTCGACGAGCGGGACGTCGATGTCGTACTGGAGCAGGGCGGTGCTGGCGGCGGTGGATCCCTGGGCGAGGTCGCGGGCGTCGATGACGGCGCAGTCCACCCCGGCGTCGGCGAGGCGGCGGGCGGCGAGGGCCCCGGTGATGCCCGCGCCGACGATGACGGCCTCGCAGCGCATGTCCCCATCCAGCGGGGGGACCACGGTCAGCAGCCCGTGCCGCAGGGTCCAGAGGGGGTGTTCGGAACGCAGGTCCATGGGGTCTCCGCGACGGGGGCGCGCGAGTGTATGCTGGCCGCATGAAGAGACGGAATCGATGGCGGATGGGCGTTGTGATGCTGACGGGCGGGGTCGCGCTGGGTGGATGCGCGGGGCCGCGGATGTCGGGGAACCCGGTGATCGACGGTTGGTACGCGGATCCGGACTCGGCGGTGTTCGGGGGGCGGTACTGGGTGTATCCGACGTACTCCGCGCCGTACAACGATCAGTTGCACTTTGACGCGTTCTCGTCGCCGGACCTGGTGACCTGGACCAAGCACGAGCGGATCCTGGACTCGGAGCGGGTCGCGTGGGCGTGGCGGGCGATGTGGGCGCCGTGCATTGCGGAGAAAGACGGGCAGTACTACCTGTTCTTCGCGGCCAACGACATCCAGAGCGACGACGAGCCCGGGGGGATCGGGGTGGCGGTGGCGGATCGGCCGGAGGGGCCGTTCCGGGATTATCTGGGCAGTCCGCTGATCGACGCGTTCCACAACGGGGCGCAGCCGATCGATCAGGCGGTGTTCAAGGACCCCGAGAGCGGGCGGTGGTACCTGTACTACGGCGGGTGGCGGCACTGCAATGTGGCCAAGCTCAACGACGACTTCACGGGGTTCGTGCCGTTCGAAGATGGCACCGTGTTCCGCGAGATCACGCCGGAGCACTACGTCGAGGGGCCGACGATGCTGTACCGGGACGGGAAGTACTACTTCATGTGGTCGGAGGGCGGGTGGACGGGGCCGGACTACCGGGTGGCGTACGCGGTGGCGGACTCGCCGCTGGGGCCGTTCGAGCGGGCGGGGGTGATCCTGCAGCAGGACCCGGAGGTCGCGACCGGGGCCGGGCATCACAGCGTGCTGCGTGTGGGCGCAGACGAGTGGGTGATCGCGTACCACCGGCGGCCGCTGGGGGAGACGGACCGGAACCATCGGGTGGTGTGTATGGATCGGCTGGAGTTTATGGAAGACGGTTCGATCGTGCCGGTGCGGATCGGGTTTGAGGGGGTGGACGGACGGGCGGCGGGGCAGTGAGACGTTCTCGCCTTTGATTGGTTGTGGTCTACGCCACACCCTCCGATTTGGAGATCACGCGCAAGCGGTCTATCCGGGGCTTACCGAACGCGCGTGCCGGCGTCCGGGCCTGATGGATCGTGCGTCGTGCAACAACGCGGCTCCTTGCACTCCTCTTCGGTCTCTGCCGGTGACAACGAGGATCTGCCTACCCACGCGGCGCCGGGCTGGAGGGTGTCAGGAGTCGTCTTCGCCGTCGAAAGCGCGGTCTTTGGCAGCCAGGCGGAGTTCGCGCTCGGCTTCGAGCCAGTCGAGGACGTCCGAACCGTCCCCACCGTTGCGTTTCTCGTAGAGTTCGTACGCGCGGCGTTCGATGTCGCGGTGCGACGGTTCGCGCCGGCGGAAGGGCTCGCGGTGATGCTGTTCGGGCCGGGTCCCCGCGTCTCGTGAAAGAACGGTCGGGCGTGTCATGGTTACCTCCTTGCAGGTCCCGCAGGACGTATCTGCACAATTGCGGGGCCACCGAGTCATCGGTGGCCCCGGCGTGAACGGCGGTCGGGGGCGAATCTCCGCGCCAGCGCACTGTTCTCCCCAACTGAGCGCGGCTTGATCGGATTTCCACATGGCCCGACGGCCGTTGCGATGGCGTCATCATGCACCGAGAATCGCGGACTGTCGATCGGTGAATTCCACTAGGAGGCGGGTCGGGGTTCCCTTAGGCCGGTTCAGGTCTCGACGGGCGCGAGCCCGTGGCGGATGGCGTAGCGGGTCATCTGGGCCGCGTTGCCTAGGCCGAGCTTCCGTGAGATGTTGGTCCGGTGCGATTCGACTGTTTTCAGGCTGATGTCCAGCCCGCTGGCGATCTCTTTGCCGACCTGACCTTCGGCGACGCGCTGGAGCACTTCGCGTTCCCTAGGCGTGAGCGCGTCGGGAGGGGGCGGGCAGGGTGTATCGTCGATCGTGTGGACGAGGGCGTCCCGTGCCTTGGTGAGCCGATCGACGATGCGCGGGCAGACATAGCCGTGTCCGCGTGCCACGGCGTCGAGCGCCTGGCGGAGCGACTCGCCGGAGCAGCTGGTCAGCAGGCATGCCTTTGCGCCGGCGTCGAATGCGGCGCGGGTGGTCCATGCTTCGGCTTCGGACGCGAAGACGATGACACGGGCGTTCGGACGGTCGTGGATGATCTGATGGGTGGCGTCCGCGCCGTTGAGGCCGGGCAGTTCGGCGCGCATCAAGACGATGTTCGGACGCAGCTGTTGGTGTGAACTCACAACGCCGGGCCCGTCGGATGCGGTCCCGACGACGCGATAGCGGCCGGTCGCTTCGATCATCGCCTGCATTCCTTCGCAGAACAGTGTCTGGGGCTCGGCGATGAGGACTGTGAGGAGGCGGCAGTTGTGAACTAACTTCGGGGTTTCGTTCATTCTTTCCTCTCTTCTGCTTCGGTTTGTTGTGGCGCGCAATAATAGCGACCTACTGGTCCGATTTTGCTACCACGGGGCATTCTAAGAGTAAATTTACCCCCCCCTTACAAGGGGGCACTCGCTCGGCTAGGGCGGGAGCGGCAGGGCGGCCGATATCTGGGCATGGGCGAGACCGTTTGGATTCAGGGGCGGTACGAGTCCGCGTACGGGCTGCTCGGGGTGATGGCGGGCGAGTTGTGCGAGGGGTTCCGGGAGGCCGGGCACGATGCGCGGCTGATCGACCTGGCGACCGACCCGCACCCGGAGGCGGGCGTGTTCGTGTTCTTCAATGCGCCGGTGGATCTGGACGCGTTCCCGGCGGCGCTGTGGCGCCCGGGCTCGCGGCTGCGGGCGGTGCAAGTGTTCGTGGACCACCCCTTCGCCCTGCCCGACGCGGCGCTGGACGAGTGGAAGCGGCGGACGGGGCTTTCGAACTTCCGGATGTGCCTGCCGTGCGCCGACGACGTGCACCTGCTGCGGATGCGCTGGCCGGGGCTCTCGCACGCGTGGATGGGGCACGGGATCCCGCGGGGATCGCTGTGCGGGGTCGACACGGTCACACGCGACGCGTGGGACGCCAGGGAGTTCGACGTGGTGGTGACCGGCTCGATCGCCACCGAGGCGGAAATCCGCGATGCGTTCGCGCGGATGACGCCGGCGATGGGCGACATGGCCAAACAGGTCGTCGCGCTGATGGTCGCCGACGCCGGGGTGGGCTACCTGCAGGCGCTGGACCTGGTGATGGGCTCGCGGAGCGTGATCACGGGGGAGTGGCGTACGGCGACGATGTTCTGGCGGGTGTGCTTGGCGATGGCCAACCGCATCCGGCGGGTCCGGGCGATTGGATCGCTGCAGGGGCTCAGGGTCGGCGTGTTCGGCTCGGAGGCGTGGGGCCCGGTGTGTACGGGCACGATCGCGCACGCGGGTCGGGTGGGGTACGCGGACATCCCCGCGGCGTTTGCGCGCGGGCGGGTGGCGCTGGCGTGGGGGCCGACACAGTTCGTGCACAGCTATTCGGAGCGGATCATGCTGGCGATGGCGGCCGGTTCGGCCGCGGTGTCGGACGATCGGCTGCTGGTGCGCAGGGACTTCCCGGGTCTGTGCGCCCTCTACGACGCGGGCGAGCCGGCCACGGCCCGCGCGGCGTGCGAGGGGCTGCTCGCAGATCCGGAGGCGGCGATCGAGCGGGCGATGCGGGCGCGGAAGTGGGTGGAGGACCGATGCCTGTGGTCGGCGCGGGTCGGGCAGATCCTGGCGACACCGGGGACGATGCGGGCGGTGGCGTGAGCACGGCGGGGACGGCACCTGTGCGCGGCTCGCGGACCCTCGTGTGATGGGCGCGTCTGGTGTTTGAAGACCCCTCACCCCGGCCCTCTCCCCGTGGGACGGGGAGAGGGGGGAAGACGCCCTGACGGGTCGGGGGCGGAGCCGTCTCACTTGCGATCGGCGCTACTTGAGGAACACGGCGTGCCAGTGTTGCCAGAAGGTGGGGTAGGTCTTGGCGACGCACTGCGGGTCGTTGATGGTCACGCCTTCCTGTATCAGTGAGACCAGGGCGAGGGACATGGCCATGCGGTGGTCGTCGTAGGTGTCGAAAGCCACCGGTTTCGGCGCGAGGCGGTCGGCGGGGGCGATGGGGTCCACGGCCATCGCGTCGGGGTCGTGGTTCAGGTCGCCGGTGACGACCGATCCGACCTTGGCCAGTTCGGTGGCGACGGCGGCGATGCGGTCGGTCTCTTTGACGCGGAGGGTGCGCACGCCGCGGAGGACGGAGCGGGCGTCGGCGAAGGCGCAGACGACGGCCAGGGCGGGGCCGGCGTCGGGCATGTCCTTGAGGTCGGCCATGACGGCGTGGGGACGGTCCGGGCCGACGACGGCGACCGACGAACCCTCGCGACGCACGGTGCAGCCCATGGTGGCCAGCAGGTCGGGGAAGGCGGCGTCGCCCTGGAGTGATCGCTCGGGGATGCCCTCGACGAAGATGCGCCGGTCGGGGCGGAGGGCTCCGGCGGCCCACCAGAAGCAGGCGGCTGACGCATCGGGCTCGATGTCGGTCACGAAACGGCGCAGCGCCCCCCCACCCCCCCCTTCGCCCCCACCGCCCTCCGGCGGCGTGACGCGGATGACGCGGAGGTCGTCGGAGCACTTGACCGGCACGCCGAGCTGGTCGAGCTGGCCGATGGTCATGCGGATGTAGGAGGCGGAGGTGATGTCGCCGGTGAGGCGGACGGTCAGGCCGCCGGGGATCGCGGCGGCGACCAGGAGCAGGGCAGAGATGAACTGGCTGGACTGGGTGGTGGGGATCTCGACCGCGCGGCCCCCCTCCCCCGCGGCCTCGGGCGGCGTGAGCCGGACAGGCGGGCAGCCGGGCGTGCCGAGGTACTCGGCTTTGACGCCCAGGCGTTCGAGTGTGGCGATGAGTTCGCCGATGGGGCGCTGCTGCATCCGGGCGTTCCCGGTGACGGTGATCGGGGCGGGGCTGGCGAGCACGCTGGCGGCCAGGAAGCGGGTGGCGGTGCCGGCGTTGTTGAGGTCGATGGTCACGCCCTCGGCGGGCACCTTCCAGCGCCCCGCGACGCCGGTGATGCGGACGGTGGCGCCGTCGACGGCGACCTTGGCGCCCAGGGTCTGCACGGCGGCGAGCATGCGTTGGGCGTCGTCGGCGTCGACCAGGGCCCCGGTCAGCGTGGACTCGCCGTCGGCCAAGGCCGCGAGGAGGAGGGCGCGGTTGGTCAGGCTCTTGGAGCCGGGTGGGCGGACGCGGACGGCGATGGGGGCGGGGGCGCGCGGGACGGGCGGGAGGGCCAGCGCGTGGGGGAGGGTGGCGAGGGGTTGGGTGAGGTCGGGGGGCACGGGGCAATGGTATAGGGCGGATGCGCCCAAACCTATCATGGTCGCATGGCTGAAGAGCTCACGGGACGACAAGGGGCGCGCGTTCTCCGGGCGGGCCCGGTTGCTTGGCTCCTCCCGGCAGCGATTGGCTTGTTCAGCCTTGGCGGCTTTGCATGTCTCGCGGCATTCTGGCCAGAGGGTAGACTGCTCTCCGGTTCCTTCGGCGTCGTGTTCTTGATCGTCGCGCTCGGAGTGTGGTTGTTCATCCGGCGAGAAGTCGTCTTTGTCGGTGAGGACTGGGTCGAAGTCCACTCCTTGCTCACGATGCCAATCCGGATCGCGTTCGACGACGTCCTCGAGTTGCGAGGAACGGTCGAACACGTTTCGCTCACGAATGTTGCTATCACCGTCGGAGCAGGATTGGTGGCGGCTGGTCTGTCTTCGCTCGTCGCTGGGGGCGCTGGGTTGTTCGCGCTCGTCTTGACGATCGCAGTCGGCGTTTCGCAGATGGTGCCGGCATTCGCGGACGTATTGCTCGTCGCCACCCGCGGCCGGATCGTAAACCTCCGCGGGTGGGTGGCGGGGATGGCCGAAGTGATAGGTGACATCCAGCGGCACATCGATGCGAGAGCTGAAGCCGGGGATGCGAATCCAGCAAGGACGGCGGAGTAAGCGACTTCGGACATCCCCGCTAAACCGTCGAAATGGCCCCGAGGCCTGCGGGTCTTCCCCCTCTGCCTCCGCTTCGCTCCGGCATCTCCCCCGTCGGCGACGGGGGAGAATCGTGTCCCTATCCTCCCGGCCATGGACACCCGCGCTGTTGATCGTCTCCGCTCGCTGATCGCCGACGTGCCGGATTTTCCCAAGCCGGGGATCCTGTTCAAGGATTTCACGCCGCTGCTGGCGGATCCGGGGGCGTTGGCGCTGGCGGTGGAGCTGATGTGCAACCCGTTCCGCGGGCAGCGGATCGACATGGTGCTGGGGGCGGAGAGCCGGGGGTTTATTTTCGGGATCGCGATCGCCCAGTCGCTGTCGGCGGGGTTCGTGCCGGTGCGCAAGCCCGGGAAGCTGCCGCGGACGGTGCACGGAGTGGACTACGCGCTCGAGTACGGCACGGATCGGCTGGAGATGCACGCCGACGCGGTCAAGAAGGGCCAGCGGGTGCTGATGGTCGATGACCTGCTCGCCACCGGCGGCACGATGCAGGCGTCGTGCGAGCTGGTGGAGAAGACGGGCGCGGAGATCGCCGGCATCACGGTGCTGATCGAGCTGGATTTTCTGAAGGGGCGGGACCGGATGGCGCGGATTGCGCCGGTGCACTCTGTGTTGAATTTTTGAAGAGGTACGCAGAGGTGCAGAGGGGGCGCAGAGAACGCAGAGGGGGAGAATTCAACGCGAAGACCGCAGAGGCCGCGAAGCTGTCGGAATAACCTGTTTCTTCAGCTTTGGTATTGGGGAAGCGGGAAGAGCGTTCAACTGCTCGATCCATGGTTCGTGTTCTTCGCGTTAAAAACTCGTCGTCTCTCTGCGACCTCTGCGTGATCTCCGCACCTCTGCGTACCTCTTCACTCCGTGTCTGCGACGAGGTCGCGGAACACCGGACGGGGAACGATGCCCTTGACGACATCCTCCCAGCCCTCGGGGCCGATCATGCCCTTGACGAAGGACGAGGAGATCTCGCAGAGTTCGCGGGGGGGCATGAGGAAGACGGTGGCCAGGCCGGGGGAGAGGTCCGCGTTGACGTAGCGCATGCCGCGTTCGTACTGGTAGTCGTCCTCGTTGCGGATGCCGCGGACGATGAAGCGGGCGCCGACGCGGGCGGCGTAGCGGGCGAGGAACTCGTTCTCGATGCTGGTGATCTCGACGTTGGGCAGGCCCTTCGAGACTTCGTTCAGCCAGCCGAGGCGCTGCTCGAGCGGGTAGGTGTAGGACTTCTCCGGGTTGCGGGCCACGGCGACGATTAGGCGGGAGAACAGGCGGGCGCCCTGCTCGATCATCCAGACGTGGCCGGTGGTCGGCGGGTCGAACGACCCGGCGTATACGGCGGTGGCGACCGGGGGGACCGGGGGCGGGCCGGGATCGCTGGGCGTGGGCATGCCGAGAGGATAGCAAATCGGGCCGGGGCGGGGACCGCGGCCTGGGCGCACAAGAACCGCCCGGCGGGGTGCCGGGCGGTCGGGGGGTCGGGGGGACGGATCAGCCGGTGCGCTTCGACCGGCGACGCGCCACGAATCCCGCGGCGATCAGGCCGAGGCCGGTCATCGCCACCGGGGTCGGCAGCGGGACGACGGCGGTGGTCCCGAACGAGAAGGATTGCGTGTCGAGCACGGCGTTGAAGTCGGGCGTGTTGACGTAGTTGAGCGTCGAGGATGTCAGGCTGGAGAGCGAGAACGCGGACTCTCCGGCGAGGTTCTTGGGATCGGTGAACGACCCGCTGGGGATATGGACGCCGAGGATGAACGCCGCGGTGGGGCCGAACAGGTCCATCGCGCCGACGAGCTGGGTGGCACCCGGATCGATGTAGACCGAGTTGAACGCCGAGAAACCGGAGCTGAGGGTGAGTTCGTTGCTGCCGTCGGATCCGAGATCGACCTGCATCGAACTGATGGCGTAGTTGGCGGTCGTCGAGGACGGGGTCAGGTCCGCCGCCAGGTCGGAGACGAACAGCCTGATCGTGTAGTCCGAACCGGTGAGGTCGCCGGTGGACGAATCGTTGCCGCTGATGACGG
Source organism: uncultured Phycisphaerales bacterium (assembly GCA_963975575.1). GTDB lineage: Bacteria > Planctomycetota > Phycisphaerae > Phycisphaerales > UBA1924 > UBA6054. Next base: position 805,739 of record CAXBHL010000001.1, on the reverse strand, counting down.
TGCCACTGAACGTGAACACGAACTCGGCCCGGGCGGACGCGGCACCGGCGGCGAGCACGGCGGCGGCGATCACGGCGGAGGGGGTCGGCTTCATCTTCGAACCTCTTCTTCGGTTTCCGCCCCCGCAAGATCGTCCCGGGGCGGCTGCTCTCGTCTCATCGCGGCGGAGTGGCCGCTCGGGCAGTGTACCGGGTTTTGTCCCGAAAAGGGGGGGAGAATCCGGCATTCGGCACGATTTTCTGGGGCTTTTTGGCTCATGAGCAGGCCCCCAACGGGGCAACGATCCGGTTCTGTACGGGAAGCTGCCCTGTTCGCGTGGCGGTGATCGAGCCGTCGGCGACCCGCGCGGGGCGGGCTGTCATTCGGCCGGTCCATCCGGTCAGGGGCAGCCGCGCCCGAAGGCGACGATGAACGCGGCCACGTCGAAGAAGTCGAAGAGGGTGTCCGCGTTGAAGTCGGCGGCGGGGTCCTGGTCGTTGAAGGCGGTCAGGAAGGCCGAGACGTCGAAGAAGTCCAGCGTGCCGTCGCCGTTGAGGTCCGCGGCGCACGGCGAGAAGTCGAAGAGGTAGGCCGATCCGGAATCGTCTCCGTTGTCGTCGTCCAGCCCCGCCGTGACGATCGCGGTGTGGCCGGAGATCGCCAGGGCGCCGCCGAAGAAATCGAAGTCCGCGCGGTCGGTCGCGACCAGCTCGGTTCGGACGATGGCGTCCGGGTCGGAGAAGTCGTACCGGTACGCCGAACCGGTGGCGGGGAACCCGTGCGACCCGACGAGGGCGGTGGTGCCGGAGATCGCCACGGCTTGCCCGAAGTCGTAGATTCCGGAGGCGGCCAGTTTGGTCTCGATGATGTCGCTCGGGTTGGAGACGTCGTAGAGGTACGCCGAGCCGGGGCGCGTTTCGGCGCGTGCCCCGACGATGGCGGTGGTACCGTCGATCGCCACGGACCAGCCAAAGTGGTCGTACGCCCTGCCGTCGGAGGCGGTCAGTTTGGCGACCTGCGTGGCCCCTCCGAACAGGTAGACCGAGCCGGGGTCGCCGCCAGTGACACCGTCACCGGATGCGCCGACGAGGGCGGTGCTGCCGGAGATCGCCACGGAATGGCCGAACCGTGCGTTCCCCGAAGGGTCGGAGGCGGCCAGCCTTAACCCACCGCTGATACCTGTGCTGGTGATTCTGAATCGATGGGCCAGGCCGGCGTACGCAGTCAGAGAATGCCCCCCCCGGGGTGACCCGACAATGACGGTGGTCTCGGAGATCGCGACGGAAAACCCGAAGTTGTCATTCTCCGCGAGACCGTCGGGGGAGATGAGCTTGGTCTCGATGATGTTGTCCGGGTCGGTGAAGTCGTACACGTACGCCGAGCCGGATTCATCACCGTTGTCGTTGTCGAATGGTGCCCCGACGATCGCGATGGTCCCCGAGATCGCCACGGAGAATCCAAACCCCTCGCCCCCTACCCCGTCGGACGCGGTCAGTTTGGTCTCGATGATGTTGTCCGGGTCGGAGAAGTCGTACAGGTACGCCGAACCGGAGCCGTGGCCATTGTCATCGTCCCTTGCGGCACCCACGATCGCGACGGTGCCGGAAATGGCCACGGACTGCCCGAACAAGTCCCCCGCCGTGCCGTCGGAGGCGATCAGTTTGAGGTGCTCGTTGATGGGCTGGGCGACCGCGGGCGTGGTCGCGAGGGCGCCCAGGGCCGCGGCGGCCGCGGAGCGCAGTCGGTGTCCGTTTCTCGTGGGCATGTCTCTCTCCCAGTGCCGGTCCGGCCGCCCGAACGGCGACGGGGGTCCAGAGTAACCGGATTGGGCCCTCCCGCGGCCCACGAATCAGGAAAAGGCCCATGATTGGGCTGTATCTCCAAGGTGACCGGGCGGGGCGTGTCGGATGACGCGTCGCGCGGCCGCGGAGGCGATATGCATCGCCCGGGGCGTGGCCGCGGGGCCGGAGCGGCGGCACTCGACGGTGCACTGGCTGATGTCCGAGAAGTCCGGCACCCCGCGATCGCGGCCCGCTACTCTCCGCGCCTGAACACCGCCACCACGTCCTCCACCGGCACGACGAACAGGCGGTTGTCGCCCTCGAAGTCCACCGGGATGGCGTGCTTGGGGTTGAACAGGACGCGGTCGTACTGCTCGATGGGGTAGTCGCCCTCGGAGATGACCTTGGCCCCCACCGCGACCACGCGCCCGGTGAGGGTGGGGATCTCGATCTTGTCGGGCAGGTGCAGGCCGCTCTTGGTCTGCTTCTTGTCCTCGTCCTTGCGGATCAGGACGCGCAGGCCGATGGGCTCGATGGTTTCCAGGTCGGCTTTGGAGCGGGCTGGGGGCATTGGGGAGTGTAGGGGGAGGGTACGAAGGCACGAAGGCACGGAGGCACGGAGGCACGAAGGCACGGAGGGGGGAGATACGAAAACACGCCCCCGGGGGGCGTGGCTTTCACTTCGTGCCTTTGTGCCTTCGTGCCTGCGTGCCTTCCTACTCCACCAACACGCTGGCGAACGCGCCGCCGTGCTGGGTCTGGTAGGCCTGCTCGAGCTGGGCGACGAAGTTGGTGTGCGGGGGCAGGCCCATCAGGTCGCGCCGGGCGTCGAGGTTGGCCGGGTCTTCGATCGTCACGGCCGGGACGCAGCGGGCCACGCCGTCGGCGCCGGTCTCGAAGGTCATCTGGGTGCCGAAGACCTGGGGCTTGTCGGCGAAGAGCCGGACGCGGTCGGTCAGCAGCGCGACGTAGGGCGCGGGCAGGCGCCCGGCCTCGACCTGATCGACCATCAGGGCCAGGCAGCGGTTCTGCAGTTCGGGGTCGTGGCCGGCGTGCTGGACCACCACGAAGGCGCCCTGGGCGGCCTCGACGCCGACCTGCTCGCGGGTGGGCCAGCCGATGTGGTCGACGATCTGGGCGAGGCGGGCGGCGTGGGCGCGGTCGATCTCGCGGATGCGGGCGACCTCGGCGGGGTCGAGGAAGAACCCGCCGGTGGTCTCGCGGACGAGTTCCTGGTCGAGCTCGCGCATGGCGAGGAGTTCGGCGGCGATGTCGTCCAGGGTCAGCTTCTGGACGGGGGCCTGGTAGCGCGGGATGCCGCGGTCGTCGTAGGCCACCCCCACCACGACCTCTCCGGCCAGCGGGGCCGACCGGGCGCCGGACTGCTCACCCCGGGCGTTGGCGAACGAGGACGGCCCGGAGGCGCAGCCGCCGAGGGCGGCGAGGAACGCGGCGGACACGGCGGCGGCGATGTGGCGGGTGGTCATACGCCGACTATCGAAAACCCGGGGCGGCTCCCACACCGCTCTTGGCCGGCCGGCCACCCGCCGGGGGCCGCGGGACGGATCCTGCGGCAGGGATCGCCCAACCCGCATAGGCCGCGGACAAATCGGACGCTGCGCCCGCGGGGAGGCGGGCGCGTTCTCGGACTGCCCCGCATCCCGCACGCGGCACAGACGCGCGGCGCCGGGGCTCCGATCGCTGTGACGCGATCCGGCGGGTGGTGCGCACGCCCCGGCGCGGCATGTTGAAGGCGGCGGGCCCCCGGCCCGCGCCCGGCGCGGACGCGCCGTGCCCCGGCACCACCGATTGAAAGTGAGAGACCATGCGCACCCAGTCCGCCCGCTCGACCTGTGCCGCCGTGCTGCTGGGGCTGAGCGGCTCGCTCGCCCACGCCGATGTGGTCTACCAGAACAACTTCGACAGCGGCATCGCGGGCGACGTGTGGTCCACGCAGACGGTCGGGAGCATCGCCGCGCCGTGGGGCACGTTTCTCGGACGCTTCGGGCGCGAGACCGCGACGCTGACCCTGGGACGTGGCACTGGGGGCGGGGGTGACGGCGGAGGGGGCGGCGGGAACGGCGGCGGCGGGGGCGACACCACGCCCGGCGTGTCGCCGATCGGCGGGCGCCGTCCCATCGACAACCCGCGCGGACGCGGCCCCGGGCTGAGCACCAGCGGCTTCGGCGGCGACCGGGATCACGACGGCTTCTGGATCACCGCCACGCGTCCCGCGTTCGGCGGGGGGGGCGGTGGTGGTGGTGGCGGCGATGGCGGCGGCGGGGACCCCGGCGTGGGGGCGGGCCAGTACTCGCTGTTCTTTGATCTCTACCTGTTCGACACCTGGGACGGTTACGACAGCACTTTCGGCGTGGACCGCTTCAAGGTCGCGGTCAACGGTGAGGTGCTGTTCAGCGAGGTGCTCGAAACCTTCGAGCCCTGGGAGAACGAGCTGGGCGGCTGGACGCAGCCCGGGCGGCACGGCTACAACCCGCAGTTCAAGGACCTGATCTATTACGGCCTGGAGGTGCGTTTCACCGTCGCGGACCCCGGTGAACTGCTGGTGATCGACTTCATCGGCGAGACGAGCCAGTCCATCGGCGACGAGAGCTGGGGCATCGACAATGTGAGCGTCGTGCGGACCTCGGGGCGCGCGGTCCCGGCGGGGCCGACCTCGCTGGTGCTGCTCGGCGGCCTGATGATGGGCGCCCGGCGTCGGCGCTGACGGCCCCGAAAAGAACACGGCGGACCGGTTCGACCCGGTCCGCCGCGACGGCGAAGAGCTGTGGGATTCCGCGGCGCGGGCGTCAGGCCGCTCGGCTGAGCTTGGTGCGGATCTGACCGACGGTGCGCTGGTCCGGCGTGGCGCGGGTCTCGGCGTCGTCGACGAGGATCTCGACCAGCTCGAGCGGGTGGGTCGCCCACACGTCGGCGCCGATCTCCTCGGCTAGGCCGTCGGCCCGATTGAACACGCCGCCGCCGACGGCGATCTGCGTGTGCGGGCAGGCGCCCACCTCGTGGAGCGTGTCGATCAGGCGGCGGATCTCGGGCAGGTCGCGCGGCTCGGAGCAGAACATGAGCAGCACGTCGGGCCGCGTCGACTGGACGGTCTCCTGCACCTCGTCGGTCGGCAGGGCCCCGCCGGCGAAGCGGACGCGGAAGCCGGAGGCCTCGAGCAGGTCCACGGCCATCTGGGCGCCCAGCTCGGAGCCCTCGGACGGGCCGCAGCAGGCGAAGACCGTGCGCCCGTTGCGGGCGGCGCCGGACCAGGCGAGCAGATCGCGGGAGGCCTGATCGACGATGGTGCGGAGCATGCGGGTGGCCAGGTTGTAGGCCAGGTTGGTCAGGCGATCCTGACGGTGCATGTTCTCGACCAGCTCGTAGACCGGCCAGCACAGGTCGGTGACGATCATCTCCGGGTTGACCCCGGACTTGTGCTGCTCGTCGATCACGCGTCGGGCGGCGTCGCGGTTGCCTTCGATGATGGCTTCAAACAGGCGTTCGGTGAGGATCTCGGCGGACATGGGGGAGGACTCCGATTTCTTCGTCGTTGCCGCCCCACGCGGGCGGCCTGTCGGCCCGGCGTACGCTGGCCGGGACGGGCACTGGTATCGAGCGCACACCCGATCCTGGGCGAGTTGCGGATGAAGGTAGATTCACCCCGGGCGCGAGAATCGCGCCGATTCGCCTTGGGACGATCCGCACCGCGTTTTTATCAGACACACCGCACCGAGAGCCCCGGCAGACACAAGGTCCGAGAAGCACGCATACCGCCCCGCGGTGCCCGGCGCATAGGGAGTAGCACTCGGACCCGCGCACCGAAACACGCGCTCGGGCGCGAAAACTGTCGCTCGAGCAGGGTCGATCTGTGCGGGATGCAACGCCCGCCCGGGCCGCCGGTGCTCAGTCCTGCGACTGGCCGGGGCTGGGCTCGCCCGCCTGGATGGCGTCGAGTTCCTGCTTGAGGCGGTCGGCGAACAGCTCGGCCGCGGCCCGGTTGCCGAACGTGCCCGCGTTGATGCGGACCTCGACCATGGTCCTGGTCAGCGGCTCGACGGTGAGCGTGACCAGGTGCCCGCGGTCGGACGCCAAAGACCACCACCGCTCTTGCAGCGCCCCGTCCTCGTGCCTGTCCTTGGTCTCGCGGGCGGTGAGCCGCAGCCGCTCGATGGTCAGGGCAACCGACCGGTTCATCTCGTCGATGGTGCCCTCGTCCACGTAGGTCAGCAGGCCGGAGTTCCAGAAGCTGTAGCCCGCCTCGCCGGCAGAGGCGCCGGTCGCGGCGGCGGAGACGATGGGCACGGCCGCGGCGCAGCCGCCCAGCGTGAGCACCACCGGCGTGACGAGGAGCAGGGTTGCACGGATCGATCGCTTCGGGAAAATCATGTGGTTCCGGGCTCGCGTTTCGTGCCCGTGCGCGTCTTGATCGCGGTCAGCAGGCCGAGGACAAAGCCGACGGCGAGCATCACGACCAGCAGGACGGCCCGGGGCATGGTGATGGTGACAAAGAGGACGCGGGTATCGACGCTGGCCCGGTTCTGAAAGATCAGGATCAGGATCACGATCACCGACAGGGCGATACCGACGAGTTTGGCGTTGCGGAGATTCATTTTGCTGGCCATGGCGAAGCCTCCGGTGGCGGGTGATGGCGCGAACGGAAGAACGCCGGTGATGGTCGGGGTACGCCCGCTCGGGGCGTCCGGTTCAGTGGGTGCAGCCGGCAACGGTGCCGTCGCACACGGACCCGAGCATGCCGGCCGCGATGGAATCGCGCTCTGCGGGCGTAAGCATCGCGGCGGTGTGCTTGGCGGGCGGCAGCGCCTTCAGCGGATCGAGCATGCTGGTCTTGTAGGCCTGCTCGCCGTCGGTGTAGGCCGGGTTGGTATCGGCGTCGGGGTACTGCTCGGCGAGGATCTGGTCGATGCGTTCGATGCGCGACTCGGGGAAGGGGTGGGTGGAGAGCCACTCCGGGGGTCGGGCCCCGGAGCCGGAGTCCATCGACGCGAGCACCCGCATCACCTGACGCTGGCCCGAAGGGTTGTACCCCGCCCGCGCCATGTAGCGCATGCCCAGGGCGTCGGCCTGCGATTCCTCGTCGCGGCCGTATTTGAGGAGCACCACGTTGCCCCCCACCGCCATGGCGGGCACGGCGTACTGGCCGTACTTGCGCACGTCCGAGTCGTCGTCGGCGATGCCCACACCGACCGCGGCCGCGCCGAGCAGGATGTTGAAGCCGATCTGCTTGCTCATCCGCTGGTTGCCGTGCCGTGCGGTGACGTGGCCGATCTCGTGGCCCAGCACGCCCGCCAGTTCGGCCTCGTTCGTCAGCTTGGAGGCCAGCCCCCGGGTCATGAACACCTTGCCCCCGGGCAGGGCGAACGCGTTGATCACATCCGAGTCCAGCAGCGTGAACTCCCAGTCCAGCGCCGGCACGTCGGATTCGATCTGCGCCAGAAGCCGGCGTCCGACCTGATCGACGTACGACTGGATCTGCGGGCTCTCGACCGGCCCGCCGAACTCCGCGGTGAACTGCGGCGCCGCCTCGGCCCCCATGGCCTTCTCCTGTTCCCAGGACAGGAGCGTCAGCGACCGATTCCCGGTGGCCGGGTTCGTCGAGCAGGCGGTCTGCCAGGCGGCGCCGAGGCAGCAGACGGTCATCAGCAGGCGGCGAATATTCACGGTTGGGGTCCTCCGTCCGGGCGGGGCGAGCGACGCTCATCGGGCCGGGGTCGAACGGCGAATACGATCACCCATGCCCCAGGCCCACGAGCACCAAGAGCGTATCACGGCAGTTTCCCCCCCGCCTTCCGAGGGCGAGGTCTGGCGCAACGATGAGTTGATCGCCATCCACCAGCGCGACGACAAGGCCCAGAAAGTCCGCGCGATGTTCGGGGCCATCGCGCGGTCCTACGACCTCAACAACCGCGTCCATTCCCTCTGGCAGGACGAGGCATGGCGTCGGTCCGCGGTCCGGATGGCCCGGGTTCGTCCGGGCGAGGTGGTGCTGGACGTGGCCTGCGGCACGGGCGACCTGACGCAGGCCTTCGCCCGCCGGAGCGCCGCCTCCCTGGTCATCGGCGGGGACTTCACCCATGAAATGCTCGAGCTTGCCGCCCACAAGCGGGCCCGCCTGGATCCCAGGACCGCCGACCGGGTGCGCTACATCGAGGCCGACGCGATGAGCCTGCCCACGGCCGACGCCAGCGTGGATGTGGTGTCCATCGCCTTCGGGATCCGCAACGTGCAGGAGCCCGACCGGGCCCTGGCGGAGTTCTTCCGGGTGCTTCGCCCGGGGGGGCGTCTGGTGGTGCTCGAGTTCGACCGGCCGCGGTTCCCCCCCGTGCGCTGGTTCAACGACTTCTACTGCGGCCAGGTGATGCCGCGGACGGCGACCTGGATCAGCGGCGACCGATCGGGGGCCTACCGCTACCTGCCGCGGTCGGTCTCCAGCTTCATGTCCCACGAGACCCTCGGCGAGCGGATGCGGGCGGCCGGATTCGGGGGGGTCACCCACAAGGTGCTCTCGCTGGGCATCTGCGTGTGCACCGCCGGCACCAAAGCCCCCGCCTGAGCCGCGGACGCCCGGACCCACCGGACCCCGACCACCGGACCCCGACCCCCGGGGCACGGCCCGCTGAACGCCCGGAGAACGCCGCGGGATCGGGCGAAACCGCCTTCCCGCCGGCCATTGGCTTTTGCGGCGGGCTCCCTACACTTCTCTCCCTGAAGCCCCGCTGAGAGAAGACCATGTCCACCATCGCCGAGACGGGAGCGATCGCATCGCTCCGCAATGTCGCCATCATCGCCCACGTCGACCACGGGAAGACCTCCCTGGTCGATAACCTGCTGCGCCAGTCCGGCAACTTCCGGGCCGGGGAGCTCGAGAAGCTCGAGGGCGGGCAGCACGGCCTGATCATGGACTCCAACCCGCTCGAGCGGGAGCGCGGCATCACGATCCTTTCCAAGAACTGCGCCGTCAGCTACGTCGCCGAGGACAAGGACGTTTATCGCATCAACGTCATCGACACCCCGGGCCACGCCGACTTCGGCGGCGAGGTCGAGCGCGTGCTCCGGATGGCCGACGGCTGCCTGCTGGTGGTCGACGCTTTCGAAGGCCCCATGCCCCAGACCCGCTTCGTGCTGACCAAGGCCCTCGAGGCCGGACTCAAGCCCGTGGTGGTGGTCAACAAGTGCGACCGGCCCGACGGCGACCCGCAGCGCGTCGTCAACGAGTGCTTCGACCTGCTGGTGGCCCTGGGCGCCGAGGACCACGCCCTGGACTTCCCGGTCGTGTACGCCTCCGCCAAGGAGGGCTGGGCAAGCGACGTGTGGCCGCGCCAGGACTCCAAGGACCTGCGCCCGGTGTTCGAGGCGATCATCAAGCACGTGCCGCACCCGGACGTGTACCTCGAGAAGCCGCTGCGCATGCAGATCACCACGCTGGACTACTCCGAGTACATCGGACGGATCGGCGTGGGTCGCGTGACCCAGGGCAGCATGCGCGTCGGCACGCCGGTGGTGCTCGTCAAGCGCAAGAAGGACGGGAGCACTCGCAACGTCAACGCCAAGATCGTCACGCTGCAGGGCTTTTCCGGCCTGGGCAAGGTCGACAAGACGAAGGTGGACGCCGGCGACCTGTGCGCCGTGTCCGGCATGGACGACCTGGAGATCGGCGACACGATCTGCGACCCCGACCACCCCAACGCGATGGAGGCCGTCACCATCGACGAGCCGACGATCTCGATGACCTTCCGCATCAACGACTCGCCGTTCGCGGGCCAGGAGGGCGAGTACGTCACCAGCCGCCAGATCCGCTCGCGCCTCGAGCGGGAACTCGAGCACAACGTCGCCCTGCGGGTCGAGCCCGGACGCGGGACGGACGAGTTCGTCGTCTCGGGCCGCGGCATCCTGCACCTCGGCATCCTCCTCGAGACCATGCGACGCGAGGGCTACGAGCTGTCCGTCGGGCGCCCGATCGTGATCGAGCGTGAGATCAACGGCGTCCTCTGCGAGCCCCTCGAGGAGCTCGCCATCGACTGCCCGAACGAGTCGGTCGGCTCGGTCATGATGCTCGTGGGCGAGCGCAAGGGCGAGATGCTCAAGATGGAGCCCCGCGGCGACGCCATCACCCACTGCGTGTTCCAGATCACCGCCCGCGCCCTCATCGGCCTGCGCAGCCGCGTGCTCACCGCCACGCAGGGCGAGGGCATCATGCACCACACCTTCCTGCGCTTCGAGCCGGTCAGCGGCGAGCGGCCCCGGCGCACCGCCGGCGTGCTCATCGCCAACGAGTCCGGCCAGGTCACCGGCCACGCGTGCGAGGGTCTGCACGACCGCGGCACCCTGTTCGTCCGCCCCGGCGACAAGGTCTACAACGGCCAGATCGTCGGCGAGCACAACCGCGGGAACGACCTGACCGTCAACATCGTCAAGGCCAAGAAGCTCGACAACATGCGTGTGGCCAACAAGGAAGCCACCGTCACCCTCAAGGCTCCGCGCGAGATCGGCCTCGAGGCCGGGCTCGAGTACATCGAGGACGACGAGCTGCTCGAGCTGACGCCCAGGAACGTCCGGCTCCGCAAAATGACGCTGGATGAGTCCATCCGTCGGCGGCATGACCGGCAGGCCAAGGCCGCCAGCGAGGGCTGATCGGCCCCGTCCACAAGGCCGACCGCTCGGAAATCCTGGCGTCTCTCAAGTTCCTGCCAAAGAGCAACTTGCGGGGTATCGGTCCGGCCGGATGAGAGGCGGGCCGGCCCCAAGAATACGAGCCGAGCACCCTCGACGGATGCCGGGGTCCGGCCTACCATCGTGGCCCGCAACGGGCCGGGTTCGAGCCGGGTGGTTTTCCCGCCCCGAGCCCCGTGCGGCAGCTGATCGGAGCATCCCATGGCCTACGCCATCATCGAAGAGTCGGGCGGACAGCGCAAGGTCCAGCAGGGCGACGAGATCCTGATCGATCTCTTCAACGCCGGCGAGGCCAATGTCGGCGACACCATCACCGTGGACACCGTCCTGCTGGTCGGCGAGACCGGCGGCTCGGCCAAGATCGGCACCCCCTATGTCAAGGGCGCCTCGGTCACCTTCGAGATCACCGAGCCGACGGTCATGGGCGACAAACTCGTGATCCGCAAGTTCCGCACCAAGAACACCTACGAGCGCAAGACGGGCCACCGCCAGCGCTACACCGGCGTCAAGGTCACCGCGATCAACGGCTGATCCCGACCCGACCCCCCCGCCGCCTTCCCGGCGGACCCATCCAACTCTCTCCCATCCGAACCGGCGGACCCGCCGACTCGTATGACCCAGAAGGCCCCGCCCAGCGGGGCTTTTCTCATGGACCCGCTCTTATCGACCCGCGCGTCGACCCGCGCGTAGGCAGGGTGTTTGCCCCTGATTGCCCCGGGCGGGAACAACCAGGGCCTCGGACGGCATCACTTCGGCGAACGCCGGAACAACCGCCCGCGCGCTCCGAATCAGTTCCCGTGCGGGTTCTCACGCATCCGGCATCCACGCTGGCTGTATACTGAATACGACCAATCGTCCGGGCTCTGTTCGGACGGGAAGGAGTGCGGATGGAACGCGAACGCGAGGTCGACCTGATCGAGCGGGCCGCGGCGGGAGACCGCCAGGCGGCCGGTGATCTGATCCGTGCCCACCAGCAATCGGTGTACGCCTACCTGCTCCGCATGTCGGGCCGCCCCGACGTGGCCGAGGACATCGTGCAGGAGGCCTTCGTCCGTGTTTTGGGCAACCTGCACAAGTTCGATTTCCGCTTCCGCTTCTCCACCTGGCTGTTCACCATCGCGCGGCGTCTGTACATGAACGCCATGGCCAAGTCCAAGCCCGCCTACGACACCGACTTCGTCGGTTCGTTCGGCAACCAGACCACCGGCTGGGCCCCCGACACCGCGATGTACGACGACGAGCGCCAGACCGTCCAGCGCGACGCCCTCCAGGTTTCGCTGATGGACCTGAGCGAGGAGCAGCGCGAGGTGCTCGTGCTGTTCCACCAGCTCGACTGGCCCATCGCTTTGATCGCCGAGCACCTGGGCATGCCCGAGGGCACGGTCAAGAGCCATCTGCACCGAGGTCGCCGGCGCCTCCGCCAGGTGTTCCAGGCCCAGAAGAAGCTCGAGTCCCGCGTCGAGGAGGTCTGGCGGTGAGACCCGACCGTCCCTTTCGTGACGAAGACGCTCCGGGCCGCATCCCCGAATCGCTGATCGATTCGGTGCTGGACGGTTCGGTGGACGAGCGCACGCGCCGCGAGGTCGCCCGCGCGCTCCGCCACGACCCCCGGCGCCGGCGCGACGTCTCCGAGACCGTCGAGGCGATCGCCGCGCTGCGCAGCCCCATCGACTGCCCGGACATCGCCGACGGCGTGCTCGCCTCGCTGGATCGCAAGCACCGCTTCCTGTCCCCGTCGGCCCGGCGCTTCGTCCGCCGAGCCCGCGTTTCCGGGGCGCTCGTCCTGCTGGTCGGGCTGGTGACCGTCGCCGGCGTGCAGCGGGCGCTGCCCCGCTTCGGCTCGCTGACCGCGCAGCCGACCCCCGTGACCGACGTCGCCCGCGCCATGCAGACGGAGACCGCCCAGGCCGCCGGCCAGGTGCGCGACGGCGTGCGGGAGAGCGTCCGCGTCATCCAGGCCTCGATGCCCACGCTGGCCGGATCTCTGGAAGGGCCCGGGCGTCTGACCCGGCTCGATACCCGCTCCGGCCTCGCCGACGGTTCCGGCCTGTCCGATCTGCGCTCCGATCAGCGTGTCCGGGTGATCACGATCGAGGGCGGTCGGTACTTCCTCGTCGAAACGGTCTGCGTGAATCGCGCCGGGCAGAGCGGGCGCGGCGGGTTCGTCGCCTCCATGACCGTCACCGGCGGGTCCCAGACCGGCGAGCCGTCCGAACCGCTCGATGCCGACCCCCTGCCGTGAACGCACGCCGATCGACGAAGCGTTCCGGGGTCCTGATCGGCGCGGCCGCGGCGCTGACGCTCGCCGCGGGCTCCGGCTTCGGTTCGCAGTTCGCCCCCCCACCCCCCACGGATCCCAATGCCGCTGATCCCTGGTCGCTGCTCGGCTCGTTCCCGCCCGGCGTGGACGCGGCCGCCGTGCTCGACGCACCCGGCGAACGCCTGTTCACGGACCCCGCGGCCCGCACCGTGCGAGCGGCCCTGGCCCGCACCGGGATGTTCTCGCAGACCGTGCGGGCCTGGTCCGGCCTGGCGGCCGCGCTTGGATACACCGAGGACGAGGCCGCCGCCGCCCTGCTCGGACGCCGGGTGATCGTCGCGTGGGACGGCCTCATGGACCACGCGGGCGGGTTGGGCGGCGCGTTGGTCACCGCGAACCGCCTGGACACCCGCTGGGTGTTCATCGCCGAAGTGGACAAGCAGACCGCCCTGGCCCTTCGGGCCCGGCTCAAGGCCGCCCCGCGGAGGACCGTCGCCGGCAAAGTGATCTACACCGTCGACGCCGGACGCATCGCCATGGCGGTGGCCGAGGACGCCGCGGGCACGCGAGTGCTCATCGCCCCGGTCGGCGCGACCGGCCTGCTCGACGCGATGCTCACAGGCCCCGCCGCAAACGCGGAACCCGCTCCGGATCCGGCGGCCTCCGGGACGCCGCCCGGCTCGGACCTCGGAACCCGGGCGCGGGCGGTGCTCGGCAACGTCGAACCCGGTTGGGCGGGCGTCGCCGCGGTCCGCGTGCCCGGGAGCGAGCGGCCCGCGGCCTTCGAACTTCGTTCGGCCAAGGGCGCTTGGGGCGCGAGATTCGCGAGTGAAGTACCGTTCTCCGGTCCCGAGTCGTCCGGACCGGGCGCGCCGGTCGGCGTGCTCGCCGCGGCCGGGGGCGACGCGCTGTTCGCCGCCGCGTTCAGCGGAGGGCCCGGCCTGAGCGACGGAACGCTGGACGTCCGCATGCGGATCGGCGAGCCCCCCGACACGCCCGCCGACCCCGACCCCGACCCCGACCCGCTGCGGTACGACCGCGGCAGCGTCGTGGTGCTCCACGCCGCCGAGGCCGGGCGCACGCCCGACGCAACGGTCGCCGCGGTGCTCCAGGTCATCACCCACGCCGCGTCGAGCAGGCCGTTCGCCGAGCGGGTCGACCGCCTGATCAGCGCGGCCATCGGCGGGGAGAACCCGCCCGCCCACCGCGGGCTGTTCCCGGGGGCCGTGCGTTCGCACGCCATCGACGCGGTGCTCACCTCCGGCACGGACGAAACCCCCGACCCCGGCCTCTGGCCCGGTGACGGGGCGCGCGTCGCGTGGTCGATGGCGCCCGATCCGGCCGATCGCTCGGGCGTCGTGTCGATCGCGGTGGGTTCGTCGGGGAGCGACCCGGACGCGCTGGCCAGGAAGGGGCGCGAGGCGTGGGAACGCGGCGCGGACGACTTCGATCCCACCATGCTCACCGCCGGGCGCGCCCGGCCGGCGGCCCTCGCCGAGGCGCTCAAGGGGTCCGCGGGTGGCCCGCTGATGGACCTGGCCCGTTCCGTCGACCGGATCGAATGGACTGTCCGCAGCGTCCAGGGCCTGACCCGCGGCGAGGTGCTCTTCCGCCTGGCGGACCCGGCCAGCCGGCTCGGCGCTCCCTGAAGACCGTCCGCCGATCTCACTCAGCCCCGCCAGCCCCAGAACCGCAGCCAGTTGCCCGAGCGGAACCCTTCGAGGTCGGCATCCGACCATCCGGCCGCGCCCAGCGCGGCCGTGATCGTGCCGAGATCTTTCAGCCCGTCGATGCCCCGCGGCAGGCGGTCCGCGCCGAACCCGCCGTCGGCGTCGGAACCCAGCGCCACGTGCCGGCGCGACCCCGCCACCGTGCAGACATGCTCGATATGGGCGATGACGTCGCCGATGGCCGCCCGCCCGCCGCGCTGCACGCCGGGGCTGAGGAAATCGGACAGCAGGTTGATGCCGATGATCCCTCCCCGGGCCGCGATGACGCGGATGGTCTCGTCGGCCAGGTGCCGCTGGGTCTTGGGATCGTCGTGCGCACCCATGATCGCGCGGCAGTTGGAGTGCGAGGCGATGACCGGCGCTTCGGTCAGGGCCAGCAGCTCGTCCGCGGCCCTCTGCGAGAGATGCGAGAGATCGTGCACGATGCCGCGGGCGTCCATGCGGGGGATCAGCTCGCGGGCGATCGGCGAAAGCCCGATCCGCGGGTCGTTCATCGGCGTCGCGTTGCCGCCGGCATAGCGCGAGCGGCGGGCCCACGTCAGGCCGATGGCGATCACGCCGGCGTCGGCCCATTCGTCGAGCTGGTCGGGCGTCTCGATCGGGTCGGCCCCTTCCATCAGGATGCCCAGGCGGAGCGGCGCTTCGGACGCCCCGGCCCGCGTCCCGCGCGTCGGCATGAGCTGGATCAGCCCCGCGTCCCGCCACGCGTGGTACAGCTTGAGCTGGCGCATCCCCGCCTTCCAGGCACCCAGGGCGTCGTCGTCGGGGTAGGCGAACGCCCCGGTCTCGCGGCCCGGGTCGTCGGGGTCGACCGGCTCGGTGAAGATCGTGCCCAGGCACCAACCCAGGCCTGCCCCGGCCATGGCGGGCAGCGTGACGGCCACGGGCTGGTGCCGCCCCCTTGCGTCCGCCGGCGGGGCGTGCATGTCCCGCCCGGTCTCGGCCAGGTACGCCAGATCGAGGTGGGCGTCGAACCAGGTCGCGGCGTCAGTTGGGCTGGTCAACAGGCTCTCCTCGTGTTCCGTGCAACCCGCGGGGTTCCGCGGCCAATGATGGTACGGTGGCCTTCCGCCACACGGAGAGCACGCGCATGATGACAACTTCGAACCGGACCCGGGGAATCCTGCGACAGACGCGCCGGGGCAACTGGCTGATCGGCTGCGGCATCGCGCTGGCGGTCGTGCTGCTGCTGCTCATCGGCGCGGGCGTGTTCATCGCCGTGAAGTGGCGGGATTTCGCCGCCAGCGGGATGAGCAGCGGCATGACCCAGCTCATCGCCGAGATGCCCATCGACGACGCGGAGAAGGCCGAGACCCAGCTGGTGGTCGACGACTTCATCGAACGGTTCCGCACCGGCGCGATCTCGCTCGAGCAGCTCGGGCGGGTGATCGAGCAGGTCGCCGAGAGCCCCGTGCTGCCCGCGGGCGTGGCCATGGGTGTCGGTAACGCGTACTTCAAGGACTCGGGCCTGTCCGAGGAGGAGAAGGTCGACGGGCGCCTCCAGCTCACCCGCCTGGCCTACGGGCTGGCCGACGAGACCGTGGACACGAACGAGCTGCGCGTCATCCTCGCCCCGCTCCGCGCCGATCCGGGCGATACGGAGGTCATCCAGTTCGACCTGCAGGGACAGAGCATCCGCATGAAGGTGCCGCAGAACACCACCGACGAGGAGCTCCGCGAGTTCATCGAGGCCGCCCGCGCCTCGGCGGACAGCAACGGCCTGCCCGAGACGCCCCCGCCGTTCGATCTCTCGGGCGAGCTGGACGCGGCCATCAAGCGGGCGCTCGACGGCAGGGCCGACACCGTGGAGGACGACGGCATCGTTCCGGCGCCGGCCGTGCCCCCGGGCGAACCCGGGGAGCCGGACGAGACGCCCGATCCCTGATAGACCCCCGCCGGCCGGTGACGCCCGGCTTCGGACACGCCGCACGGGAGGCGCCCCATGGCCGACGGTTTCATATCCTGCCCCAAGGACGCCGAGCCGATGGAACGCATCACGCTGGGCTCGGTGGGCATCGACCGGTGCGCCACCTGCGGCGGCGTGTGGCTCGACGCCGGCGAACTCGAGGGGCTCAAACACGCCATGCTGATCGAGCGGCACCGCGCCACGATGGACGAGCTCGACCGGCTCGGAACCCGGGAGCCGGCGGTCCGGCCCAACCCGCTGCTCTGCCCCCGAGATCACAGCCGCATGAGCGTACACCGGGACCCCAAACAGACGCACGTCGAGATGGACGTGTGCACCAAGTGCGGCGGGATGTTCTTTGATGCGGGCGAACTGAGCGACCTGACCGAGTTCACGCTCGGCGAGCGTCTCAGGAGCCTCTTGGGCTGAAAGCACCGCACCGGGCGTCGGCCCGGATTGGTGTTGGGGTGTCCGCTGTGTGTCCGCCTGGAGGCGGCCGGTTCAACGCCGGCGACGCAGGGCGACCAGACCGCCCAGACCGAGCAGCGCGGCGGTCCCGGGCGTCGGGGCGACACCGGTGACGACCACGTGGTCGATCTCGGCGCCGTACACGCCCGTGCTCACGCCCGTGAATCGCAGCGTGGCGGACGAACCGTTCCCGATGAAGGACCACGAGATGCGCTCCCACGCGGGGTCCTGGGCCGTGGCACCGGCGGCCACGTAGTCGAACTCGAACTGCTCGCTCTGGCCCGCGGCCGAGACCTCCATCACCTTGGGCGTCGGCCCGCCGTACATGTTGGCCGAGAGGTCGAACTCGACGGTGTAGATCCAGCCGGCGACGGTGGCGAAGGTCTGCTCGACCCCGCCTCCAGGCGTGACGTTGTTCAGGTCGATGCTCCGCACGCCGTCGGAGGCGGCGACGATGGAGCCCATGTAGTCGATCCCGCCGCCGAAGGTGGTCCAGCCGGTGATCGCCGTGTTCCCGGCGCTCATCGGGATCCAGGCGGTCCCGGGGTCGAGGTCCGAGATTTCGAAGGATCCGTTGGTGACCAGGTTGATTCCGGCCACGGCAGGACCGGCGCCCGCGGCGAGGGCCGCGGCCGTGAGGCACATACTGATTTTCACTTGTCTCTCCTTGGGTGTTCTGGAACGAAAGAACCGTATGGATCCGATCAAGCGAGACCGGGGAGTCGAACTCACGCGTTCAGGAAAGAAAAATCGCGACGCCCGGTGGATGGGCGTCGCGATCGTCGGTTGATTGCGCTGCCGGGCCGCGGCCCGGGCGTCAGGCCCCCACCACCGCCGGCGCGTCAGAAACGACGATTTCCGCTTCGGTCTTGGCCAGCACCTCGTCCACGGTCACGCCGGGGGCGAGTTCCGTCAGGCGGAAGCGTTGCTTCGCTTCGTCCATCACCAGCACGCACAGATCGGTGATGACCATGTCGATGCAGCGCAGCCCGGTCAGCGGCAGCGTGCACTCCTTGAGAATCTTGGGCGCATCGCCCTTGGCGGTGTGCTCCATGGTGACGATGACCTTCTTGACGCCGGCGACCAAGTCCATCGCGCCGCCCATGCCCTTGATCATCTTGCCCGGGATCATCCAGTTGGCGATGTCGCCCTCCTGGCTGATCTGCATCGCGCCCAGGATGCACGCGTCGATGTGGCCGCCGCGGATCATCCCGAACGAGGTGGACGACGAGAACGACGCCGCGCCCCTGCGTGCGGTGATGGTCTGCTTGCCCGCGTTGATCAGGTCCGCGTCGACCGCGTCCTCGGACGGGAATGGCCCGATCCCGAGCAGGCCGTTCTCGGATTGCAGCCAGACGTCCATCCCGGCCGGGATGTGGTTGGCCACCAGCGTGGGCATGCCGATGCCGAGGTTGACGACGTAGCCGTCTTCGAGTTCCTGGGCGGCGCGGGCGGCGATCTGGTCTCGGGTCAGTGGCATGGCCCAGTATACGCGGGACGGTCCGCGTCCGGACCCGGGCGGCGTTGCCCCGGCGCCCGCGCTGCGGTCAGTTCACCCGTCCCGGCGGGCGTTCCTCGTGCGGCTTGTCCCGCTTGAGGTCGTCGGGCTGCCGGTCGTGGTACCTCGGCGGCAGCCCGCTGTTCGCACGGGTCGCGCCCGGCGGGCCGCTGCTGCCGTCGCCGATGCCCGAGGCGCTCTTCGGACCGGAGGTCCGGCGTTCTTCGACCCATTGCAGGTACCGGACCTCGGAGTCGGCGGCCTGGCGCAGCGCGTTCTCGATGCGCCCCGCGGCGTCGGACGTCTTCGCAGCCTGAACGGTCTCGTGATCCGCGTGGAACATCACGTCCGCGGCCGGGGGCCGGCCCTCCCGCGGGGTGGTGTGGCGGACTTCAACATCGCACCGCGCGAGGATCTTGGCGGCCGCCCGGTCAAGGTCGTTGGCCCCGTCGCGGGTGAGGAACAGGACGGTCTGCGCTTTGATATCTTCCATCATAAACGGGGCGGGGGGCGGTTACGCCCCCGCGGCCCCGTTGGGTGCCGGGCATCAGCGTGCGCCGGCCGCCTCACGCCCCGCCAGCTGGTACCCCGAGGCCTCCCAACCCCGGGTTCCCGCGGCGAAGTCGCGGACATCCTGGAATCCGGCACGCTCGAGTTTCTCGGCGGCCTTCTCCGATGCGTTGCAGTCGGTGCTGGCGCAGTACACCACCACCGGCTTGGTCTTGTTCTCGACGAGGTTTTCGACCTTGTCCACGAAGTTGCTGTCCTGCACCGGGATGTTCACGGTGCCGGGGATGTGTTTCTCGCGGTACGCGTCGGCATCGAGCACGTTGATCACGCGGGCGACGGGGTCGCCGGTGAGGATCTTCTTGAGTTCTTCGGCCTGCATGGTCTTCATTGCTGGGACTCCTTTCCGGCCCGCAGGGGCCAACGGATCCGTCCGTCCGGGACATGAACACACCGTACCGCGGCGGCTGGACCGGGCCATGAAGGACGCATGAAAATCGATACATACTGCGGGCGTTCGCGCAGGCCCCTGGGGTCCTAGGCGTCCGGTGACCGGTCGCCGCGGGACGTCGCCGAGATCGTCAGGGCGGTGCGCTTCGGCCGCTTGCGTGGCATCAGCGCTCGGGCGAGCGCCCACAGCCCCCCCACCGCCGCGAGCGTGACCACCCAGAACTGCCAGTCGCCCCAAGGCATCAGGCCAGCCCCATCGCACGACCCGACTGGTACACGATGAGTGCGGCGACGTACGCCATGCCCGACATCCAGCCGAGCTGCACCGCCGCCCACCGCCAGCCGCCGGCCTCGCGGGCGGTCACCACCAGCGTGGGCAGGCACTGCATCGCGAGGATGTAATACACCAGCAGGGACCAGCTGGTGGCGCGGGTGAACACGGGCGAGCCGTCGTCGCGTTTCGCCGTGGCGATCTGCTGCTTGATGCCCTCGTCCTCGAAGTCCTCGGTGCCCGCGACCTGCACGGCCATGGTGCTGGCGAAGACTTCGCGGGCCGCGAAGCTGGCCAGAACGCCCACGGTCAGCTGCCGGTCGTAGCCCAGCGGCGCGAACACCGGCTGCACGGCCGTGCCGATGCGACCGAGGAAACTGTTCGCCGCGGCGTGGCGCGCATCGATCGTGTCGGCACGGGCTTCCAGGCCGGCGGCGGCGTCGGGATCCACCTCGACCACGCCGGCGGCCTGCGTGCGCAGGGCCTCGGCCTCGGGCGTCGGGTCCGAGCCCGGGTACGCGTTGAGCCACCAAAGCACGATCGAGATCGCCAGGATCACCGTGCCGGCCTTCTTGAGGAACACCATCCCCCGGTCGAGCGTGGTCCGCAGCGCCTGGGCCACGTCCGGCACGCGGTAGGACGGCAGCTCGAGGGCCATCGGTCGCGACTTGCCCTTCAGGAACGTCCGCCGCGCCACCAACGCGCTGAGCAGCCCCGCCAGCGCCCCGACCACGTAGCACCCGGTAAACGCGAGCGCCTGCAGGGCCGGGCTGTCCGGGAACAAGATCACCGTCAGCAGCACGTAGACCGGGATCCGGGCCGAGCAGCTCATGAACGGGGCGACCAGGATCGTCGCCAGCCGGTCCCGCCGGTCGGGGATCGCCCGGCACGCCATGATGCCCGGCAGGGCGCACGCGTGCGAACTCAGCAGCGGCACGAACGAATGGCCCGACAGCCCGAACGGACGCATCACCCGGTCGATCACGAACGCCGCACGGGCCAGATAGCCCGTGCTCTCGAGCAGCGAGATCAGCAGGAACAGCAGGCAGATCTGCGGCAGGAAGATCACCGTGCCACCGATGCCCGCCACCACACCCTCGGCCAGCAGGTCGCGCACCGCGCCCTCGGGCAGTGTGCTTTCCACGAAGCCGCCGAGCAGGCCGAAGATGCCCTCGATCCAGTCCATCGGGTATGACGCGAGGCTGAAGATCACCCAGAACAGCCCCGTCATGACCGCGATAAAGGTGCCGATGCCGAGCACCGGGTGGGTGAACGCGCGGTCCAGCCGGTCCGTCAGGCGGTCCGACGCGGGGCTCTCTCGGGCGGCGGCGATGTAGGCGTAGGTCTCTTCCGCCCAGCCCTCCAGCGCATCCCGCCCCGCGCCCTCGGGCTGCGGCGGCGAGCGGTCGGGCACACTGGCGCGGTCGATCAGCTTCGTCAGGGTGTCCACGTTCTCGCCCGTGCGGGCCGAGATCGCAACGACCGGGCAGCCCAGGATCTCCTCGAGCCGCGCGGTATCGGCGTGGATGCCGCGGCGTCGGGCCGTGTCGATCATGTTGATCACCACCACGGTCGGCAGGCGCAGACGCAGCGCCTCGGCGACCAGCGTCAGATTCCTCAGCAGGTTCGTCGCATCGACCACGACCACCAGCACGTCGGGCACACGCGGGTGCAGGCCCTCCGGCGCCAGGTTGCCCGCCAGCACGGCGCGGCAGATGCTCGATTCGGACAGTCCCAAGTCCAGCGAATAGATGCCCGGCAGGTCGATCAGCGTGGCCGCGCGCCCGTCCCGCTCGAAGCGGCCGACGAGGGCCTCCTGCGTGGTGCCGGGGAAGTTGGCGGTCTTGTGACGTGAGCCGCCCAGCCGGTTGAAGAGCGTGGTCTTGCCGACGTTGGGGTTGCCGAGGACGGCGATGGTGCGCGGGGGCGCTTCGGTCGTCGGCTCTGGCATGGGAATCAGTCTTCGGGGTGGACCATCACGCGATCGGCGATCTCGCGGGAGAGCCCGATGCGACAGCCTCCGCCGCAGATCCCGGCCAGGGCCACGATGCAGGGCTGACCCAGGCGGCACACCTCAACCGAGGCGTTCGGCTTGAGCCCCATCGCCCGGAGCATCGACAGATCGTCCGCGTCCAGGTTGGACTCGGCCACCCGGGCCTTGCGGCCGCGGGCGAGCTGGGTCAGCGGGATCGAGACCCGCTTGATCTCGACGCTGGGCTGGGTTGGGGCTTCTGGGGTCACCAGGCGTGCTCCGGGGAGGTGTCTTCCCGGAGTGTAGGGTCGTTGAGAACCGGTCGCAACTGCCGTGGGGCGAGAATCCGTCCGGCCTGATCGGACACGGGATCCGCTCGAGTCGCTCCGAAGGCGGCCGTTTCCCGCCCTGTTCAGGCGTCCTTGCCCCCCGGCACGCCCCGGAACGTCATGCAGTATCCCGCCCGCCAGATCGGGTAGGCCACCTCGCACCGGAACCCGACGAACGCGTCCGGATCCCACCCGACGCGCTGGAACGCCACCCGGCACAGGTCCGGGTGGGCCGGCCACGCCTCGCTGCCGGTCTGCTCGATCCCATCTCCGAGCAGCTGCAATCGTGGCGGCTCGGGGAAGCGGGTCACCCAGCGGTCGTCGCCGGGCGACGAGAGATTGGGATACCACAGTTGCGCGTCGACGTGGGGGCGGACCTGCCGCTCCAGATCGCGGTGCAGGAACACGTCGAATACGAGCCGACGCGACGGACAGTTGGCCAGCGACCAGACCTCGTCGAGCGTGAGCGCCCCGGTCTCGGGGTCGTGC
This sequence comes from uncultured Phycisphaerales bacterium, assembly GCA_963975575.1. Taxonomy (GTDB): domain Bacteria; phylum Planctomycetota; class Phycisphaerae; order Phycisphaerales; family UBA1924; genus UBA6054. The sequence continues at coordinate 783,411 of CAXBHL010000001.1, read as the reverse complement.
ATCGGGTGGTTGCCGCGGGCGAGGGTGAAGACGTCGAGTGTCTCGGGGCTCTCCAGATCGGCCGGGTCGATGACCTGGATGAGGTTGCCGGAAAGCCCGCGGCTGGACACGGTCGGCAGGGGGCGCGTGGTGAACTCGGGCAGCAGGGCCTCGGGCGTGTTGCCCTCGGCCACGGTCTCGTCGGACAGGCGGAGCCGACGCCGGTCCGGGTCGGCCCAGTGCAGGGTGTCCCCGGTCGAGATCACGATCGGCATGCCCCCGGGCACGACCAGGGTGCGGTACAGCCCGGTCACGGTGGCCCGCTGCAGAACGCTCGGATCGGACGGATCGGGGCGGAACGCGTAAAGCGAGACGGAGGCTTCGGCGCTGCGACCGGTCACGCCGGACGCGGCCTCGAACAGGGCCCGGCGCGCCGGCTCGGCCCCGATGCCTGCGCCCGTGGCCGGGGCCGGCGGCGACATGATCCGGTTGATCAGCTTGGTGTGCGAGCCCGCGTGCTCGCGGATGAAGCGGTCGAACCGCTCGACGCCGACCGCGGCCAGCTCGATGTCCTTGGACGGCAGCCCGAGCGCCCGCATCGCGTCGAGCATCTGTTCGAGCCCCTTGACACCGGGCAGCTTCACCAGCGTCTCGACCGAGGGGTCGGGATCTTGAAGGGCGTGGGAGACCCGCTGGCAGGTGTTGCGGATGATGCCCAGATGCCGGGCCATGCCCGAGCCGCCCTGGGCCGTCGGGGGCAGGGTGCCGACCAGGCGCCCCAGGTCGGCGTGCAGGCGGGCGGCGACGCGTTCGGCGGCGGCCTGCTCGTGGCGGTTCAGGGGCGGGTTGGCGGGGGGTCGGAGGGTCAGGCCGGGCATCACGCGGACCATACCGGATCGGGTGCCGGAAGGGGCGAGCGGACGGGCCTTGGGAACGGAATGGGAGGGTGGGGGCGACATTTTTTGAGGATCATAGCAGATTTCGCATTGATTTCAAATCAGATTTCGATAGTATCCGTCCGCGGGCGTTCCTCGGCGGACCCACCTCCGATCGCCCGCGATCCCCCACCGCCCCCGACCACGCGCCGGGGAACCAAGGAGAAGACATGTCACGGATCCGGATCACCGCGGGCTGCCTGCTCGCCCTCGCTTCCGCCGCCAACGCCCAGACCGTCGAGTCGCTCACGTCGCTGGGCGGCCAGGGCTCGATCGCCTGGGGCATCAACGACAAGGGCGACATCGTCGGTGAATCGCTGCTCGCCGACGGGACCACCGTCCGCGCCACCCACTGGTGGGGCAGCGCCAACAACGCCCGCGACCTCGGCGTCGCCGCCGGCGCGGTCCACTCGACCGCCTACGCCATCAACGACCGCGGCTCGGTTGTGGGCTACTCGGAGTTCGACACCGGGCGGCGCACGGCGACCATGTGGCCCGGCACGCCCCGCGGCCTCGGCGTCGTCGACCTCGGCGCCCAGATGGGCGCGATCGGCTCGTCGGTCGCCTGGAGCATCAACAACTTCGACGTGGTCGTCGGACAGGCCTCCCTCAGCCCCGGCTTCGCCAAGGGCTTCGTGTGGGACGACGCGAACGGCGGACGCATCGCCGGCATGTCGCAGCTTTACCAGGGCGGCGCCAACTACGGCATCAACGATTCGAACGTGATCGTCGGCAGCGCTTTCTTCTTCGGAGACCCCGACGATGCCTTTATGAGCCGGCCCAACGACGACGGCACCTGGGGCGACAGCGACATCGCACCCCCCGGATACAACCTGTCGATCGCCAAGGACATCAATAACCTGGACATGGTCGTCGGATTCACCAGCGCGGGCGTGGACGTCGGGTGGCAGGCCGCCATCTTCGAGGGGCGCGGCGCGGTCACGCTGCTCGGCACGCTCGAGGGCCTCGAGAACTCCGAGGCGGTCGCGGTCAACGACCACGGCCTGATCGTCGGGCACGCGTGGGACAACGACTTCAAGCTCGAGGCCGGCGCGTGGGCGTGGATGGACGGCACGATGTACGACCTGAACAACTTCATCGACGAGGGCGCCGGCTTCAGCCGCCTGCTGGCCGCCACCGGCGTGAACAACAGCGGCGACATCGTCGGCTACGGCTTCCTGACCGACGGGTCCATCTCGGGCTTCGTCATCCGCGGCTTTGTGCCCGCCCCGGGCAGCGTCGGCCTGCTGGCGATGGGCCTGGGCATGGCGGCCCGCCGGCGTCGCTGATCCAACCGCCGTTTTCTCAGATCACCCCGATCCGACCGGGCCCGGTGCGTGTTGCACCGGGCCTTGTCGCATGCCCCGTCGACGATCTTGAATATAGGACTTTGTTTGGTATCACACTTCTCCATGTCTCCAAAATGTAAATGATACTTGACATTCTGGATGTCTTCCTTTACTCTTCCGAAGAACACTGTCAAGGAGACATGACATGCCCAAGCACATCCCCTATCTGAACGCGTGCGACGACGCCGCCCCGCAGGACCGCCAGAGCATGATCCCGCTGCTGGCGACCAGCCTGGCCTGGGTCGGCGCGGTGATCGCCGCGGCCGCCGTGATGAACCAGGGCGACGACGCGGCGGGCATCAGCGCCCGCGGCTGGGTCGCCGCACTCGTTGCGTCCGCGATGGCGCTGCCGGTGGTCTGGGCCTTTGTGCGGTACCTGAGCCGCACGGACGATCTGAACCGCGAGATCCACCTGCGGGCGCTGGCGACCGGTTTGGGCCTCGGCTTTGTGGTGTGGCCGGCGGTCAGCCTGCTGGAGAGCCACGGGCTCGAGCCCGGCTGGCCCGTGGTCTACATGGCGGTGTGCGTCGGTTACATCGGCGGTGTGGTCGTGTGGCGGGGGCGCTTCCGGTGAAGAACCGATTGAAAGTGCTCCGGGCCGAGCGTGACTGGACGCAGGGCGACCTGGCCGTGCGTCTGGGCGTCTCGCGCCAGACCGTCAACGCGATCGAGACGGGCAAGTACGACCCGAGCCTGCCGTTGGCCTTCCGCATCGCGGCGCTGTTCCGAATGCCGATCGAGCAGATCTTCGAGCATGACGGAGCGGCGGTTCAGGCCGAAGACGGAACCTGAGATGTCGGAAGTCCACGCGGGCGGAGGGCGTCGGCGATCAGACGCGCCGCGGCCCAGACGGGCAGGGCGTAGCCGAGCGTGGCAACCACGCGGGTAGCGATCCGGATCACCCATATCAGTCCCGAACTCAGCGGATTGACCGGTCCGTCCGCGTGCGCTTGAAGGTAAGACGAATCGGCTCCGGCGAGCGTCATGTCGAGATAGCTGCCGAACCCGACGCCGCCGGGCTGGAGCCACAACTCAATCGCGTTGAGTACCGGCGCGGCGAGGAGCAACAAGATCGCATGGACGAAGATGGCCGCCGGATGCGTTCGGGTGAGGTAGCGGACCAGCATCCCCTCGGGTTGAACACGGGCCGAACCGGCGGGGAACGCGGCAGATTCGGGGATGCTCACTTGCTCACCGTCCGCTGCTCGATCCGCTTCTCCGACTTGGTCACCACGAACCGGTCCACGAAGTTGCCCGGTGTGTGCACGTCGTCGGGGTCGATGGCGCCCAGCGGCACCACCTCTTCGACCTCGGCGATGCAGAACTTCGCGGCCGTGGCCATCTCGGGGTTGAAGTTGCGGGCGGTGCGTCGGTAGACCAGGTTGCCCGCTTCGTCGGCTTTCCAGGCCTTGACCAGGGCCAGGTCGCCGAACAGGCCGGACTCCATCACGAAGTCACGCTCCTGCCCGCCGTTAGGGGTGGCGAAGGTGCGGACCTCCTTGCCCTCGGCCACCACGGTACCCACGCCCGTGGCGGTGAAGAAGGCGGGAATGCCCGCGCCGCCGGCCCGCACCCGCTCGGCCAGCGTGCCCTGGGGGTTGAACTCGACCTCGAGTTCCCCGGCCAGGAACTGGCGGGCGAACTCCTCGTTCTCTCCCACATAGCTGGAGATCATCTTTTTGATCTGCTTGGTGGCCAGCAGCAGCCCCAGGCCCCAGTCGTCCACGCCAGCGTTGTTGGAGACGCAGGTGATGCCGGTGACCCCGGTGTCACGCAGGGCGATGATGAGCTGCTCGGGGATGCCGCAGAGCCCGAACCCCCCCACCATGCACATCATGCCGTCCCGCAGGACACCGGTATCACGAAGGTCGGCGAAGCATTCGGCGGGCGTGGATCGTTGCTTGGCGGGCATCGGGGGCCTTTCTGGAACGGCCGTTCCCGGACCGGGGAGCCGGCGTGCAAGAAATACTGTATCCCTCCACAAGGATGGGTGGGTTCACCCGTTGCGGGGGGAGGTAAACCCTGCCACAATACACCCCATGTCCGCGTTTCGTTGCGGCCTCCTCCCCTCTCTCGTGTGTGGGTACAGACTGATGCAGATGGAACAGCCAGACCTCGGCCTGGGGGTGTCGCTCCCGGCCGGAAACCTTCCCGACGATCTCGACGCGGGAAGCATGTTCTCGATCCTGATCGCGGCGCTGCGGAACTCGTCGGCCATGGTCTTCGACGGGACCGGGCGGATCGTGTGGTGCTGCCCTCGGGCGGCCGCTTCGCTGGGCTGCGCGGACCCGACCGAGCCCATCGGGCAGCCGCTGAGCCGGTTTGCTCCGGACCTATGGGCCGCCGAGCGGGTCACGGCGGTGGCGCAGGCCATCCGGGAGCAGCGGGTCGTGACCTTGGCCGGGATCGTGGACGGCGTGCGGGTGGTCACGCGGTGCATTCCGCTGGCCCGCAACGGCCACGGCGGGGATCGGGTGCTGGCGGTCATCGAGCCCGTCACCGCCGAAGAGATCGGTCAGCTCGAGCGTCCCGATGCCGGGCACACGGTGACCTGGTCCCGCGTGCACGACCTCGGGCCGCTGGACGTGCTGACGGCGCGCGAGATCGAGGTGCTGGCGCTGCTCGGGCGGGGCATCCGGACGAAGGAGATCGCCGAGACACTGCACCGGTCCGTGTCGACCATCGACGGGCACCGCGAGCGGATCGGTCAGAAACTCGGGCTCAAGGACCGCGCGGAGCTGATCGCGGTCGCCCGGCGGGCCGTGCTGCGTGTCGAGGACGCCGAGGGGGCCCGCATCCGGCTCCGGCCCCAACCGGACTCTGACTGAGCCCGACCGCGGGGCGCGGCGGAGGCTGCCGAGCCTTCAGCGGTGATGGCCGACCTCGGGCTTTCCGAAGAGCGACTTCTGGTCCGGGCCCTCCATGGGCCGGGCGGACAGATCGTCGAGTTCGCGCTGGATCTCCTCGAGCGTCGAGAGCTGGAGGTGCTCGGTGGCGAAGCGGATGTAGGCGATCTTGTCGATGTTGCGCAGCTTGGCCATGACCCGCTCGCCGATGAGCTCGCTGGCCACCTCGCGTTCGAACTCGGTGTGGAGTTCTTCCTCGACCTGCTCGGCGAGCTGTCGCTTGATGTCCTCGGGGATCGGGCGCTTGCCGCAGGCGTTCGAGACGCCCCGGATGATGTTATCGGACGAGAACGGCACCCGGGCCCCGTCCCGCTTGACGACCATGAGCCGGGCGGACTGCTCGACCCGCTCGTAGGTCGAGAACCGCCGGTCGCACTTGAGGCAGATCCGCCGACGCCGGATGACGGCCCCGCCCTCGGTGGGGCGGGAGTCGATGACCTTGTCGTCGTTGGCGTTGCAGAACGGGCAGATCATGGCGGCGGGGGCTCCCGCCGGTAGGGTATCGGGAAACGGGGGGGCGTGCCGGGGGGTGGTGGCGGTTGGAGACGGGTCAGTCGACGACCGCGATGGTGTCGCCGGGGAGAATCGCCGCATCCACCCCGGGGAGGGACTGCACCTCCCGGGCGGACCATTCACCAACGACCTCGCCGTTTCGAATGAGTTGGATCGTGCTGGAGACCGGATCGGACATGCCTCCCGCTGCCAGGAGCATGCGGTTCAGCGTGAGGCCAAGGCGGTACTCGTACATGCCGGCGCGGGCGACATCGCCCCGGATCTCGATGACCCCGGGCTGGACGTTGGGGTTGCGGGCCGAGCTCGGCTCGCGAGCTCGAACGAGCGGCTCGTACTCGATTTCGATCATGCGGGAACGGAGGTAGTCGACGCGGGCGGTGGCTTCCTCCAAGCGGATCTGATGCGTTCTGATCTCCGCCCCGATGCGGGCGAACTCTCGATGGATGGCCTCGGCAGCTTCCTTGCGGTTCTCCGCTGGTAGGGCCGAAAGCTTCATATGCTGATCGCTCACTGCCATTTCGAGTCTTTCGAGTTGGGCGGACACGCTGATCTGCTCACTCAGCGCCCTTTCATACTCGGCTTTGACCCGCGCCACCAGTCGGCTGTGCTCGCGGTCGATCGCATCGCGTCGGTCGGCCTCGGCGGCCTGTCGCTGCTCGGCCTGCTCGACGGCCTGCGCGTGGAGGTCGTCGAGGAGAGTTCCGATCTGCTCGTGGATGCGGGCGGGGGCGGTGACGATCAAGGAGGAGCCGAGGACCGTTCCGGTGGCCAAGTCTCCACCGTTGTCCTGCCAGTCCATCGGCGAGACGTGCTGAGACACCGCACGCATCAGGCGTTCGTACACCATGTCCGCCTGGGTACCGCGGACTGGATCCGGTGCATTCTCGGCGAATCGAGCCAAGGGATAGACGCTACGAATGGTCGAACGAATATCCAAACCGCGCGCGGTCGTCACCAAGAGCGTGCCATCCGACTCCGCAACGACAATGCGGTTGGGATTGCCGGCCGAGGGCTGAAGGTCGGATTCCATCGTTATCGTCATTTGTCGCATGAGCGACGCGAATGTGACCGAACCGCTATGAGACTGGGGATATGCCATGACCAACCAAAGCCATCCCGAGTCAAACTCTTCGATCGCGCGGTGGTCGATTTCCAACCGCAGCCCGGCCTCTGCGGCGAGTCGTTCAAGATGTTCGAGCGTGTTCAGCTGGCCGCCGGGCGGAACGGGGATCGAAACCGCGGATAGGTCGAATCGAGGTTGTTCTTCGGCGGCCGAATCGCCAGAGGCTGGCTGCGCAATCTGGGCGACAGGCAGCCCCGCGTTCGGCTGCATCGAGTTCACACCAAGGGCAACGACGGTTCCGGTCAGAGCGATGAGCAGGGCGTGCATGGCGTATCTCCGTGTGCGGGGTGGTTTGTGGGCGCGCGAGAGTTGGCGGGCCAGGTCGGCGGTCTCGCCGAGTTCGGCCACGGCCTTTTCGAGTGCTTGCGGCTGGGTCAGGCCGTGGATGAGCAGGTCGTCGATGCGGGAGCGGAGGTGGTCCTCCAGCTCGTCGCGGACCGTCCGGCGATCGGCCTTCGGGATCGCCAGCATGGTGACCAGCACGTCGAGCCAGGCGTCCACCGGGTCGGGGGCGCTGGGGCGGACGGGTTCGGTTGGCCTGCCCAGGCGCGTCATGCGGTGGCTTCCGATGCCGGCCCCACGAACGCGTTGAGGATGGACTGGGCGCGGTGCAGGGCCTCGATGTGCTGGGCGAGGCGTTTCTGGCCCTTGGGGCTCAGGCGGTACCACTTGCGCCGGCGGCCGTCGGCGGCCGGCTCGGCGGTGTCGGCCTTGACCTCCTCCCAGTCGGTCGTGACCAGGCCCTGCTTCTCGAGGCGGGTCAGGAGGGGGTAGAGATTGGACGGGCCGAGCTTGAAATGGCCGTCCGACCGGGCGGCGACGGCCTTGGAGATCGCGTACCCGTAGGACGGCGCCTCGGCCAGGACCGCCAGGACGACGAGTTCGGAATGGTCTTGCTTCAGCGTGAGCATGGGTGGTTCCCTTGGTGTACGAGGGTAGGATATATCCGGTTGCGATATATCGCAAGTGGAAATCACAAAGTTCTCGGCCCGGTTCCTCCTGTGCGTGGTTGAGGGGCGGGGCGGCCCTCGGGCCTCGCCCCGTGGCGCCCGGATCGAAATCGCGCAGCCGGCATCGGGGGTGTGGGCGTCGGGACTAGGATCGGTCGATGGACCGCGCCCTCACCTGCCTGACCAACGGGACTACCACCACGAGCGGGTGACCGGGATCGGTTCAGCGCGATGTGCCTGACCACGCCCGGTTCTCAGACCCGGGCGTTTTCTGTTTTCTGGCTTGTTTGACGATGGATGATTGTGGGCCAAGATCACCACGGCCCCATATAGAGGAAGACCATGCCCCGCATCACGCTGCCCGACGGATCGGTCAAAGAGTTCGAGTCGCCCGTGACGGCCCGCCAGGTCGCCGAGTCGATCGGCGCCCGCCTGGCCCAGGCCGCGGTGGGCTGCACCGTGGACGGGCAACTCTCCGATCTGTCGACCCTGCTGGAGCACGACTGCACGCTGGCGATCGTGACCGAGAAGAGTCGCGACAGCAAGGCGGACGACCAGGCGTTGAACATGCTTCGGCACTCGACCGCCCACGTGATGGCCGAGGCGATCCAGCGGGTGGTGCCGGGGGCGCAGCTGGTGTACGGCCCGCCGCTGGACACGGGGTTCTACTACGACATCGCGTTCCCCGAGGATCGGCCGCTGAAAGAGGGTGACTTCGAGGCGATCGAGGCGGAGATGGCCAAGATCGTCAAGGAGGACCGCCCCTTCACGCGGTACGAACTCGAGTACGGCGCCGGCATCGACAAGCTGAACAAAGAGGGCAGCAAGTACAAGATCGACAACGCCCACCGGGCCCACGAGGCGGGGTCGCTTTCGCTGTCGTTTTATGCCACGGGCGAACCGGGCAAGAACTGGGAAGACCTGTGCCGCGGGCCGCACGTGCCGAGCACGGGGCGGATCGGGGCGTTCAAGATCATGAGTCTTGCGTCGTCGTACTGGCACGGCGACGAGAACAGCGACCGGCTGACCCGGGTGTACGGCACCTCTTTCTTCAGCAAGAAGGATCTGGACGCCTACCTGACGCGGCTGGAAGAGGCCAAGAAGCGCGATCACCGCGTGCTGGGCAAGAAGCTGCACCTGTTCCACATCGACGACACGGTCGGGCAGGGGCTGATCCTGTGGACGCCCCGGGGCTCGATCGTGCGTAAGGAGCTGCAGCGGTTCATCGCCGACGAGCTGGAGAAGCAGGGCTATTCCGAGGTGTTCACGCCGCACATCGGCAAGCTGGACCTGTACCGCACGAGCGGGCACTTCCCGTACTACGCGGAGAGCCAGTTCCCGCCGCTGGTGGACCGGGACCACATGCAGCAGCTCAGCGACGAGGGCTGCACCTGCGCGCAGCTCTCCAACAACCTGAAGGTGGGCGAGATCGAGGGCTTCATGCTCAAGCCCATGAACTGCCCGCACCACATCAAGATCTTCGACTCACGCCAGTACTCGTACCGCGACCTGCCGGTCCGTCTGGCCGAGTTCGGCACGGTGTACCGCTGGGAGCAGTCGGGCGAACTCAACGGCATGACCCGCGTCCGCGGCTTCACGCAGGACGACGCCCACCTGTTCTGCACGCCCGAGCAGGTGGCGCAGGAACTCATCGGCTGCCTGTCGCTGGTCAAGATCATCTTCGACGTGCTCGGTATGGACGACTACCGCGTGCGGGTCGGCCTGCGCGATCCCGACAGCGGCAAGTACACCGGCGACCCGGCCAACTGGGACAAGGCCGAGGACGCCTGCCGCGCCGCGGCCGAGAGTCTCGGCGTGCCGTTCACCGAGGAGCCCGGCGAGGCGGCCTTCTACGGCCCGAAGATCGACTTCGTGGTCAAGGACGTCATCGGGCGTGAGTGGCAGCTCGGCACGGTGCAGGTGGACTACAACCTGCCGCAGCGTTTCGACCTGGGATACATCGGTGCGGACAACCAGAAGCACCGGCCGGTGATGATCCACCGGGCGCCGTTCGGCTCGATGGAACGCTTCTGCGGCGTGCTGATCGAGCATTTCGCGGGGGCCTTCCCCTTGTGGCTCAGCCCCGAGCAGGTCCGCGTGCTGCCAATCAGCGAGAAGAGCAACGAGTACGCCCGGGAGGTGGCCGCGAAACTGACCGCGGCCGGGCTGCGGGCGAGCGTGGACGACGCGGACAGCCGCGTGCAGGGCAAGATCAAGGCGGGTTCGGAGATGAAGATCCCGTACCTGCTGGTGGTCGGGCCGCGGGACGCGGAGAACCGGGCGGTGTCGGTCCGCGCGTTCGGGGAGGAGAAGGACCTGGGGCAGATGCCGCTGGACGATTTCGTGGCGGCGGCGACGGAGGAGTACCGCTCGCGGGGCAAATCCACGGTGCGTGAGCGGATGCCCGCGGGCGTCTGAGGACTGATTCGTTGACCGGGCGGCGAGGGACCGCCCCCGGAGATGGTGCCGTCCGTTGGGAATCATGGGGTCGATCTCGAAGGGTGCCTTTCTGGGGCCGGGACGCAGCGAGGGGGCGGTGCGCCGTGACCTGCGCCTGAGCACCACCGACGCCATGCTGTTCAGCGTGATGGTCGGCTGCGGCGAGGCGTACTTCGTCGCGTTCGCGCTGGCGATCGGCATGGGCGAGCTGCTGGCGGGGCTGCTCAGCTCGGTGCCGATGCTCACCGGTGCCCTGCTGCAGTTGGCCAGCCCCTGGGCGGTCCGCAAACTCGGCTCGCACAAGCGCTGGGTGGTCATCACCGCCGGGCTGCAGGCGCTGAGCTTCTTTCCCATCGCGATCGCGGCGGCGATCGGGCAGATGCCCGCGTGGCTGCTGTTCGTGTGCGTGGGTTTGTACTGGGCGTTCAACCTCGGCAGCGCGCCGGCGTGGAACACGTGGATCGGCACGGTGGTGCCGGCGTCGGTGCGGGCACGCTACTTCGCCTCGCGGACGCGGTACGCCCAGTTCGTGCTGCTGTTGAGCCTGGTGGGCGCCGGATTCCTGCTGCACTTCGGGCGCGAGTCCGGCGCGGAGTACCACTGGATCTACGCGGCCCTGTTCGTGGTGGCCGGGCTCTCTCGACTCGGCTCGACCTGGTGCCATACGAAGATAAGCGAGCCGGTGCCGATGCCGCCCGGCAACCGGGACGTGCCGTTCCGGACTTTTCTGCGCGGGCCCAAGGCGGTCTCGGGCGGCCGGTTGCTGCTCTACATGCTCTGCGTGCAGGTGTGCGTGCAGGTGTCGGGGCCGTTCTTCGGTCCGTACATGCTCAAGAACCTTGAGTTCGACTACGCCGTGTTCGCGGGGCTCCTGTGCTGCTCGTTCCTGGGCCGGGTGCTGGCGATGCCGCTGATCGGGCGGTTCGCCAAGCGGTACGGGGCGGGCAACCTGCTGTGGGTCGGGGGGCTGGGCATCCTGCCGCTGAGCGCGATCTGGGTGATCTCGCCGTCGCCGTACTACCTGCTGTGGGTGCAACTGCTCTCGGGCGTGCTGTGGGCGTGCTACGAGATGGCCACGATGCTGCTGCTGCTCGAATCGATCCCCGCCAACGAACGCACCAGCGTGCTGACCACGCAGAACGCCCTCAACGCATGCATGGTGCTCGGCGGCTCGGCCTGCGGGGCATTGCTGTTCGGCCTGATGGGCCAGGACACCGGGGCCTACCACACGCTGTTCATCGTCAGCGCGGTGCTGCGGGTGGGCACGGTCATCCTGCTGGCCCGCGTCCACAAGCCGGCCATCAAGCAGATCACGCCGATCATCTTCCGCACGGTGGGCATCCGCCCGCAGTTCGGCGGCATCGACCGCCCGGTGCTGGCCTCGATCGAGGAACCGGCCCCCGAGCCGGACGAGCCGGTCTCAGCGGGCGTGGCGGAGCAGCCACGCCGCTAGTTCCCCCTCGGCGTAGGCGGCGTCCCACGAGTTGTGGTTGGCGTCTGGAAACTCGGTGAACCGGACATGCCCGGGCGACGCGTCGTCGCCGGCGGCCTTGCCGCCGAGCGCGGCGAACAGCGATCGCGATTCCTCGGGCGGCACCACGTCGTCCATGCCGCCGTGGAACAGCCAAAGGGGCATGCCGCCGAGTCTGGACGCGGCGTCGATCACGCCAGGGTCTTCCGGGCTCGCGCCCGGTTCGGCGATCCGCACGCCCTGGTCGCTGAAACGCCGGTCCACGTAGCCGCACACCGGTGCCGCGGCCTGGAAGCGATCCGGGTGGTGGGCGGCAAACCAGATGGCGCCGTGCCCGCCCTGGCTCAGGCCGGAGATCACGAGGCGGTCGGGGTCGTAGAGCCCTTCCTCGGCGGCCGCGTCGAGCATCGCGAGGACGGCGCGCTCGTGATCTTCCCACTCGGATTGATGGACGGGCTTCTGCGGGGCGATCAGGACGAAGGGCCAGTCGGCGGGGTTCTTGAGGATCGCCGGCGGGAGCCCGACGCCGAGCTGCCGCAGGCCGTCGTCGCCGCACTCGCCATAGCCGTGGAGGAAGAGCAGGGCCGGTCCACCGGGCTCGACGCCGCGGGGGACGACCACGGTCCAGGCGTAGTCGCGGCCGTCGACCGTCATGCGCCGGACCGAGATCGCCGCGACCTCGGCGGCGGGCTCCGCCTGATCGGTGCGGGCGGCGACATCGGGCTGGGAGGGGGATTCGGACGGCATGCCAAGGAACAACGCGGCGGCCGCGACGGCCTGGGTGATGATGGACATGGCACATCATTGCATGCCCCGGGGGCCAAGGGGGGACAGGGGGCGGGGGCCGCGGCTCGCGCTCGCGGGGGGTGCAGCGGCAATGATCCGGCGTGAACGCCAAACGCCTCCGAGAAATCGCCGAGATCCGGGCCGGGTGCCTGTTCGCGATGGTGCTCGTGATGTGCCTGCCGTTCCTGGCGATCGGGTCGCTCATGGCCAGCGTTGGCGTGGTCGGGGTGCTGGATCAGGCCCGGGCGAACGCGGCCACCCGGCGCGTCCCGGTGACTGTGCGCTCCTCCGAGGTGGTCCGGTTTCAGGATCCCGGGGGCCCGTCCTCGTCCCGCGCCGGCGGCGTGACGTACGCGCCCGCGGTCGAGTTCAAGTACGAGCAGCACGGCCAAACCCTGACCTCCGACCGGGTACACCCCGTCGGTCAGCCGGGCGAACGGGCCAAGGCCGCGGCCGTGACGGCCCGATATCCGGCGGGGTCGGTGGCCGAGGCGTGGATGCCGGACGGGCGGGACGCGGAGCCGTTCCTCGAGAAGCACTGGAACCCGTTCGTGTACGCCGGCGTGGCGGTCGGGGCCTGGTCGTGGGCGTTCTGCGGCTTCCTGCTGTGCGTGTCGGGCGGGTGGCGCTGGGTCGGGCGGGCATGGGCGGGCGCGGGCGCGATCGGCGTGCTCCTGATCGTGCTCACCGGCTGGGCCGCCTGGCACATGCACACCCGAGTGCCCGCCGCCGACATCCCGGGCTGGATGATCGGCGTGTGGATCGCCATGGCGGCGGCCGCGTTGCTGCCGGCGCTGGGAGCGTGGCTCGCGACGCGCCTGTCGCGCCGCCTTGCGACCGTGGAGGCTCCGGCCGAGTAGACTGGCCGCGTGCCCGACGCCGCCACCCCTCCAACCCGCATCGCCATGTGGTCCGGACCGCGGAACATCTCCACGGCCCTGATGCGGTCGTGGGGCTCGCGCGCGGACTGCGCGGTGACCGACGAGCCGCTCTACGGGCACTACCTGTCGTGGCTGCCCCCCCAGCGCCGGGCCGGGCACCCGGCGGCCGATGAGATCATCGACGCGATGGACTGCGATGCCGCGTCGGTGGCCGCCGCCTTGACCGGGCCGGTGCCGGGCGGCAAAGCGATCTGGTACCAGAAGCACATGGCCCACCACGTCACGCCGGGGATGGATCTGGGCTGGATCGAGGGGCTGGCGAACTGCTTCCTGATCCGCGATCCGGCCGCGATGATCACCAGTTTCATCAAAGTGATCCCCAACCCGGCCCCCGAGGATCTGGGGCTGCCGCAGCAGGTGGCCCTGTTCGAGCGGGTCCGGGCGGCGACGGGGCATACGCCGCCCGTTATTGATTCGGCCGACGTGCTCCGGGATCCCCGCGGAACACTCTCGGCGCTCTGCGGCCGGATCGGCGTGCCATTCGACGACGCGATGCTCTCCTGGACGCCCGGGCCGCGTCCGGAGGACGGGGTCTGGGCCCCCCACTGGTACGCGGGGGTGTACGAATCGACCGGGTTCGGGCCGCACAAGCCTTCCACCGCGCGCGTCCCCGCGCGTCTGGAGGGCGTGCTGGATCGCTGCCGCCGGCTCTACGAACAACTCGCCGAGCACCGCGTCCGGGCCTGACCGAAACCCCGGCGGGGCGGCCCGGTATCGCCCTGCAACGATCGGGGGCATCATGGACGGGATTTCACGGCGTGGATTCATGGCGACCGGGGCGGCGGGCGTGCTGGCGACCGGCGCTCTCGGGCACGGACGGGTCCGCTTCGACGACCCGGCGGAGCCCACCGAGCTGCTGCGGGCCTCACCGGCCCGCGTTGCAGAGTTCGTCGGCGCGTGCCACGTGCGGACCGAACGGGTGCGTGAGATGCTCGCCGAGGAGCCCGGGCTGGCGCGGGCCGCGTGGGACTGGGGGTTCGGTGACTGGGAGACCGCGATCGGCGCGTGCTCGCACACGGGGCGGATCGAGATCATCGAGCTGCTCCTGTCGCACGGCGCCCGTCCCGACGTGTTCACGATGGCCACGCTCGACGAGGTGGACGCGGTGCGGGCGTACGTCGAGCGCGTCCCCAACGCCGGCTCGATCGAAGGGCCGCACTCGATCTCGCTGTTCCGCCACGCCCGCGCCGGCAGGGCCGATCGGGTCGCCGACTATCTGACGAGCAAGGGCCTGGACGACACGCGGGACCGGTTCGCGACCGACGAGGCGGTCGCCCGGCCGCTGGTCGGGGTGTTCGCGTGGGGGCCGGGGCCGACGGACCGGTTCGAGGTCGCCTGGGTCGAGCGGCTGGGCTGCCTCTCGCTGACGCCCGCGGGCGACACGGGGCGCAACCTCATGCCGATGCCCGCGCCCGCCGGCACGGGCCCTGATGCGCTGGCGTTCCGCCCCGCGGGATCGGCCGGCGCGACAATCACATTCGAGGGTCCGGACCGGCTCGTCGTGCGATACCTGGGGGCGAGTTCCGTGGCCGAGCGGTCCTGACTGGACCCTGCGGGCGCGACGGGCCGATCCTGAGACCGAGGGCGAGACCGTGCACGACGCGATCGGCTATCTCGGTGCCCTGTGCGTCCTGACCGCGTTGGCCTCGCTGAGCGTGGGACTCTGGCATCGGTGCACCCGCGAAAGGGTCTTCTGCCCCGGCAGCCGGGACCGGCGTTCATTCCTTCCTCTGCGCATCGTCTGGATGCCGAGGTGCGGCTACGACCTTGCCGGGATCCTCCCGGGCGCCCGGTGCCCCGAGTGTGGCCGCGTGATTCGGCCGGAGCGCCACCTCCGTTGGGCCGGCCCGGTGCGCCTGGTTGGCCTCTTCGTCTGTTCGGTGATGCTCGCCGCGGCCTGCGTCGGGCTGCGTGCGTCCATCCGCAACGGCACGTATCCCAGGTGGTTCCCCACCACCGCGCTGATCCTGCTCGAACGCCCCGGAGACTCGCGTGACTACCGCCTCCAGGGGGAACTGCATCGCCGGGTCGATGAACATCGGATCACCCCTCGGCAGGCCCGATGGCTCTCGGCCGCGATGGCGGCGGAACTCGAAGCGCCCGACAACGCGTGGGGTCCCGGGTTGTACGCCAGGAGCGATTGCAGCCGGGCGCGGCGCACGCTCGTATCGCTGTGGCCCGAATCGAGGGCGGCGATCGAGGGTCTGATCGACTCGCCCAGATGGGACGCGGTGTGCTTCGCGACCGATGCCCTGCACCAGCGCCAAGCCGATGCGCCCACCGCCCTGTTGCTGCGTGCGGCGGTCGCGCAACTGCGCGACGACGGCGGAAGCCGCGGCCGCTACTACGCGCCGGGGAATGCGCGGCGGTACGCCGGCTTCCTGATCGATCACGCTGAACAGGCCCGCCCGATGCTCGAAGACGCGCTCGGATCCGACGACTGGCAGCGGCGCGTCGTCTGCGCGGCGATCCTCCTCTCTGGAGGCGTGGGCGATCGGCAGGCGGAAGCGGCGGGCATCCTGGTCGACGCGCTGGCCGGCAACGACCACGGCGGCGACGGGATCGTTGCCGCGGTTGCGTTGGCCCGCGCGGGCGAGATCGCTGTTGGGCCGCTCGAGCGGGGCGCCCGCGGGGCGGACCCGCAGCAGGCCGCATGGTGCCGTGCCCTGCTCGATGCCCGTGCCGGTGTGGGATGGGACCGCATCGAGCCCTGGCTCGAGCCGTTCCGCCTGACCGTGCGGACGCGGGATCCGAGGGCGTACACCTTGTCGCAGGCGGTCTCGCAACTGGGCTGGTAGCCGCCCCCGGCTGGTATCATCCGCCCATGCTCCAGAAGTTCAACGAGAAGAACCGCGACCTGCTTGTCAACATCAACGGCAGCCTGATCCACCGGGATCAGGCCGGCATCAGCCCGTTCGACTCGGCCGTGCAGGGCGGGGACGCGGTGTGGGAGGGCCTGCGCCTCTATGACGGCCGGATCTTCACGCTCGACGAGCACATCGAGCGCCTGCGCCGCTCGGCCCGGGCCCTTGCGTTCACGCAGATCCCGACGCGCGACGACATCGTCGCGGAGATCCGGAAGACGCTGGCCGCCAACCACATGCGCGACGGCGTGCACATTCGCCTGACGCTCAGCCGTGGCGTGAAGATCACCAGCGGCATGGACCCCCGCCTGAACCAATCCGGACCCACGCTGATCGTGCTGGCCGAGCACAAGGCCCCGGTCTACGGCGACGGCGACGGGAACGGGAACGGCGTCACGCTGGCGACCAGCAGCATCCGCCGCTTCCCGCCGGACTGCATGGACCCCAACATCCACCACAACAACCTGATCCAGTCGATCATGGCCAAGGTGGAAGCCAACGCGGTCGGGGCCGACGACGCCCTGATGCTCGACCAACGCGGCTTCGTGGCCGAGACCAACGCCACCCATCTGTTCATCGTGGACGCCTACCCCGCCCACGCTGGACGCACCGAGATGGTCGTCCAGACCCCCCGCACCGTCGCCTGCCCGGAGGGCATCACCCGCCGGGCGGTGCTCGACCTGTGCGAAGCCAACAGCATCCCGTGTGTCGAACGCGACATCAGCCTGACCCACGTCTACAACGCCGCCGAGTGCTTCACGACGGGCACGATGGGCGAGATCGCGTGGGTCGGGCGGGTGGACGGGCGGTCGATCGGAACCGACGCGGGCAAGCACTCCATGGGCCCGGTGACCCGACGCCTGCGGGAGTTGTTCCGCGAGAAGACCCGGCGCGAAGGGGTGTCCGTGGTTGACTGAACCCGGTGGCGTTCCAGACAGGCATCAGGGAGGCGATGAAATGAGAGAACGATGGGGCACGCTGCGCGACGAACAGGAGAAGGCCTTCGTGGCCCGTGCCCTGCTGACCAGTTTCGGCATGGAGCCCGAGCCGGCCATGGCCGCCATCGAACAGGCGGGCGATCTCCAGCGCGTTCTCCGCGATGAGCGCGGCGAGCCGGCGGCCTCGGCTCTGGTGATCTGGGCCGGCCAGTTTTTCGGCGGCCGATCGGTGCCCATGTGCGGGGTGCGGGCCGTGGCCGTGCCGCCCGAACGCCGCGGCACGGGCGTGGCGACCGAACTGATGGTCGCGCTGCTCCGCGAGGCCCATGATCGCGGCACCCCGCTCTCCACGCTGTACGCCGCGACGCAGTCGCTCTATCGGCGCGTCGGCTACGAGCAGGCCGGGCACCGCAACAGAGTCACGCTCGACCCGGCACGACTGAAGGCCCGCGCCGTCCCGGGCACGCGCGTCCGCCCCGCCGACCTCGCCAAGGACCACGACGCGATCGTCGCCTGCCAGCACGCGATGGCGTGCAACATGCCCGGCAACCTGGATCGCGACGCGTACCTCTGGTCGATCATCCGAAACCCCCGGATGGCGCGGACCGACACGCTGGTTGTCGAGGACGACCGCTCGGTCATCCGCGGCGTGCTCACCTCCCGGCTGGAGCGGCCGGCGTATCCCGGGCGCGGGTTCGCGCTGGTGGTGTCGGACTTTGCCGCCAGCACCGAGCAGGGCGCCCGCGGCGTGCTGGCGGCGCTGGCCGGGTTCGGCTCGGTGCTGTCGGAGATCCGCCTGAACTGCGGGCCGACGCACCCGATCCTGCTGCTCCTCGAGGAACAGAAGTACCGGATCGATCACGAAGAGCACTGGATGACCCGCATCGTGCGGTTCAAGGACGCGATCGAGGCCCGCGGCTACCCGGGAGGGCTGAGCGTCCGCTTTGGCGTTCGCATCACGGACCCGCTCTTCGACGAGAACAACGGCGACTGGACCATCGAGGTCGAGAATACCCGGGCGGCCTGCACCCGCGGCGGCGACCCCGACGCCGAACTCGACATCGGGGCGATGGCCTCGGTCTACACCGGCTTCGCCTCGCCCGCGCAACTCGCGATGGTTGGACGGGCCCGCGGCGACGCGTCCGCGCTGGAGCGACTCGGCGCGATCTTCTCGGGGGCGACGCCCTCGATGGTGGACTTCTTCTGATTGGGCGCGATCAGCCCGCCGCCTTCTCCGGTCTCGAGACGGGGCCTTCCTGCTTCTCGCCCAGCACCGCCGACGGCTTGACCGGGGTACCCTTGACGCCCGACGCCTTGATCCAGCCGATCGCCTCATCCACGTCATCGGTCAATCGCAGCATGCCCGGGTCCTCGGGCGAGATCACGCCCTCCTCGACCATCTTGGTCCGCACGAAGCTCATCGGCCGCTCCCAGAAGTCCGAGCCCATCAGGATCATCGGGAACCGCTCGATCTTGCCGGTCTGCATGAGCACGGCGGTCTCGAAGACCTCGTCGAGCGTCCCGAAGCCGCCCGGCATCGCCACGAACGCGTCGGAGTACTTGACCAGCATCACCTTGCGCACGAAGAAGTAGCGGAACTCGACGAACTTGTCCAGATAGGGGTTGGGCTCCTGCTCCATGGGCAGTTGGATGTTGCAGCCGACGGACAATCCACCGTGCTCCTTGGCGCCGCGGTTGGCGGCCTCCATGATGCCCGGCCCCCCACCGGTCATCGTCGCATAGCCCGCGTCGGCGAGCGCGGCCCCGAAGTCACGCGCGAGTTGGTAGTAGCGATGGTCTTCCTCGAACCGGGCCGAACCGAAGACGGTCACGCACGGCCCGATGAAGTGCAACTGGCGGAACCCGCGGATGAACTCCGCGAAGATCCGCACCGAGCGGAACAACTCCTCGCTCCGCAGACGAGGCCCTTCGAGCAGGCGGTGCTCGTCGCCTTTCGGGGGACGCTTGCCCCAGGCGGTGCGGGCGGCCGAGTTTCCGTTGTTCTCGTGTTGTGGCATCGGCAGAGTATCGGCCGTTCCGATCGCCCGGCCCACCCGCCGCCGGGTCTTCCCCGTTATCGGGGGGCAGAATCGCTGGCTGAGACGGGGCGCTTCGTCCGATCAATAATCTGATGATGTTGCCGATCACCACGATCCTCGGCATGTCGCTCGCGCTCGGGTCGCCCCAGTCCATGGAGGTCGGCAACGGCGGCGGAGAGCGGACGCTGATGCTGGACCGCAGCGAGACCCGGATCGGGCGGGCGCGGCTCTCGCTCATGCGGGCCGACGGCGTCGAACTCGCGTGGATCGAGGGCATCGTGGCGGTGCCCGACTTCAACGGACGCGAACTGCTCCCGGACGTGATCCGCTTCGAGGCCCCGTGGCTCGACGAGAACACCGGAACCACCGAGGGCGTCGGGCAGGACGTGCGCTTCGAGATCGACCGCGGCACCGTGCTGCGGGACGGCGGCATCTCCGGTGACCGGGCGATGATCCAGGGCGACGACGGGCTGATGCGCCTGGCATCGTTGGCCGCGGGCGAGGGCGAGTACGACATCTACGACCTGACGATGAGCTGGGACGCCTACCGCCCCGGCCCGCTGACGCTGTCGGTCATCGGTGGGCTCAAGGCCATCGACGCGCGGATCGGCAAGGTCGTCGACGAGAACGGGACGGCCACGTTCCGCGACGCACGCGGCCTGGTCGCGGTGCCGATCATCGGCGGCGGCGTGTCGTGGCGGGTCAGCGAGGACATGATCGTCACCGGCATGGCGAGCACCCAGACCTTCGAGGGTCAGGGGAGCATGCTGGACCTCTCGGCCGAGACGAGCATCCGGCTGGGCCCCAACGTCGGGCTCAACGCCGGGTATCAGTTCATCCGCAGCGCGGTCGAGGTGCAGTCGCTGGACGCGAACCTCGACAGCGACGGCGTGTTCGCACGCATCCAGATCCGGTTCTGAGCCGGACGGCGCGGATTCACAACGCATCACTGCACAAGGGCGATCAGCGGCGCATCAGGCCCGCGAGCGTTTCCAGGCCCCGGGCGAGGCGCGCGGGGTCGGTCGCGTAACTGATCCGAAAGTGCGTGTCCCGCTTGGAGAACACGCCCCCGGGCACCACGAGCACGCCGTGCTCGGCGGCCAGCTCGGTGAACTCGGCGCCGGTCTTGCCCAGATGGGGCGGCACCTCGACCCACGCGTAGAACGCGCCGCCGGGCGGTGCGATGCGGGCCAGCGGTCCGAGCGTGTCCACGATCATGTCGCGCCGCGTCTGGTAGTCGAGCACGACGGGGTCCATGTCGGTGTCGAAGCAAGCGGCCGCGCCGAGCTGCAGCGGGGTCGGGGCGCACACGTAGGTGTACTGCTGGAACTTGCTCATCGTCTCGATGAGCCAGCCCGGGCCGGCGGCATAACCGAGACGCCAGCCGGTGCAGCCGTAGGTCTTGCCGAACCCGCGGATGAGCAGCACCGTGTCCTCCGAACCTTTGAAGCGCGCGGGGCTCGGGCAGCAGCGTGCATCGGCGTCGCCCGCACGCGCGTCGGTGCGGGCGTCGGGGAAGGTGAAGGCGTCGTAGATCTCGTCGGAGATCAGGATCAGGCCGCGGGACCGGCACAGGTCGAGCAGGTCGCGGCAGGTCTGCTTCGAAGAGACCACTCCGGCCGGATTGGACGGCGTGCTGAAGAGCACGAAGCGGGTGCGGTCGGTGATGCACGCCTCGACGCGGTCGGCCGTCAGTTCGCCGTTCTCGGCGGTGTCGCAGGCGACGGCCGTGGCGTGGCAGGTGGCGGCCAGCTCCGGGTAGCTGACGAAGTACGGGTCGGGGATGATGCACTCGTCGCCGGGGTCGAGCATGGACATGAACGCGAGCGTCAGGCCGCCCGAGGTGCCCGTGGTGACCAGCGACTGCGGGCCGGCGTGGCCTGGCGAACCGGCGGGCCGGCAGTCCCAGCCGACGTCTTCGGCGAGGAAGCCGTTGATGCGGGCGAGCAGCTGCCCGTCGCCGGCGTTGGGGGTATATCCGTTGCGCCCCGATCGGATCGCGTCGATGGCCGCGTCGCGGACCGCGTCGGGCACCGGGAAGTCGGGCTGGCCGATGGTCAGGTTGACCGCGTCGGGCATCGTCGCGGCGCGGGAGAGGATCTTGCGGATGCCGGAGAAGCGCAGGGCCTGCGAACGCGCCGACGGTCCGGGCGTGCGCGGGGATCGTGCTGCGTGTTGGACCGGGGCGGGGTGCGGCGCCTGGTCGGGCACCGGCTTACTCGCGGACCTTGGTCTTGGGCAGGCCGAGCGCGCCGTCCTTCTTGGGGTCGAAGCGCTTCTCGTCCTTGAGGGCGGCGATGCGTTCGCCGCGCTTCATCACGGAGCGCTTGGTGGTCAGGTTGCCCTCGGTCTTCAGCGAACGGTCGATGCTCATGTCCTGCTCCGGTCTGACGGGCCGTGGCCCGGGGGGTCATGGGTCGTAGCGGCTCCACTGCGTCTGGGAGAAGTCAGACCCTCCCCGACGATCCCGCTTCCACTCCGCCCCGATGGTGGCCACGAGTCGTTCGTGGTCCCGGCGTTGGCTGAGCGTCGAGCTGTACTGGCCGCTGGGCACCGCAAGCCCAAGGGAGACCAGTGTATAGCGGGAGGGATTGTTGGCCGCACCGGGGCCGGAGTCCACCGGAACACCGATCGAACGGACCCCCTTGGACGCCAGGAACTCGATGGCCTCCTGGGTCTGGTCGGGGGGCAGCGTGGCCAGTTGGAGGTAGTTGCTGCCCGGGGTCCGCGGATCGGATGCCCGGAGGCCGCCGGCGGCGAGCACCCAGGGCATCCCCGGGGCGGGTGCCCGAAGGCCTTGGCCCGGGCTCGTCGCCGGGGAACCGGCGGGCTGGGAGCCCGTGTTTGCCTGCGGCTGGCGGATCGGTGCGGGGGTGCGGGCCGGCTGGCCGGCGCTGGCGGTCCCGTCGGTCCCAAGGGGTGGCACGACGGGCTCGTCCCCCACCGCCCGGCTCATCTCGGCCCGCCCGGCCTGGACGCCGAAGTAGTGACCGGCGGCCCACGCCGCAACCACGAGAAAGAGCATCAACGCGATCGCCAGGTACACCCGCGTCATCGGGATGCGGAGTTCGCCGGTGCTCCGGGGCTCGTCCTCGAGGGTCGCCGCCGATCGCTCGGCCCGGGTCACGCCCGCGCCGGTCCATGGCACGCTGGGGTCGCTGTCGCGCCGTGGCGGCGCGGACGAGACCGCCGCGGGGGCGTCCTCGGACTGCTTGCGCAGCAGTTCGAACAGGGGTGGACCGGCGCGCTTGGACATGGCTGGATGGTATCCGCATCGGGGGCGTTGCGAGCTATACTCCGGGCGATATGGCCATCCGCGACGACGAAGTGCTGCACGTCCGCCCCGCACCCCTGAACATGGGCGAGGCGGTCTACCTGCCCGAGGTCATCAAGGGCTTCGGGACGACGCTCCGGCACATGTTCACGAGCTGGGGCCAGGGCAAGACCAGCCGCACCCTGCAGTATCCCGAGCAACGGCGCGAGCACTACAAGCCCGAGGACGGGGGCCTGGAGCCCTCCAACTTCCGGGGCTTCCACCGGCTCAACCGGGACGAGGCCGGGCGCGTCAAGTGCGTGGCGTGCATGATGTGCCCGACCATCTGCCCCGCCAACTGCATCCACATCGAGGCGGCCGAAAGCCCCTGGGACGACCGGGAGAAGTACCCCGCCAAGTTCGAGATCGACGAGCTTCGGTGCATCTTCTGCGGCATGTGCGAGGAGGCCTGCCCGGTCGATGCGATCGAGCTGACCCCCGAGTACGACATCGTGGGCCTGAGCCGGCAGGAGATGGTGTTCGACAAGAACAAGCTCCTGCACATGTACGACATCACCATCGACAAAAAGCCGATGTGAGCCTCGGCGTCCCGGGCCCGGCCCGGTGCCCGGATGGGAACATCGCACGCTTTCTCAAACCCTGCCGGCCAGGGTTTTTTCGTGCGCCAAAGGGATGGTTCGGCTGCCGCGTCCGGCGGCCGGGCGGGCGCAAAAAAAACCGTCGAGCCGATTGCTCGGCCCGACGTTGGAGATTCGATCTATGACCGCGAGTGTGCGGAGATCAGCGGCGACGGCGGGCCATCAGCAGGCCACCGAAGCCCAGCATCGCGGCGGAGGCCGGCGTGGGGACCACGGTGAAGCCGAGGACCAGCTTGTACGCGAAGTTTTCCTGGTGGCCGATGCCGTCGAACAACTCGTCGGAAGCGACCGAGCCGGCGCCCGCGTCACCGAAGCCCGAGATACCCACGTAGTAGGTACCGGCGGCGAGATTCGCGAGCTGGAGCGAGGGCATCAGGCCGACGCCGCTGTCGTCGTCGAACGCGATGACGTCGGTGCCGGAAACGATCTGCATGACGCCGTCGGCGCCGGAGGTGCCCGAGAACGCGGCGAACGCGGAAAGGCTCGCGGTGTTGGTCAGCGTGAAGCTGAACCAGTCGACATCGTTGTCACCAACCACGCCGTCCACGATCGCGGATCCGCCCGGGACGCCGTACGAGCCA
The DNA here is from genome assembly GCA_963975575.1 of uncultured Phycisphaerales bacterium. Classification (GTDB taxonomy): domain Bacteria; phylum Planctomycetota; class Phycisphaerae; order Phycisphaerales; family UBA1924; genus UBA6054. Next base: position 759,685 of record CAXBHL010000001.1, on the reverse strand, counting down.
ACGAAGTCGGCCGTCGCGAGCGTGTTGTTGGGCTCAGATTCGCTGAAGAAACCGGCGTGCGCGGTTCCAGCCGCGACCGCGAGTCCCACGATAAGTGCTGCCTTGGTCATATCTCTCTCCCATGTAGATCCCGGGAAAAGTGCCCGGTCAACGGAGAGAATACCCCGTTCTTGGGCTCACTGCAAGAGTGTTCGATCACAATTCGTGGAGAAACTTGCCGATTCGTAGGGAAGTCGGCCCCCGGCATAAGCCTGATAAGATCATCCCCGGTTTGAGCGGCGAAACGAACAGGACCGAACTCAGGTCAGTGTGCACCCGTTCGAGTCGAAGAAGGCTCTGATTATCGGACACCAGCGCGGACACCCAATGGATCCCTGACGATACCGAAGCCGAACGCCCAAACCGGCTCGCGGTTATCGGGCGTTCTGTGGCAACTGGCCGAGTCAGGAATCAAGGACGCGAAGGGAGGCCGCGAACTGCTCGGCCGCAGCTCGAACGGCCCCCTGCCAGGAAAGACCCGCGGCGCCCTTGGGGTAGAGCACGGACCGGGAGGCGTTGACGACCACGCCCGAGGTGCCGGTTGACCGAGCGTCCGATCGGACGAGCGGGATGACCTCCGAGGCCGTTCCGCCCTGGGCGCCGACGCCCGGAACGAGGAGGATCTGCTCGGGCATCCGCGCCCGAAGGCGGGCTCCGTCCTCGCCGGACTTGGTTGCCCCGACCACCGCCCCGAGCGCCGAGAGCCCCGCGGACCCGACCCGGGCGGCCCCCATGTCCCGGATCATCTCGGCCGTGCGGTCGGCCAGTGTCGCGTCGCCTGTGGGCAGGCACTGGAGCCGGTCGGAGTCCGGGTTGCTGGTCCGGCAGAGGGCGAACACCCCCAGCCCGGCCTCCAGGAACGGTTCGATCGTGGACGGGCCCATATAAGGACTCACCGTGATCCAGTCGGCACCCATGGCGGCCGCGCCGGCGGCGTAGTGCTCGGCGGACGAGCCGATGTCGCCCCGCTTGGCGTCCAGGATGACCACGAATCCGAGTTCCTTGGCGCGGGTCACCACCCGCTCGAGCACGGCGTAGCCTGCGGAGCCGAACCGCTCGAAGCACGCCGACTGCGGCTTGACCACCCCCGCCACTCCCACCACCGCCTCAAGCACGCCCACGCAGAACCGCTCGACGGCTTCTGTCTGTGATTCGGCATCTTCGCGGACCGACGCGGGGATCGAGGCCAGCACCGGGTCCAGCCCCACGCAGGCGGGGGATCCCGCGACATCGACGGCCCGTGCGAGGGCGTCGGCGCGGTGTGCGGTGGATGATGAAGTGCCCGGGTTGGTCATGGATCGGACCCCTACTAAACACTAAACTTGGATCATGGAACCCGTCACGCCCGCGGAACTGGATCTGAAGAAGGACGAGGGGCTGACCATCGTCTGGTCCGACGGCGTGCGATCGTACTACCCCATCGCCCATCTCCGCCGGATGTCGCCGTCGGCAGACGCGCGTGAACTCCGGAAGCAGATCCGGGCCAACCCGCTGACGGTGCTGCCGCCCGGAAAGGGCGGCGGCGGTCCCCTCGTTGCGACCGGGGCCGAGCTGGTCGGGAACTACGCGATCAAAGTCCTGTTCTCCGACGGGCACGTGACGGGCATCTACACGTGGACGTACCTGCGGGAGATCGACCCGGCGGTGAACACCAGCGGCTTCGCCCCCGGGGACGAGGGCCCGGCCCACGACAACCCGCTCGGGCTGGGGCGGAAGCGGTGAGCGCGGACGCCCCCGCCAGAGTCCCCGCCGATCGCGTGGAGCTGACCACGCCGCTCTCGTCGGTCGCGGGCGTGCGGCCGGACCAGGCCCAGAGACTGCTGAGACTGGGCATCCCGAACGTGGGTCACCTGATGGCCCACCTCCCCCACCGCCACGAGTGGGTCCACGCGGAGGCCGGCATCGGGGACCTGGTGCCGGACTCGCTGGCCTCCGTGCGGGGCGAGATCACCGCGACGCGGACCGCCGGCTTCGGGCACAAGGCCCGGTTCGAGGCGGTGCTGATGGACGACTCCGGGCGGCTGGACCTGGTGTGGTTCAACCAGCCCTACCTGCGCGGCAAGCTGCACCCGGGCATGCGGGTGCGGGTGCAGGGCAAGGTCGTCAAACGCGGGCCGGGGCTGCAGATGGCCAACGCGAAGTTCGAACTCGTCGACGACGCGGCCCCCGAAGTCGACGTGGCCGCCGACGACGAGCTGCGTCCGGTGTACCCGGTCACCGAGGGCATCACGAGCGAACAGGCCCGGCAGGTCGTCGGGCGGGTGCTCGACGCGGCGCTGCCGATGATCGAGGACCACCTGCCCGGGGACCTGCGCCGGGAACGGTCGATGCCCACGCTGCGCGAGGCCTACCGCATGATGCACCGGCCGACAAGCTCCGACGAGGTCAAGGCCGCCCGACGTCGCCTGATCTACGACGAGCTGCTGCTGTTCCAGCTCGGCGTGCACATGAAACGGGCCCACCTGCGGCAGACCATGAAGGCCCCGGCGCTCGCCCGCACACCGGCCATCGAGGAACGCATCGGCGAACGCGTCCCGTTCGAGCTGACCGACGCCCAGAAACGCGTGGTGGACGAGATCGCGTCGGACCTCGCCCTGGACGTCCCGATGAACCGGCTGGTGCAGGGCGACGTGGGCAGCGGCAAGACCGTCGTCGCGCTCGACGCGATGCTGCGGGCCATCGGGCACGGGCACCAGTCGGCGCTGATGGCGCCCACCGAGATTCTGGCCGAGCAGCACTTCCTGTCGATGTCCATGATGCTCGACGGGTCGGATGTCCGCATCGCGCTGCTGACCGGGAACATGCCCACGGAAGATCGGGCCCGGACGCTGGCCGGGCTTGCCAACGGGTCGATCGATCTGGCGGTGGGCACGCACGCGTTGATCGGCGAGCAGGTGGCGTTCAAGTCGCTGGCGGTCGTGGTCATCGACGAGCAGCACCGCTTCGGCGTGGAGCAGCGGGCCAAGCTCCGCGTCAAGGGATCGGCCGCGGACACCGGGGCGGCCAACTTCGACACGCCGCACGTGCTGGTGATGACCGCCACGCCCATCCCCCGCACGATCGGCCTGACGCTGTTCGGCGACCTGGACATCTCCACCATCGACGCGCTGCCGCCCGGGCGCACGCCGGTGGCCACCCGCACCGTGACCAGCGACCGGCGGGGCGAGGTTTACGACTGGCTCCGGGGGCGTTTGGACGCCGGCGAGCAGGCGTACGTCGTCGTGCCGGCGATCGACACGGGATCATCCTCGGGCGACGACACCCTCCGCGACCTGCGGACCGTGCAGGACGAACTCGAACGCGGGGAGTTGCGCGACAAGAGGATCGCCGCCCTCCACGGCCGGCTCAAGCGGGAAACCCGCGAACACATCATGGCCCGGTTCCGCGCCGGAACCATCGATGCGCTGGTCGCCACCACCGTCATTGAGGTGGGCGTCGATGTTCCGAACGCGACCGTCATCGTCATCGAGCACGCCGACCGGTTCGGGCTGGCCCAGCTCCACCAGTTGCGGGGCCGGGTCGGCCGAGGCAGCAAGCCGGGTGCCTGCGTGCTCATCGCCGACCCGAAAACCGACGACGGCATCGAACGCATCCGCGTGATGTGCGAAACCACCAGCGGGTTCGAGCTGGCCGAGCGCGACTTCGCGCTGCGCGGACCCGGCGACGTGTTCGGCACCCGCCAGTCCGGCGTGCCGCCGTTCCGCATCGCCGACCCGCTCCGCGATGCGGCCCTGCTGGACCTGGCCCGGCGGGACGCGGCCGCGTGGATCAACCTCAATCCGACGTTGGCCGGGGCCGAGGACGCGCTGGTCCGGCGCCGGCTGATCAAGGTCCACGGGCCGTGGCTTGGGCTGGGCGACGTGGGTTGAACGGCCGCCCGTTCCCCTAACATCAGTCATGAGCTTCAACGCCAAACTCGCCTCGATCTTCGACCGCATGGCCGCCATGCTGGAACTGACCGGCGCGGACCGGTTCCGCGTCAACGCGCACGCCAAGGCGGCGCGGGTCATCAAGGACTCAACATCCGACCTCGAACCGATCGCCCGTGATGTCAAAGCTCTGACCGCGCTGGACGGGATCGGCAAGGGCACGGCCGCGAAGATCGCCGAGTTTGCCCAGACCGGCACGATCGCCGAGCACGACGAACTGGCGGCCAAGGTCCCGTCGGGCGTGCTGGACCTGCTGGACATCCAGGGCCTGGGTCCCAAGACCGTCAAGCTGCTGTGGGACGATAAGCAGGTCGAATCCATCGCGGATCTCAAAGGGATCATCGAGGACGGCAGCATCCTGACCCTGCCTCGGATGGGCGAGAAGACGGTCGAGAACATCAAGGAATCCATCGCGTTCCGTGAGTCCTCCGGCCAACGGCTGCCCATCGGCGTTGCCATGCCGATCGCCGAGGCACTCGTCGGCCGCATGAAGGAACTGCCGGGCGTGTCCGACTGCACCTTCGCGGGGTCGCTGCGCCGGGGCAAGGAATCGATCGGTGACATCGACATCCTCATCACCACCACCGACCCCGAAGCGGCCCGCGCCGCGTTCTGCGAGCACGGGTCGGTTATCAAGGTGCTCGCGCGGGGCGAGCACAAGAGCTCGGTCCGGCTCTCGCTGGAGGGGCTCGAGGGCCGCTTCGGCGGCGATGCCAACGCCGCCGTGCAGGCCGATCTGCGCATTGTGCCGGAGGAGGCCTGGGGCGCGGCACTGATGTATTTCACCGGATCCAAAGAACACAACGTGCGCCTCCGCGAGCGGGCGCTCTCCGAGGGCATGACGCTCAACGAGTACGGCCTGTTTCCCGAGGACAAGTCCGACGCCACGCCGCCCCAGGACCGAGGCGTGAAGCCCGTGGCCGCCAAGACCGAGGAATCGATCTACAAGGCGCTCGGCCTGGCGTACATCGCCCCAACTCTGCGCGAGGATCGCGGAGAGTTGTCTTCCGCTGCGCCGCCCCCCGGAAAGTGCATCGAGATCGCGGATATCAAGGCGGAGCTGCACTCGCACACCACCGCCTCCGACGGCGACATGAGCATCGAGGAATCGGCCGCCATCGCGAAGGAACGGGGCTTCCACACCCTCGCCATCACCGACCACTCCAAGTCGTCCGCGGTCGCCAACGGCCTGAGCCCGGACCGGCTCCGCGAGCATATCAAAGCGGTGCGCGCGGCGGACAGGTCCATCGACGGCATCACGCTGCTGGCCGGCAGCGAGGTGGACATCCTGGTCGACGGCACGCTGGACTACGACGACGACCTGCTGGCGGAGCTGGACGTGGTGGTCGCCTCGCCGCACGCCGGGCTCAAGGCCAAACCGGCCCAGGCCACCAAGCGGCTGCTCAGGGCGATCGCCCACCCGATGGTCCACATCATCGGCCACCCGACCGGTCGTCTGATCGAACGCCGACCGGGCCTCGAGCCGGCGATGGACGAGCTGATCGCCGCCGCCATCGAGCACGACGTGGCCCTGGAGATCAACGCCCACTGGATGCGCCTGGACCTGCGCGACACCCACGTGCGGGCCGCGGTCGAAGCCGGCTGCAAAATCGCCATCGACTGCGACGTGCACCAGTCCGGCGACTACGACAACCTGCGGTACGGCATCATGACCGCCCAGCGCGGCTGGCTCACGCCCGAGCTCTGCGTCAACGCGTGGCCGAAGAAGAAGCTGCACGACTGGCTGCGGTCGAAGCGATAGGTCTGATGCACCATGGATGCCGTTGACCGCGGCATTCCGCCCCAAGAGAGGAACTAGGATGCATACCGCACGCAAGGAGTCACGATGACGACCGCAGGGCCCAAACCGGTTGAGACCACCGCTGCGTACGAACCCCGAATTCCGGAGACCGGTTATCCACAGCGGCCGAGGCTGGTGCTCGTGACGTGTGCCGGGCGGTCGGGCAGCAAGTGGATGCTCAGGCTGTTCGATTTTCATCCGGAGACGCTGTGTCGGAATGAACCGGAGCGGATGACACCCGCCTTGAAAGACCCCGCGACGACGAGTTGGGAGGAATGGGAACGCACCGCCATGGATGTCGGCCCGCGCATCGGCTTCGTGGACCGCCCGCCGGCGAAGCCGAAAGCGTACATGCGTGGATGGGTCAAGACCTCCCGCGCAGACCGCGTGCTCTATACGCGTACTCTTCAAAAGATAACCGGGCGGCACCCCGAAGCGAAGTTCCCTCGCGTCTTTTACGACGCGGATGCAGTCGCCCGCGCCCAGCGCGTTCTCAAGGTGATCAACGCCCGTCATTTCATCTGCCGATTGCTGACCGAGACCGAGCACGTTCCGGTTGTTCATATGGTCCGCCATCCCGGCGGGATGCTCAACTCCTGGTTGCGAAGGTTTGCGCCGACGCAGGATCAGGAGGGGCTGCTCGAGCGGCAGCGACAGATCCTCCGAGACATCCACCAGTTGGACCCGTCATTTGTCGCGGTCAGCGGCCCGGTGGAAGGCAAGGACCTCGTCGAGCTCAAACTGTGGTGCTGGCGTCACGCCCAGGACGCGATGCTGCTGGCGGGAAGCGCGCATCCCCGCTACGCGACCGTGGTGTTCGAGGATCTCTCGCAGAATCCGCTTGACGTGATGAAGCCGATCTACGCGATGTGCGGCCTGGAGTACACCGATGCGATGCGGGATCTGATCCGGCAAGAGACGGAGCGATCCTCCGAGATCGCCGCCGCCTGGAAGGATCGAATGCCACCCGAACGGGTCAACCTGATCGAGCGAGTCCTCGACTCGAGCCGGGTTGCCGCCGTGTTCGGTGCGTGATCGCGCAACCGAGCGCGAGGCCGGTCGCTTTTGCCTGCAATCCGGTGGTTCTAGAAGCATTCGTGAAGTTTGCTTCATTACACCGTTCCAGACTGACCGTTTGTGCGCGGCTGGGTCGGGTTACGAAACCGGTTTTCCACATTTGCTTCGATTTGAACGCGCACCGCTTGTGATCGTGAGACGAAATCGGTACGTTGCATCAGCCGGGCGATTGAGTCCGCGCAGAACCGACTGAGGGAGTCACACCATGATCGGAAACTGGATGTTCAACCGCCCCCAGGGGGCGGCGGCTTGTATTGCGCTCGTCGCGTTGGCCGGGGCCGTCGAAGCCGCACCGAGTTGGATCGGCGTCTACGGCGCATACCAGCGCCACGACGGCGCCAACGCCGGCACGTACACCGTCCTGATGAATCAGGACTACTACGGCCTGCACGCCGAGATCGGCGTCCGCATCGACGGCGGCGCGTGGACCACCCATCAGATGAGCTACGCTGGCCACGCCTCCGGCAACTCGGTCTGGAACTACACCCCGGGCGCCACCGTGCCACCGGGCAGCACCGTCGAGTACTACTTCCACGGGTACGACGACTGGGGCGCCCACATCTACGACAACAACGGCGGCGCGAACTACACCTACACCGCGGCGCTGGTCGCCTCGTCCAAGGCCGGGATGGGCGCCTGGGTCGATTCGGGCGATACTACCTTCCGTGTGTGGGCCCCCAACGCCAGCAGTGTCTCCATCGCCGGATCGTTCAACGGCTGGAGCACCACCGCCAACCCCATGGCCGCCGAGGGCGGGGGCACCTGGTCGGTCGACGTCGGGGGCGACCTCCGCAGCGAGGGCTACTGGTACGTGATCAACGGCAGCCTGTGGAAGAACGATCCCCGGGCCACCGACGTGACCAACTCGGTCGGACACTCTCTCGTCACCGCGCCGCACACCTACACCTGGAGCACGTTCTCCATGCCCGGCTGGCACGACCTGGTGATCTACGAGATGCACATCGGTACCTACAACGACACCGCCGGCGGCAATCCCGGCACATGGCAGACCGCCATCTCCAAGCTGGACCACCTCGAGGACATGGGCATCAACGCCGTCGAGGTGCTGCCGATCGCCGAGTTTGCCGGAGACTTCTCGTGGGGCTACAACCCCGCCCACCCGTTCGCGCCGGAGAGTATCTACGGGGACCCGACGGACATGAAGGACTTCGTGGACGAATGCCACCAGCGCGGCATCGCGGTCATCGTCGACGTGGTCTACAACCACCTCGGCCCGAGCGATCTGGACATGTGGCGGTTCGACGGATCGTCCACCGGTTCCTACGGCGGCATCTACTTCTTCCAGGACTGGCGGGCACCGACCCCGTGGGGCGACACCCGGCCCGACTACGGCCGTGGCGAGGTGCGCACCTACCTGCGTGATAACGCCCTCTACTGGCTCGAGGAGTTCAACGCCGACGGCCTGCGCTGGGACTCGACCGTCAACATCCGCACCCAGAACAACGGAGGCGGCGGGAACATCCCCGACGGCTGGTCGCTCATGCAGTGGATCAACAACGAGATCGACTCGGCGTCGTCCTGGAAGATCTCAATCGCCGAGGACCTGCAGAACAACGACTACCTGACCAAGTCCGCCGGCGTCGGCGGCGCGGGCTTCGACTCGCAATGGGACGCGGGCTTCGTCCACCCCATCCGGGACAACATCATCGAGTCCAACGACGCCAACAGGGACATGTTTGCCGTTCGCGACGCCATCGCCAAGATCGACAACGGCGATCGCCTGAAGCGGGTTATCTACACCGAGAGCCACGACGAGGTCGCCAACGGCCACGCCCGCGTGCCCGAGGAGATCTGGCCGGGCAACGCCGGGAGCTGGTACTCCAAGAAGCGGTCCACGTTGGGCGCGGCGCTGGTCTTTACCAGTCCGGGCATCCCCATGATCTTCCAGGGCCAGGAGTTCCTCGAGGACACCTACTTCCAGGACACCGACCCGCTCGACTGGGCCAAGGCCACCACCTACGCCGGCATCGTCGCCATGTACACGGACCTGATTACCCTGCGCAAGAACGGGACCGGCAAGACCGCCGGGCTCCGCGGCAACGGCGTCAACGTGCACCACGTCAACAACACCAACAAGCTCGTCGCGTTCCATCGCTGGGACAACGGCGGCAACGGAGACGACGTCATCGTGGTCGCCAACTTCTCGGGGACGGGTTACTCGAGCTACAACATCGGCTTCCCCAGCGCCGGTACCTGGAAGGTCCGCTTCAACTCAGACTGGAACGGCTACGACAGCGCCTTCGGCAACTGGAACGCCTACAACACCACGGCCGTTTCGGGGACCAAGGACGGCATGAGCTACAACGGCAACGTCGGGATCGGGCCATACACAGTGATCATCCTGTCCAAGGACTGAGTCCGAAACGTGAGTTCACCCAAGGCGGAGGGCGAGGGCCCGCCGCCTTTTTTTCGACAAGTGTTGACAACACGGGGCAAGAGGCTATTTTGATGCCCCACAAGGAGCGTCCCGTGTTCATCCGCAACTCCAATCCCGCCGCACTCGCCGCGCCGGCCGTACATGGCCTCGGCGTGTTGTGGTTCGACGGATCTTCGGAAGGACAACCACCGGGCGCCTGACCCCAGACCTATTTGGTCTTGTGTCGCAGGCCCCGGATCCCCGGGGCCTTGTTGTTTTTGACCTACTTCCAACGCGGCGTCCGCCGCGCGGGATGTCTCATGTCGATCGCCGGCCGGGAAGCCGTGCGGCACGCCGCGTTTCGCCAAGCGTGTTCCACCGCGGCATCGGAAACCCGTCCGGTTGGTTCGTGTAGCTCATTGGCAGAGCACAGCGTTGAAGTCGCTGATGTAGCGGGTTCGAATCCCGCCACGATCAGGCCCGAAAGGGCCACTCCATGGGGTCCGGCTCTTTCGAGCGTCGGGCCCGGAACACCGCTCGGCGGCGGGCCTTCCAAACGCCCGCCGGTCCGACGCCGCGTCCGATCGGGGTTCGCCCCGAGCGAACAACGCCGACGACACCGCCGCGCCGGCCCTGAGGGCCGGTCCGGCCCGACGGCAGGAGGGGCAACCCGCCCATCGCAACGCCGGTGCACGCGCCGGCCGCGCGATCGGTGCGCTCGCCCGACACCGCCGCCGGGCCGCCGTCCCCCGCCGAGCAACGCGGGGCGGGCCGCGGAAGACGCCGCCGGGCGGCTTTGAAACCCGTTCTTTCCCTTTTCCCGCGCGGGACCGTCTCCCGCGCCGGCCCAACCAGAGGAGGTGGGTCATGACCGTGCGAGTCCGAATCCGAAATCACGAGCGGGGCGTCCTGTTCCGCGACGGCAACGCCGCCGGGATCCTCGGGCCCGGGGTGCGCTGGACCTGGCGCAACCTGCTGCCCATGCGCAGCGAGCGCGTCGAGGTCCGGGCGCTGAGCGAGGTGCGTTTCACCCACGAGCTGGGTGAGGCGATCGCGCTGGTCCCCGGCGTCGAGCGTCACCTGATCGCCGTCCGCCTCGGCGCGACCGAGCGGGCGATCGTCTGGCGTGACGGCCGCCTGCACGAGATGATCGGCCCCGGCCAGTACCTGTACTGGAAGGACGCCGGCAGGATCGAGGTTGAGCGGTTCGACATCGGGTCGCTGCGCTTCGAGCACCGCCACCTGAACACCGTCGTCGCCCACCCCTCCTCGGGCCTGTACCTGCAGGTCATCGACGTGGAGCCCGAGCAGCGGGCGGAACTGGTGATCAACGGGGTCGTGGCCGAGCGCCTCGGCCCCGGGCGGCACGTGTTCTGGCGCGGGGTCGGGCAGGTCAACCTGCGCAAGGTCGACCTGCGCGAGACCCAGCTCGAGGTCGCCGGCCAGGAGATCCTGACCGCCGACAAGGTCACGCTGCGGGTCAGCATGCTGGTCCACTACCGCGTGACCGACATCGGGAAGGCCCTCTCGCTGACCAGCGACGCCGGCCAGGCGCTCTACCGCTCCGCCCAGCTCGCCCTGCGCGAGTCGGTCGGGTCGCGCCCCATCGACAAGCTGCTCTCCGACAAGGAGACGGTCTCGTCCGAGGTGCGTGAGGCCCTCAAGGCCCGGGCGGCCGAGCTTGGGCTCGAACTGGGCGCGGTGGGCCTGCGCGACATCATCCTGCCCGGCGAGATGCGGACCATCTTCAACCAGGTGATCGAGGCGGAGAAGCGGGCCCAGGCCGAGCTGATCCGCCGTCGTGAGGAGACGGCCGCGGCCCGCAGCCAGGCCAACACCGCCAAGCTCCTGGCCGAGAACCCGGTCCTGGCCCGGTTCAAGGAACTGGAGATGCTCCGCGAGATCCTGGCGGGCACGAACGCCAGCTTCGTGCTCGGCCCCGGCGACCTGGCCGACCAGATCAAGGGGCTGATCGCGGGCTTCAAGCAGGTGTGACTCGCCACGGGGCGGCCGGTTTCCGGTCGCCCCTTTCGTTGAGCCAGAATACTTCGGGGGCTAGAACCAGCCAAAGACGCCCGCCATGATGATGAACAGAATGAGCACAATCGTGAGAAACCCAAAGATCGCCAGGACCTGCGTCACGCAGCCTGTTTGAGGCCTGCCTGCCGCCAAGTCGGGGTCCCAGACCATGAGTGGCTGCTGGAACGAGCACTCAGGACAACACACCGAGGCCTTTTCGATCGTCAGGCCTGCGAGCTCGTAGCCGCAGGACGCGCACGCGAGTTGCTTGAGTTCGGCCGGCGGGATCACCTGCCCCGGCCCGACAGAGCGAACTGCGGACTCAAGCGCCATCTCATACCCACGCCGTCGGAGAATCGCCTGCGCCTGGATCGCCGACCGGGCCTCAACCCGCATGACACGCCACGGTTCATGAGACGCGTTGATCGGCCGCGCGTGGACCTCCCAGACAGGCTTGGATTGAGCAGTCTCTTCGGTCGGACGCATGACGGCAGAATAGCCGAACGAACTCAGGGCCGGAATGTAAACTGATTTCCTCCGTGTCCTCTGCGTGATCTCGGCGACCTCTGCGTACCTCTTCATCCCCCTCCCGCCTACGATCCATTCGGCTGCGGTCACGGCCCCCGAAACTCGCCCAAACCCCGGGAGACCCCCGGCGGGAGTGTCCATGTTCGACCGCATTTCCGACTCATTCTCCGGCGCCCTCCGCAAACTCTCCGGCAGCGGGACGATCTCCGAGGCCAACGTCCGCGAGGCCATGGACGGCGTCCGCAACGCCCTGCTCGAAGCGGACGTGCAGTACGAGGTGGCCGAGACTTTTTGCAAGAACGTCCTCAAGGACGCGCTCGGCCAGGAGGTCACCAAGAGCGTCAAGCCCGGTCAGGAGATGATCGCCATCGTCCACCGGCGGCTGGTCGAACTCTTCGGCGGCGATCCCGACGCCGAACAGCAGACGCCGCCCCCCGGCATCATGAAGATGTCCCCCGGCCCCACCATCGTCATGATGTGCGGCCTGCAGGGCAGCGGCAAGACCACCACCTGCGGCAAGCTCGCCGGGATGCTCAAGAAGCAGGGCCGCACGGTCATGGTGGCCGCGGCCGACCTGCAGCGACCGGCGGCGGTCGAGCAGCTCCAGACCGTCGCCCGGCAGGCCAACGAACTGCCCGGCGGGGCCCAGGTGCATTTCTACGGCGAGCCGGACAAGGTGGCCGCGTACGGCAAGGCCGTGGGCGTGGCGGTCAAGGTCTGCCAGAACGCCGTCAAGGAGGCGCGCGCCAAGGGTGTGGACGTGCTGATCCTCGACACCGCGGGCCGCCTGCACGTCAACGATGAACTCATGGGCGAGCTAACGCAGGTCAAGGCGCTCGTCAACCCCCACCACATCTTCCTGGTCGTCGACGCGATGACCGGCCAGGACGCGGTGCAGAGCGCCAAGAGCTTCCACCAGCGCCTGGCCGTGGACGGAGTGATCCTGACCAAGTTCGACTCGGACACCCGCGGCGGGGCGGCGCTGTCGGTCAAAGAGGTCACCGGCGCGCCGATCCGTTACATCGGCGTGGGCGAGAAGCTCGACGCGATCGAGCCGTTCCACCCCGAGCGCATGGCCGGGCGCATCCTCGGCATGGGCGATGTGGTTTCGCTGGTCGAGAAGGCCCAGCAGGAAGTCTCCGAAGAGGACGCCAAAAAGCTCGAAGCCAAGATGTCCAAGGGTGAGCTGACCATGGACGACTTCCTCAAGCAGATGAAGACGCTCCGCAAGATGGGCTCGATGAAGAGCCTGCTGGGCATGCTGCCGGGCATCGGACAGATGCTCAAGGACGTGGACATCGACGAGAAGCAGCTCGACCGCACCGAGGCGATGATCCAGTCCATGACGGTCAAGGAGCGGTCCAAGCCCGACCTGATCAACAACCCGCGCAAGCGCCGCATCGCCGCCGGATCGGGCACCGACCAGAACCAGGTCGGCCAGCTCGTCAAGCAGTTCGGCGTGCTCAACAAGATGACCAAGCAGATGGGCTCGATGGGGGCCGGGTCACGAGCGGCCGCCGCCAAGCAGCTCGCCGGCGGCGGCATGTTCACCGGCCTGCCCCAGATGCCGGGCATGGGGGGCAAGGGCGCCACCAAGGCCCCCTCCCGGGGCGTCAAGAAGCGCAAGCCGAAGCGGCGGTAAGACTCCGTTCGCGGCGGACCGGGCGACACCCCGGACGCGTGGTCTCAAGACACCGAGGTCCGACGGGGCCTACTCGTCAAACTGGTTGTGGCTCGCCAGCTGGATGATGCCGCAGATCATGCTCGGCAGATTGAACAGCAGGATGGTGCACACGTCCAGAATGGCGTACGTCTTGGCCTTCCCGCGCACCGCGTCCTGCTGTTCACGGCTGCCGCCCAGCTTTGTGAACAGGATGATCTCGAAGATCCCCAGGACCAGCAGCGGGATGCCCAAAAAGAACAGGAAGCACGTGCTGAACCAGCTCAACGCCACGATGCAGTTGAAGATTCCCGCGATCAGCATCGGAACCTTCACGCCCGAAAGCGGCCGTCCGGGAGAACCCATCGCCGGCCCGTTCGCGGCACTCGTCTGATACTCGTCCATCACGTGTCCCCTGTGCTGGCGCGGCCCGGCCGCGCGGTCAGTCCTTGATGGGCAGCGGATCGCCCGCACGCCCCTCGGCCCACTCCTTGAATCGCGGCCAGAAGATCTCCTGCACCAGAATCTTCACGCACGCCGCGATCGGGATGGCGATGAGCAGGCCGAACACGCCGAACAACGCGCCGCCCGCCAGCGAGGCGAACAGGATCGTCGGCGTGTCCATGCCCGTGCTCTTGCCCTGGATCAGCGGCGTGAACACGTAGTCGTCCAGCGCCTGGCCGATGAAATACACCGCCAGCGGCGCCCCGACCACCCACCACCACGCGCCCCGCACCCCCGTGTGACCCTCGAGCCAGAGCAGCGCGATCGAGACCGGCACCCCCACCAGCGCCAGGTACGGCACGATCGACAGGACCGCCACCGCCGGCCCGAGCAGGAACGCGCCCGGAACGCCGATCAGGAAGTACCCGAACGAGAACACGATCGCCTGCAGGAACGCGATCGTGAGCCGCCCGCGGATGAAACCCGAGATCACACCATCGAACTTCTGGAGCAGTTCAACGATCCGATCTCGGTTGTTGTCCGGCAGCAGCTTGGTCCCGAACCCCTTGACCTTGACCCACTCGGTCGACATGAAGAAGAAAAAGAACAGCGTGACGAAGGCCATGAACCCGAGCCCGAACGCCGCCCCCACCCATCCCAGCACGCGGTTGACCGTCTCGATGCCGAAGTTGGCCGCCGTGGTGGCCACCTGCTCCTGGTTGTCATCGACCCACTCCATCCCCGCCTGGAGCGCGTCGCGGAAGGGCGCCTGCTCCGAATCGGGGGCGGTCAGCTGCTCGTAGACCCACTGCCAGCTCGGGCTGAATCGCGGCTCGGCGTCACCCTCGAGGTCGAAGCCGGGGGAGGCGCCCTCGGGCCATCCGTGCCGCCGGTTCCATTCGCGGATGATCTGCCCGGATTCCTCCGGCGAGCCCGCGGTCGCGGCCGCCTGCACCGACACGATGTTGTCCACGGTCCGCGAGCCGAACAGCACCAGCTGCGCCACCCCGAACGTCAACGCCAGCACCGCCGGCACGGCCACGAACATCACCGCCGAAGCGATGATCCCGCCCACCGCCACCCGCCGGGACATCCCGATCCGCCCCACCAGCCACGCGATCAGCGGCTCGAACAGGTACGCCAGCAGCACCGCCAGCAGCAGCGGCACCGTCACCACCGAGGTCTTCTGGCCCACCCAGATCAGGGCGAAGACCGACAGGCCGAGCAGCACGTCCCGCACCGGCTGCATCTGCCAGAGATGGAGTCGGGCCCATTCGGGCAGCGAGCGGCGGGCGGGTCCGGGTTCGGTCATGCATCCAGCATACCGCCGCGGGGGGTTCCCGGCAGGCGGGGCGGCCGATCGCCGCGTTGGGATTGGTTCTGAATCAGGAGCCGGCCGGCTCGAGCCCGGGCTCGGCGAAGGCCTCGTCGAACTCGTAGACCCCGTCGAAGTCCTCGATGGTGTCGTCGTCGGTCTTGCGCATCAGCCCGGCGTCGACCATCGCGAAGATGATGTGCCCGAAATCGCGGGTCGAGCGGATGCCCCAGCGGTTGAGGACCACCCTGGACATCAGCCCGTACCGCTGCAGGGCGTAGTCCCGCAGCCCCAGGCACAGCTGGTGGCCCGAGACGTGACGCTGCTCGTCCTCGAGTTCCATCAGGGATGACTCGGGCTGGCCGTGGACCATCTCGACGGTGTGGGCGAGCCCGTCGCGCACGAACGGCAGGCAGGCGGGCGAGTAGCCCCCCGCCCGCTCGAAGACCGACTTGATGTCGAAGTCCTGTTCCGTCATGCGTCCGACCTTCCGGCTGCCCCGATCTCATTGTATGGGGCGCCAACGTTCAAGATTCGCCCCGGGGACCCTGTCGGATCCCGTTCAAGTATTGGGATTCGCGCCCCGCACGGTTCCACCGCCGGAGCGGGCGGAGCGCGAACTGAACCGATGATCGGTCCACACGAACCTCAGCATCCGGTTTTTCCAGTCCCCCACCGCCCCCAGCCCCACCCGGCTCGTGCGGGTGATGGGCGGCTCACCCCCGCCGACGGGCCTGTCAAGCATGGAAACCTGGGTTGACTGGGTAATATTCACTCCATCAAGCGTCCGGTCGATGGCCATCGCCTGGCACAACCGCCCCGGTCCGCGGCACAAGTCCCTGTCCGGCACCGGCTTGCCGCCCGGACGCTGCCGCAGGCGACGCATGGTCTCGATCCCCTCGGTCGGCTCGATCGCCCGGATCAGCACCGCCGCCGGGTGGCCCTTGCGAAAGCACGCGATGTTGACACAGTGGTGCATGCCGTAGGTGAAATAGACGTACACCGTCCCCGGCTCGGCCCACATCGACTCGATCCGGGCCGTCCGGCGTCCGCCCGCCGCGTGCGACGCCAGATCCTCCGGCCCGACGTAGGCCTCGGTCTCGACGATCACGCCGCCCAGCCGCTCGCCGGTGTCCAGCGTGCGGACGAGGGTGCAGCCGATGAGGCGGGGGGCGAGGTCGGCGGCCGGGAGGCCGTAGGCTTGGGCGGGGAGCGGACGCATCCGCCCGAATGATTGGGAGGTTCCATGACGAGAGCACGACGCATGATCTGGCTGGGCATCGGCATCGGCGTGGTCGTTCTTGCGCTCGTGGTCGTGACCGCCTGTCGCCACAGCCCGGTGCGGGCGATGTCCGAGGGCAGGGCCATGCTGTTCCCCAGTGTCTCCGGCGAGAACCTGCACGGCGAGACCGTGACCTTCCCCGACGACCTCAAGGGCCAACCCGCCTTGGTGCTCGTCGCGTTCAAACGCCAGCAGCAGGCCGAGGTCGACACCTGGCTGGCCCAACTCGACGCGATCGAGGCCGCCATCCCCGGCATCCGCGTGGTCGAGACCCCCACCATCTCCGGCACCCGCTGGGGCTGGATGGCGTGGTTCATCGACGGCGGCATGCGCTCGGGCATCCCAGACGATGCCGCCCGCGCACGGACGATCACGCTCTACACCGATGTCGACAAGTTCCGCGACGCGTTGGGCATGGCGACCGACGAGCAGATCTACGCGGTACTGCTCGACGCGGACGCGCGGGTGCTGCAGGTCGAGCCGGGGACCTACACCGAAGGATCCATCGAACGGTTCGCCGGGCTTCTCAAACCGGATTGATCACGCGTACGCGTGCAGCCCCGGCAGCAGCAGATTCACGCCGAAGTAGGTCCACAGCATCACGATGAACCCCGCCACCGACAGCCACGCCGTGGTCAGGCCGCGGTCCTTCAGGCCGGTCAGGCGCACGTGGATCACGATCAGGTAGACGATCCAGGTGACCAGCGCCCAGGTCTCCTTCGGGTCGAAGGCCCACCAGCGCCCCCACGAGTGGTCGGCCCACCACGCGCCCAGCAGGATGCCCACGCCCAGCGTCCAGAAGGCGAGCTGCAGCACCGTCATGTGGGCGGTGTCCAGGTCCTTGAGCGTGCGGCGCACGCCCGTGGGGCCCGTGTCGCCCTCGGCCGAGCCACCGCCCCCCAACGCGCCGGCCGCGACGACCTGCATCTCGGTCTTTCCGGCGAACTTCGCGCCGTAGTGCGTGGCCAGATAGAACAGCGAGATGATGAATCCCAGGGCGATCAGGCCGTAGCTGGTCAGCACCGTGGTCACGTGGTACTTGAGCAGCACCGAGGTGTTGAGGATGGCCGCCTCGCGCTCGATGTGCACGCCCGGGATGCCCGTCTCGGTGGCGGTGATGAGCACGAGGAAGCCCGTGGCCGCGGCGGCCGCCCCGAAGAGCCACTGCTTCTTGACGAGCATGGCGACGAAACCGACCAGCGCCGCGAAGAGCGAGAGCCCGGTCATCGACTCGAACTGGTTCTGGATCGGGAAGCGCTCGGCGATCGCCCAGCGCAGGCCGAAGCCCAGCCCGTGCAGCCCCATCGCGATCACCAGCGTCACGATGCCCAGCCCCACCAGCCACTTCCGCCCGGTGCCGAACGCGATGATCAGCGACACCAGCGAGACCAGATAAACCCAGTAACCCCACTCGAAGGCATTGGAGCGGTTGTACAGCGACTCGAGCGCCCGGGCCCGGTCCGGGTAGACCTTGGCGTTGATCGTGGGCAGGATCGACGCGAGTTCGGCGACGGCCGCGTTGACGCCGGCGGCGTCGGCCGCACGCCAGGCCGTGGCCAGTCGCGTCGCCGCCCGGCGCGCCGGGGCGTCGTCCGGGAGCTGGCCCAGGTGCGTCCAGGGCTGGTCCGTCAAACGCGGCGCGATCAGGTTCAGGTTCGACCACGAGTCCACGAAGACCACGAACGCCCGGTCCACCTTGCCCGCGGCCCGTCGGTACTGCTCCTCACCGGCATGGTCGTCCATCACCGGGGTCAGGAGCTGATCGACCATCCGCGGCGAGACCATGCCGGTCTTCAGCCACGCCTCCCGCTGGGCGGGGTCCTCGATCGCACGCCGGAGGATCTGCTGACGCAGGGGGAGGTAGCCGATCCCGATCGTGGGCCGGTCCACATAGTGCATGGGGTCGATCATGATGTCCAGCCAGGTGAACATCGGGGCGAAACTGACCTTCTCGACCTTCTCGCCGGAACGGTCCAGATCGAAGTGCTTGTGCCGCCCGGTCATGGTGACGACCGACTCGTCCGCGAGCGTCTGGACGATCTTGACGCGCCCGTTGTGGAAGACGGCCAGGTCGGACAGCGGCGAGAGGTCCAGCGCGTCGGCGAAGGCCTTCTTGTCGGCCACCGACATCTCCGTCCGCGCCGGCTGGCCGAACGGGTTGACCGCGTCGGCCGCCATCTCGGAGACGAGCTGGGTGTCGGGATGGGCGTTGCCGTCCGGGGCCTGGGCCATGGCGGGCAGGCAGGAGAGCACGAGTGCGATGAACGCCGCGACGCGAGTCATGCGGGCACCTCCGCGGGTTGGGCAACGCCGGTGCGCTGCCGGGGGGTCTTGATCTTGCCGGAACGCACGGCCTCGGCCAGACGCTCCTTCTCACGACGCACCAGCCAGGGCTTGACGTAGAACGCCCACGGGATGCCCACGCCCATCAGGATGCTGCCGAAGGCGATGACGTGGATGCCCGGGTTGTTGCCCACGCCGAGGATGGTGAAACTCACGCGCGGGCCGGGCGCTTGGCCCAGGTCCGCGAGCCGCTGCGTCTCCGTCCAGCCGGCCCGGTCCCAGCCGGCCTGCGAGAGCTTGAACTGGTGCGGGTTGAGCCCGGCGAGCAGGCGCCGCGCGGTGTTGAACACCACGTTGGCCTCGGGGTCCCAGTGGAACGGGGCCCGGAGCGGCTCGTTGAGCTTGATCAGGTGGTCGTAGGCCTGGAAGCTGCCCCCGGCCTCGCCGGGCGCCACCACCGGGGCGACCCGCACGGTGCTCTGGTAATCCCGCGGCGCGCCGCGGTGGTCGTAGGCGATCATCTCGAAATCGAGCAGCGACACCGTGAAGTCGGGGAACGGACGCTGCAGCCGGCCGAACGCGAGGCGCACCTCACGCCCGTCTGGCAGCGTGACCGCCCGGTCCGTGTCGCGCTGGATGCCCATGTACTTGGTGAACGGCAGCCACACGACCTCGGACCACGCGTCGCGACCGCCGAGCTGGTCGGACGACACCTCGACCGCGACGAGCGCCTCGGTGTGGCTGCCCATCAGCGAGATGTCCCGCTCGGGGACCGGGGTGGGCACGGGCCGATCCACGCGCTCGGCGTGGGCCCAGCGCTCGCCCAGCCTCAGGTCCACGCGCGCGTTCTCCTCGTTGGGCACGATGTCGCGGATCCAGCCGTCGGGCGCGTCATCCTGGACACGGACCCGCCCGCCCGGCTGGCGGACGATGGCGCGGACCGAGCCGTCGGCCCGCTCGTCGAGGTACACCTGCAGGCGGGACAGGTCGAGATAGGCGATGCGGATCGCGGGGTCCGGCGCGCCCCGCATCGGGCGTCCGGTGGCCGGGTCCGAGGTGGTCGCAAGATCCTGGTTCAGCTCCGGAAAACGGTGGAAGACCCACCGCTCGATCGCCTCCGGGCGCGTGCCGTCCGCGCCGGCCGGCGGGGTCAGCCGGAGCACGGCCACCGAACTCGTCGCGCCCTCGTAGCCCTTGGTGATGATCGGGAAGGGCGGCTCTTCGGCAAGCTGCTGCACCGCGACCGTCCACCCGGTGTCGCCGAGCGTCAGCTCGTCGCCGGTGCGGGCCGGGAGCACGGCCCGGAAGCCGCTGCCGGGCACCTCGATCACCATCGCGTGCGAGGCCGCCACCGGCACCGGCGCGGACAGGTCCTCCCACCGCTGCCGGTCCATCGCGCGGGTGAACTCGACCGCCACGATGTCGTTGCTGCGCACCCGCTGCGTCGGATCGCCCAGGAAGAACGGGAACTCGAACAGCGGCTCGTCCTTGGGCCGGGGCATGCCGGGGATGTCCGCGAACAGCTCGGCCGTCCGCATCGGGTTCGGCTCGGAACCGTCCGCGGGCGGTGCGGCACTCACCCAGTCGGACTGCAGCGAGGCGTAGGGCGTGTATCCGACCACCCGCAGGCGGATGTCCGGGTCCACGTAGAGCACGGGCTGCTCGGGGTTCGAGCCGGGCACCGGCAGGGCGAGCGTCCGCCCCGCGTCGGTCACCGCCTGCCGCTCCGCGGGCTTGGGCTCACGGTCGGCGTCCGGACCGCCCGCGTGGGTGTCTCGGTCGGAGAACAGCTCGCCGGAGGGCAGCCCGGCCCGCAGGTCGTAGTTGTTGTAGCGGGGCAGTCGCCGCAGCGCACGCTGCTCCCAGCGGGGCTGCCCGTTCCAGGTGAGCTGCTGGGCGACGTAGAGCACCACGTCCTCGCGGTCGTAAAAGATCCGCTGCGCGGGGCCCACGGTGCCCCCCGGCGCGGCCGCGGGGATGAGGGTGTCGCCCTCCTGCTTGAACCGCTGGTAGAAGATCGAGCCGACCGCGATCAGCACGATGCCGGTGTGCACGCTGAGCACGCCGATGTTCTTGAAGGTGAACTCGATCCGCCGGACCGTGGTCACGATCATGTTGATCACGAACAGCACAAGCGCCAGGCGCATCGGCCACCAGGCGTAGAACTGCGTCTCGGTCATCTCCATGAACGGCATGCGTCGCAGCGTGACCGACTGGTAGGTGCCCACGAAGTCCGCGAACAGCATCAGACCGGTGCCGGCCGCCGGGTCGTAGTGCATCGCCGGCCACGCCCACCGCGACCAGGCGCCCACGCCCGCCACCATGAGTCCGGCGCCGATCAGCAGGGAGAGGCTGAAGCGCGCGCCCCGGGCGGAACGCGGCACGATCCACCGCACCGCCATCACGCCCAGCGTCGCCGGGATCAACCCCGTCAGCAACGCCGAAACACCCACGATCAGGTAGGTCGGCAGCGTGGCCAGCAGGCCCACCGGCACCGACGCCAGCATGCAGTAGATGGAGATGAACACCAGCAGCCCGATCGCCAGCGGGATCGTGCTGAACGCGCGCAGGACCAGACGCACCGGCGTCAACGCCCCGGTCAGGTGCTCGTCCTCCCACGCCTTGTTCCGTTGCCATTTCTTGCTCATGGGCACCGTCTTCGGTTTGACAGGAATCATACCCGTCAGCCAGTAGTTTAGAAGGATTCTCGACTGAGAATCAGCACGGTCGGAGGGGCCGTTTGGTTCATCGCGGAGGCCCAGAGTTCGTCCGGATCGTCGCGGGCGACACCGCGAGCGATGGGAATTCCCAGCAGCCCGGCGAGCGGGCCCGGGGTCAGGGTTACCGCGGCGCCGTTCAGCCCCAGGGCCGCGGCACCGTGGACCGTTGCCATGGCCAGGAGCGTCCGTGGATCGGTTCGGTCGCGCCGGTGCAACAGACGCATCTCGTCGAGCACGCTGATCCGGTCCGGCGTGTCGAGATTGACGATCGAGTCCGTGCCCAGGCATACCGGCACGCCCGCCGCCAGCATGTCCCGGTACCGGTGCGGGCCGAAGGCCCGGTCCGCGCGGAAGTAGGCCGACGCGCGTGGGCAATACACGACCGGCGTGTCCGTTTCCGCGAGCAGCCCGATCGCGTCGTCGGTCGCGTCGTTGACGTGGGCGCTCAGCACCCGGTGGGCCCGCAGCACGGGAGAGAGGTGGGCGACCGGGTGCAGGCCCCGGCCGGCGTGGTGCAGCACCGATTCGTCCCAGACACCGAACCGCTCGAGCATGGCACGCTGCGGCCCGGTCCCGCGTTTGATGAACTCGTGCTCTTCGATCGTTTCGGCGAGGTGGGTGCACAGCGGCAGGTCGAGGCGCGATGCCAGGGCCGCGGCCCAGCGGTACACACCCAAGTCCACGGTGTTCGGTGCGTGCGGCTGGAGCCCGACCCGCACGGGCGTTCCGGCGAGTTGGGCGCAGAGGGCGGGCAGGTCGCGGGTCGCGAACCGCTCAAGACGCTCGACGGTGCCGGGCGCGGACTTGCCGATGCCGAAGAACTCCAGGTAGGAAACGCCGGCCAGAACCGACGCGCCCAGCACGCGGGCGGGAGTGTCGGTCAGGCGCCCGCCGGGCGCGCCGGCGATGTCCCCCACCGCAACCGTCCCGCCCTTGGCGGACAGTTCCACTCCGAGACGGACCGCCTCGGCGATGCCCTCGGGCGTTTCGCGGCGGCTCGCGCGGATGTGCTCGACCCACGCGACGAAGCCGTCGCCGGGATCATGGGCCACCGGGCCGATGTGGGAGAGGTCCAGGTGCGTGTGGGCGTTGACCAGGGCCGGGATCAGCAGATGGTCGGGCAGATCGACGGTGCGGTCCGGCGCAGGCAGATCGGGGGCACCGAGGGCCTCGGGTCGGCCCGCCGCCCGGACAACCACCCGATCCGGGTGGGTCTCCAGCAGGATCGCCCCGGGGGCAACCACACCCATGGAGGCGTCGGCGATGCCGGCGGCATGGAGACGAACGATGCTGGGCCGATCGGTCTGGAGTGCTGGGATCATCGCGTGATTTCATGCCCACGGCGGAAACGGGCCGATTCGATTGGGGCGGCTCGGTCGCGGGCGCGGTCGCGTCGGCGTTGCGGGCATCGTAGGATTGAGCCGTGTCCCAAGGCCGGGATACGCCAGCGAGGAGCGGACCTGATGACGAAGTTCAAGAACAACCCCATCACGCGGTCCCGGGGCATCCGGGCGGCCGCGATCGTGACCATGTGCGCAGGCCTGACCGGCTGCGTGAGCCAGGGCGAGTACGACAAGCTCTGGGAGACCAACCGGAGCCTGACCGACCAGCTCCAGCGGACCCAGGCCAGCCTGGACGCGGCGCAGGCCCAGAACGCCGCGATGAGCGGCTCGGCGGGCAACGCCTCGGGCGTGATCGCCAACCTGACCGGCGAGAACGACCGCCTGCGCGATCAGCTCAATCAGGCCATGGCGTCCATGCGTGACCTGGAGAGCCGCCTGGGCGGGCTCGAGCTGGGACGCCTGGATCCGACCACCGACCGCGCGCTGGCCAACCTGGCCCGCCAGTTCCCCGACCTGATCGTCTACGACGCGGACCGGGGCATGCTGCGGTTCTCCAGCGACCTGACCTTCGCCTCCGGCTCGGACCAGGTCCAGGCCGGCAGCGCGGACGCGCTCGGCCGTCTGGCCACCGTGCTGACCAGCAACGAGGCCCAGGGCTACGACGTGGTGGTGGTCGGTCACACCGACAGCCAGCGGATCTCCTCGGGCACCGCCCAGCGTCACCCGACCAACATGCACCTGTCGGCGCACCGGGCCATCTCGGTCCGCAAGGTGCTCGGCGATCGCGGCGTGGCGTGGGAACGGATCCAGGCCGCGGGATGGGGCGAGCACCGCCCCGCCGTGCCGAACAACGCCAACGCGGGCACGGCCGAGAACCGCCGGGTGGAGATCTACCTCGTGCCCTCGACCTTCCGCGCTCCGTCCGGCGCGTCGGCCCCGACCGCGACACAGCCGACCGAGGACCCCATGCAGATCGATCCGACGAAGTGATCGCTCGATGAACCGAACGCGAAACGCCCGGCATTGCCGGGCGTTTTTCGTTGGGCTGGTGACGTGTCCGACCGTGCGGCTCAGTCGCGCCGGCGCTGGGGCGCAAAGGCGAAGAAGATGCCGAAGACCAGCCCGAGCACGGAGGCGGAGGAGACGGGGAGCGTCCATCCCGCGGCGCGGAGGGCCTGGTTCTCGAAGGTGATGGCCGGGGCCCGGGGCATGACCTTCAGGGCGGCGCCGTACTGCCAGGTGCGTTCCTGCAGCTCGCCGGCCTGTCGCTGGGGGATGGGCTCGCCGGCGAGCTTGGCCTGGTTCTGGCGTCGGAGCAGGCTGGCGCCGGACTCGGGGAAGCGCAGCGGCTGGTGGACGGTGAAGCCGCCCTCGGGGTTGAGTTCGTAGAAGTCGAAGAGCCAGCGGTCGCGCCGCACGTCGGCGGTGGATTCGTTGCGTTCCTGCTCGAGCCCGAAGAGCCCGTCCTTGACCGGATCCGCGCCGAAGGGCGTGCGGGTGACGACGACCAGGCGGAGGGGCACGGTCTCGTCGGCGACCGCCTGTTCGAACTCCTCCATGGTCAGGCCCGATCGGTCGGCGAAGAAGACCATGCGCAGCCAGTCGGCGTGGCGGTTGAAGAAGCCGGGGATCTTCTGGCGGGTCAGGACGGTCACGGGCAAGGCCAGCTCGTCGTCGCCGTAGACCACCCGGACGGTGGGGTTGCCGTCGGGGTCGGCGTCGTCGAGGAGCTTGACCGGGCGGTCCCAGAATGTGAACTCGGGGTTGGAAACCTCGATGAACGCGAAGACGGAGTGGATCGCGCTCTCGTTGTACGCGCGGACACGCGTGGCGAGCAGGAAGACCGAGACGCTCAGGACGCACAGAGAAACCGCGGCCACGGCCAGGGGGATGGGTCGTGGGCGTCGCGGTGCTTTGGGTGTGCTGGTCATGGTGTCCCGGCCGGGTGTGCCCGGCGTTGGTCAGTGGTCGCCGGCGTGGTCGTCCCCGTGCGCGGCGCCGCCGGGGTTGAGGTCCAGGGCGTCGGTGCGTCCGCGCCGGAGCACCGAGCGGTTGGCGTCCGACCACTGGTCCGCGTGGTGATCGAAGCCGAGCTGGGCGAAGTAGTTCTCGGTGTCCTCGGGCTGGCGCTCGGGGTGGGCGACGTGGCCGTAGTAGTAGGCCCAGAAGTCCTTGTCGGTCTTGCCGGGGTGCCCGGCGAGCCACTCAGCCTTGTACTCGAGGCGGCGGAACTTGGGCAGGGGGTCGCCGGCGGTCTCGACACGGGGCGAGACGCGGGCGTCGAAGAACTCGCTCCGCGGGGGGGCGCCCAGCGCGACGCCGGTGCCGCCGTCCTTGACCTCGCCGTACTTGAAGTCGTTGACCCAGCCGCGGGTGGACAGATCGATGATCGAGAAGAACATGAACAGGCCGACGGCGAAGAGGCAGAAGAGCAGGATGAAGGTGTTCAGTGCCTTGTCGTAGCGGAGCTGCATGAAGAACATGCAGACCAGCGTCGCCTTGATGGTGGCGATGGACATGGCGCCGATGATGTTGACCCAGTTGGGAAGGTGGATGTCGAACGCGGTCTCCGCCCACTGCTCGGCGTTGTAGAACCCCACCGTCAACGCGGTGAAGAACAGCAGCGCGGCGAGCACGCCGAGCTGGAGCTTCCAGCCGACCACCACGTGCCCGTGGGCGTGGGTGTTCGTGCCGTGCGGGTCTTCGGGGTTCCAGCCGAGTTCGTTGGCGGCGGGTTGGCTGTGTGCTGCGTGGCTCATCGTGTCGGCTCCGTGAAGCGGAGGGGATCGTGCGTGGTGCGGGTCGGTGCGGTCGGGCTCTGGGATGTCAGTGGATCAGGTAGAGCAGGGGGAAGAGGAAGATCCAGACGAGGTCGACCAAGTGCCAATACAGGGCGGAGTTCTCGACCATGGTGTACTCGGTGGGGCCGTAGGCCTCGTAGCGCCAGGAGCGGTAGAGCACCCACCCGAGGAGCGAGCCGCCGATGACGACGTGCAGGGCGTGGATGCCGGTGCCCATGTAGTAGAGCGACCACCAGAGCTGCTCGTGGGTGGACTGGGCGAAGGGGTAGCTGAAGAAGGTGCCCGGGGCCTTGCCGTCGCCGAGCTTGGGGATGTACTCGAACTGGAGCTTGATCCAGAGGAAGGCGGCGGCGCAGACCAGGGTGACGATCAGGTTGATCTTGAGCCACTTCTGGTTGTTGAGCTGGGCGCACCGCACCGCGTTGGCGACCGTCCACGAGGACAGCAGCAGGATGATGGTGTTGGCCCCGCCGAAGCGCCAGTCCAGGTAGTGGCTGCCGTTGGCCCAGGCCTCGGGATAGAGCACGCGGAAGACGGCGTAGCCGCAGAAGATGCCGGCGAAGAGCAGGACCTCGGTGGTCAGGAAGAGCCACATGCCCAGCTTGGAGGCGTCGAACTCCTCGTCGTGGGTGCGCCAGTGGTGCCCGGCCTTGCGGTTGCGCCAGTGCTTTGGATGGTTCTTGATGTGTTCTGGCGCCGGGGTGGTGTAGGCGTCGAGGGTGGTCTGCATCTCGAACTCCGGATCCGGGTGCGTTTCCCGGCTTTGGGGACAGTGGAAAGGGACGGGCGGGCGTGTTCGGCCCGCCGGTCCTTGCTGGTTCGATCAGGCCTTGTGGGATTCGGCCAGGGGGAAGTCCTTCGGGTCGCAGTGCGGGGGCACCACGGTGTCGAAGTCGTACGGGCCGTGCTTGACGATCGGCTCGTGGTGGAAGTTGTGCTCGATGGGGGGTGACTCGGTCTCCCACTCGAGCGTCAGGCCGCCCCAGGGGTTCGGGGGGGCCTTGGGGCCGGCGATGAGCGAGTAGACGAAGTTGAAGAAGTGGATGAGGAAGCCGACGAGCAGCAGCCACGAGCCCACGGTCGAGATGACGTGGAGGGTCTGGAACTCGTCGACGTAGCTGGCGTAGCGCCGGGGCATGCCGCGGGTGCCGAGGATGAACTGGGTGAAGAAGGTGATGTTGAATCCGATGAAGACGATGGCGCACCCGATGATGCCCCACTTCTCGTTGTACATGCGCCCGAACATCTTGGGCCACCAGTGGTGGATGCCGCCGACGAAGGCGATGACGGTGCCGCCCATCATGACGTAGTGGAAGTGGGCGACGACGAAGTAGGAGTCGTGCAGGTGCAGGTCGGTGGCCAGGGCGCCCAGGGGCAGGCCGGTCAGCCCGCCGATGGAGAACAGGAAGAGGAAGGACAGGGTGTAGCACATCGGGGTGTTGATGGCGATCGAGCCCTTGTAGAGGGTGGCGATCCAGTTGAACACCTTGATGGCGGTCGGGATGGCGACCAGGAAGGTCAGGGCGGAGAAGAGCATGGCGGCCAGCTCACCCATGGCGGTGAACATGTGGTGGCCCCACACGAGGAAGGACACCGCGGCGATGCCCAGCGAGGAGAAGGCGATGGCGCGGTAGCCGAAGATGTGCTTGCGGGTGTGGACCGAGAGCATCTCGGAGATGATGCCCATGGCGGGCAGGATCATCACGTAGACCACGGGGTGGGAGTAGAACCAGAAGAAGTGCTGGTAGAGAACCGGGTCGCCGCCCATGGCGGGGTCGAAGATTCCGATCTTGAAGATGCGCTCGAAGATGAGCAGCAGCAGCGTGATGCCGATGACGGGCGTGGCGAGCACCTGGATGATGCTGGTGGCGTAGATGGCCCAGATGAACAGGGGCATGTCGAACCAGCCCATGCCCGGGGCGCGGAGCTTGTGCACCGTGACGATGAAGTTCATGCCGGTCAGGATGGACGAGAAACCCAGCACGAACGCGGCCATGACCATGAGCACCACGCGCCAGTGGTCGGCGTCGGTGGTCAGCGAATACGGCGTGTAGAACGTCCAGCCGGTGTCCACGCCACCGATGGCGATCGAGGCGATGCCGAAGATCGAGCCGATGACGTAGATGTACCAGCTGAGCAGGTTGAGCCGGGGGAAGGCCACGTCCTTGGCGCCGAGCATGATGGGCAGGAAGAAGTTGCCCAGCGAGGCGGGGACGGAGGGCACGATGAACATGAAGACCATGATCGCGCCGTGCAGGGTGAAGGCGCGGTTATAGATCTCGTTGCCGGACATCTCGGTGGCGCCCAGCAGGCTCTGGAGAATGTGGCCGGTCTGCACGGTCTGGCCGGCCGCGTTGGTCACCTCGCGGACGGGGTCGAGCAGCTCGAGGCGCACGGCCAGGGCCGCCACGCCGCCCAGGAAGAACATGAACAGGATGGCGAAGAGGTACATCACGCTGATCTTCTTGTGATCGACGGTGCTGGCCCATTGCCAGATCCGGCCCATGATGCTTGGGGGACCGTCGAGGTACGAGCCCTCGTGGCCTCCGTGGGGGAGGGTAACTGTCGTGTCAGCGGTACTCATGACTCACCTCCGTCGGGGTTCTGGGACGGCTCCGGTGCGGTGTTCGTGTCTGTCTCGGCGTCGCCCGTCTCGTCGGTCACGGCGTCGCCCTCGGTGGCCTCGCCCGCGGGGTTGCCGCCGCGGTCGGAGAGGCTCCGCATGTAGGCGTAAATCCACTCGAGCTGCTCTTGGTTGAGCTGTCCCTGGAAGCTGGGCATGTTGGCGGCGTAGCCCGCGACGACCTTGGCGTTGGGGACCAGGATCGACTCGCGGATGTAGTTCTCGTCGCGGATCAGGCTGGTGCCGTCGTTGAAGACGACCTCGTAGCCGTAGAGGTTCTTCCATGTCGGTCCGGTGCCGGGCGAGCCGTCCACGGAGTGGCAGCTTGAGCAGTTGACCGCGTGGAGGCGCTCGCCGTCCTTGATCGGGTCGCCGGTGGACTCGAACGAGCGGAGTTTTTCCTCGTAGATGTGCTGCGGGACGATGCGGAGCGTGGCCGCCATGCGGGAGTGGTCGTCGCCGCAGTACTCGGCGCAGTAGACGATCATGTCACGCCCGGGGATCTCCACGGCGGCGCTCCCAGAGGTGTCCGTGACGGTCTCGCTCGCGCCGAGCTTGGGCGTGTGGAAGGTATAGCCGGTGTAGCGGTTGGGATAGACGTCCATCTTGGCCCGGAAGTCCGGGATCCAGAAGGCGTGGATGACGTCCCGGGAGGACATGCGCAGGGACACTGGCGTGTTTTCTGGAACGTAGAAGACGGGGTAGGCCTTGGCCTCGTCCGAGATGGGCATCGTCTCGGCGCTCGTCACGCCGCTCGGGTAGGTGACGTTCCATCCCCACTTGAACCCGTCCACCTTGAGTTCGAGGGCGCCCGCAGCCGGGACCATCTTGGACATGTAGCCCCAGAAACCCAGCAGGAAGATCACCAGCAGGGCCGAGCTGGGCACGACCGTCCAGAGGATCTCCAGCGGGGTGTTGTGGTGCGGGCTGGCCGGCGCGGGCACGCCCGGGCGGCGGCGGTACTTGACGGTCCAATAGACCATCAGCCCCATCAGCAGCACGAAGAAGAACGTGGAGAACCAGAAGATCAGCATGAACAACGCGTCCGACGCCAGGGCGGAGTCCGACCCGGGGCGGCTGTTGAAAATGAACTTCTGGAGCCATTCGTCGATAAACGGAATCATCAGGACACCTGCCCCGCGGGCTTGGGTGAGAAGCGCTCGGCCTGCGGCCTGCGGTCCTCACCGGGGGTTTCGTGGTCGGATCGGGCACGGGAGTGGACTCGCCGACGCACACGCTCGCCGATGAGCAGCGCTGCGATCAGGACGGTCAGGAGGATGACGGTCAGGACACCGCCCAGACGCATGAGGGCCATCGCCTCGAGCGAATAGGCCCCCGCGGTGGGGTCGTAGCGGAAGCAGTAGTGCATGATCCGCTCGCCGAGGCTCTTGGCGATTTTGCCGTCGGTGGCGTCGAGCAGGGACAGCTTGATCTGGTCGGTCGGGTAGTCGTAGCCGTAGATGTAGCGGGTGACCTTGCCCTCCGGGGAGAGCACGGTCAGGCCCGCGGCGTGGGAGAACTCGCCGTTGCCCAGGCGCTTGAACTTGAAGCCGACCGCCTCGGTCAGGCGGGCGATGTCGGTTTCTGAGCCGGTGTGGAAGGCGATGGCCCGGGAAACGGCCGGGTCCGACGCGCGGGGGAACGACCGGGTGAACCGCAGCTTCTGGCCAAGGGCCTGGGTGCTGTTCTCGGTCTCGTCGAAGCTGATCACCAGCAGGCGGTACTCATCGCCCGGGGTGTAGTCGAGCTTGACCAGCGACGCCACCAGCTTGTCGAGTACGACGTCGCACACGACGGGGCAGTCGTAGTAGACCAGCACGAGGATGGCCGGCTTGCCGTCGTTGAAGTAGGACGAGAGGGGCGCCGTCTCGCCGGCGGCGTTGGTGAAGGTCGCGTCAAGGGGGATCTGGGCCCCGAGGTGCTCTTCCATGTCCACGCCGTCGAGCTCGCGGACCTGCTCACGCTCCAGGATCAGCTGGGCGCGGGCGGGCGCGGCGATCGCGCCCAGCGTCAGGCACGCCAGCAGCATCGCCCGCAGGGCGGAGGAAAACGGGATGGGGCGGTCAGCCCTGGACATCGGTCTCGGCGGTTTCCTGGTTCGGGTTCGTGCGGGAGCTGGCCCCGGTGGAGCGGTACTCATCGACCACGCGGTCGATGGCGTTGGGCAGCGGGACGCGGACGGTGCCGGCCGACTGGTCCACCCAGCCGAACGAATCCAGCTGGGAGCGGGCGGCGACCTTGGCGTTGAAGGCCGGGGCCATCATGGCGGTGCCTTCCTGCAGGCGGGCCTTGGTCGAGGACACGTAGGAGTTGAAGTAGGCGATCAGGATGAGGATCACCACGATCACGCCGACCACCATGGTGATGAAGGTCAGGCCGAGCGCCTTGGCGCTGGCGTGCGCCCCGTGCTCGTGCTGGGGCATCCCCTCGGCGGTGCTGTGCTGGTGCCAGGCGTCGTGGCCGTGAGCGTCGCTCATGATCAATCTCCGTGTTCGTCGGCCCCGGCGGGCCGGATGCCCGACGGGGTGGGATCCCCGGGTTGCAGGCCCGTCTTGAGGATCGGGCGGTTTGGTTGTCAGGCCCTGCCGGGCGGTGTCCCGCCGGGCAGGGATGGTTCGGTCCGGAAACGGCTCACACGTAGTTCTTGTGGGCCATGGATTCGTGGAGCATCGCGTCCTTGGTCGGCAGCAGCGGCGCGGACTCGATCCGGCGGATCAGCAGCCACGCCCAGACGCCCAGCACCCCCACCACGCCGACGGCGTCGAGCCAGATCCCGCCCAGCCCGGGGTTGGCGTCGCCGCCCACCGCCGCCGGGACGTAGACCATCGGGCGGATGATCCAGACCATGTCCGCGACGGTCATCAGGATCATGTACAGGGCGACGGCGCCCAGGAGCAGGGTGTTGCGCTTGACCGCTCGCCAGCCCACCAGAAGGAAGGGCACGATGAAGTGCCCGACCGCCAGGGTCACGAAGAGCCAGTGCCAGCCCTCGGACTTGCGGTAAACGAACCAGGCGGTCTCCTCGGGGATGTTCGAGTACCAGATCAGGAAGTACTGGCTGAACGAGACGTAGGCCCAGAAGACGGTGAAGGCGAAGACGAGCTTGCCCAGATCGTGGAAGTGCTCGTCGGTGACCAGCCCGGTGAGCTTGCCGCGGAAGCGGAGCACCGCCAGGACCAGGATCACGACGCACACCGACGACAGCGCGCAGCTCGCGAAGAAGTGGACGCCCCACATGGTGGAGAAGAAGCGGTAGTCCAGGCTCATCAGGAAGTCGAAGGCCGCGAACGCGGTGGTCAGCGCAAACAGCAGGATGCCCCAGCCCGCGGTGAACCGGGCCTTGCGACCCAGGGACCGGTCACCGGTCTCGTCGGCCCGGCGGCTCAGCGACGCGAACCGCCAGCCGAGGAACGACCAGACGGCCCCGTAGATCAGCACGCGGACCACGAAAAAGGTCGGGTTGAGGTAGGCCTCTTTCTTCTCGAGCAGGTAGTCGCCGTGGGTGCCGGCGATCCAGTCGAGCAGGACGCCGCCGTTGGCCAGCTCGATGATCACGATCGGCAGCAGCGAAAGCCAGCAGAAGGGCAGCAGGGCCGCGCCGTGCTCGAAGATGCGGCGGCAGGTGATGACCCAGCCCGCGTTAAGCGAGTGGAACACCAGCAGGAAGAACAGGCAGCCCAGCGACATGGCCAGCGCGGTGAACACGCCGACCTCGTACGCGGCCAGGGCGTGGCGCAGGTTCATCGAGAACGCGCCGATCACGGTCAGCAGGAGCCCCGCCAGGCCGACGAGCAGCAGCGGGATGCCGAACTTGCCCACGGCGCCGCGGGACCAGATGTTGTCCTCGGTCATCCGCGGGTCGGCGGCGATCTTGGCCAGCCGGTGCTGCCACGCGGCATCGGTGAGCGCGGTCTCGGCGGGGGCGGGGTGGTTCGCGGCGATCCGGGTCACTGGGTGCCTCCCCTCGGGCTCAGGCGGGCCTGGTCGGCCGGGTCGAGCTGGTCAAACTTCACGCCGTGCGCCGCCTGGAGGGTGCGGATGTAGGCGACGATCGCCCAGGCGTCCGCCTCGTTGACCGCGTGGCCGTAGGCGGGCATCCGGTAGGTCCCGTCCGGGTTCTGCAGACCCCGGCGGATGATCTTGTACAGATAGCCGTCCTTGCCCTGATAGGTGGAACGGTCGCGATACAGCTCGGCGTTGAGGTTCGCCGGGGCGTAGCTCCACAGCTTGCCGACGGTGCCCGCGCCCTCGTCCTTGCCGCCGACGCCGGTGTAGCCGTGGCAGGCGGAGCAGTAGATGTCGAACCGCTCCTGGCCGCGGAGGATCAGGTCGCGGGTGACCTCGACGGGCATGTAGTCGGCGTAGACGGGCTCCTCGACGGTCGAGCCGGGCATGATGCCCAGGTACATGACCGGGTCGGTGCCGAGCATGCGGTCGCGGTCGGCGCGGATGTCGCCGGCCCAGTCGGCCTCGGCGGTCACGTTCGGGTCGTGCGGGGTGGCGCCGAAGGGCACCGTCCGCGCGACGAGCGAGCGGTCCGACCGGCCGTCCTCGTAGAAGTTCGTCGCGGTCTGGGGCAGGACCTTGGGCTGCTCGTCCATGTCCGGAAAGAACTGACGCGGGGGCTTGTCCGTCCGGTCCCCCCGGCAGCCCGTCAGGGCCGCCATCGCGGCGAGGCCGGCGATCAGCGCGATCGCGCCCGCGCGTGTCCGGGCGGCGTGGCGTCGCGTGCTGGCATTGTTGGTGGTCATCTTGCAATCCTCGCCCGCTCGGGGCAGGTGTCCGGGCCGGTCGGCCGCGGGACGCTCAGTCCTGTTCTTCGATAATGGTGATGTCGGTCCCGCCGGCCTTCTCGAGCAGGGCCCGGGTCTTCTTGGGGTCAAAGCTCGGGTCGTCCGCCTCGATCGCGATCATGAACCGGTCGTTGCTGACGCGGTAGAAACGATCGTGCCCGAACAGCGGGTGGTGGAACCGCGGCAGCCCGTTGAGCGCCATCATGCCCAGCAGGCACGCGAACGCGGTGAAGAGCACGCCCAGCTCGAAGATGATCGGCATGAACGGTTCCCACGCGCCGTACGGCTTGCCCTGCACCACCATGGGGTACAGGTACGCCGAGGTGCCCCACTGCAGCAGCATGGCGAAGAGCACGCCCGTGACGGCGGCCCCCATCGCGATCAGCGGCAGCTTGGTGCTCTTGATGCCCATCGCCTTTTCCATCCCGTGGACGGGGAAGGGCGAGTGGACGTCCCACCTGGAGTAGCCCGCGTCGCGGATCATCTCCGCCGCGTGGTAGACCCGGGGCGTCTCGGAGAACTCGGCCACGATGCCGTACACCCGGTTGCCCGATTCGGAAACGAACCGGGGCGCGGGCTTGCGCACGAACATGGGGAAGTAGTCCGACGCGGCCGACTTGATGGTGTTGATCGCGCTCACGGGTCACTCCTCCTCGTGGTGGTCGTGCGGGTGGGCCTGCGGCATGACGACCTTGACTTCGGCCAGCGCGAACACAGGCAGGAACTTGAGGAACAGCATGAACAGCGTCAGGAAGATGCCGCACGACCCGACGAAGGTGAGGATGTCCACCCAGGTGGGGAAGAACATGCCCCACTCGCCGGGGATGAAGGCCCGGTGCAGCGAGGTCACGATGATCACGAACCGCTCGAACCACATGCCCACCGTCACGGCCAGCGCGACCAGCCAGATCACCAGCGGGCTCTGGCGGAAACGCCTGATCCAGAACAACTGGGGCGAGACCACGTTGCAGGTGATCATCGTCCAGTAGGCCCACCAGTAGGGCGCGACGTTCGGGTTGACGCGGTTGTTGGCGAAGGCCTCGAACTCGAACCGGTTGCCGCCGTACCAGGCGATGAAGAACTCCATCGAGTAGGCGAAGCCGACCATCGTGCCGGTGACCAGGATGATCTTGGCCATGTTCTCCAGGTGACGCAGCGTGAGCAGGTCGGAGAAATTCGGCAGGATCGCGCGGATGGGGATCAGCAGCAGCAGCACCATCGCGAAGCCGCCGAACACCGCGCCAGCGACGAAGTAGGGCGGGAAGATCGTGGTGTGCCAGCCGGGCAGCACCGAGGTCGCAAAGTCGAACGACACGATCGAGTGCACGCTGAGCACCAGCGGCGTGGAGATGCCGGCGAGCATCAGGTACGCCTTCTCGTAGCGGTGCCAGTGCCGGCTCGAGAACCGCCAGCCCACGCTGAGCACGCCGTACGCCATGGCCCGGATCGTGTCCGGCCGGGGCAGGAACGGGACGACGATGTCGTTGCCCACCGGCATCGGGATCGCGAACGGGCGGGAAAGCCCCCTGGAAAGACGCAGGTACGCCCGGTCACGCAGCGTGGCCAGGTCGGGGATCATGCCCATGTACCAGAACAGCAGGGAGACCGTCGCGTAGGTCGAGACCGCGAACACGTCCCACAGCAGCGGGCTGCGGAAGTTCGGCCAGATCGCGTTGGAGTTGGGGATCGGGAACAGCATCCACGCGAACCACACGCGTCCGACGTGCACGCCGGGGAAGATGCCCGCGCACACCACCGCGAAGATGGTCATCGCCTCGGCCGAGCGGTTCACCGCCGTGCGCCAGTTCTGCTTGAGCAGGCAGAGAATCGCGGAGATCAGCGTGCCCGCGTGGCCGATGCCGATCCAGAACACGAAGTTGGTGATGTCCCACGCCCAGTCGACCTGGTTGTTCAGACCCCACACGCCCACGCCGGTGATGATCAGATAGAGGATCATGCCCGTGCCGAGCGCGGCGACCGACGAGAACACCGTGAACAGCGCCAGCCACGGCTTGGGCATCGGCGCCTCGGCGTAGCCGCAGACGATGTCGGTGACCTCCCCGAACGATCGGTCGCCGAGCACCAGGGGCGCCCGCTTGCCCGGGTCCTCGATGAGCGTTCCGTCGTCGTAGGTGCCCCCGACGGTCTTGACGCGCCGCGCCGGCGGCTGCGCCCCCGGCTCGAGCCCCGTCAGCCGGGCTGCGATGGACTGGTCTGGTTCGAGTGTGCTCATGGTCGTTCCACCGTTCCCGTCATCAGACAGTTGCGCCCAGCACGCGGAGGCTGAGCGAGTATCCCTGGTCCGTGTACTTCTTCAGGCCGTCGACGTAGGCGGCGGAGGCGTGCCCGCCGTCCGTCGCGCCGCCTTCGTGGCCGTCCCCGTGCCCGTCGTCCCCGTGCCCGCCGCCGTGGTCGAGCGGGTCGTGCTCGTCGAACACGCGGATGGCGCTGTTCGGGTTGCGCACACGCATCATGTAGGTCGTCCGCGGCCGCGTGTTCAGGTAGCCCAGCAGCATGTACGTCCGCCCGGACGCCCGGTCGGCGGAGACCTTCGAGTCCGGGTCGAGCACGTCGCCGAAGCTGATCGCCCCGCTCGGGCAGGCCTGCTGGCAGGCGGACTGGAAGTAGCCGTCCGGGATCGGGCCGACCTGGTCGGCCTCTTTCCACAGGCCCTTGACCTTGACCTCCTGGCGGGCCTCGTTGACCCGCTGGATGCAGTACGTGCACTTCTCCATCACGCCGCGCGAACGCACCGTGACGTCGGGGTTGAACTGCATCTTGCCGATCTCGTCCAGCTTCTTGCGCAGGCGCGGCGGCACGAAGTTCTGGTTGAGCGTCCGGTCGCTGGTGACGTGCTCGTCGAAGACGTCGACGACGTCCTTCGAAACGTAGTTCTCGTTCAGGCCGCCGCGGAACTTCTTGACGGCGTAATCGAAGAAGTTGAACCTGCGGACCTTGTACGGGCAGTTGTTGGCGCAGTACCGCGTGCCGATGCAGCGGTTGTAGGCCATGTTGTTTGTGCCCTCGGGGCCGTGGATCGTCGCGTTGACCGGGCACACGGTCTCGCACGGGGCGTTCTCGCAGTGCACGCACGCGACCGGCTGCATCAGCATCTCGTCGGGGTTGTTCAGGTCCTCGCCGACGAAGTAGCGGTCCACGCGGATCCAGGTCATCTCGCGGCCCTTGGCCACCTCGCTCTTGCCCACGACGGGGATGCTGTTCTCGGCCTGGCACGCCACCGTGCACACGCCGCAGCCCGAGCAGGCGTTCATGTCGATCGACATGCCCCACTGCGGCCCGCGGGAGTACGCCGGCGGGACCTCGCGCCCGAGCAGGGCCGGGACCGGCTTCATCTCCGTCGGGTCCGGTTCTCCGGTCGAACGGTTCAGCGGGTTCTCGTACGCCGCCATCTCGTTCGGCGGGGTGTGCGACAGCTCGCCGATCCGCTCGGCCACGTTCAGACGCGAGGTCTCCGTGCCGTAGATGTGGTCGGGCTCGAGCTTGACCTCACCGCCGTACTTGTCCCACCACTTCTTGTCCATCGCGCGAACGATCGTGTCGCGCTGCTCCTTGTCCTTGGCCTCGCTCTTGGCGGCCAGGGACCAGTGGTTCTGCGTCGACGCGATCGTGTAGGTCCCGCCGGCCCGCTCGAGCTTGGCCGCCGTCGCGAGCATGCCCGCGGGCTTGACCAGGTACGTGTTGAAACCGGTCTGATCGCCCACGAGCCCGGCCTTGGTGCGCCCGTACCCGAGCTTGGCGCCGATCACGTAGTCCGCCATGCCCGGCATGATCCAGACCGCCACATCCATCTTCTGGCCGCCCACCGTCAGGGTCGCCATCCTGGCCTGGGGCATCTGCTGCTTGATGTAGGGGTTGTACTCGTCGATCCGCGTGTGCTCGGGCAGCAGGCCCAGCGTCTTGGCGGTCATCGGGCTGACGTAGACCGGGTTGTCCCAGACCACGCTGGAACCGACCTCGGGCAGTTCCTGCAGCCACGCGTTGTTCGCGCTGCCGCCGTCGTTGAGCCGCACGGTGTAGAACTCGACCTCCATCGCGTTGGGCCCGGGGGCCGGGGCCGCGGGCAGCGACCGGAACGCGCTGGCCACGTCCATCATCCGCAGCCGGGCCTGGGCGGGGCGTCCGGTCGAGCCGGCCGCGATCCCGTCGTGCAACGCACGCCGCCACACGCCCTCGAACCGCGACGAACCCTCCGCCGCGCCCGAGCTGGAAGCCCACGTCCGCGAGACCAGGGCGTAGCCGTCGGGGTTGACCGCCGACTCCTTGCTGACCAGCAGCGAGAGCAGCTCGATCTGAGAGAGGGCCGGCTCGAACAGGGGCGCGATCATCGGCTGGACCACCGACAGCGTGCCGTCCGTCGCGGCCACGTCGCCCCACGCCTCAAGCGGGTGGGCGCCGTTGAGCGACCAGGTCGACGCCGCGGCCGTCTCGGACTGGCCGACCGACAGCGTCACGCGGACCGGGGCCTTGGCGAACGCCTCGGCGAAGTTCCACGAGCCCGGCGCGTTGTGCACCGGGTTGGCGCCCATCACCACGAGCGTGCCGATCCGGCCCGCGTTGAGCCGAGCGGTCAGG
Source organism: uncultured Phycisphaerales bacterium (assembly GCA_963975575.1). GTDB lineage: Bacteria > Planctomycetota > Phycisphaerae > Phycisphaerales > UBA1924 > UBA6054. Next base: position 722,058 of record CAXBHL010000001.1, on the reverse strand, counting down.
GCGGCCAGCGCCGCGCCCCCGTCCGAGGCCGACTCGTCGTTCATTGGGAACAGTTCGACGATCTCGCCGATCGCCCCGAGCTGGGCGTTGATCGCCATCGCCAGGGCGTAGGCCTCGGCGGGCAGTCCCTCGCCGGGGACCACCACCGCGTGCCCGGCGTGCGAACGCAGGTCCTCCGCGATCGCCTCGATGTGCGCCGCGGGGATGCCGATGACCGCGGGGGCCGGGGCATCGATGCCGAACGCGCGGGCGATGGCCGCGACGAACGCGCCCATCTGGCCGGGGTTGAGCCGGAAGCGGTGGTCGGCCATCGAGCCGGTCGCGGTCGGGCGGCTCTCGACGACGTACAGCCGGCTCATGGGGTCGCCGGCGTGACGAACCTTCCGGGTGCTCGCCAGGCCGCGGGCGTGGTACACCTGGTCCGGCCCGTCGCTGACGATGTCGCAGTTGACGCTGAGCACCCGCTCGGCCTTCTCGAAGCGGTACCGGGCGCGGTGCGGCGCGCCGAAGGCGATACGGGTGCCCTCGATGCCGCCGCGGTGCTCGGCCGGGTTCCACGCGACCCACTCGGCGTTCGGCCAGCGAGCCAGGACCTGATCGCGCATGCGGTCGCGCGTCGGCGAAGTCTGCTTGTCGACGATGAACGCCAGACCCGCGCCGCCGTTGGCGTCGAAGCCGGCAAAGTGCTCGTGCGCCCAGTACTTGAAGTCGTCCAGCGTCGCGGGCAGGTGCCCGCGGGCGGGGTTGTGATACACGGGGTACTTGAGCCGGTCGGGGTCGTAGAGATCGAGCACGCTCGCCTGGGCGTAGGCCGAGGTCGCGCCGCGATTGTTGGGATGCAGCGGGTTGCCCTCGATCTTGGTCGGGCGTCCGCCGTGGGTCTCCACCAGCACGCCCTCGGCGCCGCCGCCGGGCAGGGGCAGCGCGGTGGCGAAGTACAGCGGCTTGCCCGGGACGACCTCCTCGGGCACCTGGCGGGAATACGCGAGGATCTTGCGGTCCGGACGCCGGCAGCCGGGCAGCGTGGCCGCGCCCGCCAGCGCGAGCGAGGCGCCCATGACCTTCATGAAAGAACGCCGGCTCGTTTCCTCCAGCAGGCTCGCGCCGCCGGGGAACTCGCGCTCGACGAACTCCTTGAAGGCGGGATCGCCGGAGAACTCCTCGGCCGATCGCCACACGGGCCGCCCGCTCATGCGGGCCAGCTGCGCGGGGGACTCCGGGATGTCGAGCTTGCCCTTGGTGGACGGGCACTGATCGATGGTGCTCATGGTGTCGTCTCGTCGTCGGGGCCCTGGGCCCCGCGGGGTCGTCGATAGTTCAGCGACGGGTCGGGGATCAGTAGTGGCAGGCCGCGCAGTGCTCGGGCGGATTGCGGAACAGCGAATCCACGAGCTGCGAGGCGGTCAGCCCCGCGTGGGCCCGCTCGGCGACAGGCTTGTCGAACCACTCGTGCTCGACCCAGTACAGGTCCGTCACACGGTCCCTGGGAACGAGCTTCTCCACCGGGTTGCGGTGGCACTCGAGGCACCAGCCCATGCTCAGCGGCTCGGCCTGCGCCACCACCGGCATGCCCGCGATCTGCCCGTGGCACGAATAGCAGCTCACGCCCGCGTTCACGTGCACATGGTGCGGGAAGTTGGCGTAGTCGGGCAGCACGTGGATCTTGCGCCACTCGATCGGCCGGTCCGCCGCGTAGGCCTCGCGGATGAACGCGACCTTGTCCGCCGTCGCGCTCGCGTCGGGGCCCAACATGCCCTCCTGGTGGCAACCCATGCAGGTCGCCACGGTCGGCACGTTGGCGTGCCAGGACTTCTCGACGTTTGTGTGGCAGTACCGGCAGTCCATGCCCAGCTTGCCCGCGTGGATCTGGTGATTGAACCCCGAGCCGGGCTGGGTCGGCATGTAGCCGACCTCCCAGAACTTCGGGGTCGCGTAATACCAGAACCCCGCGACCACCAGAATCACCCCGCCGTTGATCACCGCGAAGGCGACCGTGGGGAGTGCGTTCAACCACTTCGGAAAAATCGGCTTCACAGGCTGCCTCCGTCGGCCGGGGAGCCCGGGAGAACACCCGGACGGGCCCCGAGCACCGTGACACGCCGTAAGAGTAGCCCGTTGTCCCGCATCCGTGTTGTGCGGCCCAGCCGAAATTTGTCCTGTTCTCGGGTACACTATCCCGGTATTTGCACGGTTTGACCGGAATTGAGAATGGGTCTCAATCGCAACGAGAACCCGGCCTCACGGAGGCAACCATGACCGACAACAACAACGCCCACCCCCCCACCATCGCCACGCCCGGCGCCCTCGCCGCCCTCACTGTCGGGTTCGCCGGCGTCATCGTTGTTTGGGTGCTCGCGTGGGTGCTCCACCTGCCCGCCATCGACGCATCGGCCGCAACCACGCTGCCGATCCTGATCGTCGCCCTCGTGGCCACCAACGTGCTCACACTCCGCGCCCACCCGTCTGTCGGGCGCGTCAAAGCCGGTCTCCTGGGCGGCCTCGTCACGGGCCTGGTGAACCTGCTCATTGTCGGCTCGGTCGCCGTCGAACAACCCGAGTCGACCGACGCCATGGCCGAGTACGCCAACCAGTTCCGGTCCGAGGCCGTGCTGATCATCCCGGGGACCATTCTTTTGTGCGTCATCGCCGGCGGGATCGGCGCCCTCCTCGCCCGCGGTGGGCGGGCCCGCCTGACTTCCCGATCCGCCTGGCTCGCCCGGCTGGGGCTCGTCACGGTCTTCGTGTACCTCCCCCTGATCGCGGTGGGCGGCGCGGTGACAAGCACCGAATCCGGCCTGGCCGTCCCCGACGCGGTGACTTCTTACGGTGCGGTCTCCGTTCTGTTCCCCTTCGAACTCATGTCCGAACCGCGGATCTTCCTCGAACACTCCCACCGCCTGTTCGGCACGCTGGCTGGCCTGGCGACGATCGTGCTGATGGTCAGCGTGCTCCTGTTCGAGCCGCGCAAGTACTGCAAACTGCTGGCCTTGCTGCTCTTCGTCGCCGTCTGCGTCCAGGGCTACATGGGGATCAAGCGCGTCTCCGAGCTGAGCACCCCCATCGCCATTCTCCACGGCGTGTTCGGCCAGATCGTCTTCACGCTCGCCGGCCTGCTCGCGGCGGGCCTGAGCCTGCCGTGGACCCAGCTTCCCCCCGACGAGGAACGCGCGGCGGCGGCCGCGAAGGCCCGCAAATGGGGATGGCTGATGGTGGGTTTCTTGTTCCTCCAGCTCGCCATGGGCGCGGCCGCCCGGCACCTGGACCGGATGGATCCCCCCAGCCCCGGCGCCAGCCACGCCCGCCTGACCCACGCCGCGTTCGCCTTCGTGGTCATGTTCGTCATCGTGCTCGCGGGCGCGTTCGCCATCCGCGTCGGAAAGGCCGGAGCCGGTTTCAAGGGCATCCGGCGCCTCGGCGCGGGGCTGCACGGGATCGTCACGGTCCAGTTCCTGCTCGGCTGGGCGGCGCTGGGCCTGATCATGACCCGGAAAGAGCCGCTTGAGGTCCCCACGGCCGATCGCCTGGCCGCGGCGGCCCCCATCCGCACCCTGGAGGCCCTGGTGACAACCACCCACCAGGCGACCGGGGCGATCCTGCTGCTCCTGGCGGTGGTCACCGCCGCATGGCTCAGCCGGCTCGCCAGGCCGCGAAAGCCCTGAGAAAGGGACGAATCGTTTCCCCCACGTTCCGGTATGCTGCAATGCGTGATGCCCGCCGATCGTTCGGCCGATCAGCCACGCGGAGCAGCCCATGACGACCGATCCAAGCCGAGCCGCCCCCACCATCCCGCTGCGGAACCTGCTCGACCCGCTCCCGCGCGAAGCGTTCGGGCCGGCCCAGGCCCGCCACCTGCTGCGCCGCGCGGGATTCGGCGGCACCGAGATCCAGATCAACACGCTTGTTTCGTGGGGGCTCGACGAGGCGGTCGACCACCTGGTTGACTTCGAGAGCGTCCCCAACGAACCCGACGAACACGACCTGTTCAACAAGGACATCATGCGTCCGCTCTCGCTGGAAGATCAGCGGGTGATCCGCACGGCCCGGCAGCGTGGCGACGAGGACACGGTGGCCCGGTTCCGCGACCAGCGCCAGGCGGCCCAACGCTCCGACCGGCAGCAGATGGCCCAGATCAGGCGGTGGTGGATCCAGCGGATGATCCAGACGCCCCGCCCGCTGGAAGAGAAACTGACGCTCTTCTGGCACGGCCATTTCGCCACCAGCTACCGCTCGGTCGAAGACTCGTACCACATGTACATGCAGAACCGGATGTTCCGCGGCAACGCGAAGAGCTACCCGCGCCTGCTGGCCGGCATCATCCGCGACCCGGCGATGCTGCGGTACCTCAACAACAACCAGAACCGCCGGCAGAGCCCCAACGAGAACCTCGCGCGAGAACTGATGGAGCTGTTCTCGCTCGGCGAGGGCAACTACACGGAGCGGGACATCAAGGAGGGCGCGCGGGCGCTGACCGGCTACACGTACGAGGACGACGCGTTCGTCTTCCGCGAGAACATGCACGACAGTGGGCCCAAGCAGGTCCTCGGGGTCCGCGACCGCGTGGACGGGGACGGGTTCGTGTCCGCGATCCTGCGTCACCAGGCCTGCGCCCCCTTCATCGCCACGAGGCTCTACCGATTCTTCGTCGCCGACGTGGCGGCCCAGCCGCGCGACGTGACCGGCACCGACCTCGCCTGCGTCAAGATGCTCGCCGACCGCATCACCCGCGAGCGGTACGACCTGGCCCCGGTCCTCAAGACGCTCTTCAAGTCCAGGCACTTCTACTCGGACGAGGTCGCCCACAGCAAGATCAAGTCCCCCGCCGAACTCGTCGTCGGCGCGGTCCGCACGCTCGGCGTGCCCGCCCGCGATCTGAACACCATGGCCGACGCGATGGAGCGGATGGGCCAGAACCTCTTCTTCCCGCCTTCCGTGAAGGGCTGGGACGGCGGGCGATCGTGGATCAACACCGCCACGATGTTCGCCCGCCAGAACACGCTGGCCTACCTCATCACCGGTGCGCAGCCCGGCAGCCCCGCCCGGCGCGCCATCGCCGGCGACTACGACCCGCGATCGGTCGTCCCGATGCTGGTCGAGCCCGGACGCCCCGCGGACACGCGGGAGATCGTCGGACGCCTGATGGACCTAGCCATGGGCCGGCGCGACGAGCACGCGATGGAGACCCTCGCCCGGACCGTCGAGACCTCCGACAACCCCACCGCCCAGCCCGCGCTGGCCGCCCTGATGCTGCTGATCACCGCCATGCCCGAGTACCAGCTCTGCTGAGCCCCAGCCCCTGCTCCCCCGCCGACCGCGCCGCCGCGCCGAGGACCCGCCCATGAGCCTGCACAACGACCCCGCACGAGCCAAGGCCTACACCCGCCGCGAGTTCCTCCACTCCGGCGCGCTGTTCGCGTCCGCCGCACTGACCGTGCCCGCCTTCCTCCAGAACGCCGCGTTCGCGCTGCCGCGTCCCGCGTTGGGCCTCTCTTCGATCCCCGGGGTGGACGAGGGACGCGTGCTGGTCGTCGTCCAGCTCTCCGGCGGCAACGACGGGCTCAACACTGTGGTTCCGTTCCGCGACGACAACTACCGCAGGTTCCGCCCCACCATCGGGCTCTCGCCCAACGAGGTGCACCAGCTCAGCCGCAACGGCGCCAACGGCGCGGCCGACGTCGGGCTCCATCCCGCGATGACCCGCCTCCGCGGGCTCTACGACGACGGCCTCTGCTCGGTCGTCCAGTCCGTCGGGTATCCCAACCCCAACCGCTCCCACTTCGCCAGCATGGACATCTGGCACACCGCCGACACCAACGGCACCGGAGACGGCTGGCTCGGGCGCTACATCGACTCGCAGTGCTGCGGCTACGGCAAGGGCGAGTCGGGCTCGCCCGAGCACGAGCACGCGGGCAAGGTCGAGCCCGCCATCGCGCTCGGGCGCGACATGCCCCTGGCCCTGCAGGGACGCAGCGCGATGCCCGTCTCGCTCGAGTCCGCGGAACTCTTCCGCTGGACGGGCGACCGCAACGAGCAGATCGCAGGTGCCTACGAGCAGATCCTCAACGCCCAGTCCGAGACCGGGCACGACGACAACTCCCCCGCCTCTTTCCTGGTCCGCACCGCGCTGGACGCGCGGGTGTCCAGCGACACGATCCGCCGGGCGGTCGCCACACCCTCCCTGGCGACCTACCCCCGCACGGAGTTCGGCAACCAGCTGAGCATGGTCGCCTCGATGATCCGCGCCGGCATGAAGACCCGCGTCTACTACGTCTCGCTGGGCGGATTCGACACCCACGCCGGACAGGGCGGCGCGCAGGGCCAGCACGCCCGCCTGCTCACCCAGCTCTCCGACGGCATGGGCGCGTTCTATCAGGACCTCGGGGCGCAGGGCAACGCCGAACGAGTCCTCGGCGTGTGCTTCTCCGAGTTTGGACGGCGCGTGGGACAGAACGCCTCGGGCGGCACGGACCACGGCACCGCCGCGCCCATGTTCCTCTTCGGCCCCATGGTCAACGCCGGCGTGCACGGGCCCAATCCGTCGCTCAACGATCTCGACGAGGGCGATCTCAAGTTCCGGATCGACTTCCGGCAGGTCTACGCCGAGGTCCTCGACCGCTGGCTCAACGCCCCGAGCGACACGGTGCTCGGCAGCCGCTACCGGCATCTCAACTTGCTCCGCAAGGCCTGAGCCAACCCGACGGCGACCGCCAGCCCGATCAGCCCGGCAGCGTCAGCAGCAAGGGGATCGGGTCCGACGCCGCCACGCCCTCGGTCGACACCGGGCGCACGGACACCGGCACCAGGATCTGGCCGTCCGCGCCGACCACGTCGCTGCGTCCGTCCCTGATCCGCTGGGCCATCGCGCCCCGGCTCAGATAGATCAGCGACCCCTCCGCCGGGCGCTGCTCGCGCAGCACCGAAGACCAGGCCCCGTCGCCGCCCGCCCGCAGCGCGACCGCCCGCAGCACGCCGGTCTGCCCGTCGAGCCAGCCGATCGTCACGCCCCGATCGTCGTCGGACCCCGCGTCTTCAACGACCACCCGGGTGCCCCCCGGCCACCAGAAGGGATCGACGTCGCGCCCCTGCCGCCGGGCGATGTTGGCACGCTCCACGTCGTTGGGGCTGCGTCCGGCCAGCCACTCGCCCAGCGCGTTCGCCCCTCCCGTGTCGCCGGCGCCGGGACCGACCGGCTCGGCGTCCATGCCCGACGGGCGCGCTCCGGACGCGAAGATCCACCAGACCAGCCCCGCGAACACGAGGATCGGCAGGGCCAGCCAGAACGTCAGCAGCAGGTTCTTTCGCACGCCCGATCGTAGCGGGCGGGCCGGATCAGCCCTTCGCCGACGCGAACCGCTTGGCCACGGCGTCCCAGTCCACCACGTTCCAGAACGCGGCGATGTAGTCCGGACGCTTGTTCTGATACTTGAGGTAGTACGCGTGCTCCCACACGTCCATTCCCAGGATCGGGGTGCCCTGGCCGCCCCCGAACGAGGCCGGCATCAGCGGGTTGTCCTGGTTCGCGGTCGAGCACACGCTCAGCTTGCCCCCCTTGACTACCAGCCACGCCCAGCCGGAGCCGAAGCGCGAAGCGCCAGCGTCGGCGAATGCCTCCTTGAACTTGTCGAACGAGCCGAACGCGGCGTCGATGGCCTTCGCCAGGTCGCCCGAGGGCTTGCCCCCCTTGCCCGGGCCCATCACGGTCCAGAACAGGCTGTGGTTGGCGTGGCCCCCCGCGTTGTTGCGAACGGCGGTCTGCTTGTCCGCGGGCATTTTGTCGAGCTGGGCGACGACCTCTTCGGCGCTCTTGTCCGCCCACTGGGTGCCTTCCAGAGCCTTGTTGGCCTTATCCACGTAGCCCGCGTGGTGCTTGCCGTGGTGAATCTCCATGGTCTTGGCGTCGATGTGGGGCTCAAGGGCGTCCTTGGCGTAGGGCAGATTGGGCAGTGTGAAAGCCATTTCGGGATCTCCTGGGGATGACTCACCGGAACCGGCAAGTTATGGTGCGATCAAAGCCCAAACACGGCACAATTTGCTGTGGAAACATGCGAATCTGGGCAAAGCATTTGCCCGGTCCGAGGCGTTCGGGTACGATCAAGGTTCGCATCTGGGCGTATTGACGGCGCGACAGTGTCAAGCCGAATGCCTGAACTGCGGACGGTAGGCCCCCGCTTATCGGGCGTCAACCGGAGAGGACGGTGCCAGGGATGGGCACCGGTTGGTGAGCAGGGACGGCCTTCGCACTGGTTGATGGAGTTTTCCCTGATCTGTTCTCCCGAGTTTGCAGCCAAGCGGTCTCGGGAAGGAAAGAATTCGGTTTGGGAAGGGAAACTTCCGGTCAGCAGTTGTCGTAAGACTTTCGTACCTCCCCGGCCCGATCAGCCACCAGTCAGCGAGCCCCACCATCACCTGGTGTGAAGGCCTGACGCGAATCGGTCTGCGATCGGGCGGGGTTCTGGCACCGGGACGGATCCGGGCCTTGTGTTGGAGCAGGAGGACGACCGATCGCCCGTGGTGGGCACCCCAACCGGGGTGCGGCGGGTTGTTCGGCTGGGCAAAGAGTCGCCACCGCTTCCGAACCAGTTCGGAAGGGGCGCCTCCGGGGCCCGGCGGATTCGAGGGTGTGTCTCGGAGACCGCGACGAGAACAAGTTCGGGTGATTGTTTCACCCCAGCGCCGCCGCAGGAACGCGGCGGAGGAGTCAGAACGCATGACGCAGGCAACGAGCCAGAGCCCGAGCCCGCTTGAGCAGATGAGGCGCCGCCAGCGCGTCGGGGTGTCGCGCACCTCCACCCGCGAAGGCAAGACCAATCGCCGGCTGTCCCACGAGGACGAGCGGCTGCTCAATCAGATCCTCGCCAAGGAGCAGGACTACATCGATTCCCCGGTCTTCTACGAGGAAGAAGCGGAGACCCGCATCTACAACGAGGCCCCGGACATCGCCAAGCCGGACACCACCTGGTACCACCCGGTGATGGACGACATCTCGGCGACGAGCCGCACCCGCACCGTCAAGAGCGCCCAGCAGGTCATCCTGACCGGTGCCGAGGAGCGGGTCCTCTTCCATCAGTTCAACTACGCCCGTCACCGGGTGTGGCTGCTCCAGAAGGAAGTCTGGGAGCGTCCGGACAAGAAGCCCACCGCCGAGCACGCCGACCAGTTGCTCAGCTGGTACCGGCGCGCCGAGCGGATCCGCGAGCAGATCGCCGAGACCAACCTCGCGCTGGTGCTGGCCATGGCCAAACGCACCCGCATGAGCGAAGTGGACTTCGCCGACCTCGTCAGCGAGGGCAACATGGCCCTGCTCCGGGCGGTCGACAAGTTCGACGCCGGGCGCGGCTTCAAGTTCTCGACCTACGCCTGCCGGGCGATCCTCAAGGCCTTCTCCCGCCAGGGCATGAAGCTCTCCAAGTACCGCCAGCGGTTCCCGACCGACTTCGACCCCAAGCTCGAGAAGTCCAACTTCCTTGAGACCAAGCGGGCCGATTTCGAGCGTGACGCCGCCGACGAGGTCCGGGAGATCGTCATCTCCAACCGGGCCGACCTGACCGACGTCGAGCGCACCGTGATCGAGCACCGTTTCGGGCTCGAGACCGGCGGCCTCGAGAAGCCCATGACCCTCGAGCAGGTCGGGCAGATCATCGGCGTCACCAAGGAACGCGTCCGCCAGATCCAGAACAAGGCCATGGAGAAGATCCGGGTCGAACTGGAGGCGAACTTCCTGGGCACCCAGGTCGAAGAGGACGAGGCCGAAGCGGTCGCGGCGGGCTGAGCCCGGCAGCGCCGACCCATACCACCCCGAGGGCCCGGAGCGATCCGGGCCCTCTTTCTTTCATCGCGGCGGGCTTGCCGCCGGGCGGGATCGCAGCGCGAAGCCCCGGGCGAGATCCCCAGGCTGGCGGCGCCGGAACCGACCGCCGTTTCGGGCCGAACCTTTCATGCCCGGCGACTCCGCCGCGCGTACCCTTCCGTTCTTACGAACGGCCTTCCCAAGGACGCAACGAGACCCGCCCCGAGCGGCCAGCCCTGCCGGCGGAGCCGAGAGGATCACCAACCGATGAGCGTGACCGAGACCCCCGAAACCGTCAACCCCACCGGGCACATCGCCACGGAGATCGCCGCGCTCAAGCGGGAGACCGACCCCCACGCGACCCGCTGGGGCGACTTTCTCAAGGCCACCATCAAGTTCAACGGCTCCGACCTGATCATGAAGTCGGGGCAGAAGCCCAAAATCCGCCTCCGCGGTTCGCTCAAGGCGCTGGACGTCGAGCCGGTCTCGGCCGACGAGTTCTTCCAGATCGCCCAGGCGATCCTGACGCCGCAGCAGATCAAGGACCTCCAGCACTTCGGCTCGGTGGACTTCGCGTACAACTACGACAAGGACCACCGCTTCCGGGTGAACCTGTTCATGGCCCGCGGCACCATCTCGGTCGCGGCCCGGAACATCACCAGCGAGATCCTGCCCTTCGAGAAGCTCCACCTGCCCGAGATCATGTCCGAGATCGCGATGCAGCCCCAGGGCATCGTGCTGCTCTGCGGCGTGACCGGCTCGGGCAAGTCGACGACCATCGCGTCGATGCTCGACTACATCAACGCCCGAAAGAACATCCACATCCTCACGCTCGAGGACCCGATCGAGTACATCTTCGAGGACCGCAAGGCCGTCATCAACCAGCGCGAGATCGGGCTGGACTGCCTGGACTTCAAGACCGGCCTGCGGGCCCTCGTGCGTGAGAACCCCGACGTGGTGCTGGTCGGCGAGATGCGCGACCAGGAGACTTTCGAGGCCGCCCTGCACGCCGCCGAGACCGGCCACCTGGTCTACGGGACCATCCACGCCTCGAGCACCACGCAGACCTTCAGCCGCATCTACGGCCTCTTCCCCCAGGAGGAGATCGAGCAGGTCCGCAAGATCCTGGCCTACCAGATGCGGGCGTTCGTCTACCAGAAGCTGCTGCCCACGCTGCACGAGAACATCTTCCGCATCCCCGCGCTGGAGATCCTGATCAACAACAGCGTGGTGCGCAAGTTCATCCTCGACGAGCGCGAGGGCGACCTCCGCGACGTGCTCAACTCGATCGAGGCCCGCCAGGTCGGCATGGTCGACTTCAACGACTCGCTGGTGCAGCTCGTGGAGAAAGAGTACATTCACACGCGTGTGGCGCTCGAGGCTTCCCCGAACGTCGACGACCTGCAGATGAAGCTCAAGAAGTTCAAGTGATCCCCGGGCACGCGGCCCCCCTTCCCGCGCGAGGGGGACCCGCCGAGACGCCCCGCCAGGAAGGACCGCTCCTTTGCTCGAATCGCTGACCATCGCACAGGGCTCCCCCACCCTCGCCGCCGGGTTCATGCTCGTCTCGGTGTGGAAGCCGATCCTGCTCTTTGCGCCGTTCGTCGCGTGGGCCTGGTTCATCTCCACCCACCTCGACAAGCAGGCCCAGCGGTTCTTCCTGGGGCAGGAGAAGTGGGCGCTGATTCACATGCTCTTCGGCGTGGCCGCCCTGGCCGCGGTGATCCTGGTGCCCATCGGCGGGTTCGCGGGCTTCGCCGCGACCCTGCTGATCGTGCTCGCCCTCCTGGCCGGGGACATCGGGCTGTTCGTGGTCATCACCAACCGCGACGAGCGTGTGCCCGAGCGGGCCCGCATCTCGCTGGACTTCGAGAAGATGAAGGCCGCCCGCGACGAGAAGGCCAGGGCCAAGCAGCTGGGCACGTCCGAGCTGGTCATCGTCGGGGCCAACAAGATGAAGGTCCCCCCGCCGCCCAAGGAGTCGCCGGACTTCGCCGTCCGCGTGGCCGCCGAGCAGGTGATCGCCAAGGGCTTCTCGATGCACGCCTCGCAGATCGACATCCTGCCGGCCAACGAGAGCACCTACGCCGCCTCGTATCTGGTCGACGGCGTCCGCCAGGCCGGCGACCCGCTCGCCCGCAACGACGCCGCGCAGATCATCGATTTCTGGAAGTCGTGCGCCGGCCTCGACGTCAAGGACCGCCGTCGCAAGCTCCAGGGCCAGGTCTCGGTCTCCGGCGAGGGCATGAGCGGGACCACCGTCAAGCTGGTGACCAGCGGGTCGGCGTCGGGCATGCGCCTTTCCATGATCTTCAACCCCGCCGAGGCCGTGCGTCGCAGCGCCGACGCGCTGGGCCTGACCGACAAGCAGCTCGAACTCGTCAAGGGCTGGGTCAACGAGCCCGGCGGCGTGGTCCTGGTCGCCGGCCCGGCCGACTCCGGGCGCACCAGCACGTTCTACTCGGTCCTCAAGCTCCACGACGCGTACACCGCCAACATCTCGACCATCGAGCTGGATGTCGAGGACGCGCTCGAGGGCATCAAGCAGATCCCCTTCGACCCCGCCGCCGAGGGGCCCGACTTCGCCACCACGGTCCGCTCGAACCTGCGACGGGACCCCGACGTGCTCGGCGTGGCGGAACTGCCCGACACCGAGACGGCCGCCAACATCGCCCGGGCCGATCTGGAGCGCAGCCGCGTGTACCTCTCGCTGCGTTCGAACAACGCCCTGGAGGCCATCCAGCTCTACGCCAAGGCCGTCGGCGACCCCAAGCTCGCGGCCGAGGGCCTCAAGGGCGTCATCTCCCACCGCCTGCTCCGCGCCCTGTGCAGCAACTGCAAGGTGCCGTACCAGCCCGCGCCGGACATGCTCAAGAAGCTCGGCCTCCCCGCGGACAAGGTGCAGCAGCTCTTCAAGAAGGGCGGCCAGGTCCTGGTCCGCAACAAGCCCGAGATCTGCCCCGTTTGCAACGGCGTGGGCTACATGGGCCAGACGGGCGTCTTCGGCGTCTTCCCGATCGAGGACGAGGAGAAGTCGCTGATCGCCGACCAGAACTGGTCCGGCCTCCGCAGCGCGATGCGCAAGCGTCAGCTGCCCACCGTCCAGCAGTCCGCGCTCCGCAAGGCGGTCGAGGGCATGACCAGCATCGAAGAGGTCACCCGCATCACCGCCGAGCCCAAGCCCGCCGCCAGCAAGGCCGCCGGGCCCGCCGCCTGATCAACCACGCTCACCCCACCACGCCCCCGCCGGACGCGAACGCCCGGACGGGGACGGAGAACCGAACATGATCTTCAACATCCTCATCGTCGGACTGGTGCTCGGACTCGCGTACGCGTGGATGGTCCGCGGCTTCTTCAGCGCCTTTATCCACCTGCTCTGCGTGCTCGTCGCGGGGGCGCTGGCCTTCGCGGTCTGGGAGCCGGCGAGCTACTTCATCATCGGTCTCAGCCCGGACCGCGGGTTCCTCTCGTTCCTCGAGAGCGCAGCCTGGGGTCTGGGACTGATCCTGCCCTTCTCCGTCTTCCTCCTCGTCGCCCGGTTCGCCACCGACAAGATCGTCGGCGCCAACCTCAAGAACGCCAGCGCCGTCGACTACGCCGGCGGCGCCGTCTGCGGCCTGGGCGTGGGCGTCCTGACCGCCGGCGTGTTCGTGATCGGCATCCAGGGCCTGCGCCTGCCCACCAACATGGGCTACCGCCCGGTGTGGTACACCGAGGACCGCGCGGGCGGTGCCGGCAGCCTGACCGTCACCGACTCGCTGTGGATCCCCGCTGATCGCATCACCGCCGGCGTCTACCGCGGCCTTTCGTCCGGCTCGATGTCCGCCGAGAACTCCCTGGACAAGTGGTACCCCGACCTGGTCTCCACCGCGTTCGCGGCCCGGCTCTCCCCCGGCGACGGCTCCGGGCGCAACGCCATCCGCCCCTCCGACTTCCGCGTCATCAAGACCTACACCGTCGCCACCCCCGACCAGACCGCGGCCGCCAAGGACCTGCTGACCGTCCAGGGCTCGGCCACCCCCCAGCGCTACGTCGACGTTCGCGGCCGCGCGCCCGGCAACGACGGCACCCCCGCCAAGGGCTACCTGATGGGCGCCGTCATCGAGTTCGAGCCCGGCGCCAAGGAACGCGGCAAGCGCGGTGGCCAGGTCATCGTCTCCAACGGCCAGGTCCACATGATCGCCCGAAATGACTCCACCGGCGAGTCCATCACCATCTTCCCCCTGGCCGCGATCAGCGAGAATGCCGAGGCCGACGGCCGGCTCGGACGCTGGAAGTTCGACGCCAACGACGTATTCATCAGCTCGGTCGGCGGTCAGTCCAAGGCCACCATCGGCTTCGAGTTCTTCGTGCCCGAGGGCTACAACCCCATCGGACTGTCGGTTCGCCAGGCCCGTGTCCAGGCGGCCGACGAACAGAGCTTTCCCGCCCCGATTGTCTACGAATCGCCCGCGGAGCGCGACCGGCGCATCGCGTCGGGCAGCATCTTCAAGGCCGACGACAGCGTCCGGATCCAGCGCGACGCCAGCAACGCCGTCACGCTGACCAACGCCAATGAGGCCGGCGCCGGCAGCGGCGTCCGCATCAGCAGCTCGATGGGCGAGATCGCCTCGTCCCAGACCGCCCGCTCACGCCTGACCCTCGACGACGAGAACCTGATCGCCGACGGCCAGGCCAAGTTCGCCATCACCGAGGTCGGCCGGGGCAACACGCCCTCGGGCCGGTCGATGCGGGTCGAGTCGTTCGCGCTGGGGCGCAACCAGACCATGGTGCAGATCGACGTCTCCCCGGGCATGCCCGCCAGCTTCACCTCCGACGCGGCCCGCCTGGCCCCCACCGACCAACCGCTGGTCCTGATCGACTCCAACGGCAACGAGTACGAGGCCATCGGCTTCGTCTACAAGGACCGCGAGATCTTCGAGGTCCGCTACACCCTGGGCAACACGCTGGCGGGCATCGAGGCCACCCCGCCGGTCAGCACCGCCCGCGACGATCAGAAGCTGGTCATCCTGTTCGTGGTCACCCGCGGCGTCTCGATCGAGCAGTTCGCCGCCGGCAACATCGTCATCGCCACCATGCAGCCGCCGCTGGAAGCGGTCGGCGGCTGATCAGTCCGGCCCCCCGGACGCGCACGCATCGAACAGAAACGGCCCCGTCGCGTGCGACGGGGCCGTTTTCTTGTGTCAGTGCGGCGCCGTGCGTCCCGCCCGGGAGGGGGGGCGGGGGGGGGCGGCGTGCCGTCCGGCCGGTTACTCGGCGGCGGCCGGCTTGGCCGCCTTCTTCTTGGCGGTCGGTTCGATCAGCTCGCCCTCGGAGTCGAAGTCCATCTCGGGCTCGGCGTCCGCGTCGAGGGCCCGGTCGGCGACCACCCAGAGCTTGACGTCTGCGCCCAGGTCGGAGTCGACCTTGATGTGGATGTCGAAGGTGTCCACGCGCTTGATCGTGCCGGGCAGGCGGACCTCGCGGGGCTTGATGTCGAAGCCGACTTCCTGCAGGGCCGACGCGATGTCCTGCTGGGTGACCGAGCCGTAGAGGTGGCCCTGGTCGTTGCAGGCCCGGACCATGGTCAGTTCCTGGCCGTGGAGCTTGGAGATCATCGCCTCGCGGCTCTTGCGCAGGGCGGCGAGCTCCTTCTCGGCCTCGGCGCGCTTGGACGCGAGGTCCTTGATCAGCTCCTCGCTGGGCGAGGTCGCCAGGCCGAACGGGAGCAGGTAGTTGCGGGCATATCCGGTCCGAACGCGGACCACGTCGCCGACGATGCCGAGGCTGTCGACGTTCTCGGTGAGCAACAGTTTGACGTGCTTGCTGGCCACGGGGGCCTCCTTCGCTGTCCTTGCCCGTGCCGGCGGCGGCACCGGGCCAAGTTGAGGAGCCGGCCAACGGGCACACGCCCGAACGCCACCGGCCCCAACGGGGTCCCGCCTGGAAAAGCGGGACGGGAAGCGTAGGCGTCCCGCCGAACGGGACGCCCACGGAACAGATCAGATATTCAGCCCGGCCGAACCGACCGGGCGGATCGGGTCAGAACGGGATGTCGTCGTGGTCGATGGCCGGCTCGTCGTTCTGCGGGCGGGACTGGGACGACCCGGAACGGGCGTACCCCCCACCTCCGGACGACCGCTCGTTCCCGCCGCCGCCCTGGCCCTGGCCCGAGTCGACGAACTGGAACGACTCGACGACGACCTTGAGCTTGGAGCGCTTGCCGCCCCCGCTCTTGTCCTCCCACTCGTCGAGCTTGAGGCGCCCCTCGATGAACACGGGCCGGCCCTTGGACAGGTACTGGCCCATCACCTCGGCGGTCCGGCCCCAGGCCTCGCAGTCCACGAAGGTGACTTCCTCGCGCTGCTCGCCAGACTGGGTCTTGAACCGACGGTTCACGGCCATCCCGAAGTTGGCCACCGCCTGGTTGCCCGACGTGTGCCGGATCTCGACATCACGGGTCAGGTTCCCAAGCAGCATGACCTTATTGAAACTACCGGCCATCGCGTCTCCTTCCTCCGGCCGAAACGGCCGAGCAGCATCGTATCATACCCGAACACTTCCCGTTCGACATCCAACGCCCTTCGAGGGTGTTGCGGCCGTGCCGAACCGCCATCCCCCCTCAATGGGCAGGCATGGCGGAAGCGGGCGGGCCGGCCTCGCCGTGCGAACGGACCGGACGGATCAGTTCTCGTCCGACGACTCGTCGGCGGCGGAGTCCTCGGCGGCCTCCGGCTCGGCGGGGGCCTGCTGCTCGGGGGCGCCCAGGCGGACGCGCCCGGAGGACTCGTCCTCCTCGGACTCGGCCCGCTCGGCCCGCAGCTTGGCCTCGTCGGCCAGCGCCCGGCGCTCGTCGTGGGCGGCGATCTCCTCGTCGGTGAGGTGGTCGGCCTTGATCACCAGCAGGCGCAGGATCTTGGACGAGATCTGGGCGTCGCGCTCCAGCCGGCCGACCATGTCGGTCGGGCAGGTGAAGTACGCGAGGATGTACACGCCGCGCTTCTGCTTGTCGATCTCGTAGGCCAGGCGGCGGTCGTCCCACTTCTTCATCGCGACCACGGTCGCGTTGGCGCGGCCGAAGAGCTCGTTGATGTGGGTCAGCGTGTCGCCGAACTGCGAGGCCGCGGCCTGGGAAACCAGGAACATGCCCTCGTACGTGCCCGTGCGGGCCATTGTCTCGGTCGTCATTTCAGTCGCTCCGTTCTGATCGTTCTCTGATCCGTGTTCCGAATCACGCGGCGTCGCCGTCGCGGTCGGTGTTGTTCTCTTGCGAAACTTTCTTGTTGAACCTGTTCATCGCGGCCGGGAGTCCCTCCCGGACCACGCACTCCGCGGCGTCGGCGGCCAGGGCCGTCCCCGCACGCACCGCTTCCTGCTCCTCGTCGGCGAACCGGGACAGGACCCAATCGGCCTTGACCCAGCCCTCCGGCATCGCGCCCACGCCGATCCGCAGGCGGGGGTAGTCCGCCCCGCCCAGCGCCCGGTCGATGTCGGACAGGCCGTTGTGCCCGCCCGCGCTGCCCTTCTCGCGGACCCGGACGTGGCCGACCGGCAGGGCGATCTCGTCGACCACCACCAGCAGGTCCTGGCCCGGGTCGAGCTTGAAGAACCGCACCGCCTCGCCCACCGTCCGACCCGAGAGGTTCATGAAGGTGGTCGGCTTGGCGAGCAGGACCTTCTCCCCGCCGATAGACGCGTCGAGCGTGACGGCGTTGAAGCGGGCCCTGGGCACCATGCCGGCGGCGTGCCGGCGCGCGAGCTCGTCCAACGCCAGAAATCCGGCGTTGTGACGCGTGCGCTCGTACTGAGCGCCCGGGTTTCCCAGCCCGACGATGAGCTTCATCTGCCGCGTTATCCCTTCTTCTCTTCCTTGGGGGCCTTGGGGGCCTTGGCGTCCTCGTCCTTCTTGGCGGTGAGGACCTCGGGCTCGGCCGCGCCGTCGACGGTGGCCGCCTCGGCGGACTCTTCCTGCTCCTTGATCACGATGACCTGGGCGACGACCGTGTCGGCGTCGGTCAGCAGTTCCATGGTGTCCACGGGCAGCTTGATGTCGCCGGCGTGCAGCATGTCGCCGACGTCCATCCCGGACACGTCCACCTCGATCTGGTCGGGCAGGTTGGTGATCAGGCAGTTGAGTTCGAGCTCGTTGACGGGGTGCATGAGGACCGCGCCGGCCTTCTTCAGGCCCTTGGGCTCGCCGACGAACTTGAGGTGGGCGCGGGTGTCCACGCGCTCGTTCAGGTCCACGCGGGCGAAGTCGGCGTGGATGATGTTCGTGCCCAGGTAGTCGTAGCCGATGTCCTTGAGCAGCACGTACTGCTGCTTGCCGTTCAGGTCCATCGAGAAGACCTTCTCGCCCTTGGAGATGTACTTGCCGGCCTCCCGCGCGTCCAGGCGGACGGGCAGGGGCTCCTCCTTGTGGCCGTAGACCACGGCGGGCAGGCCGCCGGTCTCGCGGATGCGCTTGGCGTAGCGTGAGCCGACGCGCTCGCGGACGGTAACGTTCAGGTTGGGTGCTTCTTCGTGCATGGCTTTCCTCGTTTTCCTTGACGCGGGCGGAGTTCGCCCGCTTGGTTGCTGTCTTGATTCCGTATCGATGACCCGGTCAGCGCTTGACCCCCGCGGTGCCGCGGAACAGGGCGCTGATCGAAGAGTTGTTGTGGATGCGCCCGATGGCCTCGCCGAGCAGCTCGCCGACGGAGAGCACGGTCAGCTTGTCCTTGATCGGGTCGCAACGCTCGCCGGCGGGGATCGTGTCGGTGATCACCACGCGCGAGATGGGCGAATCGGCGATCTTCTCCATCGCGCGGCCGGCCAGCACGCCGTGCGTCGCCGCCGAGATCACGTCGATCGCGCCCTCGTCCATGAGCAGCCGGGCCGCGGAGCAGATCGTGCCGCCGGTCGAGATCATGTCGTCGAACATCAGCACGCGCTTGCCCGCAACGGTGCCGATCAGGTTGCCCACGTCCACCTCGGTGCCCGACAGCCGGCGCTTGTTGATGATGGCCAGGTCCGCGTCGAGCAGGTTGGCCATCTTCTCGGCGACCTTCACGTTGCCCACGTCCGGCGAGACCAGGCACAGGTCGCCCAGCTCCGAACGGATCGACGAGAAGTAGTCGTGGAAGACGGGACCCGCGCTGAGGTGGTCCACCGGCAGGTCGAAGAAGCCCTGGATCTGAGCGGCGTGCAGGTCGATCGCCAGCACCCGGTCGGCCTTGGCCGCGGTGATCAGGTTGGCGACGAGCTTGGCCGTGATCGGCACGCGACCCTCGTCCTTGCGGTCCTGACGCCCGTAGCCGTAGTACGGCATGACCATCGTGATGCGGGCCGCGCTGGCGCGACGCAGGCAATCGCAGAACACCAGCAGTTCCATGATGTTGTCGTTGACCGGCTCGCAGGTGGACAGGATCACGAAACAGTCCCGCCCGCGGACGTCGTCGTCGAGCTTGGTGATGATCTCGCCGTCGGGGAACAGGCTGGTCCGCGCGCCGCCCAGGGGGATCTTGAGGTGATCGACCACCCGCTGGGCCAGGTGCTTGCTGTTCCGCCCGGAGAAAATCTTCAGCTCGCCGTAGTCGCCGTTCATCGGGTGCCCTCGCTGCTGGTGTGCGTTCCGGACGCGAGCGCCCGCCCTCGGAAAATCCGGTCGACCTCGGCGAGGTGCTCCGGCGTGTTGATGCTCAGGACGTCCTCCGGGGGCACCGCGTCGATGACCTCGACCCGCTTGCCCTCGGCCAGGAGGCCCTCGAACACGTCGGTGATGTAGTACTCGCCCGTCAGCTCGTTCCGCGTCACCCGCGACAACGCTCCGAACAACGCCCCCGCGTCGAAGCAGTAATAGCTGGGGTTGATCTCGCGGACCTTGAGTTCGTCTGTGGAAGCGTTCTTCTGCTCGACGATCCGCTCGAAGCGACCCGTCGCGTCCCGGACGATCCGGCCGTAGCCCGAGGGGTCGTCGATCACGCTCGTCGCCAGCGTTCCGGCCGCCCCGACCGAGCGGTGCCGCTCGAGCACTGTCCGCAGCGTCTCGGCCCGGATCAGCGGCCCGTCGCCGCAGAGCACGAACAGGTCCGTGCCTTCTCGCATGCCCTCGGGGAAGGCGCCCTCGGCGCACATCACGGCGTGCCCGGTGCCGAGTTGCTCGTCCTGCACCGCGAACTCGACCGTGTTGCCGTACTCCGCCAGCGCCTCGCGCACCAGTTCCTGCTTGTACCCCACCACCACCACGATCCGATCGCAGCCCGCGTCGAGGCAGGCATCGACCACGGCGCAGACCATCGCCCGCCCGCCGATCGGGTGGCAGACCTTGGGAAGATCTGACCCCATCCGCGTGCCCTTGCCCGCGGCGAGCAGCATGGCCTGTGGCGGTTTGTTGGTGCTGTGTCCCGACATATGTGGTCGGCGACGTGGAGCCCGAATTACCCCGCCCGGACTCGAACCGGGACTAGATGTACCAAAAACACCGGTGCTGCCATTACACCACGGGGTATCGGTAGGCTGGTCCGGAAGAGGGGACCGGGTGGGCTCCGCGACGCGTGTCTCCGCTGGCTGAGGGACGGCCTTGGCCGCCCCGGTGTCCGTTCCGCTTTGTCGCGGACCGAACACGCCGGGAGATCCCGCTCGTGCAAGGCCGCGGCACTGTTCGCCCGATCCCGTTTGAAGGAAAGGACTTGGAGCTGGCCCCCCGCCGGCCGCACGGGCGAAAGCCCATGAAGCGGGGATCCTTGGACGCGCCTCGGCGGGGATTGACCCGCGTCCGTCACGCCCGGCTCCGCAAGGTCGAATCGTAGACCCGGCCCCGTCGCGGTCAATACGCCCGCCCGAACGGGGACCAGCGCCGACCGCCCGGTTACCCCCGTTTCGCCGACCGGGCCGAACCGCCGGGCCCGAATCGCCGAATCGGGGAGGCCGGCGTTCCGCTTCGTTCGGGCCGCCCCTTGGCTCACCTGTTCTGGGTGGTCCCGCAATCCGCTCTGTCTGTCCGATAACTGTGATTCTGGAGACCCGATGAGCCGCCCAATCCGGTCCGTCCTTGCCGCATCGTGCTGCCTGCTTGTCCCCACATTGGTTGGCTGCGCGTCCGACCCGGTTCCGGGCAGCACCATCGCGGACACCACCGCGACGAGGGCCGCGGGTCCGCAGGGCCAGGGGCCGACCCGCCCGGGACGCCCCGCGTCGGAGTTGCCCTCGCCGGTCGCCATCGACGGCCCCGCGTCGGCCCGGCAGTTCACGCCCGCCGAGGTCATCGACACCCGCGCCTTTCCCGAGCCGATCCAGGTCCGCGACCCCTGGGATGGACCGGTCGACCGCGTGAAGAACCACCTGCCCGCGCACGGGCGCGACAAGTCGCTGCCCACGCTCGACGCCGAGCCGCTGCCAGAGGGTGAGGCCGGCGGCCCGGCGCGGGCCACCCCCACCGGCGTCGGATTCCCCGGCATCGCGCAGACCCCCTGGAGCCCGCCGGACCCCACCATCGCCGTGGGACCCCAGCACATCGTCCAGACGGCCAACGACACCATCGCGTTCTTCACCAAGGGCGGCCAGATGCAGTTCTCCGCGCCGCTCGGTCAACGCGGCAGCCCCGGCTTCTTCGAGGGGCAGGGGGCGGGCAGCTTCACGTTCGATCCCAAGTGCTTCTACGACCCCACCACAGGACGCTTCGTCGTCCACGTGCTGGAGGTCTACGGACCGACCGAGGCATGGATCGATATCGCCGTCTCCGACGACTCGGACCCCAACGGCGTGTGGCACCGCTACCGCACCTTTGCGGTCATCAACATCGACGACACCACCTACTGGGTGGACTATCCGGGCTTCGGCTACGACGACAACGCGTTCTACGTCGCGGGGAACCTCTTCCAACTCGACGGGTCGGGGCCGGGCTTCGCGGGCCCCATCGTCCGCGTGTTCGACAAGGCGCCGCTCCTGAGCGGCCAGCCCGCGTCGTATGTCGATCTCGTGCCGCAGATGGACGGCTCCATGCAGGTCGCCCAGACGCACGGGGTCGCGCCGCGGACCTTCATGGTCACCCGCGCCGCCAGCAACGCCCTGCGCCTGTGGACCGTCAACGACCCCCTCGGGACCCCGTCGCTGGCCAGCGTGGTCGTGCCGCACCTGGGCAACTCCAACCCGCCGGATTTCGACGCGCCCAACCTCGACGGCGGGCTGCTCGACACGCTCGACGGACGCCTGATGAACGCCCACTGGCGCGACGGGAGCCTGCACACGGCCCACGCCGTCCGCTCGGTCGGAGCCCGCACCCGCGTCCGCTGGTACGAGGTCGCCACGAACGGCTGGCCGGACTCGGGGCAGGACCCCGCGCTGGTCCAGCAAGGCAACGTGAGCACGCCCGGCGTGTTCTGGTTCTTCCCGGCGATCGCCACCGACAAGTTCGGCCGTGTGGGCATGGTCATGGCCCGGGCCGCGGCCGAGGAGTACGCCAGCGTGTGGGTCACCGGCCGGCAGCCCGGCGACGAGCCCAACACGATGAGCGAGCCGGCGTTCATGGCCGCGGGCGACCGCGGCAGCGAGGGACGCTGGGGCGACTACTTCGACATCGCGGTCGATCCCAACGACGACCGGACCTTCTGGGTCGTGGGCCAGTACGCCAAGAGCTTCGGCTGGCAGACCTGGATCGGCAGCTTCGTGGCCGGGTGCCCGGGCGACGAGAACGGGGACGGGCGCGTCGACTTCTTCGACATCAGCGCGTTCCTCGAGACCTTCAACAACCAGAGCCCGGCCGCGGACATCGCGCCGCCCTTCGGGTCGATCGACTTCTTCGATATCTCGCTGTTCCTGCTGCGGTTCGGGCAGGGCTGCCCGTAGGGATCAGTCCCCGTCGTCCGTGGCGTCTGCGTCGGGATCCGGCGTGTCGGCGCCGTCGACGGCGTCGCGCCCGATCAGGTCGTAGCAGGTGGCCAGCAGGCCCAGCAGCGGGAAGCGGCCCTCGGGGAACGGGCTGGGACCCAGCCGGCGCAGCAGCACGCAGTTGACCGGCGGAGGCGCGATGGGCGTGTCCAGGTCCGCCAGGTCGGGCCCGACCTCCCAGAAGTCCGCCAGTGACTGATCGAGCGGGGCGCTCATGGTGTCTGTCACGCCGGGCACGTGCGGCTGAAGCACCGGCGAGGGGCCGCTGGCGCCCGAGCCCGCGACGCGGCGCTGGCGCAGGCCCTCGAGCAGGTCCTCCTCGGGCATGCCGCGGAGACCGAAGACCAGCATCGGCTCCTCGCCCAACCGCTCGGCGAGCAGGGCGGTCAGGCACACGGCGTGCTTGCACCACGGCTCCTTGGCCGAGTAGTCCGAGCAGGTGCACTCGGGCGTGAGGTCGTCGGCCTCGGTGGGCAGCAGGCGCAGGCCCAGCGGCGCGAAGACATCCTCGATGTTGCTGGGCAGCTCGCCGGCCAGGATCTTGGCCGTGTAGCGGACCTGCTCGCCCATGGTGCCGATCACCTGCTCCTGCTGGGGCTGCGTGAAGCCTTCCAACGACAGGGTGGTGCGGTATGGCTTGTCGGAGCGGCCCTGGATGACCGCCTCGCACAGCGTGCCCTCGATCGTCAGGCGCTTGGTCTGGCCCAGCGCCGCGTACTCGAGGCCCTCGCGCAGCGCCTCGCCGGACGCGGCCTGCTCGGCCACGCGCATGACCCGCTGGGTGACCCAGCTCTTGGGCGGCTCGCCCGGCTTGGCCTTGGTCTTCACGCCGCCGCGGACGCGCCGTGGATTGACCAGCTGCTTCTTGGTTGAGCGGAACGACGCCACCTGCGGCTTGGGGCGCGAGGGCACGGTGGGGATGATGCCGCTGAGCTGCGGCTTGGCCACCACGGACACCGTCCGGTCCGCCTTGGGGGGCGGCGGCGGCGTCGCGTCGGACTTCTTGGAAGCTTTCTTCGCCATGAAAACCTCCTTTACCCTTCGTCCGCGATGGCGTCGGCACGCAACGCCAGCAGGTCACGCAGCTGATCGGTGTCCAGGTCGGTCAGCCACCGCTCGCCCTGGCCGATGATGTTCTCGGCCAGCTCGGTCTTGCTCTCGATCATCTCGTCGATGCGCTCTTCCAGCGTGCCGCGGACGACGAACTTGTGCACCTGCACGGTCCGCGTCTGGCCGATGCGGTAGGCCCGGTCGGTGGCCTGGTTCTCCACCGCGGGGTTCCACCAGCGATCGAAGTGGAACACGTGGTTGGCGGCGGTCAGGTTCAGGCCCACGCCGCCGGCCTTGAGCGAGAGCATCAGAATCGGGTGCTTGCCCGTTGCCTCCTGGAACTGCTCGACCATCTTCTGGCGCTGGCCCTGCGGCGTGCCGCCGTGGAGGAACAGGACCTCCTTGCCCAGCTCGTGCCGCAGCAGCCCGCTGAGCAGGTGCCCCATCTGGCGGAACTGCGTGAAGATCAACGCCTGATCGCCCTCGCTGAGCAGCTCGTCGAGCATCTCCAGCAGACGCACGCACTTGCCCGAGCGGGTCGGATCGATGATGCGTCCCGCGTGCGGGTCCTGGTCCTTGAGCATCTGCGCCGGGTGGTTGCAGATCTGCTTGAGCTTGATGAGCGCCGCGAGCACCAGGCCACGCCGGTGGATGCCCTCGGACTGCTCGACCTCCGTCAGCATCCGCTTGACGCACGACTCGTAGAGCGCGGCCTGCTCGCTGGTCAGCGGGCACCACTCGCGGCTCTCGAGCTTCTCGGGCAGGTCCGCGACCACGGTCGGGTCGGTCTTGACGCGCCGCAGGATGAACGGGCGGACCAGGCCGCGGAGCTTGTCCATCTTGGCCCGGTCGCGGTGCCGCTCGATGGGCACGCTGAACTTGCGCCGGAAGTTGCCCGCCGGGCCCAGGTAGCCGGGGTTGAGAAAGTCCATGATCGACCACAACTCGCTCAGGCGGTTCTCCACCGGCGTGCCGGTCAGGGCGATCCGGCGGGGGGCGGGCACCGCACGCACCGCCTGGCTCTGCTTGGCCTGCGGGTTCTTGACGAACTGGGCCTCGTCGAGCACCATCCGCCCCCACGGCACGACCTCGAAGAGTTCCTGGTCGCGGTTGACCAGGGCGTAGGTTGTCAGGATCAGGTCGTGGGTCTTGGCCGCTTCGACGAAAGACTCGCCGAGCAGGCGCTCGGGTCCGTGGTGGACGAGCACCTTGAGTTCGGGCGCGAACCGCTCGGTCTCCTTGACCCAGTTGCCGATGACCGACATCGGCACAACCAGCAGCGTCGGCCCGACCAGCGCCGCGTCGGAGCCCGCCTCGGCCTTGGCCGCCATGGCCCGCTCGTGCTGGAGCAGGGCGATGAGCTGCACCGTCTTGCCCAGGCCCATGTCGTCGGCCAGGCAGGCGCCGAAGCCGAAGCGCTCCATGAACGCCATCCAGCTCAGGCCGCGCTGCTGGTACGGACGCAGCGTGCCGCGGAACAACGCGGGCGTTTCCAGCTCGGGCAGCTGGAGCGTGACGCCCTCGCCGTCGCCCCCGCCGAAGATCGACGCGACCCAGCCGGTGGCGTGCAGGCCGGTGACGGCAACGCCCGTCTGCGTCGGGTCGCTGGCCAACGCGAGCCGCATGGCCTCGCCCAGTTCCATCTCGCCGCCGGGGTTCTCGCTGATGAACTTGATCGCGTTGGTGACGTCCTCGGGCCGGATCTCCACCCACTTGCCGCCGATGCGGACCAGCGGCGACGACTTGCTGGCGAACTGCTCGAACTCGTGCAGCGTCAGCGTGGTGTCGCCGATGGCGATCTCCCAGTGGTAGCCCACCAGCGTGCCCAGGCCCAGCTGCGGGCCGCTCGCGTCCGCGCCGGCCTGCTGCATGACCAGCTCCGCGGGGTCGGACTCGATCCGCAGGCGGGCGCCCAGCCGCCCCGCCGGCGAATCCCACCACGCCGGGCTCTGCACCGCGAAGCCCTGCTCGATCAGCACGGGGCGGACCTCGCGCAGGAAGCGGTACGCGTCCTTGGTCTCCAGCAGCAGTTCGATCGGCTCGGACTCGTCGAGGACCTCCTCGAGTTTCTTGTCGTAGCGGCTGGCTCGGCCGAGCTCGGCCATCAGCAGTTCCTGCGGCGAGTCCAGGGTCAGCCCCTGCACCACGACCGACTCACGCGACAGCAGCCACACGTCCGCCGCCTCGACCGTGACCTCCGGGTCCACGCAGCTCTCGAGGAAGAACGACAGCGACCAGCGGATGGCCGCGTCGGGCA
The DNA here is from genome assembly GCA_963975575.1 of uncultured Phycisphaerales bacterium. Taxonomy (GTDB): domain Bacteria; phylum Planctomycetota; class Phycisphaerae; order Phycisphaerales; family UBA1924; genus UBA6054. The sequence continues at coordinate 696,121 of CAXBHL010000001.1, read as the reverse complement.
TCTTGATGTTCTCGCTGAGCCCGTCGGCGATCGGCTCGGCGATGCGGAAGCCCAGACGCCAGGCCGAACTCTCGCCGCGTTCCTCGAGCGAGCCGATCCAGCGCCGCACGCGGCGCGTGATCTCCGCACGCTGCGAACTCGGTGACGGGACCTCCACGGGGGCGCTGAGCAACCCGCGCAGCCACGCCACCTGCGGGTCGGCCTTGGCGTCGGCGCCGTCGATGGTGTCGTCCATCTCTTCCGTGATCAGCGTCCGCCGGCAGACCGCGTCGGTCACGCCGGAAAGGAAGGACATGGTCACCGTCCAGCCGTCGTGGGCGTGCTCGTCCACCACCGCGCGGGCCACGCCGGGCATCGAGCCGACGAGCAGCGCCACGCGCCGGGCGGTCGCCTCGTCCGCCAGCCAGGGCCACCAGGACGCGGACAGGTGCCCGTCCTCGTCCTGGAGCAGCATCGGAACGAACCGGTGGCCCGCCATGAGGTGGCGAGCGAGGCGCGCGGCCGCGTCGAAGTAGACCGTGCCCGCGCCCATCACCATCATGCCGTCCGAGGACTCGGCCCGCTCGGCCAGCCCCTCCAGCACCGCCGCGGCCCGGTCCGGGCCGACCGCGACCGTCGGCACGCGGATCTCGACGAGCCCGTCTCCGGCCGGACGGTCCGAGCCCATCTCCATCGCCAGCGTGGCGCTGGGCAGCACCCGGCCGCCGGCGCCGGGCAGGCGCACGGTGATCTCCGAGTCCTCGCCGTCGATCCAGTCCGGGCGGACCGCGCCCGGGTGCACGGAGCCCTCACCCGCCCCCGCCGAGAACGCCCGCTCACACCAGATGTGCAGGAGCCCGCCCGTGTGGGCCGCGTGAACCACCAGGGCTTGCGTGCCGACCGCTGCCGTTGCCTGCACCACTCAAAGCCTCCGGAGTCAGAGAAGGGAAACCGGGCGTCGCCCCGTGCGGACGACTCCGAGCCGGGACATCCGTGCCCGCCCGTTTCCTCGATCAGTGGGAGCCCCGGGACTCGAACCCGGAACCAACGGCTTAAAAGGCCGCTGCTCTACCATTGAGCTAGGCTCCCGACCGCGTCCCGGGCATCCCGGAGCGCGAAGTGGCAATGCTAGGACCGAGCCCCGCGTCCGGCCAAACACACCACACAAAGCCTCATTCCACGCCGGCGACGCCCAGGAGCAACCCGGCGTTCCGGCGCGACGCCCCCTGCTGCCCGAGCACGCATGCACGGGCCTTCGCCCCCATCGCCCCGCGGGCCTCGGCGTCGCCGAGCAAACGGGCCAGCACCCCGCCCAAGCTTTCGCGGTCCGCCACGACCAGCCCGCCCGCGTCACGCAGCTGTGCCACCCCGGCGGCGAAGTCCGCGTGCTCGGGGCCTATCACCACCGGCAGCCCCAGCCCGGCCGGCTCCATCGGGTCCGAGCCGTACAACCCCCCGAACGACCGCCCGATCACCACCACGTCCGCTACCCGGTAGAGCGTGCTCAGTTCGCCGATGGAGTCGAGCACGAACCGCGTCGCCCCGGGGCGGACGCCCGCCTGACCGACCTCCGAGCGGCGCACGCACCCGGGCATCGCCGCCGCGGCCTGGTCAAACCACTCCGGCTTCCGCGGCGCGCACACGAGCTGCACATCCGTCGCCACGGCCGCGTGCAGCAGCGCCTCCTCGCCCGGCGCGGTGCTGCCCGCCACCACGATCGGACGGTCCAGGTCCAGACCCAGCGTCCGCGACAATCCCACCGCTTCGACCGTGCGGGGCGAACCCTCGGCCACGCCCACCGCGTCCCACTTCATCGATCCCGTCACCGTCACACGCTCCGGGTCAACGCCCATCGCACGGAACCGCTCGGCGTAGGTCTCGTCCTGTACGGCCGCGAAATCCAGACGCCCAAACGACGGCCCGATCAACGCCCGCCCCCGCCGGTATCCCTTGAAACTCCGCTCGCTCAGGCGACCGTTGATCACCCCCACCGGCACGCCCCGCGACCGGCAGGCCCTGACCAGATTCGGCCAGACTTCCAGTTCGACCAATCCCAACGCGTCGGGCCTCGTCCCGTTGAGGAACCGCCGCACCGCCCACGAGAAGTCCAGCGGCGTGCGCACCACGTCGCACGAATCGGAGTACAACGCACGCGCCCTGCTCAGGCCGGTGTCCGTCGTCACCGACACGATCACCTCGGCGCCCCCCTCCGTCAGCAGGGGCACCAGGCACCGCAGGGCGGCGGCCTCACCCACGGACACCGCGTGCAGCACGATGCGCGGCCGCCCCGTCGCCGGGCGGGCCAGCATGTGGTCGATCCTCCCGAACCGCTCGCCCCAGCCGCCCCGCTTCTTGCGGGCCCAGACCGGGGCCGTCACCAACCCGCCCACGACATACGCCAGATCGAGCGGGTTCACGGTGCCAGCGGCCCTCGGGGTCGGTTCATCACTCGGGAAATAGGCGGGGCGGGACTCGAACCCGCGGCCACTCGCGTGTAAAGCGAGTGCTCTGGCCAACTGAGCTACCCGCCCGTTGCGCTCCAAGGGTATTCAACGAGCCGGGACCGGTCCGGTCCAAAAGAGATCGCCGCCGAGGCGGGGCCTCGGCGGTGCGGTGGTTCTGATGCTCGTCTGTGGGTCCGGCGTGGTGCAGTTGGGGAGAGCCGGAAACGAAACCGGAACCGAACGCTGAGATCTCGGGAGTGAGAAAAGGACAGATCGATCCCAATGTACCCGGACCGCCCGGAATTGTCATCCGCAACTGGTCAACTTCGAACGTTCGGAGATCAGTTCAGGCAAAATCCCCCGGAGATATCCCGTCGTCTCACCCCGAAATCGGCCAGCGGCGAAACCTCCACACCCCGAAAGATATCCCCAAAAGTCCGATAAGAAACAGGACCATCCACGGCACGCCGAGTTCCGCGGGGCTCCATCCGCGCCAGGTCGAGCCCTCCAAAGCCGAGATCGCCCACCGGAACGGGCTGGCCATCGTCGCCGCGTGCATCCAGCCGCGGAAGAACATGAGCGGCACGCCCGCCCCGCCCAGCAACGCCAGGATCAGCAGGGTCGCCCGGACGCTCCCCTCGGCCCCGCCGACGGAGGTCGCCAGGGTGGCCAGGGTCATCATGACCCCCACGAACGCGAACGCGATCAGCACGATCGTCAGAATCTCGATCCAGGGCTCCCCGCCGCGCACGCCGAACACCGGCAACGCGAACAGGGCGCGCTGGGCCCCGAGCACGGCCAGCGCCGCCACGAAGCAGGCCGTCGCCTTGCCGAAGACCACCGCGTCCCGCCGGATCGGCGCTACCGCGAGCCGCAGCAGCGTGCCGCTGGACCGCTCACCCACGAGCGAGAGACCGAACCCCGTCACGCACCCGACCAAGGCCCAGGCCGCGGCCTGCGGGTAGGTCAGCTCGAACGCGGAGTTGAGTTCGTTGTCGCGCCCGGCCCGCTCCGGCATGCGGACCGACACGGCGACCGGCGTGAACCCCGCCATCCCGCCGCCCGATGCCCCGCCGGAAAGCGCCTCGCCGTCCGCCGGATCGGCCCCGTCCGCCCCCGCACCGAACAGCCGGTCCACGGAATCGAGCAGGGTGCCCATCAGCAGGCGTTCGACCGGCGGCGTCGTGGCATCCCCGCGGACAATCTCTCGCACGCGTGCGACCTGCCCGGAAACCACGTCCGGATCCTGGAAGGCCGACGCCAGCACCCGGAAGCCCGCGCCGGACAGCACGCCTTGCAGCATGCCCGACTCGGCCGCCCGGCTCGGGTCCATGACCACCTCGACGCCCGGGGGCTCGCCGAACATCGCGTTCTGCACCCCTTCGCCGAACCGCGCCGGGATGACGATCGACGCCGCGATCTGACCACGGCGCACCCTGTTCTCCGCGTCCGCGGCGTCGGCCACCCCGATCACCGTCAGCCCGCCCAGTTCCACGACGGCGGACGCGTAGTCGCCGCTCAGCTCCGAGCCGTCCAGATCGATGATCGCGACTTCGATCTGGGGCGATTCGTCCCCGCCCCCGAACGCCTGCTGAAAAATCAGCCCGAACACCACGCCGAAGAGCAGCGGGAACACCAGCGTGAAGAACGCCGCCGCCCGGTCACGCATCAGCAGACGCAGGTCCTTCATCGCGATGGCCCAGACCGCCCGCATCAGTCCCGCAGGCTCCTTCCGGTCAGCGAGAGGAACACCCGCTCGAGGTCCGGCCGGTCGATCCGCACGCCGAGGACCTCCGGCGACTTCAGGTCCACGCCCGCCAACACCTCCAGCGGGCGCTCGGTCTCGGTCCGCTCGGCGCCCCGGGGGGGTGCGTGGGTCACGGTGACCACCGCGTGCCCGCCGAACTGATCGATCAGCCCGTCCACGGTGTCCACCGCGAGCACCCGGCCGTGGTCCATGATGGCCACTCGATCGCATAGTCGCTGGGCCTCGTCCATCGAGTGCGTGGTGTAAACCACCGTCGTGCCCGCGCCCCGCAGCCCGTCCACGATGGCGTAGATCGCCGATCGGGAGTGCGGGTCCACGCCGGCGGTCGGCTCGTCGAGCAGCACCAGCTCGGGCTTGTGGACCAGCGCCGCCGCCAGGTTCAGACGCCGGCGCATGCCCCCGGAGTACCCCCCCACCGCGTCGTCGCCCCGCTCGCCCAGCCCGACCATCGCGAGCAGCTCGTCCGCCCGCGCCCCGCGTTCTCCACGGGGCACGCCCTGCACGGTGGCGAAGAACACCAGGTTCTCGCGGGCCGTCAGGTTCGCGTACAGGGCGTCGCTCTGCGGGCACACGCCGATGCGGGCCCGGACGCGGGCCAGCGTGGGCCGGCCGATCTCGGTCCCGTCGGCCGCGACCAGCACGGCCTCGCCGCGGTCGGGCGCGATCAGGCCGACGGCGATCGACAGCGTCGTCGTCTTGCCCGCCCCGTTCGGGCCCAGCAGCCCGAACACCTCGCCACGCCGCAGGTCCAGCGACAGCCCGTCGACGGCCGCGACCTTGCCGTAGCGCTTCACGATGCCGCGGAGACTGAGCACGGGCGATGATACAGGCCGCCCGCCCCCGGCACCCGTTCCCGGCGTCCACGGCCCGCTTAACCTTGGCCATGCCCAGCCCCGCTCCCGCCCGCACCTGCCGCGTCGCCGACATCACCATCGGACCCGGCCATCCGTTGGCCGTCATCGCCGGGCCCTGCACCCTCGAGTCGGCCGAACTCGGCTTCGACATGGCCCGCATCTGCAAGCAGATCTGCGACGATCTCGGCCTGCCGTTCATCTTCAAGGCCTCGTTCGACAAGGCCAACCGCTCCTCCGCCGGCTCCAAACGCGGCCCCGGCATGGCCGAGGCCCTCGACACCTTCCGGGCCATCGGGAAGGAACTCGGCGTCCCCACCACCACCGACATCCACACCCCCGAGCAGGCCGAGCCGGCCGCCGCCGTCGTCGACATCCTCCAGATCCCCGCGTTCCTGTGCCGCCAGACCGACCTCGTCGTCGCCGCCGCCCAGGCCGCCAAGAAGCACGCCTGCGCCGTGAACATCAAGAAGGGCCAGTTCCTCTCCCCCAAAGAGATGGCCGGCCCCGTCCGCAAAGCCAAAGAGGGCGGCTGCGAGAACCTCCTCCTCACCGAACGCGGCACCTTCTTCGGCTACCACCGCCTCGTCAACGACTTCACCGGCCTGGGCGACCTGATGGAACTGGACTGCTCGGCCTTCACCGACGCCGGCAGCCCGCCCGTCTGCTTCGACATCACCCACTCGACCCAGCTGCCAGGCTCGGGCGAACAGACCGGCGGCCGCCCCGACCGCGCCCCCCTCCTCGCCCGCGCCGCCACAGCCGCGGGCGTGCACGCCCTGTTCATCGAGTGCCACCCCAACCCGCCCGAGGCGTGGTCGGACGGGGCGACGCAGCTACGCCCGGATGATGTGCGGGCGATCTTGACCCAGTGCGCGAAGATCCGCAGAGCCATCGACTCGCCGCCCTATGTTCAGGCCGCGTCCCCTCACTGAGTGCAAAATCGCTACGCTCCACCCACAGAGGGGGCGCAACATGAGTGATAGCAATGACAGTTGGAGCATCAAGGACATCCTCGGTGGCGTGATCGGCGGCGCGATCCTCGCCAGCCTCGGGGTCTCGATGATCCTCAATCCGGATGGAACCCAAACCGCTTCGGGCCGCCGCAGGCTGCTTCAGGATCTCATCAACTGGGTCTGGTCGACGCCCGGCGGCATCATCTTCGCGCTGCTGGGTCTGCTCATCGTCGCCGCGACCATCCGCCAAGCGATCAATCAACGCAAGAGCAACTGATCAACGCCCCGTGCCCGCCGTAACCTCGATCGAGGGGCGTTTCGATTCTCGGGATCACGCTTCTGTCTCCCCTCCCGGCGCGGTAATCTGTCGTCCAACACAGCGTGACGGCACCCCGTACGTTTCCCGACATGCCCGAATGCCCAGAATGGGTGCCTCACGAGCTGCAAAGGAAGACATGCCATGCAAACGATTGTTCCGACCCTTCTGGTTTTGGCCTGCACTGCGGCCGCTGCCGATGTGATTCCCATCGAGTTGACGCCCGCCGACCTCTCCAGCAACAACACGACCTACTTCACGTCGCCGCCAACGACGCACGGTCCGCTGTTCTTCGGCGTCGACCACGGACCACACTTCAGAGCAGTGAACTTCAATACGGCACCCGACGGTGCACTCATCGAGGGCGGTTCAGTCACCACGCAGTACGCCTCGTTCGGCGTGACGATGAACGACATCCGGATCTCTGCTGCCATATACGGCGGCAACAACTACGGCCCCGGCTTCGCCGCCGAGGACGACGCGCCCCAGGTCTATACCTTTAACGCCCCCGTCGTGGCGGTCGGCATCGTCAACACTTCGCCCGATCGGGATCTGGTGCAGTTCTTTTCCGGTCCCAACGCCACGGGCGAACTGCTGCTCGAGTTCCGCGACCAGCAGAACACCGGCGTGAACTTCAACATCGACCGGTTCGTCGGCGGCACGATCACGGGCACCACCCGGATCCGGTCTTTCCGCATGTCCAACGCAACGGGCAACCTCGAACTCGACGAACTCATCTTCGCGTTCCACCCGTGCCCCGCGGATTCGAACAACGACGGGACGCTGAACTTCTTCGACGTGTCGGCGTTCCTCGACGCCTTCACCAACGCGGACCCCTTTGGCGACTTCAACTCCGATGGTCAGTTCAACTTCTTTGACGTCAGCGATTACATCAGTGCCTTCAACCAAGGCTGCCCCTAGCGTCTAGGGAGCTCGCGAAGCCGCCTCGATCGAATGCTCCCCCCGCTCGATCCGCGCAAACTCGGCGCCGATGCTCCTCCGGATGTCCGCCATCAGCAGCGGAAAATCTCGCCCGGGATCAACGTCACCCACACCCGGACGCAGGCGCGAGCGGATTTTGCCCGACTCGAACACGTTCGGGTCAATCGCCACGGTCGCCAGCGCCGTGCAGTCGTGCCCCATCACGTTCTCGAGCGTGGGCAACTGCCAGGTCACGGGACCAGCCGGATCAGCGAACGGCACCGCGTCAACGACCCACGGCGTGATTGCGCCGCGTTCGAGCCCGGTCTCCAGGTGCCGGCGCTTGGTGCTCCCGCCCGACCACCAGTCGCCGTCGACCGCCGCGATGGCCGCCTCGAGTTCTTCTCCGCCCACCACGCCCAGCTCGGCCAGCGTCTGGTCGAGCAGCGCGGTCACCTCGGCGTCGAAATCGCCGCCGCGCCGGATCGCCTCGCCCGCGATGAGCACCCCCACCGCGTGGCTCGGCCCGTCCTCGTAGGTAAACGCCGAGCCCGCCTCCGAGATCACCACCGTGCTCTTGTAGCCGTACCACGTCAGGATCTCGTGCCAAGTCATCGCTTCGAGCGCGAGGCGTTGCGACAGGGCCACCGCCGCCTCCTCCCGCGCACGCCACCGCTCGCCGGTCGACAGTTCGTCCCACGACGCGGGGTATTCCAGCGTCACCGTGTACACGCTCGGCTCGTGCAGGCGGAACCGCACGCAATCCCAGCCGGCCCGCATGGCGTGGGCCACCCGGGCGTGGATGTACGCGGTCGTGTCGACGCTGTTGCGGATATGCGCGATGTCCAGGAACCCGCCGCGGGTGGTGTAGACGATCCCCCGGTCCGTCTCGCCCCCGGAACCCGCGTACGAGTGCTCGCCGAGGTCGTCCGGATCCGCGGCCTTGAACAGCGTGAACACGCCGGGGAACGGGAGGCAGCCGAGCCGCGACCGCGGAAGCGGGTCGTGCGCACCGAAGTCCGCGCGGGCCGCCGCCGGGCGCCGGTCGCACTCGGCGGGGATCGTCGACGCGCACCCGCCCAGCCAGGCGATCGGCGCACACAACGCGAGGATGCCCGCGGTGCGGCGTGCCGGCGTGCTCCGGGTTCGGCTCGGTGCCATACCGAAAACAGACCACGCGCTCGTGAAAACCGGCACAAAACCGCGTGAACCCCCGCTCATTCTGGTGGATCGAGCGGGTTCGCCCGCGATCAACGCACAGCCAAAACAAGAAAACCGCCCGGACATCCGGGCGGCGATCGGTCTTCACGATCCGGCGCGCGGCCGGGTCGGCGTCAGTTCTGCTTGGCGGCCTGGGCGGTGCGATACTCACGCAGCCACTGCGGGCGGGGCGTCTCGGCGTCGAAGGGGTCGACGTGGACGGTGTTGCTGCCGCTCTGGTAGACCACCCGACCGGTGACCACCGAGAACAGCGTGTCGTCCTTGCCGCGACGGACGTTGAAGCCCGCCTTGAACGGCGTGCCGCACTGGCGGACGATGATCGCGCCCGGCTGGGCGGTCTCGCCGCCGTACAGCTTGATCCCGCGGTACTGGGGGTTCGAGGTGCGCCCGTTCTTCGTCGAGCCACCGGCCTTTTTATGTGCCATCGCGGGATACTCCGTCTCAAGAAACCAGCGGCCCACCCCGGGCCGAGGACCGCAAGCGTAGCCACGCAAGCCCCGCCCGTCCAGACCGCCCGGACCTGGCGGGCCCTAAATCCAATCCGAACAAAGACTTACCGCATCACCCAACGCTGCTCGATCAGATCGAACGGGCGGGATCCCTGCCGGTCGATGTCGCCGGGGGTGGCGAACCGCATCATCATGGTCTTGCGGAGCGAGTACCGCCGGGGGTCGTCGGAGTCCCGGCCGACCGTGTAGGCCTCGTACTCGCCCGAAAGCCCGGCGAAGTAGACCGTGACCTCATCCACGTTCAAGGCGGTCGCGGGCCAGATCACCACGCCGTCGCGGGCGTGCTCGGGGCCCTCGAGCACCGTGGACACGATGTCGATCTGCGACTCGAGCAGCGGGTTGCGCAGCCGGTTCATGATCTCCTCGGTCACGGCCGACGAAACCCCCCGGCCCGAGCGGAGCACCTCGGAGTTGGAGGTCACCAGCGTCACGTCCGGGGCGAAGAGCAGGTCGTTGCCCCAGAAGTTGGTCACCCGGTAGGTCAGATAGAAGTAGGGCGCGGGGCCGTTCTCGGTCTCCACCCAGGCCAGACGCAGCGGCCCGGGCTCGAAAGTGAACTCCCAGCGGGTGGGCACCGGGCGCGGCTCGGGCGCGGCCGCGGACGCCGGCGTTCCCGCCAACGACAGGCCCATCACGCCCAGCCCGAGGGCGGCGGCACACACACGGCGGGTCAACATCCGGGTCGTCTTCTTCATGATCGCAGCTTCCTCGCGGACCCGCACTGTCATCGTCCGGGATCAGGTGGTAGTCTAGTGGCGAGCCCGGGGGCGTCAAACCGACCATCCGTACCGAGGCCCGCCGGGGTTGCCCATGCCGTCCGATCCAGTCAAATCCCCCCAGCCGGTGCCCCCCGGCCCGCCCGTTCAGAACGTCCCGAGCGGGCCGTTCGGCCCACCGGTCCGGATCCCCCCCGGGCTCCGGGTCTCCGCCGCCGAGCGCCTCGTCTCCGCCCCGGACCGCGGCCGGGCCGCCCGCAACCTGATCGACAGCGCGTCCCAGCACGGGATCGACCTGAACCTGCTCTGGGGCAACGTCCGGCGGGACCACCGCTCGGAGACGGTCGCCCAGGCCTGCCTGGCCGTGCCCAGCGCCGGGCGGACCGCCATGCTCTTCCTGTCCGCGCCGGGCACCGACCGGCGTCTGGGCGCGCCCGAGATCCAGCAGTCCCACCTGACCGGGGTGCTCCGTCTGGCGCTGGCCGAGCTGCCCGGGGCCTGCCGCGTGCCGCTGGCGCTCGCCCAGACGCTGATCGAGCCCGATCACGAATGGGCCGAGGCGGCCTGCCGCGAAGCGGGCATGACCTGGGTGGGACGCCTGCACTTCATGCGTCTGCCGTGGCCGGTGCGGTTCGCACGCCACAACGGGGCACGGGCGAATCCCTGGCCGACCGGCGTGACCGTCACCCCGGTGACGAACCCGCTCGACTTCGGCCCGAGGGCCGACGGGACCGCGCTCGAACGGGCCCTTGAGCTGTCGTACGCCGAAACGCTCGACTGCCCCGAGCTGTGCGGCCTGCGAACAACGCGGGACGTGATCGTCAGCCACATGGGCACCGGGGCGTTCGACCCCGCCCGCTGGTGGATCGTCCGCCTCGACGGCGCGCCCGAGGGCTGCTGCCTGCTCAACCACTGCCCGGCGAATCACGCGGTCGAGCTGGTGTACCTGGGGATCTCTCCGAAGCTGCGCGGCCGGGGATTGGCGCGGCGCGTGCTCGAGCACGCCCTGGCGCGCGTGAACACGCCCGACGCGCGCGAGATCACCTGCGCCGTCGACACGCGCAACCTGCCCGCCACCAAGCTTTACCACGCGATGGGCTTCCGCATGTTCGGGTCGCGCACCGGATTCGTGGCGCCGCTCGCGCCGCGCGACACCGACGCCCGCGCGCCGTCGGACGCGGCCCGTGGATCACTCGGGACATCCGGTGGACAAGAAAAACTTGCCGTCGCTAAGCGCTTGTGACTGACGGGGCAGCCTCGTTCGGACGGCTGATTTCACCGGCTGACCCGTTGCATCATCGCACGCGTTGCCCCTATCCTCCCCCTCGCCGGTTACGGACTCGACCGGCGGGCGGAACGACTTTCTTTCGCCCCGGATTCTCGCTCAACGGTTTCGGCAGGGCACCCACACACCCGGCCCTTCGCAATGAGCAGGACGCGTTTCGGACGCGCCCCGGGGCTGTCGCTTCGTGCACAGGGGAAGGACTCGGAACCCGTCAGTTTGTATCGCCCGCGCTGGACGAAGCACGGGGCGCGGTCGGACCGCGCCGGCCCGTCCACGCAGGTCCCGGACGACCAGCGAGGCACCCTCCCATGACCCACCCCGATCCGTCTCCCCGGGATCAACGCCCCACCGCCTCCCACGCCCGCCACGCACAGACCCCCGGGCGCGACGATGATCTCGGACGCCGGCTGCGAGGCCGCCTGTCCGAATCGGTCGGGGCCGACCGGGTCGCCCGCCTGCTCGGGTCACGCACCGCCATCCGGTGCACCGAAGCCGGGGTCGAGGTCTGCGTGCCCGACCGGTTCAGCGCCGAGATGGTCGAGCGATCCCTCGGGGACGCCCTGCGTCGATCCGCGAACGAGATCCTCCCGGGCCGCTCCGTCGGCGTGCGGGTGGACGAGGCCGCCGCCCCGAGCGCCGACCCCGCGGCCCCGGCCGACCCCGCCCGCGATCGGCGCCGGAGCACCCCGGCCCGCGAGACGTCCGGCGCGGCAGCGCCCAGGCGTCCGACCGCCAAGCCCCCGGTGCCCGAGTTCATCGTGGGCCACGCCAACCGCGTCGCCCACGAGGCCGTCCGCCGCGCCGCCTGCGAGGCCGACGCCCCCGACCTGGTCTTCATCCACGGCCCCTGCGGCGTGGGCAAGACGCACCTCGTCCGCCACGCCGCCGCCATGGCCCGGCGGGCCCGGCGCGACGCCCGCATCCGCGTGACCAGCGGCGAGCTGTTCATCTCCGGCTACGTCAACGCCATCCAGAACAACACCGTCGCCGAGTTCCAGAAACGCCACCGCAAGCTCGACCTGCTCGTCATCGACGACGTCCACGTCATCGCCGGCAAGGAGGGCACGCAGCAGGAACTCGTCCGCACGCTCAACGACCTGCACCTGACCGGCGCCCGCGTGATCCTCGCCTCCGACGCCCACCCCCGCGACATCGCCCGCATGCAGGCGGCCCTCTCCTCCCGCCTCGTCTCCGGCGTGGTCGCCCCCATCGCCCGGCCCGACGCCGACCTCGTCCGCCGGCTGGTGCCCGCGTTGGCCAAGCGTCGCGGCATCACGCTGGACCCCAAGGGCCTGGAGATCCTCGTCCAGCGGATCACCGAGGACCCGGCCGCCACCGTCCGCGACATCGAGGGCACGCTGACCCAGATCCAGGCGATGGCCAACCTGCTCGACCGCGACCGCGGGCTGTTCCTCTCCGCCGACCACGTGCGCCAGGCGGTCGAGATGCGGGCCGGGGACCGGGCCGGCATCCGCCCCGGACCCGTGGGCATCGACAAGATCATCGACACCGTCTGCCGCGAGTTGGCCGTCACCCGCGACGACCTCGGCGGCAAGGGCCGGGCCAAGAAGGTCGTCCTCGCCCGCGAGCTGATCGTCCACCTCGGCAAGCTGCACACCGGGCGCAGCTACCCGGAACTGGCCATGGCCATCGGACGCCCGAACCACTCCACGGTGATCACCGCCCACCAGCGGTTCCAGTCGCGTCTCAAGACCGAAGAGCCCATCGCGGTCAACGCCGCCTTCGACGGCACCACCGCCGGCGAACTGACCACCCGCATGGAACGGGCGATGGGCGTCTGAACCGCTGAACCGACGCCCGGCGCAGGGCGCTCCAGCCCTCCGACCGCACGCGGCACGGTGACAACTCCACCCTCTCTCGAAGAGCCGGCATCTGCCGGCTTCTTCTCCATCCACGCCGGTATGCTCCGGCGTGCCTCCGCCTGCCCAACCCTGCCCGGTCTGCGACTACGACCTCGCGGACACCCCACCGAAGGCGCCCTGCCCCGAGTGCGGCACGCCGTCGATCAACCGGACCGACGCCGCACGCTTCCGCCGCATCGACCGGGGGCGGAACTTCCGCGTCTTCGCCGCCCTGATGATCCCCGCCTGGTTCTTTCTGGCCACGCACATCTGCGGCTACATCACCGCCTTCTGGATCCTGGGGATCCCGCGCGGCCGTTTCATCCCCCACGGCCAGCACGCTTCGCTGGACGTGCTCTACTGGTGCAACATGTTCGGCATGGTCATCCTGCCCGCCTCGGGCGTGGGGCTGCTCATCAGCCCGTTCTACTTCGTCCCCGCCATCCGGCGTTTCCACGCCGACGACAATGCCCGCCGCCTGACACGGCTGCTGATCCTCGCCCTGCCCGCGCTGGCCCTGGCGGCCCTGATGATCCTCGAACCCGCCCCCGCGACGCTTTTCACCTGGGTGCCCGACTGACCCGGCGCGGACGCGCTTTGATCCCGCTGACCCAATCCCCACCCCCCCCCGCCAGACCGGAACCCCCATGCCCAAAGACACGCCGCCGGACCTCCGCCCCCACCTCAACACCAACCAGTTGATCCGCGTGACCATGAACGGTTCCGACACGGCCATCCTGGGCTTCCTGCTGGGCCTGTCCAACAAGCTGGCCATGTTCCACACCGTGGACGACTTCGACCCGGACGGCTTCATCATCGTCCGCACCGAGGACATCGAGTCGGTCCAGCGCACCGAGTTCGAGACGCACTGGCAGACCCTGCTGGAACGCGAGGGGGCGCTGGCGGGCCTGAACAACCCGCCGAAGATCAACCTGGCCACCCTGCCCGACGCGCTCAAGTCCGTCGCGGCCCAGTACCCGCACATGATCGTCGAGTCAGAAGAGTTCGAGGGCGAGGGTGAAGACGAGGACGAGACCTGGATCACCTTCCACCTCGGCGTGCTACTGGGCACCCACGACGGCTTCGCCGAGCTCCACGGCTACGACTCCCTGGGCATCTGGGCGGAGAAGCCGAGCATCGTCTGGTACACCCAGATCACCGCGGTGAAGTTCGACAGCCGGTACGCCAACACCTTCTGGAAGCACATCCCGGCGCGCCCGCAGCGTTGATCAAACCCCGTGGCTGACCGGTACGGCCCGTTCCGCAATCGCCCCCTCCCCCGTTCTCCCCCGGATCCGAACCGCTCTCCGACGAAATCCCCTTCTCTCGTGGTTGTGCCCGGCCCCGCTTCGGGCCGACAATACCCGCATGGCCCACCACGAGATCCCCCTGTCCCGACCCAGCATCACCGAGCGGGAGGAAGCCCTCGTCCTCGAGGTGCTCCGCTCCGGGCGTCTGTCGATCGGACCCATGGTCGAGCGGTTCGAGCACCTGACCGCCCAGAAGGTCGGCGTCCGCCACGCCGTGGCCTGCTCGTCGGGCACGGCCGGGCTGCACATGGTCATGTCCGCCCTGGGCATCGGGCCGGGCGACGAGGTCATCACCACCCCGTTCTCGTTCATCGCCAGCGCCAACGCCATCCTCTATGTGGGAGCCAAGCCGGTCTTCGTGGACATCTGCCCCAAGACCCTCAACGCCGACCCCGCGCTGATCGAGGCGGCCGTCACGCCCCGGACCAAGGCCATCCTCGCGGTGGAAGCCTTCGGCAACCCCGCCCACATGGACGCCTACGCCAAGATCGCCTCCAAGCACGAGATCTTCCTCGTCGAGGACTGCTGCGAGGCCCTGGGCGTCAAGCACGCCGGGCACCAGGCCGGGTCGTTCGGGCGGGCGGGCGTCTTTGGGTATTACCCCAATAAGCAGATCACCACCGGCGAGGGCGGCATGGTCGTGACCAACGACGACCGGTTGGCCGACCTGTGCCGCAGCCTGCGCAACCAGGGCCGGGCCGTGGCAGGGCGCGGGTCCATCGCGGCCGGCTCGACCGCCGGCGCATGGCTGCACCACGAGCGACTGGGGTTCAACTACCGCATGAGCGAGGTCAACGCCGCCATCGGCGTGGCCCAGATGGAGCGGCTCGACGAGATCATCGCCGGACGCCAGCGGGTGGCCAACCGCTACATGCAGCGCCTGCTCGACGTGCCCGACCTGATCCTCCCCACGATCCCGGAGGGCTCGGAGATGAGCTGGTTCGTCTTCGTCGTCCGGCTGGCCGCGGGGTTCACCCGCGAGGAACGGGACCGGATCATCAAGGGGATGCGCAACCACGATATCGGAGCGGCCGACTACTTCCCCTGCATCCACCTGCAGCCGTTCTACCGCCAGGCGTACGGGTTTAGTGAGGGTGATTTTCCCATCTCCGAGTCGGTCAGTTCCCGCACGATCGCACTGCCGTTCTTCGCCGACCTGACCGACCGGGAGATCGACCTGGTGGGCCAGACGCTGGAAGTGATGATCGGTCGCGAGGGACTGGCCCGGCGCTGAGACCCGGATCGGGTCTTCGAGCCGCTTGCCCAACCCGTTGGCCCGCCTACCATTCCGGCCCGGCCCACCCGGACCGGGTTTCCCTTCGATCCAGCCACCCAGAGGTGACCCATGCCCTTCGAGTGCCATTTCACCGGCAAAAAGACCACCTTCGGCAAGAAGCGCGCCTGGCGCGGTCAGCGGATCGTCAAGGGCGGCTTCGGTCTCAAGGCCACCGGCATCTCCCGCCGGACCTTCAAGCCCAACCTCCAGAAGGTCAACTGCCTGCTGACCGAGGAGAACGGCACCAAGACCACCAAGAAGCTGCTGGTCTCGGTTGAGGCCATCCGCTCGGGTCTGGTCGTCAAGGCCCCCAAGCGCAAGTACACCTACACCCGGGCGCAGAAGTCCGAGGCCTGACCGCCCCGACCGCTCCGAGAGGACGCGGCAAGAACCGCTCTTTTCCGCCCGTTCTCCGACGGGCGGCTTTTTCTTTTGGGGGCGGTCCGTTACGATGAATACCAGACAGGGAGGTCTGCGATGCGCTGCGAACGCTGCGAACGCGAAGCCACCATCCATGAGGTGATCATCCACCAGGGCAAGAAGCGCGAGCGCCACCTCTGCGAGGCGTGCGCGAACAAGTCCGGGCTGTCGTCCGATCCCCACCTGCCGATCTCCCAGCTCATCAGCAGTTTCATGCTCGGCCCCAACGCCCCCACCTCCGCTGGCGCCGGCGAGACCCCCCGCCCGCCCGTCGCGACACCCAGGCCCACCGCCCGGTGCGCCGGCTGCGGCACGACCTACGCGGCGTTCAAGGAATCAGGCCTGCTCGGCTGCCCGGCCTGCTACGACGCGTTCGCCGAGCGGCTCGGCCCCCTGATCGAGCGGGCCCACGAGGGCGGCTGCCACCACGTCGGCAAGTTCCCGCGGCGCGCCCTGCGCGACTGCCGCTCGCTGGGCGACCGCGAACGCGTCGAGGTGCTCCTCGGCGGGCAGCGTGAACGCGAGGAGCGGCTCGAGGCCATCCGCAAGGCTCTGGCCAAGGCGGTCCGGGACGAGGACTACGAGCGCGCCGCCATGCTCCGCGACGAGCTGTCCCGCGTGAGCGATCTGCTCGAGGACGCGGGCGGCGCGTGAGTGATCCCGACCCCATCCCGACCCCCGAGCAGAACGAGCCGGCTCCGCCCGGCGCGGCCCGCGCCGGCCCGCCGACCGCGGGCCTGGAGCGCAGCGCCGAGTGGCTGCGGGGCGAGGGCGACGCGTCGGACGTCGTGCTCTCGTCGCGCGTGCGCGTGGCGCGCAACCTCGCCGGCTTCCCGTTCATGACCACCGCGACGCGCGTCGACCGCACGCAGATCTTGGACCTGTGCCGACGACGCCTCCTCGGCGCGCAGCCCGGCGAGGGTCGCCGGGTGCTGTGGATCGACCTGCACACCGCCAGCGCCGACGAGCGGGACCTGCTCGTCGAACGCCAGCTCATCAGCCGCAACCACGCCAAGGGCAAGCTGTCCACCGGCGCGGGGGGGCCGGACGAGCCGCGGGGCGTGGCGGTGATGCTGCCCGACGAGCGGGGGTCGGTCATGGTCAACGAGGAGGACCACCTCCGGCTGCAGTCGATCCACAGCGGTCTGGCGCTGAACGAGTGCCTGGCCGACGTGGACTCGATCGACGACGAGCTCGAGAAGGGGCTGGACTTCGCCTTCCACCCCCGTTTCGGCTACCTGACGGCGTGCCCGACCAACGTCGGCACGGGCCTGCGACTGAGCGTCATGCTGCACCTGCCCGGGCTCAAGATGACCGGCGATCTGGAGAAAGCCTCACGGGCCGCTCACGACATGGGGCTGGCGGTGCGGGGCTTCTACGGCGAGGGGTCCGAGGCCGCGGGCGAGTTCTACCAGGTGTCCAACCAGACCACCCTGGGCAAGTCGGACGCGGTCCTGCTGCGGGAGATGTCCGAGGAGATCATCCCCCGCCTGGTCGGGTACGAGCGGCACGCCCGCCAGAAGCTTCTGGGCGACCGACGCCTGAGCACGCACGACGCCGTGGCCCGCGCGCTCGGAACGCTGCGGCACGCCCGCATGCTCCGCGCGTCCGAATCCATGGAGTTGCTCGGGTTGGTCCGCCTGGGCGTGCTCAGCGGGCTGCTCCCGTCGGTCACGATCGAACAGGTGCACGCCCTGCTGCTGGCCGTCCAGCCCGGACACCTCCAGCGGGTGACGGGCCGGACTCTCACGCCGCAGGACCGCCGGGGGGCGCGGGCGGATCTGTGCCGCGAGCGTCTGGGCGGGTCGTGACGCGGATCGAATCCCAGGCCGATCAGAACGCGGGCCCGGACCTGTTCGTCTGGCCGCCGGCCGCCCTCGCGGAGCGACCCATCGAGACCGACCGGCCCGACCCGGTCGAGACCTTCACGATCCCGGACCGGGCCGGCTGGGCCCGCGCGATCGAGTCGGACCTGCTGGGGCTGCGTTCGCTGAGCTTTGCGCGGTGGGCCGCCGCGACCCGCTGGCGCCCGGACCGCTACGGGGCGTTCTGCTGGCGGTGCGCCGAGTCCGTCGGGCCGCATGAGACCGACGGGACCGGCTGCGGCTCGTGCCGGGACCGCACGCTCGCCTGGGACCGGGCCGCCCGCCTGAGCCGCTACGAGGGCGGGCCCCGCGTCGCGGCCACCGAGCTGAAGTTCGGGCGTTGGCGCCGGACCGGGGTCGATCTGGGCAAGGCGATGGGCGTGCGCCTGCGCGAGGTGATCGACGCCGGCGGCTTCGATCCGGGCGAGGTGATCGTCGTGCCGGTTCCCGCCTCCTGGCGCCGTCGGATGGCCCGCGGCGTGGACCACACCTCCGTGCTGGCACGGGCAGCCGCGGGTGCGGCCGGGGTGCGGGTGGTCCGGGGTCTGACCCGGCGCCACACGCCCACCCAGGTCGGCCTGAGCGCCACCGCGCGGGCGGCCAACGTGAAGGGGGCGTTCCGCCCGACCCGGCGCCTGGCTCGGGCCGTACAGGGCGGGCAGGGCGGAACCACCCAGGGTCGGGGACGCAAAGCCCCGCGGGTCGTGGTGCTGATCGACGACGTGCGGACGACCGGGGCCACGCTGACCGCCGCGGCGCGGGCCGTTCGGAAGACGGTCGGGCGTCGGGTGGAGATCTGGACCCTGGTGGCGGCGGTGGCGTCGTCCAGGCGGGCTCCGGAACCTGGGGTTGGGGCGTATGATGGAGACCCCGGCGGGCACGGCGTGCGCGAAGGGGGCGGTGCGGGAGCGGTCCCGGGCCGGGTTCATGAGAAAATCGCCAAGACTTTTGATCCGGCGGTTTGACCTTGAGGGGGTGCGGTCTACACTCTCCCCCGCCGCTGTTCGCAGCGGCAAACGAGGTTCGACGGGGCGGACGCCCTTGAGAACCGGCTTCTGTGGCAAGTGAACAGTTGGGTCCACCGCGAGAATGCGATGGCAGGCACACCGGTTACACAGCCGGGCTCCCCGGAGCGGTGTCTGCTGGAGAAACGGGACAAAGAGTTCTTCACAGCTCTCTTTGTCGCCAGCATTCTTGTGCGAAGTGGAAAGCCCTATTTCTTATTGAAATGGACTGACACTTTGAGTGTTGGTTTTTTAGTTACCCGGGTCTAGCCGACCCGGGCATCGAGCTTCGGCTCGATGAAGACCGGCCCCGTGTCGCCCTTGGAAACAAGGCACGAGCGGGGTGTAGTCGGATCGGCTTCATTGGATGCGTTTGGTGAGGAGCTTCGGCTCTGATCCTTGCAACAATATTCAACTGAAGAGTTTGATCCTGGCTCAGATTGAACGCTGGCGGCATGGTTAAAACATGCAAGTCGAACGATCCCTTCGGGGAGAGTGGCGAAAGGGCGAGGAATACGATCGTACGTACCCCGAGGTGGGGGATAGCGTGGGGAAACTCACGGTAATACCCCATGTCCTCTACGGAGAAAAGGTTTACCGCCTTGGGAGCGGCGATCGTCCTATCAGGTAGTTGGCGGGGTAAAGGCCCACCAAGCCGAAGACGGGTAGCGGGTGTGAGAGCACGACCCGCCGCATCGGGACTGAGACACTGCCCGGACTCCTACGGGAGGCTGCAGTAACGAATCTTCCGCAATGGACGAAAGTCTGACGGAGCAATGCCGCGTGTGGGATGAAGCATCTTCGATGTGTAAACCACTGTCAGGGTTTAGGAACAATGACCAGACCCAAAGGAAGGGCCGGCTAATTCTGTGCCAGCAGCCGCGGTAATACAGAAGGCCCGAGCGTTAATCGGAATCACTGGGCTTAAAGCGTACGCAGGCGGACCTGAAGGCATCGTGTGAAATCCCGCGGCTCAACCGCGGAACTGCACGGTGAACCACAGGTCTTGAGGCAGGTAGGGGTCAGTGGAACCATGAGTGGAGCGGTGAAATGCGTAGATATTCATGGGAACGCCAATGGCGAAGGCAGCTGACTGGGCCTGTTCTGACGCTCATGTACGAAAGCGTGGGGAGCAAACAGGATTAGATACCCTGGTAGTCCACGCCGTAAACGATGCACACTAGATCGAGGGAGCTCTCACGCTTTCTCGGTCGAAGGTAAACTGATTAGTGTGCCGCCTGGGGAGTACGGTCGCAAGGCTAAAACTCAAAGGAATTGACGGGGGCTCACACAAGCGGTGGAGCATGTTGCTTAATTCGAGGCAACGCGAAGAACCTTACCTAGGCTTGACATGCACGGATTAACCTTTCGAAAGATTGGCCACGCCCTTTGGGTGGAACGTGCACAGGTGCTGCATGGCTGTCGTCAGCTCGTGCTGTGAAGTGTCGGGTTAAGTCCCTTAACGAGCGCAACCCCTATCGTTAGTTACTAACGCGTCATGGCGAGGACTCTAACGAGACTGCCGGTGTCAAACCGGAGGAAGGCGGGGATGACGTCAAGTCCTCATGGCCCTTACGCCTAGGGCTGCAAACGTGCTACAATGGCATGGACAGAGCGACGCGAGGCCGCAAGGCGGAGCAAATCGCAAAAACCATGCCCCAGTTCGGATTGTAGGCTGAAATTCGCCTGCATGAAGCCGGAATCGCTAGTAATCGGAGATCAGCTACGCTCCGGTGAATACGTTCCTGAGCCTTGTACACACCGCCCGTCACGTCATGGAAGTTGGCAGCGCCCGAAGTCACCTCGTTTCAGGGGTGCCTACGGCGAGGCTGATAACTGGGACGAAGTCGTAACAAGGTAGCCGTAGGAGAACCTGCGGCTGGATCACCTCCTTTCTAAGGGATTTCCTTAGACTCGACAGTCGAACCCGATCGTGAAGATCGGACAAGACGCCCGGAGAGATCCGGATCGAGAATAAGTGAGCGCACTCTCGCCCGCCCGAACTCTCTGCATTCTCTAGAGATGCAGGGACGGCGGATAACGGCTCGGCAACGAGCCGCGAAGCATGGACCCAACTGTTCAAATGCCACGGAGGCTCCGCCTCCTGGTCATGAACCACGAAAAGCCCGCCGCCAAGGCGGGTTTTTTCGTGCGCTCATCGTGCCCGGGTCCCCCACCGCTCCACCCATCAGCCTCCCGCCGGCTCCGCCTCGCCGATCGGAGCGGCCCCCTCGGCGCGGTGAACGGGCCTTTGGAACCAGGCCTGCTGATTCGGCACGACCACGGTGACCGGGACGTCGCGGAACCAGAGCGTCACGTCCGCGATCTGATCGATGTCCGGGTTGTGCAGGGCCGCGGCGGGATCGGAGCGGAACACCAAATCGACCACGCCCGCGTCCGCCCAGGCCCGGAGCCGGGCGAGCACCACCGGATCCTCCTGATTGATCCCCCGCCCGCCTCTGGCGACACTGCCGCCGAGGTGCCAGTTCGTTTCACCGCCGGCCGGCAGGCTGAGTTCGCCGAGCTCGGTCTCCTCGCCCGCGAACACGACATACAGCCGCCCCGCGAGCGCGTGCGTGAACGAGGTCACTCTGAATCGCAGGTTCGCACGATTCCAGCGGGATTGCTCGCCTTCTCCCAGATCCAGTCTGAGATCGGAGATCTCTACCGCGTCGCGCGTCGCCTCGGCCGCGGTCTGGTCCGAAACGAGCCCGACAATGGCCGAGCCCGCCGGGAGGATCCGGACCACCTGTTCGGTCCGGAACGGGCCGAGTGCGACGATCACTTGCGGCGCGTCGCCGCCCGCCTTGATCGTCAAACCGGCCTCCACGAACGCGGTGATTTCCTCGGGCGGATCGGCCGGATCGAATCCACGCAACTGGATCGAACTCGACGAAGTCTCGCCCCAGAAGCCGGCACCCGAAGGGATCACGAATGGGCCCTCCGTCGTCGCGCGGCCTCCCAAGGCGTACTCGCCCTCGGGCGTGACAACCCCGACGGATCCGGTGGTGGCGATCGCGTCGTAGATGCTGATCCGGCCTGCGTTACCGCCGAACCCGGCGGGCGTCTTGATGCGGGTGGTATCCCAGGAGACACGAAATCCGAGCGCGCGTTGGTCCGCGGCGGCGCGGTCGCGGATGCGGATGTCGGGCTTGATCCCCGCCGCGATGTACGCTTGCATCTGCTCGGGCGTCATCTGTTGGCGAAGGAACGCGTTGGCGAGAACCTGCCCCCATCGGGGATCCCAGGGCGTGCCGCTGTCCGACTGGTGGGCGAGGCCGCGGGTGAGCAGCGTTCCCCAGTGGCCGGTCGAGAAACCGGGGTAGGCATCGGATCGGACCGCGATCTCGGACAGTGCCTCGTCCACGCCGACCCGGTCGAGCGCGAGCAACGCGGCGTCCGGCAGGCGGGCGTAGACGCTGCCCCCACGGGTCCAGACCGCGAAACCCGCCGTGCCCAAACCGGACAACAACAGCACGATCGCAGTTACGAAACCGGGTCGGTGGACACGCCGAAGAACGCCACTGGTCGCGTCCGGTGCCGTCAGGTCCTGCCCGCACTCAGGACAAGCGCTGGTTGGGTCAAGGCCGGCGAGATCGAACTTGCACTTGCGGCAGAAGTGGCCGCGAGCGGCGATGCGGCCGCGGAGGGCGACCGCACATACGATGATGCCCAAGGTCAGCAGAACGGTTCCGATAGGGATCATGCGGACGCTCTCTCTTTATGGTGCGTCAGGAGATTGCAGCGGCTCGCCCGTGACCCATTGACGCTTGTTGGGGGTCGGCAACCGATCGCCTTCGGGTCTTTGTAGGGGGACGTTGCGGAAGATGATGTCACCCGCGAGGATCGCGTCGATCATCGGGTGCTGGTACGCCAGATCGAGATCCGGTGTCAGCACGATGTCGATGGTGCCGGTCGATTCCCATCTCGCGAAGAGTTCGTCGGCGGACTCCCCTTCCAGCGGTGGCACCCCGAGAAACAGCAGGTCCGTGCCGAGCCCCCCGTAGCCTTCCCCGTCGTTGGGGAGGACGAACGGGGTCGGGTCATCGAAGCGTTGGCCGTCGGGCCCGATGACGGCCACGGTGTAGGCTGAGTGATACCGGAGCGGAAATGCCACGTTGATCCCGCCACTCAGGAACATCTGGCCCGGCGCGGGGGGGCCGTGCCCATAGCCGGTGAATCCGGGCGAGTACACGATCAATCCGGCGGCGAACTCGCGGAGGGCGTCGTCGTCCTCGATGACACGTATCGACTTGAACGGGTTGGCGTCGATCCGCAATCCCCGCGTTTCAACTCCCGCGACTCTCGCTACGACGCTGCCCGTCCGCGCATCTATCACCTCTACTTCGAATCGTGATCTCCACGCTCTCGCCCGCGGCCAGTGCGGCGCGCTGTTCATTCGATAGCGGCAGAAGGTGGCTGTGCCATCCGACGGTGTTGCGGATGATTGTCGCCTCCTCTGTCATCTCCAGCATCGGATCTGGTGTTCGTCCCCCCAGGTCCTCAACTCGCAGCCGGTAGTTATAAAGCGGCTTGATTCCCAGAACGTGCTCTGTGAGGCCGAGCGTCCCGAAAATGTCTTCGCGGAACACGACCGCGAGCGGGACCGTCGAGGTGCGGGACGAGACGTGCTCCCTGATCGCGATGTCGATCTGGAGCGATCTTTCGAAGAGCAGCTGCGCTTGCCGAGCGTCGAGATGCCCACCCGTCAACGCCGCGCCGAGGCGCACAGCGACCTGTGGCGAGTTCGCCCCGACGACAAGGGCGACTTTGAGATCGCGCTCGATGATGGGGCGCAGTGCGGGCCGCAGGGTCCTGGCGTCCGAAAGTCGGGTGACGACTTCGTCGCTGGCCCCGTGCAGGTCCGCCCGGTGCAGCCAGACCAGGACCGCGTCCGGCACGCGGGGCAGGATCCAGGTGCGGACGGCCGGCGAAGCGGTCAGCAGGGCAGCGGAGGCGAGCAGAAGCAAGACCATCGCCGCGGCAGCGGGGAGGCGGCGGAAAGCTCTCAGCTGTGCACGCGTCGCTTTCGCCACCTGAAGATCCCGCCCGCACTCCGGGCACGCGGCCGGGGCGGTCAGGCCGGCGAGGTCGAACCTGCATTTGCGGCAGAACCGGCCGCGGGCGATGGTGCGGCCGCGGAGGGCCAGGAGCAGGAGGATGATCGCCGCGACGAGAAGGGTGAGGCCGATGGCGAGCATGGTTAGTCCTCCTGGGCGCGGTCCGCGGGTGTTGCGGCCGGGGGGTCGGCGGGCGAGTCCATCACCGGGCGGCCGGGGATGTGGTCCGGGTGGGGCGCGCTGGTGGTGACGGCGTTGCCGGGGTCGGTGCGGGTGACCTTCACGTTCTCGAAGCGCAGGGGGACGCCGAGGATGGTGGTGATGCCGGGGGTTCGTTCGGCGTGGCGGGGGTCGGGGCGGATCTCGATGGTGACCGTCTCGGCTTTGGCCCAGGCGTCGCGGATGGCGCGGTCGGCGTCGGTCGCCGAGTTCCACGCCACGCCGCTGATGCCGTAGCCGCCGGGCATGGCGTGCGAGGTGATGGTCGAAATCTCGGTTTCGACGCCGTCGTGGATCACAACGACCGGGCCCGAGATGGCGACCGGGTGGTGGTCGAAGATGACGGCCACGCGGGCGAGCGGTCCGGGGGCCTCGTCCGGCGGGAGGTAGAGCGGGCCGAGGCGGATGCGGGGACCGTCGCGGAAGGCGGCGATGGTGTCGGGGTCGGTGACCCGGCCGACGATCTCGGCGTCGGCGGGGATGACACGTGCGGTGAGGGTGGCGGTGTGGGTCTGGCGGACGTGCTCGTGGTCGTCGCGCATGCGGACGGCGGCGGTCTCGTACGTCAGTTCGACCGTCAGATCGGTGTTCGGCTCGATCCGGGACCAATCGACGTTGGAGAGCTCGATGATGCTGCCGGACCTGCCCGACCTGCCGCCGAAGTTGGCGCCGGGCAGGCTCATGCCGGTCATTCCGCTTCCGGAGAGCGGGATGGTCAGGCCGAGCTCGGGGAGGTGCGCCCGCACGGGCTCGAGCTGCTGGAAGAGGTCCCCGACGCCGTCGTTGAGCAGGCCGGTGCTGTTGATGACCGAGGACCGCTGGGCAGCGCGGACCTGGACGGACACACCGAGGCTCGTCGCCCCGTGGCGGAGCATGGGCGGGATGGTGGCCGAGGACACGAAGGCGGCCTGAAGAAAGTCGCGGGTCTGCTCGGGTGTGAGCCGGCCGGTGGACATGGCGACGGCCAGCACCTCGCCGTGGCGCGGGTTCCACGGCGTGTTCGTGTCGGCGTGGTGCGCGACGGCTTCATCGATAAGGCGTGTCCAGATCCGCTCGTTCAGCGGCGGGATGCGGGTGAGGCGGTTGTCGGTGATGTCCACGAAGGCCGCGTCGACGCCGAGGCGGTGCAGGGCGAGGACCATGCGGTCGTGCATGGCCGCGAAGATGCGGGCGGTGTTGTTGGTGGCGGCGATGCCGGTGAGGGTGGCGCCGGCGAGCAGGAGGACCGCGCCGGACGCGATGCCGAGGCGGCTGGCTCGGCGCAGGCGCGGGCGTGTGGCCTTTGGGAGCGACAGGTCGCGACCGCACTCGGGGCAGTTCGGGGCCGCTCCGAGCCCGGCTAGATCGAACCGGCATGATCGGCAGAAGCGGCCACGGGCCACGACGCGGCCGCGGAGGGCCAGGGTCAGCAGAACGACCGCGGCGGCGAGGAGGGGCAGGGCGATCCAGAGCATGCGATGAGCATACTGAGTAGAACACCGCGGTGTTGCGGAGTTCTCGTTCGGGTTCGGTTTTCAGAACGATGGGCTCGGCCCGTCGGGCCGACGGAGGGCTGGAAGCCCTCCGCTCCGCGGGTCGTGATGGCTACGGGTGGTCACTCGCCTTGGACGGCGTTCAGGCCCCGGGCTGCGGGAGCTTGCGTTTGGTGTGGCGGACGATCTGGCCGGTCTCGAGGTAGATCACGTCCTCGGCGATGTTGCCGAGCAGGTCGCCGACGCGCTCGAGTTCGCGGGAGACGCGGTACATGAGCATGCCGGTGCCGGCGTTGTGCGGCTCGCGTTCGATCAGCTCGCGGATCTCCTCGAAGGCCCGCTTGTCGAGCTGGTCGATGGTCTTGTCGTTGGCCCGGATCATGCGGGCGGCCTCGACGTCGGAGTTGACCACGGCCCGCAGCAGCTCCTCGCAGGCCACGGGGACCCGGTCGCCCAGCTCGCGCAGGGCGGTGGGCCATTGCGGCGCGGGGGCGGTGAGCTTCAGACACACTTTGGCGATCGAGGTCGCGTGGTCGGCGACACGCTCGATGTCCTGGTTGACCTTCAGACAGAAAGTGAGCTGACGCATGTCGTGGCCGAAGGCACGCTCGAGCGTGAGCAGACGCAGGCACTCCTGCTCGATCGCGACTTCTTCGGTGTCGACGTCGTTCTCGCTGGTGCGGACTTTCTGGGCCAGCTCATGGTCGAGGTCCCACAGGCCGGCGACGGCCGAGACCAGCAGATCGATGGCGAGGCTGGCCTCGCGGATCACCCGCCGGCGCAGGGACGCCAGTTCCTCGTCGAACTTGGCGTGGGCGGCCAGACGCGGCCTGGGCGCGGGGTCCTGACGGTCGGGATGCTGCTCGAAGATCGGCATGGCTGAGCCATCCTTGGCTGGATCCGGGGTGCGCGGCCCCGACGACCGGGACCATCTTGCAAGTTTAACACAGAACCGACTTTCAGGCGGCCGGCGTCGGGGATTCCGCCGGCTTTCGCGTCTGCAGGGCCCGGATCAGCGCCTTGGCGAGGCCGATGGGGTCGGACGAGAGCTTTGAAGGCGGGCGGAGATAGATCTCGGCCAGCGGGCGTCCGGTGCTGCTGCGGGCGTTGGTCTGGGCGAGATCCGCGGCCACGGTTCGGACGGGTCCGATGTCGGCGGCGGCGAGCGCGTCGGCGACACGGGCGGGGTCGGCGGTCATGAGGACCACGTCGCCGGCCCGGGCCGCCAGGGCGCGGACCCCCCACTGCTGGGCGGCCGCACGCAGGCGGGCGAGCAGAGCCAGCCGCTTCGCGGGCGGGGGCATGTCGCCGTAGGCGGACACCAGGTCCCGCTCGACCGCGTCGAGTTCCTGCAGCGTGACGGCCGAGGCGAGGCGGCGGTAGGCCTCCAGCCGGCGCTGGTCGGATGGGATGTACGGTCGGGGGAGCAGGCCGTAGACGCCGATGTCCACCGCGGTGTGGGCGACCGGATCCTCGCCGGTGGTATTGGTCAGTTGGTTGACGGCGTTGTCGAGCAGGCGGCAGAACATCTCGTAACCGACTGCGGCGATGTGGCCGGACTGCTCGGAGCCGAGCAGGTTGCCCGCGCCGCGGATCTCCAGGTCACGCATGGCGATCTTGAAGCCGGCACCGAGCATGGCGTACTCCTCGATGGCCTTGAGGCGCTTCTGAGCGACCTCCTTGACCGTGCGGTCGGAGGGGAGGAGCAGGTAGCAGTAGGCCCGGTGGTGGCTGCGTCCGACGCGGCCGCGGAGCTGGTGGAGTTCGGCGAGGCCGAACCGGTCGGCGTCGTCGATGATCATGGTGTTGGCCGTGGGGATGTCGATGCCGGCCTCGATGATGGTGGTCGAGACGAGGATGTCCGCCTCGCGCCGCATGAACTTGAGCATGACCTCCTCGAGTTCCCTGGGCTCCATCTGGCCGTGGCCGGCGACGACCCGGGCGCCGGGGATCAACGCCCGGACCTTCGCGGCCACGGTCTGCAGGTCGTGGACGCGGTTGTGGACGTAGAAGACCTGGCCCTCGCGGGCGAGTTCGCGCTTGATGGCGGCGGCGATGCGCTTCTCGTTGTAGGGGATGACCTCGGTGACCACGGCGCGGCGGTCCACGGGGGGCGTGGTCAGGCTGGAGATGTCGCGCAGGCCCAGCATGGACATATGCAGGGTGCGCGGGATGGGCGTAGCCGAGAGGGTGAGCACATCGACGGTCATGCGGAGCTGGAGCAGGGCCTCCTTGTGCTCGACGCCGAAGCGTTGTTCCTCGTCGATGACGACCAGACCCAGGTCGGCGAACTTGACGTCCTTGGACAGCAGACGGTGCGTGCCGATGACCACGTCCACCGCGCCCTTGCGCAGGTCGATCAGGGTGTCCTTGATCTGCAGGTCGGTCTTGAAGCGGCTGAGCGACTCGACGCGGAAGGGGTAGTCCGCGAAGCGGCTGGCGAAGGTGCGTTCGTGCTGCTCGGCCAGCACGGTGGTGGGCACGAGGACCGCAACCTGCTTGCCGAACTCGCAGGCCTTGAAGGCGGCGCGGATGGCCAGTTCGGTTTTGCCGAAGCCCACGTCGCCGCAGATCAGGCGGTCGGCCGGGCGGTTGCGGGACATGTCTTTCTTGATCTCGATGAGGGCGGCGAGCTGGTCCTCGGTTTCTTCGTAGGGGAACTCGGACTCGAACTCGTTCTGCCACGGCGTGTCCTGCGGATAGGCGATGCCGGGCATGTGCTCGCGGGCGGCGCGGACGCGGAGCAGTTCGCCGGCGAGGTCCTTGACCGACTCGGCGACGCGCTCCTTCTGGCCCTTCCACTTGCGACCTCCGATGGCGGAGAGCTGGGGCTTGCCGCGGAAGCCGCCGATGTACTTCTGGACGAGGTCGATCTGCGAGCAGGGCACGTGCAGGCGGCTCTTGCCGGCGAACTCGAGCGTGAGGTATTCCTCCATCGCCTTCTCGTCGGGCTTCTTCCTGGGCGGGCCCTTGATGCCGGGCGGGGGCGTGGCCTTCGCCTTGTCCTTGGTTCCGCCGGCGGGCAGCACGGCCAGTCCGGTAAACCTGGCGATGCCGTGGTCGGCGTGGACGACATAGTCGCCCTCGGCGATGTCCAGGAAGGTGTCCATCGCGCGCCCGGCGCGGATCTTGGACACCCGGCGTCGGACGCTGGAGCGGTGCAGCAGCTCGCCCGAGGGGACGAGCGCGGTCCGGGGCGGGGCGCCGGCGTGGTCGGTGCCGTCGCCGTGGAGTTCGCCGTCGCCCCAGACCATGCCGCGGCGGATGTCGAGCACGCGGCGTTCGATGTCGGTGCCCGGGGCGTGGGTGGCGATGAGTTCGCCCAGGCGGGCGGCCTCGGCGTTAGACGCGCAGGCGAGGATCACGCGGGCGGTCTCGGCCAACTCGGCCAACTCGCGGACGGCCTGGCCGACCTCCTTGTCGAAGGCGGGAAGCGGCGACACGGGCAGGTCGATGCGGACATCGGCCGTGGCCGCGCCGGCGGAGAACTGGTTGAGTTCGGCCAGGGCGTGGGTGCGTTCGGAGAGCGCTTTGAGAACCTTGGGGGGCGGGTAGATCGTGCGGCCGTCGGAGACCCGCTCGAAATAGCCGCGGGCCTGCTCGACGACCTCGAAGGTCTCGGCGAGGATCACCACAGTTCCTCCGGGGGCGTACTCGATCACGGAGGTGTCATCGCGGGACTCGGCCAGCGCGGTCTGTCCGGCGGCCGCCAGCGTGCAGCGGTCCAGCGCCCGGTCCGAGCCCATGGTCTCGAGATCGAACTCCCGGAGGGAGTCGATCTCGTCGCCGAAGAAATCGAGCCTGACGGGGGCCGGGGGGCCGGCCTCGCCAGAGACGGGGGAGAAGATGTCGACGATGCCGCCGCGGACGGCGAACTGGCCGGGGTCCTCGACCGTTTCGACGCGGTCGTACCCGGCGGCGACGAGCCAGTCGATGAGGTTCGACAGGCCCGGGGCGTCGCCCCTGATCAGCGTGCGGACCAGGGTGTCGAGGCGCTCGGGCGACGGGGCGGGTTGCATGAGCGAGGCGACCGGGACGATGAGCACGCGGGGCGCGTGGCCGTCGCGGAGGCGTCGCAGCACGGTGGCACGCTGGGCGAAGAGTTCGGCGGACACGTTCGTCTCGCCCGGGGCCAGCTCGAGTGCGGGGACGATGGTGCCCGCGCCCGGCTCGAGCGCGTTGACCTCGGCGGCGATGTCCTCGGCCTCGTCGGTGTGGGCGCAGGCGATCAGCACGGTCCGGGAGATCATCCGAGCCACGGCCAGCGCGGTGAAGGACACGGACGGGCCGACGTTGCCCGTCGCGACCACCCGGCGGCCGTCGCGCAGGGCATCGGCCAGTGCGCGCACCGGTGCGTCCCGCTCTGCGATGTTCGTCAGGTCGGCCATGGAGTTCCGGGCCGCGCCGGGCGCGGCGGTCTGACGGATTTTTGGTCGTTCGCGGGGCCCGGACCACGCCGGGAGCCCGGGATTTGCGGCTATTCGGCCGTCACGTGCTCTCGGATGTTCAGGATCGTGCGAGGGCCGATGCCCCGAACGCGGTCCAGGTCCTCGACCGAGCGGAACGGGCCGTTGACACGGCGATCCTCAACGATCCGTGCCGAGAGGGCGGGGCCGATGCGGGGCAGCAGTTCGAGCTCGGCGGCGGTGGCGGTGTTGAGATTGATCCGCACCGAGGGGACCGGGGCGGCCCGCTCGGTCGGATGCGCGGGCATCGGGCGGCGGTCGGCGGTGGCGGTCAGGCCGGTGATGGCCGCGACCAGCAGGACGCCGGCCGCGGCGAGGCGGGTGGGCCGCGCTGCGGTGCGGCGGGCGGTCTGACGCTCTGGTTCCAAAGCGGGCATGGGTTGGGGTCTGGTGGCGGGGTTGGTTGGTGGGGTCAGGCGGTCGGCTGGGGCGCCCGGGCCGGGCCCGCGAAGGCGCGGGCCTGGGCGGGCATATCGCCCCGGATCAGGGCGGATCGCAGGGCGGCGAGGCGTTCGTGCACGGGGCGCGGGGCGATGGCCGCGTCGGCGAGCGCGCCCTTGGGCATCTCGGCGGAACTGGGCGGGTCGGCCAGGTCCTGCCAGCAGACCGACTGGACGAACGGCTTGGCGAGCGCGACGGAGAGGAAGGCGCTGGCCCAGTCGGCCTGGGCCTGGGGCGACCAGGGCTGACGCCAGGTGCCCCCCGAGCGGGCGGCGCCGGGCTCGTCCGGCTCTTCCGCGGGCGCGTCGGGATCGGCGAGGGAGGCGGGGTCGATCGGGGCCGCGGGGACCCCCACCGCCGAGAGGGCGATGGGCCGGTCGAGGGCGGCGTACTGGTCGAGCATGGCGGAGAAGGCCATCAGGTCTCGCGTGGCCAGGCCCGGGGCGGGCACGCCCATCTGGACGCGCAGGGCCAGCGTGTCGAACTGGATGCCCGCCTGGGCGAGCATCTCGGCGTAGAGCGTCGGGGGCAGCGAGCGCCGGTCGGCGGAGTGGTGCTCGCCCCAGGGCTCGACGATCTCGACCTGGACCTTGGCCTTGGGGTGCAGCTTGCGGACAACCAGCACGCAGATGCGGGTCAGGTCGATCATCTGCTCGAAGGTGAAGGCGAAGTTCCGGTTGGCGTGCAGGCCCGAGCAGACCGTCCAGCGGGACACGGTCCGCCGGTAGCGGGTCACCACGGCCTTCATGTGCTCGTAGACGAGTTCCCGCAGGGTTTCGTAGTCGTTCTCCCAGATGTAGAGCCACTCGGGCACGGCGTGGGGTCGGAAGTCGACGACCGGGCCGGCGACGACGGGGAGTTTGGCGGTTCGGACGGCCCATTCGATCCAGCGGTCGGTGCGGGCGAAGGCGTACTCGCCCTCGGCGGGCTCCATCTCGATCCAGCGGACGGGCATGGTGATGAAGTCGGCGGTGTTGGCCGCGAGGCCCTTGGCCTGCTCGGAGAAGACCAGCGGCGATATCGCGCAGCCGATGGCCGGGGCGTGCGGCAGCACGAGGCCGGCCCGGGTGGGGTGGAGCACGGGCTGGCTGGCGCCCAGGTCGTCGGCCGCTCTGGCGTGCATCTCGGCGCGGGCGGGCCCGCCGAAGTCCAGCTCGGCCTGACGCACGGCCAGACGCTCGGAGGCTTCCATCGCGATCCAGAGGGCACGCAGGGCGAGGCGGTCCGCATCGTCGTCGGGCGCGGCGCCGTGCGGGAGCGCGACCAAGGCGCGGGTGAACGCGTCGCGGGCGTGGTCGACCACGGGCATCACCGGGTCGTCGGCGAGCGATTCGAACGCCTGCCACTCCTCGAGCTTGTTGAGGATCAGCATGACGCGGTGGCGGGCCAGCTCGAGGGTGAGCAGGTAGGGCCGGTCGCGCTCGGGCAGGAGGCAGGTCTGCAGGATCAGCTCGCCCATGGGGCGGAGCGGGCTGCCGTCGGGCAGGGGGTCCGCGTCGATGGTGGCCAGGGCCCGGGCGTCGAGGTTGACCTGCAGCGAGAGAGCTGCGGCCTCCGCGTTGGTCTTCTCGCAGCGGATCAGGCCGGGCTCGGCGATGGCCGAGCCGGTGACGGGGACGGAATCCGGGCCCACCACGGACGCTCCGTGCAGCACGCCTTGGGCCGGGGGGGCCAGTCTCTTGGTTACGGCAAAGGCCAGCATCGGGTCTACACACCACCGCCCGGTCCGGGCACTTTGACCCGGGGCGGCGTCGGGCCGTCGGCGGGCGTTCGGATACCTTACGGCGGATCTGCGGCCGGGGCGAGCCCGGACGGGTCCGGCGGGGCGGTGCGGGCCCGGATACCCTCCGGGCATGCCAACAAACGCGACAGGGCGGCACGGATCGGCGGTGTTTTCCACAGACCTGAACCTGCCGGACCGGCGGGTGGGCAAGGTCCGGGACACCTACCGGCTGCCCGGGGAGGGGCCGGGCGGGTCCGACGCCATCCTGATGGTCGCCAGCGACCGGCTGAGCGCTTTCGACGTGGTGATGCCTACGCCCATCCCCGGCAAGGGGCGGCTGCTGACGGAGATCGCGGCGTTCTGGCTTCGCCAGATCGAGGACGCCGGGCTGGGGCCCACGCACCTGATCTCGACCGACGACGCGCTGGTCCCCGACCGGGCGCTGACGGCGACGACCGGGCGGGCGGACCTGCGCGGGCGCGTGACCATCGGGCGGCGCTGCGCGGTGATCCCGGTCGAGTGCGTGGTGCGCGGCTACCTGGAGGGGACCGGCTGGAAGGACTACCAGAGGTCCGGATCGGTGTGCGGTGTGGCGCTGCCGGCGGGGCTTGCGCAGTGCGAGCAACTGCCCGAGCCGATCTTCACGCCGGCGACCAAGGCCGAGGAAGGGCACGACGAGAACATCGGTTTCGAGGCGGCGTGCACCCACGCGGCGGCGATGGGCGGGCGGGCGCTGATGGAAAAACTGCGGGCGCGGTCGCTTGCGATCTACGCGATGGCATCGGAGTACGCGGCGGCGCGGGGGATCATCCTCGCGGACACGAAGTTCGAGTTCGGGCTGCCGCTGCGGGCGGACGGGACGGCGGACACCGACGCCGAGCCGGTGCTGATCGACGAGGCGCTCACGCCGGACTCGAGCCGGTTCTGGGAGGCGGCGTCGTACGGGCCGGGGCGTGCGCAGGCGAGCTTTGACAAGCAGTTCGTCCGCGAGCACCTGCAATCGCTCGTGGACGCGGGGGCGTGGGACAAGTCCGATCCCGGGCCGGCGCTGCCGGACGACGTGGTGGCCGGCACGCTGGCGCGGTACCGGGCGGCACGCGACCGCCTGCTGGGCTGAGCCGCCCGGAGACGAGGATCAGTCGCGACCGATGCCTTGGACGCCGCGCTGCTGGCGTTCGAGGAGTTTCTGCTCCACGCGGGCGCGGTGGGCGTCCATGCCGGGCGGCTCTGGGAAGATCACGTCGAAGGGCTCGACGAGGCCGGCTTTGGCCAGCTCCTCCATGCCGGGGCGGAAGCGCTGCTCGATGGCCTGGTAGGCGTAGCGCCGCAGGTCCTCGGGGGTGTAGGTGTAGAGGATCTCGGCCTCTTCCGGGCCGAGCGCGCCGATCATGTTGGACAGGGCGATGCCGGCGACGAAGGTGAAGTCGCGGTCCATGTACTCCATGCGGGCGGTGTTCTGGCCCGCGACGACGTCGCGGAGCTGCTCGCGCATGAAGAGCTGGTGGGCGCGGCGGGCGTAGTTGAACATGCCCTCGAAGCGCTCGCGGTCGCCCGCCAGCAGGCCCTCGATGAACGCGCCCTGCAGGGCCCCGTAGACCTCCGAGACCGCGACCTGCGGGGCGCCGTAGCTCTCGAAGAGCTGGCGGTCCACGAAGTCGGGCAAAGAGAGGGTCACCTCAATGGCCTTGCCGGGGTCGTTAAAGTTCTGTTCGCCCCAGGTGCGCAGTTTGGTGAACCAGAAGTTGGCCTGGCGCAAATCGCCGCGCCGGTAGAAATAACGGATGGCGTCCCGGAGGAAGTTCTCGTAGCCGGCCGCGAAGGGGCGGTAGGCGCGGCCCTCGGACTCGAAGATGCCCGAGGCCTCTACGACCTCTTCGAGCATGTCGCCATACGTGGGGATGAAGTAGGGGTTGGGCGCGACGAAGTAGACGCCGGCCTGCTGCTCGTGCACGTCGAGGTAGTTGAAGTACATGTCGCCGAAGCGCCAGAGTTCCTGGACGGACTGGAGCACGATGCGGTAGGCGTTGACGAAGTCGAGCGAGGCGGAGTTGTGGAAGTTGACCTCCATGCGACCGACGTCGGTGCCGCGGGCGGACCAGTACAGGGCGTGGGCGGCCGGGACGCGCCAGTCCACCGGGCCGAACTTCTGGACGATCTGCACCATGCGGATCGGTTCCATGTTGTAGTCGTCGATGAGCACGCGCTTGCGGGCGTGGTTGCGGGCGAGGTTCCAGGCCTCCTCGCTCTTGAACCGCTCGCGGAGGGCGGCGAACGCGGCGGTCTTGGGTCCGACCTGGTCCTTCATGAACCCCGTGTTGCGGGCGCGGACCAGCTCGTCGTGGAGCTGGGCCCGGCGCAGGAAGTCGTAGTCGATCTCCTCGCCGAGGTCGTTCTCGTAGGCGGTGAGAATGTCGGCGGCCTCTGGGGAGAGCTCGCGCAGAGCGGCGCGGGTGTCCGGGGCGTCGACGATGTCCTGGACCCACTGCGCGTAGATGGCGATGACCGAGTCGCGGTCGCGCTGATCGGGGGGGATCTCGGGCTTGGTGCCCATGATGTTGTGCCACTCGTAGGCGAGTTCACGCTTGTAGTACTGGTTGGCGTCGTCGGTGTAGCCGCCGATCTTGTGCAGGAAGATCCAGCCCAGCTCGCGGTGCATGAGCATGTCGGACGGGTTGGCCCTGAGTCCCTCGTCGCGGAGCAGGCGGACGCCGGCGTTGACCCAATCCCAGCGTTCCTCGGGGGTCTGGGTGGTGACGGAGATGTTGTAAGCAAGGTTCCAGGCGTGGAAGGACCACACGCGGGGGAAGCGGGGCTGGAGGCGGGTGATCTGGCGGGCGAGTTCGACGGCCTCGAAGTAGCGCCCTTCTTCCTTTGCGGAGTTGGCGCGGATCCAGAGGTAGTTGACGAACAGGCCACGGAGGGCACCCATGGCGATGCCGATGGCGACCTGCGGCGGGTCGCCGTCCTCGGCACGGTCGGTGTAGGCCAGCTCGTTGCGCCCGACGGAGGCGGCGACGACCGAGTTCATCACGCCCGAACCGACCAGCCCTGCGAGCAAGGCGAGCAACGCGATGAGCCGGATTCGGAGGTTGGATCCCATGGACTGTCTCGGCGGGTTCGGCGGGTTCGTTCTGAAAGGTGCGGAGGGGGGCCGGCCCCCGCTCATCCTGTGGTACGTGTCAGTGGCCGGAATAGATCGCGAGTTGGCGGGAGCGGAACGCGTACACGCCGATGCCGTAGATGGCGGCGGACGCGACGATCAGGAACATCGCCCCCGTGCTGACGCTGCCCCACGAGAGCAGTCGTCCGTCGGCGAGCCGTTCGGCCGGGCTGAGGTCGTTGTAGACGCGGAAGACGCCGCTGACGGTCTCGGCGAAGTGGTAAATGGCCCAGCGGTAGAACTGGAAGTTGCCGTCGGTGTCGGTGGTGCCCCAGCCGGGCAGGGCGTTGGTGACCCAGCCGGAGCTCTCGGCGATGAAGAAGGTGCCGATGGCGACCAGGCAGGCGACGGGGAAACTTAGGAAGGTGGCCGCGCACACGGCCAGCATGGCCAGGAAGGCGAGCTTGACCCACTGGACGGCCTGCACGCGGAGGAAGTTGGCCTGGAAGCTGCCGACCTGGTAGGAGATCTCCAGCCCGTCGGAGGGGATGGTGATGGAGTTGGTGTTGGGCTGGAAGACGATGCCGCCCTCGTTGTTGATCGAGAGCAGACCGTTGTAGAGCCGGAAGCGGATCTGGCCCCGGTCGTCGATCATCTCCGGTGCAATGGTGATGGTGTGGGAGAAGCCCAGGCCGGTGCGTTCGCGGAAGACGGGGGTGCCGTCCTCGAAAATGAAGGTCAGCGCATAGAAGATATCGGGGCGGTTGCCCTCGGCGTTGATCTTGTACCGCAGGGTCAGGGGCACGCCGCGGCGCTTGGCGTCCTGCAGGCCGGAGAACTCGAACTCCTGGTAGCGTTCGGTGTTGGGGTCGATCGAGCGGAAAGCGGTCACGGCCTCGCGGACGGCCTCGTCGCGGAAGCGGGCGCGGTCGGCGGGCGAGGGGGTGTAGTCGCCGAGGCGCTGGATGCCCTCGATGCGCTGCTCGACCGCGCGGTCGAACTCGGTGCCGGCCGGGTCGAAGGGGAGGTTGGGCACGACGGGCTTGCGGGCGGTGAGCACCCGGGTCTCGAGGAGCATGCGGTCCTCGGTCATGGTCAGGCTCGCGTCGCGGGGCTCGTATGGGCGGACCTCGCCGCCGGCGGGCTGGCCGCGGAGGTACTCGGTGAACATGAACACGCCGGCGGAGCTGACCAGCACCAGCACCGCCGCCAGCGTGGCGACCCCGAGCCACTTGCCGAGCACGTACTTGGCGGCCGAGACGGGCTTGGTCATGGTCTGCCAGATGATCTTGTCGCGCTGCTCGAAGGCGACCGTGGCCGCACCGAAGAAGAGCACGAGCAGGGCGGTGATCCAGAACGCGAACTGGTTGGCGTACTGCAGGAAGGCCTGGACGCGGAACCGCAGGGGCTGCTCGCCGTTGAGGACCAGCGGCAGGGATGCGAGCATCACGATGAGCATGGCGATGAAGATCAGCGAGACCTTCATGCGGATGGCCTCGGCCAGCACGTTGCGGGCGATGGCCAGCACCGGGCGGGCGGGGGTGAACAGCAGGCTCGCGCCGCGGAGCAGGACGATGAACGCCAGGGTGAGCTGCGAGCCGCCGATGATGACAAACCCGAACGGGGCCGACCGGGGGTTGAGCAGCATCGGCAGTCCGATGGCCAGCGCGGCCAGCAGGATCGCCAGGTAGCTCAGCCCCAGCCCCAGCCAGAGGACGAGCAGGACGACGCCAGCCGCGAGCAGCACGCCGATGGTCAACGAGTTGGGGGAGCGGGCGGCGCTGATGACGTCGGCCGCGGTCCGCAGCTCGATGCGCTGGGGGTTGATGAACTGGTTGCCCTCGGCGTCGGTGAGGAACTCGGGGGTGGTGGCGAGGGCCTCTCGCACCCCGCTGGGGTCGGTGGCGGCCTGGAGGTAGGCCCAGCCGATGGTTCCCGCGGCGAGCAGCACCACGATCACGGTGGCCGCGATCATGAACGGACGCGACTTCTGGACACGATCGATCGATCCGAGCCGGTCGCTGAAACTCACCGGTTGCCTCCCCCGCGGTCGTCGTCGCCCGCGTCGTCGAGCAGGTTGCCGATGACGTCGTCGTCGACGTCGGGCGGGGCGGCGTCCCGCGGGGCGGCCGGGCGGGGCGGCTGCTCTTCGGTGGCCGGGCTGTCGGACACGAGTTCGTCGATCACGGACGCATCGGGCCCGCTGGGGCGCGGCGCGGCCTCTTCGGGCCGGGCCGCGTCGGTGGACGCGTCGGCGGGCGCGTCGGGGGCGACGGGCTCGGCGTCGGCCATGAGCCGGTCGATGACGGCGTCGGCCTCTTCGGCGCGGTTGGCTTCGCGGAGGAACGCGGCGGTGGAGCCGCCCTCGGTGGCGCCGGAGGTGGCGGTCCGCTCGGTGCGGGCCCGCTCGACGATGCCCAGGAACAGCTCCTCGAGCTTCTGGCGGGGGGCGGCGACCTTGCGCACGCTCTTGACGCCGCCGGAGCGGCGGCGGATGACCTCGTCGATCTCGGCGAGGGTGGCCTCGTCGAGGTGATCGGCCTCGATGGTGGTGCGATCGGTGGAGGCGAGAAGGTCCTCGCAGGTGCCCTCGCCTCGGATCTTGCCGCCGTAGAGGATGACCATGCGGTCGACGACGTCCTCGACGTCGGCCAGCAGGTGGCTGGAGAGGACGATGGACTTGCCGCGCCGGCCCAGGTCGAGGATCAGGTCCTTGACCTGGCGGGTGCCGATCGGGTCCAGCCCGGTGGTGGGCTCGTCGAGGATGAGCAGGTCGGGGTCGTTGATCAGGGCTTGAGCGATGCCGATGCGGCGCTGCATGCCCTTGGAGTACTCGCGCACCTGGCGGTGCTGGGCGTGGGTCAGGCCGACCATGTCAAGCAGCTCGTCGATGCGGCGCTGGCGGACTTTGTAGTCCAGGCCGAAGAGCTTGCCGTAGTAGTCCAGCGTCTCGCGGGCGTTGAGGAAGGGGTAGAGGTAGGACTCCTCGGGCAGGTAGCCGACGCGCTTCTTGGTGGCCACGTCGGTGGGCGGCTTGCCGAAGACGGCCACGCGCCCCGATGTGGGCTTGAGCAGGCCGAGGATGAGCTTGATGGTGGTGGACTTGCCCGAGCCGTTGGGGCCGAGCAGGCCGAAGACCTCGCGCTCGTTGACGACGAAGTCGATGCCGTCGACGGCACGGGCGCGGTCGCGCATCCAGAAGTCCTTGAAGACCTTGGAGAGGCGCTGGCACGCGATCACCGGGCGGCCGGTGGCGGCCGGGACGGCGCTGGGCTGGCTCGCGGCGGCGGTCGTCATTCTTCGGCTTCCCGGATGCCGCGCTGCGTCGAGTACACGCTGCGCCGGAAGTTCTCCATCCGCTCGTCGGCGGCCCGCTGGGCCTCCTGACGCTTGCGCTCGCGGTCCAGCTCGCGGACGATGGCGGGGTCCTCGTTGATGAGCAGCTCGGCGGTGGTCACGCCGGGGGGCAGGATCATGGCCTGCACGAAGGGTTTGGCCAGGAACTCGGCCATGGCGGCCGACCAGTCGCGGCTGATCATCAGGCGGGGGTTGGACTCGAACTGGGCGAGCTTGGCGCGGAACAGGTCTCGGTCGGCGATGGCCTGCGAGACGCGGGTGGACACGCCGGAGCGGGCCTGCTCGAGTTCCTCGGAGACGCGGCCGGCGATCAGGCCCGCGGCGTAGATCTGGCCGTCGATACTGGCGGGGCGGCCCTCGAGCACGGCGTCGATCTGGGCGAGCAGTTCCTCGGCCTCGTCGGCCTGGCCGAGTTCGGTCAGGCGTTCGTACTCGTTGATGGCGGCGATGAGCACCGGCGCCGCGTTCCCGGCGACCTCGTTGAGCCGCTGGTCGCGCTCGAGCAGGGCGTCCTCGCGGTTCTTGCCGGCGCGCTGGGCTGCGCTCTGGACGGAGTTGAACTTGTCGAGCAGGTAGGTCGGCGGGATCTTGCGGCTCAGGGTCACGCGGTCGACCGTGATGCCGCTGTCCATCTCGTCCAGCGTGCTCTGGGCGATCTCGCGGACGCGGGCGGCGGCGGCGGAGTCGCCGGACTGCTTGAGCAGGTCGTCGATGCTGACGCCGGCCAGCGTGAGGACCACGCCGCGCTGCACGGCGGCGCGGACGAGGTACTCCTCCTGCTCGGGCAGGATGTTCTCGGTGTACATCCGGTGGTCCGTGCGCCGGTAGGTCGCGGTCCACTGGGTGTGCGCGATGTTCAGGTCGCTGGTGATGTTCGAGCCCGAGCGTCCGGGCTTGAGCATCGCGTCGGCCGAGAACTGTTCGGCGCGGGCGGCCATGGCCAGGTCGTCGGTCTCCATGCCGGTGCCGTAGGGCATGAAGGCTCGGCCGATCTTGACCTCGACGCTGCCCTCGCCGATGCGGATCATCTCGCCCATGGGGTAGGGCAGGTTGGGATGGATGCCGGGCGTGAGGTTGAGCGCGGTGGGCTTGCCGAGGAAGACACGGATGCCGCGCTCGCCCTCGTTGATCGTCTTGACGCCGGAGATGGCGAAGAGGATCACCAGGATGAGCATGGCGAACTTGAGCAGGCCGTAGGTGAATCGCAGCGCGTCGGCCAGCGACTGGTTGGCCGGGTCCATGCGGGGGCCGCCCTGGCCGCGGGCGCCGGAGGTGGCGTCGCGGAGGCGGACGGAGGGGCCGCGGGTGCTGACCGGGGCGGCGCTCTCGGGCGTCGGGTCGACGCCTTCTGCGGGCGGGCCGTCTTGATTGGGGCCGTGGTCGGTCATGGATCAGTTCTCCGAGCCGGCGGTTTCGGCGACGCGGTTCGGGTTGGGCTTGGGCACGGGCAGGTTCGAGCCGGTGCGGTTGAGGATCTCGGGGTCGAAGAGCTGCATGCCGAAGTCGGAGGTCGAGAAGATCAGGGTGAACTTCTTGGCCATCGCGTCGCGCATCATGCTGATGTTCTGGATGAACACGGCCAGCTCGGGGTTGACGTTCTGGTCTGCCAGGTAGGGCGCGGCCTCGGCCTCGCCCCGGGCGCGGATCTCGTCGGCGCGACGCCGGGCGAACGCGAGGATCTTCTCGGCGTTGGAGTTGGCCTCGGCGCGGATGGCCTGGGCCTGCGAGCGGCCCTCGGACTCGAACCGCTCGGCGAGCCGGTCGCGGTTGGCGCCCATGCGGGTGATGACCGACTCGGTGGTCTCCTCGGGCAGGATGATGCGGTCGACGCCGACGGAGACGATCTCGATGCCGTAGCTGGAGAGCGCCTTGCCGGCCTCGCCGCCCTGCTCGAGCAGGGTGGCGATGCGGGACTCAAGCTCGGGCAGCTTGGACGCGCCGGCGACCGGCGTGAACAGCTCGTCCATCCGGAACTTGCTGGTCTCGCCCATGGCCGAGCGGAGCAGGTCACGCAGCACGTTGCTTTCGGCGCGGTTGAAGTGATCGACCGCCCGCTCGCCGGCGCCCGAGAAGCTGCGGAAGAACTCGAGCGGGTCGGTGACGCGGTAGGTCAGGAACGCCTCCATAACGATCTGGAAGTCGTCGGCGGTCTGCTGCGTCTCGGACTGGCCCTGCACCATGCGGATCCGGCTGTCGTACTTGGTGACCTGCTGGATCGGGTAGGGCATCTTGAACTTGAGACCGGGTTCGGTCTTGATCGAGTTCGGCCCGGCCTTGCCGAACGTGGTCAGCACCGCCCGCTCGGTGAACCGAACGGTATAGGTGGTGCTGAACAGCAGCAGGGCGGCCACCACGACGTACATGACGATGGCGGGCAGGCTGAGGAGTTTCTTTCCCACGGTCGCGGCTCCATCGCCCGGCTTGGTCCGGGCATGCGGCGGTGTTCGCCTGTCTTAGCGGGCCAGGTCCTGGCCGGCGGTTTCATCGAGAACGTCCCGGCCCATCGCGCTGTCCTGCAGTTCCATGCGGATGTGCAGCGCGGGGATGGAATCGGGGGTGACATACACCCGCGCGTCCGCCATGGCGTCGCGGAGGGCGTCGAAGTACATCTTGGAACGGAAAAGGCTCGGGGCGGCCAGGTAGGCCATGTTCTGGCCCTGCAGCAGCGCCGCACGCCCGCGCTCGGACATGTGCCGGTCCCAACGCTCGGCGCCGGCGGAGAGCAGCAGCTCACCCGCCTGGCCCCCGGTCTGCTCGAGCAGACGCTGGACCTGCAGCTCGAGTTCCGTCTCCTCGTCGGTGCCCTGGCCGCGGACGCCGTCGAGCTGGACGAGCTTGGCGACGATCTGGCCCGCCAGGTCCACGGAGCCCGCGGCGGCGGTCAGTCGGGTGGTCTTTTCCTTCATCGCCTCTTCGATGACGGCCTCGCGGTTCTGGCGGGCCTTGACGACGCGTTCGAAGTTGGGCGCCACCTTGATGGGCGGGTGCACGCCGTGCGCACCGACGAAGAGGATCTCGATGCCCGCCCCCTGGCCGCCGTTGAAGCGGCCGTAGGCCTCCTCGAGGATCGCCTTGAGATCGCCGGAAATCTCGACGCGCTTGCTGGCGATGACCTCGTCGATGGACATCTGTCCGATGTACTGCGTCACCGCGCGGCGGCCCACCGAGGTGAGCAGGCTCTCGCGGTACCCCGGGGCGGCGAACCGGTCGAAGAGTTCAACGTCGCGGACGACGTACTGGACGGGGACCTCGATGGCGAGCAGCGACAGACCGGAGGCGGTGCTGGTCCCGCCGCTGCGGGTCACCACCGTGTCGAGGCCGGGCTGGACGATGTTGAGGTACTCGCGGGCGGCGTGCTGCTCGCCCCAGAGGATCGGCTTGAGCGGGTCGTCGGGCGGTGAACTGCCGAGCTGGAGCACGCGAACACCGGCGGTGGCGTACTGCCCGCCGTCGCCGCCGCGCCGGCTCCGATCGCCGACGGTGGGGATCTCGAAGGTCGAGATCGGCCAGGGGAACTTGACGTGCAGGCCCGGGCCGATGTCGCCGGTCTCGCCCCGGTCGCCCATGCTGAACAGCGGTTCGGTGACCTTGCCGAAGGTGAGGATCAGGCCGCGCTGGTAGGGCTGGACCACGACCACCGCCGTCAGCAGCCAGGCGATCAGCAATCCCATCGCCACCAGCCCGAACACCCAGCGGGAGAGGAGCTGATAGAACCACGAGCCGGAGATATCGACACCGAACTGGTAGTTGACCGCCTCTCCGACCGATTCGGCGATGCGGTCCGGGGCGGCGACCAGGCCGAGCAGGCGGGAATCGAAGGCCGGGCGGGGCTCGTCGCCCGCGCCGCGCGGGCGGTAGAGGTCGAAGACCAGGTGCAGGACCGTCTCGACACCGAGGATCATCAGGATCACCGGCACGATGTAGGGCACGGCGACCGCCATCCACGACTGAGACAGCGCCATCTGGAAGAAGGCGCCGGCCGCGATCAGCAGGCCGATCAGCGCGATCGCCACCGCCTGCGCCGCCCCGGCCCGCAGGCTCGACCACGGACGCAACGTGCCCATGCCCGAGACGAAGCGGGCGAAGACGAACATGGCCACGGCGATGCCCAGGCCGAGCGAGAGGGTCCACCCCAGCGAGCCCGGCAGCGTTCCGATCTTGTTGCCGACGTCGGACCAGTCCTTGAGACGGATGATGCCGCCGGTCAGGTTGATGGCGGCGACCGCGATGCTGGCCAGGGGAACCACCCATTTCTGGATGGTCGCCAGGCGTCGGGCCGCGACGCGGAGGTCGTCGTTGGAGGCCTCGAACGCGCTGGAGGAGCCCCCCGCGGCGTTGAGCTGCTCGGCCTCGATGGACTCGAGGCGCTCGCGCCGCTGCTGGTCGAACACCAGAAGCAGGGTGGCCCAGACGATCAGTCCGGACCCGAGCAGGTAGACCGACGTGCCGGCCGCGTGATCGCCCGTGAACCGGGCGTACACGAACAGGACGACGGTCAGGATCGCCTGGATGACGAGCCCGAGGGTACAAACCAGTGCCGCTCTGCGGTACGCGAGGTGATCGCCTTTGATCATTGGTCGGCCTGTCCTCCGCGGCGTGCTCTGTCACGCCGGTGGCGGTCGTCTTGGTGGTGGCGTCGGGCTCGGGGCGAACCCGGACGCGTCGGGGGGAGTATTGTGGCCGCGTTGAGGGCGCGAGTCCACCGGGCCCCCTACGACCCCCGGGGCCCGCCGGTTCGCACGGGCCGGCGTCGGAGATTCCAAACGACTCCCCCACCGCCCGGACGGGGCGGACCCGACGCCCGTCACGGGGCCG
Organism: uncultured Phycisphaerales bacterium; assembly: GCA_963975575.1. GTDB lineage: Bacteria > Planctomycetota > Phycisphaerae > Phycisphaerales > UBA1924 > UBA6054. Next base: position 652,765 of record CAXBHL010000001.1, on the reverse strand, counting down.
GATCCCCCACCGACGCCGCTGGAGCACCCCCACTACCATCGACCCATCCCATGACCCAAGCACTGCTGCCCATCGCCCGCAACGCCTTTGTCGAGAGCCTCCGCCAGCCGGTTTTTCTCGTGATGATGCTGATCGCGGGCCTGCTCCAGGTCCTCAACACCTGGGTATCCGGGTTCAGCATGGGCTACCAGAACGTGCCGGGGGAGGTCACCGGAGACGACAAGCTGCTCTTCGATGTCTCCCTGGCGACCGTGTTCGTCTGCGGCATGGTGCTGGCGGCCTTCATCGCCACGGCCTCGATCTCGCGGGAGATCGAGAACAAAACGATCCTGACCGTCGTGTCCAAGCCGATCGGCCGGACCACGGTGATCCTGGGCAAGTTCCTGGGGGTGGCGGCCGCCATGGTCGTCGGCATCGCCGTGATGGTCGCGATGCTCCTGCTGGCCATCCGCCACGGCGTGCTGACCACGGCCGCGGACTATGTGGACCAGCCGGTGGTCGTGTTCGGGGTCGGGGGCTTCTTCTTTGCCCTGGCCCTGGCGGCGGCGGGCAACTTCATGTACGGGTGGTCTTTCCCGCAGACCGCGGCCCTGCTGCTGCTGCCGATTATGTGGGTCGGCTACTTGCTGGTGCTGCTGATCGGCAAGAAGTGGGAACTGCAGCCGATCGGGACCGACCTCAAGCCGCAGATCATGCTGGCGTGCCTTTGCCTGGGCGGGGCGCTGCTGGTGATGACGTCGATCGCCGTGGCCGCGTCCACGCGCCTCGGCCAGGTGATGACCATCGTGGTGTGCCTGATCTTCTTCATGGTGGGTTTGCTGAGCAACTACGTTGTGGGCCGGAACGTCTACCACAACGATCGGGTCGGCCAGATCGCTTTCGCGTTCCCGATGACCTCGGCCGACCTGCTGGATTTCCACAGGGACAAGACCGTGCCGCTGGCCGCCGAGCGCGCCGGGATGACGCCCGAGGAGTTCGAGGAGCGGGGCTTCCGCCTGGACGACTACGTCGACGCCAAGGACGTGCTGCGGATGGGCCCGATCGCCAACGACCCCGTGTGGCGCGAGGCGGTGTTCATCGAGCCCGGCGCCGAGTACCGCATCCAGCTGCTCGGGCCGCCGCGGACCCCGATCAAACCGGGCGACCCGTTCTACTACGGGTCCTCGCCGAACGGCGTGGGCCTGGTGACCCCCGCGTTCCGCGTGCCCACCGCCGAGGAACTGGCCACCGGGCGCCCGACCACCGAGCCCGCGCTCGTGGTCACGGAGGTCAACGACCTGACGGTGATCGTCAAGCAGACCGGCACGCGGGCGGTCGCCGTGGACCGGCCGCCCCTGGCCCGCGATTCGGTGTTCACGTCGCGGACGAGGGTCAGCCCCGTGTGGCTGGGCGTGTGGGGGCTGATCCCGAACATGCAGTCGTTCTGGCTGGTCGACGCGATCACGCAGGCCCAGCCCATCCCGGCGTCGCACACCTTGCTGGTGCTCGCCTACAGCGTGTGCCAGATGGTGGTGTTCCTGTCCGTCGCCGTGCTGCTGTTCGAGGGCCGGGACGTGGGGTGACCCGCCGCCCCGCCCCGGATCACGACTTTGAAGCGATCGCCCGGGCGTAGGACTTGACCGTCTTCTCCGCCGCCCCGCGCCAATCCAGCCCGCGGAGTTCGAACCGGCCGTGCTCGCGCAGGGTCTGGCTCAGCGGGGGGTACCGCAGGACCGCCACGATCTTGTTGGCCATGTCGTCCGTGTCCCAGAAATCGACCTTGAGGCAGTGGGTCAGGATCTCGGAAACGCCCGACTGGCGCGACACGATCACCGGCACGTCGTTGCGCATCGCCTCGAGCGGCGCGATGCCGAACGGCTCGGACACGCTGGGCATCACGTAGCAGTCCGCCATGCGGAAAACCCGGTCCACGTCCCGCCCCCGCAGGAACCCGGTGAAGAGCACCTTGTGCCCGATGCCCAGATCCGCGGCCTCCTCGATCATGCGGACGGCCATGTCGCCCGAGCCCGCCACGACGAACTTGACCTTCTCTTCCTTTTCGAGCACCCGCTTGGCGGCGCGGATGAAGTACTCCGGGCCCTTCTGCATCGTGATGCGTCCCAGGAACAGGACGATCTTCTCGTCCCGCTCGATGGCCATGCCCCGCTTGGGCTGGACCGAGTCCTGGTCCACGCCGTTGTACACCACGTCGATCCTGTTCTCCGGCACCCCGTACCGGCGGTGCACGATCGACTTGGTCAGGCGCGATACCGCAATCACCCGGTCGGCCCCGTTCAGGCCCGCACGCTCGATGTCGTAGACCTGCCGGTTGATGTGCTCGCCCGCACGGTCGAACTCGGTCGCGTGGATGTGCACGACCAGCGGCTTGCCGGTCAGGGCACGCAGGGCCAGGCCGGCCGGGTAGGTCAGCCAGTCGTGGGCGTGGATCACGTCGAACCGCTCGTGCACGCCCAGGGCCGCGGCCAGCCCGGCGTACCGCTGCGCGTCGCCGAAGAGGTCGCCCCCGTAGCCCCCGTCGCGGGTGCCCATGTGCTCGAGCGAGCCGAGCACCTCGTCCATGGCGGCCGCGAGTTCGCCGGCCGAGGAACTCCGCAGCGCCTCGAACCGCTCCGCCTTGGCGACCGGTCCGCCCACGCCCCCCGACGCCGCGTTGAGGCGGTCGACCACCCTGGTCAGGGTGTCACCGAAGTCGATGCCCGGGTAGGGATGGCTCGTCACGTCGCCCACCGGGCCGGCGTCCGCACCCACCGCGGACGGACCAGCACCCGGTCGACCGCCCGCAAGCGGCACGCCTTCGCCATCGGACTCGGACGCCACACCGACCACGCCCACCGGGGGCGGCGCACTCGCCCCGACCGCGGCGCGCTGGCGGATCTGTTCCGCCCGGGCCGTGAGGGTGTTGGGCCCGAGCAGCTGGACGTGGGTTTTCAGGTCGTCCGGCACCGACTGAGGCAGCACGAACAGGATCTCGTGACCCTGCTGCGCCAGACTCTTGGTCAGGCCGTGGCAGGCCGTTCCGAGACCTCCCGCCAGAAACGGCGGGAACTCCCACCCCAGCATGAAAATGCGCATCGATCGGCTCCCCGTATGCCCCACCGGCATCCCTCACGCCGGGGCAGCCTGATTAGTCGTCTTCGCCCGAGTCGTCCATATCGCCCAACTGTCGGAAGCAGGCCTCGTAGGCGAGCAGCCACGTCGCGACCCGCTCGGGCGAGGGGTCGGGGACCTTGGACCGGAAGGTGAACAGCATGTCGTCGGAGCGGAAGTGCTCGAACGTCGAGGGCCGACCCTCCCATCCCAGCTCGGCGAGTTCCTCGTCGAGCAGTTCGTTGAGTTTGTCGCCGGTGTGGACCAGGTCGGTCTCGATCGATTCGCTCAGCCAGCGATCGGCCGTCACCAGCTCGACCCACACCGAGCCGTCGCCCTGCGGGCTGACCCGATAATCCGCCGGTTCGGCGGAGTTGGCGGCGGCGCAGACCAGCAGATTGTTCTTGATCTGAACGGGTCCGAACACCCCGGCCGCTTCGGCCCGGGCCTTGATCTGGTCCAGCATCGCCCCGGATTGGGTTCCCATCACCATCGCTCCCACGCTCCACTTTCGCTTGACGCCGCGGTTGAGTCCGATCGTAGCCGCGGGATCGGCCCGGGCGGGCTCGACGGGCGGGGCGAGGGGCGTATACTCTCGACCCGCCGGCCTGCCGTCTCGGTTCGCCGGTTCATCTCGCCCAGATGGCGGAACTGGCAGACGCGCCACCTTGAGGTGGTGGTTCCTTAACGGGAGTGGAGGTTCGAATCCTCTTCTGGGCATTCGCCTGACGGCACGCTCCGGCGTCGGTCCAACCGACGCCGGCTCTGTTTTTGGCCGACGGTAGATGGTCGCCGCACCCGCGCTGAGAACTTTCACCCAGCGCTCTTTCCTCGCCATCCCGGGGCAAAGAGCCGGCGACACCGTCAAGCACGTCCCGCATCGGCCCGATGAACCAACCCGGGGGAGATTCCGGAGGACGAAGCGTGCGCGTGCTCGTGATCGACGATTCTGCGTTCATGCGGGGCATGATCGGGCGGATCATCGACGCCGCCGACGGGCTCGAGCTGGCGGGGATGGCCCGCAACGGGCGCGTTGGTGTCGAGATGGCCACGGCCCTCCGCCCCGACCTGATCGTGCTGGACATCGAGATGCCCGAGCTCGACGGCCTGGGCACGCTCAGGCAGATCCGGATCAAGTGCCGCGATCACGCCCCCGCCGTGCTCATGTGCTCGAGTCTGACCGGCGAGGGCACGGCCGAAGCGCTTCGGGCGCTGCGCCTCGGGGCCGCGGACGTGATCGCAAAGGAGCCCGCGTCCTTTGGCGTTGGGGATTGCTCGTTCGAGAACGGGCTGATCGCCCGGCTCCGCGCGATGGGGGCCGAACGCCAACGAGCGGTGCGCTCCCGGCCAGTCCAGAATGCAGAAGCTCCCGATCGCATGGACGGCCCCGATGCCGGGTTGTTCCGGCCGGACGCGATCGTCGTGGGATCCGGCGCGGGCGGGGCGCCCGCGCTCGAAGACGTCTTCGCCCTGCTCCCACGGGCCTTGCGCGTCCCGATCATCGTGGCGCAGCGCATGCCCGAGCCGTTCACCGCGAGCCTCGCCGCCCGGCTCGCGCAGCACTGCGCCTGCCCGGTCTTCTACGCGGACCGAGACGCGCGGATCGACGGACCCGGCGTGTACCTTGGCGCCGGCGGACGAGATCTCACGCTTGAACGCGACGACGCCGGCCGGGTTCAACTCCGATCCGGTGATTCGGCCCCGCCGGACGCACCGCGCACCAACGCTCTGTTCGAATCGGGCGCCCGCGTGTACGGCGCCGGACTGCTGGGCGTGCAGTTGTCGGCCGACGGCGACGACGGGGTGCTCGGTGCCGCGGCCGTTCGTCGCGCGGGCGGTCGCGTGGCCCTGCAGTGCCCATCGACCTGCACCTTCGCCGCCGTGCCCAGGACTGTCGCAGCCGCCGGGCAGGTGGACTGGGTGATGCCCACGGGGCGCCTCGCCGCGCTGCTCCGGGAGGTCGGGGCAGGAGCGACACAGGTGTTCTACGGGGGCAAGACCCCTCCCGCGGAGCGCATGAAGCTGCCCGTTATCGGGGACGTTGCGGACCAGCGGGCGCATCGAAAGACCGCCTGACGGGAATTGGACGCCCCGTCCTGCAGCAGCACGGCGATCGCTCCGAATTGCTTGCAGAACCGGAGACGCCACCCATGAGCGCCAACGACATCCGCCATCGCCCCGACCGGGGCAGCGAACCCCTGCGGCTCGTGCGTTTCCGCGTGGGTGACCTCTTGTGCGCACTGGACATCCAGCACGTGCGCGAGATCGTCCGCACGCCCGATCTGGGTTCGGCGGCGACCGGGCGCTTTGAGCTCAGGGGCTTCTCGATCCCCGTCGTCCGCCTCGGCGCCATGCCGGGTCCGACGGAGTCGCGCGGATCGGTCGACAACCGGATCGTCATCGTCGAATCGCCCGCGGGCCGCGTGGGCATCTCGGTGGACCGCGTGGAAGAGGTCATCCGTGTCGAACAGCACGCCGTGCAAGCGCCACGGCCCGACCGGGTCAGCGCGGACATTCCCGGCGTCCGCGGCGTCTGCGAGCACGCCGGCCGCACCATCCTGCTGCTCGATCCCGATGTCTTCATCCAGCGCCTGAACCCGGAAACCCGAGACGCCGCCTGAACCCACCTCCCCTCCCACTCCTTCCCCGGGCCGCCGAGACGGAGCGGGCCACACGGAGCGACCGAATGAACGTTGGCGACTTCGAGCCCGAGATCCTGCAGGACTTCCTCACGGAGTCCAACGCGCTGCTGGAGACGCTCCAGCAGGATCTCGTGGACCTGGGGTCGTTCGCCGCGGAGCCGGAACTGCTCAACCGCTGCTTCCGGGCGCTGCACACCATCAAGGGCAACGCGTCATTCCTGGGGCTCACCAACCCGGTGGAGATCGCCCACGCCGCCGAGTCGGCGCTCGACGCGGCCCGAGACGGATCGGCGCGCATCGGCCCGGGCGAGATCGGCCTGATCCGCGACGGCGTCGGCGTGCTGGCCGTGCAACTCGCAGAACTCCGGGCCGGGCGGGCCACGCTGACCCGCGCCGACCCCGCGCTCGTCGCCCGCCTGGCGGCAATCAGAGACACCGCGGCGACGAATCCGGACCCGTCCCCCGCGCCGGGCCCCGACGCCGACGCCGAAACCGCGCCGATGCACACCGGCCCCGAGAACACCCACACCCCGTCCGCTCACACCGTCCGCGTCGAGGTGGACCGGCTCGCGGAGGTCGATGCACTCGTGCGCGAAGTGGCGGAGTGGTCCGAGGCGGCCCGGCGCATCGCCGGCGGCACCGGCGGGCCGGCGAACGCGGATCTGCTCGGCGCGACCGTGGCAGAACTTGGCCGGGCAACCGACCGGCTCCGACTTGCCGCGACCCGGACGCGGCTGCAGCCGGTCGAGCACCTCTTCCAGCGGTACACCCGTCTCATCAGCGACCTGGGCGCCCGCACGGGCAAGCGCATCCGCCTCGAGACCGACGGGGGATCGACCGAGGTGGACCGGCGCGTCGTCGATCTGCTCGGCGGACCCCTGATCCACCTGCTTCGCAACTGCGCGGACCACGGCATCGAGCCGCCCGCCGAGCGCTCGGCCGCGGGCAAGCCGGAGGTCGGCACGGTCCGGCTCACGGCCCGGTACGCCGGCTCCAGCCTGCGCATACGGATCATCGACGACGGACGCGGCCTGGACCGCGGGCGCATCGGTCGCAAGGCCGTCGAGCGCGGGCAGTGCACGGAATCGGAACTCGGGAGCATGTCGGACGACGAGGTCTACCGATTCATCTTCGGCGCCGGCTTCTCGACCGTCGAGCAGGTGTCCGAGCTTTCCGGCCGCGGGGTCGGCATGGACGTCGTTCGTAACAACATCGAACAGACGCTCAACGGTGACATCACCGTCGAGTCGGTCCCCGGCCGTGGCACCACGATGACCATCACCGTTCCGCTGACGGAAGCCATCGTGCCCGTCCTGACCGTGCAAGCCGGCGGGCAGAGGCTGCTCATCCCGAGCGAGCACGTGATCGGGATCGACGGACCGGGCACGTCCCACGCTCCGTCGCGCCGCGCGGACGGCTCACCCGAGCGCACGGGAGCGCCGGTCGTCAGCGTGAGCGCCGGATCCGTGTTCACCGGATCGAACGCCCACCCGGACGAGCCCTTCGCGGTGCAACTGACGCACGAGGGACAACGCGTCACGCTGCGTGTCTCGGCGGTCGACGGGTTCGAGGATGTCGTCGTCCGCCCGACCGCCGGTCCCCCCGGATCGCACCCATTGGAGGCCGGGCTGATCCGTGACGACGGCGGCCCCGGCCGGATGGTTGACGTGGCCGCGCTGATGCGGCTGTCGAATCCCCAGACCGCCCGGAGGGCGGCATGAGCCACCAGAAGGAGGGAGCGGGCATGGACGCCGGCTTGATCACACCGTTCGCGGATTCGATCCGTCACGTGTTCGACACGCTGTTCCAGCTGCCGGTCTGCGTCGGCGAGACGACCGTCAAGGAAGGCAACCGGTGCCCCTTTGACGTGTCGGGGGTCGTCGGGCTGTCCGGATCGATCGCCGGGACCGTCGTGCTCTCGATGCCATCGGAGACCGCCGTCGCGGTCGTCGCGTTGTTCACCGGCGAGCGCCTCGAACCCGAGAGCGACGCCTTCGCCGACGCGGTGGGCGAGATCGTCAACATCGTCTGCGGCCACGCGAAGTCGCTGCTCGACCGCCGGAACGTCTCGATCTCCTGCCCGTCGGTGGTCGTCGGGCGCGGGCACCGCGTGGCGTTCCAGTCGGGGATCCCCCGCGTGGCCATCCCCTGCACGACGGACCGGGGCGAGCTGGTGCTCGAGGTCGCCGTCCGCCCCGTTCCCGCCGCGTCGATCACCGCCGCCTGACCCAGAACGTCCCGACAGGAAACGCCCATGCGCATCATGCTGATCGACGATTCGATGACCATGCGGAACATCCAGAAGTCCGTGCTCAAGCAGCTCGGGCACACGGAGTTCGAGGAGGCCTGCGACGGGCAGGACGCGATGAGCAAGGTCGGCGCGTTCCAGCCGGATCTGTGCCTGGTCGACTGGAACATGCCCAACATGGACGGTCTGGCCTTCGTCAAGGCCTTCCGCCAGCAGAACAAGACCACGCCCCTGATCATGGTGACGACCGAGGCGGAACGCTCGCGCGTCATCGACGCCATCCGGGCGGGCGTGAACAACTACGTCGTCAAGCCGTTCACGCCGGACGTGTTGTCCGAGCGCATCGCGGAAACGCTCGCCCGTTGCGGGCCGAAGCACTAGCACGAAGGAGCGATCCAACGCCCATGGCGTCCGGAGAGCACGATCTCGACACCCACCTGCAACTGCGAACGGACGACCGCTCGCTGGAGGGGACGCTGCGCGTCGGGCCCAAGGTGCCGGTCGAGCACATCGACGCCTCCGTCTTCGCGATCTACCTCGAGGCCCGGGGTATCCCGACAAGGCTGATCGACCGCGAGCTCATCGCCGCGCTCATCGAGCGGATCAAATCGGTCCCGGGCTCCGAGCACGCCTCCATCGTCGCCCGCGGGGTCGAACCTCGCGACGCCGAGCCGCGTGTGCTCGAATGGTCGCCCCGCATCGCCGATCAGATCCGCAAGATCGCCGACCGCAAGCAGGCCCTCGCCGACGAGAACACCCGCGGCGGCAGGCCCGCCGTCGTGACCGAGGAGAAGGTCAACTTCTACGAGCAGAGCGCGTTCATCATCGTGCAGGCCGGGGAGGTGCTCGGCTCGATCTCGCCGCCCGACCCCGGCGAGGACGGCGAGGACATCTTCGGCAACGTCCTGCCCGCCAAGCAGGCCGCCTCGCCGGCCGACATCGACCCCGAGACCATCGAGCTGACCCGCGAGCACAAGCTGATCGCCAAGGCCCGCGGACGCCTGGTCTACCTCGGGACGAACCGGCACATCGAACGCACGCTCACCGTGCCGGAGGACGTCGGCTTCGAGACCGGCAACATCGACTTCCCCGGCCCCGTGGAGATCGGCGGGGGCGTGCGCGACAAGTTCGTCGTGCGGGCCACCGGCACCGTCTCCGTCCGCAAGCTCGTGGAGGCATCCTTCCTCGAGAGCCGCCGCGACATCGTGCTCGAGCGCGGGGCCGCCGGACGCGACATCGGCCGGATCGTCGCGGGAACGGACCTGCGGGCCGGCTACCTCGAGGGCGCCTCCGTCGAGTGCGCCGAGGACTGCATCGTCAAGCACGAGATCACCAACTGCCGGGTCCGCGTCCGCGGCACCGTCAAGATCCCCGCGGGCGCGATCCGCGGCGGGGTTATCGTCGCGTCCAAGGGCGTCGAAGCGGGCGTCGTCGGCAGCGCCCAGGAGACCCGGACCGAGCTGGTCATCGGCTCCGTCGAGGACCTCGACGGGCTGCTCCGCGAGGCCCGAGACCTGATTGATGATGTCCGGACCGCGCTCGAGCCCCTTCGTGCTCGCCTCCCGATGCTCAAGGCGGGCGCGGGCAAGCACCCCCGCCCGGACCAGACGGAGGCCATCAACGCCATCGAATCAGAACTCTCCGAAGGTGACCGACGCGTCCGTGACCTCGAGGAGGCCGCCCTGCGTCTGGAGAGCAATCTCGGCGACACCACCCACACGGTGCTCCGCGTGGCCCAGTGCATCCACGCCGGGGTCGTCCTCTGGATGCCCGGTCACAAGGCCGTCTTCCGCAACGAGGTCAAGGGCGAGTCGGTCATCCGCCTCAACGCCGCCAACGATCCGGTGATCGAGTACCGCGGCGAGGTCCACCCGCTGGCCAAGTTCGCGACGATCGAGCAGGACGAACGGGTCGTGCCGCGTCACGGCCGGCCCGACCCGCAGGGAACGGAAGCCGACGGGACCGGCAACGCCGCCGCCTGACCGCGCCCGCCCCGCCGACCCCACCTCAAGAACCCGGATCGCGGACGACGACCCGATTCGGGCATCCGCGGGTCGATCCGCCCGTATAGAGCCTGCGGCGGCATGGACTCGCGTCCCCGACCCTCCCAGAATGACCCCGTGAAGCACCGACCCACCCGACATCGCGGTTTCGCCGTCGCCCACGCCCTGGGCGGTGCCTGCCTGCTGCTGTTCGCCGGTGTCGCGCTCACGCCTGTCCCCGAGCCGACCGCCGCCGCCCTCCCCGCGCAACCCGGGGGCGAACCGCCGGAATCGGCACCCACCGAGGGCGTCCGCGAGGTCGTGATCACGCTGAACACCGGGCGGGAGATCCGCGGCACCCTCGTCTCCGAGTCGGCCGAGTCCGTTGTCATCCGCATCAACGCGATCGACACGACCTTCCCCCGCAGCCGCATCGCGGGCATGCGCGAGCTGCCCCCGGTCGCCGAGCGGTACCGCGAACTGCGGGCCTCGGTCGACGACAACGACATCCGCGCCCGCCTGGCGCTGGTGGAATGGCTTCGGGCCCGAGAGGCCTACCGCCTCGCCCTGGACGAACTCGAGGGCATCCTCGAGAAGGAACCCGGCAACCCGGACGCCCGCACCCTCCACACCTGGCTGAGCAACCACCTCGCGCTCGCGGCCCGGTCCCGCACGGAGCGCCAAAACCGGGCCGCCCCGCCCCCGCCCGAGATCCCCGTGCTGACCGAGGACCAGATCAACCGCATCCGGGTGTTCGAGATCGACCTGAACGCCCCGACGCGGATCCTGATCCCCGACGACGTGATGCGCGAACTGATGGTGCGGTTTCCGGAGTCCTTCCCGGTCAGCCTGGAAGAGCGCGAGGCCATCGTCAGGCTCGAACCCGGCGACAAGCTCCGCATGATCTTCGAACGCAAGGCCCGCGACCTCTACGACCGCGTCCGCGTCCTCGACGACCCGCCCTCGATGAACACCTTCAAGACCCGGGTCCACGGCGCCGGCGGCTGGATCGTCAACGCCTGCGCCTCCAACCGCTGCCACGGCGGCGCCGAGGCCGGACGCCTGCGCCTGCTCAACGACCGCGTCAACTCCGACGAAACCGCCTACACCAACTTCCTGATCCTCGACCGCTTCCGGCTTGAGGACGGCACCCGCCTGATCAACCACGACGAGCCCGCCCGGTCGCCGCTGCTCCACATGGCCCTTCCCCGCCGGGCGGCTCTGTATCCCCACCCGCAGGTCGACCAGCGGGCCCTTGGAGAGAACTGGCGGTTCGTGTTCCGCACCACCGAGGACCGCCGTTTCAAAGAGGCGGCCGACTGGGTCGCATCTCTCTATACACCCCGCCCCGACTACAGCATCGAGTACCCCCCGCCCACCGCAGACCCGGACCGGGAGCCTCAAACCCCGCCGGACCGCCCCGAGCCCTGAACGCCGCACCCATCCCCCCCCCCCCCCCCCGGATTTGGTGGTTTGCACCCGCCCCCACTCCACCCGCGTGGCCCACCGGGACGCCCGATGCCCTATGATGACCGCCGCGCCCCGCCAAGCCGGGGTTCTGGACCGCCGAACCGACCGGAAGCCCTCCGGAAACCCGCACGAAGAGACCAGATGATGCCCCACGCGACCCGTAGCACCCGACCCACGCTGCTCGCCATCCTGCTCGCCACGGGTGCCCTGGCCGGGTGCGACGGCGACACCGAGTCCCAGGCCGCCCTCCGGAACACCGGGCACCAGTTCGCCTCGGCCGCGTCGGGCGACCCCCGCGCGTTCGGCGACACGACCACCGCGACCTACGAGGACATCGTCCTCACGATGACCCCGCTGGCCGGCGACGAGAACGGCTACGCCGAGGCGGCGGCCGTCACGGTCGCGCGGGCCAAGCTCGGCCTGGCCACCCAGGCCGCCCAGGAATCCGCCGCCGCCGAGACCCTGGCGCTCCGCAAGGTCCGGGTGATCCGCGGCCTGCTCAGCGAGTACCTGACCCTCGACGCGGTCGCCCGCGCGGCGGCCGCCTTCGACCCCCGCGCCGACCTGACCGAGCTGGACAGCCTCATCGCCAACCGCCGGAGCGACGCCGCGGTCTACCAGCGTCAGAAGTCCGACATCGACGCCCAGATCGCCGACCTGGAAGCGAAGATCGCCGACCTGGAGGCCAAGGCCGCCGCGGAGCGGTCGCAGGCGGGAACGCTCGGACTCGAGATGGCCGGGGTCAACGCCCAGCGGGCCGCCGAACTGGCCGCCGAAGCCCGCGAGTACACCCTGCGGGCCGACCAGTTCGAGCTCGAGGCCGTGCGGATCCAGGGCCGGGTGGGCCAGCTGCGCCCCTCCGCCGCGGAGATCGGCCTGAACGTGCAGAAGGCCGAGGCGCAGATCGAGCTGCTCGAGAACTCCAAGCGCGAACTCGAAGAACGCGCCCGCGTGGCCGAGTCCGACGCGGCCGAGGCCCGCGCCGCCGCGGCGCAGGCCCGCGCCCGCCTGACCGAGACCGCCGCGGAACTCGTGTCGTTCCGCGAATCCGAGGTGGACCGCAAGGCCGAGGCCGTGCTGACCCTCCTCGGGCAGGTCGAGTCCGCGCTGCGTGACGCCCGCACCGTGCTCAAGGACAGCGCCGCGATCGCTCGTGCCTCGGCCGAGGAAGTCCGCGGCTCAGTCTGGGCCCGACGCGCCGCCGGACAGAACGAGGCCGCCGCCATCTACGAAGCGCTCGCCGACGCCTCCATCCCCGGCCCGCACGCCGAGAACGCCCGCGCCGCTCGCGAAGCCGCCGGCGAGTCGGCCGACGCGTCCGCCCAGGCCTTCCAGGCCGCGGCATCCGCGCTGCGTTCGGTCCGTTCCCGGGGCGATGCCTCCGACAAGCTGCAGGCCGCCGCGGAGCGCATCGACCGCCTCGGCGGCATCGAGCCTGAACCCGAACCCGGCGACGAGGCCGCACCCGTGACGTCGATGGACGACGCAACCCTGCCCGAGTCCATGGAAGGGATGACTTTCGAGGAGATCCTCGCCAGCCTCCCGGAAGAATCCCGCGCGATGCTGCAGGCCCAGTTCCAGTCCCAGATCGACATGCTCAACGAGATCGACGATCCGGACGCGCTCCGCGCCGCCCTCGACGCCCTCGACGAACAGGCCGCCGCGATGCCCGCCGAGTACGCACCGATCCTCGATTACGTCCGCGGGCAGATCCAGAGCCGAATTGACGCCCTCGAGGCCGGCGGCACCACCCCGTAATCCTCCGGTCGTCGCCCGCGACCGTTCGACGGACCCCGTTGGCCGCGGGCCCCGCATCCGGGCCGAGGGGCGGCCCATGGCCCGCCCCCGACGAAGGGTCAACAATCGATCATGACCGCAGACCAGGCCTCCCACACCGTCGAAACCCCCGGGCTGCCCGAGATGCCCGAGGCCCGCCAGCACCTGGTCAGCCCGGCTGAACCGGTGGTGGGCACGGTGGTGGGAACGCGGGTCTGCACCGCCGCCCGCAAGGCCGCGGGCTTCGTCCGCCACGTCGAGATCGATGTTTCCGGCACCCCGCTCGAGGGGGCCTGGCTCGCCGGTCAGTCCTTCGGCGTGGTTCCCCCGGGCACGGACCCCAAGGGCCGGCCCCACAAGCTCCGCCTCTACTCGATCGCCTCGCCCTCCCGCGGCGAACGCGGCGACGGCACGATCCTCGCCACCACCGTCAAACGCACCATCGACGAGCACCAGGACGACCACACCCTCTTCCTGGGCGTGTGTTCGAACTACCTCTGCGACCTGCAGGAGGGCGACAAAGTCCACCTGACCGGGCCCGCCGGCAAGCGGTTCCTGCTCCCTGCCGACCCCGACCGCCACGACTACCTCTTCATCGCCACCGGCACCGGCATCGCGCCGTTTCGCGGCATGCTCGCCGACCTGGGGGTCGCCGCCTATTCCGGCCGCGCCAGCCTCGTGATGGGCGCGCCCTACCGCACCGACCTGCTCTACGACGCCGAGCTGCGGGCCATGGAACGCGAGCACGCCTGGTTCACCTACCGCACCGCCATTTCCCGCGAGATCACCGACAACCAGCCCCGGCCCATGTACGTCCAGGACCGCGTGGAAGCGGACGCCGCGGATCTCCGCCCCATGCTCAGCTCCGATCGCACCCTCATCTACATCTGCGGCATCGCCGGGATGGAACTGGGCGTCCTCCGCACCCTGTGGACGATGCTCCCCCCCGACCGGCGAACGCAGTACCTGAACATCTCCGACGACGTCCCCTCCGATCCCGCGCTGTGGGACCGGCGGATGATCCCCCGCCAGATCAAGCCGACCAAACGCGTGTTCATGGAGGTCTACTGACCCCCGCCCGTTCCCGAGTCCCGCCCTCCCCGCCCCCCGGCCCCGACCGCTCCGCTTGTTGACCGTGCCGGGCCGAATCGATAGCTTTCCAACCCGCGCCCGCCAACGCCGGCCCGGGAAGATCCCAAGGAGTCCGACCGTGCGACGAATCCGAGCCCGTCTTTCCGCCGCGTGGCTGCTCGCCGGCGTCTTCGCCCTGCCCGTGCCCGCGGCCATCGCCCAGACCCGGGCCACCCTGCCCGGATCCGTCGTCGAGGCCGCGTCCATCGGCGGCGCCGAGCGCTCGCAGATCGACGCGTTCGTTGCGGCCCTGGCCCCGGCCGCGAGCGGCGCCGAGTCCGAGGAAGCCACCCGCGCCCGCAAGGAACTCGTCGCCCCGCTGACCGGCACCCGACCCTCTGTGGCGTTCCGCCAGGCCTACGCGCAGTCCGCCGCCTCGCTGCTCGCGGGCATGATCGGATCGAACGAGCCTGGAGCCCGGCTCGCGGGCCTTCGCCTGGCCGGCCACCTGGGCACCGGCGACACCGTCTCGATGATCCGCCAGGCGCTCACCGACAGCGACGCGGGCGTCCGCCTCTTCGCCGCCGTGCAGGCCGGGCGCGTGTTCGAGGTCACCAACGCGGCCGGCCCGGCCCTGACCGAGAGCCAGGCCGCCCAGCTCATCGACGCCCTCAAGGCCTCGGCGAACGCCGACAGCGGGGCCAAGCACGCCCAGACCGTCATCCGCGCCCTCGGCTCGGCCGCGCAGATGCGTCTGCGAGAACTGCCCGGCACCCGATCGCACGCCCTCGCGGCCCTTTCCGCCGTCGCCACCGATCGGGCCCGCGGCATCAAGCCTGCCGAGCTGCTCGCCAGCGAGGAAACGCTCCTGCTGGCAACCTCCATCGCCACCCGCTCGGTCTCGGAAGCCGGCACGACGGTCTCCGACGCCGCCGCCAAAGCGGCCGCGGAGCTCGGCGGCCAGATCCTGGCCATCACCCTGACCCGCCAGACCCAGAACATGATGGGCTCCGACCTGGAAGCCGACATCCGCCTGCTCAACGCCGGCGAGTCGCTCATCTACTTCGCTCGGCGTCGCCAGGTCGAGAACGCCCGCGGCAACCCCAACTCCGTCCCCCAGACCAGGCTGGCCGAACTCCTGCTCGCCCAAGACCGCGGCTTCCGCAACGAGCTCGTCCGCCTCATCGGGCCCGGGTCCGACTTCCTCCGCCAGTTTGGCCTGCCCAACGACCGCTTCGTGAAGTAACCGGCACGGTTTTCGCCCGTTTCGGCACGCCGGACCGTCGGCGCCGCCCCCCCGCGGCCCGCGCTCCGGTATCGTGTGGGCATGCTCCGACTGCTCCTGCCCGTGATCCTGCTGCTCGGACTGGTCGGCGCCAGCGTGCTGTCCGATCGCCCGCTGCCCCGCGCCGACTTTACCTTCATCAACCGCGGCGACGTCAACACGCTCGACCCCCAGCGGATGAGCTGGCTGCAGGACCTGCGGGTCGCCCGCCTGCTGTTCGAGGGCCTCGTCCAGAACGACGTGCTCAGCGAGGACTTCGGCATCGTCCCCGCCGTCGCCGAGTCGTGGTCCGTGTCCGAGGACGGACGCACCTACACCTTCCGCTTGCGGGACGACGCCCGCTGGTCCAACGGCGAGCCCGTCACCGCCGAGGACTTCCGCTATTCGTGGCGTCGGGCCATGCTCCCCGACCTCGCGTCGGACTACGTGGGCATGTTCATGCTCATCCGCGGCGCCCAGGACTTTTACGACTGGCGCGAGGCGAGCCTGTCGGAGTTCGCCGACCGCCCGGACGAGGGCGACCGGGCCGAGGCCGCACGCGGGCTCTGGGAAGACACCAAAGCCCGGTTCGACGCTGTGGTGGGCCTGACCGCGCCCGACCCGCGCACCCTGGTGGTCGAGCTCGAACGCCCCATCCCCTACTTCCTCGACCTGTGCGCCTTCGCCGTCTTCTACCCGGTGTACGCCCCGCTGGTCGAGCAGTTCGAACGTCCCGACCCGGACACCGCCCGCCTCATCCGACGCCCGGGCTGGACCAAGCCGGGCGTCCTGATCTCCAACGGCCCGTTCGAACTGACGCGCTGGCGGTTCAAGCGTGACATGCGACTGGAAGCCAACCCGAACTGGTGGAACACCGACTCCCTGGCGGTGCGTTCGATCGACATCCCTTCCGTCAACGACCCAAACGCCTCGGTGCTGGCGTTCCAGACCGGCTCGGTGGACTGGCTCAGCGACGTCACGGCCGCCTACCGAGGCGACATGCTCGCCGACAAAATGGACTTCTACCGCGAGCACGCCGAGGAGGTCGTGCGCCTGCAGGCGCTCGGCCTGGACGCGTTCGAGGTGGACCGGCGACTCCCGCCCGACCCGCGCAAGGACATCAAGGCCACGCCCGTCTTTGGGACCTACTTCTACAACTTCAACTGCAAGCCCCTGCTGCCCGACGGACGCCCGAACCCGTTCGCGGACGCCCGCGTCCGACGCGCCTTCGCCATGTGCGTGGACAAGCGGGCCATCGCCGATCAGGTCCGCCGGCTCGGGGAGCCCCCCGCCGACACGCTGATCCCCCCCGGTTCTATCGGCGGCTACACCGGCCCCCGGGGCCTGCCCAACGTCGGTGACGCCCGGAACCAGGCCGAGCGCGACGCGATCGTCGCCGAGGCCCGCGCCCTGCTGGCCGACGCGCGGTTCCCGCCGGACTTCGTTGTCGAGCTGCTCTTCAACAAGGATTCCGGCCACGACCTCATCGGGCAGGCCCTGGCCAAGAACTGGCAGGAGCACCTCGGCGTGCAGACCAGCCTCGCCCAGAAGGAGATCAAGATCTTCCGCGAGGACCTCAAGAACAAGCAGTACATGACCGCACGGGCCGGCTGGTTCGGCGACTACGGCGACCCGACCACCTTCCTGGACATCTGCCACTCCAAGGACGGCAACAACGACCGGGCCTACAACAACCCCGAGTACGACGCCCTGCTCGAGGCGGCCGCCGTCGAGCTCGACCCGGCCGAACGCATGGCTCTGCTGTCCGAGGCCGAGCGGATCCTCGTCGAACGGGACCTGCCGCTCATCCCGATCTTCACCTACGCCAACGTCTCCATGTTCAGCTCGGAGAAGATCACCGGCCTGACCCCCCACCCCCGGGCCAAGGACAACCTCTTCCTCGTCGACATCCTCGGTGACGGCCAGGGACCCGACCGGCCCCGCCCGATGCACAAGACCGCCGGGGAGCCGATCAGCCCGCAACCCGCTGAGGAACCCGATCAGGACCCAGTGTCGAACGTCGGACGAGGGGCGGTGCGCCCATGATGACCGTCGTCCTCCGCCGCCTGCTGCAGCTGCCCGTGATCCTGCTGGTGATCTACACCATCACGCTCGGCCTGGCGTGGCTGGTCCCCGGCAACCCGCTCGAGAACCCCGACCGGCGACCGAAGCCGGAGGTCATCGAGCAGATGAACAAGCAGTACAACCTCGATTCGTTCCCGAAGTTCTACGTCTCCTATCTCAAGAGCGTGACCGGCTTCAAGTGGCTGGCCGACACGCTGGACGGCGACATCGCCCGCGAGCGGGAGCTGGCCGCGGTGTCCGGCCAGCCCGCGCCGGATCGCCCCGTGTTCGACCTCGGGCCCTCGCTCGAGTACGACGACTGGACCGTCAACGAGATCGTGGCGGGCGCCCTGCCCATCTCCGTGACGCTCGGCGCGGCGGCCATCCTGATCGCCCTGGTGATCGGCGTGCTCGCGGGCGTGGTCGGCGCCGTCAAGCCCAACTCCATGGCGGACCTGTCCACACTGGTTGTGTCGCTGATCGGAATCAGCCTGCCGAGCTTCGTGATCGGCACCGTGCTGCTGCTGGTGTTCGCGCTGATTCTCGGGTGGTTCCCGGTCGCCGAGTGGGGCACGCCGCGGAGCATCGTGCTGCCCGCCGTTACGCTCAGCCTGCCCTTCGCGGCCTACATCGCCCGCCTGACCCGCATGGGCATGATCGATGCGCTGACCGCCGACTACGTCCGCACCGCCCGGGCCAAGGGCGCGGCCGAGGCGACCGTGCTGCTCAAGCACGCCCTCAAGAACGCCTTCCTCCCGGTGCTCAGCTTCCTGGGCCCCGCCGCCGCGCTGGCCATGACCGGCTCGTTCATCGTCGAACGCGTCTTCACCGTGCCCGGCATGGGCCAGCACTTCGTCAACGCCGTGCAGAACAAGGACCTGTTCCTGATCATGGGCGTGGTCCTGATCTTCGCGACGATGCTCATCCTGTTCAACCTGGCCGTCGACGTGCTCTACCGCTGGGTCGACCCGAGGATCGAATCATGAACCACCGCGCCCGCACCGTCGCCATCGCCCCCCTGCTCCTCGCGCTCGGCCTGCCCGCCTGCGGCTCTTCATACGCCGAGCGGCGCGAGGCCCTCGACGCCGAGTGGGCCGTGACCAACGCCCGCTCCGACGAGATCCACGCCGAGTACAACCGGCGCATGCGGCAGGCGAAATCGCCCGAGGAACGCGAGGCCATCATCGCGTGGCGGAACGCGGAACTGGAGAAGAACTTCGCCGAGCACCGCGCCCGCAAGGAAGACGCGCTCCAGCAGATCGACGAGTAGCGCCAGTCCGACGCCAGTCCGATCGCAAATCCGTCCTTGAGCGCGACCCCTCGGTTCCGGTACCATGCGCCCGGGCTCGACCCGCCGGTGCGGCCAGAGGTGGCCACACCGGACGCCCCGGCCACAACTGGCCACACCCCCGCCCCCTTGTGAGCCTCCCGGGCCGATCCGAATGTCGGCACGGTTCTTGCATGATCCGGAGGTGACCCGCACCCAGGAGGATGCCCATGCGTACCCCGTTGCTCGCCGCCGCGCTCGCCGCCTGCCCGACCCTTGCCCAAGACTGTCCTTGGGACCTGCTGCCCACCCCGAATCCCGGGGGCAGTCTGATCCTCTTCGGACTCGACGCCGACGACCAAGGGAACGTCTGGACGGCCGGCGCCCGCACGGTGTTCGTTCAGCCGGCCGGCATCGACCAGTTCAACTACATCGCCAGGTGGAACGGCTCCGAATGGGTCGAGACCCCCGCGCCCCAGCCGAGCACCCTGCGCTTGTATCAGGGGCTGTCCGACATCATCGCGCTCCCTTCGGGCGAGGCGATCGCGGTCGGCGGCTACAACCCGCCGGCCGGATCATCGCAGGCCCAGTCGATGCGGTGGAACGGCTCGAGTTGGTCGCTCATGAACTCGCCCAGTTACGCGGGCGGCAGCGGGTTCGACTGCATCGGACGCGCCGGAGACACGGTCTGGGCCGGCGGGCACAAGTGGTCGGAGTTGCCCCCGCCCGCGGCCACAACCTATCCCATGGCCGCCCGTCGCAACGGCAACTCGTGGGAGGTGGTGTTCGTGCCGCCGCTGGCGATCACCGGCGGGCGCAGCTACAACTACATCCGAGCGATCGAGGGAGCCGGCGAGGACGACGCCTGGGCCGCGGGCATCGCCCAGGAGACCGGCTTCATCTTCGGTCCTGCGGCGATGATGATCCGATGGGACGGCCAGGAGTGGACCCAGTACGACATCTTCCCCCTGCTCGACTCGACCGATTTCTCCGGCCTGTCCGATCTTGCGGTGTTGACCAGCGACGACGTGTGGGCCGCGGGGTGGGACTACGACCTTTCCCGCCAGCAGACCATCCCGCTCATCCTGCACTGGGACGGCTCGGCGTGGTCCAAGTCCCCCGTTCCCGTGTTCGACGAGTCGGCCGAGCTGCGGGCCATCGCCGCGCGGGCGCCGGACGACGTCTACGCCGCCGGAACGCAGACCGACCTCAACGGCTTCCCCCACGCCCTCGTGCTCCACTTCGACGGCACCGCGTGGACGGAGGTTCCTCAGGACGCCGTCGTTGACTACGGCACGTGGTTCCGTGCCATGGACTTCGACGCCGACACCCTCTGGGTCGCCGGCCAGGCCAACAACCTCTCCGAGGGCATCACCCAGCGCCGCGAGCCGTGCGACACCGCGTGCAGCGCCGACTTCAACGCCGACGGCACGGTCAACTTCTTCGATATCTCCGACTTCATCGACGCCTTCAGCACCCAGGACCCCGCGACGGACCTGGACGACAACGGCCAGTCAAACTTCTTCGACGTCGCGGCGTTCATCGACGCCTACAACGCTGGCTGTCCCTGATCTTCAATCCATTCTTCCGGAGGACCTCGGAATGATCATTCGACCCACCGCGTCCACAAGCAGGACGCGCCGCGAGTCCATCAGGCCGTCGCCCCTTCCAAAACGGTTGGTGCACGAGATTGTGCGACTCTTTGCCAAGAGAGTCCCCTTGCGGACCCAGCTGCTCGCCCTATCCCTCGCCGCCTGCCCGGTCCTCGCGCAGGACTGCCCCTGGGTCCTGGAGACCACTCCGAACCCCGAGGGCAATCTGATCCTCTTCGGGCTGAGTGCCCGTGCCAACGACGACGTTTGGGCGGCCGGAAGCCGCAGCGTCTTTCTTCCGGGAGACTCGCGCACCTACAACTACATCGCCCGTTGGGACGGGACCGACTGGTTTGAGACGAACGCGCCCCAGCCCAGCACGCTGAGCGACTTCCAGATTCTGAGGGACATCATCGCCCTCGGGCCCGACGACGCGATTGCCGTGGGGAGCTACAGCCCGCCGGCGAGTTCTTCGCAGTCGCAATCCATGCGGTGGGACGGCTCCTCATGGCATCTCCTCGACTCGCCGTCCTACGCGGGCGGCAGCTCGTTTCAGGCGATCGGTACCATGGGCGACCGGGTCTGGGCCGTCGGCTCGAAATACTCCGAGCTGCCACCGCCCGCCGCACTCACCTTCCCAATGGCCGCCAGACTCGACGGGGACGACTGGGACGTCGTCTACGTCCCCCCGCTTGCAGCAACCGGGGGCCGCAGTTTCAACCACATCCGGGCGATCGACGGTGCCAGCGAGGACGACGGCTGGGCGGCGGGCACCGCGCAAGAAGTCAATCTCGGCTTCGGCCCCGCCGCCATGATGATCCGCTGGGATGGTTCGCAGTGGACGCAGTACGACCTGTTCCCGATCCTCTCGTCGACCGCGTTCTCCAGCGTCGAGGCGTTGACGGTTATCAGCGGCGACAACGCCTGGGCCGCGGGCTTTGACTATGACAACGCGCGACAGCAGACCATCCCGCTGATCCTTCACTGGGATGGCAGCGCGTGGTCGAATGTGCCCGTCCCCAGCTTCGACAACTCCGCTGAACTTCGGGCCATCGCCGCTCGATCCGCGGACGACATCTACGCCGCGGGCACACAGACCGAAGCCGGCGGATCCCCCCACGCCCTCATCCTCCACTACGACGGTGTCCAGTGGTCGGTGGTTCCGGAGAATCAACTGACCGACTACGGAACCTGGTTCAGGGCCATGACCGTTGCCGGGGATGACGTCTGGGCCGCGGGACAATCCAACGGACTGAGCGACGGCATCACCCAGCGCCGCCGGCCCTGCGATGGAGGCTGCACCGCGGACTTCAACCACGACGGATCGCTCAACTTCTTCGACGTTTCGAGCTTCCTCGCCGCATTCAACGCACAGGACCCGGCGACCGACCTGACAGGCGACGGCCTGTTCAACTTCTTCGACATCTCCAGCTACCTGGACCTCTTCGCCGCCGGTTGCCCCTGACTACCCGTCGCACGCAGAAAGGACGACTCATGCTCATCCGCACCACCGCCTGCCTCATACTCGCCTGCGGCGCCGCCTCAGCGCAGGATCCCATCGTTGTTAACACGCTCCATGACACGGACGACTTCGCCGGCGCGCGCCAGATGACCGATCTGCCGGGACCGGACGGGAAAGTCTCGTTCCGCGAAGCCGTCACCGCGTCGAACAACACCCCCGGACCCAACACCATCCATTTCGCAATCCCGCAGGACGAATGGTGGCTCGTGTCCGACTACGCGCTGCTCCGCCTGGAAGACGGCGTGTTCCTCATCTCCGACGACGCGACCACCGTTGACTTTTCCACCCAGGCAGCCTTCACCGGAGACACCAACCCCAACGGGCGTGAGGTGGGCATCTACGGGCTGCAGCCCAACGGCTGGGGTATCCCGGCGATCATCATCCAGGCCAGCGACTGCCTGATCCGCGGCCTCGGCACGGTGCACCTCCGCGGCGCCGCCGTCGCCGTGTGGAGCGGCGGCAACAACCGCTTCGTAGGAAACCACACCACAACGATCGAGCTGAACCCCTACCCGGGCACCACGACCGGGAACATCATCGGCGGTACCGACCCCGCCGACGGCAACGACCTCGGCGGCGTCCAGATCCTCTGCGGCGCGAACGACAACGTGGTCCTCGGCAATCGCATCAACAGCGTCTCCGTCACCGGCAGTTCCTACTGCACCGACGGAAACCGCTATCCGACGGGCAACCGCATCGGCGGCCCGACGCCCGAGGAACGCAACGTGATCAACGACTTCGGCTCCTACGGGTCCGAGGGCTTCCCCCGCGGGCAGGGCGTCCGGGTTGAGTACGCCCGGGACACCCTCGTCGAGGGCAACTACATCGGCGTGACCGCCGACGGCGCGGACCGTGTCTTCCAGCGGGGAACCGCCGGCATCCGCGTCGCCGACGCCTTCGATACCACGATCCGGGGCAACCTGATCTCGGGAGTCCGGGTCGTGGGCGTCAACCACGCCGCCGGCCAGGTCTTCGGGACGGCCATCGACGTCACGGCCCTGAACACCGACAACGACGGCGTGATCATCGAGAACAACCTGATCGGCACCGACGCCACCGGCGAGAACCCCATCACCACGCGCGCGGGCGTCACCGTCCAACCGACCACCTTCCTACGCACCGTCCGCAATGTCCGCCTGGCAGGAAACACCATCGCGTTCACGGAGCTCGACGGCGTCCGTGTCGGCAACCCCGTCCAAGGCGTCGAAATCTCCGGCAACTCCATCCACAGCAACACCCTGCTGGGCATCGACCTGCTGCCACCAAACGGCGGCGGCGGAAGCCCCTCGGGCGTCACGCCCAACGACCCGGGCGACTCCGACAACGGCGCCAACGGGCTGCAGAACTTCCCGATCCTGGCGGGCGCCGGGTTCGACGGCGCCACCGCCGCCATCAGCGGCACGTTGGGCTCGCGTCCGAACCGCGCCTACCGGGTGGAACTCTTCGCCTCCCCCGAGGCCGATCCCAGCGGGCATGGCGAGGGCCGGGTGTACCTCGGGTCGGCCGTGGTCACGACCGATTCCGCCGGAGAAGCCCCCTTCGCGGTCGATCTCGACGCGTCTGAGATCGAGGACGGGTGGATCGCCACGGCCACCGCGACGGACACGTCCACCGCGGAAACCAGCGAGTTCGGTCCCGCCCTCTCCTTCAGCGTCTCGCAGCCGTGCCTGGCCGACTTCAACGCCGACGGCACGGTCAACTTTTTCGACATCGCCGATTTTGTCGACGCCTTTAACGCCCTGGACCCCGCGACGGACTTGGACGGCAACGGCCAGTCCAACTTCTTCGACGTCGCGGCGTTCATCGACGCGTACAACGCGGGGTGCCCATAGGGATCCGGTGCCGGAGGCGTCGCGCTCAAGCGTCCGACGAAGCCGGGGGGGTCAACCCGCACTCGGGACAGATCGCTGCGCCGGTTTGTTCATACCCGCACCACGCGCACTGCCCGTCTCGCGCACGCCATACTCGTCGGAACGCCACGAGTACGGTCGGCAGAACGATCATCACCAACCACAGCGGTACGCCCACGATCACCGGGTTAGCGACAAGCCCGAGCGGGACGAGGTGCGGGCGCGGGTCCGACTCGGGCCCCTGCAGCGCTGGATTGTCCCAATCCCACCACATCTGCTTGATCTCGAGCACTGGCAGGGGCCACCCCAGGTGCTGGAGGCTCAGCGAGAAACCGTTGGTTTCGGGATCCGGATTGCTCCAGCGGATGTCGTACTCCCGCAGCCCGAACCGACCACGCTTCTCCCAGCTCGTCGGCGCCGGCCACGGCTGGTCATGCGGTGTGGCAATGACCCAGCCCCGCTGGGATGGGGTCCCACCGAAGCCGCCTTCGATCAACGGCGCCTGAGGTGCGGTCCGAGATCGGATCCGCGTCACGGCGAACGCCACATTGACCGCGGCCAACGCGAGCAGGACGAACACCAGCGAGATCCAGACCGCTCGAACTTCGCTCGTTCGGATGAGTTCGCGATATCTCATGACCACACACCCTTCCCGGATCGCTTGTCTGACATGTTCTGGCCGGATGACGCCATCAAGAATCGGCGAACGGGATGACCTCACCATCGGATACCGGCTCGTGCCGGGCCTCACCTTTCTTGACCGGCTGGGGCTGCGCCGGGGCCGCAGCGCGGATCCGAGCGGGGTCGTGCTCACCGCGCCCGAGCAGCGCGTCTGTGCTCAGAACGCGGATCCCGGCCAGCGAACCCCCCACGACCTGTTCGTGCAGGTGCTTCGTGACCGACCGGGAGACTCCGTCGAACGGCGCCAGCAGCTTGGTCGCCGGGCCGTCGCTGAGCACGATGCCCGGCTCGGCCATCCTGATCGCCAACGCCACCCGCTGCGCCATGGGCGGGTGCGTGCTCCAGAGTGATCCCGACTCGCTGAATCCCGAAACGAACCCGTTTGGATCGCGCGGCAGCCGCGGGGTCAGTGCCAATGCCAGGCCGGCGAAGTCCTCCGGCAATCGCCGCTGGACGGCCTCGAGCCTGGTCAGTTCCATCGCCTTACGGAATCCCTCGTTGAGTTCGACGATCCGGGCCATCGAGCGGACGAACGCCTCCGACCCGGCCACGCGGGCCTCGCAGCGGTCCGCGGCGATTTCCATCCGGCGCAGCATGAACATCGTGATCAGCCGGCTGACCGACGCGATGCCCCACAGCAGGGTGCGGATCACCACCAGCGAGAAAGCGATCAACGCCGAGCCCAGCTGGATGAGCACCCACTCCGAGTCCCGCCCGTCCCCGAGGATGTCGTCGACGAGCCCCCGCTCGTGGATCACGCGGAAGAACCAGCGGTTGATCGCCGCGAGCAGCCGGGTCGACCGCATGCTCATCCCTTGCGTGAAGTGCCCGATCTCGTGGGCGATCACTCCGGTCAGTTCCCTCCGGGTCATCCCGGCGATCAGCGTCGTTCCGATCGTGAGCACCATCCGTCGCCGGACGACCCATGACAATCCCCCGTCGAACGAGGCGGACGCGTTGGCGTCGGGGCGGAGGTCGATCCGCACCGGCCGAGGCGCCCGCATGATGTCGCAGAGTTTGTCCACATACGCATAGATGAGCCGGTGCTCCACCCGCGCCAACGGGTAGCCCCGCGGCCCCGGATCCCGACGCGACGGGAACAACGCACCCAGGAGCAACAGCACGATCATCACGCCGCCCACCAGAGGCGTCAGATACACGAACACCCGCAGCAGCATGATCAGGCCGCGGGCGCGGTAGCCGTACCCCGTCGATCCCGCGGACAGCAGCCGGGTCCCCCAGGAACCCCACCAGAGCGTGGCCCACCCAACGCCGGCGATGGCCGCGAAGTAGACCAGCGGCTGCACCAACGCCACAACGACGATGAGCACCGCGACTGGCCGGTACAGCCAGGGCAGCCGCACCGGCCGATAGGTATCCGCAAAGACTTCGGGCCGGGGCTTTTTCGTGGCCGCCCCGTCGGCCGTGTTCCCCCCCGCCATCGCCCCTTACTCCATCAGCTCGAAGCTCGCCCCGTCCTTCACGCCGCACGTCACGAAGTCGTCCTCGGTGAACTGGCCCGGAATCTGGCCCGGAGCGGTGACCACCAGGTGCACCGGCACGCCCGCCCCCACCAGCACCGCGTTCTCCTGCGGCACGACCCCGCGGACCATCCCCTGCACCCGACGCGGCCGCCCGAAGCAGGGCTCCACGAATCGCCCCCCGGCGCCGACCGAGTCGATCCGCCGCGCCTCTGCGCGGATCCGGCCGATCACCTTCTGGCCCACGCGGCCCTCGAACACCGACAGGTCGTCGTTGAACGGGCGCAGGTGCAGGCGGTAATCGGTGTTCGGCACCGTGAGCACGATGAACGACGCCTGGGTGGCCGTGGCCGGGCGGATCTCCGCCAGCGTGCCGCGGGCGAGGGACGGGTCGAGCTTGGTCGTCGGTGCGGGGTCGAGCATGGCCAAGGATAGTGCCCGTCCGGGCAACAGGGAGGGCCCGGATGCTCGAAAGGGGCGGTCTAGACCACCACGTCGAGCATCGCCGGGCGAGGGACCTTCCGCCCGCGGACGCCCTGACGCAGGAAGTTCCACAGCATCGCCGGGCCCTCGGGCGTCATGAAGCTCTCGGGATGGAACTGGACCCCCTCCAGCGGCTGCATGGCCGGGTCGGACCACTCCCGACGCAGGCCCATGACCACCTCGGTCTCGACGCCGTCGATCACGTCCGTGCACCAGGAGGAGACCGACCACCGGTTGCCCGAGCCGTCCGTCCCGGTCGGGATGGTGTTCCGGGCCACCACCAGCGAGTGGTACCGGGCGACCGTCGTCGGGCTGGCGATGCCCTCGTACAGCCCCCGCCCGTCGTGGCAGATCACGCTGGTCTTGCCGTGCATCAGCACCGGGTGCCGCCCCACCACCATCCCGTTCTGGTCGGCCATGCACTGGTGGCCCAGGCACACCCCCAGGATCGGATACCGCCCGGCGTACCGGCGGATGACTTCGCCCGAGATCCCCGCCTCCCTCGGCGTGCAGGGCCCGGGAGAGATGATGATGTGCGTCGGCCCCGCCCCGGCGTCCATGTGCTCGATGCAGGCCGGGTCGATCTCGTCGTTGCGCACGACCACCAGGTCCCGACCCGGCTCGAGCGAGCGGTCCATCTCGCCCAGACGCTGGACCAGGTTCCAGGTAAAGCTGTCGTAGTTATCGATGAGCAGGATCACGAGCCAAGGGTATCCGCGCGGACACCCCACCGGGACGCCCCACGCGACCGACCGCCCGGCCGAACCGCTAGACTGGTCCCATGCCCGGACTCGGCCCCATCGGCCACGCCCATTTCCTGCACCGCGCCTGGCGGTACCGCCTGCGGACCGAGCGCGCCGAGATCGCCTACCTCCGCTCGCTCGACCTGACCGGCAGCACGGCTGTGGACATCGGGGCCCACCGCGGCATCTTCTCCTACTGGATGTCCAAGGCCGTCGGACCCACCGGCCGGGTCGTCGCCTTCGAGCCCCAACCGGAGATGATCCGCCAGCTCCACGACTTCCGGACCTCGTTCTTCTGGATCAAGCACTTCGAGCTCGTCGAGTCCGGCCTCTCGGACGCGCCCGGCCAGGCCACCATGCGCCGCGTCGGCGACCACACCGGCGGCGCCTCGATCGACCGCACCAACCGCCCCAACACCGTCGAGTTCACCATCCCCCTGACCACGCTGGACGCGCACTTCGCGGCCCACCCGCCCGCCAGGCCTATCGGCTTCATCAAGTGCGATGTCGAGGGCCACGAGCGCGCCGTGTTCCGCGGGGCGAAAGAGACGCTCCGCCGGCACCGCCCGTGCGTGCTGTTCGAGTGCCACGACGCCGAGGCCGCCGAGGGCGGCGTGTTCCGAGACTTCGAGGAGCTCGGCTACCGAGGCTGGTTCATGCACGGACGCCACCGCCACCCGATCACGCAGCTCGCCGCGCACCGGGCCGACATCGACCTGCCGTACCTGAACTACATCTTCGAGCCCGCCGCCTGAGCCGCCCGCTCAGGCCGCCTTTCGCCGCATCCAGGTCGTCCCCGCCACGCCGTCGCGCGTGACCAGGAACAGGTCCTTGGTGATCGGGTAGGGCAGGCGGGTGAAGTCTTCCTCCACGCGGTCCCGCAGCCGGGTGACGAACTCCTCCGGCTCGCAGCTCATCGCGATGAACATGTCCCGCGCCGGGGTTGCGACGAAGAAGTCCGGGCCCAGCTTGGCCGCCAGACGCCCGTGCAGGTCGCCCAGCAGCAGCCTGGCCGCGTCGTACCCGTCCTGCTCGGCCACGATCACCGCCCGGCCGCCCTCGGCCGAGTCGATCACCTGCAGCTCCAGCTCCGGCGCGTACAGCTCGAGGTTCTCGCGGGCGAGATCGTCGAGCTGCTCGACGGTGATGCCCCACTTGACCACCTGCTCGGTCGTGATGCTCACCGTCATGTGCGGCATGTCGAGCACGAACACCACCACCGTGTCGTTGACGTACGGCACGTGGGCCACCAGCTCCCGCGAGAGGTGCTGGAAGATCGACTCGGGCTGGATGCGGGGCATCACGCGGGCCTTGGCCATCTCGAACGGGGTCTCGCCCACGTCGAGGGTCTCGCCCGTGAAGAGCTGGTCGAGGAAGTGCTCGACGATGTCCGTGCCCCGGTCGGGCTCATGGGCGACCATCCGGAAGAGGTTCTCCAGGTCCAGCCGCCGCCCGTTGACGAGCAACTCGCGGGGACCGACCCGGTCGATGCGGAAGCCGGGCTGCATCCTCTGGATGAGCCTTGCGACCTGTTCGGCGAACGCTTCCGGCTCCTTGGGCATCGATGCCATCCCTGTCCTCCCAGACATGTCCCGGGCGTCCGCCCGGGGCTGTGACGGGTCATCGGCGGATCGTGCGATGTCCTGACCCCCGCCGCCCGCCCCACGCCCGCTTGCCTTCCGAACAGGGCCGGAACGGGCGGCTGGTCGGGATGGGCCGGTCCGCGAACACGCGGGCCCGGGGAGATCCCCCCGTTGAGGTGACGCGCGGGCCCGGGGGTGGTTTGGCAGCGTGTCGGCGAGGGGCTAGAATCGCCGCCTGCGACCGAGGGGGTCATGCAGGACGCGAGGTGCGTCCTTCCCCTTCCCTGCGGACGCAAACCCGGAGACGACCCAGTGACCGAACAGGAAATCGAATCGAAGGTGATCGAGATCGTCGCCGAGCAGATGGGTGCCGATAAGGCCAAGATCTCCCGCGACACGCACTTCGTCGACGATCTGAACGCCGACTCGCTGGACACCGTCGAGCTGGTCATGGAGTTCGAGGACGAGTTCGAGACCTCCATCCCCGACGAGCAGGCCGAGAAGATCCAGACCGTGGGTCAGGCGATCGACTTCATCAAGCAGGCCCAGGGCGTCGAGTAAGACCGCCCGGACGCCGACCCACAGGCCCGGAGCCACCGCATCCGGGCCCGCGGGCCATCCCGGCGTGACCCCGGAGCCAGGAAAGCCATGAGTCACTCGAACGGACGCCGCGTCGTGGTCACCGGGTACGGCGCGCTCACCGATCTCGCGCACTCCGCCCCCGAAACGTGGGCCGGCATGCGGGACGGACGCTCCGGCATCAAGCAGACCGACCTGCCCAACTTCGACGATTTCGAGGGCTGGACCGTCCGCATCGCCGGGCAGGTCCGCGACTGGACCTGCGACTTCCTCGAGCACCGCGAGTCCAAGCGCATCGACCGATGCACCCTGCTGGGCATGGGGGCGGCCGAGGAAGCCGTCCGCCACTCGGGCCTGGATTTCACCCAGGGCGATCCCAGCCGGCGCGGCATCGTCGTCGGCTCGGGCATCGGGGGCATCCAGACCATCGAGGACGGCGTCGTCGTCCTCCACAACAAGGGCCCGGGACGACTCTCCCCCTTCACCGTGCCCCGCCTGATGGTCAACGCCGTCACCGGCAACATCTCCATCCGCTTCAACCTGCAGGGCCCCGCCTCGGCCCACGCCACGGCGTGCGCCTCGTCCGGCCACGCCATCGGCGACGCCATGGGCTACATCCGGCGCGGGCACGCCGACGTCATGCTCGCCGGCGGCGCCGAGGCCGCGGTCACCCCCCTGTGCATCGGCGCCTTCATGGTCATGCGGGCCCTCTCGACCCGCAACGACGCCCCGGAAAAGGCCAGCCGCCCCTTCGACGCCGACCGCGACGGCTTCGTCCTGGCCGAGGGTGCGGCCATGTACGTCCTCGAGTCCGAAGAGCACGCCAGGGCCCGCGGGGCCAACATCCTCGGCGAGCTGGTCGGGTTCGGCAACTCCTCCGACGCCGGGCACATCACCGCCCCGGACTCGGAAGGCCGCGGCGCGGGCAACGCCATGCGCTGGGCCCTGGAAGACGCCGGCCTGAACACCACCGACATCGACTACATCAACGCCCACGGCACCTCGACCCCCCTGGGCGACCTGGCCGAGGTCGCGGCCGTCCGCAAGATTTTCGGCGAGCACGCCAGGGCCGGCAACGGGCTGGTCATGTCCTCGACCAAGTCCGTCCACGGGCACACCCTGGGCGCCTCGGGCGCGGTCGAGATGATCGCCTGCCTCCACGCCCACAACGACTCGGTGGTCGCCCCCACCATCAACCTCGACACCGTGGACGAGCAGTGCCAGGGCATCGACCTGGTCCCCAACACCGCCCGCGAAATGCCCGTCCGCTACGCGATGAACAACACCTTCGGCTTCGGCGGCCACAACGTCTGCCTGATCTCGGCCCGCTACGACGGCTGACCCCCCGCCGCCCCCGCCCCTCCCCCCGACCAAATCGCAGCGAGCCGGAAGAGGTACGCAGAGAACCCAGAGCGAGGCCACGCAGAGGCCGCCGGGAAAGGATTCGGGTCCGATCCGGACCCCAAGCCATTTCTCAGCGTTCTCTGCGTGATCTCTGCACCTCTGCGTACCTCCCCTCCCCCTCCCGACATCCGGCACGCCCGTTGCGATCCCTCTCCTCCGAACCCGGGCCGAGGGGCGGAGCCCCGGCGCGGGTCAACCGACGCGCAGGCTTTGCCGATGGAGGGCGCATGAAGACCGATCTGGCCACAATCCTGCGCCTGGACGTCCCGCTGGTGGTGGTCCTCGGCGAGCGGACCATGCGTCTGGGCGACGTGCGGGACTTCGTGCCCGGCACCATCGTCGAACTGGCCAAGAGCGCGGAAGAGGACCTGGAACTGCGGATCAACAACCGGCCCATCGGCAACGGGCGGGCGGTCAAGATCGGCGAGAACTTCGGCGTGCGGGTGACCTTCGTGGGCGATCCGGGCAGCCGGATCGCGGCCCTCGGCACCGCGGAAGAGGCCGGCGCCGAGGCGGATCAGGTCAACCCCGACGAGGTCGCCGCGGCGCTGCTCTCGCAGGACTGACGCCTCCGGCCGGATTCATCCGCCGCTGCCGCTGCTGCCGCCGCCGCGCATATCGGTCACACCGCTGGAATCGCCCGCGCCGGGGTCGAACTCGGGCTGGGGCTGCTTCTCCTGCTCGGCCTTCGCGTCATCGAGGATCGCCTGCAGGTCGTCCACCTTGGTCTGCAGTGCGGTATCGGTGGTCTCGCCCGGGCGGGTGTTGACCCAGAACAGGCCCCCGCCCGCCGCGACGAGCAGGACGAACAGGAGCACCAGACGCTTGCGGGAATCGGCTCGGTCGGACATGGTCGGGAGGGTCCTTGTCGGTCTGGGGAGGCGTGCGGATCAGTTGGCGGCGATGAAGTCCCGCCCGCGGATGCCCAGGCGGGTCGCCCACAGGTATCCCCAGTCGCCGTACTTCCAATCGAACCCCTGACGGTCCGAGTACTCGAGCGCCCGCATGCCGTTGAGGGGCGGCTGCCACGGGCCGGCCGGCAGGCCGAGCCCGTCGAAGTTGCGCAGGCCCGGGGCGAAGGAGTTCTCGTCCGTGTCGGCGATGATCTGCGAGGTCGAGACCGACTTGGCGCTGCCGTCGATCAGGGCGACCTGCGGCTTGGCGCCGGGCTGGTTGAACTGCAGCGGCACCTGGCCGGCGTAGTCCATGTTCTCGAACAGAACGACCTTCTCGGCGGTGTAGGACACGCCGGACATCTTGTTGCGCTTGATGAAGAACCGGTTGGTGGGGTTGGCCTGCGGGCGCAGGGCCGAGTCGAACCGCTTCTCGTCCTGCCAGAACACCGGCGGGTACCAGTAGCTGGTCGGGAAGATCCAGTTCAGGTTCGTCTGGGCGTTGCCGCCCGTGTTCTCCTGGAACCACGCGGCGAGCGCCTTGTCACCCGGCGCGACGATGGTGCCGATGCGGGAGATTTCTGCCGCGTCGTCGTAGAGCGTGTGGGCCAGCCAGTGGAAGCCGTAGGGCTCGGACTCGATCTCCACGGGCATGAACGAACCGTACCGCTGGTACACCCAGCCCTGCTGGCATTCGCGGTTTTTGACCCACAGCCAGGCGTAGTTGTTGCCGCACATGCGGTTGGAGGTGAAGGGGTTGATCATGTCGTCCGCGTTGTCCGCGGAGTAGAAGTGGAAGAGCATCGCGTTCTGGCGGAGGTTCGACAGGCTCACGGTCAGCTGGGCCGACTTGCGGGCCTTGCCCACCGCCGGCAGCAGGATGCCGATCAGCAGGGCGATGATCGCGATCACCACCAGCAGCTCAATCAGCGTGAACGCGCTCGGACGGGCCTTGGATCGGCGCATCGGCAGACTCCTGTTTTCGGAACACGCGAACCATCCGGCGAACGCCGGCCCCCGAACCGCGGGGTCAGTGCACACGGCTTGAACGAAACGTGCCCCAGAACCGGGGGCATTGGACCCGCCCAGACTATCACAACACGTCCGGGCGTACCAGTCCGTTCGGCCCGCGGGATGCCCCGGTTTCCGCGAGCCCGTTTTCTCTCGGACGCGCCCCCGACCGGCCCGCCCGAGAACACCGTCCGGGAGCGCCCGACGCCCGGGCCGCCCACGGGGGACCGAGAACCCGACCGGTCCCCCCTATCATCGGGATCGAAGCCCGATTTCGGCGATCCGAGGCGGGATCATGGTCCGAATCCGCCGATGAAAGCCCCGGCGAAAGAAACCGGTTCCCCCGGCTCCACCCGGGGCCGCCGAGCACCCCGAGAGCGAGACCGAGCATGCCCCGCGACATCCCCGTCGGCAACGGCGACCTGCTGATCACCTTCGACGACCGGTACCGCGTGCGGGACCTGTACTACCCCAAGGTCGGACGCCACAACCACACGGACGGGCACGTCCAGCGCTTCGGCGTCTGGGCGGACGGGCGCTTCGCCTGGGTCGAGGACCACAGCTGGAAGCGCGACCTGCGCTACAAGCCCGACACCCTGACCACCGAGGTCCGCCTCGTCAACGAGTCGATGGGCCTGGAGATCATGTCCTACGACGTCGTGGACTACCACGAGCCGGTCTACTTCCGGCGCTGCACCGTCCGCGACCTGAGCGGGCGTCCCCGCGACGTGCGCCTGTTCTTCCACATGGACCTGTCCATCAACGGCTCGCCCGTGGGCGATACCGCCAACTACGACCCCTCCACCTCCGCGGTGGTCATGTACAAGGACGACTCGTACTTCCTGGTCAACGCCTGCGACCAGCACAAGTGCGGCATCGACCACTGGGCCATCGGCGCCAAGCGCGTCGGCGGGGCCGAGGGCACCTGGCGCGACGCCGAGGACGGCCAACTCGGACGCAACGCCATCAGCCAGGGCTCGGTCGACGCCACCGTCGGGTTCAACCTCCAGTTGTCCCCCCACGGCCAGAGCTACGTGACCAGCTGGATCGCGTGCGGGCACTCGTACGAAGAGGTCAAGACCCTCAACCAGCGCATCTGGGAGAAGGGCCCCGAGCGCCTGATCGCCCGGACCGAGGCCTACTGGAAGCTCTGGAGCCGCAAGGAACCCATCGACACCACCCCGCTGCCCGAGCCCATCCGCGACCTGTACTACCGCAGCCAGCTGATCTTGCGCACCCAGATCGACAACGGCGGCGCCATCATCGCGGCCAACGACAGCGACATCACCCACTTCGCCGGCGACCACTACTCTTACTGCTGGATGCGGGACGGCGCGCTGGTGGCCCATAGCCTGATCCTGGCCGGCCAGAGCGAGCTGAGCCGCTCGTTCTTCCGCTTCGCCCACGACTGCATCGGCGGCGGATCGTACTTTCTGCACAAGTACACGCCCGAGGGCCACCTGGCCAGCTCGTGGCACCCGTGGATGATCGACGGGCAGAAGATCCTGCCCATCCAGCAGGACGAGACCGCCCTGACCATCTGGGCGCTCCGCCAGCACTACGAGCAGTTCCGCGACGTCGAGTTCGTCAAGGCCCTGTACAACCCGCTGGTGATCAAGCCGGCCGAGTGGCTGCTGCAGTACCGCGACCACAACGGCCTGCCAATGCCCAGCTGGGACCTGTGGGAGGAGCGGCGCGGGGTGCACACCTTCACCGTGGCCGCGACCATCGGCGCCCTGCAGGCGGCGTCGGCCTTCGCCCGCGACTTCGGCGAGCAGGACCGAGCCGCGGCCTACCGCGAGGCGGCCGAGCGCATGAAGGGCTCGCTGCGCCGGCACATGTGGCACCCCGAGCGGCGCATGTTCGCCCGCATGGCCGTGCCGCTCGAGGACGGCACCTACCGCCTGGACATGACCCGCGACAGCGCCAACTACGCCCTGTTCGCCATCGCCGGCTTCGACCCCCGCGACCCGGCCATCCGCGACGAGATGAACTCGCTCCGCGACCGGCTGTGGGTCAAGACCTCCATCGGCGGCTGCGCCCGCTACGAGCGCGACTACTACCACCAGGTCGAGAGCCAGAAGACCGAGGACGTGCCCGGCAACCCGTGGGTCATCTGCACGCTCTGGCAGGCGATGTACCACATCGAGGCCGCCGATACGGTCGAGGAGCTCCGCCTGGCCCTCCCGCTGCTGGAATGGTGCGTCAAGCGGGCCCTGCCCTCGGGCGTGATGGCCGAGCAGTTCGACCCCTACACGGGGGCCCCGATCTCGGTGTCGCCGCTGACCTGGTCGCACGCGACCTACGTGAGCGTGTGCATCCAGTACCTGCGCAAGCTCAACGCCATCCGCGAGAAGTCACGCTCCCGCCAGGGCGCGGCCACCCAGCAGTCGGCGATCTGAGCACGGGCCGTTCCCGCCGCACTGGCCGCGCTGGCCGGCCGCACCGGGTCATTCGGCCTCGGGCACCGCGTGCATGGTCCGCATGACCGCGGGCTGGCCCCGGCGCGTCGAATCGAGCACCACGAACACGCGGGCGGTCTCGTCCGCGCTCGCGTTGGTGAACCGGTGGTCGGCGTTGGCCGGGAAGTTCGCGCTCTCGTACGGGCCCAGCTCCATCGATTCCGTGCCCTGCTCGACCGCGATGCGGATGCGCCCCTCGACGCAGGTGGCGTGCTCGATGATGCCCGCCCCGTCGGAGTTCCAGTAGACCTCCGAGCCCGGAGGGAAGACGAACAGCAGCACCTGGATGCCGTGCTGGACCATGGGCGGGCTGAGCAGGTGCCGCTCGACCCCGTTGGAGGGGTCCACCAGCACCTTGCGCCGCGAATCATCGAGCTTCTCGAACCGCACGTCGGGGGGCACGTCGAGCAGGTCCGATATCTGGCACTCGAGCCCGAGCGCGATCGCGCAGGCCACCCGCAGGGTGGGGTTCTTCTTGCCGGTCTCGATCTCGCTGAGCATGGCCTTGGACACGCCGCTGCGGTCGGCCAGATCACCCAGCGACAGTTCCAGAGCCGAACGCCTGTGCCGGACCGCGTCACCGAACTCCATCCGCACCTCCTCAGACCCGCGTCGGGGTTCCGGGCCCTTCGCTCGGGAATTGGGCCCAAACTCGTTCGCGATAGAAAAATATCTGCCCATCAGCGAACAAATCTGCCCGATGAGCCGTACGCTATAGCGAACACTCTATCCCGGTCGGGTGTTCCGTGCCAGTCGTGACCGGCGGAATGAGGTGCGTGATGAGCAAGCTTCTTTGCGTCAATAACTGGTCGGGGTTCCCCTCCCGCGAGGAGACCGCCCGCTGGGCGATCGCGGGTGCGGTCGCCGCGGCGGTGTTCATCGCCGTGATCACCCTGCTCTGACCCTCTCGGCGGGTCGGTTCACCAAAAGAACGGCGGCGGCACGGACATCCGTGCCGCCGCTTGTTGTTCAGGCCCGAGGGCCACGGCTCGGGGGCGTCACGCCCGCGCGGGGCCCGAGCGATTGCGACGCAGCAGCGTCAAGCCGCCGAGCCCGATCAGGCCCACCACGCCCGGTGCGGGCACCTGCATCGCCACGATGCTGCCCGAGGAAGGCGGCGTGCCCGGCACCAGCGTGGAGGCGCCGGCGAAGTCGAGCGAGCCGAGCGCGTCGGGCGGGATCCCGAGCAGGTTGGTGTAGTCCTGGATCAGGAACTCCCACGTCTCGCCCGCCGAGAAGATGCCGTCGGCGGCGAAGCTCTCAGAGATCAGCGGGCGGTTGAGCCCCACCGAGTCGATGCGGAACGCCAGGCCGGGAACGGCGGGGGCGGCCGCGCTGAAGGCCAGTCCGTCCACGTTCGTCAGCGAGGTCTCCGGGTTGGCCACGTAGAAGAGGTTCTCCCAGTCCCGCCCCGAGAGGTTGGTCATCACGACCAGCGCGCTGGGCAGGCCGGCGTGCATGGGCGGGCAGGGCACGAGGCTCACGAAGGTGTGCGTGGCCACGATCAGCTCATCGACCGGGAAGAACGGGGCGGTGCCGAGTTCCTCGTAGGCGAAGAGCGGGCCGTGATCGTCGCAGCCCGGCGTGTCGAAATAGGTTCCGGAAACGGGATTGGCGACGGCGACGCCGGCCGAGGCCAGGATCGCCACGATGCTGCAGGTGCGTGCCATGTCTTTCTCCTGTGCTGGGCACCATTGCTCCAACAACACAGAGCGAGAAAAAGCACGCGACGCTCACGGCGGACCCGTTCGGGTGTGCGAGCACCGCCCGCACACGCCGCGTCCCGATTGCGAACAACGCGGCCAAAGTGGTTTGGGGTCAACGGACTATTTCGCCGCGCGTCCCGCGAGCCGGCCCAGCCCCTCGATGTCCCGGCGTTCGAGCACCGTGCGCACCTCGGCGGCGTTGAGCTTCGTCCGGGCCAGCGCCTGCTCGGCCCGCTTCCAGAGCCGGTCGAGCTTCTTGGGGTCGCCGCCGGCCAGCGCCATGTCCGAGACGATCTCGGCCAGGCGCGTGGCGACGATCGAGTCCTCATTCTGATA
Organism: uncultured Phycisphaerales bacterium; assembly: GCA_963975575.1. GTDB lineage: Bacteria > Planctomycetota > Phycisphaerae > Phycisphaerales > UBA1924 > UBA6054. The sequence goes on along the minus strand of CAXBHL010000001.1, from coordinate 615,568 downwards.
ATAGCGGTCGATGATCTTGCGCTGGTTGCGTGAGTATTCCTGTCCGCCGGCCATCGTCGCCTCCGCCCTCTCGTGCCAAACTACTTGATCCGCGACATCTTCCATCCGAACAGGGCCAGGCCCATCCCCACCACCACGATGATCCCGGTGACCGCCCAGAAACCCAGCGGCCCCTCGGCGAAGGGCAGGCCGCGGGTGTTCATGCCCCACATCGACGCCACTAGCCCCATCGGCAGGAAAATCGTCGCCACGATGGTCAGGCCGGTGCTGATGCGGTTCATGCGCTCGTCGAGCCGGGCGTGCAGTTCTTCGTGCGCGAATCCGGCCCGCATGATGAGTTCCTCGATGTCCTCGACCACGCGGGCGTTCCGCTCGGCCTTGGCCCGCAGACGCAGCTTCTCTTTCTTCGTCACCCATGCCGGCAGGTCGGCCAGGGCGTGGGTCAGCAGGTCGCGCTGCGGTGCCAGGTACCGGCGCAGTCGGATGGCGCTGCGACGCACCTCTCCGATGTCCACCCGCACCTTGGAGAGTTCGGCCTGCTCGAGCCGCTCCTCCGCGCCGTCCAGGTCCGCCTCCAGCTCGTCGACCACGGGGTCTACCCGGTCGAGCAGGGCGGCGATGAGCTGGTTGACCAGATCCACCGAGTTGTGCGGCCCGGCACCCTTGAGCAACGCGTCGCGGATGGCCCCCACCGCCATGACCTTGCGCCGACGCAGCGAGATCACCCGGTGCTCGTCCACCCACAGGCGGACGGCGACCATGTTCTCGGGGTCGGCGTTGGGGTTGAGGTTCACGCCGCGGAGGATGAGCACGAAGCCCTCGGGGTGGGTCTCGTCGGCCGCGAAGTGCACGAACTTGGGGCGGGGGTCCTCGACCAGCAGCATCTCCGCGGCCTGCTCGGGCACGCGGGCGGTGTCGGTCAGCCACTGCTGCACCCGCGGCGCGGCGCGGTTCATGTGGATCCAGATGTCGCCCGCCACCTTGGAGCCCAACGGGTCGGCGTCGATCTCGGGCCAGCCGAGCTTGGCGCCAACGCCCTTGCCGTCGAGGCGGAAGGCGTGGACCAGCCCGCCGCGATAGCCGAGGGTCTCGTCCACCTGATCGCGTTGTTCGAGATCGATCCCCACGCCGGCCGGACTCCCGTTATCCCTTGATCTTTACACGGCCCTTGCCCTTGGTGATCTTGCCGAGCGTGTACACCGTCTCGCCGAGCTTCTCGAGCTTGCGGATCGCGGCCTCGGCGAAGGTCGGGCGGACGATCAGGCAGTAGCCCACGCCCATGTTGAACACGCGGTCCATCTCGGCGTCGTCGATGCCGCCGTGCTTCTGGAGGAAGCGGAACACCGGCGGGACGGTCCAGGCCTTGCGGTCGATGACGGCGTCCACGCCGTCGTGCAGGGCGCGTTCGAGGTTGTCGGCCAGCCCGCCGCCGGTGATGTGGGCCATGCCGGTGACGATCTTCTTGACCTTGTAGCCGCGCTGCAGGCGGACGACGGGGTCCACATAGATCCGCGTCGGCTCGAGCAGCACCTGTCCGAGCGTGCGCTCGGGGTCCAGCTCCGGATAGACCTTGTGCAGGTCCAGCTTGGCGTGCTTGACGACCTTGCGGACCAGGCTGTATCCGTTGGAGTGCACCCCCGAGGACGCCAGCCCGATGACCATGTCGCCCGGCTCGACCCGGGCCGAGTCCATCGCCCGTTTGAGTTCGACCACGCCGACGGCGAAGCCGGCCAGGTCGAAGTCGCCGGGCTTGTACAGATCGTTCATCTCGGCCGTCTCGCCGCCCAGCAGAGCGCAGCGGGCCAGCTCGCAGCCCTTGGTCACGCCCTGGAGGACGTCGTAGAGCATCTTCTGCTCGACCTTGTTGACCGCGATGTAGTCCAGGAACAACAGCGGCTCGGCCCCTTGGACGATCAGGTCGTTGACGCTCATGGCGACGAGGTCGATGCCGACGGTGTCGTAGACCTTCATCTCGCTGGCAAGGTGGACTTTGGTGCCCACGCCGTCGGTGCAGGCGACGAGGACGGGGTCCTTGTAGTTGTGCTTGAAGAGCTGCTCGTTGTAGTCCAGGCGCAGCAGGCCGGCGAAGCCGCCGGGGTTGTTGATGACCCGGGTGCCGAAGGTGCGGCGCATGAGGCCTTGGATCGAGCCGGCGAAGCGGTCGCCGGCCTCGATGTCCACGCCGGAATCGGCGTAGGTCAGGCCCTTGGGGGCCATCGGAGGGGCCTTGTCGGCGGGGGCGTCGGCGGCGGGCGGAGTGGGCTTGGGCATGTGGCCAAAGCATAGTCGGGACCCTCCGCACCCTCGCGCCGGGTCGCAGCGGCGAAACCCCGGCCGACGAGCGGAGTTCACCGCATCGATCGGGTCCACGCGGTTGTCCCGGCGGGCTCACCCACCTTCAATGCGCCGAGAGTACCCCCACCCCTAGGAGTGTCCATGGCCGAATCCCACCTGTTTACCTCCGAATCCGTCTCCATGGGCCACCCGGACAAGGTCTGTGACCAGATCTCCGACGCCATCCTGGACGCCATGCTGGCCGACGACCCCCACTCCCGCGTGGCCTGCGAGACGCTGGTCGCCACCGGGCTGGTCGTGGTCGCCGGCGAGGTGACCACCTCGACCTACGTGGACATCCCCGAGATCGTCCGCCGGACCATCCGCGAGATCGGCTACACCTCGGGCGACATGCGGTTCGACTCGGAGAGCTGCGCCGTGATGGTCGCGCTCAACAAGCAGAGCCCGGACATCGCCCAGGGCGTGGACAAGGAGGGCGCGGGCGACCAGGGCATGATGTTCGGCTTCGCCTGCCGCGAGACCGAAGAACTCATGCCCCTGCCCATCGTGCTCAGCCACAAGCTGGTCCGCCAGCAGGCCCAGGTGCGGCGCGACCACGACATCCCCGGCCTGCGCCCGGACGCCAAGAGCCAGGTCACGGTCGAGTACGACGGCACCAAGCCCGTCCGGGTCGACACCGTCGTCCTGTCCACCCAGCACGACGCAACGTGGAACGAGAAACAGGGCGAACTGAAGAAGCAGGTCGTCGACAAGATCATCAAGCCGGTGCTGGGCGAGTGGTGGAACCCGGGCATCAAGGTGCACGTCAACCCCACCGGGCGCTTCGAGATCGGCGGGCCGCACGGCGACGCCGGGCTGACCGGTCGCAAGATCATCGTGGACACCTACGGCGGGCGCGGTCGCCACGGCGGCGGGGCGTTCTCCGGCAAGGACCCGACCAAGGTGGACCGCTCGGCCGCCTACATGGCCCGCTACATCGCCAAGAACATCGTGGCGGCGGACCTGGCGGACATCTGCGAAGTGCAGCTCTCCTACGCCATCGGCGTGGCCGAGCCGACCAGCGTGCTGATCGACACCTTCGGCACCGGCAAGGCGTCCGAGGCCAAGCTGGCCGCGGCCGTCCGCGAGGTCTTCCCGCTGACCCCCCGCGGGATCATCGAGTCGCTGGGCCTGCGCAAGCCGATCTTCTCGCCCAGCGCCCGCCACGGGCACTTCGGGCGCCACCCGGCCGAGATCAGCTACACCAAGCAGGACGGCACCACGGTCAAGAACCCCGGCTTCACCTGGGAGAAGACCGACAAGGCCGCGGCCCTCAAAGACGCGGTCAAGGCGCCCGCTCACGCGGGGGTATAGAGCCCGCGGTCGAGAACGTACTTCTGGACGCCCGGATCGAGCCCTTCGATCCGGGCGTTTCTCTGCGCCGGGTCGGACAGTGCGTCGCGGATCGCGGTCGAGGACGCGTCCACCGTCTCGGTGCGCACCAGCCGTGACATCCAGCGTCCGATGTCGGCTTCGCTCCACGCCCCCGTACCCGCCAGGACGCGTGCCAGCTCGTCCGGTCCCGGGCCGCCGGGGCGGAGCACGACCAGCGCGTCGGTCCAGAACTCCTCGAACCGGCGCCAGCGGTGCATCGACACGGCCTGGTCCGTCCCGATCAGGAACGCCCGATCGCGAGCGGCGAACACGCGGCGCGCGATGGCCCAGGTGTCGGCCCAGTAGCTCGGTGCGCCCGGGTTCAGGGCCGCGTCGTCCAGCTCCTGCTCCCAGATCCACCAGTCCTTGCGCCCGCGCAGGGACAGTCGGAGCATCTCGACCCGGTGGCGGTCCGGGGTCGGGTCGCGGTCCTTGTGGGGCGAGCGGGCGGCGGGCACGAAGATCACCGGAACCCGGCGGCCCGGCCACCGCGCCCGGGCGGCCCGGAACGGCAGATCGCCATGGCCCGTGTGCGGCGGGTCGAAGCTGCCCCCAAAGAACAGGACCGCGTCCGCTCCGGCGATGCACGCCGGCACCCGGCACGGGCGGAACGCTCGCTCGATGTTTCCCGTGCCGATGGTCACGACGGATCATTGCCCGGGTGGAGCCCCCGGATCGGGGCCGCTATCATCGGCCCGGAAACCGACGGCCCCATCGTCTAGTCTGGTCCAGGACGTTAGGTTTTCATCCTAAAAACACGGGTTCGAATCCCGTTGGGGTCATTGACCGCACCGCTCACCGAGTGGTGCGGTCGCCTTTTTGGATCCAATCCTCGCGGCCTCACGCGGTCTCAAAATGATCTGAGTTTCATCCGGAGTTCACGCGGACGCCACGCCCGGATGGGAATCTACCTGCATCGAAAGCAACCCCCCGACACGGACCGCGTTGTTCGCGAGACCGGAATGCGGGGCCAAACAGAAACGGAGACTCCCATGAACAACGACACCCTGAAAGGCAACTGGAAACAGCTTAAGGGCAAGGCCAAGGAACGCTGGGGCAAGCTGACCAACGACGACCTCGACGTGGTGGAAGGCCGTGCGGATCAGCTGGCCGGCAAGATCCAGGAACGCTACGGCAAGTCCAAGGACGAGGCCGACAAGGAGGTCAAGGAGTTCTGCTCCTCCTGCTCCTGCAAGGCGTAACCCCACCGGCGCGGCCAGCGCCGGTCAACCAAGCCCCCCTGTGCACCGCCCGGAACCGGCTCACGGTCGTTCCGGGCGGTTGCCTTTTTGCGTTCAATCCGGGGATGGCTCCAGGGTGATCGTCGTCTCGATATCGATCGCTTTCTCGGCGTCGTACCGAACGGTCAGTTCCGTCCCGGCGTCGGCCTCGACAAAGAACCGATGGACGATCGACCCCTGACCGGGCACGCCCGCGTCAATGCGAACGCGGGCGGGCTCGTGGCGCGTCTCCCGGACGGAGGTGTCCCACCAGTCGCCGAGCGAGCCGGAGGTGAGCACGGCGCCGCCCTCGAGCGTGAGCAGGTCCGCCCGGCCGATGCCGGCGGTGCGGGCCCGGGCGGTGCGGGTGGGGATGATCTTCTCGTTGCGGATCTCCACCGTGACGGACCAGAGCCGATCACCGAGGCGTTCGACGCGGGTGCGGTCGAAGGCGAGCTTGGGCATCTCGCCGGCGTGGAAGGCCGTGAATGCAAAGTTGCGGTGGGCCTCCTCCTCGAGCATGAAGGTGGGCGTCGAGCGGCTGGACCACTTGTTCAGCCCGCCGACCAGCACGGGCCCGTGCTCGGGGTGATCGATCTCGGTGTAGTCCTTGAAGACGGTGCCGAACTGGAGCTTGTCGCGGAACATCCACATCTGCTCGTCGCTGGGCCGGTCGTTGTCCCGCTGGAAGTACTTGCCGGTGGCCCAGAGTTCGTTGGTGAACGAGACCACGCCGAGGCCCTCGCTGGCCCAGGTCGCCTCGCCGCCGTGCACGTTGTAGAGATCGGCGTAGATGATCATGTACCGGTAATACGGGAGCATCTCGTTGCCGACCTGCCCGAGCTTGTCGTAGACGCGCAGGTCTTCGCGGGGGTACTCGCGGGCGCGGTGCGCCGAGCCGGGGCCGCGCAGGATCATGCCGCCGGTGTTGTGGTAGGACTGGAACGCGGCGATATTGGGGTGCTCGTAGCAGAACTCGCCGATGTTGCGGGTCTCCGGGGCGGAGAAGGGGAACGCGCCCGCGCCGCGCTGGACGTAGTCGGGCTGCCAGTCCGCGGGCCAGTTGCGGTTCATGTCGTGGCCGTCGGTGGTGTCCTCGCTGGTGCGCCCGTCCCCGTCGTTGTCGATCCCTTCGGAACCCAGATAGGTCCAGTCGCCGAACTCGCCCTCGGGAACGCGTTCGAAGATGCGGTCGTCGAAGCGGTCGCGGACCCACTGGCCGCGGGGGTCGCGCTTCCACATCTGGGTGATCGACCCGTCGCCGTCGAGATCGTTGACGTCGTCCTCGCCCGCCAGACCGTCCCGGTCGCTGTCGAGCGGCATCTGGTTGGCCCGCCTGTTGTGCGGGGTGGAGGGACGCTCGAACCAGGTCACGCGAGAATCCGGGTTGACCATCGGGAGGATGTAGAAGGCGTAGTCGTCGAGCAGCTCGGTGATCTTGTCGTTGTGGCCGTAGTTGGTGGCCAGGTACCACACGGAATAGAGCGCGACCTCGGCGGCCTGGATCTCGTTGGCGTGGATCGCGCCGTCGATCCACATGGCCGGCTTGGCGCGGTGATCGCTGCCGGGCGCGGTGATGACCGCCAGGAGCATGTCACGCCCGTGCCCGGACCGGCCGATCGAGCGGACCTTGACCAGGTCCGGGTAGGCGCCGGCCAGCGACCGCATGTGCGCGTCGATCTGGTCGGCGGTGTAGTAGCGGTTCCACGCGATCTCGTGGCGGGGCTCCGCGTGGGGCTGGGCCAGGGCGGGGCCGGCCGACGCGACGGCCGCGGCCACGATCAGGATGGTTCTCTTGAGCGGGTTCATCAGGGCGTTCTTCCGTGTGCTGGAGGGGCGTTGGATCGGGTCGGCTTCGGTGCGGGCGTGGGTGTTCACCGCTGGCCCTCCCGATCGCCGCGGGGCGCGGCCTGGCCCTCGGAGAGCCGGACGTCGAAGCCGCGGTTGCCGAAGCGCGGCGTCCGCACCGCGATGCGGACCTGGGCGTCGTCGGGGGCGGCCACCAGCCACGAGGCGTGGGCGTGGGCGCCCGATCCCTCGAGCGTGTCGAACCGCACCACGCGTTGGCCCGACACAAGCCGGTCCTTGGGCACCGACTGATCCGGATCGAACGCGAAGACCAGCCCGTGCAGGCGGCGGGACTTGACGCCGATCGCGGGCACCGTCGGCAGCAGACCGGTATTGCGGGCGGTCAGGCTGATCCGCCACAGGCCGGGGCCCACGCGCTCGACGGTGGGCGGGTCGATCTCGACCACCGGCATCCGTTCGAGCAGGCCCGCGACGAACGTGGTCTGCTGATCGATCAGGCCCGGGACGAGGTCCTCGGGCGGGTTGACGCGGACGCCGGGCACGAACCCGCCGATCTCCACGGTGCCGAGCTGCGGGTGCTCGAACGGGGTCCACTCGACGAACCCCGCGTCGCCCTCCCGGGCGTCGAGCCATTCGAGCCACTTGGCGTCCGCGGAGTCACCCTTTTTCGCGCCGGGTCGCGCGCGGGCGGGCCGCTCCGTCTCGGCCGAGGCCGGCTTGGCCGCCATCGGGCCGGGGTCGGGGTTGCCCTGGGCCAGCGCCATGACCCGCAGGCGGACGGTCTCTGGCGCGGCCTGCACGGCGGCCATCATCGCCATCTGCTCTTCCTGGGAGCGGGACTCGAAACTGGCCATCTCGGCCGCGCGGTCCTCTGGCGACATCGTGATGAAGGCCACCAGTTCGGGCGACACGCCCATGGCGGTCAGGGCCGCGGCCTCGGCGGCCATCGGGTCGCCCGAAGCCTCGGGCGCCGGCTCGCCCTGTTCGGCCTCCGCCTCGTCCTTCTTCGATTCGGCCTTGACCAGGTCGGGGCGGATCCACACCGGCGTCCCGAAGGCGAACACGCCCAGATCCGAGTAGGCCCACTGGAGGAACGAGCCGGCCCGGTCGGGCGATTCGCCGGCCTTGGTGGCGCCGGTCGTCTTCTTGAAGAACTCGGAGACCTTCTCGTAGTACGCCTTGTCGCCCTCCTCGATGCCGGTGGGCACGCGCCCAACGGGGCCGTACTTGCCCGCGGGGGGCACGGTGGCGAGCGTGTCGTGCGGGCCGTAGACCAGCACGGCCATGATGTTGCCGCGCGACTGGACCCATTCGACCAGCGCCCGCGCCTCGGACCGGGCGAGGGGGTAGAGCCCCGCGCCATCGGTGTGCTCGGGCCAGTGGGTCGGGAAATGCCTGTCGAGATCGACGCCGCCGCCCGCCGAACCACCCCAGCCGTCCTCGGCGAACGCGCCGTCTCCGTCGGCGTCCGCGCCCTCGACCAGGATGGCGTGCGTGGCCGACTCGCCCTCGGCGGCCTTGGGTTCGCGCATCAGGCGCGGGTCGTCGGGGTCGATGATGTGCGTCGCGCTGATGCCGTAGCGGACGTTGGGCGCGGGCACCCGCATCATGGTGATGAAGCCGTCGCCGTTGAGGTCGCTCCCGGGGTCCTCGGCGGTCCGGCCGTCGCGGTCTGCGTCGATGACCTGGGGCGCTCGCCCCCACTCGGCGCGGGGCAGGTTGCGGTTGTTCCAGCGGTCCGCGCCCTCGGGGTTGGCCTCGGGCACGATGTACACGGTGCGTCCGTCGAGCAGGCCGGCGTGGTCGGCGATCAGCCGGTCGGCCAGCGCCCGCGCCGCGGTGCGTCCGATGGCGTGGTGGCCCTGCAGGCCGGCGACGACCAGCAGCGCGGGGCGGTCCTCGCGGAGCAGGCCCTGGGCGTCCGGCGCGGGGTCGCCGACGATGATCACCTCCACCGGCAGGCCCGCCTCGCTCTGTCCGATGCGGACGGTCTCCGCCACGGGAGCCGCGAACGCGCCGCCCGCAACGATCGCAAGCGTCGCCGCCGCAGATAGATGGCTCGAACGAAGCGACGTACGCTCCGGCGCGCCGCCGGAGCCGTTGGATTGATTCGATCTGTTCATCTCGTCGGTGTCCCCATCGGTTGAAGACGCCCGGAATCGGGCGTCGCGAGACAGAGCCTACCGGATCCCTGGCCACGGGGATGCCCCAGACCGCCGCCTTTGTGCGCCGTTTCGCGGACATGCGGCAAGAAAAAGCCGCCCCGATCCGGGGCGGCTCGCGCTGCGTCGTTCGTGTGGGGGGTTTCAGGGCTGCGGCTGGGCGGTTTCCTTGAGCTTGTCCGCGAACTTCTCACGCACCTTCTCGACCTTGGGCATCGCCACGGCCCGAACGTACCCGTTGTTGGGGTTGTTGCACACGTAGTCCTGGTGGTAGGGCTCGGCGACGTGGAACTCGTCGAGCGGCTCGAGCGTGGTGACAATCTTGCTCTTGAAAACGCCCTGATCGTTGAGGTCGGCGATGAAGGCCTCGGCGATCGCCTTCTCCTTGTCATCCCGGTAGAAGATCGCACTGCGGTACTGGGTGCCCACGTCCGCGCCCTGACGATTGAGGGTGGTCGGGTCGTGCGTGGCGAAGTGGACCCTGAGCAGGTCCTCGTACGAGATGACCTTTGGATCGAACACGATCCGCACGGCCTCCGCGTGGCCGGTGGTGCCGGAGGTGACGTCCTTATAGGCCGGGGTGCCGTCGCCGCCCGTGTAGCCGGACTCGACGCTGTAGACGCCCTTGAGTTCCTCGAACACGGCCTCGACGCACCAGAAGCATCCCCCGGCGAAGACCGCGTCGGACACCTCGCCCAGGTCGGCGAGCCTGTCGTCCTGCGTGAAGGTCAGCGACTCGCTGTTGAGGCAGTAGCGCAGGCCCGTGGGACGGGGCCCGTCGTCGAACACGTGGCCGAGGTGACCCTCGCACCGGGTGCAGACGATCTCCACCCGGACCATGCCGAATGAGACATCGCGTCGCTCGGTGATGTTCTCCGCCGCGATGGGCTGGTAATAGCTCGGCCAACCCGAGCCGCTGTTGAACTTGGAGTCCGAACTGAACATGGGCAGCCCGCAACCCGCGCAGGCGTACACGCCCTCCATCTTGTTGTCCAGCAGCGTGCCGCAGAAGGCCTGCTCGGTCCCGGCGTTGCGGAGGATCCGGAACTGCTCGGGGCTGAGCCGTGACTTCCATTCGTCCTCGGTCAGCTGCACGCGGGGCATGGAGATCGGGCCGACGAGTTGGCCGTTGGTGTCGAACACGCGGACGGCCACCGTCGATGACGGGTCGGCCGGATCGCCTTGGGCTGCGTCTGGGGTGTTGTTTTTCATCTGGTCCTTTGCTCCCGTGCCCGGGGCCAGCGTCGCCAGCGCGAGCGGCACGAGCACGATAAACGGGAGAACGAGCACGCCTGTCAGGAATCGGTTCACAACGCCACCTTTCGGATCGGACGGGCGCGACGCCCGACACGCCCGAACCCGTGGCGCGTGCGGATTATTCCCCGGCTTCGCCGTTTCGCGGCCCGATCTCTGACGGGTTCTGATTGACCCGGCCGGTGGATTCATGTAGGTTGGATGCCGCACGGACGCACTTCTCCGCCCGACCCGCCCGCGACCGGAACGCGATGCCCGCAGAAACCCGCCGCATCTTTGCAGTGGCCTTGCCCGGCGGACTCTTTGCCGCCCTGGTGTCGTTCGGCGCCGCGGGGCTCGCCCCGGTCCGCGCCGATGACCCCACCACCGCCCCCCGGGTGTCCGAACAGGACGGTCCGGCGGGTGTCGATCCGCTCGCCGCGGAGCTGGACCGGCGGTATTGGGAGGAGGTCGAGCCGCTCTTGGCCGCGTACTGCTTCGGCTGCCACGCGGGCGGGACGACCAAGGGCGGGATCGCCTTCGACGGGATCTGGACGATCGAGGACGCCCGGGCCATGGGCGACGACCTCGCGGCGGCGGGCGAACTGCTGCACGCCCGCGCGATGCCGCCCGCGGGCGAGCCCGCCCCCGGCGACGACGAGGTCGAAGTCATTACGCGCTGGATCGCCGACGCGCTCGACTACCTCCCGCCGGGCGCCAAGCCCGACCCCGGGTGGTTCGTGATCCACCGGCTCAACCGGGCCGAGTATCGCAACACCATCCGCGACCTGCTGGGCGTAGACATCAAACGCTTCGATCCCGCCGCGGGCCTGCCGCAGGACGACACCGGCTACGGCTTCGACAACATCGCGGCCGTGCTGACGATGTCCCCCATGCAGATCGAGGGCTACCTCGAAGCAGCCGAGCGATCGATCGAGGCGGCGTTCGGGCCGGTGGTCGAGGTCTCGACCGAGCCAAGCCCGCTGCGGGGGCTCAGCGTCGGGCGGGGCGGGCGGGCCGTCGCGGGCGGGTTCTTCCTGTACTCCAACGGCTCGGTCGGCGCGGAGATCGACATCCCGCTCGCGGCCGAGTACGAGATCACCGTTCGGACCTGGGGACAGCGGGCCGGCGACGAGTTGCCACGCCTGAGTATCCGGCACGGGCGCCGTGAACTCAAAGGCGTGTTCGTCGAGGGCACCCGCGAAGAGCCGCAGACGGTGACCGTGCGGGCGAGGCTGGAGCCCGGGCGCTCGAGGATCGATGCGGCGTTCACCAACGACTTCTACCAGCCGGACGTCGCGGACCGGAACCTCGCGATCGAGTCCGTGGAGATCGCCGGCCCGCTGAACATCGAGGGCATCGAGCGACCGTCCGCCTACGACGAAGTTTTCTTCGTGCGCCCGGACGGCGCAGATCCGGACGCCGAGCGATCCGCCGCGTCCGACATCCTGACCGCGTTCGCCCACCGGGCGTTCCGCGGGACGGCGGGCGCGGGCGACATCGGCCGCCTGTTGCCCCTGTACGACGCGGCGCGCGCGGCCGGCGACTCGCACGAGGAGGCCGTGCGGGTGTGCCTCTCCGCCGTGCTGGTCTCGCCGAGGTTCCTCTACCGATCCGTGGACAACCCGCACGCCGACGATCCCGACCGGGTCTACACGCTCGACGCCCCCGAGCTGGCGAGCCGGCTTTCGTACTTTCTCTGGAGCAGCACGCCGGATGACGAGTTGCTGGCCCGCGCGGCCGACGGGTCGCTGACCGATCCGGAGGTGCTGACCGCCCAGGCCGCCCGGATGCTCGCCGACACCAAGTCCGACGCGTTCATCGAGAACTTCTCCGGCCAGTGGCTGCTGCTCCGCAATCTCGATCGGCTGGCCATCGATCAGTCCAGGTACCGCGCGTACGACTCGGAACTCCGCGATGACATGATCACCGAAGCGACCATGTTCTTCGCCGACGTCGTCCGCCAAGACCGCTCGGTTCTGACCTTCCTCGACAGCGACCACACCTTCGTCAACGGCCCGCTCGCGGCCCTGTACGGCTTCGCCGAGCTGGCCGGTCTGGACCGCAAGGACCGCTCGTTCCGCAGGGTGGACCTGCCCGACGACTCGCCCCGCGGCGGGGTGCTGACCATGGGCGCGGTGCTCACGGTCACGAGCAACCCGACCCGCACCAGCCCCGTCAAACGCGGGCTCTATGTGCTCGACCAGATCCTCGGCACACCCCCACCCCCGCCGCCACCGGAGATCGCCCCGCTCGAGCAGGCGATGGCCCAGCTCGGCGAGAACCCGTCGCTGCGCGAGCAACTCGCGGCGCACCTGACCGACATGAACTGCGCGGTGTGCCACAACCGCATGGACCCACTCGGCCTGGCCATGGAGAACTTCGACGCCGTCGGTCGCTGGCGCGACGCGGACGAGTCCGGCCCGATCGACGCCTCCGGCACGCTGCCCGATGGACGCTCGTTCGCGGGCCCGACCGAACTCAAACAGATCCTCCTCGCGCGCGACGACCTTTTCATCGAGAACCTGACCCGCAAGCTGCTCACCTACGCCCTGGGGCGCGGGCTCGAGTCGTTCGACCGCCCCACTGTCGCGTCCATCACCGCACGCACGCGTGACAACGGCGACCGTTTTTCCGCCATCATCGAGGGCATCGTGCTCAGCGACGCCTTCCGAACCTGCCGAGGGAATCCCCGATGAGCAGCAAGCAACCCGCACCCGCCCGCACGGCCACCCGCATGCCCGCCCTGTCCCGCCGGGCCGCCCTCAAGGGCATCGGGGTCACCATGGCCCTGCCGTGGCTGGAGGCCATGGCCGGCGGCGGCAAGGCGATGGCCTCGGTGACCACCGCCGGGCTGCGGACCGCCCCCGCGGCCCCCGTCCGCATGGCCTTCGTCTTCGCCCCCAACGGCGTCAACTACGAAGCCTGGGCCCCCACCGGCCTCGGTAAAGAGTTCGCTCTCTCGCGCACGCTCGAACCCATCGCCCGGGTCCGCGACCGGGTCAACGTCATCACCGGACTCACCCTGGACAAGGCCCGCGCCAACGGCGACGGCCCGGGCGACCACGCTCGCTCGTCCGCCTCGTTCCTGACCGGCGCCCAGGCCCGCAAGACCGCGGGCAACGACATCCACCTGGGCATGTCCGTGGACCAGTTCGCGGCCCGGCAGATCGGCGGGCGCACCCGCCTGCCCTCGCTCGAACTCGGCTGCGAACAGGGCCAGCCCACGGGCAACTGCGATTCGGGCTACTCCTGCGCGTATTCCTCGAACATCTCGTGGTACGACGAGAACACCCCCGTGCCCAAGTCCGTGGACCCCGCGCAGGTCTTCGACCGCCTCTTCGGCAGCGCCGCCGACGCCGAGCAACGCAGCCGCCAACTCCGGCGCCGCGCCTCGGTCCTGGACTTTGTCCTCGACGACACGCACCGGCTCGAGCGCCGTCTGGGCGCGGGCGACCGCCAGAAGCTCGACGCCTTCCAGACCTCCGTCCGCGAGATCGAACGCCGCGTGCAGCACGCCCGCGACGAGGGCGACGCCCAGATCAAGCCCGACATGCCCGCCCCTTCGGGCATCCCCCGCAAGTTCTCCGAGCACCTCGACCTCATGTACGACATGATGCTGCTGGCGTTCCGGATGGACCTGACTCGCGTGGGCACCTTCGCGATGGCCAACGACGGCTCCAACCGCACCTTCCCCGAGATCGGCATCCGCGAAGGGCACCACCACCTCAGCCACCACCAGAACGACGCCGAGATGGTGGAGAAGATCCGCCAGATCGACCGCTTCTACCTCGAGCGGTACGTCGCCTTCGTCGAACGCCTGGCCGCCACGCCCGAGGGCGACGGCAGCCTGCTCGACAACTGCATGGTCATGTACGGCTGCGGCATTTCCGACGGCAACCGCCACAACCACGAGGACCTGCCCATCCTGATGGCCGGCAACGCCGGCGGCGTCATCCCCACCGGGCGGCTCGTCGCCGCACCGCGCGAGACACCGCTGTGCAATCTCTACGTTTCCATGCTCGAGCGGACCGGCTGCGACGTGGCGTCGTTCGGCGACAGCACGGGCAATCTCGGCGGCCTCGTCGGCCCGGCCTGACCCTCACCCGGACGGCCCGGCCCGCAGGTAGAATGCCCGATTGACCACCCCCGGGTTCAGGGAGCCACACGATGCCGACCCCCGCCTACGCCGCCGCCGACGCCAAGTCCGACCTCAAGCCGTTCTCTATCGAACGCCGCAAGGTCGGGCCCAAGGACGTCGGCATCTCCATCGACTTCTGCGGTGTGTGCCACTCGGACCTGCACATGGCGCGCAACGACTGGGGCATGTCCCAGTACCCCCTCGTGCCCGGCCACGAGATGATCGGCACCGTCACCGAGGTCGGCCCCGAGGTCAAGGACCTCAAGCCCGGCGACCGCGTGGGCGTCGGTTGCCTCGTCGACTCCTGCCGTGCCTGCGACGCCTGCAAGAAGGACCTCGAGCAGTTCTGCCCCTCGATGGTCCTCACCTACTCCAGCCCGACCAAGGACCCCGGCGGCCTGACCTTCGGCGGCTACTCCAAGGCGATCGTCGTCGAACGCCGCTTCGTCGTGCGGGTTCCGACCAATCTGGACCCCGCCGCCGCGGCCCCGCTGCTCTGCGCGGGCATCACCACCTACTCGCCCCTCGCCCACTGGAAGGTCGGCAAAGACAGCACCGTCGGGGTCATCGGCCTCGGCGGGCTCGGGCACATGGGCATCAAGTTCTCCCACGCGATGGGCGCCCGCACGGTGATGATCACCCGCTCGCCCGGCAAGGCCGGTGATGCCAAGAAACTCGGCGCCGATGACGTCCTGCTCTCAACCGACGAATCCGCGATGGCCGAATGGGCGGGCAAGTTCGACTTCCTGCTCAACACCATCCCCGTCGCCCACGACATCAACCCCTACATGCCGCTGCTCAAGGTCGACGGTGTCATGTGCGTCGTGGGGCTGATGGGCGAACTCGAGTCGGTCGGGACCGTCCCGATGGTCATGGGCCGACGCACCATCGCAGGCTCCCTGATCGGCGGGCTGAAAGAGACCCAGGACATGCTCGACTTCTGCGGCAAGCACGACATCGTCTCTGACATCGAGAAGATCGCCATGGCGGACATCAACACCGCCTACGACCGGCTCCAGAAGTCCGACGTCAAGTACCGCTTCGTGATCGACATGACGACGCTGAACTGATCGGCCCACCGCCGCCGCAACGACGGACACCGTCCGGACATGCCATCGCCGGATGGGTGTTTACGCCCATGCTCCGGGCGGGCGGAGACCGGTCCGGCCAAAAAAAACAAAGCCCCGGCACCGCCGAGACTTCTGAGAATGCCCCCCGAAGGACTCGAACCTTCGACCCGCTGATTAAGAGTCAGCTGCTCTACCGACTGAGCTAGGGAGGCCGGTCCCGGGCCGCTTTCGGTCCGGGAAGCCCATATTTGTAACCCCCCGGCCCGCCGAAGTCCACCCCGTCCGTGACTCCGGGCGCAGATTGACCCCCCCCGGGCCCCTGTCTATTGTCCCTGTCCTGTTCCGGGGACCGTCCCCGGCAGCACTTCCCCCGTTCAGACGACGCCCGGAGCGTCCCGATCGACCCCCACACCGGACACCGGCGGGGGCGATGAGGAGCCGACCATGCTTCCCGGACAACGACAGAGCCGAGGCCGTTCCAAGCGCCGCCGCTCGCACGACGCCATCTCCGCCCCGGGCTCGACCATCTGCCCGCTCTCGGGCATGCCCAAGCGCCACCACCGCGTGTGCGCCGAGTCCGGCTATGCCCGTCCCGGCCTGCGGATCACCGTCCGCAAGCTGAAAATCGGCTCCAACGACTAACTCCAGCGGAGTCAGCACGGTGCCGATCCGCATCGCCATCGACGTGATGGGCGGTGACCATGCCCCGGACGCGGTCATCAAGGGAGTCATCGACGCCCTGCCCCTGCTCACGCCCGACGAGCACCTCGTGCTGGTCGGACGCGAGGACGTGATCCGCGCCCACCTCGCCGAACGGTCGGTCAACGACCCCCGCCTCGAGATCGTCCACACACCCGACGTGATCGAGATGGGCGACTCGCCGGCCCAGGCCGTCCGCGGCAAACCGAACTCCTCCATCGTCGCCATGGCCAAGCTCGGCTCCCGCAAGGCCGACAAGCCCTGCGACGCCGTGATCTCCGCCGGCAACACCGGCGCCTGCGTCGCCGCCGGCCAGATGCACATGAAGCGGCTCCCCGGCGTGCACCGCCCGGGCATCGCCGTGACCATCCCGGCCTTCTCCGGGCCGGTCGTGCTCTGCGACGCCGGCGCCAACCCCGAGCCCCGCCCGCTGCATCTCTGGCAGTACGGCATCATGGCCGAGGTCTACGCCAAGAAGACCCTGGGGATCGAGAGCCCCCGCGTCGCGCTGATGAACATCGGCGCCGAAGAAGGCAAGGGCTCCGACCTGATCAAGGAAGCCCGGGACCTGTTCCGCAAGTCCCCGGGCATCAACTTCACCGGCTTCATCGAGGGACGCGACCTCTTCGCCGGCGGGGCCGACGTGGTCGTCACCGACGGTTTCACCGGCAACTCGATGCTCAAGATGGCCGAGGGCCTCGCCAAGTCGCTCTTCGAAGCCATCGCCGCCGAGATCCTCGAGTTCGACCCCAACCTCATGGTCCAGTTCGAGCCGGTGATGAAGAGCATCTACCGCAAGAACGATTACCACGAGTACGGCGGCGCGCCGCTGCTGGGCGTCAACGGCGTCATGATGATCGCCCACGGGTCTTCCGAACCCAAGACGGTCAAGAACGCCGTCCGCAATACGCTCCAGCACGTCCGGGCCCACGTCAACGACGCCATCGTCGAACGCATCGCCCAGCTCGCACCCCTCGGAGAAACGGTCCCCGCATGAGCCAACGCCACCGCGCCGTCGGCGTCGAGATCGCCGGTTCCGGCTCGGCGCTCCCCGAACACCGGCTCACCAACGCAGACCTCGAGGCCTGCATGGACACCTCGGACGAGTGGATCGTCCAGCGGACCGGCATCCGCGAACGCCGCCGCCACGACGCCGCCGTCCCCTACCCCACCTCCGAACTCGGTTCCGCCGCCCTCGGCCGCGCGCTCAAGGACGCGTCGATGTCTCCCAAGGACCTCGGCCTGATCGTCTGCGCCACCATGACTCCCGACTCCCCCACCCCGTCCGTGGCCTGCCGCGTCGGCGCCACGCTCGGGTGCGACCACATCGGCGCCATGGACATCAACGCGGCCTGCTCGGGCTTCGTCTTCACCCTCTCCACCGCCCACGAGCTCGTCGCCGGCGGCCTCTACGACGCGATCGGCGTCGTCGGCGTCGACACCGTCACACGCCACTGCGACTACTCCACGTTCGGACGCGGCGCCGCGATCCTGTTCGGGGACGGCGCCGGCGCGGTCGTCATCCGAAAGTCAAAGGACAACCGCAAGGGCATGCTCGCCCAGGCCATGCACTCCGACGGGGACGGCGCCCGCAGCCTCTACATCCCCTGCGGCCTCGACCAGATCGTCGACCCCGACCCCGAGACCGGCGCCGACCCGCGGATGGACGACAAGATCCAGATGAACGGCAAGGGCGTGTTCAAGTTCGCCGTGTCCAAGTTCCCCGAGGTCATCGCCGAGACCCTCGAGCTGGCCGGCGTGCAGGCCGCCGACGTGGACCACTACGTCTGCCACCAGGCCAACAGCCGCATCCTCGACGCCGCCCGCGACCGCTTCGGCCTGCCCGAGTCCAAGCTCCGCGTCAACATCGACCGCCTGGGCAACACCGTCGCCGGCTCCTGCCCGCTGGTCTTCGACGAGCTCAAACGAGAAGGCCGCGTCCAGGAAGGCCAGAAGGTCATGTTCATCGCCTTCGGAGCCGGCCTGACCTGGGGCGCCAGCCTCTGGCAGCTTTGACCGATAACACCGCCCCCCCCTTCTTTTGAGGGGCCCCACGAAGTCAATTGAGTTCCGACCGCGCGTTCAATCGTGAAGCGATCGGATATCCGCCGCTCACCCGAGTAGAGTGAGGCTTCCACCTCGCCGTTGGGAGGGCACCCCATGCGGTATCTGATTGTGCGCGGCACAAGCGCCCCGTCGGGGGCGGTTTTTTCCGCTTTCGCGTCCGAGGCTCGAGCTTCGTTTATAGAGTGCGTGGTGCTGTCGCCGAGCGGGGCGCGGCTGACGATCTTCGTCGAATCGCCGGACCCGGCGTCCGTGGCACCACGCGTGCCGGTGGACGACGATCGGGATCGATTGATCTGGTA
Source organism: uncultured Phycisphaerales bacterium (assembly GCA_963975575.1). GTDB lineage: Bacteria > Planctomycetota > Phycisphaerae > Phycisphaerales > UBA1924 > UBA6054. The sequence continues at coordinate 597,160 of CAXBHL010000001.1, read as the reverse complement.
CGACGGATTCCCCCTCCACGACGAGTTTGACGCGTTCGACGTCCGCGAGATCGATCGCCGTCGCGCCGCATCGTCCGACCTGATCGGTCGATTTGCCGTGCTGAGGCTGGACAAGTTGACGAACGAGTTGGAGATCCGAACCGATCCCTTCGGCGGCTGCCCTGTGTACCTGGCAACGCTTGCCGGCAAGGACTGGGCCCTCACCAACGACCCCTCGCTCGCGCACCGGATCGCGAAGCCCGGCGATCTCGATCGCTTCGGTGCCGCCGGCGCGCTCTGTTCACCGGGACCGATCGGCAACCACACGTTGATCACCACCGTACGCGTCCTCGGGCACGCCTCGCACACGATCGCATCTCCCGACCGAACGCCGTCGACGGTCTGTTCCGACAAACTCGTGGCCGCCGGATCCGCCAAGAGCGATCTATCGCCCGACAGAGCAGCCGAACTCTTCGCGTCGCGGTTCGGGCCAATCTTCGGACGTCTGGCCGAGGCCGGGTTCGACCTGCGCTGTGCGCTGACGGGTGGGCGAGACTCGCGAGCGATTGCGGCGCTGGTTGCCTCGTCCGTCGAAAACCCGCGATACCACTTCGGCGGCGCCGTGAACGCGCCCGAGTCCCTGATCGCCGCCCGAGTCGCCGAGGCCCTCGGCGGTGAGTTCACACTCAAGTCCGACCCAAACAACCCCATCACCGACAACTACGGCGCCTGCGAGCGGCACCTGCTGCAGCGCGACTGCGGGATGGTGGACTTCAGCTTCCTCCGCCCGCCACCAGGTGAGATCGCTAGCGGAGTTCACCGCGAGACGCACCTCATCGGCCAGGCAGGGGAGTTTGCGCGGTGGTCCTTCGAGTCGCTCACAGGCTTGATCTTCCCGCCCTCGGTCGCAGCCTCGCGACACCGGCTGCTCAGCCGGGTCACCAACAACGGCGGCGGGCTCTTCACCGCCGACGCCCACGACCTCGTGCGAGCGCGAACCAGCGACCTCGTGGATATCGCGCACGCAGCCGGCGTCACCAGAACCAATGTCCAGACCGTTGTGGTCAATCAGCTCAAGGCCTACCGGTGGGCGTCGATGCAGCTCCGCCGCGCAGCGGAACGCCGGGACGTGTTCGCGCCGTTCCTTACCGAACCGTTCATTCAGATCGCAGTCCGCATGAATCCCAGAGACCGGTTTGCAGACGCTTTCCACAAGGCCCTCATCCGGCGCTGCGCACCCGAGGCTCTCGGTGTCCCCTTCCACGGCTACAAGGGTACCGCCGCAAAACTCCGCAACGAAACCATCCGAAATCTGATGCTGTCGGTTCCTGCGATCAAGAACTTCCACGCCCGACGCAAGTCTCCCGGCCGTCACGCCAAATGGGAACCCTGGCTTCGCCCGATCCTGCGAGAGCGGCTCCTTTCGCACGACCACGACGCCGCGGTCTGGCACTTTGTCCACCGAGACAGGGCGGAGCAAATCCTGACCGACGACACCGGTGAGCTCTTCCGGTCGAACATCTACCCGATGCTCGCTGCCGCCACCGTCATCCGATTCTGGGACCACTACAACCGCGAGATGTCCGGATCCTCCCTTTCGGCTTCGGCAATCGACGTCAAACCGATCGTGGGAGCCGCGACCGCCCGGAGCACCGCCGATCCAGCCCCGTCCGCATCCGAAGCGGTGGTTCAGCACGCCAAGGACTGATCGCCCGACCGGCTACCGCCCCGACCCTATCATCGCCCATGCCAAACCAGACCATCATCCTCTGCCCCGGACAAGGGGCTCAGGCCGTGGCCATGGGCCGGGCGTGGGCCGCCGCTTCGCCCGCCGCCAAGGCCGTCTTCGACGAGGCCGACTCCCTCCTGACCGCCACCCTGGGCGCCCCGCTCTCCGAACTCTGCTTCGAGGGCCCGGCCGACACGCTCAACCGCACCGACGTCTCCCAGCCGGCCATCTACACCGCCTCCGTCGCCTCCTACCGCGGCCTGATCCAGGAGCTCGGCCACGACTTCCCCCTGGTCGCCACCGCCGGGCTCTCGCTGGGCGAGTACACCGCGCTGCACCTGGCCGGGGCCTTCTCCTTCGCCGACGGGCTCAAGCTCGTGGCCCTCCGCGGCAAGGCCATGCAGGAGGCCGCCGAGACCGTCCCGTCCTCCATGGTCGCCCTGATCGGTGCCGACGAGGACAAGGCCAACGCCCTGTGCGACGCCGCCCGGGAAAACGACATCCTGGTCGCCGCCAACTTCAACGCCCCGGGACAGGTCGTCATCTCCGGCTCGGTCGCCGCCTGCGACCGGGCCGAGAAACTCGCCCCCGACCACGGCCTGCGGGCCACCCGCCTGGCCGTCGCCGGAGCCTTCCATTCGCCCATCATGCAGCCCGCCGCCGAGCGCCTCGCCGAGGCGCTCGCCAAAGCCCCCATCGGCACCGCCCGCTGCACGGTCATGTCCAACGTCACCGGCGCCGCCCACGGCCCCGACCCGGACCTGATCCGCAAGCGCCTCGTCGAGCAGTTGACCAGCCCCGTCCGCTGGGCCGCCAACTGCGAGTACCTCGCCGCCAAGCACGCCGACGCCGACTGGCACGAACTCGCCCCCGGCAAGTCGCTGGCCGGCATGATGCGTCGTATCAACAAAGGCGTGAAGGTCACCACGCACGACGAACCCGAAACAAGCAACGCCTAACGCCTCTCCTCTTTGGAGCGGAGGGCTTCCAGCCCTCCGGTCGGGCGCTGCCCGACACCCGGAGCCCCCCCATGACCGATCAACGCGTCGCCATCGTCACCGGAGCCTCCCGCGGCATCGGACGCGCCATCGCCCTCCGCCTCGCCAAGGACGGCCGCCATGTCGTCTGCGTCGCCCGCTCCAAGGGCCCGCTGGACGAACTGGTTGCTGAGATCAAGAACGCCGGCGGCCACGCGACCGCGATGCCCTGCGACCTCGCCGACCCAGCCGCCGTCACCGCCATGGTCGAGTCCGTCGCCAAGGACCTCGGCCGCATCGATATTCTCGTCAACAACGCCGGCATCACCCGCGACAACCTCATCCTCCGCATGAGCGACGAGGAGTTCGACGACGTCATCAACACCAACCTCAAGGCCGTGTTCGTCGCCTGCCGCGCCGCAGCCCGCCCGATGATGAAGGGCAAGTTCGGACGCATCGTCAACATCGCCTCGACCTCGGGCCTCGTCGGCAACGCCGGCCAGGCCAACTACGCCGCCGCCAAGAGCGGCCTGACCGGCCTGACCAAGACCATCGCCCGCGAACTCGGCGGCAAGGGCATCACCGCCAACGTCATCGCCCCCGGCTTCATCCAGACCGAGATGACCGCCAACCTGCCCGCCGAGGTGATCGACAAGGTCAAGGCCGCGATGGCCCTCAAGGTGCTGGGAACCCCCGAGGACATCGCCGCCGCCGTGGCCTACGCCACCAGCGACGAGGCCGGCTTCCTCACCGGCCAGACCATCGCCGTCGACGGCGGCATGACCATGTGCTGACCGGCGCGGCTCGCGCCGCGTCCCGTCCGCCGGGCGGTGCCGAACGCATCGTGAGTAATTTCTCACCCGACAAATCGCGCCCAACCTCGGGCCCGCGCGGTTATGTTTTGGGATGCGCACGGTCATCCTCGTCATGTTCCGGCTGGCTGCCCTCGTGCTGTGCGTGTTCACCGTCCTGCCCGTGGTACCGGCCGACGAGTGGTTCGTCCGCATTTTCGACTTCCCGCGTATGCAGATCATCGCCGCGATGGCGGCCACGCTCATCGCACTGCTCGTCGCGGGCGGACAAGACCGCCGCGCGCTGCCCGCCGGGCGCCACGCCCGCGCGGGCCGACTGCTCCGCGTCGGGTTCCCCGCCGCGCTCGCCGTCGCGATGGGCTGGCAGGCCTTCCGCATCTTCCCCTACACGCCGCTCGCCCCCCTTCAACTGCCCCGGGCCGACAAGCCGGATCCCGACCGGACCATCCGGCTGCTGATCTTCAACGTGCGCTATGACAACACCGACGCGGGCGCGCTGCTCGATCTGGTCGCGCAGACCAATCCCGACGCGATACTCCTGGTCGAGCCGACCGCCCGCTGGGACCAGCAACTGGAACCCCTGACCGGCCGTTTCTCCCACGCCGTGCGCCAGCCGCAGGAGAACCACTACGGCATCCTGCTCTTCTCGCGATTCGAACTCATCGACCCCGAAGTCCGCTTCCTCGTCGAGGCCGAGGTCCCCTCCGTCCGTACCGGCATGCGATTGCCGTCCGGCGACACCTTGACGCTCTACGGCCTGCACCCGAAGCCGCCGGGTCTCAAACGCCCCGTGGACCGCGAGCGCGCCGATACCGAGCAGCGCGACGCCGAGCTGCTCACCGTGGCCAAGGAAGTGCGCGAGTCCGGGGGCGGGCCGGTGATCGTCGCCGGGGACTTCAACGACGTCGCCTGGTCGCACACCACCCGGCTCTTCCAACGCATCAGCGGCCTGCTCGACCCCCGCGTCGGCCGCGGGCTCTACAACACCTACAACGCCCGCAGCGCCCTGACGCGCTTCCCGCTCGACCACGTGTTCGTCTCCGAGCACTTCCGTCTCGTCGACATGCGCGTGCTCCCGCCCACCGGCTCGGACCACCACCCCGTCCTGATCACCCTCGCCTACGACCCCGCCGACCCCGAACCAAGCCCCAATCCCACACCCGACCCCGGCGACCTCGAAGAGGCCAACCAGGCCATCGACGACGGCATCACCCCGGACGACGACTAAAGGGCTCAGTGCTCCCCCCGCCGCTATGGTGATCGCATGCTCACCGCCATCGCCGACGCCCTCGCCCACGACCGCCGTGCCAACCTAGACCTCGCCCGGGCCATCCCCGACACCGTCTGCGACCGAAGCCCCGCCGGCCTCGTGCAGTCCCCCTGCTGGATCGTCTGCCACCTCGGCCTGGCCGACACTCTCCAGCACGCCGCGCTGACCACCGGCACCCGCCGGCGCGACGCGTACTTCGACCAGTTCGGCCCCGAGTCGGACCACGCCCGCGCCCGTGAGCACATGCTCGCCCGCTACGGATCCTGGAGTGACGCCATCGACGCCGTCGCCGCCACCCACGCGCGGCTCGTGGAAGCCATCCGCTCTGCCGACCCCGAGCGCCTCGGCACGCCCCACCCGGTCGAGTCCATCCGCGCCTGGTTCCCCACCCTGAACGACCACCTCATCTACATCGTCTGGCACGAGGGCAACCACGGCGGCCAGCTCCGCGCCTGGATCCACGCCGCCCGCCACGCCGACCTGCTCCCCCCGGCCTGAACGCCCCGCCTCCGGGTCCAACGCCCGCCCGGGGCGAAATTCTGGCAGAATGCCGAACCGGGCCGCGCCGGCCCCGACCAGACAAGGAGCGATGCCCCACGCCCCGGACCAGGTCGCCGACGAACTCCTCGTGCTCCATGCACAGGCGGGCGACCGCCGGGCCCTGGCCGTCCTCGCCCGCCGGTGGGAACGACGCCTGCTCCTTCATGCCATGCGCCTGACCAACCACCCCGACGGCGCCCGCGAGGTCGCACAGGACACCTGGCTGGCGATCACCCGCGGCATCAACCGGTTGAACGACCCCGCCGCCTTCCGCGCCTGGGCCTACTCCATCCTGCGGCGCAAGGCCGCGGATTGGATCCGCACCCGCCGCGTTGACCGACGCCGCGCCGCGCTCCCGCCCGACCACCGCGCGCCCGCGGCCGCCCCACCCGACCCGGCCGACCCCGCGGACCGGCCGATCCGCCGCGCCCTCGCGACGCTCGGCCCCGAGGACCGCGAGCTGATCACCCTCCGCCACGTCGAAGACCTGAGCGTCGCCGAGCTGGCCACCGTCTTCGCCGTCCCCGCCGGGACCGTCAAGTCCCGGCTGCACACCGCCCGCGCGCGCCTGCTGGCCGCGCTGACCGCCACCGAGAAAGGAACCGACCATGACACGCATCGATGACGACCTCCGCGCCGCGCTCTCCGACGAAGACCGGGCCCTGCTCGACCGCCTGGACGACGAACCCGGGGTCTTCGAGCTCTGGCGGGCGTCCTACCAGGGCAAGTTCCGCTGGCTCAACCTCATCGCCACGGTCTTCTCCGTCGCGATCTTCGCGGGGCAGATCTGGTGCCTGGTCGAGCTGCTCACGACCGACGACGCCGTCCTCGCCGTGCGGTGGGCGGCCGGGTTCGGCTTCTGCGCCCTCGCCGTCGCCATGCTCAAGATGTGGTTCTGGATGCGGATGAACCACCTGGCCGCCGTCCGCGAGATCAAGAAGATCGAGCTGCTGCTCGCCTCCGCCGACCACAAGCCCCACCACGCCTGAAACGCGGGCACCCCGGCGCGGACGCGCGTGCGGAGCTCGCTTACACTCCGGGCATGCCGCTGCAAGCCCAAGAGATCGTGCAATCCGCCGACCAGGCCACACAAGCCGCCAACGGCTCCTCCGGCGGCGGTTCCGACGCGGCCGAGCCGGTCATCGTCTCCGAGATCGCCGAGTTCTCCAGCAAGCTGCAATCACTGGTCGCCGACCCCTCGTGGTCCAAGGCGGTCGACACGTTCCTCCCGGTGCTCCTGGACATCGGGAAGGTCATCTTCATCGTCGTCGTTCTTCTGGTCATCGTCTCGTTCCTGGCCCGCTACGCCCAGAAGGGCGTCGAGAAGGCCCTGGGCCGCACGAGCATCGACGAGACGCTCAAGACCTTCATGATCCGCGTGACTCGCTACGCCGTGTGGATCATGGCGGTGCCCGTGGCCCTGAGCATCCTCGGCGTTGAAGCGACCTCCCTGGCCGCCGTGCTCGGCGCCGCCGGCCTGGCCATCGGCCTGGGCCTCCAGGGCGCGCTGTCCAATATCTCCGCGGGCATCATGCTCCTCCTCCTCCGGCCCGTCCGCATCGGCGACTACGTCTCGCTGCAGGACGTCTCCGGTGAGGTCAAGGAACTCGGGCTCTTCTACACCGTCGTCAACTCGTTCGACAACGAGCCGGTCCACATCCCCAACCAGCAGATCCTTTCCGACAAGGTCCGCAACCTCACCGGCAACGAGATCCGGCGCATCGCGCTGCCCGTCGGCGTGGCCTACGGCACCGACCTGCACGACGCCGAGCGCATCATCCTCGACGCCGTCACCGCCGTGCCGGGGCGCGCACAGGACCGCGACCCCGCGGTCTACCTCACCGGCTTCGGCGAGTCGAGCATCGACTTCATCATCCACGTCTACTGCCCGAACCGCGAGTACCTCGCCATCCGCCACGTCGCCATCCACGCCGTCAACGACGCGCTCAAGAAGGCCGAGATCGAGATCCCCTTCCCCCAGCGCACGCTCAGCGGCAGCGTCCTGCTCGCCCGGGATTCCGACGCCGACTAGTCCGTCCGCAGGAACCCGAAGTGCAGCCGGCAGTGGTCCAGGTGCACCAGCACCCACCGATCGTGCGTCATCCGCCCGAGCACCGGCGAGTCCCGGGTCATCCGCTCGCCCGCCTCGATCCGCGACACCTGCGCCCGCAGCACGCCCATCCCCTCGTCGAACGAGACCCCCTCACGCGGCAGCAGCGCCGTCGCCGACCCCGGCAGCCGGATGCCCGGCTTCATGTGGCTCTTGCCGATCCGCGGCTTGAGCACCGCCGAACCAATCAACCGGATGATCCACGGCACCCGCATCTCGTCGAAGCCGTCGAAGCTCATCCGCATGAACTTGCCGCAATGCTCGAGGATCTGCCCCGCCGTCCAGCCCCCGGTGGTCCGCAGTCGCCCGGCCCGCTCGGCCGCGTCGATCGCGTCCATCTCCGCGCGGAGTTCCGCGATGCTCCCATAGGTCGTCGGCCGCCAGTCGCGTTTCTCTGCCATGACCGCAGCATACCCCAACCGCCGGCTCAGCCGTGGCGGGCCGGGCAGACCATCATCACGCGGCACGGCGCGGGCGGGAACTCCAGCTCCGCCCGGTAGCCCCGGAACGCCCCCGGATCCCACCCCCCCATCGCCATCGCCTCCCCCACCACGCCCGCGTGACCGCTGATCCGCGTGCTCTGCAGCACCGGCGGCGTCCCCAGCGCGTGGGCCGGCTCGGGCTCGTACATCGCCGCCCCGGGCTCCCCGCCCCCGCTCGCCCCGCTGGTGGGCCGGTCCTCGAGCAAACCGTACACCCGCACCGACGGCTCGCCGAAGTGCGTCAGCCGCGCGTCCAGCAGCAGGTCGAACACCACCGCTTCCACCGGCGTGCGCACCGCCAGCGTGTACCGCCCCTCGGTGTTGTCCGCCGACCACGCCAGCGGGATCGCGCCCCGGTAAACCTCGCCGGCCACGAAACTCACCGCCCCGTTCCGGCCCACCGCGCCGGGCGCGATCTCGTCGTACACCGTCCCGTCCGCCGCCCGGAACTGCCGGATCTCCGGCAGCGGTCGCGAGCACAGCCGCGGAATGAGCGGCAGCCCGCCGTCCACACCCACGCCGTCGGGGTCCAGCGGTTCCCGCGCGAACTGCGTGCTCGACGAGCCCGAGTCGGTCCGGTTGGTCAGCCGCCTGATGATCCACGGCACGTCCGCCCGCAGCCGCTCGAACCCGACCATGCCGCTGAGTTGGAGCACGTCGATCGTGGCCGGGTCGGTCTCGCTCGGGCGCAGCGCCAGCGTCAGAAACTGCGCTTTCGCTCGGACCCCCCACACCGCCGAGCCGGACTTGTACAGCGCCCGGCGTTCCTCGCTCTCGATCCGGTCGTCCCGCCCGCCCCTGGCCAGCATCGCCTCGAACGACCGCCGGTCGCCGGCGTGCCGACGCACGAACGCCCGCAGGCGCCCGTCCGCCCCCCGCACGGCGTCCACGCGGTCCACCGCCACCCCGTGGGCGGCCGCCGCCTTGAGCACGATCTCCACGCCCGCGCTGCCCGGCATGTGCCGCGCCGCCCCCACCGCCTCGGGCTCCTCCACGAACCGGGCGATCTTCCACGCCAGGGTCTTGTCCACGCCCAGCGTTCGCCCGATCTCCGTCGGGCGCGCCCCGCCCAGCCCCGCGTCATCCAGCAGGTCCGTCAGGGCCGCCTGGGCCTCCCGCAGGCGGGCCGAGGCCTCCTCGGCGAACCGGGCCCCCCCGGCCTTTCGTCCCTCGCCCGCGACCATCACCGCGCCGGCGGGCCCGTGCCCCGCCACGGGCCTGTTGGCCCCACTCCCGCCCGCTTTGGCCGCTTTTTTCGCCATCCGGGACGATCCTACCACGACACCACCCGAACAGGTCGTGAAACGGAAAATTCTTTCGATTTTTCTCTAGAGAAAACTTGGAGCCGCGGGCGACTCTGGTTATGCTCAGCCAAGACCCCTCCCCCGGCCGCCGCCGCGGGAGCCGAACAGACCAACCCGGACCCACCCAAAGAACAGGAGCCACCCCATGAATCGCACCACCGCCGCCGCCCTGACGCTGGCCGCCGCCACCGCAGCCGCCACCGCCGGCAACGCCGTCGTCCAGACCCTCAACTACGACTGGAACGCCGACACCGGCCTCGAGATCGGCATGTTCGACGCCTTCGACACCGCCGGCGGCACCCGCGCCCTCACCGGCGTGTCCATCGGCATCGACGCCACCGCCATGTGGAACGTCACCGTCCTCAACTACTCCCCCACCGCCTACGAGCCCGGCGAGTGGCACGCCGAGGGCCTGGCCAACTTCAACGTCCTCCTCGGCGAGTTCGGCCCCAACTCCGTCGAGCGCATCGCCGGCGCGATCTCCTTCAACGGCCTGACCGGCGCCCTGGGCGCAGGCAACGGCGACCCGATCTTCGGCGAGCCCGGCGACCCCACCGTCAGCGCCTCCTACTCGGGCTTCATCAGCAACTTCTTCGAGCTTGATGCCGCCGAGTTCGGCGTGTTCACCGGCGGCCCGGTCGAAGCCCGCCTGCTCGGCTTCACCGACGGCATCATCGACGGCCCCAACGGCCTGGTGGTCAGCACCGACGCCCTCGTCTCGTCCGGCGTCGTCACCCTGACCTACTCCTACGCCAACGTCCCCGCCCCGGCCGCCACGGGCCTGCTCGCCCTCGCCGGCCTGGGCGCCGCCCGCCGCCGGCGCTGAAGCCATCCGACCCGAACCCGGCGAACCGTACGATCAACGGAAGGAAACCACGCGATGCCGAAACGATGCCTCACCGCCGCGCTCGCCGCGCTCTGTTTCAACGGCGCGACCGCCCACGCCGGGTTCGGCCAGAGCGATATCGAAACCTTTGAGATCCCCCTTCCCGAGATCGGTGAGAATCTCTTCTTCAACAACGGGGGCATCCCCTTCTCCAACGAGTTCGACGGCGGCGTGGTGATCGACGCTCGGCTCGAGGTCGTCCTGCGGGTCGACCCGGCAGCACCGGGCGATCCCAGAACAAGCTCGGCCGCGCACTTCTTTTCCGAGTTGGTGATCCCCGTGGACACCGACCTTGGCACGGCAGGCAATCAGCTGGCCTCCTTCAACGTCAGCGGCGCCGATGAAGGCTGGTCCGGCACCGGCACGTTCACCATCTCGCGCCAGCTGGACTGGCTGATCGGTGGGGTCTGGGCCTCCCCGGTCTTCTACTCCGCCTCGACCTATCCCGGACTGGATTCGGACCGCATCGTGCTCGGCACGCTCGGCGGCTACGACACCAGCTATGTGTCCGTGACCGTTCGGCGCATCCCTGCGCCGGGCACGGCCGGCGCCGTGCTTCTCGGCCTGATTTCGTGCCGGCGTCGCCGACGCTGACACACCGTTTCACACCAACCACCACCGGCCCCGGGATCGCCCGGGGCCTTTTTTGCGCGGCGTCACTGTCGCGCCGCGGCCGGCCCCATAGCCTGTCCGCACAACCACCCGTCGGAGACACCCATGCCAGACCCCGCACCCGCTCGCCACGAGATCCACGTCGCCCTCCGCGTCACCGACGAGGCCGGGTACCGGGCCTACCGCGACGCGATGACGCCCATCCTCGAGTCGATGGGCGGCTTCTTCCGCTACGACATGCGCATCGCCGAACTGCTCAAGGGCGACGCCCCCGAAGCCGTCAACCGCGCGTTCATCATCTCCTTCCCCGACAAGCCGACGCGCGAACGCTTCTTCTCCGACCCGGCCTACCGAGCCGTCCGCGACCGGCACTTCGACGCGTCCGTCTCCTCGACGGTCATCATCGCCGAGTACGACCTCTCCTGACCGGGGCGCAGAGAAAAGCCCCGCCGGTCGGGCGGGGCTCATAAGTCTCGGATGCGATGCCCGGATCAGGCCTTCGCGGCGGCCGCGGCGGCCTTCTTCTTCGCGTCGTCGAGCGTGCCGACGTACATGAACGCCGACTCGGGCAGGTCGTCGCCCTCGCCGTCGCACAGACGCTCGAACGAGTCGATCGTCTCTTCGAGGCTCGAGTTGACGCCCGGGAAGCCCGTGAACACCTCGGCCACGTAGAACGGCTGCGAGAGGAACCGCTCGATGCGCCGCGCCCGCGCCACGATCCGCTTGTCCTCTTCGGAAAGCTCGTCCACGCCGAGAATCGCGATGATGTCCTGCAGGTCCTTGTACCGCTGCAGGATCTTCTGCACCCGCTGGGCCACCGCGTAGTGCCGCTCGCCGATGATGCCCGGATCGAGGATCCGGGAGGTCGAGGCCAGCGGGTCCACCGCGGGATAGATGCCCTTCTCGGCGATCCCGCGGGCCAGCACGACGAACGCGTCCAGGTGGGCGAAGGCCGTCGCGGGCGCCGGGTCGGTCAGGTCGTCGGCGGGCACGTAGATGGCCTGCACCGAGGTGATGGCGCCCTTGGCCGTCGAGGTGATCCGCTCCTGAAGCTCGCCCATCTCGGTCGACAGCGTCGGCTGGTAACCCACGGCCGAGGGCATACGCCCGAGCAGCGCGGACACTTCCGAACCCGCCTGGGTGAAGCGGAAGATGTTGTCCACGAACATCATGGTTTCCTTGCCCGACGCGTCGCGGAACTCCTCGGCCATCGTCAGACCGGAGAGGGCCACGCGGAGGCGGGCTCCCGGAGGCTCGTTCATCTGGCCGAACACCATGGCCACCTTGTCGAGCACGTGGGCGGTCTTGCCCTCGGCGTCGGTGTACTCGGCCTCGGCCATCTCGCGCCACAGGTCGTTGCCCTCGCGGGTCCGCTCGCCCACCCCGCAGAACACGGAGTAGCCGCCGAACTCGCGGGCCACGCGGGCGATCATTTCCTGGATGATGACGGTCTTGCCCACACCCGCACCGCCGAACAGACCGATCTTGCCGCCGCGGACGAACGGGCAGAGCAGGTCGATGACCTTGATGCCGGTCGCGAGGATCTCGGTCTTGGGGTTCAGGGCGCTGAACTCGGGCGGCTCGCGGTGGATCGGGCGGCGCTCGGCGCCCTCGACCTGCGGCCTGTTGTCGATCGGCTCGCCCAGCAGGTTGAACACCCGCCCGAGCACCTTCTCGCCCACGGGGACCGTCACCGGCCCGCCCTGGTCGACCGCGGTCATCCCGCGGGTCATGCCGTCGGTCGAACCCAGCGCGACCGCCCGGACCTGCCCGCCGCCGAGGTGCTGCTGCACCTCGCCGACCAGCTTCGTGGCCTTGCCGTCCCGGTTCCACTCGATCACGACCGCGTTGTAGATCTCCGGCAGTTCGCCCTCGGGGAACTTTGCGTCGAACGTCGAACCGATAACCTGGGAAATCGTGCCCTTGGTGCCTTGCGCCATACCAGCGATACCTCAGAAATGGAAAGTCAGAGTCGGCCAGAAGACCCCCGCCCCGGCGGGAGCGGAGCATATGCCGCCCCCCCTCCATCGGCCACCCCAACGCCCCTCCCCGCGCCCCGGCGGGACGGGCCCGCCGCCCCGCCGCGCCACCCCGAACCGGCGCGACAAACCCGGTTTCACCGACATTTTCGGCCCGCTGGGTCGATCCCGCCGCACCGACCGCCCATCATCCCGGTTCCATCGCATGACAGGCCTACACCCCACCATCCCGCCCGCCCCCCGCCCGCGCCACGGGCTCCGCGTCGGGATGATCTTCCAGACCGACCCTGCCAGCCCTACGCAGCTCTCGGGCATGCCCCACCGCATGGCCGCGGCCCTCCGCGAGCAAGGCGTGGAGGTGGTGCCGCTGATGGCGGTCGACCTCCCCGCACCGCGGCCCGGCCTGGCCACCCGGATCGCCAATCGGGCCCGATCCGAACGCAGAAAGGCGACCCCGGCGTTTCTCGCACGCTGGCACGCCGCGGCCCGCGCCGACCGGTTCCAGCGCGCGCTCCTCGAACGCGCCGGGTCGATGTCGGCCCGGGTCCGCGCCCAGCTCGACCGGCACGAACTCGACCTGCTCTTCGGCGTGTGCATCTCCACCTCGCTCTACGCCCTGGAGACGACGCTCCCGATCGTCTACTTCTCCGACGCCACCGGCCCGGTCTTCCACGCCACATACCCGAAAGCCGCGGCAAGGCCGCGCGCGGAACGGGAAGCCGTCGAGCGCATCGAACGCACTGCGCTCGCACGCGTCGCGCACGCCGCCTTCGCCTCCCCCCAGGCCCGAGACTCCGCCGTCCACGACCTCGGCGTCCCGCCCGAACGCACCAGCGTGATCCCGATGGGCGCCCACATCACCCCCACCGACCCCGCGGGTGTGGCGTCCCCCGCCGAGCCGCCGACCACCCGGGACTGCCGGCTGCTCATCGTCGCCGCCGACCCGGTCCGCAAACGCGTGGACCTGGCCGTCCGGGCCACCCAATCGCTCCGCGCCCGCGGCATCAACGCCTCGCTCACCGTCATCGGCCCGGGCACCCGCCTCGCCCGGCGGTCGCCGTTCATCGAGTGCGTCGGCCCGCTCCGCATCGCCAACCCCGACTGCGCGCAGCGCCACAGGGCCGCGCTGCGGTCCTGCCACCTGCAGCTGCTCCCATCCCTCGGCGAGGCCTTCGGCATCGCCCCCGCCGAGTCGGCCCATTTCGCACGCCCGTCGATCGTCTCCGACGCCGGCGGGCTCCCGTTCGTTGTGCTCGACGACGAGACCGGCCTCGTCCTGCCCGTGGCGGCCGACCACCGCGCCTGGGCCGACGCGATCGCCGCCCTCGTCCGCGACCCCGAGCGCTACCGACGCTACTCAGCCGCCGCCCTCGCCCGGGCCCGCTCGGAACTGAACTGGTCCGCATGGGCCGCGGCCGCCATCCGGCTGATGCGCGCGGCCGTCGCCCATCCCGGATCCGAGCCGCACGCTATTCCGACGCGTCGGACCGGATGAGATCCACCACCCGCGGCGCCAGCTCGTTCGGCACGGTGAACGTCAGCGAGTAATGCGCCACCCGCCAGTGCCCCCGGCCGTCACGACGCACCACGCCGGTCCCGCGCAGCTCGCCGTACTTGGCGTGGTCGAGCATCTCGTCGAACCAACCGGTCCGCCCGTCGCCGCTGAACATCAGGTGCCGGTCCCGCGGCAGGTAGGTCCACGCCTCAACCCCGTCGAAGTACGGCCGCGCGAAGTCTTCGAACGCCGCACGCCCCCACCGCTCGGTCGCGTCGGTGCCCAGGAACACCGCGTCCGGCGTCATCCGCGAGAAGTAGCCCTCGAAATCACCCCGAGCCGCCGCCGCGTGCCACGCGTCGATCACCGCGGAGGCCCGCCCCCGCTCGTCCATCTCCACCCAGGACGCCCGCTGCGTCGCGCACCCGCCCGCAACGACCGCCCCCATCGTCGCCGCCGCAACACCACGCCGCACACCGTTCATCATCCGAGCCTCCCTCAAGACGCCCCCGTGCCTTCCCGCTTCGTGTTTACCATCCAACCCGAGAAGTCGGTATAGAACTTGTCCACCGCGCCCACGTGCTCGGCCGGCATCGCGAACAGCTCCGGAGCCTCGGCCAGCGTCTCCCGGAAGCACCGCAGCCACTCCTGCCGCCCCGCCTCGTCGATCTCGAACGGCATGTGACGCATCCGCAGCCGGGGAGGCCCGAACCGCTGCTGGTACAGATGCGGCCCGCCCATCAGGAACACGTTCAGCGCCGCCGACTTGTCCGCCGCCGCCATCAGGTTCCGCTCCCCCCTGGGGAACAGGTGCGCCACCGACGACCCGGCCAGCCGCCGGTAGAACGCCCGCGTGAACGCCACGATGTTCGCTTCGCCCATCGCCTCATACACAGCGCCGGGAATCCGGTCCGTCTGCGGCGGCCCCCCCGGCGGCGTCCAGACCTCCCGGTCCGGGTTGTAGTTGGTCAGGTCCATCACCAACCCTAGACGCCCGCCGCACCGGGCGCCCCCGCGGGCGACGCAAGGGTCCGCCGCGCCACCAACGCACCGATCCCGTCCGCCACCCGCTCGCCCATCGCCCGCCGGGCCGCCGCGTCCGGAGCACGCGAGATCGGCGTGCGGTTCGCATCGATCACCGCGGCCTCGCCCTCCGCCACGAGGTAATCGATCTTCCCGAAGTCCATCCCAAGCGCGGCCCGACGCGTCCGCACCGCGTACTCCCGCGCCTCCCAGGCCGCGGCGACATCCACGAGAAAAAAGGAGTGCCCCTGCCCCGGCCGGGGCAGGAACGACTCCCATGATCCCACGATGATGTCGATCCCCCGCATGACGAAACGATAGACGGAATCCGTCCCGCCGCCGCGCCGGTCGCACGCCCCGTCACCGAACCGAAACCGTCCGTCAGCGCCGGCGACGCACCCCGGCCAGCAGCCCGGCCGCAACCACCGCGCCGACACCCGGCGCGGGCACGATCACGTTCTCGACGTATTCGATCGCCGCGTCGTGTGCCGTCTCGTCCAGGCCCGCGTTGAACACGGTCCACACGCTGGCCGAGTCCTGGAACCCGTCCACCGTGAACCGCAGCTGCAGCAGATAGATCCCCGCCGCAGCCGAGCCGTCCAGCAGAAAATCCCAGTGCTCGTCGAACCCCGTTGGGCTGCCCGCGTCGTAGGCGATCGAGAACCCGGCCACCTCGGTGTCCGTCATGGCCGTCGTCGCGCTCAGCGGCCCGAACTCCAGCGTCATCGCCGCCGGCGACAACGCCGAAAAGTCCACGCTCCCCGCGCCGTCCCAGCGACGCACCGCCCCCTCGAGCACGAACCCGATGCCCACCCCGTCCGGCAACGAGCCCGCCTCGACGAAGATGCCCGGCTCATCGGCAAACCAGTTCGGCCCCACCAGCGACATGTCCGCCGCGAACACGCGCTCGCCGATGTCCGTGACGACCTGGTCGTCGTGGTCGCCCACGCCCGTGGTCACCACGCCGTCGACGATCACCAGCCCGTAGTCCCCGCTGTCCGCGAGGGCCGAACCAACGCACGCGGTCAGCACGGCCGCACTAACGATCTGCTTCGTCATCTCTCACCTCCCATTGAAAACGATCCAAAGTCAACACACCGATCACGGACACCCGGCGTTGTACGCCGCGATGTACGCGCTCACGTCGAAGAAGTTCCACACACCGAACGGCGCCGCCAGATCCGCCCGGGGATCCTGCCCGTTGTACAGCCCGACGAATCCGGACACGTCGAAGAAGTTCAGCACACCGTCGCCGTTGGTGTCCGCCACGCAGCCGCCGCCGAGCAGGTTGTCCTCCACCCACGCCACCGCGGCATCCAGCTCTCCGGCCGCAGCGCCCTGCGCAAACACGATGTACAGCGTTTCCGTCCGCTCCACCCCCGGCGCATCCGTCCACAGCTCCCACGCCAGCAGCCACAGGCCCGACGGCGTCCCCCCACCCGCCGGGTTGAGGATGAACGACACGTGGTGGTGGAAGCCCGCGGCCGCGTCCAGGTCCGCCTGGCCGAACACGATCCCCGGCACCACCGAATCGCTCACCGGCGTCTGCGTGTTGATCCCGCTCTTGCGCACGGTGATCCGGTCCCCGCTCACGCCGACGAAGCCCGCGTCCGGATCCCACGCCCGCACCGCCGCGACGAGGTCGAACCCCACCGACATCCCCGGCACCAGCTGCCCGTTCTGCGCGTTCACGCCCGGGTCGTTCGTGAAGTTGGGAATCCCCTCCGCCCCGAACACCCCGCTCTTGACCCGCACCGGGTACAACGGCGACCCGCCCGCGTCGACCCCGCCCGCTTCGAGCCGCCCCTCCGACACGCGGATCAGGTAGTCCGCGGCGTGCAGCGACTGCCCGGCCGCACCGAAGGCCGCGCCGCCGATCGCCACCCCGCACACCAACGACGCCACATGATTCTGATAACGCATTCTCAACCTCCTCGCGTGCCAAGGCCGCCGGTTTCCCGTGCCCCGCACCAAACAACTGTCTCAGTCCGTCCCCACGCCCCGCGCTTCCGGATGGAACCGGTTCCGCGTCGTGTCCTTGTACAGGTCCCGGAACGCGACCACCGCCGCGCTCCCGTCCAGCCGCGTCACCGCGCTGCGACCATCCCAACCGCCGCCCCCGTGCCCG
Source organism: uncultured Phycisphaerales bacterium (assembly GCA_963975575.1). Lineage (GTDB taxonomy): Bacteria > Planctomycetota > Phycisphaerae > Phycisphaerales > UBA1924 > UBA6054. The sequence continues at coordinate 579,834 of CAXBHL010000001.1, read as the reverse complement.
TTGACCCACATCTGGCCGGTTGCCTGCGTCAGCGTCGCCTCGTCCGAGATGAAACTCAGGTCCCACTCGTCCGGGTGCACGTGGTCCGCCTTCGCGAACCCCGGCTCCGTCGTGATTTCCTGCCCGTTCACCAGGTTCCGGGGCGTCATCATCACGAAGTGCACCGTCTCCGCTGGCCGTGGGATCCGCTGCATCCGGTCGTACGCGTTCCGACGGTCCAGCCGCCGCCCCGTCACCGGGTCGCGCACCAGCACCGGCGACACCGACCGCGCCAGGTACCCGTTGATCCCGTAACTCGTCAGCCGCGCGATCGCCGGGTACGCCGGGTCGTTCGCGAAGTCGTCGTCCGTCAGCAAGTCCTCGTTCTCGGCGAACCACGCCAGCAGTCCCGCCACCCCGGCCCCCGCGTCGTCGCCGCCGTCCTCGATCCCCCACCACCGGCTCCGGTCCAGCGGCGAACGCACCGACACCGTTCCCTCCGCGTAATCACGCAACTGCACGATCCACGCCTTGCGGATGTCACCCGCCAGTGACCCGTGCGGCAGCGCCGCGTCCACGAACCGGTCGTCGTGGTCGTGCCCGTAGATCTGATGGGCCAGCGACAACTGCCGCATGTTCGAGAGGCACACCACCGACCTGGCCGAGTCCCGCGCCCGCCCGATCGCCGGCAACAGAATCCCGATCAGCAGCGCGATGATCGCGATGACCACGAGCAACTCGATGAGCGTGAACCCGCGCCCGCCGCCGCGGCCCGCGATCCCAAACCCCGTCCCAAACCCAGCATGGCCCCGAGAGTAATTCATGAGAATGAATTATCAATAGCACATCCCCGCCCTCCCGTCAACCCCCGCCGCCCATCAGGCCCCGTGACCCGCTCGCACCCCCAAGAGTCCGGACCGACCAACAAAAAACGGGCCGGCGTGCGACCGCCGGCCCGTGTGTCACGATCCTGTGCGTGCCCCGCCGCAGCGGGTTCACCAGACCGCAACGCCCCCCGGTTCCCCACCCCCTGTGCCCCCCTCGTTCCCCCCGTCTCACCCCCGCCCCCGGCCCGCTAAGGCCGGTTCTCTCCGTCGGTGCGTCTCCCCACGCACCCGGGGCGGACCAATAACATACCTCAAGGTCTCCAACCGCCCAAACGAATTTGGTCATCCGGCCGACACCCGGTCCCAAAATCCCCGGAACAGGGAAGCGCATCCCGCACACCCCGCCGATCCGGACCGTGGCGGGCGTCGGCACCCCGGATCGGCACCCGCCCACCCCCGCAGTCGCCCGATACCGATGACATGAACTCGTGGACCGCCCTCGCCAAGCTCGCCGCCGGCCCCACCGGTCCGGAGGCCCGTCGTCATCCCCGGTTCCGGGCCAACACCATGGTCTGCGACCACGGTGAAGTCCTGGACTTCTCCGCCACCGGCCTGCGCATCGGCTTCCGCAAAGGGTGCAAGTACGAGGTCGGACAGATGGCCGACCTCGAACTCCAGTCGCCCCGCGGCGAGCACCACTGCACCGCCGAGGTCGTCTGGGTCAAGAAGTCCGGACGCCGCAGCACCGAGGTCGGCTTCCGCTTCCCAGACGAAGAAACCGCCAAGAAAATGCAGCTCTTCCGCTCCGCCTGGGACCCGCTCGCTGAAGGCGACTGGACGAACAGGTGATCTCCCCATTCATGCGCACCCAAAAACCAAGGCCCGAATAGATTCGTATGTAGATTTGTTCTCACAAAGATTCGCGAGCCCCGCATCGGGCCCCGGCCCGAACCGCGAATCGTTAACGGATCCTGTGCGTGAGGCCCGGGAGTTTCGCTTTGCGAACCCCGGGCCTTTCTTCTGCGCCCGTCCGACCGCCCGCCCCCCCGCCGCCGCTCACTCCCCGATCAGGCGCATGTCCTTGAGCGCGGGGAACGCCTCACGCCACGAACGGATCTCCGCCGGGTCGATCGACACCGTCAGCACCCCGGGCTCGTCCCCGAGCTCCCCGATCACGGCGCCCTTGGGCGACACCGCGATCGTCCCGCCCGCGTAGGCCAGGTACGGGTCGTTGCCGCAGCGGTTGACGCCCAGCACCGCCGCCTGGTTCTCGATGGCCCGCGCGATCAGCAGCGCCCGCCAGTGCCCCTGCCGGGCCGCCGGCCAGTTCGCCCCGATCACGAACGCCTCTGCCCCCCGCGCCGCGCCGATGCGGAACAACTCGGGGAATCGCAGGTCGTAGCACACGGCCGGGCACACGGAGAGCCGCCCGTCCTCGCCCACCCACTCGTACGACCCCAGCCCCTCGCCCCCGCGGTAGCTCTCCCCCTCCCGCCCGTACGAGAACGGGTGGATCTTGGCGTACTCGCAGAGCACGGCGGGCTCGCCCCCAGCGACCGCGCCGGGGGCATCCGCCCCGCGCGTGACCGTGACCAGGTTGAGGGCCTTGTCGCAGTCGCAGGGTCGCACCGCCCGGCCGCCGTGCACCGTGACGCCCAGGTCGTCGGCCAGGCGCAGCAGGAACGCCAGCGTCTCGCCCGACGCGTCGGGCGCGGCGTCGAGGTTCAGGCTGAACCCCACGTCGAACAGTTCGGGCAGGACGATCAAATCGCCCGGCCGCACGTCCGCGCCGTCGAGCATGTCCTCGACCAGCCGGTGGTTCGCCGCCCGGTCTTCCCACACGATGTCCATCTGCACGAGGTGCGCCCGCATGGGGCATGCTAGCGGCGGGGGTTGGGCAATAGGCAATGGGAGGAAGGACAACGGGATTGGCGGCTCCAACGAATCGTGGCTCTTCCCCATTGCCCATTGCCCCCCCCCCAATGGCCCGGGCCGCTCACCCCCACCCCTACCATCCCCCCATGAAAGCCGAAACCATGATCGCCGAGCTCAACCGCCTGCGCAAGGACCTCGACGAGGACCCCACCGACATCGAGTGGCTCACCCTCCACCACGCCTTCTGCTTCATCTCCTACAAGATGGGCGACTTCCAGAAGTACCTCAACGAACAGGCCGAATCCGGCGCGTTCGAGGACTTCGAGGGCTGACCCCGGCGGCCCCGCGGGCCCGCCCGTCCCGCAGAGCCGGCGCGGACGCCGCGGGAATTTTTCCACTTCCCCGCATCCGACTTGCACCCTCCGCCGGTATCTGAATAATGGAACGATCGCGGCACCTCCCCGCGGGCCAAGGCGTGAGAACCACGGCCGGCACCCACGGGCGAACCGCGACGACCGGTGTCAATGACGACACCGGGCGATGAGCCCCGGGCGACGGTTCGGGGAGCAGAATCCCGGCGGCGGGCCAGTCAACCCGCGACGGCTGGGGCAAACCCTGCCAGAAGGAGGTGATCCAGTGATCGATTGTGACTGTACCAAGGGGCTGCGCCTGTAAAGCAGCTCGACGGGGTTGCCGTTGAGTCGCAGCCCATGCAGGAATCATGCCGACAGGCATTCCTACGGCCGCCTTCCCACCCGGGAGGCGGCTTTTTTCATGCGCGCCCTTCGGGGCGGGGCAAGGACAACTTCTCCAGCCCATCGTCCCACGCCGCCGATCCCACACCTATGACCCGCGTTTGCTCCGCCCTCGTCCTGATCCCGCTCCTCGCCCTGACCGCCTGCGGCCCGGCCCCGGTCCGGGGCACCCGCGCCTGGCACGGGGCCACGCCCATCTCCGCCACCTACCAGTTCGGCCGCCTCACCGCCGACCTGCCCCCCGGCTCGCGCGTCGAGCCCGTGACCATCGCCGCCCGGCACACCCTCGAACGCCAGGGCCACACCATCCAGTCCGCCGAGGTGACCCCCCAGCAGGGCAAGATCGTCGCCCTCGCCCCCGCGAACATCGGCTACGACAAGATCACCATGCGCACCGCCTTCGAGGGCCAGGGCACCGTAATCCGCCTGGACATCTGGCCCCCCAACGAGTCCCGCGCCCGCGTCGCCCTCGAGACCCTGCTCCAGACGCTGGGCCTCTAAGCCCCCGCCCCGCCCGACTCCGCCGCCTGCTTGGCCACCGCCCGCATGTCCGGGGCCGGGTCCAACTCGTCCACGATCTCCGTGCCCAGCACCGTCTCGAGCACGTCCTCGAGCGACACCACGCCGTCGGTCCCGCCGTACTCGTCCACCACCAGGAAGATGTGCTGCCCGGTCTCACCGAAGCGCCCCATCACCGAGACCAGCGAGGCCGTCTCCGGCACCGCCGCCATGTCCCGCGCGATCGAGCCCAGCGTCACGTGCCCCTCGCCCGCCGCCGCACGCTGGAAGATCTCCGCCCGCAGCGCCATGCCCTTGATGTCGTCGACGCTCTCGCCCGTCAGCGGCACGCGGCTGAAAACCATCTTGGGATGCTCGCGCACCGCCTCGTCCACCGTCATCGAGGCCGGCAGCATGAACACCACCGTCCGCGGGGTCATCACGTCGCCGACCTTGCGCTCGCGCAGGCGCAGCAGGTTTCGGATCACCCGGCTCTCGCCCGGGTCGATCGAACCGCCGGTCCGCGCCAGCTCGGCCATGATCTCGATCTCGCGGCGCGTCGGCACCCCGTCGTGCCCGCCGGACTTGAACAGCCGCCCGATCACCTCCAGCGAGACGACCACCGGGTAGCTCACCCAGATCATCTGCACGATCATCCAGATCACCGACGGCGCCAGCCGACGGGCGTGCACCGCGCCGATCGTCTTGGGGATGATCTCGCTGAGCACCAGGATCAGCAGCGTGAGCACCGCGCTCGTCAGCCCGACCCACCCGCCGAACACCAACGCCGCCTGCGCGCCCACCCCCGCCGCGCCGACCGTGTGGCTGATGGTGTTGAGCGTCAGGATCGCCGCCAGCGGGCGGTCGATCGACGCCTTCATCCGCTTCAGGCGCGCACCCGCCTTCGGGTTCCGCTCGGCCAGCGACTCCGCGTCCGACGGCGTCAGCGTCAGCAGCGTCGCCTCGCAAAGCGAACACAGAAAACTCACGCCCACCGCGAGCAGCAGGTAGAAGATCAGCAGGGCGACGGCTCCGGTCATGCCATCAGCCTAAGCGACCCCGCCCGCCTGCGCCCGGAACCTACTCGTAATCCCGCCCCAGCACCCCGTCCCTGGTGTCCGAAAGCCTCGCCGCACCCGCCTCCGCCAGCGGGTTGCCGTCCGGCTCGGACGCCTCCGTGGGGTTCTTCACCGCCCCGTGCCCGTCGGCGAACGCCATCGGTGTCGGGGCGTCCAGCAGCCCGTCCACCCGCGCCACCGGATCACCCGTCAGGTACGCCAGGTCGTTGTCCCACAGCATCACCTTCGACGCCGGGTACCGCACCTCGTCCGGGCGCGTCGGTCGGAGCAGGCGCACCCACGCGTCCGGGTTGTTCCCCCGCCTCGCCGCGCTGAACAGCTCCGGGCGCGCCACGAACGCGTGCGAGTACCGGATCGAGACCTGGTCCCGCACCGGGTTGTCCTGGCTGAGCGTGAAGTCCTCCATCGTCGGCAGCGGCCGGTCCTTCCGCGGGCTCACCCACGTCTCCCAGTGCCCGGGCCACTCCTCCAGCGGCACCAGCACCGAGGGCCACAGCCACGCCTGCTCAAAATGGTCCGTCGTCGCCAGCACCACGCCCCCGGGGTACCACACGTACGCCGCCACCTCCGGGTCCGGCTCGAACCCGTCGAACATCGCCGGCAACTCCGGCGGATACTCGCCCAGCCCGCGGTACGGGTGCCGCCCGTGCTGCTGCGCGTACGCCGCCATCACCTGCCCCACGCTGCGCACGTTCGCCAGCGACACCGTCTGCAGCGCGGCCCCCCTTGCCCCGCGCAGCGCCGGCGCCAGGATCCCCAGCAGGATCCCGACGATCCCGATCACCACCAGCAGCTCCACCAGCGTGAACCCGCCCGCCCGGTTGTTCCCCGTCCGACTCACGGCCGGCCCCCTTCCTGCTCGAGCCCGCGCGTCATCACCCGGAACGCCCCGGGCTGCCACTGGCCGGATTCGCGGTCAAACACGAACACCATCCCGAACCACCGCTCCTGCTCCTCGCCCTTGGGCCGAAAGGGGAAGCGCACCTCGATCGCCCGCTCGTCCATCCCCTCGGCCGCGTTGGGAAACACGGTGGCCGGTCGGATCTCCTGCACCTGCTCGCTCAGACCGGGCCCCTCGCCCCGTTCCCGGCGCATCCCCCCGCGCCGCTCGTACGGCCGCACGTCCAGACGCGCCAGGTCCACGTCCGCCCCCCGCAGGCGCTCGGCCAACTGCCTGAACAACGGGCTGTCCGATTCCATCTCCGCGCTGACCACGCCCCCCAGCCCCCGCAGCACCGCCGTGAACGTCCGCTCGTCGCCCGACAGCAGCGCCCCGACCACCCCCGTCACCGCCGCCCCGACCCGCGCGACCGTGCCCTCGCCCCCCGCCGCGCTCACCGCGCCCGGCAACCGCGCCGCCGCGGCCCCCGCCAGCTCGCCCAGCCGCGCCGCGACCGCCCCCGCGTCCCCCTTGGTCGAGGTGTACGCCGGCTCCGCCGCCCGCCCGTCCCCGTCCACCGGCACCAGCGCCGCCGGCGCCGCCCGCCCCCGGACCGGCTCGGCCGCGTCCCCCGCGCCCAGCATCGACCACAATCCCCACCCCATCCCCACGGCCGCAAACACCGCCGCCGCCAGCAACTTGGGATCCGCCGCCCCCCGCCGTTTCATCATCAACATGCCGTGTCTCCCGTGCGTGCGACGCGGAGTGCGTGGCCGCGTCACCCACCGGACGCGCCACCCGCCCCCGCCCGTCACCAATTCCTGATCCACCGTCGCAATTCCCCTACACTCCCGCTCGATCCCGTTCCCCCCGCCCCCACCGACCCCACGGACGGAGCCCCCCATGAAGATCCACGAATACCAGGCCCGCGACCTCCTCGCCTCCTACGGCATCCCCGTCCCCGCCGGCGAGGTCATCACCAGCAAGGAAGCCGCCGCCGGCGCATACAAGTCCGTCACCGCCGACGCGGACACCACCCTGGCCGTCGTCAAGGCCCAGGTCTTCGCCGGCGGCCGCGGCAAGGCCGGATTCGTCAAACTCGTCCGCTCCGCCGACGAAGCCGCCGACGCCGCCAAGTTCATGCTCTCCAACAAGATGGTCTCCGCCCAGACCGGCCCCGCCGGCCTCGAGGTCAACAAGCTCCTGGTCGCCGCCGGCGTGGACATCGACAAAGAGTTCTACCTCGCCATCACCACCGACCGCAACACCCGCCGCAACATCCTCATCGCCTCCGCCGAGGGCGGCGTCGAGATCGAGAAAGTCGCCGAGACCAACCCCGACGCCATCCTCAAATACCCCATCCACCCCCTCCTCGGCCTCCAGCCCTACCAGGCCCGCGAGGTCGCCTACGCCCTGGGCTTCAAGGGCAAGCAGATCAACCAGGCCGTCAAAATCATGATGGCCCTGGCCAAGCTCTACCACGACAAGGACTGCTCCATCGCCGAGATCAACCCCCTGATCACCACCCCCGCCACCGCCGCCCACCCCGACGGCCAGGTCCTCGCCATCGACGCCAAGTTCAACTTCGACGACAACGCCACCTTCCGCCACAAGGACATCCAGGCCCTCCACGACCCCGCCGAGGACAACCCCGCCGAGACCCGCGCCGCCAAGATGGGCCTCTCCTACATCGCCCTCGACGGCAACATCGGCTGCCTCGTCAACGGCGCCGGCCTGGCCATGGCCACCATGGACACCATCAAGCTCGAGGGCGGCGAGCCCGCCAACTTCCTCGACGTCGGCGGCTCCGCCTCCGAGGAAGCCGTCACCGAGGCCTTCCGCATCATCCTCTCCGACCCCGCCGTCAAGGGCATCATGGTCAACATCTTCGGCGGCATCATGCAGTGCGACATCATCGCCCAGGGCATCGTCAACGCCGCCAAAGAGATCGGCTTCGACATCCCCCTGGTCGTCCGCCTCGAGGGCACCAATGTGAAGGCCGGACGCGCCCTGCTCGAAAAAGCCGCGGCCGACCTGCCGACACTCCAGGCCGCCAGCGACCTGGGCGACGCGGCGAAGAAGGTTGTGGCGGCCGTCGGCTAAACCCAGAGCCCAACCATGCTGCACCAACTCCCCGCCCTTATCGCGATGATTGTGCCCATGGTCTCATCCCCACCCATCCATCCCGTGTTCGATCTCGACCATTGGCTGGGAGTCCTCGAGCCGCTCGAGCCGCCCACGGCCTTCCAACTCAAGATCGCCCGGGAACACCTCGCCACGGTCTATGACCCCGAGAAGATGGACTTCGTCCCGCGGACGACCCCGATCACCGACGCAGAGGTAGTCGACCAGGCTTGGCTGAAGCGCCTCTTCGCCAACTCAATCACAAGCCCCACCGCCCTCGCCAAACGCGAGCGCAACATCGCCGAGATGCCCCGCCACCTCATCCCGGCCGAGTCCGTCCCCACCGATGTCTTCGTCTTCGGCCTCGGCGAGCCGGAACACCCCGCCGCCACCAAGATCGGCGGCCTGCCCTACCTCCCGCTCGACACCCCCTGGCCCACCTTCGGCCACAAGCCGATGACCTTCATCGGCCAGATCTGCTTCCTCGACTCCCTCGACATCCTCCCCAATCCCCCGCCCGGCGACGTCCTCCTGATCTTTATCCCCGACGAGGACGAACTGGCCAAGTCCGATTTGGAAGAGGACGCCGCCACGCGCCTGATCTGGGCCCGCCTCAAGGACCAACCGCTCCTGACCGCCGACGCCGTCCCCGAGCAGCACAACCCGCCCACGCCCTGCTTCGGCGTCCGCCACCGCATGCCCGAGTACAAGGGCAGCCACCTCTACTGGCCGACCGAATCCACCCGCATCGCCGGAAGCCCCGCGTGGATCCAGGGCTCGTACGACGAGTTTCCCCCGCCCATGCGCTTCCTCGCCGCCCTCGGCGGCATCACGAGCATGCGGCAGAACAAACACCCGCTCGTCAACGCTCCAATGTCCGAACTGACCGAATCACAGCGCAAGTCGCTTTGGATGTATCTGGATGTCGGCCAACTCCTGATCTTCATCGACGAGCACGACACCCTTACCGCCCGCTGGGAAAGCTACTGACCGCCCCTCCATCGCGTCCACACCGATTCCGGTATACTGGGCCCATGGAACCAAGCAACGTCGACGCCGGCCGCGCCCTGCTCGAAAAAGCCGCGGCCGACCTGCCGACCCTCCAGGCCGCCGGGGACCTAGGCGACGCGGCGAAGCAGGTTGTGAAGGCGGTGGGTAGATAGCCATAACGAGCTGCAGAGCGGGACATTAATCGCCTAAGCCCACTCATCAAATTTTGGTATTACACAATTTATACTAGAGTGAATTAGAATTTCAACCAACTATGACCCACAAATTCAAATTTAGTGTTCCTATAATCTCAGGTGACCAAATTAATTTTTGTCTGCAATCCGGAGAAGTGCTTTATTTGCTTGGTGCTAATGGCTCAGGAAAATCCAGCCTCGTGACCCGACTTTTTGCACAGAATCAGAAGAACGCAAAGCGTATTTCGGCACACCGCCAAACATGGTTCGAGTCGAACGCCCTCGACATAACTCCGTTCAATCGGCAGCAACTAGGCGAAAATACTCACTCGCGGGATGCGCAGCCAGAGGCCAGGTATAAAGAGTGGAACGCCGCAGGCCGCGCCAGCATGACCATATACGATCTTATGGACGCCGACATGATGCAAGCGAGAAATATTACTCGCCTTGTACGATCTGGCGAAACCGAGAACGCAGAGAGGGCAGCTCAGATACCATCCCCGATTGAAATTATTAATAATCTGATGCGCCTTTCCAACATTCCTATTGCCATTTCTGTAGGGGAGGGCCAAAGAGTATTTGCGAAGAAAAACGGAGGCGATAGTTATAGCGTCGCTGAGCTTTCTGATGGCGAGCGAAATGCGTTCCTTATTGCCGCCGAAGTACTGACAGCACAAGAGGGAGCACTAGTTCTGATTGACGAACCAGAGCGTCATTTGCATCGATCAATTATCTCACCTTTACTCAGGCTGCTGTTTGATCAGCGTGACGACTGCGCATTCATTGTTTCAACGCATGAGCCACTTTTGCCATTGGATACTCCGAAGGCCTCAACGCTGCTTGTGCGGAGCTGCGAGTATCAAAATAAAGATGCCCGCGCATGGACCGCAGACATGCTTGTACCTGGGGCAGCGATAGACGACGAATTGAAGGGTGACATTCTTGGGTCACGGAGAAAGATGCTCTTTGTGGAGGGCACTCCGAAAAGTCTCGATGCTCCGCTCTATTCCATTCTTTTTCCGCAAGTCTCCATCGTTCCAAAAGACGGCTGCCGTGAAGTGGAGTATGCGGTACGAGGATTGCGGGGAGCCCAGGATATCCATTGGATTTCGGCCTTTGGTATTGTCGACAATGATCAGCGGAGCCCTGAAGATGTGGCTCGTCTTAAACAAGCTGGCATATGGGCTCTTTCACACTACTCAGTGGAGTCCTTTTATTTCCATCCAAAGATTTTGTCGTGTATCGCAAAGAGACAAGCAGGACTTCTGGGCGGCGACGAGATCGAACTCGCAAACAATGCAATTACTGGTGGGATAGCTGCCGCAAAGAGTCAACGCGACTATCTCATTGATGCTGCACTTCTTCGTTCTGTACGCGCCCAAGTCATGGGCAATTTGCCCAATAGCCAGAGCATTCGAGAGAGTCGATTAGAAGTAAAAATTGATGTGTCGATATTGCGGGCGGCGGAGGAGAGCCGATTCGATACTTTGATATCGAATTCCGATTGGGATGGCCTGCTAATGCGTTATCCGCTAAGGCACAGCTCGGCGTTTGGTCGTGTCGTAGATGGACTAAAGATTAAGGACGTTGACACATATCGAGCCGCAGTGCTTCAACTACTCCAAGACGACCCGACTTCGGTAAACTATTTGCGAAATTTGCTAGATGATTTATATTCAAGTTTACTGCATGAGTGACCCGCTGACATCCAGGGCTAGCTGTTCTGCCGGGTGCCCTGCTTTCGCGCAGCTAAAGCAGGTCTTTGGCCCCCTCCCCAACCAGCCCCGAGCGCCAGCGAGTGGACCTCCACCCTGACGGGCCCAACCCGATGTAACATGGCCGCATGTCCACCCCTGACGCAACCCCTGACGCAACCCCGGACCGCATCCCGGACCCCTACCTCGCCCGCCGCCGCCGCAAGGTCCGCCGGTCGCGCGCCGCTACATGGGCGGTCCTGGCAGTGTTTGGCGTCGGACTCTTCTACATGGTCCTCGATATGTTCGCCGCGCCAGTCACATATGAACACGCCTACTTCGCCACCCTGCCCTACCCCGACCCCCACCCGCGCGAGGCCGAGCTGCTCAAGTTCGTCCGCCGCGACGGGCGCGTCATCGTCACCACCGACTGGCTCCCCCTGACCCACACTCCTGCTGCCGACCCCTCCGCCCCCGCCGACGCCGTCTACATCCGCTTCGAGGCCGACTTCGACGCCCCCAAGCGCACCCGCCCCGCCAAGATCGCCCGGCTCCACGTGGCCGCCACCGGCAACGCCGTCCTGCCGCTGCACGGCGTGCCCTCGCCGGACATGTTTTTCCGCAACAGCAGCCGTTTCTACCTCAGCTTCAACGCCGACATGCGCCACGAAGCCAACACGACGCACAAACCCCCGCCCCCCCTGCACAGCCCGATGCTCTACCACATCGACCCCGACGCCATCCTCGACCTGCTCGACCAGCCGCCCGGGCAGCCAACCAAGGTCATACTCGGCAACCACACCGCCGAACTGACCGAACTCCACCTCACCCCCCTCCGCGCCCTCTTCGCCACCCTCAAACCCGGCTACCAACCCCCACCCCCAAACTAGCCCCGAGCGTCAGCGAGCGGGGTTGAACGCTCAAGAACCGATGCCCCCTCGCTCACGCTCGGGGCGAGTCCCCAAACCCCGTCGCTCACGCTCCGGGCTCGCAAAGCCGGCCGCCCCGCCCCCCTCCGGGTGCCACGGCTTGCCCGCAAGCCGTCCCGTCCCCAATGTGCGCCTTTGTGCGCAATCAACCGCGCATGTACGCCCCCGTGCGCCGTCTGCGCGACATCGCCCCCATTCTTCTTGAACCATGCCCCCCGCGCGATACCTTCGCGCCATGACCACACTCACCACCCGCGCCGACCCCATCCACCAAACCCACCAGGACCACGAGGACGCCGGCCCGCGCCCCCAGCCGCGCCCCGCCCCCCGGTCCGCCCCGCCCGAACCGCCGCAGGGCACCCACCCGCAAGCGCCCGCCCCCAACCCACCCCCGAGCCTGCGCTCCGACTTCCTCACCCTCCTGCTCCACCCCGACTACCACGCCGAGCTGCTCGCCTCCATCCTCGACACCCCCCTGCACAAACTCGCGGGCGCCCTGTCCGCCGAACAGGCCCGCCGCGCCATCGACACCGCCGTCGAGGTCGCCGACGAACGCCTGCGCCTCATCCGCGCCGAAGCCGAACGCGCCGCCTGGGCCCGCCTCCTCGACCTGGCCGCCAACTTCCCCACCACCCCCCGCGACCGAGAAACCAGCCGCAAAGCCGCCAGCCACATCCTCAGAATCCTCACCAGACCCAACTCCTCCCCCGTCGCCGACGGGGGAGGTCCCGGAGCGCAGCGGAGGGGGAGGGGGAATTCCGCGCCAACCACGCAACCCCCACCCCCGCCGGGAGAGGACCAAGGTGAGCGCTCCCACCCCTCCGGCCCGCTCTCCGAATCCCACAACCCCAACCCCTCCCCCGCGCCTGCGGGGGAGGTGGCCGAGCGAAGCAAGGCCGGAGGGGGTGCGTCCGACCTCCCCCCTCCTCTCCCGCCCCCGGCGGGAGAGGACCGAGGTGAGGGCTCCCGCCCCTCCGGGCCTCCCTCCAAAACCTACAACCCCTCCCCCGCGCCCGCGAGGGAGGTGGCCGAGCGAAGCAAGGCCGGAGGGGGTGCGTCCGACCTCCCCCCTCCTCTCCCGCCCCCGGCGGGAGAGGACCGAGGTGAGGGCTCCCGCCCCTCCGGGCCCCCCTCCAAAACCTACAACCCCTCCCCCGCGCCCGCGAGGGAGGTGGCCGAGCAAAGCAAGCCCAAAGGGGCCGCCTCCAACACCCCCGCGACACCCCCGCCCCCAAAGAGCCCCGACCGCAAGGGAGTGGACGGCTTCAACCCCCACCGCGCAACCAACCACCCCGCGAGCCAACACCCATCCCCCCACCCCGACCACCCACAACGCGCCCACCCACCCGACCACCCACACGCCGTCAACCCCCCGGGCGCCTCAGATCAATCCTGCCACAACCCATGCTCGATCCCACCGAGGATGTAGATCGCAAAGGTCCCATGACCCGGGATCTCCAGCGCCGGATGCACGATCACCGCACCCCGGGCCTCCGCCTCCTTCACCGCCGCCCCGATGTCGTCCACGAGCAGGTACGGCCGCACCACCGGCGCCTCCGTGGCCCGCATCGGCGCCCGCACCGAGATCACGCCCCCGCCCTTGAGAGACGCCGTCCGCGCGTTGCCCAACTCGGGCGTCGGCTCGCCAAAGATCACGCCGTGCACCGCTGCGAGCGTCTCGCAGGTCTTGTCAAGGTCCGGCGTCACGATCTCGAGAAAGCGGATCTGCACGGACGCGTCGGGTGCGGCATCGCCGCGTTGGTCCCGCGCCTCGGCGTACAGGCCGAAGGACATCACCGCCGCGAGCGCCACCCCCGGCCCCACGGCACCCCGCCATCCACGCTGCCCGATCCGACGCCCCATGACATGCTCCTTCCGATGTGCTGGACCGATTCCTTCGCCCCCAGCCTACCAGAAGCCCTCCGCCACACCAACCTCCGGCCCCGGGCGCGGACCCGGCCCATCACTCCAGATCCGCGATCAACGCCTTCATCTCCGCGATCTCCCGCTTCTGCGTCTCGATGATCTCGTCCGCCAGTTCGCGCACCCGCGGGTCCGTGATCGTCGCCCGCTCGCTCGTCAGGATCGCGATCGAGTGGTGCGGGATCATCGCACGCATGTACGACACCTGCCCCACCGTCGCCTGGCTGCGCACCAGCCACAGCGCCCCGGCGAACACCACCACCGCCCCCGCGAAGATCGCCGCGTTCGCCTTCCTGTTCTTGTACATCTTCAGCATGAACGACAGCATCACCACCGCCATCGTCGCGGCCATCAGCAGCGTCATGTACAGGCGCGTCTCGCTGAACAGCGCGTGCCCGATCTCGTAGGTGTTCAGGTACATCACCCCGAACATCACCAGCGACGACGTCGCGATCATCCCCCCGAACCGTGCGTAAGACATCTCCATCTGAAACCTCCTTCCGATGCCCAGCCTACCACCCCGAAATGAGCCGATTTTCACGCCTCCCCCTCCTCCCCCGCGCCTGCGGGGGAGGTGGCCGAGCGCAGCAAGGCCGGAGGGGGTGCGTCCGAATCCTCCTTCCTCATCTCCCAAACCCCTCCTTCCAACCCGCCCCCATCCCGTGTAGCCTTCCCCCATGCGCACCCTCATCTCCGCCGACGTCGAGATCCGCATCACCCAGGGCCGCGGCCGCGCCGTCTTCGCCGCCCGCGCCTTCGCCAAGGGCGAACTGGTCGATACCGCCCCGGTCATCCTCGGCGACACCCACTGGAACGACCTGCCCGCGTGGGTGGGCAACTACGTCTATTCCTGGAAGGACATCGGGGGTCGCGACGCCACCGTCGCTCTGGCCCTCGGCCACGGCTCGCTCTACAACGCGTCCACCGACGCCAACCTGCGCTTCCGGGCCGCCGAATCCAACGACGCCATCGACTACCGCGCCGCCCGAGACATCGCCCCCGGCGAGGAACTGACCATCAACTACTCCAGCGCCGACGGCTCCCCCACCTGCGACCACAACTCCTGGTTCGCAGAACGCGGCATCCCCTACCTGGAGGACTAATCGCGCCCTCCCTCGCCCCGCCCCGCGGGGAGAGGGCCGGGGTGAGGGGTCTTCGAACATCCCCTCGCGGCCCCCCTGCTCCGCTCCCAGCAAAAAGAAACCCGCCCCGGGGAAAGCCCGGGGCGGGTGACCGAGTGGAGCGGACGTGAGTCGAACACGCGACCTCATCATTGCGAACGATGCGCTCTACCAACTGAGCTACCGCCCCGGTCAGGTCTCTACTTTATGCCCCCCGCCGCCGATTGAAAAGCCCCTCGCCCGCCATCTGATTCAACCTGCGGCGGGCACCGACCATTCCCGCCCGCTCCGGCCCGCCCCGACCGCGAAATGAGAATACAATCTCATTATGCCGAGGATCCGATTCCTGCTCTGCCTGGCCCTGTCCCTGATTCCCGCGTGCGGCCGGGCTCCGGATGAGGCGCCCCCGCCCGAGCCGCTGGTGCTCGTCGAGGTCGCGCCGATGGTGTCCCTGGTCCGGCCGCTGCTGGCCGAGGGCGTGGAAATCCGACCGATCGTCCCGGCCGGCACGTCGCCCCACGGCTACCAGCTGACCCCCGGCGACGCCCGGGCCCTGGCCACCGCGTCGCTGGTCATCACCGTCGGCCCGGTGCTCGAGCCGTCGATCAACCGGGCCATCGCCCGCCAGACCCCGGCGGACCGCGTCGTCTCGGTCGCGGAGGCCGTCGGCCTCGAACTCGACCCGCACGCCGGGCACGACCACGCGGGCCACGCGGACACCGAGCACGCCCACGACGACCACGCCAGCGATCCGCACCTGTGGCTGGATCCCGAACTGATGGACGCGTTTGTGGCCGCGCTGCCGGAGGCCCTTCGGGCCCGGGGTGTCGCGGCGCCGGACGTGGACGACCGCGCCGCGGCGGTCCGGGCGGAGATCCGCGCCATCGGCGACGACTACGCCGCCCGGCTGGCGCCCTTCGCCGGGCGGGCGATCATCACGCACCACGACGCGTTCCGGCGAGTGGCGGACCGGTACGGGCTGGCGATCGCGCAGGTGATCCGGCCGATCTCGGGCGTCGAGCCGACGCCGGGGGATCTGTCGCGGGTTCGGGAGGCGGTCGCGGCGGCGGGTGTTGGGGCGATCTTTGTGGAGCCGCAGTTCCCGGATGCGCTGCCGCGGCGGATCGCGGCCCAGCTCGGGCTGGAGGTCCACAGCCTGATCCCGGAGGGCTCGGACGACTGGGGGGCGATGATGCGGGCGAACCTGGACGCGTTGGTGGCGGGGCTTTCGGCGCCGGTGCCGCAGGTGTCGGGCGGATGAGCGCACCGGCCGACAGCCCGGCGGTGGTGATCGAGGGGGTCTCGTTCACGTATCCGGCGCGGGGGCTGCGCGCCGACGCGGTGACGGCGCTGAAGGGCGTGTCGCTGGCGGTGCCGCGGGGGACGCGGCTGGGAATTCTGGGTCCGAACGGCGGGGGCAAATCGACGCTGGTGAAGCTGATGCTGGGGCTGCTCGAGCCGCAGGGGGGCACGGTGCGGGTGCTGGGGCGGTCGGCGGCCGAGGCGCGGCGGGCCGGGCTGGTCGGGTACCTGCCGCAGCGGATCGGGGCGGAGTTGGACTGGCCGGTGTCCGTGCGTCAGGCGGTGGCGATGCCGCTGGCGGCGCGGTCCAGCCCGTGGGTGTTGCGGGATCGCGGGGCCGAGGCGGCGGCGGACCGGGCGCTGGGCCTGGTGGGGATGGCGGACTTGGCCGATCGGCCGGTCGGGGCGCTCTCGGGCGGGCAGTTGCAGCGGGCGATGATCGCGCGGGCGATCGCGCCGAACCCGGAGCTGCTGGTGCTCGACGAGCCGACCGTGGGCGTGGACGCCGCGGGGCAGCACCGGTTCGCCGACCTGATCAACACCCTGCACGCGGAGCTGGGGATCACGATCATCACGGTGTCGCACGACCTGCGGGCGATCGCGGCCGGCTCGGACCGTGTGGCGTGCCTGCATCGGTCGCTGCACTTCCACGACGCGCCGTCGGGCCTGACGCCGGCGATCCTGGCCGAGGTGTTCGCGCACGATGTCGAGGCGATCTTCGGTGAGGTCCATGTGGACGCGCACGCCGCGGAGGCGTGCACGGACCCGTCGCACGGGCATCACCATCATGACCACGGGCATGACCAAGGGTCGGACGGGGGCAAGGCGTGAGCGCGCTGGACCTGCAGATCTTCGGGCCGGGTATCGTGGTGGCGCTGCTGGTGGCGGTGCTGGGCGGGCTGTTGTCGGTGGTGGTGGTGCTCAAGCGGCTGGCGTTTGTGGGACAGGGGGTTTCGCACGCGGCGTTCGGGGGCGTGGGGCTGGCGGCGCTGCTGGGGCTGAACGCGATGGACGGGGCGGACCCGGTGCTGCGGACGGCGACGGTGGCCGCGTTCTCGATCGGGGCGGGGCTGCTGGTGTCGCATTTGGCCAAGCGGGTGCAGAAGCGGACGGACGCGGCGATCGGCATCGTGATGACGGCGAGCATGGCGCTGGGGTTCGTGCTGTACCGGTTGGCGGCCGAGCGTGCGGCGGCGGCGGGGACGGGGCCGCTGGCGTCGATGGAGGGGGTGCTGTTCGGCGAGTTGCTGTCGATCTCGGCGGGTGCGGCGTGGACGACGCTGGTTGCATCGGTGGTGATCGCGGGGGCGTTGTTCTGGTTCCGGCGGGCGATCCTGCTGTGGGCGTTCGACGAGCCGGCGTGCGAGCCGGCGGGGGTGAGCGCGTCGCGGACGGGCACGGTGGTGCTGGTGTTGCTGGCGGGGGCGGTGGTGCTGGCGGTGCAGGTGGCGGGCGTGGTGCTGGCGACGGCGGCGCTGGTGCTGCCGGGCGCGACCGCGCTGCGGCTGACGCGGTCGCTGGTGCCGGTGTTCGTGGTGAGTGTGGTGGTGGCGCTGGTGACGGTGTCGGCGGGGATCTGGCTGTCGGTGGTGCTGGACTGGCCGCCGGGGTCGACGATCGCGCTGACGCAGTGCGTGGCGTGGGGGCTCGCGGCGGTGGCGACGGGGTGGCGGCGGTAGACACTGATCGCTGATCGCCGGACCGGCTTTCGAGGATGAACTCTCCTGTCCCAGATGCCGCCTTCATGCCCTCGCGGTGCCACCGCCCGATGCCGTTCGAAGAGGGCCGCGTTGTGCTCAGACAAGTGACCGCCCGGCCCACCAACGACAACGGCCCTCCTGTGCTGGGGAGGGCCGCCAAAAGGGCGAGGATTTTCTTGGTCGATGCTGCGACGGCCACTTGGGGACGAGGTCGCCAAGTCCGTTGAGCGTCTGCGGCTCTGTTCCGAAACCTCCGCTCTGGCGCGCGAGTGCGGAGGTTTCGGAACAACGGCTGTGGTCCAGAGCCGAGCACCTGGGTGAGCACATCAGTCGGATCCGGCCCCCTGGAGTGGTTTGAGGCGGTTCCAGTATTCGACAAGCGCATCGAACGCCTCGGCGACATCGTCGGTCGATACACCGGCCTCACGGGCCATGGCGGGAAACTCGTCCCTCCATGCGGCTGGGGGTGAGGGCAGATCCTCCGGCAGCGCGTGCCTCGCCCTCCGCCGGAATGTTTCCACGAGCGCGTGGCGAACCGTGGCGGTATCGAGATCGCCCCTTTCGATGAGCAGCAGCAGGTCGACGAGGTCGCGTGATCGCGTGTTCTCGCGGTCGGCCCACGGGAAGGTGTAGGCGTGGATCTTCTCGGCAAACTGCTGAGCTTTGGGGATCGCCCGGACTCGCGCCGGTGCGATGCCCGCGAAGTCCATCAACTCATCGCCGACGAGCGTTTCCGCCTCACCAACCACTCCGTCGCCGAAACCGACATCGATGTGGAACCTGGCAAAGTCGCGGCCCGCCATCCGTGCGAGGACGCCGAACACGCCGCCCCCGCCGGGTGCCGCCAGGATTTCGCTGCGAGCGGGTTGGATCAGGAACTCGAACGAGTCGCCGAGATCCTTTGCCGCTGCGGACTGGAGATCGTCGTGGACTTCGAGCAGGCGTTGGCGAAGCGCCGCTGGATCGACCGCATCCCCGGTGGTCAGGTCAAGATCCCTCGTTGTTCGGGCCTTGGGCCGGAAGCGGAGCTCCATCGCGTAGCCACCCTTCAGAAGCCACGGGGGTTCGACATCGTCAAAGAGCCGCGCCAGCAGGCGTTCGATCGCGACCTTCAGCCGCAGCCCATGAATCTGCACTCCGCGCTGTTGCGCGGCATTGCGCAGGCGAGCTTCGAGCGCCTGTCGGAACGACTCCGCGTTCGGGTACGACTTGCTCATGCGCGTCTGCTCCCGGAACTCGGTGTGTCGGTCACCGACTCACGAATCGAGAGGAGGTCGTCCGCCTGCGATCGCCTGATCATGCCCCGGCTCGACGCTTCCTTGACAGCACGCTCGAACTGCTCGGTGGGCAGTGAGGGATCATCGGCAAGGTCGTGCAGCGTCCGTAGCGGCGTGGTCACCCGCAGCGACTCAACCTCTTGCGTGTCCGTTCGCTCCAGGGCGGCCTTATGCAGCGTGCATCCCTCCGGCGCGGGCTTGCGGAACGACGGCGGCACGGTCAGGTGAATCCGGGTCGGGATGAACTCGGCAAGGTCGTGCAGCGCCAGCGCCGTCTGGTGGGAGACGACCGCCTGCGGCTCGTCGTCGCGCCCCCGGCTCCAGAACCGGAGGCGGACCAGGTCGTCGTGCTCGGAGTGCGGGAGCGTCGGAATCCGGTACAGACCCCGCCCGGCGCGCTCGAAGTTGCCGGCCGAGATGTGATAGCTCAGATGGGGGTAGGCGTAGCCCGCTTCCTTCGCCTGCCGGGCGGTGAAGTAGCCCCCCTGCGAGGCGGCGATCGCGGTGATGGCTCGGAGGGCGGATTTCTGGTCCCGATAACTCATGCGCACACCTTCAAATATTTTGAAGGTATACGCACGCTGGTAGACCCCGTCAAGCACCGGGCGTCCTCAATGCCGCTACCCCACCTGCCGCAGGACCTCCGCCACCTTGCCGTGGTCCCGTTCGGCGCCGACCGCGTCGGTGACCTGGGCCGAGGGGTGCCCGGGGGCCGGCTGGGTGGCCTCGGGGGCGAAGGCCCGGCGGATCTTGGCCGTGGCGGTGTGCCGGGTTGCGGGCGCGTGCGATTGGTCTCTGGCATTTGTCCCGACCGGTTCTCTGCCATCGATTTCATCTTCACCGCACGCGCAGCATGGAGCGAAACCCGGCTGAGGGCGTTTGAACGGGGGCTTTTGGCGAGAACTGGACCGGCGCGGTGTTGGCCATACGGTGTCCTGTGGACCGTTGCGTCGCGTGCGAACTGTCTGTGCGCGGCCGTTACCGACGGATCGGGGCCTGCCGAGTATGCAGGATTGCCGGTCCGGCCGACCGGAAGGATGACTCATGCTGACTGTTTCTGAAGACGCCAAGGCCCATCTCGCCAGCATCATGACGGAGAACAACGTGCCGGACGAGCAGTCGATCCGGCTGGTGGCCGGAGCTCAAGGACTGGGGCTCGCACCCGACGCCCCCGCCGCCGCGGACGATACCTACGAGCACGACGGCAAGACCGTGCTGTGCGTCGAGCCGGCGCTGAACAAGCAGCTCGAGGGCCGGACCATGACCATCGAGCGGTCCGAACAGGGCGCGCGGTTGAACATCGCCTGACCGGGCGTCGGGGTAGACAACCGAAGGGCCGGGCCGACACGAGTTGGCCCGGCCCTTTTCATTCTCATGGGTGTGGATTTCGGGACGGGTGGCGGAGCGTGCGATCGAAAGACTGTTCGCGAGCACATGGCGGCGATCCCGCGGCGGTGGTTCGATGACCGCTGCTGCGGTTCAGGACGCTTCGCACCGGGCCTTGAGGGCGGTGTTCTCTCGCTCGAGGCTTTTGCTGATCGCGACGGAGATCAATGGGCGAAGAAGTGTGACCAGGGTCCCGTGCATCTGGAGACGCAGGACGCTCTTGGTGCCTGATTCGATTGCGAGCACCTCGTGCGTGGCCTTCATCGTGATGCCGTACACCCGGGATGTCCAGGTGAACGATGTTCCGTCTGTCAGCGCTGTCACACGCCACTCGCACTCGGGCAGGCCCGGCTGCTTGATTCGCGCGACGGACCCGACGCGGAGGGGGCCCTCGTCGAGCCGTGTCAGCTGGTTGACCGTCGGGGTCCATTCGGGCCACCGCTCGATGTCTTGCGTGATCTGCCAGACTCGGTCCGGGACGGCGTTGATGACTTTGGCGTTCTCGATGATCATCGCGCTTTGAACCTCGATATCGCGTTGGGTATCGATTGTACCGCTGGGCGTGTTCGGGCCCAGGGAGTTCTTCGGGTGGTCTCGATCCTGCGGTTGGACCATGTAACTCTCGGGGTGGAAGGGCACCGCCCGCGGGTCGGATCGGTTAGCATGCGGCCATGCTGAACACTTGGATCGTTGCGTGCGTGCTGGGTGCGGTGGTTGGGTTGGCGGGCGGCGAGCCGCCGACGACGCCGGGGGTGACGGTGCGGGTGTACCAGATCGCCGAGACCGTGGATCGGATCCCCGGGATCGCGCCGGACCAGACGCCCAATGTCGACGTGCTTGCGCCGGTGGTGGACCTGGGGCCGGACGATTTCGGGAATGTGCCGGTGCCGTTCGTGACTCGGGTGATCGGTGAGCTGGTGGTGGACCGGGCGGGGCCGGTGGTGTTCCGGCTGACGAGCGACGACGGGTCGCGGCTGACGGTCGGCGGGAAGCTGCTGATCGACCACGACGGGCTGCACGGGGCGACGGCGAAGGAGAGCACGCAGGTGGAACTGAGTGCCGGGGCGCACCCGCTGCTGATCGAGCATTTCGATGCAGGCGGGTCGCGGTCGCTGCGGCTGGAGTGGAAGCACAGCGGGCGGAAGGGCTTCGAGATCATCCCGGAGTCGAACCTGCGAAGCGAACCGGACGCGACGCGGGTGACCTCGCCTGGGTTCAAGCGGATCGAGGGCGGGCGACGGGCCGGGGACGGGGCGCCGCTGGTTGGGGTGCATCCGGGGTGGACGCTGAGCGACATCCGGCCGGAAGGCTTTGAACCCAAGGTGGGAGCCATGACCTTCCTGCCCGACGGGCGGCTGGTGGTGGGCACCTTCGACCCGCTGCAGCGGGACGAGGTGGCGTTGCCGGACATCGAGTCGAAGGAGCCGGACGCGTTGTATGCGCTGGACAACCTGGACGCGGGCGATCCTTCGGCGGTGACCGTCACCAAGATTGCGGGCGACCTGTACGAGCCGATGGGGCTGTGTGTTGTGGACGGGGTCCTGTATGTCGCGCACCGCAAGGCGGTGGAACGGCTGCTCGACACGGACGGCGACGGGTTCTACGAGACGCACGAGCCGGTGGGATCGGGCTGGGAGGGCTGGAACTACCACCAGTTCGCGATGGGGCTGGTGCACATCGACGGGAAGCTGTACACGGCGCTCTCCACGGCGATGGCGCCGCCGGCGTGGGAGGGGATGGAGCACAACGCGGGGCCGAACGGTCCGATGCGGGGCGGGGTGGTGGAGATCGACATCGCCACCGGGAGCACGCGGGTGATCGCGGGCGGGACGCGGACGCCCAACGGGCTCGGGGTGACGCGGGACGGCTCGCTGATTTACCTGGACAACCAGGGTACCTGGATGATGACGAACCAGCTCGCGGAGGTGGTTCCGGGGCGGTTCTACGGGCACTACAACTGGACGCGGTTCGTGCCGAACCTGGGCGAGCGGTTCCCGGATGGCGGGCATCCGAGCGTGTGGTCGGACCGGGCGCGCACGCCGGCGGCGGTGCTGATGGCGCAGAACGAGGTGAGCAACTCGCCGACGCAGCCGCTGGTGATTGATGGCGGTGTGTACGACGGGCAGGTGCTCGTGGGCGAGCTAACCGCGGGCGGGATCCGGCGGGTGTCGCTCGAGCGGGTGAACGGGCGGCTGCAGGGTGCGTTGTTCCGGTTCACGCAGGGGCTTGAGTCGGGGGTGAACCGAATGGCGTGGGGGCCGGAGGGGGCGTTGTATGTGGGCGGGATCGGGGCTGGGGGCAACTGGAACTGGCGGGGGACGCAGTTCGGGCTGCAGCGGCTGACGCCGAACGGGACCTCGGTGTTCGAGATGCTCGACGTGACGGCGACGCCGACGGGGCTGCGGGTGGTGTTCACCGAGCCGGTGGACCCGGCGTGGCTGGCGGACCCGGCGAACTGGCTGGTGCGGTCGTGGACGTACCTCCAGACGGCGGCGTACGGCGGGCCGAAGGTGGACGAGCGGGGGCACGCGGTGACGCGGGTGGTGGCCTCGGCGGACGGGCTGGCGGCGGAGTTGGTGATCGACGGGCTGGCCGCGGGGCGGTGCTATCACCTGCGGACGGACCCGGTGAGCGTGGACGGGGACGCGATCTGGTCGCCGGAGGCGTGGTACACGATGAACGCGGTGCCGCGGGCGGGGACGGAGGCGTCGTCGATCGGGGGCGTGGCGTTCACGCCGGGGTCGCTGGGGGTGGGCGTGCTGCCTCCGGCGGACGCGGTGACGCTGATCGGCACCGACGCGGCGGGCGCGATGCGGTACGACGGCAAGCCGTACCCCCCCGCTTCGATGACGCAGGACGACTTCATCAACGGTCGTGGATGGATGGATGTGGGGATGGGCAGCGGGGATCTGGTGTCGACGACGGTGTTCGGCGATGCGCGGCTGCACATCGAGTGGTACAGCCCGCCGGGCGGGACGGGGCAGATGGCGGGGAACAGCGGGGTGTATCTGCAGGACCGGTACGAGATCCAGGTGCTCGGGACGCAGGCCGGGGTCGGGATCGCGGACAACGAGGCGGGGGCGATCTATTCGATCAAGTCGGCGGACGTGAACGCGTCGGCGGGGCCGGGGGAATGGCAGGCGTACGACATCTGGTTCCGGGCGCCGCGGTTCCAGAACGGACGGAAAGTCGAGGACGCGCGGGTGACGGTGTATTGGAACGGGGTGCTGGTGCACGACGACGTGGCGGTGGCGCGGCCGACGGGGTCGCGGGCCGCGGGGGGCGAAGAGGCGGCGGAGGGGATGGACGTCCAGCTCGGCGGGCTGCGGCTGCAGGACCACGCATCGGCGGCGGAGGGGCCGGTGCGGTATCGGAACGTGTGGATCGCGCCGCTCGAGGAAACGGCGTACTCCGGCGGGGCGTGGGAGACGCTGTTCGACGGGGACGATGATGCGTGGATGGTGCGGGGCGGGGAGGCGGCGTACCGGTCCGGGGGCGGCGAGCTGGAGGGCACGACGCGGCCGAACACGCCCAACACGTTCTACACCTCGCGGGGGGTGTACGGTGACTTCGAGCTTGAGTACGAGGCATTGGTGGACCCGCGGCTGAACAGCGGGGTGCAGATTCGCAGCGCGGTGGTCGGGGGCAACGAGCATCGGAACGGCGGGTTGCGGGGGTATCAGGTCGAGTTGGATCCGAGCGATCGGGCGTTCAGCGCGGGGATCTACGACGAGCGGCGTCGGGGGTGGCTGCACCCGCTGCACGCGGCCGAGTACGCCCGGCGGGCGTTCCGTCCGGGTGACTGGAACCGGGTCCGGGTCGTGGCGACGGGGCCGGTAATCCGGACCTGGATCAACGGGGTTCCGGCGGCGGAGATCTTCGACGCGATGAGCCCGGCGGGCCACATCGGCTTCCAGGTGCACGACGTGGGGGCGCTGGCGGAGCCCTTGGAGGTTCGGTTCCGCGATGCGCGGGTTCGATCGCTGATTCCGGAGCTGGGCGGGGTGCACGCGGAGTGAGGGGTCGCGGGCCGGACTACCGTTCGCCCATGAACACGACGAACACATGGTCGGACGGGGCGGCGCCGGACTTCTCGCTGGCCGAGGCCGTGACATTGGACCTGGTCCGCAGCGCGGCGGCGTGCCTGCGCGGGGTGGCGCACCGGACACCGGTGGTGACGTCGCGGTCGGTCGATGCGATGACCGGGGCGAATGTGCTGTTCAAGTGCGAGAACCTGCAGCGGGTGGGTGCGTTCAAGTTCCGGGGGGCGTACCACGCGTTGAGCCGGTTGCCGGCGGACAGCCGCGGGGTGATCACATATTCCTCGGGTAACCATGCGCAGGGGATCGCGCTGGCGGCGGCGCTGCTGGGTAAGCGGGCGGTGATCGTGATGCCGACGGATGCGCCGAAGAACAAGCGGGCGGCGGTGGAGTCGTATCTGGCGTGCGCGCCCGAGGGTTCGCGGGTGGTGGCGTACGACTCGAACGAGGCCGAGCGGGAGGTGATCGGGGGACGCATCGCGGCCGAGGAGGGGTTGACGCTGGTGCCGCCGTTCGATCATCCGGACGTGATCGCCGGGCAGGGCACCCTGGCGCTGGAGTTGATCGATCAGGCGGTGGAGATGGGTTTCAGCCCGATCGACCGGGTGTATGTGTGCGTGGGGGGCGGCGGTGTGCTGTCGGGGTGCGCGACTGTGTTCAAGGGGCTGGCGCCGGACTGCGAAGTGGTCGGCGTGGAGCCGGCGCTGGGCGATGACGTGACACGGTCGTTCGCGGACGGTGTGCTGCGGACGGTGAAGAACCCGCGGACGATCGCGGACGGGGCGCGGACGAACTACCCGGGGCGGCACACGCTTCCGATCATCCTTCAACGGGTGGACCGGATGGAGACGGTCGGCGAGGCGCGGATCGCGCGGGCGATGTTCACCTGCCTGGAGCGGATGCGCCTGGTGGTCGAGCCGACGGGGGCGCTCGCGCTGGCGGGGCTGCTGCAGGACGCCGAGCGGGACCCCGACGCGGTGGCGGGCAAGAACATCGCGGTGGTGATCACCGGGGGGAACCTGGATCTGGACGCGATCCCGGCGCTGCGGGCGGTGGCGGCGGGTTGACCCGTCGTCCAAAACGAAATCACCCGCCCCGGTTGATGTTCCGGGGCGGGTGGTTGTGCTTTGGGTCGTCCGTCGGTCACGCGGGGCGTGGGCCGTCGGGCGGTCCGGTCACTTGCCCTTGGGCGCCTGGGGCTTGCCGGTGCCGGGCTTGGGGGCGGGGGTGCCGGGTTTGCTGGGGGTGGCCGCGGTGGGCTTGTTGGGCGTGGTCGCCATGGCTGTGGTCCCCGTCGCGACGGGGCTCCGTGGGACGATGCCGGTTCCTTGCCCGAGCACATGCCGGGTTGGCGATGCTCCGTGGGAGCCGCCACCGGACCGTGCGATCGTCCGCGATGAGCATACGGAGCACCGGGCGCGGGTCAAGCCATTTGTTTGGTTGATGTGTCGGTTTTCTTTGGGTTTGGGCCCCGTTTGTTCGGGGTGCGGCGGGCGTTCGTCCCCTTACCGGAGCACCACCCAAAGGGCGTGGAGCAGGCCGGGGACGTAGAAGATCAGGGTCAGGATGATGTTGATGATCAGCGATCCGCCGATGCCCTCCTTGAGACCGACGGCCAGGGGCGGGATCAGGATGGCGATGATGACGAGGAGCAGCTTGCTGATTTCGGAGTCTGCGGGCATGGGGTTCTCCTTTGCGTGTTCCCGGCTGTGGCGGGGTGTTCTTCGGAGGGTACCACGGTTCGGCGACCGACGCGACCGCCCCGGGCACGGTGCTCGGGGCGGACGGAGGAAAGGAGGAGATGAGATCCGGATGGGTCGGGAAGGACGCCGGCGCGGGGTCAGGCCCGGCGGCGGCGAGCGGCGAGGACACCGGCGGCGACGATCAGGAAGGCCGAGCCCGGCGTAGGGACCGCGGCGGTGAAGGCGCGGAGGCTGCCGTCGGCCAGCGACATCGTGCCCGCGACGGTGAGTCCGTCGGCGGAGACGGCGGTCAGCTCGAGGAACGAGACGCCGTCGAGCCCGCTGCTGCCGAGGTTATCGATGAAGGCCGCGAAGTCGTGCAGGGCGTAGTCGCCGTCGGCGGCGCGGGTCCAGAAGGCGGCGCGGACGAGGCCGGAGGCGTCGATGGTGCTGCCGACGACCGTGGCGCCGTCGGACGAGATCGCGTGCACGGCCCCGCCGGAGGCGTCGAGCACGCGTCCGGTGTGGGTGAGCGTGTCGTAGGCGAGGATGCTGGACGAGCCGCCGGTGTCGGTGACGTGGAGCAGGGCGGTGGAGCCGTCGTCGCAGACGTCGAAGAACGAGGAGGATTGGTAGGTGTCGAGGTTGGAGGTGTCGGCGAGCTGGTCTCCGATCCACAACGCGGCCTGGAGGCTGTCTTCCTCGGGGGAGAAGTCGATGGAGGCCGAGCGGTCGATCCTGCCACGATCGCCGACGCGGATGTCGCCGAGGGTGGAGGAGGCGCGGACGCGGGAGAAGTTGCTCGTGGCATCCATCTGGAGGATCTGCGGGCCGGTGGAGCCGGCGGCATCGACGGTCCAGGAGCAGGCGGCGAGATCGAGCAGCCCGTCGCCGTCGATGTCGACCGCGGTGGCACCGGAGGCGCGGCGTTCGTTGGATGCGGATGCCGAGAAGGTGAACGCGCCGGCGTACTGGCCGCCCTCGGGTGAGACGAACATCGGGGGTGCGTCGGCGGTCGAGAAGATAGTCGATCCGGGGACCGGACCGGGGGTGTTGGCGAGCATTTCGTAGCGGACCTTGCCCGAGCCCATACCCCCGCCGCCGCCGTGCGAGGTGACGATGACGTTCTTGAGTTCGTAGGCGAAATAGCCGCCGCTGCTATTTGTTTGGTTCTGGACGCTCCATTCGTCGGGACCGCTCAGGCCGCCGTCTTCCCAGGTCCAGATGATCTTGTTGTAGCCGAAGGCGGCGTCGGGGTCGGTGTCGGTGGTCATGAGAACGCCGGCGGCGTTGTTGGCGACGGCGTGGACGCGGGGGTTGAGGGCGGAGATAGACGGGGGTTCGAGGACGTAGATCGGGCCGGACTGGGTCTGCGCGGCGGCGGTGCCGGCGAGGGCGGTCAGCGTCAGGGCGGCGGAGATCAGGCGGGTGTTTCTTTTGCTGGCGTTCATGGCTTTCCCCTATCGAGTTGGGCGGCGTGGTGCGGCCCGGTTTGCGTGGTCGGCCCGGCGATCGGACCTGACAAGGGGAGAGCGATGGCACTTCCAGAAACTCACGCTGTTGGACAACAATTTCTGGAAAATGTCTTTCTGAAGCTGTGCGACAGTTTTTGTCAAAACGGCGTGATCGACGCGATTGGATGACGGGACGGCCGCCGGGGTCAGAACTGGTCGGACAGGCCCGGGCCCGGCCCGGGGGCGCGGGCGACGCGGATGATCGAGGCGATGAGGCCGCCGATCACGAGCAGGGCCCCGACGCCGGCCGCGGCCGACATCGGCACGACCCAGCGGTCGCTGAAGGTGTGGAAGGAGGGGCTGACGGCGAAAACCTGTTCGCTCGGGAAGGTGCCGCGCACGTCGATTCGGACGCGTCCGTGGTCGGGCGAGCGGAAGGCGACGATGCCGCGCCGGTGCCGCTCGAGGCCGATGACGGACTGACGGGACCACCAGGTAGACGGCTCCGTCTCGATCGGTTCTCCGGTGGCGGCGTCGGTCACGACGATGGCCAGATCGTCGGGCAGGTCCCGGAGGGGGCGGTTGACGGTGATGTGCGAGCCGGCGAGTTCACGCAGCACGATGATGGCGGCGTCGGGCTCGACCTCGAGTTCCACCACGTCCGGCACGGTCAGGCGGTGGGCGTCGGCCTGGAAGCGGCCGGAGAGCTGGAGGAAGGCGGCGCTCGTCGCGAGCAGCACCGCGGCCCCCACGATGATGAGAGCGATGCAGACCGGGGTCGGGAGCGTGGGCGGGCGCATGTTCGGGGCAGTCTACCCCGGTGCGGGGCGGGGTGCGCCGCGATGGGTCAAGCGTTGGCGCCGTAGTTCTGCTCGTAGAAGCGGCGGTATTCGCCCGAGCGGACGTGGTCGCACCACGTGCGGTTGTCGTGGTACCACTTGACGGTTGCCTCGAGCGCGTCGGGCCAGGCCGAGCGGGTGGGCTGCCAGCCGAGTTCGTTCTTGATCCTGGTCGCGTCGATCGCGTAGCGGAGGTCGTGGCCGAGGCGGTCGGGGACGCGCTTGATGAAGGAGTGGTCGCGGCCGCAGAGGTGGAGGAGCATCTCGGTCAGTTCGAGGTTGGAGCGTTCGTTGTTGCCGCCGATGTTGTAGGCCTCGCCGGTGCGTCCCTTGTCGTGGACGGCGCAGATGGCCTCGGCGTGGTCGAGGACATGGAGCCAGTCGCGGACGTTGCGTCCGTCGCCGTAGAGCGGGACGGGTTTGCCCTCGATGAGGTTGTTGACGAAGAGGGGGATGACCTTCTCGGGGAACTGGTAGGGGCCGAAGTTGTTGGAGCAGCGGGTGATGACGGTGTCGAGGCCGTAGGTGTGGTGGTAGGCGCGGGCGAGCATGTCGCCGCCGGTCTTGGAGACGGCGTAGGGCGAGTTGGGGGCCAGCGGGGTTTCCTCGGTGAACTTGAGGCTGGCGGGCTCGAGCGGGAGGGTGCCGTAGACCTCGTCGGTGGAGACGTAGACAAAGCGGCCGGGGTTGGCCTTCTTGCGCCAGGCGTCGAGGAGGAGCTGCGTGCCGATGATGTTGGTGTTGAGGAAGGCGGAGGGGTCGTGGATGGAGCGGTCGACGTGGCTCTCGGCGGCGAGGTGCAGGACGGAGTCGGCGCGGTTGATCGCGTCCTGGTACTTGGCCGGCTCGCAGATGTCGGCGTGGAGGAACTCGTAGCGGGGGTTGCTCTGGATGTCGGCGAGGTTCTCGGGATTGCCGGCGTAGGTGAGGGCGTCGAGGTTGATGACGTGCTCGTCGCGGTTGTCGAGGATGTAGCGGACGAGGTTGGAGCCGATGAAGCCGGAGCCGCCGGTGATGAGGATGGTGTTGGGCATGGGGGGTTCCGGGGTTGGCTTTGGCTTTCGGCTTTCGGGTTCGGGCTGTGCCCGAACGGGGGGCTGGAAGCCCCCCGCTCCAAGAAGTTACATCTTGTTCGCGCCGGTCTCGGCGACAAGGTTGGTGGCACGCAGGAGCGAGGGGACGGTGCCGGCGTCGGTCCACCAGCCGGTCAGTTCGGACCAGGTCAGCTCGCCGCGGTTGAGATAGTCGTTATTGACGTCGGTGATCTCGAGCTCGCCGCGACCGGAGGGCTTGAGGGTCTTGCAGATATCGAAGACGCGTCCGTCGTACATGTAGTAGCCGGTGACGGCCATGTCGGAGGGCGGGTCCTTGGGCTTCTCGATGATGCGCTTGATGGACTTGCGGTCCTCGGCGAACTCAACGACGCCGAAGCGGTGCGGGTCCTCGACCTGCTTGAGGAGGACCTTGGCACCTTTCTCCTGCTTGCGGAAATCGGCGACGGCCTGGTTGATGTTGTTCTCGATGATGTTGTCGCCGAGGATGACGCAGATCTTGCCGCCGTCGGCGAAGTCCTCGGCCAGTTTGAGGGCGTCGGCGATGCCGCCCTCGCCCTCCTGGTAGGCGTACTCGAGGTGCTTGAGGCCGACGTCCTTGCCGTTGCGGAGGAGTTTGAAGAAGTCGCCGGCGTGCTCGCCTCCCGTGACGACGAGGACCTCGGTGATGCCGGCGTTGACGAGGGTTCCGATGGGGTAATACACCATGGGCCGGTCGTAGACGGGGAGGAGGTGCTTGTTGGTGACCAGCGTCATGGGGCGCAGGCGTGTGCCCAGGCCGCCGGCGAGGATGATGCCCTTCATGGAAGGCTCCCGGGTGTTGCGTGCCCCCGGCCCGAACAATGGGCGGGATGGGACTATACACGGGGGTGATCGGCGGACGGGGTCGCTAGACTTTGCCGAGTACGCATGTCCGCGATCCAGGGCCAACCCGCGACCGTTCCACCCCGACCCGCCTCCGGCGTCTCCGCCCGGGCGGGCGCCGGCGGGCTGGTGGACCGAGTTCTCGGACCATGGCGGGCGATCGCGTCCCAGCGCGGCCTGATCTGGCGGCTGGCGCGGCGGGAGGTCGAGGCCCGCTACCGGGGATCGGTGCTGGGGATGGGCTGGGCGGTGCTGACGCCGCTGGTGATGCTGGGCGTGTACACGCTGGTATTCGCCGGGGTGCTGCGGGCCCGCTGGGGGGAAGACTCCGGGACGGGGGCGTTCGCGGCCCGGCTGTTTCTCGGGCTGATCGTGTTCCAGGTGCTCGCTCGGATGTTGATCGAGTCGCCGGCGCTGCTGCGGCAGCACCGGTCGTTCGTGACCAAGATGGTGTTCCCGGTCGAGGTGCTGGTGCCGGTCCGGATGTGCTCGGCGCTGTTCGACGCGGGCGCGGCGTTCGTGGTGTTCCTGTTGCTGGGCTGGGCGCTGGCGGGCCCGCCGTCCTGGACGGTGGTCTTCGTGCCGCTGTCGGCGGCGCCCCTGGTGCTGATGGGGCTGGGGGCCGGCTGGCTGCTGTGCGCGCTGGGCGCGTACCTGACCGACCTGGCGCCCGTGGCGGCCACGGTGGCGACGATCCTGATGTTCATGAGCGCCGTGTTTTATCCGATCGGGATCGTGCCGGAGGCGTGGCGGTGGGTCATCGCGTGGAACCCGGTGGCGGCGACCATCGACACGGCCCGGGGGCTGGCGTTCACGCCGGCGTCGTTCGATCCGGTCCGGTTCGCGGTATTGCTGGGCGTCGGGCTGGTGTGCGCCTGGGGCGGGCTGGCGGTGTTCCGGCGACTTCGGGAGGGGTTCGGCGATGTCGTCTGAGGCCCGCGTGGGGGTGGTTCGTGCGGGCGGCTCCGGGCCGGCGGTGGTGTGCCGCGGGCTGGGCAAGGCGTACCGGATGTACCGCCGGCCGCACGACCGGCTGCTCGAGATGCTGGGCATGGGGGTCCGGCACACGGAGTTCTGGGCGGTGCGTGGGGTGGACCTGACGATCGCGCCGGGCGAGACGCTGGGGGTGCTGGGACGCAACGGGGCGGGCAAGAGCACGCTGCTGCAACTGATCTGCGGGACGCTTCGGGCGACGGAGGGGTCGGTGGAACGCTCGGGCCGGGTGTCGCCGCTGCTGGAGCTGGGGTCGGGCTTCAACCCGGAGTTTACGGGGCGGGAGAACGTGCACCTGTGCGCGTCGATCCTGGGGTTGACGACGGACGAGGTGCGCGAGCGGTTCGATCGGATCGTGGCGTTCGCCGACATCGGTCCGTTTCTGGATCAGCCCGTGCGGGTGTACTCGAGCGGCATGCGGGCGCGGCTGGCGTTCGCCGTGGCCGTCCACGTGGACGCGTCGATCCTGGTGCTCGACGAGATCCTCAGCGTGGGGGACGCGGCCTTCCAGCGCCGATGCTTCGCGCGGCTTCGGGAGATGAAGGACTCCGGCGTGACGATCCTGTTTGTTTCCCACGCGCCGGGGGCGGTGGTCGAGCTGTGCGACCGGGCGGTGCTCATCGACGGGGGCGAGCGGCTGATCACCGGGGACGCCAAGCCCGTCGCGCAGTGGTATCAGAAGCTGATCCACGCGACCCCGTCGGCGGCGGCCTCGGTCCGCGAGGAAATCCGGCGGGCGGACCGCGGCGAGGCGGCCGGGCCTGTAGGCGGAGGCGGCGAAGGCGCACGCGCCGCCCCGTCGGCGGAGCGTGACGCCGGACCGGGGCTGCGGGACGGGGAGAGCTACCTGCCGGCGATGCGGCCGAAGAGCACGGTGGTGTACAACTCCAACGGGGCGAGCATCGAGCGGTCGTGGCTGGAGACCCCGGGGGGCGATCCGGTCAACGTGCTGCGCCGCGGCGCGGTGTATCACTGGTGCTACGAGGTGCGCTTCGACGCGGCGTGCGAGTCCGTGCGGTTCGGGATGCTGCTCAAGGCGGTCAACGGCGTCGAGCTGTACGGGGTGGGGTCGTCCGACGGCTTTGGAGGGGTGGAACGGGTCGGGGCGGGGACGCGGATCCGCGTGCGGTTCCGGTTCCGCGCGGCGCTCTCCACGGGGTCGTACTTTCTCAACTGCGGCCTGATGGGGCGGGTGGCCGGCGGGCACGACCCGGAGTCGGGCTACCTGGCCCGTATCATCGACGCGGCGATGTTCCGCGTGGATTCGGCGCGGGCACCGCTGACGGCGGGGCACGTGGACCTGGGGGTGTACGAGCCGGATGATCCCTACGGTCCCGGGCTGGTGGAGCTGGTGACGCTGGAGCCGGCCGAGCACGAGGTGAGCAAGGCATGAGCGGGCCCGGCGCAGGACAGGTTCTCGAGCGCCCCCGGCGGGACGGCACGCTGTTGCTGGTGCTGGGGATGGGTCGGAGCGGGACGTCCGCGCTGACGCGTGTGCTCGGCCTGTGCGGGGCCGGGATGCCGCGGACACCCCTGCCGGCGGTGGCCGGGAGCAACGAACGCGGGTTCTGGGAGCCGGCGCCCGTGGTGCGGGCGCACGACCGGATCCTGGAACAACTCGGGACGAGCTGGGACGGCCCGATGCCGGCCGGCGACTCGGAAAACGGGGCGTGGGTCGGCGAGCTGGCGGGCCTGGTGCGCGAGCAGTTCGGCGACGCGCCGGTGATGGCGGTGAAGGACCCGCGTGCCTCGCGCCTTGTGCCGCTGTGGGAGCGGGTGGCGGACGCCCTGGGGCGCCGGTTGGTGTGCGTGATCGCGGTGCGTCACCCGGACGAGGTGGCCGCCTCGCTGGCGGCGCGGGACGGGTTCCCGCGGGAGAAGTCGCTGCGGCTCTGGCGGGAGTACACGCTGGATGCAGAGCGTTCGACGCGTTCCCTGCCCCGGGTGGTGGTCTCGTACGACGCGCTGCTGTCGGACTGGCGGGGGCAACTCGCGCGGATCGAGGGGGCGCTTGGGCTCGGCCTGGACATCGCGGGCGGCGCGGCGGGGATCTCGGCGTTTCTCGACGGGCGCTTGCGTCACCACCACGCGTCGGAGGGTGCGGGGTTGGATCGGACGACCGGGTCGGTGCTCGAGGCCATGCTGGAGCTGGCGGCGGACAGAAAGCCGGACGGGGCCGCGCTCGATCGGGCGTACCGGGAGGTGACGCGCGAGAGCGCGGCGGTGCGGGAGCGGACGCTGCGCCGGGTGAGCCCGGCGGAGGAGATGGGTTTTACCGGCGAGCGGTTCGTGCCGGGGATCGTCGGCGAGATCGAGACCGAGCACGTGTCGCGGTACGTGTTCGCGTCGGGGCTGTGCGCCGGCAAGCGGGTGCTCGACATCGCGTGCGGGGAGGGGTACGGCTCGGCCATGCTGGCGCAGGTCGCCTCGGACGTCGTCGGGGTGGACATCGACGAGGCGACGGTCGGGCACGCGGAGCGGACCTACGGGCGCGAGGGCCTGCGCTTCGCGGTCGGTTCGTGCGAGAAGATCCCAGCCAAGAAGGACTCGTTCGATGTCGTGGTTTCCTTCGAGACCATCGAGCACATCGAGGACCACGCCCAGTTCATGCGGGAGGTGCGCCGCGTGCTCCGCCCCGGCGGGGTGTTCGTGTGCTCGACGCCGGACAAGTCGGTGTACCTGTCCGGGCAGGAGCGCAACCCGTTCCACAAGAAAGAACTGACCGCCGAGGAGTTCGAGGCGCTGCTGGGCAAGCGGTTTACGAACACGGCGTTCTACGCCCAGCGGCTGGTGTCCGGGTCGCTCATCGCGCGGCAGGCACGCGGCCGGACGGAGCTGGTCCGGACCCGGGACGGGCGTTCGTACGAGCGGGGGCCGGCGGGCGAGGGGGCGACCTATCTGCTGGCGGTGTGCTCGGACGGGCGGGTGAGCTGGCCGGGCGATCAGGTGTTGACGGATGGGCGGTTCACGATCGGCCGGACGGTCCACCTGAGCGAGACCTGCGCGCGGCTCGAGACCGAGATGGCCTCGCTGGACGGGCGCGCCAGGCAGGCCGAGTCCCGGGCGGAGGACGCCTCTGGCCGGGCCGAGCGGCTGCGGTCGGAGTGCGAGCGGTTGCGGGCGACCGCGACGCAGACCGCGGCCGAACGCGAGAAGCTGGCGGAGGACCGCGGGCGTCTGCTGGCCGAGCGGGCGGCCGCGGAGGCCGAACGCGACGCGGCGATCCGGGATGCGGCGTCGGCGCAGGTGGACTACCAGCGGGCGTCGGCCGAGCTGGACCGGGTGCGCGAAGAACTGATGGGGGCGCGGGAGAAGGCCGCGGCCGCGCAGGCGAGCCTCGCGGCCACGCGGAACGAGATCGCCACGCTGCGGCGGACCACCGCGGAGGCGCTCGCGGGGCGGGACGCCGCGCTGGACGCGCAGAAGACGGCCGAGATCCATGCGGCGCGGGTCGAGGAGCGGACACGCCAGGGCGCGGCCGCCGCTGCGGAGGCGCGGGCTCGCGACGCGGGGACGATCGAATCGCTGCGCCAAGAGGCCGACACCGCGAACGCGAGCCTTCGGGGGGCCTCGGCCGAGAGCGAGAATCTGCGGGACGAGCTGGCGTGGATCCGATCGACCCGGTCGTGGCGGTGGACGCGGACGATGCGGGTCGCCTCGGCCGCCGGGCGGGCGGCGGCGGTGCGGGGGATGGGGCTGGCGGTGCGGGTGACGCGGACGCTGGGCCTGCCGGGGACCGATCGGCTGGTGGTCGCCCGGCGGGCGGCGTTGTTCCGCGGGTCGCGACTGTTCGACGCGGGGTACTACCTGCGGACGAACCCGGACGTGGCTGCTACGGGCGTCGATCCGGCGTGGCACTTCGCGGCGCGCGGCG
Organism: uncultured Phycisphaerales bacterium; assembly: GCA_963975575.1. Classification (GTDB taxonomy): domain Bacteria; phylum Planctomycetota; class Phycisphaerae; order Phycisphaerales; family UBA1924; genus UBA6054. The sequence continues at coordinate 544,503 of CAXBHL010000001.1, read as the reverse complement.
GGATCGAGGGGCGTCGGCCCTCGGCCGGATTCGACCCCGCGTGGTATGTCGAGTCCAACCCGGACGTGGGCGCGGCGGGGGTGCACCCGTTCGAGCACTTCATCACGCGGGGTCTGATGGAGGGGCGCACCGGCGTGCCCGCCGGTGACCTCGCACCGCCCGCGTCGGGCAAGGACATCGCGCAGGCCGACTCGGTCCGTGCCAGTGATCGAACAAGCGACGAGCGCCCGGCCGAGATTCGTGTGAACGAACAGGGCGCGGTGCCCGCGGTCGCCGTGGATCCGCGCCGGCTGGCGAACACGAAGGTTTTGGCGTTCTACCTCCCGCAGTTCCACCCGATCCCCGAGAACGACGCGTGGTGGGGCAAGGGGTTCACGGAGTGGACCAACGTGACGCGCGGACGTCCGATGTTCCCCGGTCACGCGCAGCCGGTGCTGCCCGGGGAGCTGGGCTTCTACGACCTGCGCCTGCCGGAGGTGCGCGAGCGCCAGGCGGAGCTGGCGCGGGGCGCGGGCATCCACGGGTTCTGCTACCACCACTACTGGTTCAACGGGCGCCGGGTGCTCGAACGGCCGCTCGAGGACGTGCTGGTTTCGGGCACGCCCGACCTGCCGTTCTGCGTGTGCTGGGCGAACGAGAACTGGACGCGTCGCTGGGACGGCCTGGAGCAGGAGATCCTGCTGCGCCAGCAGCACACGCTGGCGAGCGACCGGCGGTTCATCCTCGACCTGATGCCGTACTTGGAGGACGAGCGGTACGTGCGGGTCGACGGCAAGCCCGTGGTCCTCGTCTACCGGGCGGACCTGATGGTCGATGCGGCCGACACCGCGGCGGTGTGGCGCGACGAGTGCCGCCGGGCGGGTGTGGGCGACGTGCACCTCTGCGCGGTGCAGTTCCGAACGACGGACCCCGGCCCGCTGGGCTTCGACGCGGCGGTCGAGTTCCCCCCCCACCACTTCCCGGCCCCGGAGATCACCGGGCGGATGACCGGGATGGACCCGCGGTTCGGCGGCACGGTGTTCGATTACCCCGCCGGTGTCCGCGAGATGCTCGAACGGCCGCGGAAGGCGGACTACCGGCTCTACCGCGGGGTGATGCCGAGCTGGGACAACACGGCGCGCCGGATGGAGCAGGCGATCATCCACAAGGGCGCAACGCCGGACCTCTACGCGGCGTGGCTGGCCAGCGCCATCAACCAGGCGCAGCCGGACGACGGGATCCGCGAAAACCTGGTGTTCGTCAACGCGTGGAACGAGTGGGCCGAGGGCACGGTGCTCGAGCCGCGCAAGGACCTCGGCGACGCGTACCTGCGGGCGACGGCCCGCGTGCTGGGCGGCGCGATGGCCGGGTCGACCGGTGGGGATGGGGACGGGCGGGCGCCCGAGATCACCACAGACGCGGAGGACGCCGGGCCGGACATCTCCGCGGAGCAGGCCGGGCCGGCGCCGGTCGGGCCGAGCGTGGAGGACCGCATCAAGCGGATGGTGCGCACCACGCCCGCGCTCAACGCGTTCCTCAACCGGCACCCGGCGATCAAGAACCGGGCGGCCGGCCTGGTGCGCCGGGCCGCGCCCGACGCGGACCGGTCCGCTGAAACGCCCCTCCCGCCGTCGGCGTCGCGGGTGCGGTGGCGCGGGCGCGGCGGTGCGGCGACGCCGGCGGGCGAGCGCGGGCCGCGTCTGCTCGTGGTGTCCCACGACGCGGCGCTCGCGGGCGCGCAGCTGATCGTGCTCGAGAACCTGCGGCACTGGGCGGGGGCCGGCGTGGACTGCCGCGTGCTGCTGATCGGGTCGGGGGAGCTGGAGCCGGCGTTCGCGTCGGTGTGCCCGGTGGCGTGCTGCGCGGACATGCCCGGCGTGCCTTGCGCGCGGGCCGTTCGGGCGGTGCTGGAGGACCTCGAAAGATCCGGTTGGCGTCCCGACGCGGCGTTCTGCAACACCGTCGCCTCGTCGGAAGCGGCCGAGGCGCTGCACCGCGCCGGCGTCCCGGTGCTCTCCGCGGTGTACGAGCTGCCCACCAGCATCGACGACGCCCTGGGCGGGCGGAAGACCATCGAGCGGGTGATGCGGTCGAGCCGGCGGGTGATGGTCGCCTCGGCCTTCGTGCGCGACCGGCTCTGCGACGCGTACGGCATCGCGCCCGAGCGGCTCGAGCCGGTGCACACCGGCGTGCTGGGGCGGGCGGCCGGCGACCGGGGCCCGGCCCGCCAGCGCATCCGCGCGGAACTGGGCGTTGCGGAGGACACGGTCGTGGTGCTCGGGTGCGGATCGGTGCACCACCGCAAGGGCACGGACCTGTTCGTGGGCGCGGCGGCGCGGGCCGCGGCCGAGCTGTCCGGCAACGACGCGCGGCGCGTGGTGTTCGCGTGGGTGGGCGACGACCAGAGCGGGCCGACTTTCCGCAACTGGTGCCGCCACGACATCGAGCGGGCGGGCCTGCAGGAGATGGTGCGCCTCGTGGGCAAGCGGGCCGACCCGTCGGAGTGGTTCGCGGGCGCGGACGTGTTCGCGCTGACCAGCCGGGAGGACCCGTTCCCGATGGTCAATCTCGAGGCGATGCGGGCGGGCCTGGCCGTGGTGGCGTTCGCGGACGCCGGCGGGGCCACCGAGGTGCTGACCCGCGACCGGGGCGTCGTGGTTCCCTACGCCGACGCGGCCGCGATGGGCACGGCCGTCGCCGCGCTGGTGCGGGATCCGGAGGCGCGGGATCGCTTCGGGCGGCGGGCGTCGGCGTTTGCCGCCGACGGGCTCGCCTGGGACGGGTACATGGCCCGGATCGGGCGACTGCTCGCGTCGTGCTCGGACCGGTTCGGATCGGCCGCGGGCGTGGCGGTGCCCGAGCACGCGGGGTCCTGATGGAACGGGTGGGCGTGGTCATTCCGCTCTACAACCACGAGGCCTTCGTGGGGGAGGCCGTTCGGTCTGTGCTGGGCCAGACGGTCGACGGGGTCGAACTCGTGGTGGTGGACGACGGCTCTCGGGACGGCTCGGTCGCGGCGGCGCGTTCGGCAATCGCCGAGTTCCCCGGGCGGCGGGCGCGGCTGATCGAGCAGGAGAACCGCGGTGCCCACGCCGCCATCATGCGCGGCCTCGCCGAACTCGACACGCCGGTCTGCGCCGTGCTCAACTCCGACGACCTCTACGAGACCAACCGCTTCGAGCGGATGGTGCCGGCGCTGGCCGGCCCGCTGGCGATCGCCTTCAGTGCCCTGCGCCTGATCGACGATCGCGGGCGCACGCTGCCCGCGGACCACGCCTGGTCGCGCTGGTACGCCGCCGCCCTGACCGCGGCCGAGACCGAGCCGACCATCGGGTTCGCGCTGCTGGTGCACAACTTCTCGGTCACCAGCGGCAACTTCGTGTTCACGCGGGCGCTGTACGACCGGTTGGGAGGATTCGGCGATCAGGAGTTCGCGCACGACTGGGATTTCCTGATGCGCTCGGTCGCCCTGACCGAACCGGTGTTTGTGAACGAACAACTGATGCGGTACCGCGTGCACGGGTCGAACACCACCGAGTCGGTGCGGGGGCTGCTCGAGTCGGAGTGCGAGCACGCGATGTCGCGGTACGTGTCGCTGCTCGACGAGGTCCGTGGTGCGAACCCGCTGGCGCCGTGCGTGGACCGCTGGGCGTGCTACTGGGGTCGGTTCGGGAGGCGGCGGTTGTTCTACGCGCCGTCGGGCACCGCCGAGAGCCGGCCGTGGTATCAGGCGCTGGCCGGCTCGGTCGGATAGGACGACCAGGCGCGGGCGGGCTCGAACCCGTAGCGTTCCACAAGATTGCGGGTGTCATCGGCGAACAGGGCCGCGAGCCGCCGGCGCACGTCGTCGGGGATCGGCGCGGGCGTGCTGGGGAGGGCGCGCAGGTCGGTGGTCATCGCCGCCAGCGGCTCGACTCCGATGTGCGTGAAGATGCGGTTCATAATCGCCAGCGGGTCGGCGGCGAACGCGCCGTAGTCGAGCAGGAGGATCTGCTCGCGATCGAACTGCCGGGCGAAGGGCTCAAGCCGGTCGGCGTAGCGCCCGTGGAAGAGATAGTTGGCGTGCTCGCCCAAGGCCTGGTCGGCGATCAGCGCCTTCTCGAAGTCTGGTTCGGGATCGATGCCGCAGGCGACGTTGTGGGCGTGGTGCGAGATGGCGCGGTCCACCGGGTCACGGAGGATGGCGATCAGGCGGACGTCGGGGACCGCGTCGCGGATGAGCCGGGCGACCCCCGCCACGGCGAGGTAGACCGGTGAGCACTCCCCGAAAGCGACCGGATCCAGCGGGGGCTCGGGGGGAGAATCGGGCGGCGGCACGGTCTCTGGGGGCAGCGGGCCGTCCGCGGCGATCGGTTCGTTTCCGGGCTGCGGCGCCTGCGGGAACGGGGGCTGCGGTTGGGGAGGGGGCGCGAACAGGGCGCGGTAGGCGTCGGGGTCGGAGATCGAGTCCGCCCAGGCGATGCGGGCCGACACGGAGAGTGCTTCGAAGTCGATGTCGAGCGCCCGCATCGCGAAGTAGTTGGGCTCCTTGATGGGCGGGATCAGCACCCGGGGGTGCTGGAGCAGCAGGCCGTGGAGCGTCGTCGTGCCGCAGCGTCCGGCGCCGATGACGAGGAACGTGGGCCAGCGACCTTCGGCGGCGGGGGCTGATCGGTGTTTTCGGTCATGGGCCGACGCGTCCGGGCCTGTCAAGGCTCGTTCCTGGAAAGCCGGCGCTGCACGCTCTGGCGCGCCCGCACGCCGATCGAGGTCCGCAGCACGGGGCCCATGAACGCCTGGGCCACGGGCGCACGCCACACGCTTCGGCAGACCTTGTAGGCCACCGTCTCGCTCGGCCATGCCACCGCGTCGGACGCGGCCTGCTCGGCCATGTCGGGGCGGACCACGCGGTCCCACCGCTCGTGAAACAGGCGCCGGTTGGCCGAGTCGGTCTCGAAGCGCCCGGGGGACGATCCGCCGTGGTGGCCGATGACCGACGCGCCGGTGCACAGCACGGCCTTGCCCCGCTCGCGGGTGCGGAAGCAGAACTCCAGGTCCTCGTAGCCGGTGCGGTACGACTCGTCCAGCCCCCCCACCGCCCGGTAGTGCTCGGCGGTGGTCACGCAGCAGGCGGCGATGACGGCCTGCATCTCGCGCGGGCGCCGGGCCGCGGTCAGGGCGCCCAGGTCCAGACCCTCGTACAGGCGCCGGTCGCGGTGCTGCTCGTCGAAGACCACGCCGGCGTGGTTGACGGTGGTCGAGCCCGGCACGGTGTGCCAGTTGGCGACCAGGCCGACGCTCGGCTCGGCGATCAGTTCGAGCATGGGCTCGAGCCAGGCGCCGGTCAGCACGGTGTCGTTGTTGAGCAGCACGAGGTGCCGCCCGGTGGCCAGGCGGGCCATGGCGTTGTTGTTCTTGGCGAACGACCCGCGGGACGCGCCGCGCAGGACGGTGACCCGGTGGCGCTGGGACTCCAGGTACGCCGGTGTCGCGTCGGTCGAGCGGTCGTCGTAGACGAAGACCTCGGCCCGCAGGGCGTCGGGGAGGGTTTGGAAGAGCGAGTCGAGGCAGGCGCGCGTGAGGGCGACACGGTTGTAGACCGGGATGAGAATCGAAACGTCCATGTTCGCGGGTTCGTCCTGTGCTGTGGGTCCCCGGGCGAGTGTAGCGGACCGGTGCGGGCCCGGCCCGCGCGGGACGGCGGATGGGGATGGTGCGGCTGGGGGGATCGGCGAGCCGGGTGATGGACCGAGAACGCGGGCGTGCCGGGCCGGGGCGACGGGACGTCACCGGCGGGCCGATGCAGGTCCGATGGCGCACGCCCCCCTCGATCTCGGGCCCACTCGGGCCGACCCGCTCGGACCGGCCGACTACGCCGCCCTCGCCCGCGCGGGGTCGGCCCTGCGCCCCGTCCGGCGCGGCGAGCGCGTGGCCGGCGCCAGCGGCCTGATCACGCTGCTGGCGGGTCTGATCAGCCTGCCTTTCGTGCTCGGTTCGGGCGTCGGTCTGGCGCTGGCGGTCTCGCTGGCCGTGGTCGGGTGGCGGGAGATGTTTCTTCGCAAGGGTTTACGATCGCTCGAGCCGATGGCCTGCGGGCGTCTGGCGCGCAATCAGCTCCTGCTCGGGGCGTCGCTGGGTCTGTACGCCATCGTCCAGCTCGTGCGCGGGCCGGCCGATCTCGGTGACATCACGGGCGGGCAGCTCGACCAGGTGCCGGAACTGGCCGCGTCCGCGGACGGGATCATGCGGCTCGTCCACCTGGGGGTGTACGGCGGGCTGGTGGTCGGGGCGGTCGTGGTGCAGGGGTCGCAAGCGCTGTACTACAAACGGGTTGGGAAGAAGCTCCGCCGGGCCTACGCCGAGCATCCGATCTGGGTGATGCGGGTGCACGCGGCCGCGTGGGGCGGGGCGATGCCGGCCCGGGCCGCGGCGGGTTTTTCGCAGCCCGAGCCGGACAGCGCGGATCCGGGTGGGGACAATGTGCCCACGCGGGCCGCAGCCTGAGTCGAGCCCTTTCGGTAGGCCTTCGGCCGCCGGGGACAGCGGCGAGCCGCCACACCGAGAGGAGACCACGCATGCCGCGCGGACCGAAGCCGCCGTTCGTTGGATACCGCACCGCCCGCCACGGACCCCGAGGGGCGATCCGCCGCAGGATGGCGGCCGCGTTGTCGGTCGGGATCGGCCTGGGGATGGGGTTCGGGACTGGGTTGGCGGGATGCGCCTCGACCCGGAGCGCGCCGACGCCCGCGGCCGAGATGCCGGTCGAGCCGGGCACCTATCTGCCCGACTTCGACCGGGCCTGGGAACTGGTCCGCGACACGTTCCACGAGGAGACCTACAACGGCGTGGACTGGGAGGCGGTGCGAGTGGAACTGCGCCCGCAGGCCGAGGCGGCCACCACCCGCGCCGAGAGTCGCGACATCATCAACGGGATGGTCGCGCGGCTGAACCAGAGCCATTTCGGGATCATCCCCGAGGAGTTGCAGAACGCCGAGACCGAGATCGCCGCGTCCGACGACGACGGGTCCGAGACGCCCGCGGAAGTCGCGTCCGACAGCGAGGACGGCGGCGTCGGGTTCGACGTCCGCGTGGCGGACGAGCGGGCGGTGGTCACGCGGGTGACGCCAGGGGGGCCGGCGGACGGTGCGGGCGTGCGCCCCGGCTGGCTGCTCACGGCGATCAACGGTTCCGAGGTCGCCCCGCTGATCACGCGGTTCGACGAATCGATCGGGTCGCGGACGGGCGCGCTGTACGCCTGGCAGTCCATCACCCGCGGTCTCAACGGGCCCGTGGGCACCCAAGCCCGGCTGGCGTTCCTCGACGGGGCGGACCGCAAGGTGACGCGGACGGTCGAGCGGGTCGAACCGGACGGGCAGACCGTCAAGTTCGGCAACCTGCCGCCCATCAAGGTCACGTTCGAGTCGCGCTGGCTGACGCCGGAGGAGACCGGCGGCGGGGACGCGCGGATCGGCTACATCGCGTTCAACTCGTTCATGATCGCGATCACGCCGGACTTCGAGCGTGCGATGGTCGCGTTCAAGGACGCCGACGGCGTCGTGATCGACCTGCGCGGGAACCTGGGCGGCGTGGCGCCGATGTGCGCGTCGCTCTCGCGGTTCTTCGTCTCCGAGCGGTCGCGGATCGGGACGATGAAGATGCGCGGCCAGGACCTGCAGTTCAACGCGGACCCTGTGGTGGTCACGTCGGGCGGCGAGCGCCTCGGACCGTTCACCGGGCCCCTGGCGATCCTGATCGATGAGGGCAGCGCGAGCACGGCCGAGTTCATGGCCGGCGGGCTGCGTGGACTGGGGCGGGCGCGGACCTTCGGCACCCGGACCGCGGGCATGGCCCTGCCGGCCGCGATGAGCGCGCTGCCGTCCGGTGACGTGCTCCTGCACGCGGTCGCCGACTACGTCAACTCGGACGGGACGCGCCTGGAATCCGACGGCGTGGGGCCGGACGAGCGGGTCCCGGTCGATCGGGACGCGTTGCTCCGCGGGGTGGACGCCCCGCTGCGGGCGGCGGCCGACTGGATCGCCGGGGCCGGTACAGGGGCCTGATGGGGGCCGTCAAGCAGCCTGTTCAGGGGGGCTGATTGGCCGGCGGTGCAGCCGGGGCGGCCCGGCCCGGTAGATCCCGTCGGGTTCTATGGTTGTGCGGGTCCGCGCGGGCCCGGGTGTTGCCGCAAGATCGGTGGCGGGCACAGAGCGAACGGGCGAGCGCGGGAGCAGCGGCATGAGAAGAACGATCGCGACGTGGGTGCTGGCATCGTCCGGCATGGTCCTGGGTCTGAGCGGGTGCCACGGCGCGGGGGTGACCGAGCCGGCTCCCAGCGCGAGGGCGGAACCCGCGGGCGAACCGGGACGCTATCTGGCCGACTTCGACCGGGCGTGGGAGCTGGTGCGGGACACGCACTACGACACGACATACAACGGGGTGGACTGGGACGCGGTCCGGGTTGAGCTGCGCCCGAAGGCCGAGGCCGCCACCACGCGCGACGAGAATCGCATGATCATCCAGGAGATGGTCGGGCGGCTGAACCAGAGCCACTTCGGCGTGATCCCGGACGACATCGACCTGACGGGCGAAGACGACGATTCAAGTGCCGACACGGACGGCGATGCCGACGCGGTGGGCGACGGGGACGGCCCCTCGGGGCCGGTCGAGGTCGCCGGTCGCGGCGACGGGCAGGGCACGGCGATGCCCGGGCTGGACTTTCGCGTGGTCGACGGCCGGGTGCTGGTGACCAGCGTGCTGCCCGGTGGCCCGGCGGACAAGGCCGGCGTGCGGATGGGCTGGGTGCTTGAGAAGATCCGCGCCCGTGACATGGGGGCCTTGGTCGAGCGGCTCTCGGAGGCGGTCGGCGCGTCCGAGGCGGCGCTGTACGCGAGCCAGGCCATCTCGGAGCGGCTGCGCGGACGCAGCGGCACGCCGATCGAGATGACGTTCCTCGACGGGGACGACGCGGAGGTTGTCGTCGAGGTGGTGCGGGCCGAGCCGCCCGGATCGTTCGTCAAGTTCGGAAACCTGCCCCCGATGAGCACCAACCTGGACCACCGCTGGCTGACGGATGCCGAGACGGGCGACCCGGACACCCGGATCGGGTACATCGCCTTCAACATCTTCATGATCCCCATCGCCCCGCAGTTCGAGCGGGCGATGGTTGAGCTGCAGGACGCGGACGGGATCGTGATCGACCTGCGGGGCAACCCGGGCGGCGTGGGCATGATGGCCAGCGCGCTGTCGCGGTTCCTCGTGTCGGAGCCGGCACAGCTGGGCACGATGACCATGCGGGGGGCCGAGCTGGAGTTCAACGCCGAGCCGGTCGTGGTCACGTCCCTGGGCGAGCGGCTCTCGCCGTTCGCCGGGCCGGTGGCGATGGTCATCGACGGCACGAGCGCCAGCACGAGCGAGGTGTGGGCCGGGGGGCTGCGCGCGATCGGGCGGGTCAGGACCTTCGGATCGCGCAGCGCGGGCATGGCGTTGCCGGCGGCGATGGACCGCCTGCCCTCGGGCGACGTGTTCCTGCACGCGATCGCGGATTATGTCAACTCCGACGGGACCCGGCTGGAAGGCGACGGGGTCCCCGCGGATGTTTCGGTGCCGGTGCGGCGGGACGACCTGCTCGCCGGCGTGGACGCGCCCCTGCGTGAGGCGGCGCAATGGATTGTGAACGAAACGGCCACCGCCGCGGGCGGTCCGGCCGCAACGAACTGAAGGAGGAACTGTTGATGAAGCGCAAGACGATCGGAGCGATGGCGGGCCTGCTCGCGGTGGCGGGCCTGGCCGGCCCGTTGATGGCCCAGGACGGCACCAAGCCGCTTTCCACCGAGGTGAAATCGGACACGAAGAAGCACGACGCCAAGGCGCTCGAGGTGATCGACACCTTCGTCGAGAAGGTCGGCGGCAAGGACATGATCATGTCCATCGAGTCGACCACGGTCACCGGCACCATCGACATCCCGATGGCGGGCATCAAGGGCAGCATGAAGATGTACGCCGCCAAGCCCGGCAAGATGGCGATGGTCATGGAACTGCCCGGCTTCGGAAAGACCGAGACCGGCTACGACGGCGAGTACGGCTGGAGCAGCGACCCGATGCAGGGCCCGCGCCTGCTGACCGAGGAGGAGGTCTCCGACCTGGCCGAGCAGGCCGATCCGAACTCGGCCGCCAAGCACCGCGAGATCTACGACGTGATCTCGTACGCCGGCGAGGTGCAGTTCAGCGGCCAGAAGGCCCACAAGATCAGTCTGACCCGTCCCAACGGGCGCGAGAGCACCGAGTTCTACTCGGTCGAGAGCGGCATGCTGATCGGTCAGGAGGCCGTGCAGGCCTCGCCCATGGGCGAGATCAAGATCACGACCAACCTGAGCGACTACAAGGAGTTCGGCGGCATGAAGATGCCGACCAAGATGGTCCAGAACATCGGCCCGCAGCAGATCGTCATGACGATCACCGACGCGACGATCAACAACGTCGACAATACGGTGTTCGAGCGTCCGGCGGCCGTGCAGGCCCTGGTCGAGGCGACCGAGCAGCCCTGACCCGCTCTCTCAATAGCAGCCAACACGACGGCGGCCCGTTCCTCGGAACGGGCCGCTGTTGCGTTGGTGGTCGGCGGATCGGCCCGGGGGGCGGCGAGGGGTGCTCAGAGGACTTCGACGATCTCGAAGCGCTTCACGCCGCGGGGGGCGTTGACGCGCACGGTGTCGCCGACGCGGGCCTTCATGAGCGCCTCGCCCATGGGGCTGTTGGCGGTGACCTCGACGATGTCGCCGTCGTCGTTGCCGGACATCTCGCCGACGAGGCGGTAGGACTCGATCTCGTCGTCGCCGACCTCTCGGATCTTGACGGTCGAGCCGATGAAGGCGACGCCGTCGGCGGTGCGGGACTCGTCGACGACCTGGGCCTTGGCCAGGCGTTCCTCGAGCCGGCGGATCTCGGCCTCGTCGAGGCCCTGCTGCTCGCGGGCGGCGTGGTACTCGGCGTTTTCCTTGAGGTCGCCCATCGCGCGGGCCTCGGCGATGCGGGTGGTGATCACCGGGCGGTTGGCGATGAGTTCGTCGAGTCGGGCCTGGATCTTGGCCTTTTCGTCGGCGGTGATGACATCCATGCGAGGCCTCCCGTGGCTCGGGTTGGTTCGGACAGCGACTCTACGCCCCACGCCGGGTGGGGGCCACCCGGGCCGCGCCCGCCAGGCAGAGCAGGGCGCCGCCCACGCAGGCCACGGCCGCCAGAGACCGCCAGTGCGTCGGGGAGACCGGGACGGTCGTGCCGGACGCGTCGCGGTCCCGCGTGATCTCGAGCACGCAGGTCAGGGGCGAGAGCATCCACCCCGGCCGGGGCGCGTCCACGCGGGTCGGGCCGACGATGCCCAGGGCCATGCCCAGCGCGGGCGCACCGATCACGACCGCGAGCACGACCAGCATCCACATCCAGCGGGCCCTGCCCGCGCCGGCGCCGGAGTTGGCCAGCGCGATCAGGCCCCCCACCACCATGGCCCACGCCGCGAAGCAGGCGGTCACGCCGAGCAGGACCGGCAGCGGCCAGTCGGCCAGGACCCGCAGCGCGTGCGGCCAGACGACCGCCTGGGCGGGGACGAGCAGCACGAACAGGTCGCGCAGGACGTCGCGCACGGGGTGCTCGGGCGGGTGCTGCGCCAGGCGGAACGCCGGCCAGAGCAGCGCGATCCCCGCCGCCGTGGCCAGCACCATCGCGCGGGCGGCGGGGCGGGTGATGTCGGTGGAGACGAAGAACGCGTCCGAGACGGTCATGAACATGATGGCCGTGACGCCCATCAGGTAGATCATCCAGATCAGCGCGAAGATGCGCGGCTCGCCGCGGCGGTGCGACCAGTCGGGGCGTCCGACCGGCTCGCGCCCGAAGATGTCGCGGTCGGGATCGGGCCGCGCGTGCTCGCCCGCGGGGCTTGGCGCCGTCGGGGTCGCTGGATGGGCGGTCTCGGTCACGCGGGACGATACGGGGTCAGTCGTGGCGGCGTTCGATCAGAGGCTGCTGGGGGCGCAGGTCCACCAGATCGACCGAGGCGTCGATGCGGCCGGTGCGGTCGAGCAGGGCGCGCAGGCGGGTGAGCTTGACCGAGGTGGGCTGCTCGGCGGGGCGCAGGTGCTGCGGGCCGCCGCCCCAGATCACGCGGGCGCCGCGGTCGGTGATGATCGACAGCGATCCCGACTGGCGGCCCTGGCCGAGATCGATGCCGGCGACCTGCTCGAGCAGGCTCTCACGCTGGAGCAGCACGATCAGGTCCAGAGAAGCCCGGACGTCCTCGCCGGGCCAGGGAGAACCGACGTCGGCGATCGGCTGCGAGGGGTTGAGCAGGAAGATCTGGTTGGACGCGCCCGCGGGGTAGTCCAGCGGGAGGACGCGGCCCTGGTAGTCGATCAGGTGCTCGCGCGGGCCGATGCGGACCGCGGCGGCGGGCGCCCGGAAGCGCCCCTCGGCGTGGATGTGCCCCTCGGCCGTCCAGCGGACCGTCGGCGTGCCCTCGAACCAGCCGGTGTCGGTCAGGGCCCGACCGATCTCGGCCAGCGGCTCGCCGGAAAGGGCGCGGCCGCCCGAAGCGGCCTGGAGCATCAGGGACGAGAGACGCTCACGCTCGAGCATGGGCAGCCAGACCTGGCCGCGTTCGTCGCGCGGCCACGCGATGGCCACGACGGGGTCGCCGGGGGTCAGTTCGGTGATCGCGCGGTTGTTGATCGCGTCGAGCCCGGCGGACGCGCCGACGAACGAGGCCACGCCGCCGACGACGAGCAGGACGGCGATGGCGGTGCGCCGGTTGCGGGCGGCGCGGTCCGGGTCGCGGTGCGACTTCTTGGCTTTGGATCGGGTCTTCTTGGCCATGGGTCTCGTCTCGTTCGGTTTCGGGGTTCGGTGTGCGGGGCGGTGTCAGTCGAGCGTCGCGAGGCGGATGATGTGGGCGATCAGGGCGGGCATGGGCACGCCCGCGGCGTGCGCCGACATGGGCAGGAGCGAGGTCGCGGTGAAGCCCGGCATGGTGTTGATCTCCAGCATGACGGGCTCGCGGTCCGGGGGGAGCAGGAAATCGACGCGGGCCAGGTGGCGGACGCCGATGGCGCGGCCCACGCGGGCCGCGTGCTCCTGGATCTTGCTGGTGGTTTCATCGGCCAGACCGGAGAGAACGGTGTAACGCGTGTCGTTTCTGGTGTATTTGGCCTTGTAGTCGTAGACGCCCTCGGCGGCGGCGATCTCGACCAGGGGCAGCGCGGTCAGCGAGCCGTCGGCCTCGCCGAGCAGCGGCGCGGTGATCTCACGGCCGGCGATGAACGGCTCGGCGAGGTAGGCCCGGTTGGGGTTCTCGGCCTGGTCGGCCTTGACGGCCTCGAGCGCCCGTTCCCAGGACGGCTGGTCGCGGCAGATGTGCAGACCGACGGAACTGCCCTCGGCGACGGGCTTGACCACCGCGGGAAGCCCCACGGGCGAGACGTCGTCGTCGGGGTCCACGATCGCCCCGGGGGAGGTGGGCACGCCCGCGCGGGCCGCGGCCAGCTTGGTGGCCATTTTGTCCATCGCCAGGCGGGCGGCCTCGGACCGGCAGCCCGCGAAGCGGACGCCGGCGTTTTCGAGCATGCGTTGCAGCACGCCGCCCTCGCCGAAGCGCCCGTGCAGGATGGGCAGGACGAGGTGGCCCTTCCACGCGGCCACCTCGGCAGGTGTCGGGCGGTCGATGATGAGCAGTTCGGCGTCAAAACCGGCGGCGCGGGCCGCCTTGTGGACGGCCTCGCTGCTCTTGATGCTGATCTCGCGTTCGCGGTCCGGCCCGCCGCCGAGCACGAGCACGGGCGGCAGGTCCGGGGTCTGGTCGTTGCTCAAGCGGTGCGCTCCCAGATGACGACTTCACGCTCCAGGGCGACCCCGTGCACGTCGATCACGCGCTGCCGGACGCGGGCAATCAGATCGATAACGTCGCGGGCCTGGGCGTCGGCGCTGACCACGAAGAAGTTCGCGTGCACGTCGGAGACGGTCGCGCCGCCCACCCGCATGCCCTTGCCGCCGGCCCGGTCGATCAGCATGCCCGCGCTGACCCGCTGGCCCTGGGCGCCGATGTCGCCCAAGTCATCCGGCAGCACGGGGTTCTTGAAGACGCAGCCGGCGGACTTGTCCTTGAGCGGTTGGGAGAGGGCCTTGTAGTCCATGCAGCGCTTCAGCTCGGCGCGGCATTCCTCGACCGGGCGGGGGGTCAGGGCCAGCTCGACGCCGGTGATGATCAGGTGGTTCAGGTACGACTGTCGGTAGCCGTAGTCGATCAGGTCCCGGCGGAACGAGTGCTCGCGCCCCGCCCGGTCCGTGGCGAACACGGTCCGCACGCTGGTGGCCAGTTCGCCGAAGGCCCCGCCGGCGTTCATGACGGCCGCGCCACCGAGGGTGGCCGGGATGCCCGCGAGGGTCTCGATGCCCGAGAGCCCGCGTTTGACCGTCTCGTTGATCAGCCGCGGCAGGGCAACGCCGGCGCCCGCGCGGACCAGACCCGAAGGATCGAACTCGATGGTCTGGAAGCCGGGTGTCTGGAGGGAGACGACCAGGCGGTCCATGCCGGCGTCGTCCACGAGCAGGTTCGCGCCCTCGCCGAGCACGACCAGGTCCGGGTCGAGCTCGCAGCAGCGCGCCAGTTCCTCGGCGTTCTTCGGGCGGGCCAGACGGTCGGCGCGGCCGCCGATGTGGAACCAGGTCGAGATGGGGGCCTGTTCCTCGATCTGCAGCACGTCGGGCGTGGTGTTCATGAGGCGGCCCCGCCGTCGCCCAGGTAGCCGCGGCCCACCTGCCAGACGGGTCCGGCCCCCATCACCACGAGCAGGTCGCCCGGGCGGCAGAGGTTCTCGAGCTGCTCGATGATGGCCTCGAAGGGGTAGAGGTGCATGGCGCGCACGCCGCGGGCGCGGAGGCGGTCGACCAGGTCGGCGGAGGAGACCTTGTGCTTCTCGGCCTGGGAGTCGCGGACGAAGTAGATGTGCGGCACGATGACGATGTCGGCGTGCTCGAAGCTGGTGGCGAACTCCTCGAGCAGGAACCGGGTGCGGCTGTGCTGGTGGGGCTGGAAGACGCAGATCAGCCGGCCGCCGACGGGGGCGGGGTCTTCGGATTGGCGCAGGGCCCGCAGGGTGGCCTCGATCTCGGTCGGGTGGTGGCCGTAGTCGTCAAAAACGCGGACCCCGTCGCGCTGGCCGAGGAACTGCAGGCGCCGGTCCAGCCCGCGGAACGCGCCCAGCGATGCGGCGAGCCTGTCGGGGTCGGCGCCGGCCGCGCAGCCGAGGGCAAAGGCCATCGCCGCGTTGAAGGCGTTGTGCTCGCCCGGCATGCGCATGGTCCAGGATCGTTCGTCCACGCCGGGCCCGTTCACGGTGACCAGACGGGCCACCGGCTCGTATCGCACGACCCAGTCGGCGGACGGGTTGAAGCCGATGGTCTCGACCGCGCAGGTCAAGCCGGCGGTGATCTCGCGCCGGTGCGCGCCCTCGTGGGCGATGATCAGCTTGCCGCCCTGCTCGGCGGCGGGCACGAGGCGGGCAAAGCCGGCGAACGCCTCGACGATGGCGTCGAGCGATCCGTAGATGTCCAGGTGGTCGGCCTCGACCGAGGAGATCGAGGCGATGGTCGGGCGGAGGTTGTGGAACGAGCGGTTGAACTCGCACGCCTCGGCCAGCAGCAGTCCCGGGCGCTCGGCCAGCGGCCCCTGGGGGACGTTGGGGGCGCCGATGCGAAAGCCCACACCCGGCCCGGGCTCGGCCGTGCCCTTGGAGAGCTGCGCGCAGGTCGCCCCGACGATGACCGTGGGATCGAGCGCGGCGTCGGTCAGGGCGCAGCCGAGCATGGCCGTGGTGGTGGATTTGCCGTGCGTGCCGGCGATGGCGACGCCGGTGTGGGCGGCCATGCTCAGGCCCAGGGCCTCGGCGTAGGTGTGCACGGTCAGGCCGCGCCGGGTGGCCTCGAGCACCTGGGGGTGGTCGGGCTTGACGGCCGCCGAGGCGATGACCACGTCCGCGTCTTCTGGCAGCGTCTCGGGCAGCTCTTCAAACACCACCGGGATGCCGGCGCCGGCCAGGGCCTGCGTGGTGTTCGAGGGCGTCGAGTCCGAACCGCGAACGGTCAGGCCCCGGGCGGCCAGCACGCGGGCCAGGCCCGACATCCCGCAGCCGCCGATGCCCAGCATGTAGGGCCGAGCGCCCCCGACGGGCGAATCGGTCGGTCGGACGCGGGATTTCTCGGATGGCTGGCTCATCGGCTGGGGGTGTTGCACGAGCAAGGGTATCGACAACGGGGCCCCGCACGCGTGAATCGTCCGGTCCGACCGGCGATCCCGCGGGGGAGCGTCCCTACGGTTCCCGTCCCATGCCCGACCCCGCCAACATCCTGCCCGGCATGCCCAACGGCGACGGCCTGCCCTACAAGATCGCCTGCCTGTGCGACCTGCGCGACAAGGACGGACGGGTGCTCCTGCTCCATCGCATCAAGGCCCCGAATCAGGGGTTGTGCTCGCCGATCGGCGGGAAGCTGGAGATGACCAAGGGCGAAAGCCCCATGCAATGCGCCGTCCGCGAGATCAAGGAAGAAGCCGGCATCGACGTGCCCATCGAGCGGGTCCATCTGGGCGGGCTTATCGCCGAGACCGCCTTCGAGGGGCGTGGGCACTGGCTGCTGTTCTACTTCCGCGTGCTCGGGCCGGTCGAGGTCGCATCCGGGCCGATGAACGAGGGCGAGCTCCGCTGGCACCATCCGGACGCCATCGACGGGCTCCCGCTGCCGATGACCGACCGTGAGATCATCTGGCCCATGATCCGTAAGCACGAGCGATCCGGGCCCGGAGGGTCCCCCGGCTTTTTCGCCCTGCACATCGATTGCCGGGGCGAGTCGCTCGCGTGGACCGTGGAACAGGAAACGCCGGTCGGCTGACGCGTCCGGGCCCCGATCGGGCGGTTTGGGAGAATCCCGCGCACGGGTTCTCCGTATACTGGTTCGATGCTGCGATCGGGATTTGGACAGGTCGGTTCCGGGGGTCGGACACGGGTGTGGCGGTTCGTGGCCCTGCTGGCCGCGACGCTGCTGGCCTGGACCGGCGCTCTGGCCCAGGAGACCGGGTCCGACCGCGCCGACCCGGGCGCGGCGGCGGTGCCCGCCTATCGCCAGGCCAACAAGGTCGTCGTCATCACGATCGAGGGCGGGATCGACGCCATCACGGCGATGTCGCTCCGGCGTCGGATCGCCCTGGCGGAGGCCGGGGCCGCGGACGCCCTGGTGATCGACATCAACTCGCCCGGCGGCGAGGTCGGCGCGGTGCTGGAGATGACCAACGCGATCAAGGGCTCGTCCATCGCCAACACGGTCGCGTGGATCAACCCGGACGCGTACTCAGGCGGGGCGATCACGGCCCTGGCCTGCCGCGAGATCGTGACGAACTCGCCCGCCTCGATGGGCGACGCCTTCCCGGTGACCATGACGCCCGTGGCGGGCCAGAACCGCATGGGCCTGCGGGGCCTGACGCCCGACGAGCGGACCAAGATCCTGCCGGTGCTGCTGGCCGACGTGACCGATTCGGCCCGCCGGGCGGGCTGGGACGAGTACATGGTCCAGGCCATCGTGATCGACGGCATCGAGCTTTGGTGGGTCGAGGACACCTCGACCGGCCAGCGCCTTGCGATCAACGAGGAAGAGTTCAAGATGCTGTTCGGGCGGATGCCCGTGCGGGGCAAGCCGCTGCTGGCGGGCGTGACCGGGGGCGTGCGCACGGGGCCGCAGGGCGCCGCGGACGGCCCGGCGCCCGCGGAGCCCGACACGACCGAGGCCGCCCCGACGGACGAAAACCCTGCGGCGGACGATCCCGCCGCCGCGGCTCCGGGCCCCGAGGAAGAGGAAGCGTCCGCGCCGGAGAACCGCCCGCAGGGCTTCCTGCCCGCCAGCGAGGCGCTGCGGGACATCGCCGATGAGTTCGAGTCGCCCGAGCGGACGGACCTGCGCCTCGAGCAGCGCTCGCAGCGCCCCGTGCTGACGCCGGGCGACGCGGGGCGGTTCATCGATCTGGGCTACCTGACCGACGGATCGGCCCCGATCGTGATGCGCAACGACCAGCTGCTCGCCTTCGGGTTCGCGTCGGCGGTGATCCGCGACGACGAGGAACTCAAGGCCTATTTCGGCGCCGACGAGCTGATCCGGCTCGATCAGAACTGGTCCGAGGGCCTGGTACGGTTCATGACCGGCGGCGTGGTGCGCGGCGTGCTGATCGTGGTGATGCTGCTGGCCCTGTTCCTGGAGATGATGAGCCCCGGGCTGACCATCCCCGGCCTGATCGCGGTCGCGTCGCTGGTGCTGCTGCTGGCCCCGCCGGCCTTGATCGGCATGGCGGGCTGGTGGGAGATCGCGGCCATCGTGCTCGGCATCCTGCTGCTCGGGGTGGAGATCTTCGTGCTGCCGGGCTTCGGGCTCTTCGGCGTGCTGGGCGTTGTGGCGCTGTTCGGCGGGCTGCTGGGGACGTTCATCCCCGCGGGCGGCGCGATGGGCAACGCCGGGATGCAGGCCGACCTGCTGCGGGGTGCCACGACGATCATGCTGGCGGTGATCACCGCGGGCATCGGCATGTACCTGATCGCCCGCCACTTCGAGCGCGTGCCGATCCTGGACCGGCTGGTCCTGGGCGCGCGGGCCGAGGACGAGGAAGAAGAGGGCGCGCGGGTGGACGCGGAGCTGCTTCGGGCCGCGTCGCGGGCTCCGCGGGTCGAGCTGGCGCCGGGCGATCTGGGCGTGGCAACGACCGCGCTGCGTCCCAGCGGCACGGCCGAGTTCGACGAGCGGCTCATCGACGTGGTGGCCGACTACGAACTGATCGACGCCGGCACGCCCGTGCGGGTGCTGAGGGTGGAGGGGTTCCGCGTGGTGGTCGTCGCTGCGGGACCGGAGGACACGGCCTGATGGAAACCATGCTTGTCGCGGGGCTGGGCCTGCTGGCCGTCTCGCTGATCCTGATCATGATCGAGGCGTTCGTGCCCTCCGGGGGCATCATCGGCCTCGTCGCGGGTTGCTGCGCCATCGCGGGGGTCGTGGCCCTGTTCCGCTACTCCTCGATGTGGGGCGTGTCGGGGCTGCTGACCGTGGCGGTGCTGGGGCCGATGTGTTTCTTCTGGGCCATCCGCATGCTGCCCAACACCCCCCTGGGCCGCAGCCTGATCGGCCCGCCGCCCGAGGAGATCGCACGCGACGTGCGTGAGCAGCGCAACGAGCGGCTCGCGCTGGTCAACACGCGCGGCAAGGCCGTGACGGACCTGCGCCCGGTCGGGCTGGTGGAGATCGACGGCCAGCGACACGACGCGGTGGCCGAGGGCCCGCTGATCGACCGCGGCACCGCGGTCCGTGTGACCGGCGTGGACGGGATGCAGATCCGGGTGCGGGCAGCCACATGATGCGAGCCGGGCGACCCGCTTCTCCGAGAACTTCTGACCGTTGTCCCCCGACCCAAGAACCTATACTCGCGTGTTCAACGGAAGATCCCCTATCCGGAGGCCTTGATTCATGAATCCGCTCTACATCATTCTGATCGTCGTTGCGTCGATCATCCTGCTGGGCCTGGTGGTCGTGCTGTTCAACTTCTTCGGGCTGTGGTTCCAGGCGCTGCTGTCGAACGCGAAGGTGGGCCTGCCGGACCTGATCGGTATGCGTTTCCGCAAGGTGGACGCCCGGACCGTGGTCCTCAGCCGCATCCGTGCGGTCAAGTCGGGCCTGCCGATCTCGACCAACCAGCTCGAGACGCACTACCTCGCCGGCGGGCGGGTGGTCAACGTGGTCACCGCGCTGATCGCGGCGATGCGCGCCAAGATCGATCTGGAGTGGGACACGGCCTGCTCGATCGACCTTGCCGGGCGTGACATCTTCGAGGCGGTCAACACCTCGGTGAACCCGAAGGTCATCGATTGCCCCAACCCCGCCCAAGGCCGCAGCACCATCGACGCGGTGGCCAAGGACGGCATCCAGCTCAAGGCCCGCGCCCGCGTGACCGTGCGGACGAACCTGGCCCGCCTGATCGGTGGTGCGACGGAAGAGACGATTATCGCTCGCGTGGGCGAGGGCATCGTCTCGGCGATCGGCTCGGCCGACAGCCACAAGCAGGTGCTGGAAAACCCCGACCGCATCTCCAAGGCCGTGATGGCCCGTGGGCTGGATGCCGGCACGGCGTTCGAGATCCTCTCGATCGACATCGCCGACATCGACGTGGGCGAGAACATCGGCGCCAAACTGCAGGCCGACCAGGCGGAGGCGGACAAGCGCCGGTTCCAGGCCGAGGCCGAGAAGCGCCGCGCGATGGCCGTCGCCCTCGAGCAGGAGAATAAGGCCAAGATCGAGGAGAACCGCGCGATCGTGGTCCTCGCCGAGGCCGACGTGCCCAAGGCCATGGCGGACGCGTTCCGCCAGGGCAACATGGGCATCATGGACTACTACCGCATGAAGAACATCCAGGCCGACACGACCATGCGGTCGTCCATCGCCGGCCCCTCCGGCTCGGGCACGACGCAGGCGCCCCGCAACACCTGATTCCCAGCGCTTGGAGACCAATCGCCCCGCTCTCGAGAGCGGGGCTTTTTCATGGACGGCTTGGGTTGTGGGTTGGGTGCGGGCGGGGGGCGGGCGGGGGGGGCGGGGGGTCAGTCGCCGCGCGGGGGCGAGGTGATCAGGAACCGGATCACGACGCTGACCCGCGCGTTCTCGTCTTCCGGGTCGAGGGCGTCGATGGCCTTGCCGGTGGCGGTCCAGCGGTAGATCGCGTTGAGCAGGGGCTGGTCGACTTCCTCGTAGCCCGAGCCGCGGGTGCCGTCGGGCTGGGGGACGAACTCGGCCAGCGCGACGCGCCCGTCGGGGCCGAAGTGGATCTCGACCACCGGGTTGCGGCGCGGGTTGTACGCGTTGCGGACCTGCAGCGACCAGGTCGGCCGGACCGTCTTGAAGTTCAGGTCGCCGGAGGCCTGGAGGGGCTGGCCGAGCAGGTCGGTCCGCAGGTCGCGGGCCGTGCGGCGCTTGGCCGCGTCCGCGGCCCGCTGGTCCTCGACGCCCGGCGCGCCGGCGTCGGAGGGTCTCTGGGCGGGCGTGGGCACGGTCGGCGCCGGAGCCGGCTCGGGTGCCGGCTGGGGCGGCGGTTCGGGCGGGCCCATGATCTGCGGCTCGGCGGGCTGCGGCGCGGGGGCCGGTTCGGAGGACGACTCGGCCGGGCTCGCTGGCTCGGACGGCTCGTTCTGCGCCGGCAGATCGCCATCGCCCGGCTCGGTCTCGCTGGGGAAGGGGCGGGGGCGGGCCTCGAGCGGTGGTCCGGGAGGGGCCTGGGTCGCGGGCTCGACCGCCGGTTCCGTCGCCGGGGTTTCGACGAGCGGTTCGGTGGGACGCGGCTCCGATGGGGCCGGCTCCGCGGGGTCGGGAGGCGGTTGCTCGATCGGCGGCTCGGTTTGCGGGGGAGTCTCGGTCTCGATCTGAGGCATGGGTTCGGCCGGGGCGGCGGGCTGGGCCCCCACCACCGGCGTCAGGGCGGCCTGATCGACCTCGGACTCGGGCGCGTCCGCCTCGACCGGGTTCTCCAGCACGCCGAGCCACGCGATCGACGCGTTCTGCGGGATGTCCATGCCCAGGCGGAGGGGCGGGTCCTCTTCCGGCGGGGCAAGGTCCGGCGGGATGGGGGCCAGTTCGTGTGGCTCGGACCGGGCCGATGCCGCCTGGACGCGCCCGACCATCCACATCGCGCCGGCGTGGGCGAGGAGACTGACCGCCAGGCCCGCGATCATCGCCGGCCGCACGCGATCGGGCGTGGGCTGGGAGGATCGTTGGGGGGTCACGGGGTGGCCTCCTCCGGCGGGGAAACGGGCGTCGGTTCGGCGGCGCGCCGCCCGACCACGGAGAACTGCGTGATGCCGGCGCCGACCAGCGCGTCGGCCAGTTCGATCAGTTCGCCCGCGCCGGCGTCCACATCGGCGGCCAGCAGCACCGGGGCGTCGGGGCGATCGACGCGGACGGCCCGGAGCGACTCTATCAGCGCGTCGCGCTCGACCGGCTCGCCCATCAGCGAGACGACACCGCCGGCGCGGAGGGTGACGGTGATCGGCTCGACCCGTTGTGCCTGCTGTCCGCTGGTCAGCTCGGGCAGGGTGACGCCGAGGACGTCGGCGCGGACCATGAGTGCGATCGAGAATATGAAGAAAGTGAGCAGCAAGAACACGACGTCGATCATCGGCGTCAGCTCGATGGTCGTGGCGGTGTTGAGCCGGCGGGCGCGACGCACAGCTCAGCCCCCCACCGGCGTGCGCACGTACTCGCGCCCGCCCCAGCTGGTCGGTTTGCCGCTGACGAGGTCGCGCCAGGCCTCCCGGTAGATCGATCCGACGAGCCACGCCCCGACCGGGTAGCACAGCACGTCTTCGGTCCGCGCGCCCGAGCTCCGGTAGACCGACACCAGACCGGCCGTCCAGACGAGCAGCGATCCGCCGCAGAGCAGGCCGGCGAGCGTCGCGGTGCGTGCGTCGCCGAGGGCCACCGCGAGCACGAGGCCCGCGCCCGCGGCCAACGGCAGCCCCACACCCAGCAGGCGGGATCGGCCCGCGTAGCGACGCAGACGCTTGGGCTCGCGGTTGGCCGATTCGGTGTAGATCCGCTTCCAGCCCTTGCGGAACTGGGCCCAGTCGTCGTACATGCGGCACCGGACCATGCCGTCGGCCAGCAGCAGTCCGCCGCGCATCTCGCGCTTGGCCACGCAGCGGGCGAACGCGATGTCCTCGAGCAGCGCTTCCTTGACGGCCTCGTGGCCGCCGATGGCCCGGTACGCCCCGGCGTCGAAGAGCATGAACTGTCCGTTGGCGAAGGGACGCCGACGCCGGTGGTCGTCCATGTTCGCGCGGAGCAGCGGGTATTGCCGGGCCAGCTCGAATCCCGCGGCCGTCTGCACGACCCGCTCGAACCAGGTATCGGTCGAGAGCGTGCAGAACAGGCTGAGCATGTCGAGCCGACGCTGGCGGGCCAGCGCGACACAGGACCGCACGCACGCCGTGTCGAACCAGGTGTCCGCGTCGGTGAAGATCAGCACCTCGGCGTTCTGCGCGTGCGTTGAACGCTGGAAGCCCGACCACGCGGCGTGGACCTTGCCGGCCCAGTCGCTCGGGCACTCGTCGATCTCGACGATCTCGAATCGGGGATCGCGGTCGATGGCCCGCTCGGCGACGCCCCGGGTGTCGTCGGTGCACCGGTCCAGGGCGAGGACGACCCGGAGGCGGTCGTAGTCCTGGGCCTTGAGCGAGGCGATCAGCCCCTCGATCGTGCCCGCCTCGTTGTGGGCGGGCACGATCACGCAGACCTTCTCGGTGGGCGGCTTGGCGTCGGCCGCGGCCACACCGGCCCGGGCCGTCGGCAGCAGACGTCCGGTGCGGGCGATCTGGAAGATCACCGCGGACCAATACCCCAGGAGCAGCACCGCCAGCGCGATGAGCACGCCGAGCAGGATGTCGAGGGGGAGGTTGGGCATGTTCGGCTCGGAGAAGCGTACGCGGGCGTGACGCGGCAGCGGGTACACTGGGCCCGATGACCGAGGCGCGACCCCGATTCGGCGACCGTGAGCCCCCGGCGGCCGCGCAGCCCGCCGCCGAACCCGCCTACCCGGTCTACGAGCTGTCTGTCGGGGCGGTTCGGGAGTTGGACCGGCGTGCGATCGACGAGTTCGGCATCCCCGGTATCGTGCTGATGGAGAACGCCGCCCGGGGATTGCGCGAGCACGCCCTCGAACTGCTCGCGCGGGCCCGACGGGGGGACTGCGTGATCCTGTGCGGGCCGGGCAACAACGGCGGTGACGGGTTCGCGCTGGCGCGGCACCTGGTCGCGTTCGGCGTGCCCACCACGGTCGTCCTGCTGGGCGACCGGGACGCGTCGGGCGGCGATGCCGCGACCAACCTGCGGGTGATCGAGCGGATGTCCGTCCCCGTGCGCACGGCGGCGGAACTGCTCTCGGACGCATCATCCGGGACCGACACGCCCGGGCTGGTGATCGACGCGCTGTTCGGCACCGGCCTGGCCCGCCCGCCCGAGGGCGTGGCGGCCGCGTTGATCGGCTGGGCGGGCTCGGTCCGCGGGCGGGGCGGGCTGATTTTGAGCGTGGACGTTCCTTCGGGCCTGGACGCGACGCGGGGGGAGCCTCTGGGGACGGCGTGCGTGCGGGCGGATCGCACGGTGACGCTGGCCGCGGTCAAGCCGGGGCTGACGCGCCTGGAGGCCCAGGGCTTCGTGGGCGACCTCGCGGTGGCGGACATCGGTGCGCCGGTGTCGCTGCTGGCCGAGTTGGGATCGCCCTGCCGCGGGTTTCGGGGTAGCCCGGACCCGGACGCTGGGGATTGACCGGGGTCGGTGGGCCGCCGGGTGCCCGGGGCCGGGGCCAGCGGACGCCAGGGGGGCCGATTCGGGCGGGGAGTGGTCAGGGGCGTGCGGGGCCCCTTCAATACATGTTGCGGGCGGTCGCGTCCGCCGTGAGGATCCCCGATGCCCGTCCGGATGGAGCTGAGCCGCATCCTGATCCGTGAGCTGACCGACGTCCAACTCATCGAGTTGACGGAGGTTGAGCCCGCGCAGGGGGGTTCCCCGCGATCGTTCCCGATCGTGATCGGTCTGCCGGAGGCCCAGGCGATCGAGCGCCGGCTGTCCGGGCTGCTGCCCAAGCGGCCGCAGACGCACGACCTGCTGGGATCGGTGATCGCCACGCTTGGGGCGACGCTGGAGTCCGTCGAGATCACCGACCTGTCGGACGGGACGTTCTTTGCGCGGCTGAACCTGCAGGCGTCGGATGGCGGGGCGGTGCGGGTTGATGCCCGCCCGAGCGACGCGATCGCGCTGGGGATCGCGTCGTCGGTGCCGATCCTGGTGGATGAGTCGGTGATCGAGCAGGCGGCAACCCCCGAACCGGGTGACATGGAGCTGTGATGGTCGCGGCGGACGGACAGCCCGGGCTTTCTGGATTCAACGCGCAGGTGAGCGCGCCGGTGTATCTGACGCGGGACGTGCCGGGCATCGGCGGCCTGATCAAGCAGCGGGACGAGGACTTTCTCGTGGACGAGCTGCCGCTGTACGAGCCGTGCGGCGACGGCGAGCACATCTATCTCTACGTCGAAAAGAAGGGTCTGAGCACCATCCAGATGCGCGACGAGCTGGCCCGCCACTTCCGGGTCAACCCGCGTTCGATCGGCCACGCCGGGCTCAAGGACAAGCGGGCGGTGACGCGGCAGGTGGTCTCGATCCACACGCCGGGGAAGACGCCCGAGGATTTTCCGCGGTTCGACCACCCGCGGATGGGCATCCTGTGGGCGGACCTGCACCGTAACAAGCTGCAGCGCGGGCACCTGGCGGGCAACCGGTTCTCGATCAAGGTTCGCGGTTTGGAGCCGACGGCCGCGGTGCACGCCCAGAAGGCGTTGTCGATGCTGGCTCGGACGGGCGTGCCGAACCGGTTCGGGGTGCAGCGGTTCGGGTATCTGCAGAACAATCACCTGATCGGGCGTGCGATGATCCTGGGCGACGCGCCGGGCGCGATCGAGCTGCTGCTGGGCCCGGGCCCGGTGGTGCCCAAGATGCAGAGGGAAGCCCGGGAGGCGTTCGCGGCCGGCGACTACGCCGGCGCGCTCGACGCCATGCCCCGTCTGTTCAAGGGCGAGAGACAGGCGCTCGGCGTGCTGGCCCGGGGCGGGGACGCGGGGGGGGCACTGAAGGCCATCGATCCGACCGCGGCGGGGTTCTTCATCTCCAGCTTTCAGAGCGCCGTGTTCAACGCGGTGCTCAACCGCCGGGTGCTCGAAGGCACGCTGGACCGGCTGCTGGTCGGCGATCTGGCGTTCGTGATCAAGAGCCGCGCGGTGTTCCCGGTGACGGAGGAGACGCTCGGCGAGGCCGACCTGGGCGGGCGGATGGCGTCGTTCGAGGTTTCGCCCTCGGGCCCGATGTGGGGCACGACGATGCGCCGCGCGTCGGGCGACATCGACCGTGCCGAGCAGGACGCGCTGGACGCGATCGGCGTGACGCCGGCGGACCTGGAAACCTGCGAGGGCCGGGACGGGTATCTGATGATCGGCGGCGACCGCCGGCCGCTGCGGATCCCGGTGATCGATCCGGAGGTCGAGGGCGGGGTGGACGAACACGGCGCGTACGTGCGGTGCGCGTTCGAGCTTCCGCGTGGCTCTTTCGCCACGACGGTGATGGACGAGGTCATGAAGGTGCCTCTCGAGGAGGAACCGGGCGATGAGTGACGGCGTGCGGGTGGTGTGTTTCGACTGGGGCGGGGTGATCCTGCGGATCTGCCGGAGCTGGGCGGAGGGCTGCGAGATGGCCGGCCTTCCGGTGCGCGGCAAGAGCGGGGCCAAGAAGTGCGTGGACGCGCGGCGCAAGCTCAGCCAGCGGTACCAGACCGGGCAGATGTCCGACGCGGCCTACTTCAAGGCGGTGGCCGAGGCCAGCGACTGCAAGTACGAGCCGGACGAGATCGAGAAGATCCACCACGCGTGGCTGATCGAGGACTTCAAGGGCGCGGACACGCTGATCCACGAGATCAATGAGATCCCCAAGGTGTGTACCGCCCTGCTGAGCAACACCAACGGGCTGCACTGGGTGCGGCGCGAGACGGACTTCATGACCGCGTCGCTGATCGAGCACCAGTGGGCGAGCCACCTGTTCGGCCTCGCCAAGCCGGACGAGAAGATCTACTCGGCTTTCGAGCGGCGCGTCAGCGCCAACGGGGCCCAGATCCTGTTCTTCGACGATCTCGAGGACAACATCAAGGCGGCCAAGACGCTCGGATGGACCGCCGAACTGATCGATCCGGAGAAGGACCCGGTCAAGCAGATGCGCAAGCACCTCAAGAAGCACGGCGTGCTGTGATGGGCGAGGCACCCGACGCCCCGGACGGGCCCCAACGCGACGACGAACCCCCCGCGGTATCCCACGGCACGCTCGAGTACATCGACGCGGTGGTGTCCGCGCCGGTGCGCGTGTCTCCGGGGCGGGAGCCGGCGTGCCACATCCGGCCTGCGACCGACCGCGACGCGGGCCAGGCGTGGGCGGTGGAGCAGGCGGCCTTCGCCGAATCCGACCGGTTCTCGCTGCGGCAGACCCGGGGCCTGATCGCCAACCCGAGGGGCCGCGTGTTCGTGGCCGAGGCCGGGGGCGACATCGTCGCGTGGACGGCGATGCTGATCCGCCGGACGCGGGCCGGGGCCTCCGGGCGCTTGTACACGATCGCGGTCTCGCCGGGGTGGGCCGGGCGCGGGCTGGGCCGGCGGCTGGCCGCGCACGGGATCGAGTCGCTGACGCGCGAAGGGATCCGCCGGATCTACCTCGAGGTACGGGCCGAGAACGACCGGGCGATCGCGTTGTACGAGTCGATGGGCTTCCGCGTGGTGCGGCACCTGCCGACCTACTACGGCGAGGCCAGCCCCGGTTTGCGGATGCTGCTGGACACGGGGCGCGAGTAGCCGAACCGGCGAGAGCCCGCCGTTCAGCCCTTGATGTGGACCGCGATGTCGAGCTCGGCGGTCCGCACGGGGGAGCACTCGGTCTGCGTGCAGGCCTGGTAGCTCACGCCCAGGATCGGCGTGCCGGGCGTGGCCCCGACGCCGGGCTTGTGCTCGAGCACCACGTCGAACTCGACCCGGTCGTGGTGGACCTTGATCGGACCGACGCCCGTGACGCCGAAGGACTCACCCGCCGGGTAGTCCGCGTAAACCGCCACGCCCGAGCCGCGGGTCAGGCCGACGCGGAGCGGCTGGACGGGGCCGGCCTCCGGGCCCGGGTCGGCGGCGACGATGTGGTAGCCCGGTTCGATCTCGATCGCCACGCGGAACACGGCCGGCGTGCCGGGCGTGACGGTGACTTCCTCGGCGTTGGCCATCACGCGGATGGGCGAGCGGGGCTTGGGCCGGGGCGGGTCGGCCTCGTCGGCGCTGAATCGGTACCTGCCGGCGAGTGCTTCCTGCCGGTCCATCAGCAGCAGCATGGCCCGCACCGGGTTGAGCGTGCCCAGCGGCGCGGCGTCCACGGAGGCCGACAGGGACTCGAGCAGGGTGACCGCCCCGGCGAGCCAGCGGTCCTCGCCGGTGGCGTCGTGCAGTTCGATCAGGTTGAGCAGAGTCACGCCCACGCCGGAGGGGGTCGCGCCGTCGTGGGTGGAGCGTGGGCGGACGAAGAGGTCGGCCCGTCCGGCGGGGGTGTCGAAGTAGCCGCCGGCGCTGTCGCCGAAGGTGCGCTCGGCGTGCTCGGTCAGTTCGACCGCGCCGGCGAGCCATGCGGGGTCGCCGGTCAGGGGTGAGCGGGCCAGGTCGAGCAACGCTCGGGCGACGAAGGCATGGTCTTCGAGCGGGGCGTCGATGGCCGCGTGGCCGTTGCGGAACGAGCGGAGCAGGCCGCCCGAGGGGGACCGCATGGTGGCCAAGACAAACCGGGCGGCGTTCTCGGCGGCGGCCAGGTACGGGCGGGCGGCTTCGGGGCCCAGCGCCTCTGCGGTGCGCACCAACGCGGAAATCATCAGCCCGTTCCAGGCGGCCAGCACCTTGTCGTCGGTGCCCGGCTGTTTGCGGGCGGCCCGGTGGGCGAGCAGGGCGGCGTTGATGCGGGCGATGGCCGCCGGGTCGATCTTGGGGCGTGCGTCGAGCCGGAGGACCCATCGGGGCGGTTCGTCGGGGTGGTGCGGGTCCTGGAAGTTGGCGCTGGCATCGAGGCCGTAGAGGCGTTTGGCGATGCCGGCATCCTCCCGGGAGAGCACCGCGTCGAACTCTTCCGGGGTCCAGAGGTAGTTGAGGCCCTCGCGGTGGTCGACCTCGGCGTCCTGTGCCGAGAAAAATCCGCCGGAACCGGGGTCCGCGTTGTCGGTCATCTCGCGGAGCACGTAGTCGCAGGTGCGCCGGGCGGTATCGCGGTAGAAATCGTCCGCGTACACGCCGGCGGCGCGGGCGTAGAGCGCGGCAAGCTGGGCGTTGTCGTAGAGCATCTTCTCGAAGTGCGGGACGGTCCAGTGGCGGTCGACGCTGTAGCGGTGGAAGCCGCCGGCGAGGTGGTCGTGGATGCCGCCCAGGGCCATGCGGTCGAGGGTGAATCGGACGGCGGTGTCGATGGCGTTGCGGGTGGCGTCGTCGGCCCGTTCGCGGGCGTCGAGGAGAAACTCGAGAAAGATCGGCTGGGGGAACTTGGGTGCGCCGCCGAAGCCGCCGTCGGCCCGATCGAACATCTGCAGCAGCGTGGCCACGGCGGTCTGGGCGTGGCGGGCGCCCAGCGGAACGGGGTCGCCGGAGGCGCCGAGCTGCTCGGCGACGGCGTCGGCGAGGGTGGCGGCCTGCTCGAGCACCTCGTCGCGGCGTTCGGCGTAGGCGTTGGACAGGGCCCCGAGCACGCGGGTGAAAGCGGGGATGCCGTGACGTTCGGTCGGGGGGAAGTAGGTTCCGGCGAAGAACGGGCGCAGGCCCTCGGGTTCGAGGAAGACCGAGGTGGGCCAGCCGCCGCGCCCGGTGAAAGTAACGGTGGCGGCCATCGCCAGCTCGTCCACGTCGGGGCGTTCCTCACGGTCAACTTTGACGCAGACGAACCGTTCGTTCATGACGCGGGCGGTGGCGTCGTCCTCGAAGGACTCGCGCTCCATCACGTGGCACCAGTAGCAGGTGGAATACCCGACGGAGAGGAAAATGGGCACGCCGCGCCGCCGGGCCTCGGCGAAGGCCTGCTCACCCCAGGGATGCCAGTCGACCGGGTTGTGGGCGTGCTGGAGCAGGTAGGGCGAGGACTCGCGGGCGAGCCGGTTGGTGTGGGCGTGCTCGGGCATTGCCGGATCGTAGGGATCGCCCGGCGGAACGCGCTTACCGCCCGACCATGCGGACGATGACGGAGCGGGCCGACAGGGACGCGGGCGGGGCGGGGGCCTGCGTGCGTCGGGTGACGCGGTGAGCGGCCAGGGCGGAACACGCGAGGGCGTGGTCGGGCTCGTGGGCGACGCCGATCAGGACCACCTCGGCGGAGCGGACGATCGGGTCGTCCGGGTCGTCCTCGGGGCGTTCGATGTGGTGGCGCTGGGCGTCGAACGAGCGGGCGTAGGCCGCGGCGGCGTCGCGGACGGCGTGCTCGTCGGCCAGTCCGTCGAGGCACGCGTCGGCGACCTCGCGCAGTTCGGCCAGTTCATGTTCGAGCCGGCGACGGGTCTCGAGCACGCGCTCCGGGCTGGCCTGCACCAGCACGGGGATCGAGCAGGCGAAGAGCCGCTGCTCGCGGGCGCGTTCGGCCTGCTGGGCCAGCGAGGGGCCGTCGGCGCGGAGCACGGCGTAGCCGTGGCGGGCGGCGAAAGCGTCGAGGGCCCCGGCGAGCGGGACGGAGATGGACGGGTCGGGACCCGAGCGCGTCAGATCGCTGGCGAGGCGTTCGAGCGCGAGCGCCTCGTCCGGCTCGGTGCGGGCGTCGACGAATCGGCGCAGCGGGGTGAAGTCGGGGTCGTGGAACACGCGCCGGCGGGCCTCGGCGAAGTCGGCGGAGGCGTCCTCGCCGTCGACGCTCGACGCCAGCACGCCCGCCCCGACAAGGGGGGTGGTCCAGGCGACGGACTCCATGACCTTGCGGTAGCCGGGGGAGGCGACCGCGCGCTCCCGCGGGACGGGGGCGGTCTCGAGCGAGCGTGGCAGGAATGTGAGCGCGGGATCGGCGAGCAGCATGCCGGTCATGGCCGCGGCGTCGTGCGAGCAGAGGGAATAGGGGCTGATCACCAGGTGCACGGGCTCAGGGCTCCGCGCCGGTGGCGTTGTCGATCCAGTCGGTCAGCCGCTGGCCCTGGGTGGGCAGCATCACGAAGATGATCTCGTGCCCGACCGGGAAAACCCATCGCTCCGGCGTGCCGAGCAGTCTCCACAGGGCGTCGCCGGTCTCGGACGGGACCGCCTTGTCCTTGGTGGCGTGGAGCATCAGCACCGGGACGTCGGCGAGCTCGCCGGCGGTGTGCGCGGCGTCCAGGCGCGACGCGGCCAGATAGGCGTTGGAGAGGCGGTCGAGTCGCTCGGGCGTGGGCTGGACCTTGGAATCGGGATCGCTCGGGTCCCAGTCGAGGACGATGGCGTCGATCCAGTCGGCGTAGTTGGACAGGGCGCTGATCTTCAGGAAGTTCAGGCCGCCGGCGATGAGGACCGCGGCGTCGTAGCGTTCGGGGGCGTAGGCGTAGACCGTGGGCAGCACCATCGCGCCGCCGGACATGCCCACCAGCACCACGGGCTTCTTGGCGAGGGCGGGGCGGCGGGCGAAAACGTGGTCGAGGCCCGCGTCGGCGGCGTAGGCGCACTCGGCCGTGCGCTGGTCGTAAATCTGGGCGAGCTGCCCGGCGGCGGCGCGCTCCTCGCCGGGGGCGATCGCGACCTCGACGCGCTCGGTGAAGCGGGACGGGTGCGAGAGCAGGCGCAGGACGGCGTACCCGCGGTTGCGCCAGTAGCGGACCATGCCCTCGATGATGGGCTGGGGCGTGCCGAGCATGCCCGGGATGAGCACGATGGTGCCGTTGGGCTCGGGCGTTTCGGCGTCGTAGAGGGCCATCCAGGTGCGCTCGATCGCGACGCGGGGGTCGTCGGTCGTGCTTTCGGGGGTGGTTTGGGCAGAGATGAACACGAAGGACTCGGCTTCGGCCCGCCCGGCAGGGTCGGGCGCGTCCGCCGGTTCGGCCTCGAGCGGGGGCATGAACACGAGCGAGCCCGGGCCCTCCGGCACGAAGCGGAACCCGTCGTCGACGCCCACCGCGCGGGCGAGCGCTTCGGCCTGACGGTACTCGATCTCGCCGGTGCGGAGATGGTGGAATCGGCCGAGATGGGCTGGTCGCAGCGCGGCGACCGGGGTCTCGGAGGGCACGATCACGCCGCGGGGGGCACCGGCGACGCCCCAGCGGGCTGGCCAGCGGTCGGACATCGGGTCTGCCGGGGCGTCGGAGCCGGCGGAGGCGGGGGTCTCCGGGCGGGGCGTCGCCGGTGCCGAAGGGCTCTGGGCGTTCGAGCGGGGCTCGGCCCGGAGGCCGGAGGCGGGGTACACGGCCACGCAACCGGCGCCGAGGGACGCCAGGATCGCCAGAATCGGGGACAGGTTGCGGATGCGCGATCTCACCATGCCGATGATACGGTTTCCGACCCCGCCCCGATGCCTTTTCAGGACCGCCCATGCCCCCAAACACGCCGCCGACTGATCCGACGCCCGTTCCCGGCACCCCGGTCCCGGTGGTTCGTGCGCTGCTGGCGGGCGTGATGATGGGGCTGGCGAACCTGGTCCCGGGTATCTCCGGAGGGACAATGCTGGTGGCCTGCGGGGTGTACCGGCGGTTCATCGACGCGGTGTCGGACGTGACCCGCCTGCGGTTCTCCCGGTCCGCGGTGCTGCTGCTGGGCGTGATCGTGCTCGGCGCGGCTCTGTCGGTGGGCGGGCTGGCGAGGGTGATCCACTGGTCGCTCGTGGAGCACCGCTGGGTGATGTACTCGCTGTTCATCGGTCTGACGCTGGGTGGGGCGCCGATCTTGTGGAAACTGGCTCACCCGGTGCGTCGCGACGTGGTGCTCGGGGCGGTCGGGGGCGCGGCGGTGATGGCGGGGCTGGTGGTGCTGCAGGAGGCGGGGACCGGCCAGGCCGCGTTGGGCGGGCCGCTGGGGCTGTTCGTGGGCGGGGCGGCCGCGGCCGGGGCGATGATCCTGCCGGGCGTTTCGGGCGCGTTCCTGCTGCTGCTGCTCGGGCAGTACGAGCCGATCATCGCGGCGATCAAGGACACGATCTCGGCGTTGACGGGCGGGGACGTTTCCGGCGTGCTCGCCCAGATGTCGGTGGTGATCCCGGTCGGACTGGGCGTGCTGGCGGGCATCGCGGGGGTGGCGAATCTGCTCAAGTGGGTCATGCACCGCTACGAGCGTCCGACGCTGGGCGTGCTGCTGGGGCTTCTGATCGCGGCTCCGGCGGGGCTGTACCCGTTCCGCGCCGGTGTGCCGCCGGAAGTCGGCGACACGATCAAGGGCACGCTGGTCACCGAGGAGAATCTGGCGGAGATGACCGATCCGAGCGGAGCGAAGGACTGGTCCCAGCGGGCCTATCGGCCGTCGGTCGGCCAGGCGGGCGGGAGCGTGCTGCTGGCGCTCGCCGGCTTCGGCGCCACGATGCTGATATCGCGCCTGGGGCGGGACCGTGCCGAGCCGGAACGGAGCGGGCCCGCGGCGTGACTCAGTTCGGTGGGGGTGGCCCGGGGCGGAGCCAGCCGCCCGAGACCCGGTCGGCGGACCGGGCGGAGGCGAACACCAGCACCGCAACGCCGGCGAGCAGCATGAGCAGCGAGTAGACCTGGCCCCGTGTGAGCGGGCCGAACTGCGTGACACCCGCGTCGGGCAGGCGGACGAAGTCCATCGCCACGCGGCCGGCCGCGTAGACAATGAGGAACCAGGCGCCGATGACGCCGGGCTTGCGCGGCTTGGCGGCGATCGCCCACACCACCACCCCCACGACGAGCCCCTCGATCGCGGCCTGGTAAAGCTGGGTGGGATGGCGCGCGCTGATCAGCGGTTCGATGGCGGCACGGGCCGCGGCGTCACCCCGCTGGACCGCGGCGAGCAGCCGTTCGTACCCCGCGAACCACGTCTCGCCGGGCAGGGCGAAGTCCGACGCGAGCCGCTGGATGGCGGCCGTCTGCTCGGGCGTCTGCGCGAGGCGATCGTCCGGTTCGGAGAGGATTTCCTGCGGATATCGCACGGCGAACCAGGGGGCGTGCTGACCGGGGAGCGCGACAATTTTGCCGAGCAGTTCGCCGTTTATGAAGTTGGCCAGCCGCCCGAAGAGCAGACCGGCGGGGGCGATGAGGGTGCAGACGTCCATGGCGTGCATGGGCGGGCAGCGGCCGACGACGGTGCCGTCGGGCTGCTTGAAGCCGCGGCTGAGTTTCCAGGCGGCCAGCATCACGCCGACGATGCCGCCGTGCGAGGCCATGCCGCCCCGGTTGACCGCCAGCACCCCCCAGAACGGGAAGCCGTCGACCAGCCCGAGCAGCCTTGGCTCGTAGAGCAGCACGTAGCCGAGACGCCCCCCCACCACCACGCCGACGATCAGCGTCAGGATCGCGTCGAGGGCGCGGTCCTTGGGGATGCGGGTCGCGCCGCGGGCGGCGAGCAGGCGGAGGAGCAGGTACGCGGCGGCGAATCCGGCGAGGTAGCTCAGCCCGTACCAGCGGATCGAGAAGGCGCCGAACAGGTCGATCGCCACGGGCGAGATGTGGTGCGTCCACCCGCCGAGATTGGACGTAGCCTGCTGGGCGAGCGTGCTCATGCGACGGCGGCCTCCAGCGCGCCCGGCACCGGGGCGGGCACGTCGATGCCGAAGAAACGCGCGGTGTTGGCGTCGATGGTGCGGTGGAAATCGGCGAAGGGCACGCCGCGGAGGCGGGCGATGTGCTCGGCGGTCAGGCGGGCGTAGGCCGGCATGCAGGGCCGCTTTCCGCGAACGGGTTCGGGCGAAAGGAAGGGCGCATCGGTCTCGACCATGATGCGGTCTTCGGGGACCAGAACGGCGGACGCGGCGACGTCGCGGGCGTTCTTGTACGTCACCACGCCCGTGAAGGAGATCGACGCGCCGAAGTCGAGCACCATCCGGGCGTGCTCGGGCGGCTCGGTGAAGCAGTGGAACACGAACCGCTCGGGCCGGATGGTGCTGGCGCGGAGGATGGGCAGCAGGTCCTCGACCGCGCGGCGGCAGTGGATGACGATCGGGCGGTCGATGCCGTCGGCGATGCAGGACTCGATAAAGGCGATCTCCTCGGCCAGCACGCGGTCCTGGATCGGACGCGGCGGGCGCCCGTGGTGGTTGTCCAGTCCGAGTTCTCCGAAGGCGACGCACCTGGGGTGGGCGGCGACGCGTCGGATGGCGGCCCAGTCGTGCGGCTCCTGGTCCGAGTACAACGGGTGGACGCCGGCGGCGCACCAGATGCCGGGGTGGCTCTCGGCCAGCATGAGGGCGGCCTGGCTGTCCTGCGAGTCGGTGGCGATGGTGATGGCGCCGGTCACGCCCACGCGGGCGGCATCGGCCATCACCTCATCGATGCGACCGGCGTATTCAGGGAAGGTCAGGTGGCAGTGCGTGTCGATCACGCGGGGAATATAGGATCCGGCGATGCACGAGACCGTGGAATCCATCCCGACGCTGCCCCCGCGTCCGGCGGACGGGCACAAGGGCACGTTCGGACGCGTGGGCGTGGTGGGCGGCTGCGCCGGCAGCGACCCGCGCATGGTGGGCGCCCCCGCGCTGGCCGCTCTGGGGGCGGTCCGGGCGGGGTGCGGGCTGGTGAAGATCGCGGCCCCGGGTGCGATCATCGACGCGGTGCTCACGCTGGCGCCGTTCGCCACGGGTCTGGCGCTGCCGACGGACGATCGGGGCGGACTGTCCGCGAGCGGGAGCGCCGAGCGGTTCGACGAGCTGGCGGGCGTGAGCGATGCGCTGGTGGTCGGGCCCGGCCTGGGCCGGTCGGACGGCGCGCGGGCGGTCGTGCTGCGGACGGTCCTGCAGGAGGACGCGCCGGCGGTGCTGGACGCGGACGGGCTGAACATCCTCTGTGAGTTGCCGGAGTTCTGGCGCGACGTCCGGGCGACCTTGGTGCTCACGCCGCACCCGGGCGAGGCCCGCCGACTGATGGACGCGCTGTCGATCCGCGGTGACCCGGCGGGCACCGGGGACGAACGGACGGACGCCTGCGTGGCGATGGCCCGGCGGCTGGGGTGCGTCGTGGTGCTCAAGGGCGCGGGGACGGTGGTCTCCGACGGCCTGCGTGCGTGGGTGTGCCGGGCCGGCCACCCGTGCCTGGGGACGGGAGGAACGGGCGACGTGCTGGCGGGGGTGATCGGCGGGCTGGCGGCCGGGTGGACCGCGGGTGGGGCCACGGGAGGCGACCTGTTCGGGCGGGTGCAGGCCGGGGTGCAGGCCCATGCGGCGGCGGGCGAGGCGTGGGCGCGGGCGAGCGGGGCGACCGGCGGCATGACGCCGCAGGACCTGGCGGGGCTCATCCCGGCGGAGATCGAGCGGCTGCGCTCGGAGCCCTGAAGCCTGATTACTCGTCGTACACGCGGGGCGATGCGGAGGTCACGAGCCGGATGGTGGGCGTCTCGAGCCGGCCGACGCCGATGGCGGCGTCGCCGTCGTTCATCGGCTGGATGATCAGGTCGATCGTCACGCGGCGCAGGCGGGGGCCGACGTCGTACTCCATGTCAAAGACAACATCGTTCAGGCCGGTCAGCAGCGGCGACTCCTGCACGTTGTCGAACTCGCCGTCGATGAAGGTGGAGATGGTGTACCAGAGTTCGAACGGGCCGGTGTCTTCGTCCCCGTCGCGGCGCTCGAGCCGGGTGATACGCTCGATCCCCTGGGCGGGATCTCGGTACGAGACGAACTCGATCCAGTTGCTCTGGATCGTGGGCGTGGTGATGGGATTGGCCGGGTAAGGGCCGAAAGATTCGCCGGTGCGGACCATGGCGGTCAGCCGCTGCATGACGATGCGTGCGACGACGTTGGTCGAGGCGCTCTCCGAGTTGGCCTTGTAGCTCTTGAAACTCGCGTCCAGCGCGGCCATGGTCGCGGTGAGCAGCGTGGCGGTGATGGTCAGCGCGATCAGCACCTCGACGAGCGAGAAGGCCTTGCGGGACATTCTGATGGAGCGTTTCAAATCGCGCCCTCCTTGTAGGTTCCGGAGACGGGAAGGGCCTTGAGCGGCAGCATGAGGCCGCTGGGCATGCGCA
Organism: uncultured Phycisphaerales bacterium; assembly: GCA_963975575.1. Lineage (GTDB taxonomy): Bacteria > Planctomycetota > Phycisphaerae > Phycisphaerales > UBA1924 > UBA6054. Next base: position 507,775 of record CAXBHL010000001.1, on the reverse strand, counting down.
TGTTGGGGTCGTACCGCAGGCGGATCTTGCCGAACCCGTTGAAGGGCACGGCGGTGCTTCCGGCCGGCTGGGGCTCGGTGTAGGGGACGTCGGCCAGGCCGTCGCCGTTTGTGTCCCAGCCGACGATGCGCACGCCGTCGACGACCGGAAGGTCCCACGGGTTGAGCGATTCGAAGTCGCCGTCGTCGGGGCCGAAGTAGCCCAGCGAGGCGTTGAAGCCGGCGGGGTTTCCGATTGGATTGCCGAAGACGTCGACGAGCGGGAACTCACCGTAGACCGGGTTGAAGGTCAGCAGCAGCGTGCCGACGATCTCGGTGTTGCCCCGGGCGTCGAGCACGCCGGCGATGATGGCGCCCTGCAGGCGGACGTCCTGCTCCGGCGGGCTGTTGAAGCTGCCGATGTCCACCGAATAGTTGGGGAGCATCATGGAGCTGCTGAGGATGTCGTTCATGTCGCCGGCGTCGGGGTTGAGATAGGCGTTGTCCGGCTCGTCGGGGTGGACGGTGGTGAAGCGCGTTGCCCCGGTGAACTGGACCTTGTTGCGGACCTGGGTGTAGTTTTCCGGTGTGTCGGCCACGATCGAGCCCACGAAGAGGCAGTCGTGGAAGCGGATGTTGTTGGAGTGCTTCTTGGAATCGACCACGCGGTTGCCGCCGATGATCAGGGGCGCGGGCAGCAGGTTGTAGCTGGCGCCGTAGGCGGCGATCTCGTCCATCGGGACGTCGCCGGTGTCGAGGGGGGAGATTCCGGGCACGGTCATCAGCACCACCGCGGCCGGGGGCTTGGCGGTGTCCGGGAGCGAGTCGGGCGCGTTGGCCCCGGTCTCGGACGCGTCGTCGCCGTAGACGTAGCGGTCGTACTTGGGCGTGGGGCGGCCGCCGGCGTCGAGGGTGTTCGAGCCGTACTCGGTCCACATCGGGTGGGTGTTCTGGGGATGGGAGCGGACGTAGGTTGCCCCAACGAAGGTGCAGTCCTCGAAGAGGGCGTTGAGCCCCATGGGGATCTGCACGTTGCGGAACACCAGGTTTCGGAACACGGGCCGCCAATAGAGGTCCGAGTAAGACGGCGAGTTGTAGGGCGACTTCTCGAAGTAGGCCCAGTCGTGGTTGTCGGGGAGGCCGTCGAGGTTCGCGTCGTCCCACACGGGGCTGAAGTAGGGCGCGTCGGACCCGCCGGGGTTATCGGTCAGCTCCCAGGTGGCCAGCTGGTCGATGCTCACGCCGAGCTGGTCGGCGGCCTGCTGCCAGAACGCCGTTCCGTCGGCGGCCGCCATGAGGGCGTTCTCGGTGTCGGCGAAGCTGTCGGCGGTGATGTTGGGCAGATCGGTGTCGCTGGCGCTGAAGGTCAGCGGGGCGTTGTCGGCGCCTGGGCGGATGGTGCCCTGCAGACGCTCGCCGATGGGACCCTGGGCGTTTTCCCAGTCGGACGCGTTGACGCGGAATCGCAGCCCGCCGGCGATCTTCGCGTACTGATCGAGCGCGTCGATGAACCCGTCGCGCCAGCCCAGCTCGCGGTCCCGGAAGACGTCGAGCACGGGGTCGAAATCGACCGGGAACTCGTCCGCGGTGTCGAAGACGCCGTCGCCGTCGGTATCGGCCCAGCCGTAGACGCCGTTGCGGTTGCGGTCGGGGCGGGAGCCGTCGATGAGCAGGGCGAGCTCGTCGTCGATGGGGTCGCCCGCCTCGTTGACGAACTCGGGTTCTCGCATAGCGTCGCCCGCGGGCGTGCCTTCGATCAGCGCGGCCGAGAGGGTCACGCGGTTGTCGTTGTCCTTGTCGTAGTGGCGGATGAAGATGTCCATATCGTCGAGGTAGCCGTCCTGCGTGGCGTCGGTGAAGGCACCGTCGAGCTCGCCGTCGCCGTCGAAGTCGTCGTCCACCGGGATGCCCTGGCCCTCGATGGGGTGGCCGACGCGCAGGCGGTTGTCGCCGTCGACGTCGTTGGTGGCCAGGGACGCCCAGAACTCCTCGATCTTCTGGTCGAGGACGGGGTCGAGCCCGTAGAAGTCCGAACGGACGATCAACGGGTCGCCGTTCTCGAACTCGACCTGATCAAACCGGGCGCCCAGGTCGCCCTCGACCGACACGTTTTTGCCGATCATGATGCGGGCGTGGGCGATGATCGCCTGGTCGACGCGCTTGACGACGCGGTAGTCCCGCGTGATGGTGCGCCGGATGGGCTGCTGATTGCGCTGCATGTCGAAGACGATGCCCTCGACGATGACCCGGACGAACTCGCCGCCGGCGAGCGGGGCGTAGCGGATCTGGAAGGAGGGGGGCGGGTTGCCGTCGTTGTTGTCCCACGCGCCGAGCATCAGCGCGGGCGTGTAGACCCAGTTCTCGGCCGCGTAGACGCCGGTGTCCACGCCTCCCGGTGCGCCGGAGATCGTCGGCTCGGCGATGAACTCGCCCCCGACCAGGATGTTCTCGTCGGCCGCGTGGATGTTGACCAGGGCGGCGGCGATACCCGATGGCTGCGCGTCCTCGGCGTGGCCGGAGGGCGGTGGGAGCACCTCGTAGGCGCCGATCGTGTCGGAATCGCCGGCCCAGAGGGCGGCGCTCATGGCCGCGTCGATGTCGGACTCGGCCACGACGAAGCGGCCGGCGGCCTCCTGGAGCCGGTGCTCGGCCAGGGCGAGCCCGGTCTCGGCGGCGCTCATCGCCCGCATGACGTGCAGGTGCATGCTCGCGGTGCGGATGTTGCCCGTGGACGTGACGGCCATCGCGGCCACGAGCGAGCCGAAGAGGATCAGGAACATCATGGCCAGCACCGACGCGACGCCGCGCCGCGAGATGCGCAGCGTCCGCCGCGTGCTCCGCCGTGCCGGCCGGGTCCGTGTCAATCGTGCCATCGGTCCATCTCCCACCGTCCGCTCAGGGGACGATCCAGGTCACTTCCGTCACAAGGGTCGCCTCGATGTCGTTGGCGCCCTGGTAGAACACCAGCACCGAAACCCGCAGGGGGTACTGATCCACGCGGCGGCCCGGGAACTGCCCGTCCGCCGCCTCGAAGAACGACGCGTCCACCTCGTCGGAGAAGTCGAAGGGGTGGACCTTGCGCACGACCACCGCCTGCGACCAGCCGAACATGGCCTCGTTGGTCTCGTCGCCCCCGATCGTCAGGGCCGGGATGACCTCGCGGAAAGCGTTGATGGGCCCGGGGAGGTCGCCGTTGTTCAGATCGGGGGTCCCGATAAAGGAGAAGGTGATGCCGTCGAAATCGTCGATGTCGTCGAAATCGTCCAGCGTGGTCTCGCCCGCGTCCGGGCCCCATCCGTAGAGCACGGGCGTGCCCTCGTCGTCGTCCTCGAGGAACAGCCCGACGACCGGGTCGTGCTTGGGCAGCGAGCGGGTCAGCTCGCGGATCTCGTTGGCGAGGAAGGTGGCGCTGGCGGCGTGGGAGGACCACTGGTTCGAGACGATGAACGAGCTCTGGGCGTCGACCATCGCCAGGACCCCGACGCCGATGATGACGGTGGCCAGCGAGGCCTCGATGAGGGTGAAGCCGCCGGGGGCGGTCGCCCGTGGGTTCCTGGCTCGGCGTGGGTTGCGGCGCACGGCGTTCTCCTCATGCCCGCGCCGGTTCCGGGGTGCGGGCCCGGTCTCAAGCATCTATTACGAAACGATCTGGCTCATCTTGAAGATGGGCAGGATGATCGCCATGGCGATGAAGCCGACGATTGAACCCATCACGATGATCATGATGGGCTCGATCATTCCGGTAACCGTCTTGATCTGGTCGCGGAGCTGCCTGGCGTAGAAGTCCGAGATCTGATCGAGCACCTCGCCGAGCTTACCGGACTCCTCGCCAGCGCCGATCATCTGGACCACCGCGCGGGGCAGCAGGCTCGTTTCCTGGAGCGGCGCGGCGATCTTCTTGCCCTGCTTGACCGAGCCGTGCACACGGCGCCAGAGCACCTCATAGAGCTTGTTGCCGGAAATGTCGCCCGTGATGGTCAGCACGTCGAGCATGGGCACGCCGGCGTTGACCAGCTGGCCCATCGTCTGCAGGGAGCGGGAGATGTACAGCGAACGGAACATGCCCTTGACGATCGGAACGGACAGCTTGAGCTTGTCCACCCAGAACGAGCCGAGCTCGGTCCTTGTGGCGGCGAACAGGCCGCCGCCGATCATCACCACGCCGCCGAGGATGAACGGCCAGTAGGCGATCATGCCGTTGGACAGGCCCATGAGGAAGTTCGTGGCCCAGGGCAGCACGTCCTCCTTGCCCTCGAAGACCGTGTAAAACTTGGGGAGCACGAAGGTCAGCAGGAAGATCGTCACCGACACGGCCAGCAGGCCGATGATCGCCGGGTAGATCGATGCGCCGATGACCATCTTGCGGGTCTCGAGCTCCTGGCGGATGTACCCGGCGATCCGCTCGAGCATCTCGGAGAACGAGCCGGACATCTCGGACGCCCGCACCATGTTGATGTAGAGCGGCCCGAAGAGCTTGGGGTGCTTGGACAGCGCCTCGGAGAACTGCTTGCCGGACTCGACGTCCTGCTTGATCTCCACGATGATGCGCTTGAAGCCGGCGTGGACGGTCTGGTCGGCGATGCCGTCCAGGGCCGAACGCAGGTTGATGCCGGCCCGGATCATGACGGCCAGCTGCGTGGTGAAATCGAGCACGTGCTTCTGGTTGGGCTTGCTGGCGTTGAGACGCTTGAGCGTCTCGCCGAGACCGCCGGCGGAGGTGCCGCCCTTCATCGAATCGATGGAAAGGACGTGCACGCCCTGGTTGCGCAGGATCGCCGCGGCCGCGCCGGCGTTGTCCGCCTGCATCGTGCCGCCGCGCAACTGACCGTCCTGCGCCCGCACCTGGAACCGATAGTTCGGCATGCTCGCCTCCGACCTCTCTTAGCCCACCGACACGCTCACGCGACCAGCTGACGCTCCAGCTTGTCCGGGTGCACCGCCTGCGCGATGGCGTCCTCTTTCGTGATCGTCCCGTTGAAGTACAGCTCCGCGATCGACGCGTCCAGGCTCGTCATGCCGATCTGACGCGAGGTCTCGATCACGTTGGGGATCTCGTACACCTTGTTTTCGCGGATGAGGTTTCGCACGGCGGGCGTGCACAGCAACACCTCCACCGCGGGCACCATGCCCGGCTTGTCCGCCCGGGTGAACAGCGTCTGCGACATCACGGCCTGCAGCGTGGTGGACAGCATCGAGCGGATCTGGTTCTGCTGACCGCTGGGGTACATGTCGATGATTCGCGACACCGTCTGCGACGCGTTGACCGTGTGCAGGGTGGAGAGCACCAGATGGCCCGTCTCGGCCGCCGAGATGGCCAGCGAGCTGGTCTCCAGGTCGCGCATCTCGCCGACGAGGATAATGTCCGGGTCCTGACGCAGGGCGTGCTTGAGGCCCGACGCGAAGCTGATCATGTCGCGGCCCAGCTCGCGCTGCTCGATCAGGCACTTCTCGCTCTGGAACAGGTACTCGACCGGATCCTCGAGCGTGATGATGTGCTTGCGGTAGCGCTGGTTCATCGCCTGGATCATGGCGGCCAGCGTGGTCGACTTGCCCGAGCCGGTGTCGCCGGTGACGAGCACCAGCCCGCGCGGGAGGTAGGTCAGCCGGGCGATCACCTCGGGCAGGTTCAGCGCCGCCAGCGGCGGGACCTTGGTCTTGATGGCACGCATCGCCAGGCCGACGACGCCCTTCTGCATGTGGGCGTTGACGCGGTAGCGGGCCAGGCCCTGGACCTGGTAGGAGAAGTCCGCGTCCTTGGTCTGCGCGAACATCTCGCGCACCTCGCGGTTGGACATCTCCTCGAACATCTTCATCACCACCTCGGGCGACATCGGCTCGTCCCCGAGCGGTGTCATCACCTGATGGATGCGGGCGGTCGGGGGCTCCCCGGCGACGATGTGCACGTCGGAGGCGTCGGACTCGTGGGCTTGGCGCAGGATCGTGTCGAGATTCACGGGGCGTCTCCTCGCTCGGGGCGCGCCCGTTGACGCGGGCGCTCGGCAGGAACATCGGCCCGGTGATCCCCCGGATTCACCGGCCTTTCCGAGACATCCGATTCGATGCCCCCCGCCGCCCGCCCCCGGGGCGTGACAGACCCAACCCGGTCCTCCCAGGCCGCACAGACCCAACGGCGACACCGTTCTCGGACCGGCGTGCCCCGAACGCGATCCCCGCGCGGAGCGGGCTCAGGCCCCCGCCGCCCGGTCCCGGGCCGCCACCGCGAGCTTGTCGACCAGCTCGTTCTCCGCGTGCCCGTCGTGCCCGCGGACCCAGTGGAAACGGATCTCGTGCGCGCCCTTGAGTTCATCGAGCCGCTGCCACAGGTCCACGTTCTTGACCGGGGCCTTGGACGCCGTCTTCCAGCCGCGCTTCTTCCAGCCGGCCATCCATTCCTTCAGCCCGTTGAGCACGTACTGCGAGTCCGAGTACAGGTCCACCACGCTCGGGCGGGTCAGCGACGCGAGGCCCTCGATCACCGCCGTGAGTTCCATGCGGTTGTTGGTCGTTCGCGCCTCGCCGCCGGACCGCTCCACCGATTTGCCGGTCTTGGGGTGACGCATCAGAAAGCCCCAGCCGCCCGGCCCGGGGTTGCCCGAGCAGGCGCCGTCCGTGTACAGCTCGACGTGGGGACGGATTGTGGGCCGATCGGCGGGGGTCTTGGGGTCTGTCACGCCCCATCGTACCCCGGCCATTCGGCGCTCTCGGACCTACGATCGCCCATGCCGACCGCCGCCGCCCACACCGCCGCCCCAACGAGCCGAGTCCACCGCATCGAGGTCCGCCCCAAGCCCAACGCCGGCGACCCGCGGGGCGACGATCTCGCGGCCCACGCCCGCCAGGCCGGCCTGCACGCGCCGGCCGCCCGCTCGGCCCGTGTGTACCTGATTGAGGCCGCCCTCGACGACGACCAGCTCGCCCGCGTCACCCACGCCCTGCTGGCAAACCCCGTCACCGAGACCGCCGAGATCGGCTCGGCTCCCGCCCGCGGCGTGCTCGTCGAGGTCCATCCGCTGCCCGGCGTGATGGACCCGCCCGCCCAGACCGTCCGCGACGCGATCACCGAGCTGACCGGTGCGGACTGCCGCGTTTCCACCGGCTGGCGCTACGACATCGAGGGCGTCTCCGCCGATCAGGCCCGCGTCATCGCCCAGAAACTCTTGGCCAACCCCGTGATCACCGGTGTCCACACCGCCCCCTACCACCCCGGGGAACTGCCCCGCGGCCACGCCTACGAACTCAAGGTCGGCCACATCGCCATCCGGGACCTCGACGACGCCGCCCTCGAAAAGCTCAGCCGCGACGCCCACCTCTTCCTCGATCTCAACGAGATGCGGGCCATCCGCGACGAATACCGCACCCTTGGGCGCGAGCCGACCGACATCGAGCTGGAGACACTGGCCCAGACCTGGTCCGAGCACTGCGTGCACAAGACCCTCAAGGCGACCATCAACTACACCTCCGACGATCCCAACGACCCTGTCAAGCGTCTTGGCCGCCCGGGCCACGAGGCCCACGCCGACGGCAGCGTGACGATCCACAACCTGCTCAAGTCGTCCGTGGCCGCCGCCACCTTCGAGCTGATCGAGGAGGGCGTGGACTGGACGCTCTCGGTCTTCGTGGACAACGCGGGCATCATCGCCTTCGACGACGACCACGCCGTGTGCATCAAGGTCGAGACCCACAACCACCCATCCGCCATCGAGCCCTACGGCGGGGCCGCCACCGGCATCGGCGGCTGCATCCGCGACGTCATCGGCACCGGCCTGGCCGCCAAGCCGATCGCCAACACCGACACCTTCTGCGTGGCCCACCCCGGCATGACGAACATCCCCGCCGGCTGCCTGCCCCCGGGAAGGGTGCTGACCGAGGTCGTCGCTGGCGTCCGCGACTACGGCAACCGCATGGGCATCCCCACCGTCAATGGGGCGGTGTGGTTCGATGACCGGCACGTCGGCAACCCGCTGGTCTTCGCGGGGTGCGTGGGCGTGATGCCGCGGGACCGGATCGCCGGCGACGCGAAGCCCGGCGACCTGATCGTCGCCCTCGGCGGGCGCACCGGGCGCGACGGCATCCACGGCGCGACCTTCTCCAGTGCCGAGCTGACCGACACCCACGCCGACGAGTTCAGCCACGCCGTCCAGATCGGCAACGCCATCGAAGAAAAGCGCGTCCTCGATGCGATCCTCCGCGCCCGTGACGCGGGCGAGCGCCCGCTGTTCTCGGCCATCACCGACTGCGGGGCGGGCGGTTTCTCGTCGGCCGTCGGCGAGATGGGCGAGAAACTCGGGGCCACCGTGCTGCTCGAGAACGCCCCGCTCAAGTACGACGGCCTTTCCTACACCGAGATCTGGATCTCAGAGGCCCAGGAACGCATGGTGCTGGCGGTTCCCGGGTCCAATCTGGCCGCCCTGCAGGCCATCTGCGACGAAGAGCATGTGGAACTGGCGGTGCTGGGCACCTTCGGCACGCCCGGGCGCGACCTGATCCTGACCTACCAGGGCACCGAGGTCGGTCGCCTGCCGATGGCGTTCCTCCACGACGGCATCCCCATGCCGACGCGGGAGGCCCGCTGGAGCGGGCCGAGAGACGGAGAGACGAAGAGACGCAGACACGAAGTGAAAACTCCGGCCGCTGCGTCCTCCAGCTCCCACACTCCGTCTCTCCGGAACTCCGTCTCTTCGTCTCTTCTTGCCCTCCTCGCCCACCCTAACATCGCCAGCAAGCACTGGATCATCAACCAGTACGACCACGAAGTGCAGGGCAACACCGTCTCCAAGCCGCTGACCGGCCCCGCGGGCCGCGGGCCGTCCGACGCCGCGGTGATCGAGCCCGTGCCCGGCACCGGCCGGGGCCTGGCCATCGCCTGCGGCCTGTCCACCGGGCTCGAGGCCGATCCGTACCAGATGACCCTGGCCGCCATCGACGAGTGCGTCCGCAACCTCGTCTGCGCCGGCGCCGACCCCGACCGCATCGCCATCCTCGACAACTTCTGCTGGCCGTCCTGCAAGAAGCCGGAGAATCTCGGCTCGCTCGTCCGGGCCGCCGAGGCGTGCTACGACGGGGCCAAGGCCTACCGCACGCCGTTCGTGTCGGGCAAGGACAGCCTGAACAACCAGTTCACCACCGAGGACGGCCGGACCATCGAGATCCCGCCCACGCTGCTGATCTCCGGCATCGGCGTCGTGCCGGATCTGAACCGCGCGGTGACGATGGACGCCAAGGCGGCCGGCAACACCCTGATCCTCGTCGGCCCGCCCTGCGACAGTCTGGCCGGATCGCACCACGATCGCCTGTTCGCGTCGGGCGCGGGTGCAGCCGCGCGGGTGGATCTCGAGGCCGGCCCGCGCACCGCCCGCGTCGTGGCCGACGCGATCCGGGCCGGCGTGGTCCGCAGCGCCCACGACGTCTCGGACGGCGGCACGCTGACGGCCGTGGCGGAGATGCTCATCGCGGGCTCGACCCCGGAACGCCCGATCGGTTTCCAGGGGACCATCCCGCTCGACGCGATGCTGGCGTTCGCCGAGGGCCCGTCGAGGTACGTGCTCGAGCTGCGCGACCCGGCGGCCGCGCACCGCTTCGACACCGCGGGCTGCGTGGTGCTGGGGACGCTGACGGACTCGGGGCGTCTGAGCTGGGGTGAAGTGGACGAGGGCGTGGAGGAACTCGCCGCCGTGTGGCGGGCGCCGCTGGACTTCTGATCAGGCCGCGGCCTTGCCCTTGCAGTTGACGATGGTTCCGACCCAGCGACCGATGTCGGCGACGAACTGCTGCTTGGGTATGAAGTCCGTGGCGCCCAGCTTCATGCACTCGCCGCGGGCGGAGGGCTCGGGCTCGCCGCTGAGCACAAGGACCGTCGCGTGCTCGAGCAGCGGGCAGGCGCGGACCATCTTGAGCAGGTCGTAGCCGCTCGAACCGGGCAGCTTGAGATCGATCAGGAAGACGTCCGCGGCGGGGATCTCCCCGTCGATCATGCGCTGGATCTCGCCGGCCGCGCGGGTGCCCGACTCGATCCACTCGATCTGCACGGCCTTCTGCCGCTTGAGCAGCGTCGTGATGAGCGTCGCCGCGAGCGGGTCGTCCTCGACGAAGAGCACCCGAACGGTCCCCGGCGTGGCACCCGTGGCCTTGGCGGGCTCGCCCAGACGCGAGCTGTCCGCCGGGCGGTGCACGAACACCCTGTTGCGCCCGGCACGCTTGGCGTCGTAGACGCACGCGTCGGCGTCGTTGACCAGCTGGCTCACCGCACTGTACCGCCCCGCCCGATCGGCGTCCGTCGCGGTCACGCCCACCGAGACCGTCACGTTGAGCAGGTCCACGTCGCACTCGACACCGGACACGTCGAACGGCTTGGCCGCGATGTCCGCCCGGATCCGCTCGCCCAGCACCGCCGCGTCATCGATGCCCACCCCCGGCAGGATCACCGCGATCTCTTCGCCCCCGTACCGGGCGACCGTGCCCATGTCCCCCACCGTCTCGGACATCCGCCGGGCCAGTTCGACCAGCACGGCATCGCCCGCGGCGTGCCCGTGCGTGTCGTTGACGCTCTTGAAGCGGTCCGCGTCGGAGAAGATCACCGACATGACCTGTCCGGACTCCTGGTAGGCGGCAAACGCCTTCTCCAGATCGAGGTCGAACCTCCGACGGTTCGCCAGCCCGGTCAGCCTGTCGGTGGTCGCTTCCTTGGCAAGTTCCTCGGCGTGACGCTGCTGCTCGAGCTGGTGCTCGAGCCCCTTCTCCTGCGCCTCGGCCAGCAACGCGCGGGTGTCCGGCATGTGGCCGATGTCCTGGGCGAAGAGCTTGGCGATGACCCGGGCGTCCTCGCTCGAACGTTCGATCAGCGTCTCGGGGTCCGGCGCGGCGTCGCCGAACCATTCCGTGCACCGCGCCGCGATCTGCTTCAGCGTGGGAACCGGCGATTCGTTGGCCAGCACGCTGCCCACCATCGCGCCCAGCGCCACCACGCGGGTCAGGTCCGCGTGCGCCGGGTCGGCCCTGCCGGGGCTGTGATGCCCCGCGATCGCCGCGACGATCGGCGCCGGCAGCTTCCACTTCCTGCACAACCCCTCCCCCACCTCCGCGTGCGAGAACCCGAACGTCTCGCGCTCGGCCGTCTCCCACTTGGCGTGCTCGAGTTCCCCCACCGCGTCGGCGTACTCACCCTTGAGAAACACCACGCACGCCAGCGCGCCCACGTCCTGGAACAGGCCAGCCGTGAACGCCTCGTCCGGGTCCGCGGCATGCGTCATGACCGCCACGTGCCGGGCCGAGACCGCGCCGGTGATCGCCCGGCGCCAATGCGCCATCAGATTGAACCGCTCGGCGCCCGCCATCGTGGTCACGTCCACCAGGCTGAATCCCAGCACCAGCGATTTGACCGTGTTCAGACCCAAGAACGCCATGGCCCGATCGATCGACCCGCACGGCGTGGACAGCCCGTAGAAACTCGAGTTGACCGTCTTGAGCACCTTGCCGGAGAGCGCCTGGTCGCGCTGGACCGCCTGGGCGATCTTTTTCATAGGGACGTTGGGGTCCCCTGTCAGTTCCAGGATCTCGACCGCCACCGCGGGCAGCGAAGGCAGCGTCGGGCACGACAGCACGTCATCGAGTAGCGAACGCGACATTCGAGCACCCCAGAAGAAAGGTCACGCACTCCGGCGTCGGCCTGTTCGGACGAAAACAAGGCAAATGACCTATCGGAGTGTTCCCCCCGAGACTTTTCCCCACGGGTGTCTTTTCGTACAAATCGGGCCGAACGGTCCGGCCGGGTTCCCCCATCCGATGGGGCAATCCCCAAGACGGGGTCGCCGCCAACGGCCTACCGGAGCCCGTATTCCTTCAGCTTGCGGTACAGCGTCCGCTCGCCGATGCCCAGCAGTTTGGCCGCCTTCTCGCGGTTGCCGCCGGTCAGTTGGAGCGTCTCGCGGATGGCCCGCTTCTCCAACTGTTCGAGGCTCGATCCGGCCAGCGAGCCGCCGGAGATCCCCCCAAGATCCCCCCCATCGGCGTCCGGGCTGGACACGTCGTCCGGGATGTGCTCCGGCGCGACCCGCACCGGCCCGGAGCCGCCCTGATCGCCCAACGCCGTCACCACCGCGTTCTGCACCGCGTTGAGCAACTGACGCACGTTGCCGGGCCAGTCGTACCCGGTCAGACGCATCATCGCCGCGTCCGATATCTCCGGCACGCCGCGCCCGGGCGTCAGGCTGTCCGCCAGCCGGGCCGCCGCGTGGCGGACGATCCGCGGGATGTCCTCGCGCCGCTCCCGCAGCGGGGGCAGATGGACGTGGCTGCCGTTGATCCGAAAGTAGAGGTCTTGGCGGAAGCCGCCCTCGTCCACCATCTTCTTCAGATCCCGGTTCGTCGCGCTGACAAACCGCACGTCGGTCCTGCGGACCTCGTTGGCCCCCACCCGCACCACCTCGCCCGATTCGAGCACCCGGAGCAGCTTGGCCTGCATCGTCAGGGGCATGTCCCCGATCTCGTCGAGGAACAGGGTCCCGCAGTTGGCGTACTCGAACACGCCCTCGCGGTCCTTGTCCGCTCCGGTGTACGCCCCCCGCACGTGCCCGAACAACTGGTCCTCGAGCAGGCTCTCCGCCTGGCCGGCGCAGTTCATGGTCACATACCGCCGGTCCTTCCGCGGCGAGTTGGCGTGCACCGCCCGGGCGATCAGTTCCTTGCCCGTGCCGGACTCGCCGGTGATCAGCACCGGGATCGTCGAGTTGGCGACCGTCCGAACGGTGTTGAGAATCCGCCGCATCGCCTCGGAGCCGGCCACGATGCCGTCGAACCCGTCGTGCTGGACCAGGTCTTTGAGCTCGCCCGACTCGGCCCGCACCACCGCGGCCTCGGCCGCCCGGTTGACCACCGAACGGAACACCGCCAAGTCCAGCGGCTTCTCCACGAAGTCGAACGCCCCGTGCTTGAACGCGTTGCGGGCCGTCGGCACGTCCCCGTGCGCCGTGACCATGATTGTCTCGGCGTCCGGCTGCAGTTCCGACGCCATCGCCAGCACCCGCATCCCCGCGTCCGCCCCGTCCGGCCCCGTGCCCGACTGCCCCGCGCTGGCGGGCATCCGCAGGTCGGTCACGATCACATCGAACGACCCGCCCCTGAGTTCCTCCGCCGCCGCGGCCACGGATCCCACGATGGTGCACACGTGCCCCGGGCGGCGGAGAGCCTCGGCCATCACGTCGGCGTGCTCGGGCTCGTCCTCGACAATCAGGACCTGGGCGGTGACTCGTTCGGGTGTCTGGGTCATGGCGTGGGGAAGGGTATCGCCGGGGCCGGCACGCTTCCCGGAAAGAGGTCCGGGGGTGGAGGCCCGACGAAAAAGCCCGGATCCGACCGTTGGCGGCGGATCCGGGCTTCCGGCGATCACGGGGCCGGCCTTACGGGCATCCCGCGTTGTACGCGTCGATGAAGGCCGGGAAGTCGAAGAAGTTGAACAGGGCGTCCCCGTTGAAGTCGGCGGCAGGGTCCTGGGCCTGATAAGCCGCGATGAAGGCCGCGAAGTCGAAGAAGTTCAGCAGCCCGTCCCGGTTGAAGTCGGCCGGGCAGTCCGGGACCGTCACCCGCAGCACCACCGTGGCGGGCTCGCTGTACACGTTCGGATCGCCGATCGGGTTGGCCGGGTCGCCTACCCCCGCCACCAGGCGGTAGGTGAACGAATCCGTCCCCTCGAAGCCGGCATCGGGCGTGTACTGGAACGAGCCGTCCGCGGACACGGTCACGCTGCCGTTGGCCGGGGCCAACGCGTCGGGAGAGCCGAAGAACGCCAGGTCGACCATCAGTTCCTCGTTGTCGATCCGGCCCGGCTGGCCGATGTCGTTGGCCATCAGTCCCTCGGCGGCGTCCACCGAGATCGTACCGGCCGCCAGATACGTGTCGTCCACCGCCAGTTCGAAGGCCCGATCCCGCAGGTCCCGCAGCTCGCCGAGCACATACTCGACATAGGGGAACGACGGCGCGTCCGCGTCCAGAGCCATGGCCACCTCCGAACCCACCGCGGCGATCCGCTGGTCGAAGTGGTCCCCGACGGTCGGCAGGTCCACCCCCGACGCGCCGCCGAGCGAGCCGTCATCGCCGTCGTCCGCCTTGGCGATCACCACCGCCAGGTCGCCCGACCGGAAGCCCAGCCCCTCGCTGTTCGGCACGCCGCGGAGCGCGCTCCGCAGCACCTCGCTGCGCCCGAACGCGTCGGAGGCGCCCAGCGTCAGGTAGCCGTCGAGCAGGGCGCTGGTGTTGTCCAGCCCTTCCGCCGCGATCGCCAGGGCCGACACCGGCGAGCCCAAGGCCCCCGCCACTTGGGTGCGCACCGAGTCCCGAGCAGCGGCGTACTGGCCGGTCAGGAACGCCGTCTGGATCGGGAAGTAGTCCGTGCCTTGATGGGTGAACGTCGAGGTGTCAGACAGGATCCGCAATCGCACGGGAACCCATTCACTGATGATCCAGGTAAGCTGGATCTCGACCATGCCCGCGTCGTAGGTCCGGCCCGTCAGGTCGCCGTCCTCGAGATCGAGGGTCACCTCGTAGTAGCCGAACGACGAACTCCACCGCGTCCAGGCCTCGCCGGCCATGTCCTCGAACGAGCTGCCGGACATGACATGACCCTGCGGCGGGCCCCACTGACCGAAGCTGTCGACCTCGGCCACGACCCGGAGCGTGCGCGTGCTCCGCCTGCCGGAACCGTCCATTGTCATGTAGACCGTCGCGTCAAACTCGTTGTCCGCAAACTGTTGGAGCTCCCCGTCCTCGACATACATCCGGGCCCGGGGCTCGGTCGTCCGACGCAACCTCCAATCCAGCGCGTTGCGTTCCGCCAGTTCCGCCCGCGACAGACCCGCCGACGACCCGGTCCGGTTGTCGCTGATCGTCGCTTCCCAACCGCGGTGCGGCATGCCCGTCGTGTCCCAGTACGGGTTGCTTGCCGGGCCCACTATTGTGCCGGAGAACCGACCGAACGGGAGCAGCAGCGGCGAGGCCGTCTGCCCCAGCGGCCCCCACGGATCCACCCGGGCCGAACCGTTCATCATGCCGCGCGCCTGCAGTTCCGCATCGATCAGGGCGTCGATCTCGATCTGCGCCGCGGCCATCTGATCGCTGGCTCGCTGCAGCAGCCCGTTGAACAGGTCGTCCCGGTCCCGCGTCGCCGAAGCCAGCAGCGCGATCCGCTCGCCCTGGTCGATGATCTGGTCGATCTGAGGCGGGTTGCCGCCGGGCGCGTCCTGCTGATTGCGGAGCATGTAGGCGAAGTACCACGGGCTCTCGCGCGAAAGCTGAGCGTACGCGGCCGCAGCCTGCGACCACGGCGCGGGCGCCGCCGCGCGGCCCGAGATGATCGGCCCCAAGACCGGCGTGCCGTCCGTCGCCACCAGCCCCGGCGGCACCCGGCGGAAGTCGTTGAGCAACCGCGAAACCACCGCATCGCCGGACAACAGATCGGCCGCGTTGTCCAGCGTCAGCGACATCGGGGCGTTGTTGTCGGGCCCGGCGAAGGCGGAGGTCTGGGCCGTGAAGGTGGCGAAGGTGGTCAGCCCGCTCGCCCCGCCCACGAAGCTGGGCGTCTGGTCCGCGTACGCAAGGTCGAACCCGGTCTTGGCCCGGTAGTCCAGCACCGCGTCCGTCTGCGCGGTCAGGTCGACCAGCAGCAGGTTCTGTGCGAACCCGAACAGCGCCGCCTCGATGCGGTCCAGGGAGCTGCGCACCGACGCGATGTCGGCCAGAAGCGTGTTGATCCCGTCCTGGAGCAGTCCGAACGCCGTGATCATCGTGTCGTAGATCGCGTCCAGCTTCGCGTCGACGATGTCGAACCGCGCGTTCATCTGCACCCGCAGGTCCTCCACCTGCTGACGCAGCGCCGTGATCTGGTCGAAGATCTGCTGGTCCACGCTCGGCGGACCGTCGCCCAGGAGGTCCGCCAGCCCCAGCACGCCCGAGACCAGGTTGGCCGTCGCGGTCACGCCGGCGAACACGTTGCCCGTCGCGTACGCCGCCCCCAGCTCGCCCAGCGAGCCCACGATCGCCAGCGACTGCTGCGCCACCGCCAGCTCGTTGTTCACCTGGAGCTGCATGCCCGCGAAGGACCGGGCGTTCTCCGCCGCGTACACCACGTCCGGGTACGCCGACTGTCGCAGCAGCATCGTCCGAGCGAACACCGCCGCCCGGTCGTCCGAGGTCTGGCGGATCGAGTCCACCACGGCCTGCCGCCGATCCTCCAGAAACTGCAACGCCACCGCGTGGTCCGGGTGGTCCGGGTCGGCGGCCGCGGCGAAGATCGCCACCGAGTTCAGCCCCAGGTCGTCGGGGATCTCGGCCGTGCCGATGGCCGCCAGCCGGTCCTCGGCGTCGGTCTGGATGTCCCCGATCGCGCCGAAGACCTCCGCCTCGAGCGTGGCGTGCGCCCCCGCATCGTCGCGGATCGCCACGAACCCCGCGTAGTCCGGCAGCCCCGCCAACCCCGCGTTGACCTCGACCTGCGTCGGATCGACCAGGCCGAGCATCGGCGTGTAGCCGAGCGACTCCAGATACGCGGCCGCGACCGCCGCCAGACCATCGACACGATTGCCCGTCGGGTCCACCCCCGCCAGCACGCCGGTGAGCGCGTCGGCCGTCTCGCTGCGGTTGATCCACCGCTGCACCGACCCGAGATCGAACCGCGCCATCCGCAGCTGCGACTGATCGAAGCTCTCCAGCCCGGGCAGCGACACACCCATCAACTCCATCGCCCGACGCCCCACCCGCGTGTCCGTGCCGTCCAGCACCCCATCCGACACGACCCGCGCCGCATTGAGCGCCGTGAGTACCGACCCGGCGCTCGTCAGCCGCTCATCCCCCGGCACGATCTGCGCCAACGCCCCGTCGTACGCAACCACGAACGCCGCCAACTGCTCCGGGGTCGCCAGCGGGTTCCGCTCCGCAAACGCCCAGAGCCCGGCCACCGACGCCACCATCCGCGGGTTGGCCTGGCCCTCCAAGTAGCCCTGCCGCGTGTACTCCGTCGCCCGGATCGCGTCGAGCAGAACCGCGTACTCCGCCTCGGTCTCCACCGGGATATCCACCGCGTCCGCGGACTCCAAGACCACACCAAGAACGGCCAATGAGCACAACACGAGGCGGCGGACGGCCCCCCGCGAACGGTGGTTGAGGTGAAGCATGGTTGATTTCCCGAGTCTGGTGGGACGGTCACGGAACGAGACAGGACGGCAAAGACCACCGCCCTCCAGCAACCGGAAGCGACGACGTTTCCCGCCGCGCCCAGCCAGACTCGCAAACTAACCGTTATTGGCCGTTGAGTCCACCCAAGACCAGCAGTCTTGAGGGAATGCCATCACCTGATTGACCTTCAGGCGTACCCCTTGGACCCCGCCCCCAGCCCCACCGCCGCCCGGCGCATCGCCGCCACCGCGATCGCCAACGCGTCCGCCACATCGTTGGGCTTCGGCACCGATTCCAGACTGAAGAGCTGGCGGACCGACTCCTGCACCTGGGCCTTGTCCGCCCGCCCGGATCCGGTCAGCGACTTCTTCACCTCGGCGGGTTTGAGTTCGAGGATCTGCACCCCCGCCTGCCGGGCCGCCAGCAGGATCACGCCGCGGGCGTGGGCCATCTTGATGGCCGTCTCGGGGTGGGCGTAATGCGCGAACAGCCCTTCGATGGCCACCGCCCGGGGCTGCAGCCGCCCGATGATCTCCCGCACGTCGCGGTCCAGCTCGACCAGCCGGTCCGCAACCGGCGGAACAGGGCCGGAGCCGGTGACCAAACGGACGGCGCCGGCCTCAAGGATGGCCGGCCGGATCTCGTCACCGGTGACGCAGCCGTAGCCGGTGATGCGCAGGCCGGGATCGAAGCCGAGGACGGGCATGGTGGCAGTGTATCAGTTGATGCGGAACGGACATGTGGTGCCCGCCTGCGACCCAAAGCACGACGCCGCTTATCTGCGCTGGCTCATGTAGTGCTCCACCACATGCACCACCGTCTTGGCCGTGATATCGCACTCGATGTTCACCCGCTCCCCCGCCGGCAGGTCCTTCAGCGTCGTCCGCTCCAGCGTCTCCGGGATCAAGGCCACTTCGAACCACGGCTGCGGCTCCTTCATCCCCCCCACCGCCGGCTGGCTGACGGAAGCGAGTGTCAGGCTCACCCCGTCCACCGTCACCGAGCCCTTGGGCACTAGGTACCGCCCGAACTCGGACGCGACCCGCACCCGCACCCGCCAGCCGTCGGCCGTGTCCACCCGCTCGACCGTGCCCACCCCGTCCACGTGCCCCTGCACGATGTGCCCGTCGAACCGGTCCCCCACCCGGGCCGCGGCCTCCAGGTTCACCCCCCGCCCCGGCTCCCAGCCCCCCAGGGTGGTCTTGTCCAGGGTCTCGGGGATCGCATCGAACACGAACATCCCACCCACCGCGCCCACCGGGCGGGCCAGCGTCAGGCAGCAGCCCGAGCAGGCGATGGAGTCGCCCGGGCTCGGGACATGGTCCCAACCGGCCGGGTCGATCACCAGGCGCTTGCCCGCGGGCGTGGCCTCGACGGACGCGACACGTCCCACGTGACGGATGATGCCGGTGAACATGACCCATGGTTGGCGCGATGGCCGCCCGGGAGCGGCCCGCGGGACCCCATCCGAGCCCAATCCCAAGCCAAGAGGCCCGGGGGCAACCCGACCCCGGAGCCTCTATACTGCCCACCCACGCCCCCCGACGGCCCCCGCGGCCCGCCGGGCCGGGCTCCAACCACGCCGACCCCTGACCGCCCGGAGTGTTTCCCGATGACCATCCGCCCCTCGCGAGCCCTCGGCCTGCTGGCCCTGATCGGCGCCGCCGGCCTGATGCCCGCCTGCTCGAGCACCATGCCCGCCCCGACCGGCGGCACCCGACTCGCCGGCAGCTACGAGGTCAACCACGACGCCTGGCGCTCCGTCGGCTACCGCTGGGAGTGGACCAGCCGCCCGCCGCTGACCCGCAACGGCGTCATCGCCTTCGCCGACGCCTTCGAGGACGTGCTCGTCGTCCAGGACTCGGGCGCGATGGTCTCGGTCATCGAGAATCCCACCGGACGCATCCGCTGGAACACCCAGGTCGCCCAGACCAACACCCGCTTCCTGGGCAACACCCGCCGGGACGGCTCCATCGTCATCACCAACGAGACCGAGCTCTACGAACTCGACCTGCGCACCGGCAACACCTTGGACCGGACCGCCGTCGGCGGCATCGCCACCACGAAGCCGGTCTTCTTCGGCAACCGGGCCGTGCTCGCCACCGCCGCCGGACGCATCGTCACCATCGACACCCGCACCGACCTGCGCGTGTGGGAGTACCAGTTCGACGGCCTGATCGAGACCCCGCCCCACAAGGTCGACGAGGACCGCGTGGCCGCCATCAGCACCCGCGGCGAGATCCGCACCCTCGAGGTCGACACCGCCCGCAGCCTCTCCCACGCCCGCATCTCGGGCGATGCCGGCGACTGGCTCGTCAGCGACGGCGACTACCTCTTCATCGGATCGCTCGACCAGTCCGTCTACGGCTACGACATGTACGACGGGCACCGCATGTGGCGGGTCCGCTCCTCCGCCCCGGTCATCGTCCAGCCCGTCCACATCGACGGCGTGCTCTACGCGACCACCGCCGATCTCGGGCTGGCCGCCATCGACGCCCCGACCGGCGAGATCCTCTGGAACAACGCCGCCATCGGCGGCTGGGTCGTCACCACCAACGACGGCGACCTGATGGTCTGGACCGGCGCGGACCTGCTCCGCGTGGACGCCGACCGCGGCGACGTCATCGCCTCGACCCCTCTCCAGGGCATCTCCGGCCTCCGCGCCGACGCCCAGCAGGACGGCAACATCTTCGCCATCACCACCGAGGGTGCGATCGCCAAGTTCTCCCCCCGCTGAGCCCCGCCCACCCCCACCGGGGGGACCAACCGCCCAGACAACCGGCCCGGACTCGTCCGGGCCTTTTTCTTCCCGCCGCCGGGCACAACAATCCACCGCCCCCCACGCGACACCGACCGAGGACCCCATGGCCGCCACGATGACCGCACCCGCCCAGCCCAACACGCTCGACCTCGTCCCCCTCCGCCGGGCGTTGCTGTCCGTCTCCGACAAGGCCGGCCTGATCGACCTCGCCAAGGCCCTCCACGCCCGCGGCGTCGTCCTGATCTCCACCGGCGGCACCGCCAAGGCCATCGCCGACGCGGGCATCCCCGTCACCGGCATCGATGAAGTCACCGGATTTCCTGAGATGCTCGACGGACGCGTCAAGACGCTGCACCCGATGGTCCACGGCGGCTTGCTCGGCCGGCGGGATCTCAAATCCCACACCGACGCCATGGCCGCCCACGGCATCGAGCCGATCGACCTGGTGTGCGTGAACCTCTACCCCTTCGAGGCCACCGTCGCCAAACCCGGCGTGACCGAGGCCGAGGCGATCGAACAGATCGACATCGGCGGGCCGTCGATGATCCGTTCGGGCGCGAAAAACCACGCCGCCGTCGCGGTTGTCACCGACGCAAGCCAGTACGCCGACCTGATCGCCGACCTGGAAGCCAACGACGGCCAAACGACGCTCGCCCTCCGCCGCCGCCTGGCGGTTGACGCCTTCCGGCGCACCGCGGCCTACGACGCGACC
This sequence comes from uncultured Phycisphaerales bacterium, assembly GCA_963975575.1. Lineage (GTDB taxonomy): Bacteria > Planctomycetota > Phycisphaerae > Phycisphaerales > UBA1924 > UBA6054. Next base: position 487,167 of record CAXBHL010000001.1, on the reverse strand, counting down.
ATCGCCAACCACCTCGGCGGCAACGAAGACCTCACCCCCGCCAAACTCACCCTCGCCTTTGATCGCGTCGAGGAACTCCGCTACGGCGAGAACCCGCACCAGCAGGCTGCCGTCTACCGCGTGCCCAACGCCCCCGCCGGCACGCTGGTCACCGCCCGCCAACTCCACGGCAAGGCGCTCAGCTACAACAACATGAACGACGCATCGGCCGCCCTGGAACTGGCCCGCTCGATGCACGCGACCTCCGGGCGGACCGCCGCCGTGGTCGTCAAGCACACCAACCCCTGCGGCGCGGCCGCCGCCGACGACGCCCGCACCGCAGTGAACCTGGCCATCGCCGGCGACCCCATGGCCGCCTTCGGCGGCATCCTCGCCCTGACCGCCCCTGTGGACCGCCCCGCGGCCGAGCGCATCGCGGCCGAGGGCACCTTCTTCGAGGTCGTCATCGCCCCGTCCTTCGACGCCGACGCGGCCGAGATCCTCATGAACCGCTGGAAGATGGTCCGCCTGCTCGAAGTCGGCACCGCCACCCCCGATATCCGTGCCGAGCACAAGTTCCTCCCCGGCGGCCTGCTGGTCCAGGAACGCGACCTGACCATCCCCGACCCCGCCACCTGGACCCACACCGCCGGCCCCAAGCCCACCACCGACACCCTCCGTGCCGGCGCCGTCCTCGAGACCGTCTGCCGCGCCCTCTCGAGCAACGCCGTCCTCATCGGCGGGCTCGACGCCGGCTCCGTCCGCCTCTTCGGCGCGGGCGCGGGCCAGATGGACCGCGTCGCCTCCTGCCTGGGCGCCGTCCGCAAGGCGGGCGACCTCGCCACGGGAGCCATCGCCGTCTCCGACGCGTTCTTCCCCTTCCCCGACGGCCCCAAGATCCTCATCGACGCGGGCGTGACCACCATCATCCACCCCGGCGGCTCCAAGCGCGACGACGAGACGGTGGCGCTGTGCAATGAGCACAACGTCACCTGCCTGACCACCGGCGTCCGCCACTTCCGGCATTAGTGAGCCGCGGGCTTCAGCCCGCGCGGTTCGACAACCCGCGGTGGGTGCCAACGCGACACGGACAACTCGGATACCAGACGGAAGAACTGACGCGACCGCGCGGGCTGAAGCCCGCGGCTCATTACCGCGCCGTCTCGACCGCCGGCCCGTCCGCCTTCGCCTCGGCCCGCTTCTCCGGATCCGCCGCCAGCTCGCGCCGCCGCGCCGCCCGCAGCCGCCAGAAACCGACCCCCCCCATCGCCGACAACCCCGCGCAGAACGCGAAGGTCCACGCCCCCGCACCCGGCGAGAGATACTCGAGCCCCTTCCAGATGCCCACGGCCAGGAACGGTGCGATCAGCCCCCGCAGCCCGGTCAGCGTGACATGCACGCCCATGTACTCGCTGGCCCGATGCGCGGGCGCGAAGTCCAAGTGCCCCAGATTCCACGCCAGCACCCCGCCGCCGAAGGCCAGGCCCTGGATCATCGCAGAGACATAGAGCAGCTCGGGCACCCGCGACACCGCCGCAATCGTGACGATCACCGACGAGACCACGAAGAACCAGCAGTGGATCGCCCGGAACTCGATCACGTGGACCTTGTCGAGCAGCCGGGCCCACAGCGGGATGCTCAGCGGCATCATGATCATCGGCAGGCTGTTGGCGATCATGATGCCGCCCAGGTACTGCATCTCGAACAGGTCCCGCAACGCGATGACCAGCACGGGCGTGACCATCAGGTTGCCCAGACCCAGCAGCATCATGCAGCCCATGTAGCCCGCGTACCTGGAATCGCCCCGCAGCAGCCGCACCACGGCCATCGGGCTGATCGAGGGGCTGTCGACCTTCCCGCCGTTGCGGCGCTCCTCGCCCACCAGCGCCGGGCCCTGGCGCACGCGGATGCGGCTCCACGCCCACACGCCGATCAACGCCAGCACCGCCCCCACCGGGAAGAACAGCCGGAACGCCCGGTCGTCCAGGTCCATCGCCGTGCCCAGCCCGATGCCCAGCACCGCCACCGCCAGCACCTGGATCGTCGCCAGCTTGCCCGTGACCCGCGCGCGCATCGCCCGCGTGTAGTTCTGCCGCCAGATCGTCGAGCGGATCGTGATGAACCCCGCCCAGCAGAACCGCGCCATCAGCACGAGCACCACCAGCGAGAACAGCCCGAACCCGTTCCGGGGCACCAGCGCGATCGCCGCCACCAGCACGATCATCGCCACCTGCAGCGCGTTGATGAACCGGATCTTGTCCTTGCCGTGCGAGAGCTTGACCCACAGGAAGCTCACGATGTTCGCAAACGCCGTCGAAGCGGCCAGCGCCGCCACCACGAAGTTCAGCGCCGCCGGCGAGACCGCCCCCTCGAACGCGTTCTTGGCCACCACCGCGATGATCGTCGAGTCCACCACCGCCAGCAGGAACGGCAGGTAGAACGCGCTGACCAGCTCGAACCGGTAGTTCCGCGCCGCGAACACCGGCATGCCGCCCGGCGTGAAGGACCGGGCCGCGTCCCGAACCGCCCCAAGCCCCCTGCGTGCCCGGGAGCCGCCCGCCCGTCCCTCGGCCCGAGCCCCAGCTGGAGGCGTGGCCCCAGGGGCCCGGGGATTGATCACGAACTCATCGGCTTGCTTTCGGGGCACGAAGCATCATTGAAGGGCCGCGACACCGCCGCTACCGAGGCCCGAAACTGCCCCTCGGAGGCGTTGGCGTGACCTATCATCCTGCCTCTCCGGACTTTCCAGCACCCAACGCCGCGGGAAGGGCCAAACCCCTCCCCGGCGTGATCCCCGAAGCCCCCACCGCCGTGAACATCCGCAACTTCTCCATCATCGCCCACATCGACCACGGCAAGTCCACCCTGGCCGACCGCCTCCTCCAGGCCACCAACGCCGTTACCGCGCGCGAGGCCAAGGAGCAGCTCCTCGACTCGATGGACTTAGAACGCGAACGCGGCATCACCATCAAGGCCTCCGCCGTCACGGTGTACCACACCCACAACGGCGAGCCCTACATGCTCAACTTCATCGACACCCCCGGCCACGTCGACTTCGGCTACGAGGTGTCCCGCGCCCTCAAGGCGTGCGAGGGCGCCCTGCTCCTCGTCGACGCCAGCCAGGGCGTCGAGGCCCAGACCGTCGTCAACGCCTACCTGGCCGTCGAGCAGAACCTCGAGATCGTGCCCGTCCTCAACAAGATCGACCTGCCCGGCGCCCGCCCGGAAGAGATCGCCGAGGAGGTCGAGCAGGTCCTCGGCTTCGACGCCGCCTCGTGCATCCAGGTCTCGGCCAAGACCGGCCAGGGCATCCCCGAACTCCTCGCCGCCGTGTGCGACCGCCTGCCCGCGCCCCGCCCGCCCGTCACGACCAAGACGCGCGCCCTGATCTTCGACGCCGTCTACGACGATTACCGCGGCGTCATCGTCTACTGCCGCGTGTTCGACGGCAAGCTCAAGGTCGGCGACAAGATCCGCATGATGGGCCTCGAACGCACCTTCCAGTGCACGGAGCTGGGCAAGTACACGCCCAAGCCCGTCAAGTGCAAGGAGATCGGCCCCGGCGAGACCTGCTACCTCGTCGCCAACATGAAGACCCTCGGCGACGTCCGCGTCGGCGACACCATCACCATCGACAGCGACCCCGCCGAGGAACCCCTCTCCGGCTACGCCCCGCCCCAGCAGATGGTCTTCTGCGATTTCTACCCCGCCACCACCGAGCAGTCCGGCGCGGGCTTCGAGGAACTCCGCGACGGCATGGAGCGCCTCAGCCTCAACGACGCCTCCTACACCTTCCAGCCCGTCCACTCCGAGGCCCTGGGCTTCGGCTTCCGCTGCGGCTTCCTCGGGCTGCTCCACATGGACATCATCCAGGAACGCCTCGAACGCGAGGCCGGCGTGCAGGTCGTCCAGACCGCCCCCACCGTGTCCTACAAGATCACCATGCGCTCCAAGGGCGGCGAGGTGGTCGAGAAGGAGATCCACAACCCCGCCGACCTGCCCAACGCCGGCGAGATCATCGACTTCTTCGAGCCCATCTGCCGCGTCGAGGTCATGACCCCCAAGGAATACATCGGCGAGATCATGAAGCTCTGCATGGACCGCCGAGGCATCTTCAAGAACCAGATGTTCGTCTCGAACACCCGCGAGATGCTCACCTTCGAATTGCCCCTCGGCGAGATCATCTACGACTTCTACGACAAGCTCAAGAGCATGACATCCGGCTACGCCACCATGGACTACGAGGTCATCCGCTACGACAAGGACGACCTCTGCAAGGTCTCCATCCTCATCAACGGCGACCCAGTCGAGGCCCTGAGCCTGATCTGCCACCGCGACCGCGCCGAACAACGCGGCCGCCAGCTGCTGATCCGCCTCCGCAAGCAGATCGACCGCCACCAGTTCGAGATCCCCATCCAAGCCGCCATCGGCGGCAAGATCATCGCCCGCGAGACCATCAAGGCCTACCGCAAGGACGTGACCGCCAAATGCTACGGCGGCGACGTGAGCCGCAAACGCAAGCTGCTCGAAGCCCAGAAGAAGGGCAAGCAGAAGATGAAGTCCATCGGCTCGGTCAACATCCCGCAGAAGGCCTTCATGGCGGTGCTCGACACGGGGGAGTGACCGCCCCAGCGCCACGCACGGGCGGTGCGTGCGGCACCCCGCATGAAAGCTCCTTCATGCTCGCGAACAACGCGGCCACCCCCCTCGATGGGCACATCTCCGCAGCCATAGACTAACCTCCGGACCCACGGAGGTTCCCCATGCGGCGTGCCACCACGATGTTCGAGTACATGTCGCCCGCGTCGATCGCGCCCATCGTCGACGACCCGGAGATCTGCGCCGTCGCACGCGATGAAGATCTCAAGCTCGTCTGGTGCAATCGCGCATTCGCCACCAACATGGGCTCCACCCCCGAGAGACTCCTCGGCACCACCCTGCTCGACACCATGACCCCCGAGCAGGCAAAGGAACGCCAGGACCTGATGCGTCCCGTCCTGTACAAAGGCCGCATGCACGCCCACCAGCAGGTCTGGGTCGGCAAACGCTGGCTCACCCGGGTCTGGCCGCTCGACCCGGACTACTTCGGCCACCCGGGCTACTTCGTGCTCATCACCCGCATCACCGACCCCTCGTCCGTGAACGACCAGCAGATCGGCTTCACCCGGAGTTCCGACCTTGGCCCGCTGGGCGTGCTCTCCAAGCGCGAACTCGAGGTCTTCTACTACCTCGCCACCGGGATGACCGCCAGCGACGTCGCCCGCACCCTCTTCCGCTCCGAGAAGACCATCGGACGCCACGTCGAGAACATCCACAAGAAGATGGGCTACACCAACCGCGCCCAGCTCGTCCGCGACGCGGTCGAGGCCGGGCTGGTCACCTTCTCCAGCGAACAATGGCAGCACGTCATCGACCCCGGCCGCGCCCAGGACTGACCGACGAAACCCACGCCGCCGGCGAACAAGCGGCCCGACCGGAGCGTTCCACGAACATGCACACCACCACCTACCAGGTCGAGGGCATGCACTGCGGCGCCTGCGAAACCCGCATCCGCGAGCAAGTCCTGGCCATTGACAACGTCGCCAACGTCACCGCCCACGCCCCCAGCAACACCATGACCGTCCAGACCGACGGCCCGCTCGACCGGGAAACCCTCGCCAAGGCCGTCGCGTCGGCGGGGGACTACACCCTCGGCGAAGCCATCACCGCACCGCCCGGCGAGCAGGGCGTGGTCGACCGCCCGTCCGACGCCCGGGACGAAGCGGACTCGGCTTCGGGCTCGGCGAAGGGATACCGCGCCCTGGGCATCCTCGTCGCCTACCTCCTTGGTGCCTCTGTTCTGGCCGCCCTGCCCCGCCCCACGCTCGAAGCCGTCATGTCCAACTTCATGGGCGGGTTCTTCCTGGCGTTCTCCTTCTTCAAGTTCCTCGATCTCAAGGGCTTCGCGTCCGGCTTCGCCCGTTACGACCTCATCGCCGCCGCGTGGAAACCCTGGGCCTATGTCTACCCGTTCGTCGAACTGGCCCTGGGCATCGCCTACCTGACCCGCTTCTGGCCGATCCCCACCCACGCCGTCACGCTGGTCGTCATGTGCGTCGGCGCGGCGGGCGTCATCCGCAGCCTGCTCCGCAAGGACCAGATCAAGTGCGCCTGCCTCGGCACCGTCATCGACCTTCCCCTGGGCACCGTGACCCTGATCGAGGACCTCGGCATGGCCGCCATGGCCGGGCTCATGCTGACACTCGCCGCCCAGGGCTGATCGCGCGGATCCTCACATTCCTTGTCGGAACGCCGTCCCCCTTGATCCGGCCGGTCTCAGCGCCCCGCATCCGTCCTATCACGGGTCTTTTTGCCGTTTCCACCCCTCCAACTGGAGGAGGGGTGGAGTCTCCAACGCGCAATGGGTTATCCTGCATTCCAGTCTCAGTTGTGTCGGTCCGTCGTCGCAGGCGTCGGGCAAACTCCCACCGTCCGAGGGGAGCCCCCATGCCGGAACCCGAGCTGCAACTCTTCGAGCCGATGAGCCCCGCGGCCTTCCGCCCCCTGGACGGTGTCCCCGGCTGCTGCGCCGTCGCCCGCGACGAGCACTTCCGCGTCGTCTGGTGCAACGAGGAATACGCCCGCCAACTCAAGACCACGCCCCGGCGACTGCAGGGCCAGACCATCGCCGACATCATGCCCGCCAAGAAGGCAGAGGAACGCATGTCCTTCATGCGCCCCGCGCTCAAGGGCGGCACCATGGTCGCATACCAGCAGTTCTGGGTCGGGCACCGGTGGCTGACGCGGGTGTGGCCGCTCGACCCCGAAGCGTTCGGGCTTCCGGGCTACTTCGTGGTCATCACCAAGCTGTCCGAACCGGTCGGGGAGCCCGACTCGGACGACCCGGTGCCGATCCGGTTCATCTACAGCCCGGATCTGGGCGATCTGGAAGTCCTCTCTCCGCGCGAACTCGAGGTGTTCTACTACCTCGCCGCGGGCATGACCGTGGGCGATATCGCCGGGGCCGTTCACCGCTCGGAAAAAACCATCGGGCGCCACGTCGAGAACATCCACAAGAAGATGGGCTACTCCAGCCGGGCCGAACTGGTCCGCGACGCCGTGCAACGCGGCCTGATCGCCTACACGGACAAGCAGTGGCTGGACCTCGTGGACCGCAAGCGGGGCCCGGAATCTGGAAAACCCCCCCGGAAGAACTAGGGATATTTCCCCGATTTTGGACGCGCACGTCCTTAGTTTGGGGTGTTCCGCCGGACGGCACGGTACCATTGCCTAGGGTTTAAGTGCTAGCCGTTGCGGGATCTCCCAAATCTTCCCCTTGTCCCGCGGCGTCGAGCGAGGAGCAATACCGATGAGCAGAACCGAACTGAGCACGCCGATGTCCCCCGAGGTCTTCTCGCCGTTCGACGGCTTCCCCAACTGCTGTGCCGTCGCGCGGGACACCGCCCTTCGTGCCCTGTGGTGCAACGACGAGTTCTGCCGAGTGCACGACAAGTCGCGCGACGAGATCCTCGGCTCCACGCTTGAGGCGATCTGCAACGCCGAGATGGCCCGCGAACGCGAGTCCTTGATGCGCCCCGCCATGGAGGACAGCCGCGTCGTGACCTACGCCCAGCTCGCACGCGGGGCCCGATGGGTCACCCGCGTCTGGCCGCTCGACCCCAAGGCGTTCGGGACCAACGGCGTGTTCATCATGATGCGCCAGATCTCCGTCCGCCGGGAGGGCCCCAACGACCACGCCGGCGCCGACCTGCTCGCCCGCGTCGCTGAGTTGGGCGACCTCGACGTGCTCACCCCCCGCGAGATGGAAGTCTTCTATTACCTCGCCTCGGGCATGACCGTCGCCGACATTGGCGAGCTGATGCACCGCTCGCCCAAGACCGTCGAGCGCCACCTCGAGAGCCTGCACCGCAAGATGAACTTCAAGAACCGGGCCGAACTGGTCCGCCTGGCCGTCGAGCGCGGCCTGGTGCAGTTCAGCCCCGAGGAGTGGTCGCAGTTCGTCAGCCGCAAACGCAACGCCACCTGACCGATCGCCCCCGCCTCCCCGGGGGCGATCAGCCGAGCATCGCGCCCTGCGATGCGTAGAAAGAACCCGCGTCCGCGCGGGTTTCTTTGTCGTGTTTCTCCGCCATGGCCTCCGACCAGCCTCTCGGCGACGCACCCCGTGCTCCCAGGTACGCCCGGTAGACGGCGTCGTAGTCGCGCACACCCGCGAGCAGCTCGTCGTCATTGGGGTACGCGTCGTCGAACAGCACCGCGCCCGCGTCCAGTCGCGGGCGGGCCCCGGGCGATTCCGCCGCCACCCCCACGCAGAGCCCGTAGAGCGGGAACACCCCCTCCGGCGTGCCGAGCAGGTCGCGCACCCGGCCCAGGTCGTTGCGGACGCCGCCGATATAGCAGGCCCCGTAGCCCATCGATTCGAACGCCAGGGTCATGTTCTGGGCGAACAGCGACGCGTCGATGACGGACACCAGGTAGTTCTCGAAGGTGTTCGCGTACCCACGCCCCGCCCGAGCGCACAGCAGCCGGTGCCGCCGGGTGTCCGCGCAGATCACAAAGAATGCGCCGCACCGGGCCACCTTTTCCTGCGGCCCGGCGAGTTCGGCGATGGCCGCCCGCTTGGCCGCGTCCCGCACCCGGATCAGCGTGTAGGCCTGCACCGCCGAGCTGGTCGAGGCCGCCTGCCCCGCCCGCACGGCCTCGGTCACCGCCCCGTCCGGGACCGGCTCGTCGCGGAAGCGTCGGATCGACCGGTGGGCCCGCATCTGTCGGATCGTCTCGTTCATGAACGAGGATACCCCCACGCCCGGCGACTCCGCCCGCGCCCGCCCGGCGTGTCGCCCCGCCGCCCGGTACCCTTGGCCATGGCCACGCCGCCGCCACCGCCGCACGCCGTTCTTGAGACGGTGCTGTACGCCGAGGACCTCGCCGCCGCCCGCGGGTTCTACGCCGGCGTGCTCGGCCTGGAAGCGGTCGACGAGATGGACGAGCTCTCGCTGGTGCTGCGGATCGGCTCCGGCCAAGTGGTTCTCATCTTCGATCCCCGCCGCAGCGACGCCCCGGGGCGGTCCGTGCCGTCCCACGGCCACCGGAACGGGTGCGGCCATATCGCCCTGCGGATCCGCCCGGCGGATCTGGACGCCTGGGGCCGTCGGCTGACCGATCACGGCGTGCCGATCGAGCGGACCGTGGACTGGTCGGGCGGGCGGGGCCGGTCGCTGTATGTGCGTGATCCCGCGGGAAACTCCGTGGAACTGATCGACGCGGACATCTGGCCCCCGGGCGGGAACCCCGGCCCCGCGTGATACACTGTGGGCATGGCCCCCACCCGATTCATCGTTGCCCCCGCGTGCCTGCTGACGCTGACCGCGCTGACCGCGTGCTCGGACTCGGCCGACGACGCGGCCCCGGCGGTCCAACCGAACTACTCGACCGATTCGCTCGACAGCCTCGCCCCGGCGCAGACCGAGCCCGAGCCGGCGCCCGAGGCCGCGCCCACCGTGATCGACCAGTCGGCCCCCGCCTCCGAGCCGACCGAGGAAGAACGCGAGTGGGTCCGCGAGCGTGAGTCGCAGTCCAACTACGGGCGCACCCGCGACCGCGTGAAGACCCTGACCAACCGGCTCCAGGACGGCACCGAGGCCGACGACGGGCTCGCCGACGTGACCTCCGAGGAGGAATGGGCCGGCACCGGCGGCCTGCGCTGGGACATGCCCGCCGACTGGCGGATGGCCGTCCCCGCCGACGGACGCTTCGGCCAGATGCTCGTGCCCAGCCCGCTGGGCGCCGCGTCGGTCGCGTTTACCCGCGAGAGCGCAACGGTCGCCGAGCTGGAGCGGCGCGTCGGATCGATGATCGTCAGCCTCACCGGCGGGCGCGTCTCGCCCCGGACCGACTCGTTCGAGACCCTCGGCCGCTCCGTCAAGACGCTGGCGATGGAGGGCACACTGCTGGACCCGACCGCCAAGGGCGGGACCGGCGAGACGCCCTTCGCCGCCGTGCGCGCCGCGATCGTCGATCTGGGCGACGCCCGGGCGCTGATCGTGCTCTGGGGGCCGGAGGACACCGTCCGCAACAACGAGGCCAAGTTCGAGTCGATGGTCCGCAACGTGTCCGAGCGCTGAGATTCCATGCCCCGACTGGTCGCGATTTTTATCACGCACACCCACGAGCGGATCGCACGCTCGGTGATGTCGATGGCGGCCCAGACGCTGCCGCCCGACCTGATCGTGGTCTCCTGCGACGCTGACACCCCGCCCATCCGGGCCGAGGTCCGCAGGGCGGTCGAGCGGATCGGGCGGCCCGTGCTGCTCGTCGTCCGCCCGCACACCGGCAAGGCCCGCCCGGCTCAGGCCCGCAACAACGCGGTCCGCGCGATCGAGCAACAAACCGGCCTCCGCGACGACGACCGGCTGCTCTTCTTCGACGGCGACTGCCTCGCACCCCCCGAGACGCTCCGCGTCCACGCCGACGCCCTGGCGCGGTGCCACCTCAGCCTCGGCTGGCGCATCGAACTGACCGAGACCCAGACCGCCTCGCTCACCGACGACCGCATCGTCGCCGGGTCCATCACCGACCTGCCCATCCCCGCCCAGCGGCAAGAACTCGAGAAGGCCGCGCGGTCGCACCGGCGCCGCGCCGTGCTCCGGATGCTCTCGCTGACAAAGCCCCACAAGCCGCAGGTGCTCGGCTGCAACTTCGGCGTGCGTGCCTGGGTCTTTCGCGCCGTCAACGGCATGGACGAGACCTACACCGGATGGGGCATGGAGGACGACGACCTCGGCCGTCGCATCTACGCCCTCGGCGGCCTCGTCGCCCTGCGCCTGCGCCAGACCCCGGTGCTGCACCAGCACCACCCTGCCCGCTCGCCCGGCCCCTGGATCCAGAACGAGCAGGCCCCGCGCGTGGACATGCCCTGCCCGACCGTCTGCCGGCGCGGCCTGCGCCATCCGGTCCCCCAGCCCGAGCCCGACGCCATCCTGCTCGAGCCCGCCGGCGCCGCGTCCGCCCCCGCGCGCCCCTCTTCCACGGTGCTCGCGGGCTGACTCGGCCGCTCAGTGCCAGCTATCGCCCGATGATCTTCCGGAGCCGGATCGCCGCACGGCACCGCGCCGAGGCCGCCCTCCCGAAGTGCATGGCCCTCGCCCGCGCCCGTTCCCGCTGCTGCTCGGCCTTGTTCGCCGGATCGCTCGAGACCCCGCCGTCGGTGAACACCGAGACAACGGTCCCGATCGGCTCGAAGCCGCAGCCGTGCCGGAGCAGGGCCCGCAGGCACCATTCGTAATCAGCGACGATGCGGAACCCCGTGTCGAAACCGCCCGCGCGGTCGAACACGCCGCGCCGGAAGAACGCGCCCTGGTGCGGCACCGAGCTCCGGTAGAGCGAGCACGGCGTGACCCGTCCGTGGTGCCACACGCGGGCCGCCCCCGTGTCCGGGTGCATCCACACCACGCCGCCGCAGTACACGCCCGCGTCCGGATCGGCCCGGCCGATGGCGCGCACGGCCAGCTCGATCACGCGCGGGTGCAGCAGGACATCGTCCGCGTTGAGGAACAGCACGAGATCGCCGCCCGCGAGCGCGACGCCCTTGTTCATCGCGTCGTAGAGCCCCCCGTCCGGCCCGGATTCGCACACGGTGCCCGCCGCCCCGCGCGACGCGACCACGCCCGCCGTCGCGTCGGTGGATCCCCCGTCGATCACAATCTGGTGAATCTTCGGGTACGACTGCGCGCGGACGCTGTCGAGCGTGGCACCGATCGTCTCCGCGGCGTTCAGCGCGACCGTCACGACCGAGACGCTCGGGGGTTGCATCATGGCTGTTCACGGCGGGCCGGCGCGATGCGCCGCACCGCGGCTCACTTCACGCCGAGCAGCTCGATCTCGAAGACCAAATCGCTCTTGGGCGGGATGGCGCCGGGGATGCCGCGCTCGCCGTAGGCCTTGGCGTAGGGCACGGTCAGCTTGCGCTTGCCGCCGACCTTCATGCCGGGGATCCCCTCCTGCCAGCCCTGGATCAGGTTGCCCAGCGGGAACACGATCGACTCGTCGCGGTCGTATGACGAGTCAAACTTGGTCCCGTCCATCAGGGTGCCCTTGTAGTGCACCTCGACGGTGGCGCCCTCGGGGCATTCCTGGCCGGTGCCGGGGGTGAGGTCTTCGATCTTGAGTTCGCTGACGGCCATGGTGGCTCCCTTCTTTTCGTGAGTTTAGGCGGAAGAAGGGGGAGAGGGGAGGTACGCAGCGGTGCGGAGATCACGCAGGGTTGCAGAGGAACTTTGAACGCGAAGATCGCGAAGGTGCTCGAAGCGACTCTGGAACCGACAGATCGATGCTCCGGAACAACTTGCTCTGCGAGTGTTCTGGAGGAACGGCGCGATCAGATCAGACCCGCTTCGAGCACCTTCGCGATCTTCGCGTTCATCAAGTCCGTGGTCGTGTCCTCACAACGCAAAGTACGCCCGCACGAACCCCGCGATGTCGTTCGACCGCGCCAGTTTGACCACGTCCAGCAACCGCATCAGGTCCCGCTTGTGCTTGGCCTCGATCTCGTCCGGGTCGATCTCGTCGTCGTCGATGGCGCGAACGAACCGGTATCTGGTCTCCCCGCCCATCTGCACGCTCGCCCGTTCGAGCCCGCCCAGATCCGCCAGTCGCACGAGCGCGTACTCGACGATGCCGCCGCCCTGGCCGTGGGCGTGGCCCTTGCCGATGGTCGCGAGCCGGACGTCGTCGGCGTCGAAATCGTCGTTGGCGAACTTCGCCTCGATGTCGCTCTGCACCCGCATCAGCAGGTCCGGCGTGGGGTTCTGCCAGCGGACAAACTCCTGCTGCACCGCCAGGTCGTCCTGCGCGAACAGCAGGCGGCACTCGCTCGGCTCGCCGTCGCGTCCCGCGCGGCCGACCTCCTGGTGGTAGGCCTCGACCGACGCGGGCATCTGCGCATGCATCACGAAGCGGATGTCCGGCTTGTCCACGCCCATCCCGAACGCGGGGGTGGCCAGCAGCAGCAGCCCGTCGGCCGGGGTGGCCTGCGTGAACCGGCGGTACGCCCGGCGGCGTTGGTCCGGCGAGAGTTTGCCGTGGTAGATCTCCACCCGCCGCCCGTCCCCCACGGCCCGGGCGATGTCGGCCTCCATGCGTTCCAGGTCCTTGATGAGCGTGAAGTACACGATGCCCGTCCCCCGGTTCCGTGCGGCCACGTCGGCGATGTGCTCGATCTTCTGCCGGTCGTTCCACACCTCGGCCGCGCCGAGCATCAGGTTGGGCCGGTCCACCGGCGCCGCGAACAGCGGCATGCTGCCCTCGTCCGCGCCCAGCACGCGCCGGACGTCCTCGCGCACCGCCTTCGTGGCCGTGGCGGTCAGCGCGATCGTGATCGGGTTGCCGAGCAGCTCCCGGAACGCGCCGACCTTCTGGTAGGCCGGGCGCAGGTCGTGGCCCCACTTGGTCACGCAGTGGCACTCGTCGATGGCCAGCAGGTTCACGCCGCCGGGCACGCGGGCGAGGGCGTCGCGGAACTCCGGCTTCTCCATGCGCTCGGGTGTGGCGTAGAACAGCTCGTACTCGCCGTTGGCCAGCTTCTCGATCCGGCGCGTCCGCTCGTCCTTGGGCACCGTCGAGTTCACGCACGCGGCCCGGATCCCCCGCTTGCGCAGCGCCGCCACCTGATCCTCCATCAACGCGATCAGCGGCGAGAACACCAGGCCCACGCCCTCCCCGCCGCACTCGTCCCGCATGGCCAGCGCCGGCAACTGGAAGCACAGGGATTTGCCGGATCCCGTGGGCATGACCACCAGCGCGTCGCCGCCGTCCATCAGATGGTCGATGATCTCACCCTGCAGCGGGCGCAGGGCATCGAGGCCGAAGCGGGACTTGAGGATGCTTGTGGTCGTCGCCGTCACGCTCAGTTGTAGGTCCGCCGGCTCCGACGCGGCTGGACACTTGGGTCCGCTTCTGCCAAACTGCCCCCATGACCAACCAACTCCCCCGCCGCTCGTTTTTGGGAATCTCCGCCGCCGCCCTCGCGGGTACCGCGCTCGGCGCGAAGGCCCCCACCGCCCGATCCGCGGGCACGCCCGCGGTCATCGCGTCGGGCAACGGGCTGTCCGCGGTCCGCCGCGCCCACGAGCTGCTCATGACCGGCAGCGATCCCTGCGTGGCCGTCGTCCGGGGCGTCGAACTGGTCGAGAACGACCCCGACGACATGACCGTGGGACTGGGCGGCCTGCCCAACGCCGAAGGCGTGGTCCAGCTCGACGCCTCCGTCATGCACGGGCCCACGCACAAGGCCGGGGCGGTCGCGTGCATCGAGAACATCAAAAACCCGGCCGCGGTCGCGCTCGAGGTGCTGCGGCGCACCAACCACGTGATTCTCGTCGGCGACGGGGCGAAGCGCTTCGCGCTCGAGCACGGCTTCACCGAAGAGAACCTGCTCACCGAGAAAGCCCGCAACGCGTGGCTCCGCTGGCGGGCGAATCTCAACCCGCGCGACGACTACCTCGACCAGGACCAGTTCACCATCCCCGTGCGCGACGACGACGGCCAGCCGATCGGGCACCACCCGGGCCTGCACGTCGAGTGGATCGACGGCGTGCCGCACACGACCGGAACGATCCACTGCGCCGCGGTGGACGCCAACGGAGACATCGGCACGTGCACGACCACCTCCGGACTGTCGTGGAAGGTGCCCGGTCGCGTGGGCGATTCGCCGATCATCGGGGCGGGCATGTACGTGGACAACGCCGTTGGTGCGGCCGGGGCCACGGGGCGGGGCGAGAGCGTGATCCAGTCCTGCGGGGCCTTCCTGGCGGTCCGCAAGATGGAGGAGGGCATGACGCCCGAGGAGGCGTGCGTGTTCGTGCTGCGCCACATCGCCAGCCGCACCAAGCGGCCCTTCCTGCTCAACGACCGGGGCGAGCCGAACTTCAACGTGACGATGTACGCCCTGCGCAAGGACGGGATGGTGGGCTCGGCGTGCATGCGACAGGGGGGAAGCTTCGCCAGTTTCACACCCGAGGGCTCCGGTGTGCGGTCTTCCACACCGATTCTGGGGTGAATGAGCGCCAGTCGAGGCGATGTACCCACTTTCGATCCCGACGCACGCCGGGCGTTGACGAGGGCATGAGAAATCGTTAACCTTGCTCCGCTGATGGTGCCGGGGCACGGGCCCCGGTGAAAAGGGAAGTGTGGTGAAACTCCACCGCGGACGCGCCGCCGTAACGGGTGACGAAGCCGCCGAGCGTTGATCCCGAAAGGAAGGGATCAACAGGTCACTGGTCAAAGACGACCGGGAAGACCTTCGGCGAGCGGAGCCCGGAGCCGGAAGACCTGCCACCAGCGATGTTGTCGGCCCCCGCGCTCTGGGGTTCGGCGGCGGTCGGCGTGGCTCCCCCGCGTCGCTCCCCGTCGAATACACGCACCCCCGCGGCGGCCTCTGGATCCAGGGGAGCGTTCCGCGCGATCCGGAACGAAAGGCACACAGGGGGGCCGTACGGCCCGGAAGAGAGTCAGGTTTGTTCAACACGGTTTGTGCCGTGGCGCTGGGCTCCAGCGCCGTTGTGTTCGCGTCCCCGTTCGCCTCGGAGGTCGTCTCCTACGAGGCGGGCGCCAACGCCAACGGGTCCTACACCGACGCCAACGCCGCCCTCGGTGAGGCGTCCCGGTTCACCGGTCTCGGGGTCTTCCCGTCCGGCGTCACACCGTTCAACCCGGCCTTCAGCGCCGACCAGCTCGTCTCCGTCGGCTCCGGCGGCAGCCTCACCCTCCGGTTCGACACGGCCATCACGGACGCCGCGTCCCACCGCTTCGGCGTGGACCTGATCGTCTTCGGCAACGCCTTCTTCGTCGACCAGTCCTTCTTCGACGACGACACGAGCAACGACGGCACCGGCATCCTCGGGCCGAACCCGGCGATCTTCGGGTCCAGCAGCGTCGCCGAGGTCTACGTCTCCGCCGACGGCCAGGACTGGCGTCTGGCGGCGACCACGTCGCTCAACCTGTTCCCCACGCTGGGCTACAGCGACTTCACCGACGCCACCCCGCTGGCGCCGGGCTCCGTCCCCACGGACTTCACCCGCGCGATGGACCCCGCCCTCGGCCTGGCCGACCTGGCCGGCATGGACTTCGCCGATCTGGTCGCCCTCTACGACGGATCGGGGGGCGGGGTGGGCATCGACATCTCCGGCACCGGCCTGACCACCGCCCGCTACGTCCGCATCGACAACACCGGATCGGCGGCGTTCAACATCGACGCCGTCAGCGTGGTCCCCGCGCCCGGCGTGCTCGTCGCGCTGGGCCTGGCCTCGGCCGCCCGCTCGCGTCGACGCCGCGCCTGACCCGACCGAACGCCCCGCGGAGGAGGCGGAGCATTTCCCCGACCGGCGGACACGCCGGACCGGGGGGTTCTTGGAAGAGGGCACTTTCCATCTTTCGGTCCACGAACTCGATGAAAGGAACCCGTTGAAAACCTCCCACCGGATCGCGCGGCGTCACGCCGCGGTCCTGACCGTGTCCATCGCCGGGCTCGCCGGTCTTGCCGCATGGAACGACCCCCAGGACCAGAACGACGAACCCCTCTATCTTGCACGCCTCTGGACCGCCTTCGGCGGCGGCCCGCAGCGCCTCTCCCACACACTGCCCGGCGATTCGGGCCCGTCCTCCATCGTCACCCCGCGCTGGATCAAGAACGGGGACGACTTCGAGTCGTTCGAGTTTTACGGCCAGGGCGGCGTGGTCACCACCGATGAACTCGTCATCGTCGTGGGGTACCAGGCCGAATCGTCCGCGGGCTCGCCCCAGGGCCCGGACACCGCCCACGCGGAAGAGGTCCCCGGGGTCGGTGGTTTGGACGGACCGGCCACAGGATGGTCGGACGCCGCCGATCCGGACCCGCTCCTCGTTGAAACCCGCGGCCAGGACGCCCTTGTGGCGTTCTCGCGGATCGACGGCTCCGTTGCGTGGTCCCGCGCCGTTCCCATCGCCGCGCTGGACTCGTGGTCCACCCCGTGCGTGGACGTGCTGCACGACACGCTCGTCATCGCGGCGGGCAGCCGCGTGATCGGCGCCTCCCTCGCCGACGGCACCACCCGCTGGTCCACGCCGCTCGGACGCATCGTCGTCAACGCATCGCCGGTGGTCACGCACGATCTCGGCCCCCGCAACCGCGCCTTCATCACCGACCACTCCTTCGCCTCCGGCGTCAGCGGCCGGCTCTACTGCCTGAACACCAGCCCGTTCCATCCCACCCTCAACCCCCACCAGCCCGGCGATCTCCTGTGGTCCGTCGCGCTCGACGGGCAGACCTCCGGCAACACCCCCTCCTACAAGGACGGCGTGGTGTACGTCTCCACCGCCACCGGAGGCGGGACCTGGGACCAGGGCACCGTCCGGGCGTTCCCCGCCGACGCGTCGGCCGCCCCCGCGCCCCTGTGGGTGTACCACCACACCGACCCCAGCGGCTTCTTCGCCGGCGTGGCGATCAAGGGCCAGAGCGTCTACGCATCGACCTACTCGTTCCACGGCGACCAGTTCAGCGCCGCCACCGTCAAGCTCGACCGCCACACCGGCCAGCAGCTCTGGTCGGTGCCCACCAACCGCACCGACACCGTCCCGGTCCCGCTCGGTTCGGGCTTCGTCCTCGTTTCCGGGGGCGTGCCGTTCACCTCCATGTTCTCGGTGTTCGGATCGCTGCCGAGCATCCAGCTCATCTACGAGCAGCCGTGGGGCGGCGCGGTCCGGCTCTGGGACTCGGCGATCGACACCCTCGACGACGCCAACGGCAACGGCACCTGGGACCCCGGCGAGACGTTCCTGTCGGTCGGGAACTGGACCAGCCAGCCCATCGTGGTCGAGCTGCCCGACGGGCGCCCGGCCGCATACGTCGCGTCGGCCCCGGACCCGGCCCTCGACGGCTTCTACGGGTCCGGCAGCGCCCTGAGCCTGATCGATCTGACCAAGCACCCGGCCCACCCGGACTTCGTCATCGCCACCTCCGACGACTGCGGCGGCAGCCCGGCGCTGGTCGGGAGCGAGCTGTACGCCGCCGGACGGGACGGGCTCTACGCCTTCGGCGCGCCGTCCTGGCCGCGGGCCGTCGTCCTGGCCCGCTGGGCCAACCGGACCCTGCCGGACCTGAACGGCAACGGCGTGCTCGACGGGTTCGACTTCCAGATCGCGCTTCGGGAGGCCCGCGACTGATGCCACGCCGGGGCTTCACGCTGATCGAGGTGCTCATCAACGTCGCCATCATCGCGACGCTGATGGGCATCCTGCTGCCCGCGATCGGCTCGGCCCGGGGGGCGGCCCGGCGTGCGGTGTGCATGTCCAACGAGCGCCAGTTGCTGATGGCCTGGTCGATGTACGCCTCCGACGCCGAGGGCAAGGCCCTGCCGCACGCGGCGCCCAACACCGGCCGTCGGGTGTACTGGTACGGCTCGGAGGACCCCGCGACCGGACGGGTCGTCCACGAGGACGGGACGCTGGCACCGTATCTCGACGCGACCCTGTCCGCCGGGTCCGTGTTCGAGTGCCCGGCCCAGCGGGAGGGCTCCTACCGCGAGCAGGGTTCGGGCGGGGGGTTCACGACCACCTACGGCTACAACGCCTACGCCCTGGCCCCGGCCTCGTCGGGGTACATGGACCTGGTCGGGCGACGCTGGCCGGCCCTGCACGACATCCACCGCCCCGCGGAGCTGTTCGTTTTCGGCGACACGCTCCTGGCCCTGCACGCGGACATGCCCAGCAACTCGGCCCTGCTCGACCCGCCGATGCTCTTCAAGCGCCAGCGGGGCACCTGGCGGGCGAACCTGTCGCCGACCACCGCGTTCCGGCACGGGCGGGGCGACACCGGTTTCGGGGACTCCGTGATCGGACGGGCGGACGGGTCCGTGCATCCCCATCGGGTGGATCCGGACGCCGTCCGCAACGAACGCTTTGCCATCGGGTCGGTCAGCGCAAGCAACGACCCCTACTACGTGCCCGACTGGAGCCGCTGGTAGGCCGGCTGCCGGGCCGCTCCCGAGCGGGCTCGACGAGGAAGGATCCCGGTTCTCCATGGTCGACCGCTGCGTGTGCCACCAGGTCCCGCTCGCCCGCGTCAAGACGCGGGCGGCGGAACTGCGTGCCCGGGGCGTCACCGACGAGGCGGCGCTGCTGGACGCCCTGGCCAGCGAGCTCAAGTGCACCACCGGCTGCGGCATGTGCCGGCCCTACGTGAAGCTGACGCTGCGGACCGGGCGGGTCGCGTTCGACCACCGCGAAGCCATCGTGCGGGCGGCCTGCGCCGAGTCCTGAGCCGACCGCCGGGCCGGTCGGCCCTTCCACAAACCCGCGATCAAACGGCCAACGAAAAGGCCCGCGTCATGGTGACGCGGGCCTTGGGGTTGCGGTGGTGCCGGCGGGGACGGATCAGTTGTCCGAGGCGGAGTGGGCGGGTGTGTCCCCGACCTTCACCTCGACGGAGGGCATGTCGTAGTCGGCGTAGCCGTCCTCGAAGGAATCGGTGTCGCGGTCCTCGGGGGGTGCCACGAGGGCGCGGACCTTGATGTCCTGGTACTTGCGGAAGCCGGTGCCCGCGGGGATCAGGTGGCCGAGGAGCACGTTCTCCTTGAGGCCGATGAGGTGGTCCTCGGCGCCGCGGAGGGCGGCCTCGGTGAGCACCTTGGTGGACTCCTGGAAGGACGCGCCCGAGAGGAACGAGTCGCTGGAGAGCGCGGCCTTGGTGATGCCCAGCAGCAGCGTGCGGCCCGTCGCGGGGCGGCCCCGCTTGGCTCTGGCGATCTCGCCGCCCTCGGCCTCGGCCTTGGCGTTGGCTTCCTTGATCACGTCCATGGCGATCAGCTCGCCGACCCGCAGCGTGGTGCTGCCGGCCTCGGTGACGCGGACCATGCGGGCCATGGCCTGGTTGATCTTGCGGAAGACGACCTTGTCGACCACCTCGTGGGGGAGCAGGTCCGTGTCGCCGGGGTTCTCGACGCGCACCTTGCGGAGCATCTGGCTGAGCATCAGCTCGATGTGCTTGTCGTTGATGGTCACGCCCTGGGCGCGGTAGACGTTCTGGACCTCGTCGAGCATGTACTGCCAGAGGGCCTCCTCGCCCTTGATCCGCAGGATGTCGTGCGGGACCAGAGGGCCTTCGGTCAGGGCGTCGCCGGCCTGGACGAAGTCGCCCGTGTGGACCAGCAGGCCCTTGTCGGACGGGACGTGGTGGTCCTTCTCGATGCCCGAGTCGGAGATGACGCGGATGGTCATCTTGCCCTTGCGCTTCTCGGCGTGCAGCTCGATCCGCCCGGAGATCTCCGCCATGACGGCGGGGTCCTTGGGCTTGCGGGCCTCGAAGATCTCGGTCACGCGGGGCAGACCGCCGACGATGTCCTGCGAGCCGGCGGCGCCGCGGGGCTGGCGGGCCACCATGGAGCCGGCGGCGATGGCCTGGCCGTCGGCGACTTCCAGACGCGCCTTGGCGGGGAGGTAGTGGAAGTCGAGGATGTTGCCCTGCTCGTCAACGATGTTGATCTGCGGGTGCAGATCGCCCTTGTGCTCGATGACCACGAGGGCCTTCTGGCCGCGGCCGGCGTCCTCTTCACGCACGGTCCCGCCGACCTCGATGTCGACGAAGCGGACCAGGCCGGACTTCTCGGCGAGGATGGGCGTGCGGTGCGGGTCCCACTTGAACAGGGGCTGCAGACGCTTGACGGTCTCGCCCTGGGCCGCGTAGATGTAGCCGCCGTAGGGGATCTTGGACTTCTCGAGCTCGCGCCCCTTGTCGTCGAGCACGGCCAGCTCGCCGTTGCGCTTCAGGGCGACGAGGCAGTCGTTGCCCTCCTCGTCCTTGCCGGGCACGGGGTTGCAGTCACGCAGGTCGACCGTGCCCGCGTTGAGGGCGCGGTACTCGGTCTCGGAGACCGAACGCGTGCCGATGCCGCCGGTGTGGAAGGTCCGCATGGTCAGCTGCGTGCCGGGCTCGCCGATGGACTGGGCGGCGATGATGCCCACCGCCATGCCCTCTTCGACCATCTTGCCGCTGGACATGTCCATGCCGTAATCGAGCGCCGAGCAGCCGGTGATCGAGTCGCTGGTCAGCGGGGAGCGGACCATGACCGAGTCGATGCCCAGGTCCTCGACCTTCTTGGCGGCCTCGTCGGAGATCATCTCGTTGGCACGGACGATGACCTCGTCGGTGACGGGGTTGACGATGGCGTTGACGCTGACACGCCCGACGATCTGGTCCCGCAGGGCCACGTCGACCTGCTCGCCCTTGTAGAGGGCGCGCTTGAGGATGCCGCGCTTGGAGCCGCAGTCGTGCTCGGTGACGATGACGGACTGGGCCACGTCGCAGAGCTTGCGGGTCAGGTAGCCCGAGTCGGCGGTCTTCAGGGCGGTGTCGGCCAGACCCTTGCGGGCGCCGTGGGTGGACGAGAAGTACTCGAGGATCGACAGGCCCTCGCGGAAGTTCGCCCGGATGGGGGTCTCGATGATCTCGCCCGAGGGCTTGGCCATCAGACCACGCATGCCGGCGAGCTGCTGCAGCTGGCTGACGTTGCCGCGGGCGCCCGAGTCGGACATGAGGTAGACGGGGTTGAGGAACTTGGTGCCCGCGCCCGAGGGGATGTCGGCGTAGGAGCCGTCCTCGTGGCGACGGTCGTTCTTGAGCGTCTCGACCAGCTTCTTGGTGACCTCTTCGCGGCAGTGCGACCAGATGTCCAGCAGCTGGTTGTAGCGCTCGCGGTCGGTGATGATGCCGCGGTCGTAGTTCTTCTCGACGCGGTCGGCCTTCTTCTGGCTCTCGTCCAGGATGGCCTGCTTCTCGACGGGGATGCGCACGTCGGTGATGCCGAACGACAGGCCGGCGAGGGTCGCCTGCTTGAAGCCGATCTCCTTCATGGCGTCGAGGATGTTGATGGTGGCGGCGCGGCCGCAGTACTCGTAGGTGTCGTCGATGACGCGGGCGCAGCCCTTCTTGCCGATGGCACAGTTGTAGAACGGCATGCCGTCGGGCAGGATGTCGGCGAAGAGCACGCGTCCGACGGTGGTGATGATGCGCTGGTTCTCAGGCATCTTCTCCGTGGGGCCGCGCTCCTTGGTGACCACCTCGGTGAAGCGTTCGAGCCGGACGGAGATCAGGTCGTGGACGCCGATCTTGCCCGAGTCATAAGACATGAGCGCCTCGTGGCGGTCCTTGAAGCGGGGCAGGGTCTTCTCGTCGGCCTTGGTGGGGTCGCCCTGGGTGGTCGTGATGAAGTACACGCCCATGACGATGTCCTGCGAGGCCGAGATGATGGGCTGGCCGTTGGCCGGGCTGAACACGTTGTGCGTGGACAGCATCAGCACGTGGGCCTCGGCCTGGGCCTCGACCGACAGCGGCAGGTGGACGGCCATCTGGTCGCCGTCGAAGTCGGCGTTGAAGCCGGCGCAGACGAGGGGGTGCAGCTGGATGGCGTTGCCCTCGACCAGCACGGGCTCGAAGGCCTGGATGCCCATCCGGTGGAGGGTCGGGGCGCGGTTGAGCATGACGGGGTGCTGGTAGATCACCTCTTCGAGGATGTCCCAGACCTCGGCGTCACGACGCTCGAGCATCCGCTTGGCGCTCTTGATCGTGTCGGCGAGCCCGTGCTCCTTGAGCTTGCGGATGATGAACGGCTGGTAGAGCTCGAGCGCGATCTTCTTGGGCAGGCCGCACTGGTTGAGCTTGAGCTCGGGGCCGATGACGATCACGGAACGCGCGGAGTAGTCCACGCGCTTGCCCAGCAGGTTCTCGCGGAAGCGGCCCTGCTTGCCCTTGATCATGTCGGTCAGCGACTTGAGGGCGCGGTTCGAGGAGCCGAGCACCGGGCGGCGGCAGCGGCCGTTGTCGAACAGCGCGTCGACGGCCTGCTGGAGCATCCGCTTCTCGTTGCGGATGATCACCTCGGGGGCGTTGAGGTCCATCAGCTTCTTGAGCCGGTTGTTGCGGTTGATGATGCGCCGGTACAGGTCGTTGAGGTCGGAGGTGGCGAAGTTGCCGCTCTCCATGAGCACCAGCGGGCGCAGGTCGGGCGGGATGACCGGGATGACGTCCATGACCAGCCAGGCCGGGTCGTTCTCGCTGCCGCGGATCTGCTCGACGAGCTTGAGGCGCTTGGCCAGGTCCTTGGTCTTCTGCTTGCTGCGGGTGGCGGCCAGGTCGGCGCGGATCTGGTCGGCGTCGGCGTTGAGGTCCTGCTGCTCGATGAGCACGCGGACGGCGTCGGCACCCATGTGGGCCGTGAACTCGTTGCCGTACTTCTCGAGGGCGGCGCGGTGCTCGTCCTCGGTCAGGACCTGCTTGTACTTGAGCTCGGTGTCGCCGGGCTTGGTGACGACGTAGTCCTGGTAGTAGATGATCTTCTCGATGTCGCTGGTCTTCATGGCCAGCAGCGTGCCCAGGCGGCTGGGCATGCTCTTGAAGAACCAGATGTGCACGACGGGGGCGGCCAGGTTGATGTGGCCCATGCGCTTGCGGCGGACGCGCGAGTGGGTCACCTTCACGCCGCAGCGGTCGCAGATGTAGCCCTTGTACTTGGTGCCGCGGTACTTGCCGCAGGCGCACTCGTAGTCACGCTCCGGACCGAAGATCCGCTCGCAGAACAGGCCGTCTTTCTCGGGGCGGTAGGTGCGGTAGTTGATGGTCTCGGGCTTCTTGACCTCGCCGTAGGACCACGCGCGGATGTCGTTGGGCGACGCGAGGGTCACCTTGACAGCGCTGTAGTCGTTCACCCGCTCGTACACGTTCTCAGTCATCATGGGGGCCTTTCTGCAAGCGAACGCTGCGGAAACGCGAGTTATCGAGATCCTGATCGAGATGAGCCTTCTTCACCGCTGCGCCGAGTTCGCCCAAGAACTGGAGTGGGACACGGACTTCAATTCCGAAATACCACCTGTTGCCCTTGAACTCCTCGTTGATGCCTTCGGCTATCTCTTTGAACAGTTCCTCGTAGTCGTACCAACCATCAATCGCGGGCTCGGGATCAATACTGATTGCAAGTTTCCAATCAGACTGGACGCCATCTACCCGCACAATTTTAAACCTTGCTGGAAGTTCACTTTCACGTTCCGCAAGGATACTTTCGAGACGACGGGTCACAAGTTGTACATACTTGGAACGGTCGCCTTGCATCATCGCTCACTTACAACAGGCTGCCGCCCTCGAGTTCTTTCTTCTCGAGGGTGATGTTCATGCCCAGACCCTTGAGCTCGTTGCAGAGCACATCGAACGCGACGGGCATGCCCGCCTCGAGCGTGTTGGTGCCCTTGACCATCGACTCGTAGATCTTGGTGCGGCCTTCCACGTCGTCGCTCTTGACGGTGAGCAGCTCCTGGAGGATGTAGGCGGCGCCGTACGCCTCCAGGGCCCACACTTCCATTTCGCCGAAGCGCTGGCCGCCCGTGCGGGCCTTGCCGCCCAGCGGCTGCTGGGTGATCAGGCTGTAGGGGCCGGTGGCGCGGGCGTGGATCTTGTCGTCGACCAGGTGGTGCAGCTTGAGCATGTACATGAAGCCGACCGTGGTCCGCTGGTTGAACGGCTCGCCCGTGCGGCCGTCGTGCAGCTGGACCTTGCCGCCCGCGGGCATCTCGGCCAGCAGCTCGCGGTGGTGCGGCCACTGGGCCTTTTCTTCGAGGTCCGCCCAGCGGTTGCGGACGTACTCGTTGGCCTCACGCACGGCGGCGTGGATCTCGTCCTCGGTGCAGCCGTCGAAGACGGGGGTGACGGCCTGGAAGCCGAGCACCTGCGCGGCCCAGCCGAGGTGGGTCTCGAGGATCTGGCCGACGTTCATGCGGCTGGGCACGCCCAGCGGGTTGAGCATGACGTCCACCGCGGTGCCGTCTTCCATGAACGGCATGTCCTCTTCCGGCACGACGCGGGCGATGACACCCTTGTTGCCGTGGCGCCCGGCCATCTTGTCGCCCGCCGCCAGCGTGCGCTTGGTGGCGATGTAGACCTTGACCATCTCGAGCACGCCGTTGGGCAGCTCGTCGCCGCGCTTCATGTGCGCGACCTTGCGCTGCTTCTCGACCTCGACGGCCTCGATGCGGGGCCAGAACTGGCGGTACACGGTCTCCGCCTCGTCCTTGGTCTCCTTGCCGCCCTTGATCCACTTGGTGTTGAAGGTCTTGACCTGCTCGAGGATGACCTCGGGGATGTCCGACGCGCCCACCTTCTGGCGGGTCATCGGGTCGACCATCTCGGTGCCGATGGCGGCGTTGATGGCCTGGGTCATCTCCTTGAACAGGTCGATGGCCTGCTGGTCCATCTCGGCCTCGTAGGCCTCGATCTCGGCCTTGAGGGCCTTCTTCTGGGCCTCGTTCATGTGCACACGCCGGCTGAACTTGCGGGTGCCGATGACGATGCCGCTGGTGCCCGCGGGCACCTCGAGCGAGTCGTTCTTCACGTCCTCGCCCGCGCGGCCGAAGATCGCGTGGAGCAGTTTCTCTTCCGGGGTCAGCTCGGTCTTGCTCTTGGGGCTGACCTTGCCGACCAGGATGTCGCCGGGGCCCACGCGGGCGCCGACGCGGATGATGCCGCTCTCGTCCAGGTTGCGCAGCATGCGCTCCGAGACGTTGGGGATGTCGCGGGTGAACTCCTCGCGACCGAGCTTGGTCTCGCGGACCTCGACGTCGAACGCGTCGATGTGGACGCTGGTGAACGCGTCGTCCTTGACCAGGCGCTCCGAGATGACGATGGCGTCCTCGAAGTTGTACCCGTCGAAGGTGTTGAACGCGATCAGGGCGTTGTGGCCGATGGCCAGCTCGCCCTGCTTGGTCGAGGCGCCGTCGGCGATGACCTGGCCTTCCTTGATCTTCTGGCCGGTCTTGACGATGGGCTTCTGGTTCTGGCAGGTCCGCTCGTTGAGGCCGACGAACTTGCGGAGCACGTACTCGTCGGCGTTGTCGACGATGATCCGCTTGGAGTCGACGTAGGTCACGGTGCCGCCGCGCTTGGCGCGGACGAGCATGCCCGAGTACAGGCCGACTTCCTTCTCCATGCCGGTGGCCACGCAGGGCGGGTCCACCTTGACCAGCGGAACGGCCTGGCGCTGCATGTTGGAGCCCATCAGCGCGCGGTTGGCGTCGTCGTGCTCGAGGAAGGGGATCAGCGAGGCGGAGATGCCGACGATCTGCTTGGGCGAAACGTCAACATAATCGACCTGGTCGGCCTTGGCCTCGGTCAGCTCGCCGTCGACGCGGGCGAGGATGTGGCCGTCGCCGAGCTGGCCGTCGGCGTTGAGCGCGTCGGCCGGGGCGAGCACGGCGCGGATCTCCTCGTCGGCCCGCAGGTGCACGACGTCCTTGGTCACCTCGCCCTTGACCACCTTGCGGTAGGGGGCGCGGAGGAAGCCGTACTCGTCGATGTTCGAGTAGATGCCCAGCGAGACGATCAGGCCGATGTTCGTGCCCTCGGGCGTCTCGATGGGGCAGACGCGGCCGTAGTGCGAGATGTGCACGTCGCGCACCTCGAAGCCGGCGCGCTTGCGGTTCAGACCGCCCGGCCCGAGGGCCGAGAGGCGGCGCTCGTGCACCAGCGTCGAGAGCGGGTTGGTCTGGTCGACCACCTGGCTCAGCTCGCTGCGACCGAAGAAGAAGTCGATGGCGCTGGACACGCTCTTGGAGTTGACCAGATCGGCGATCTTGGCGACCTCCTCGGGGTCCTTGACGCTCATGCGCTCCTGGACGGTGCGGCGCAGCTTCAGGAAGCCCTTGCGCAGCTCGTCGACCGCCAGCTCGTCGAGCGTGCGGAGGCGGCGGTTGCCCAGGTGGTCGATGTCGTCCACCTGCGCCACGGGGCGCCCGGTGTCGGCGTCGAGCCGGTTCGAACGCAGGTCAAGCAGGTACTGGACCACCCGCAGGAAGTCCATGCCCAGGAGGAACATCTGGTCCTCGGGGGTGTCCATGTCGAACTTGCGGTTGATGCGGAAGCGCCCGACCTGGCCGAGCCGGTAGCGGTTCTCGTCGAAGAACTTCTCCATGAACAGCTGCTTGGCCTTCTCGACCTGCGGCGGGTTGCCCGGGCGCAGGCGGGTGTAGACCTTCAGCATCGCCCGCTCGTAGTCCGAGTTGACGTTGGGAACCTCGTCGAACTGCTCGAGCTTCTCCTCCGCGATCGTGTTCAGGATCAGCGTGTCGGAGGGGTTCTGGACCACCAGCACCGACTTGAGGGCGCTGTTGCGGATGGCCTCGGCGGCCTCCTCGCCGATCTGGCGACCGACGTGGACGAGCTCCTCGCCCGACTCGGTGTCGATGATCGACGCCGCCGCCCAGTCGTCCGCGTGGACGTCCTTGGCCTTGACCTCGGTCACCTCGTAGAACAGGCCGATGATCGCGTCCGTGGACGCGACGGACTCGTCCAGGCAGCGCAGGAAGGTCGTGGCGGCCAGCTTGGTCGACTGGTCGATCCGCATCGCCAGCACGTCCTTCTTGGTGACCTCCAGCTCGATCCACGAGCCGCGCTCGGGGATGATCCGCGCCGAGTGCAGCGGGCGGTCGCCCTCGCTGGAGATGATCGAGAAGTCCACGCCCGGGGAGCGGTGGAGCTGGCTGACGATGACGCGCTCGGCGCCGTTGACGATGAACTCGCCGCCGCCCATCATGATCGGGAACTCGCCGAGGTAGATGTCCTCCTCGGGCAGGTCGCCGTGGGTCTCGCGCTTCAGGCGCAGACGCAGCTTGAACGGCAGCCCGTAGGTCAGACGCAGCTCGCGGCACTCGTCGGGGGTGTACCGGGGCTCGTCGAGGTCGTACGAGACGTACTCGAGGTGCATCGTCCCGTCGTAAGACTCGATCGGGAAGATCTCTTTCAGCAGCGACTCGAGACCGAACCGCGGGTCGCGCGTCTCGGCCGTCTGGTTTGGCTGAAGGAACCTGTCGTATCCGCCCGATTGAACCTCCCAGAGGTTCGGGATCAGGGCCGCATCGCCACGCTTGGCGAAGCTGCGAACGGTGCGATCACGCTGCATACCGCGCACTTTCGTCGCTGCCATCAGGTTCCTCACGATGGTTTCGATCGCGCCGCCGCAGCCGAATCAAGGCCGCGGGCGGGCGATTTGTGTCAAACTATTGTTGTGCCCAAGTATCCGCCGATTCGAAAGTCTAGACACGCGCGCGGAGCGAGGCCACCGGACCCCGGAAAGCACCTTCCAGGGGCGGATTGCAGTTTTCCGGATGCCGGGCGGGATCCCACCGCGTCAGCCTCCAAAGCACCGTCGCCACGCCGGCCGCACGAACCACCCAGACCACGGACCGGGGCGGCACGACCCCGAACCGTACATTTTCCTATCAGACGGGACGGGCCCGCCACCAAATCGCCCGACGGGCCTGCTCGGCCCGCCGGGCGGTGTGCTTGCGCCGCCCGCCCGTCCCGGGCTCGGGACGCGGAGGGCGTGCGATCCCGGTTCGGGATCAGGCCAGCTCGACCTCGGCGCCGGCTTCCTTGAGCTTGGCGGCGATCTGCTCGGCCTCTTCCTTGCCCAGGCCTTCCTTGATCTTCGCGCCGGCGGTCTCGGTCAGGTCCTTGGCTTCCTTCAGGCCCAGGCCCGTCAGCTCGCGCACGACCTTGATCACGCCGATCTTGTTGCCGCCGGGGCTCTTGAGGATGACGTCAAAGTCCGTCTTCTCCTCGGCCACGGCCGCACCGGCGCCGGCCGCGGGGCCGGCCATCATCACGGCGCCGCCCGCGGCGGCCTCGATGCCGTAGGTTTCCTTCATGTAATCAGCGAGGTCGACGGCCTCCTTCAGGGTCAGGCCGGCGAGCTTGTCGCCCATCTCGCTGATCTTCGCGTCGAAAGTCTTGGTCTCGGACATGGTTCACTTCCTTCAAATCCGCACGCGTGGCGTGCTCACTCGCCCACCCGAGAGGGGCCGAACCGTTCGGCTCTTTAACCCGTCCGGACGCCATCGGCGCCCGGACCACGGGCCAGTCGTGTGGAAACGGGTTGTCTGGGAACCGGCCGGGCCGCACAAGCGTCCGGGCCGGATGAAAATCACACCTTGGCGATCGCCTCGCCCTTTTCGAGCTTCTCCTCGATCGCCTTGAGCACGCCGGCCAGCTGGGCGCCGGGCCCCTTGACGGACGCGACGAGCTTCTGGGCCGGGCCCAGGATGATCGCGACGTCCTTGGCGATGGCCTCGTCCCTGGTCGGGAACTTGCTCAGCGCCTCGACCCCGTCCTGGCCCTTGAACAGCTGCCCGTCGAGGACGGCGCCTTTGAGCTCGATGTCGGGGAACTTCTTGAGAAGCTCGACGATCTCGCGGGCGACCTCGACGACACTCTCGCCGCCGTAGGCCAGCGCGTTGGCGCCGCTGAGCAGCTCGGTCAGCGGCGCGAGATTGGTCTCGCCGAACGCCTGTCCGAACAGCTTGTTGCGGACCACGCTGACACGGATGGACTTCTTGGCCAGCCCGCTGCGGATCTCGTTGGTGTCGTTCGAGGAGATGCCGCGCAGGCCGATGACCAGCGCGTCCTGGGCGTCGCCCAAGCGGTCGCGGTACTCACCGATGATCATGTTCTTGACGGGCTTGCTCATCGTTCACCCTCCACCGCGTTGACGAACGCGACCTTCACGCCCGGCGTCATCGTGCCGGAGACGGTAATCCCACGCACGTAATCGCCCTTGACGGTCGAAGGCTTCGCCTTCAGGATCGTCGCGCAGAAGTGGTTGTAGTTCTCCACGAGGTCGGCCTCGGGGAAGCTCATCTTCCCGATGACCGCGTGGATGTTGCCGCCCTTGTCGGTGCGGTACTCGACCTTGCCCGCGGCGAACTCGCCCACGGCGTCGGCCACCTTCGGCGTGACGGTCCCGTTCTTCGGGCTGGGCATCAGGCCCTTGGGGCCCAGCACCTTGCCGAGCTTGGAGATCACACGCATCATGTCCGGCGTGGCGATCGCCACGTCGAAGTCCATCCAGCCCTTCTCGATCTCGGCCATCAGGTCCTCGCCGCCGGCCTTGATCGCGCCGGCGTCCAGGCACGCCTGGGCCTGCTCTCCGCCGCAGAAGGCCACCACCCGCTTGCTCTTGCCGATGCCCTTGGGCAGCGACACCGAGCCGCGGATCATCTGGTCAGCCTGCTTGACGTCAACGCCCAGGTGCATCACAACCTCGACCGTCTGGTCGAACTTGGGGCCCTTGAACTTCTTGAGCGTCGAGAACGCCTGCGACGGCTCCACCGGAGCCTGCGGGACCATCTTCGTGTTCTCTTTGATTCGCTTGGTCATCTTCGGCATCGGTCAGCCCTCCACCACGACGCCCATCGAACGGGCCGTGCCCTCGATGATGCGCATCGCTGCCTCGACCGAACCCGCGCTCAGATCCGCCTGCTTCTCGGCGGCGATCTGACGCACCTGCTCGCTCGTGATCTTCCCGACCTTGTTGCTGTTCGGAGTCCCGGAGCCCTTCTCGACTCCCGCGGCCTCCTTGATCAGCACCGACGCCGGCGACGACTTGACCTCGAACTCGAACGAGCGGTCCGAGTACGCCGTCACGATGCAGCCCACGATCTTGCCGTTCAGCTTGGCGGTCGCCGCGTTGAACTGCTGGATGAACTGCCCGGGGTTGACGCCCTTGGCACCAAGCACAGGACCCAGCGGGGGCGCGGGCGTCGCCTTGCCTCCGGGGGCCATGATCTTGAATACGTGCGTAACTTCTTTTTTGGCCATCGATCTCCACCTC
Source organism: uncultured Phycisphaerales bacterium (assembly GCA_963975575.1). Taxonomy (GTDB): domain Bacteria; phylum Planctomycetota; class Phycisphaerae; order Phycisphaerales; family UBA1924; genus UBA6054. Next base: position 456,514 of record CAXBHL010000001.1, on the reverse strand, counting down.
CCACCCGAGGTTTGTGCTCCGTCCCGGCCTTCAGGACGGACCGCGGGTGGTTCCAACGGTTCTCGTATGTCGCCCTCACGCGTTGTGAGAGCCGGGCCACAACCCTAGGTCGCACCCCCGCCCCGAGGCAAACCCAAGCGCACACCCAATTTGAGCGCAACCCCCCCACCGCACCCCGCCGGGCGATGGCGGGCGACGCCCCGACCACCGCGCCAAAGCCCGGGCCGGTCCCCAACCGCCGCCGGCCTACTGGCGGGCCAGCTGGACCCGCATCCGGTCCGCGATCGACGGGCTCAGGCCCTGGTCCGTGGCCCGCTCGACCATCCGCAGCGCCGCGTCGTCCTTGCCCTGGGCCTGCATCAGCACCGCCACCATCAGCCAAGCGTTGCCCGACGGCGACCGGTTGGCGTACCGCACCGCGTCCGTCACCGACTGACGGAGCCGCAGGGGGGAATAGCCCCACAGGCTCTCCTGCAGCGGCTCGTTCGCAAGGCCCGGCACGCGGTCATAGATGTAGCCCATCATCGCCGAGGCATCGAGGAACCGCCCCGACTCGAGCAGCGCCACCGCCAGCTCCCGCGTCGCGGCCGCATCGCCCGGGTTGTCGTTCAGGTGCGAGCGGTACCAGGTCACCGCCTGCTCGGACCGGCCCGCCTCCATCAGCACCCGCGCCGTCTCGATCGGCGTCAGCGGCTCGGGCTCGGGCGTCGTGCGGACCTCCAACTCGCGGTTGCGCGGCCCGTACACCCCGTCGCGGTAATACCACGGGATCGAGTACCAGCCGTGCCCCCAGCCAAAGCCCCACCCGTACCACCCCCAGCCGGGGTACCAGTAACAGGTGCAGTCCGTGCCGTGGTCGCACCCGTTCCCGGGCGGATCGGTGGGATCGGTCGGGTCAACGGGGTCGGTCGGGTTGCCGGGGGGCATCGGGGTGCCGCCGGGCGTCGGGGTCACGGGCGGACGCACGCCGGCACCGGGCGCACGAACGCCGCCGCCGGGTGCCCGCACGCCGCCGCTCGGGGCGCGCACGCCGCCGGAGGGGGCGCGGACGCCCCCGCTCGGGGCTCGCACCCCGCCGCTCGGGGCACGCACGCCGCGGGTGGGCGTCGTCACCGGCGCGGGTGTCGGCTGCGTGGTGGTCTGCGTGGTGGAGGCCGGGGGTGCCGCGGGCGGTGAGGCCGGCTGGGCGCTCTGCGAGAGCGCGGGCGCGGCCGCGACGACGAACGCGCCCATCACCAGCGCGCGGATCCGAAACGAAGCGTTCACCTTGTGTGCGATCTGCATGGTCATATCCCCTCACCGTCCGATCCGCACGCCCGCTGACACGGTTCCCCGGAATGATGCCCCCAAGGCCCCAGCCCGCCGGGCAGAGCGCGCCGCTTCCGGCTACCCTCAGGCCCGATGCTACGCCGATCCCTCATTATTCCGGCCGTCCTCGCCGCCACCCTCCTCCTGACCGGGTGCGCCGGCCTCGGATCGGGAGGCTCCGGCGGCAGCGGCCAGGTGCTCTCTGACGCGGCCTCGACCCGTCTGGACCTGCGCCTGCCCACCCGGGCGGCCGTGGTCCAGGACCGCAACACCGCCGACGTCTACCTGACCGACCTCTCGGCCACCACGCTCGCCCGGCTCTCCCAAGGCGACATCGGCCCGGAGGTCTCCGGCACGCTGCTGCACGTGCACATCTTCCTCAACCCCAAGCCCGGGCGCACGCCCATCGAGGACACCGCCGCCAGCGCCACCGCCCGCCTCGTCGTGGTCGCCCGCGGGCAGGTCGGCGTGTACGACGGCGCGGGCTTCCTGATGCCGGGCCGCTCACTGCGCAAAGGCTCGGCCGCGGGCACGCTGCGCAACGCCCCGACCCGCCTGACCCGCGCCACCGAGGGATTCGACGACCTGCTCGGCTCGTCGCGCATGCAAGTCAGCTTCGGCGCCCGCTCCGACGAGGCCGCCGCGGCCGCGATCGCGGGCGCGATCCGCACGCTCGCGATCGTCGCGGACCCGATCGACGCAGAACCGATCAAAGAAGAGTAATCCGGAAGAATCCGGCGTGTCAGCCCGCCGGGCGGAGGCGCGGACGCACGCGTCCGCCGACGATCGTGCCCGGGTGGCCCGCCAGCAGACGCCCGGCGCAGATCGCGCAGACCGCGACCCACCGGCGTGCCCCGCCCGGTCGCGCCCGCACGACGCGCTTGGCGTGCCCGCGGCAGCAAGGGCAGACAACGCCGCCGCCACGCGGGGCGCCGTCGTGCTCGCCGAGCAGTTCGGCCAGCGAGCCGATGCCGTCCGACGCGGGGAACGCGCCCCCGGCCGGGCCGGGGTTGGCCGCAGCGTCGGCATCGGAACCGCGTTGGAAGCGTGCGTCGAGCATCCAACCCGTTCTTCGTCCGCGATGAGTCCGCCGCTTCAGCATCTCGTCCCTCTTCGCACGGATCCGTTCCGCCGGTGGTTCTCGGACCACGCCGTTCCGGAGCGTCCGCCGATGGCTCATTGGGCCAGATGCCGCCTCGATTGCGTTCCCGTCACGATTCATGCGTCCCGAGCGTGATCCGGGCCCGGAACACACGCGCCGGCCGCGCAAGATCGGCCCGCACGAAAAGAACAGGGCCCCCGCCGAAGACGGGGGCCCTGCCAGTTTCAGATCAACACCGGTCGGAGGACCGGGGTGGGATCAGTAGCGATCGCCGTAGCCGCCGCGGTCGCCGCCACGGCCACCGCCGCCGCCGCCACCGCCGTAGCCGCCGCGATCGCCGCCGCGGCCGCCGCCACCACCGCCGTAGCCGCCGCGACCACCGCCGCCGCCGCCACCGCCGTAGCCGCCACCACCGCCGCCGCCGTAGCCGCCGCGGCCACCGCCGCCGCCGCCGTAACCGCCGCCGCCGGAGCGGGGACGCTCCTCACGCGGGCGGGCCTCGTTCACCACCAGGCCGCGTCCCTGGAACTCCTGGCCGTGGAACTTCTCGATGGCCTCGCGCCCGTCGGCGTCGTCCATCTCCACGAACCCGAACCCGCGGGACCGTCCGGTCTCGCGGTCCATGACCACCTTGGCCGACTGAACCTGTCCCACCTCGGCGAAGAGGCCTTCCAGTTCCGAGTCCGTCATCGAGTAGGGCAGGTTGCCCACATACAGCTTCATATCCGATTCACTTTCCGAGCCCGAGACATTCCTGACTGCGAGAGATTCGGGCCCGATCCGCGCAACCGCACCCACGGCTTCCCGCAGGCATGCGCCCAAGTGTACCAATCTGACCCGATTTGAAAAGCGGGTTTCGTCGGAACCGAAACTTTCTTGGACCCTTCAAACCCACCCCGGTTCCGTCTCGGTTCCCTGATTTCGGGGAACGCCCGACTGACCCCGTCCGCCCGCCGCTCAGGCCTCCGCGTACCAGCGATCGATCGACCCCTCGACCGCCCCGCGGTACAGGGTCCGCAGCCGTCCGGCGTCCAGGGACCGCCCCACCAGCCGGGGGGCGCTCATCGCGTCGAACCGGTCCGGTTCGACCATCGCCAGATCCGGGTCCGCGATGGGACTCTCGCCGTCGTAGTCGGTCTCGAGCATCGTCCGCATGGCCCAGTAACGCGAGGCGTAGAGGTCGAACGCCTCGGCCTGGCTCGACGCCAGCGCCGCGCCGAACGCCTCGCTCGAACTCGGCTCGAGGTGCTCGTCGCTGGTGACGATGTCCGATCCGAACAGCACGCGCCCGGCGAACTCGTCCAGGAACGCGACGAGCTCGTCCCGCGGATGCCTGCTGATCTCGCGCAGCATCCACTTGGTGGCGCTCGTGTCGATCACCAGCTTCGGGTGCCGGTGCAGGAACTCGCGCAGGAAGCCCAGGTCCTCGGGCCAGCCGGCCATGTGCGCGCCCAGGCACGGCATGCCCGTCTGCTCGAGCAGCCTCGACAGCGACTCGTAGTGCGACATCTTCGTGCCGTAGCGTGACGCGTCGGTGTACTTGGTCGCGAACCAGGTGTCCGGGTCGGCCACGTGCACCATGAGCGCCATGCCCAGCCCCTTGGCCTTCTCGGCGATCTTCAGGCGCCAGTCCGAGTCGAAGGCCAGCTCCTTCGCATCCATGCCGAGCGGTTCGAGGTAATCACGCAGGCGCGGGGCCCCCCAGAACTTGACCATCCGCGCCCCCCGCGCGTGCCACTCGTCCAGGTTCTCCAGGAACCCGGTGGTGTGGGCCCATCGCCGGTCTTCGTGCATGTACTCGGGGATCGCCACGAACCGCAGTCGCTCGCCCATCACCGCCCGGACCGCGTCGGCCTGGGCCAGCTGCGTCTGGGAGTACACCCGCTCGATCCCGTACAGGTCGCAGACCTCTTTATACACTCGGGCGGCCCGACCCCCGTTGATGTGCGCGTGCGCGTCCACGATCGGGCACGCCGGCGCCCCGAGCACCCCCGCCTCCGCCCGGTAATCGAGCCCGAACCGGTTCGCCGGCGTCCCCGCCCCCGAAAGTCCCGTCCTGCCCCGCATGCACCGACCTCCTCGAAAACAGCCCGCGTCCGCATGGTAGACCCCTCCAGCCCATCTCTTTGTTCCAACGACTATCCCGGCGGGACCGCCTCCACCGGCCCCCGGGTCGCGCTCGCCCACGATTGGATCGTGGCCCATCGCGGCGGCGAGCGGGTGCTGGCCGCGATCGCCGACGCCCTGCCGAACCCGCCCGTCCACCTTTACACGATGTTCCACAACCAGACGCCGATCACCCCCGCCATCGACGCCTGCCCCACCACCGTCTCGGCGCTCAACGCGTGGCCGGAGGGCCTGCGACGCTGGCTGCTGCCCCGCTACCCCGCCGCCGTGCGCGAGCTGAGCGCCCGCCTGGCCGAGCACCACAGCCTCAATCCGATCGACCTGCTCGTGTCGACCAGCTCGGTCGCGATCAAGGCGCTCCGCCCGCCGCCCGGCGTGCCCCACGTCTGCTACTGCCACACGCCCGCCCGGTACCTCTGGTCCCAGGCCGACGCGTACGCCACCCCCGGCGTCAAGGGCCGGCTCCGGGCCGCGGGCCTGGCCGCCTTCCGCACGCCGCTCCGCCGGTGGGACCGCGACTCCGCGCCCCACGTCACCGAGTTCATCGCCAACTCGGTGCACACCCGCGACGAGATCCGGCGCGTCTACGACCGCGACGCCGAGGTCCTCTACCCGCCCGTGCGCACAGACTACTTCACGCCGGACGATTCGGTCGCACGCGAGGACTTCCTGCTGATCGTCTCGGCCCTGGAGCCGTACAAGCGGGTCGAGCACGCCATCGACGCCGCGGCGCGCGCCGGACGCCCGCTGGTGATCATCGGGACGGGCAGCCACGAGCACGCCCTGCGCCGCCACGCCGCCCGGTCGCGGGGCCCGTCCGTGCGATTCCTCGGGCGGGCAGACGACGCATCGGTCCGCGACCACATGCGCCGGGCCCACGCCTTCCTGATGCCGCAGACCGAGGATTTCGGGATCACGACCGTCGAGGCCCAGTCCTGCGGCACACCCGTGGCCGCCCTGGGCGCCGGCGGGGCCCTCGACACCGTGCTCGACGGGCGGACCGGGGCCCTCGCGCTGGAACCGACCGCCCGGTCCCTCGCGGACGCCGTCGACCGCATCTCCCGAAATCGGGGAGATTTTGCCCGGGATTGCCGCACCCACGCGCTGACGTTCTCCGAAGCCCGTTTCCGGACGGGCATATTGGAGATCCTGGCGCGTTATCACGGTGTATTTGGGATTCGTCCGTGACCCCGATTCGGGCGTATCGATCTACTGGGTAAGGAGATCGGCCGATACCCAATCAGCCCCCCGGAGGGACCGGACGCAGTGCACGATTACGCGGGCAACTACAACGGCACCGGACCGGCGGCCCCATTGGACCCGGAAGTGGCCGCTCGCGCCCTGTCGTTCATCCCGGGGACCACCTGCCTGATGACCAGCGCCTACGAGGGCGACCGGGCGGGCGTGCTGGTCAACGGCATCCTCGTCGCCTCGCATGAGCCGCCCATGGTGGTCGTGGCCTGCCGCAAGGGCCACGCGATCGACCCGATCATCCGCGACTCCCGCTGCTTCGCGCTGGGGCTGGTCGATCCCGACGACCGGCTGATCCACAAGCGCTTCCGGTTCGCGGACACGGCCGTCTCGCCCCGCGTCGACCCGGACGTGACCGACCCGTTCGACCCCTTCCCCGACCTGCACATGGCCACCGGGTCGCCCATCCTCGACCGCTGCGCGGCCTGGTTCGACTGCCAGATCGCCCGCCACTTCGACCTCGAGTCCGAGCACGAGCTGTTCGTGGGCCAGGTCGTCGCCATCCGCCTGCGCGGCGACGCCTGAGCTACTCCTCGATCACCCAGTAGAAACGGCTCGCGTCGGTCAGACGCCGGAACACGCCGGTGTCGAGGTCGCCGTCGTCGATGCGGGTGTCGATGTCCTCCATGAACGCGTCCTCGGGCACGGGCACGTTCATGAAGTGGACCCCGATCGCCGAGGTCACGCCGTTCTCGTTCAGCTCGATGTCCCACACCCCGCCGATCGGGGTGCCGCGGGTCCAGTCCTCCTCGCGGATGTACCCGTCCAGCTCCGGCGGGAACTGCCCGCTGCCCGAGTCGGCCGGGTACCGCCCCGTGCGGGCGGCCACGACCTCCGCGGCGTCGGCCAGGCTCTTGAGGTCCGCGATGAACGCGCCCTTGCGCGATTCCTCGGTCGCCCCGCTGAACGCCGGCACCACCACCGCGGCCAGGATGCCCAGGATCACCACCACCACGAGGATCTCGACGAGGGTGAAGCCCCGATCGCGGGAGATTGGTCGCCCAACCCCGCGATCGGACCCGATTTCCAGCGCTGAACCGTGCATGCGGACCGCCTCCTCGAAGGAGTGATCATCGGAACCGACGCGCCCCGGGGCCAACGGCGCCGGGCCTTGGGGGATGGTTCGGCCTTCGAGTCTCCCGGTCGCGCCCGCCGTGCCCGCTCGAACGACCGAGAACCGGCCCGAGAACCCGCGACGCCGGCGGCAACCCCGACCGACCGGGCCCCTATAATCCCGGGATTTGTCCAGCCAAACCCTCACCCCCGTCCACGGGAGTATCCCATGACCTGCAACTGCTCCTCGTCCGCCTGCACCGGCGGTTCCCAGGCCGGCCGCACCAAGGCCACCTTCGGCGCCTCGGTCGGCATCCTGGCCGGCTTCGGCGTTCTGCTCGCGATGTTCGGCTTTGCGCAGCCCGCCACCGACGACGGCGCGGGCGCCGCCCAGCCCGAAACCAAGGAAACAACCCCCGTGATCGTCCGACTCGAAACCTCCAAGGGCAACATCGACATCGAACTGAATCAGGAGAAGGCCCCGATCTCGGTCGCCAACTTCCTCGAGTACGTCGACAAGGGCCACTACAACGGCACCATCTTCCACCGCGTGATCCCCAACTTCATGGTCCAGGGCGGCGGCTTCGACGCCACCATGACCCAGAAGCCCACGGGCAAGGGCATCAAGAACGAGTGGGAGAACGGCCTGTCCAACGTCCGCGGCTCGGTCGCCATGGCCCGCCTGGGCAACCAGCCCGACTCGGCCACCGCCCAGTTCTTCATCAACGTCACGGACAACGCGTTCCTCGACGAGCCCCGCGACGGCGCGGGCTACGCCGTGTTCGCCAAGGTGACCGAGGAGAGCATGGCCGTGGTCGACGCCATCCGCGTGGTGCCGACGACCACCAAGGGCCCGCACGGAAACGTGCCGGTCGAGCCGGTGGTGATCAAGAAGGCTTCGCGCCTGACCGAAGAATCGGAAGGTTGATCGGCCCCCACCCCCGGCCGACCAGCTTCCGGATAGAAGAAAACGCCCGCGTGACCCGCGGGCGTTTTCTTGTTTGGGGTTCCTCACCGGCTTGGTCAAAACGTCAAGGCACCATCAACGGTCCCGGCACGTAGTCGATGCCCTTGAGCCCGCCCAGTGTCCATCGGTAGCGCTGGCTGAGCAGGGTGGGGTCGCCCAGGCCACCCAGCGGCAGCGGGAATGTGTGGATGGGCACGTAGGTCTGACGCCATTCCTGCTTGCCGTTGTTCGGGTTCCACGACGGCCGGGCCTCGCCCGATGGCCGGTCGTTGATCGAGCCGTCGAACATCAGCTTGGTCGGGCGGGCATGGTCATAAGCGAAGTACGGACTACCTGCCTGCTCGCGGTCGAACTCCTCAAAGAAATGAACTTTGGCGCTCGGGAACGCGATCTCCGAGACGAAGCGGCCATCGGGAAGCGGTACGCTGTTGCTGCCAGACATGAGATGTGGAGTGCCAGCAAACGGGTAATAGGTGGGCGAGCCGCCGATGCCGTCTGTGTTCCACGCGGATGTGGTCCGTTGATAGCTCGATCCAAAGGCCCATCGCTGCCGAAGGCCGTCACTATCCCAGCCATCGGGATCGTCGTGACCGGGCTCGGGTTCTGATCCCGCCGCATACGGGATGTTGTTCGCCAAGGAAATGTCGGCCGGGCTCGCCTGCCACTGGATCAGGTTCGCATCCGCTGGATCCGCAAACAATATGGATGGGAAAGGTTGCCCGAGGTAGTCCATGAGCGGCAGGTGCGAGTACCGTCGGTGGACGAGCCGGCCTGAGAAGTTGAGAATGCGGTCGTCGCCGAAGAGCCGCCCCGTCTGACGCATGAGAATCTCGGTGTTCTGCCATGATGCTGCCTCTTGATGAGAGAACGCACTCCGTGTCTTTCCGTCAGGCATGAGAAAGAACACCATGCCTTGTCCGGGGGTCGGCCCGGCCCACGTGTATGTGAACAGCCTTCCGCCGTTGTCCTGGGCGTACATCCCCGACCCCTGTCCGATGAACATCAGATTGGCCGCGCTGCCCACGCCGCGGGCCTGCGAGCGGCTCATCTTCACCGCCGGGGCCATGACACCCACCAGCAGCGAGCCGATTGCCAGCACCGCCGCCGTTTCCAAGAGCGTGAATCCGCTTCTCAACTTCATGCCGGTTGCTCCTTCATCGTCCCTGCTTACCTGCGTGCGTTGGCCGCGATTCTCACGGGGCCATGATCGGTCCGGGCACGTAGTCGATGCCCTTGAGCCCGCCCATCGTCCAGCGGTAACGCTGGCTCAGCAGGGTGGGGTCGCCGAAGCCGCCCTGAGGCAAGGGGAAGGTGTGCAGCGGGACGTAGGTCTGCCGCCACTCCTGCTTCACGATGGCGGGGTTCCACGAGGGCCGGGCTTCGCCAGATGGGCTGTCGTTGAGCGAGCCGTCGAACATCAGCTTGGTCGGGCGGGCGTGGTCGTAGGCGAAGTACGGGCTGCCCGCCTGCTCGCGGTCGAACTCCTCAAAGAAATGCACTTTGCTGCTCGGGAAAGCGATCTCGGAGAAAAATCGTCCCTCGTGAAGCGGTACGTAGGCGCTGCCCAAAATGAGATGTGGAGTCAAAGGAACCGGGGACATGGGCGCCCAATCGACTCCATCCTGATTCCAAGCTGACGTCGTACGCTGATAACTCGATCCAAACGCCCATCGCTGACGGATTCCGACTATCGACCACCCAGAGGTGTCGTACCCGGGATCGACAACAGACCCCGGGGCATAGGGGATGTGGTTATCCGACGAGATATCTGCCGGATTGCCCTGCCAGCCAAGGAGGTTTTTGTCCATCGGGTCCACAAACAACGCGGATGGAAACGTCGATCCCAGATAGTCCATCAACACCAGGTGGGAATACCGAAGATGCGGCCATCGACCTGCAAAGTTCTGGACGCGATCGTCACCAAAGAGCCGTCCCGTCCGACGCATGAGAATCTCGGTGTTCTGCCATGATGCCGCCTCTTGATCTGTAAACGCACTGCGCGTCTTTCCGTCCGGCATGAGGAAGAAAGTGGGAGGACGCCCCGGGAGTGGTCCGGCCCATGTGTATGTGAACAGCCTTCCGCCGTTGTCCTGGGCGTACATCGCCGACCCCTGCCCGATGAACAGCAGGTTGGCCGCGCTGCCCACGCCGCGGGCCTGCGAGCGGCTCATCTTCACCGCCGGGGCCATGACACCCACCAGCAGCGAGCCGATTGCCAGCACCGCCGCCGTTTCCAAGAGCGTGAATCCGCTTCTCAACTTCATGCCGGTTGCTCCTTTGTCATCCCTGTTTGCTTGTGTGCGTTGGCCGCGATTCTCACGGGGCCATGAACGGTCCCGGTACGTAGTCGATGCCCTTCAGGCCCCCGAGCGTCCAGCGGTACCGCTGGCTCAGGAGGGTGGGATCACCGAAGCCACCCAGCGGCAGCGGGAAGGTGTGCAGAGGAACGTATTTTTGTCGCCACTCCTGTTTGCCGAAGTTCGCGTTCCACGAAGGACGAGCGTCGCCCGAGGGCCGGTCGTTGAGCGCCCCGTCGAACATGAGCTTGTCCGGGCGGGCGTGGTCGTACGCGAAGTACGGCGAGCCCGCCTGCTCGCGGTCGAACTCTTCGTAGAAGTGGACCTTCGAGCTGGGGAACGCAACCTCCGCGTAGTTGCGCCCCTCGGCATGCCGGACGTTTGACCCGCCCGCGAACAAATGCGGCGTGTCCGCCACGGGTGTGTAGACCGGCTGTCCGAATCGCCCGTCGCCCTGCCAGGCAGAGATCGTGGTGTGATAGCTGGAGGTGTAGGCCCACCGCTGACGCACGCCGACGTCCGTCCAACCATTCGGATCGTCGTAGCCGGCGGTGTCGGAACCGGGCGCGTACGGGATGCCGTTCGTTCGCGTGATGTCCGTGGGGTTTGACTGCCATTGCAACAGGTTCGCATCGGCGGGGTCGGCCACCATCGCGTCAGCGAAGGGTCGGTTGAGATAGTCCTGCAGCACCAGCAGGATTGTCCGTTTCTGCGGGATGCGATTCACCGAGTTTTGGAAGCGTTCGGGGCCGGTGGTGCGGCCCGTCCATCGCATCAGTATCTCGGTCTGTTGCCACGCGGCGGCTTCCATGTCGTTGAACGCACTCCGAGACTTCCCGTCGGGCATTTCGAACGTCGTGAACGTCTCATCGCCCCGCGGACCCATCCAGGTGAACGAAAAGATCCGCCCCCCGTGGTCCTGAGCGTACATCGCAGAGCCCTGCCCGATGAACATCAGGTTGGCCGCGCTGCCCACGCCGCGGGCCTGCGAGCGCGTCATCTTGACGGCCGGCGCCAGCACCCCCACCAGCAGCGAAACCACACCCACGACCGCCGCCGTCTCCAGCAGCGTGAATCCGCTTCTCTTTCGCATCGCGTCAACTCCCTGTCGTCCCCAGGTTGCCCGCCCGATCCGCACATGCCCGGCGATCAGTTCCGCGATTTCTTGGCCATTCACCTCACCCGCCGGTCCAAAATGGCCGCGCCGCCCCGCTTCCCCCCCCTCCCCCCTCCGTGCCTTCGTGCCTGCGTGCCTGCGTGCCTTCCCCCAAAAACGAACAACCGCCCGGTGGTGGGTCGGGCGGTCGTTCAAAGGGCCTGCCGGGGTGCGCTCGGTCGAGCGGTCCGATGGGTTCCGCGTCCCTGCGGATCCCGCCTTCCTTGGTGGGTCGGTGCTCGCCCGCCCCCGTTGGCCTCCAAGATGTCTCCGGGCTCTCACCCGGACCCCCGTCCCGGACGCGGCCTTGCGTCCGACCGGGGGGCACACATCAATCCATCTTCTGAACTGCCCCGCGGGGATCCGTCCCCCACCGTGCGTCCGTGCTTTCCTTCTTTATGGACGCGCCCGACCGCCGAGCCGATCGGCCAGCGACGCCATCGCGCCCAGTTTGTCCTTGAACTCGGCCTGCCAGGCCCCGCGCGAACGCACCTCGAGCCGGTCGCCGGCCCCAAGCACCATCACCTCGCCGGGCAAGCCCAGCGCCTCGACCTGCCACGACACCAGCCGGATGCGGTTGTTCGCGTCCACGTCGACCTGCTCGGTCGCGGAATGCAGGATCAGCTCCAGGTCGGCCTGGTCCTGATCGGGCGTCAGGCTCGGATCGCGCCGACCGGCCCGGAAGAGTTCCTCGTAGACCCGCTCCGGGTACAGGCGCAGGCTGTTGGTCTTGACCCACGGGACGCAGAACCAGGTCGAGCCGTCCTTTTCCGGATCCCAGCGAGACCGGAACTTGGCCGGGATGGCAAGCCTCGACTTCGCGTCGATCGTCGCCTCGGCCTGTCCGGTGAAGATCACGACTGCTCTCTCCCGCTGCCCGCCCGGTTGCCCGGGGTTGTTGCGTCGACACGAGGACCGCCTGCGACCGATGTCCCATGAAGAAGGCCTCCTGCCGTTGGTGGTCCCGTTCCCTGTGCGTCTGACGTGCCCACCCCCGCGGTCCCCGCGAGGGCATGCGTGGGATTCTCGCCCACTTCGACCCACAATGCAAGACCGTCGCCCCATTCTTCACAAACTGTGGACAATCTGACCCTATCATGCACCGATCATGGCGCACGAACCGCGCCCGCCCCGCGGCGGATCCCCCCTTTGGTGATGGCTTGGGTTCCCCCCCGGCTCAGTCGCCGGCCGGCCCGGCGGGCGCAGGCGCGGGATCAGCCGCGTCCGGGCCCAACTCGCGGATCAACCAGGCCCGGGCGAAGCGCCAGTCGGTCGAGGCGGTGGCCCGCGAGATGCCCAAAATCCGTGCGGCGTCGGCCTCGCTCAGGCCCCCGAAGAACCGCATCTCGACCAGCCTGGCCTTGCGCTCGTCCAGGCGCTCGAGCCGGGCGAGGGCCTCGTGCACGGCGAGGAGCTCGTCGGGCTCGGTCTCGCGGGGCTGATCGCCCTCGGCCATGGTCAGCGAGACGCGGGCCCCGGCGCCCCCGCCCCGCTTGAGCCGGTTGCGCCCGCGGGCGTGGTCCACCAGCACGTGGCGCATCACCCGAGCGGCCAGCGCGAGGAAGTGATCGCGGCAGGCCGGGTCGTCGGTCGCCTGCTCGGCGAGGCGCAGGTACGCCTCGTTGACGAGCGCCGTGGGCTGGAGGGTGTGGTCGTCGCGCTCGTGCGCCATCAGGCGTTCGGCGATGCGGTGCAGCTCGTCGTGGATCAGGCCGCAGAGATCGCGTTCGGCGTCGGGCTCGCCGGACATGGTCCGGTTGAGCATGCTGCTGACCGCTGATGGATCGATCGTCGCCACACCGAGTCTCCCACGCCGGATCGTATCAGATCTTCGGGCCTTTCACCCCCCCACTGTTCGGCAAATCGCGGGCCCGGAGGCGGGGATGGACCGGAAAACTCGCCGGGGATCTGGCGCGCCGGGCCCGTTCGTCGCGTTGTTGGCAGAACCACACCGGAACGAACCCATCACACGGAGGAATTGCCATGATTGTCCGAAGAACCACCGCCGTCGCGCTCCTGTGCTCGCTGGCCGGCCTGGCCCCCCTGGCCGCGGCCGACGTCCTGACGGTCGGGCCCGGCCTGGGGGTGTTTGACCACCTGACGGTCACCGCCGCGATCGCGGCGGCGGCGGACGGGGACGAGATCGTCATCGAGCCGGGGCTGTACCCGGAGAACCTGCTGATCGACAACAAGGACATCACGCTGCGGCGCTCCGACACGCCGGGCGAGGTGGTGCTGTTCGGGCAGTCGCTCGGGAAGGTCGTGTCGATCAACGCGGCGATCGTCACGCTGCGCGACCTGACCATCACCGGCGGGCGCTCCAACGCGGGGGCGGGGGTCACGTCGGTCTCCAACTCGTCGGTGATCATCGAGCGTTGCATCATCGAGGACAACCACTCGGACACGCCCAGCGGCGTCGGCGGCGCGGTGTACGCATCGCGCAGCCTCACGATGCGCGAGTCGGTCGTGCGGAACAACTCGGCCATCGACGACGGCGGCGGGCTGGACCTGCGCGGCACGGGCCCGCACCTGGTCGAGGACACGGTCTTTGCGGGCAACTCCGCGGGCGACGGCGTCGACCCGGCGGGCGACACCGGGGGCGCGGCGGTCGTCAGCGCGGCCGTGACGTTCCGCGGATGCTCGTTCGTCGGGAACGGGGCCGCCGGGCGGGGTGGGGCGCTCGCCGTTCTGGAGGACATCACCACGCTCGAAAGCTGCACCTTCGACGCCAACAGCGCGCCCCGCGGCGGGGCGGTCTGGGTGTCCGACGGCGACGTGGTGCTGGCCAGCAACTGCCTGTTCACCGGCAACGACGCGTCCGCGTTCGGGGGCGTGGTCTACAACGAGCAGGTCTTCGACGCCGTCAACTGCACCTTCGTCAACAACACCGACAGCAGCGACAACGACTCGTTCGAGGGCGTCCGCAACGACTCCATCACGCGCCTGCTCAACTGCGTGGTGGTCAACCCGGGGCCGGGCAGCCACGGCGGGAGCGGCAACTTCCTGCCGCGATACTCCATCGTGCCCGAGGCCCCGTCTTCGCCCGACGCCTCGGGCAACTTCGACGCCGACCCCATGTTCGTCGACGCCGCGGGGGGCGACTTCCGGCTCGGCGCGGGATCGCCCGCGATCGACGCGGGCGACTCGCTCAACACCCCGGCCACCTCCCAGGTCCCGGTCCTGGGCCTGGCGAGGGACCTGGACGGCCTCGTCCGCAACCTCGATGACCCCGACACCGCCAACAGCGGCGTGCCCGCGTGGGAGCTGAACATCGACCTGGGGGCCTACGAGTTCCAGCCCGGGCCGGACTTGGGCCCCGGCTGCTCGCCGGCCGACATCGCCGCCCCGTTCGGCGTGCTCAACTTCTTCGACGTGGCGGCCTACATCGCCGAGTTTAACGCCGGCTGCCCGTAACACACCGCCGGCCCCGGCCCCGGCACGAGCATGAACCGCAATCCCACGGGCGGTCCGGCCGAAAGACCGGGCCGCCCGGTTTGCAGGTCCGTCCCCGCCGCCCGCCCCCCGTCCCCCGCCCGCCGGGGGCGCGGGGATTCTGATAGGCTCGGTCCATGGCCGAAGTCCGACGCCGTTCCCTGCTGCCCGGCGGGATCGTGTTCTTTACCGTGTCGTACATGGTCGTCTGCTCGGCCATGGCCCTGCGCCAGGGCAACGCGGAGTTCCTCGCGTACGCCGGGGCGATGGTGGTGTTCATCACCCTCGTGCTCGCGCTCAACGCCCGGGCCCGCCTGTCCCACACGACGCTCTGGCTGCTCTCGATCTGGGGCGCGATGCACATGCTCGGCGGGACGGTGCCCATCCCGGCGGCCTACGCCGACACGGACAGCAGCCGCCTGGTGCTCTACGCCCTGCGTCTGCACCCGTCGCTGCCGCGCTACGACCAGATCGTCCACTTCTACGGCTTCTTCGTCGCCACGATCACCGCGTGGGAGGCGCTGCGCCAGACGCTCGGTGCGCGCCCGGGGCTGGGGCTTTCCGTGGCCGCCGCTCTGATCGGCATGGGGCTCGGTGCGGTCAACGAGGTCCTCGAGTTCATCATCACGCTGGTCGTGCCCGAGCACGGCGTGGGCGGCTACATCAACACCGGCTGGGACCTGGTCTCCAACGCCCTGGGCGCCATCGCCGCCGGGGTGCTGACGCTCAACCGGCGATGACCGCGCGGCCGACCGCCGGCCCGATGGTGCGCGGGCCGGCGGTGTGTCCGGACGGCGATGAAGGGCCGGATTCAGCCCATCGCGACCACGGCCGTGGGATCGCTGAGCAGCACGATGACGCCGGCGGTCATCCCCGCCAGCACCACGCCGATCAGCACGAACACCAGGCATCCCTTGCCGGTCTCGTACTTGGTGGATTCGGTGGACACGTTGACCGCGGGCGAGGCCCCCGCGTTCTTGCTTTCCTGATTCATCGGGACGGACTCCGCCCGCGCAGGCGCATCGGCCGCACGGGACTCGCTTTCACCTGTGACTTGTTCGTGAGCCCCCGCCGGCCGGAACATCGGCAACGGGCGCGGGGGCACGGGGAATCGGACGCTGAAACGGGACCGCGTCAGAGGGACGGGGGTCCGCGCGTCCGGCGTCCGCGTGTCAGGCAGGTGCCTTCACCGGGCAGCGGAGCGATCCCGAACGCCGGGCGGAACACGCCGGCCCGGGCGGGGAGCAGGACCTGAACCACCGAGGCCCGCGTGGGCGGTGACCCGCCCGAGCCCCCGGCGCGCTGTTCGGCCGAGGCGATCGGGCTGCGCCCGTTGTCGATCCACAGCGGCGCGTTGCGACCGGTGTCATCTTCGACCGCGATGCCCGAGCCGACGCGGAGGCCCGCGTCGGAGGCTCCGAACGCGCCCGCCGCCGCCCAGAAGGACAGCAGCAACACGCCGAACAGGCCCAGCCTTGAAGCGCCCGAACGCACCGAATCCTCCCGGCGTCTCCGTGCGGCCGACCGGCCTTGCACGGAACGAAGAATGCTATACATCCGCGGGCCGGGCGCTGTTCCCGCGGCGCCCGGTCGGGCGTGCGAATCGCATGATCGGACCACGGCCCGCCGTACGATCGCCGTACCGCGCCGAAGGATCCGCCGCGCGGCTCCGCCCCCCACCCCCCCACCACGCTCGGGAGATTCCGCCCATGCTCGCCTGGACCCTGCTCTTCGTCGCCGGACTGCTCGAGATCGGATGGGCCGTCGGACTCAAGTACACCCAGGGCTTCACGCGCCCGGTGCCCACCGTCCTGACGGTGGCCTCGATGGCGGCCAGCATGGCGTTGCTCGGGTTGGCGGTGCGGCACCTGCCCATCGGCACGGCCTACGCGGTGTGGACGGGCATCGGAACGGTCGGGACGGCGCTGCTGGGCATCTACTTGTTCAAGGAACCGGCCACCGCCGCCCGTCTGGTCTGCATCGGGCTGATCGTGTCCGGCATCCTGGGCCTGAAGTTCCTGGCCCCGACGATGCCCCCGCCGAGTCAGGCCGAGGTGCCCTAGGGTTTCGGCCCACGATTACATCGCGGGTTGGTCGGAACGGCGCGAAACTACCCTGTTTCGGAGGGTTTGGACGCGTCGACTGAGGCGAACTCCGACCGTAACAGTTACTTGGCAGCCCAATAAATCGAGCCTTTCTCGCGATTTTTGCCGGTTGAGAGTGGATTTCCCTATGCGAAACAGTTACATTTACTGTGCGTGGGCACTTTGCCCAATCACACATCTGACAGAGAGAGAAAGAGGGTTTCCATGAAGTCGATCTTCGCTACCGCACTCATCGCCGCCGTCGCCGGCTCCGCCACCGCGGGCCTCGAGCTGACCACCAACGGCGGCTTCGAAACCGGCGACACCACCGGCTGGTCATACTTCGCCACCCCGGCGTCGTCCTTCGGCGTCGACAGCACCAGCCCCTTCGCCGGCAACTTCAACGGCAACCTCGTCAACAACACCGACGGCTCGGCCGCGGTGATCAAGCAGGCCAACATGGGCATCGGCCAGGTCAACGCCGGCGACGAGATCACCATCTCGTTCTGGGCCAAGAACATCAACGGCGTCGGCGGCGTCAACTTCGCCGAGTTCTTCTCCGAGATCGACGGCGGCGGCACCTCGTCGGCCCAGATCCTCGGCGGCGCTCCCCTCTTCGCTTCGCCCACCGACTGGACCTTCTACCAGTTCACCACCTTCGCCGGCCCCGACGTCTCCGGCGGCGTGACCCTCCAGTTCACCGCCACCACCGGTGCCATCATCGGCTCGACCTCCCAGCTGCTCATCGACAACGTGTCGGTCACGGTCATCCCCGCCCCCGGCGCGATGGCCCTGCTGGGCCTCGGCGGTCTGGTCGCGATCCGTCGCCGCCGCTGATCCAAGCCGAAGAATCCTGCGATTCATGACAGAAGCCCCCGCGTGCCATCACGCGGGGGCTTCTGTCATTCAGGACCAAGTATCGCGGCGGTCAGACGATCGCGGCGCCCATCCCCCGCACCGCCGCGTTCATCGTCGTTAGGTCCTGCTCGCTCAGCTCGATCGTCCCGCCCTTGGCGTTCTCGATCGCCTGCTCGCGGTTCCGCGCACCGACCAACGCGTGGGTCAGGCCCGGCTGGTGGGTCGTCCAGGCGATGACCAGCTGGGCCGGCGTGCAGGCGTGCTTCTCGCAGATCGGCGCGAACGAATCGAGCAGCTCCTGGACCCGCTTGCGGTTCTCGACGCTGAAGCGATCCTTGCCCCGGCGCAGGTCGCCCTCGGGGAAGGTGCGGTCGGGGCCGACCTTGCCGGTCAACAGACCCAGCGCCAGCGGCGAATACGCCAGCACCGCGACGTTGTTTTTGCGGCAGTACTCGAGCTGGCCGCCCTCCATCTTCGTTCGGTCGATCATGGAGTACTTCTCCTGATCGGAATCGAGCGGGCCGACGGAGCGGTAGCGGTCCATCTGCTCGGTCGTGGCGTTGCACACGCCGATGGCCCGGACCTTGCCCTCTTCCTTGAGCCGCATCAGCGCGCCCATGGTGTCCTCGTAGGGCGTGTCCTCCTCCTGCCAGTGGGTCTGGATGAGGTCGATGCGGTCGGTCTGCAGGCGCTTGAGGCTCAACTCGACCTCGGCGCGGACCGAGTCGGGGTGGTTGTAGATGCTCACGGGGATGTGGCCGTGGTCGTCCGGGCCGGCGGCCGTGGAGCGGAACATCGGGCGACCGCCGGGGGCGTTGGCGACCATGCCGACCTTGGTCGCCAGGACGACCCGGTCGCGCCGGTCCCTGATGGCCTTGCCGACCACGATCTCGGAATGGCCGAAGCCGTAGATCGGGGCGGTGTCCAGAAAGTTGATGCCCGCGTCCAGCGCGGCGTGCACGGCGTCGATCGAGTCGGACTCGTCCGCCCCGCCCCACATCCAGCCGCCCATGACCCAGGTGCCTAGCGCCACCACCGAGCCCTGGATCCCCGATTGTCCGACCGATTTCATCCGCATGCGAGCCTCCTCCGTGTCCTGCCGGGCACTGTAGGGGCTCGCCACGCGGGCGCATGACGCGTCAGGAGGCGCATGACGCGTCAGGAGTCGTCCCAGTCGTCCTCGAGGTGCTCGACCTTGAACCCCTCAACGATGGCGCGGGCCTCGTCGGCGCGATCCGCCGGAACAATGACCTTGACCCCGCCCGGCGCCTCGGCGCGGAACCCGGCGGTGTGGATGCCCAGCATCTCGCAGGGGATGCCGGCCTCGACGATCGCGTTGCGGGCCATGGCGGCGGCGAACTCCGTGGGATACGTTCCGATCACCACCGGGGGCCTGCCGTACTCGCCCATCACGCACCTCCGATCGCCCCCCCTCCGCCCCCGAAGGGGCCGGGACCCCGCGCCCGGGACGCCCGGACCAGGTGCCACCTCCACATAATGTAACACACCGGCGTAAAAATTGGGAAGGCCAAACTCCAGACGATCCAGCCAGGGCCGGGCCCGTGCTCGCTCAGCAGCCACGCGGAAACCCAGAACCACGCCACCACCGGCACGATCCACACGCGGCTGACACCCGCGAAGATCCGCTCGATCACGCCCCGCGCGCCCCGCTCGTGGGCCACGGCCCGCGAAGCGATCCGCCGGGCCCAGAGGAACTCGCTCGCCAGGATGCCCAGGCCGAGGGGGCCCAGCACCGTCAGCCCCGGGCCGGGGAGCGGTGCGATGACCACACCCGCCGCGATGACCACGGAGCTGGCCAGCAGCACCACCGACCGACGGACGAGCCGGTTCGAGCGCCACAGCCCCGCGGCCCGGCGCCACCCGTCGCCCCCCTCGATCAGCGAGGCCGCCACTCCCGACGTCAGCAGCCCCACCACCACCGACAGCGAGACTTCCGTGGGGATCTTCCACGCCGTGTGCACCAGGCACATCTTGATGCCCACGAACAGCAGCACCGCCACGAGCGCCGCCTTGAGATAGCGGAACCTGGTCACCGCCGACGCGAGGCAGAAGTACAGCGAACGCAGCCCCAGGATCGCCATGATGTTCGAGGTGAAGACGATGAACGGGTCGCCGGTGATGGCGAACACCGCGGGGATCGAGTCGACCGCGAACATCAGGTCCGTCGCCTCGACCACCAGCAGGGCCACGAACAGGGGCGTGGCCATCAGGACGCCGGGGCGACGCGTGAACAGGCGCTGGCCGTCCAGCTCGCGCGTGACCGGGATGAACCTCGACACCAATCGGACCAGTCGGGACTGCGAGGGATCGGCCGCGTGCCCGCCGGAGAAGGCCATCTTCAGGGCCGAGACGATCAGCAGGGCGCCGAAGAAGTACACGACCCAGGAGCATCTCGCCACCACGGCCGCGCCGACGCCGATCATGACGCCGCGCATCACCAGCGCGCCCACGATGCCCCAGAACAGCACGCGGTGCTGGTACATCGCCGGAATGCCCAGCGAAGCGAAGATCATCGCGATGACGAACACGTTGTCCATCGAGAGCGATTTTTCGACAAGATACGCCGTGGTGTACGCCTTCAGCGCGTCAAACCCCCCCACCGTCACGGTCTCGCCCGGTGAGCCGACCACAGGCACGGCCAGTCCGAGGCCCATCGTGTGCCGGTCGTAGAGCAGGTAGACCGCGCCGCCAAACAGCAGCGCCAGCGCGATCCAGAACGCCGTCCACGCGGCCGACTCGCGCATCGACGGCGCGTGCGCCCGGCGGTGGAACACGCCCAGGTCCAGCGCGAGCAGCACCAAGACAATGCCGACGAACGCGGCGTAGGCCCACACGGACACACCCTGCACCCCGGGCACGACGCACAACAGATTGGAAGCGGTCACGGAAGACCCCGAACTCGGACGACGGCAACCGACGCGGGCAATCCGAGGGCCCGGGCCGGATGCGGTGGTCTTGCCGGGAACGGGATGGCCCGTTCTGCGTCGCCGGGCCGGGCCGCTCCTTCCGGATGGCCGGCCGTCCTGACGGCGGTCGCGCCCGTACCAACGGGCGGCTACTCCCCAACGCGATCGGGAGAATACTAACTCACGTGGGGTCAAATGTCCAAGAATCCGTCCCCGGGCATGGGCGAGCCCCGGATCCGGGGTTCTGCTCACGGAATCTTGACGCGAAACTCACTTTCGGAAAGCACTTTCTCTTGACGCTTCATCCGGGATGGGCTATTCTGTGGTCGGACAGGTTGGAGGTTGGAAGAGGCCTCCGGCAGTTGACGCACTTTGAGAAAGCAGTTTCTTAAAGTGTCTTTCCCTCGGGGCGGTTCGGAGACTCGTTTCTCTGGACCGCTCTTTTTCATGCCCTCAACGAAGGCTCCCGGGTGGCAGGCGTTGTGGTATCCTCGCCGCAGGCCCGACCCGGGCCGCACCCGAAAGGTGGTTCGTCATGCTTCGCTGGGCTGTCATTTTCTTTATCATCGCGATCGTCGCCGCGGTCTTCGGATTCGGCAACATCGCGGCCGGCGCGACGGACATCGCCAAAATCCTCTTCTTCCTGTTCGTGCTGCTGTTCCTGGTCTCGCTGATCATGGGCCTCGTGAAGGGCAAGCCCATCAAGCTGTAGCTCCCCCGCGCGGTGTCTCACCGGGCCTCCCGGATCCACCGACGGGCCTCTTCCAGTTCGTCGAGATGGAACACCTCGATCTCCGCGTGGACGAACATGCGGATCGGGGCGACCATCCATTCGATCCACTTCTGGTCCGCCACCACGGCGACGTGCGAGAAGTGCTTCATGTGCGAGGGCCCCCACTTGAGGTCCTTCCACATGGCGGAAGCCTCCACGTGCCCGATCCGTTTGATGATCTCGATCATGCGGATCTTGCCGTGCGCGCGGATCATCGCGTCCATGCGGTCGACCAGCCGGTCGTAATCCGCACGGGTCAGCTCACCCTCGATCGTGAACTCGATGATGTTGGTGTCGGGGATCAGATGGAACTCAAGCATGGGCGGACTCCTTGCTGTTCCCAATCTACCGCGCCGGGCAAGGCGAACAAATCCGAATCCGCCGGCACGACGACCACCACCGATTCAGGGTCCCGGCATCCGGATGACAACGCTTCCGACCTTGTGACCCGCGTCCACCAGCGCGTGGGCAGCCGCGATCTCCGACAGCGGGAACACCCCCCCGATCACCGGACGGAATGCTCCCTGTTCGGCGAGATCCGCCAGGAAACGCAGGTCATCGGGCTTCTCGGTGGCGACGCCTCCGATGACCTTCGACCCCCGTCCGAACGCGGTGGTGACGGACCGCACGATCTCGTCGAGCCGCATGACGGCCGCGAGGTAGCGTCCGTCTTCGGCGAGCAGGTGGCGGACGGTCGCGAACGGGGCCGTGCCCACCGTGTCGAAGACGATATCGAACGGCTGGTCCGTGCGGAACTGCCCGAGCAGAGTGGCGGTGTAGTCGATCACGTCGTGAGCGCCGATCGAACGGACAAGTTCGGCGTTCTTCCCGCTGCACACGCCGGTGACGTGCGCACCGAAGTGGCGGGCCAGCTGGACCGCCGCCGTGCCGACCGCGCCGGACGCGCCGTTGATCAGCACCCGCCGGCCCGGCGCGATGCCGCCCTTGTCACGCAGGAAGTAAAGGGCGGTGAAGCCGCCGAAGGACAACGCGGCGGCCTCCTCGAACGAGAGACCCGCGGGCTTGCGGACGATCGGTCCGTCGGCCGGGAAGGCGACGAACTCGGCGTGTGAGCCGCCCTTCGCTCCGGTCGCCGCGATCACGGCGTCCCCCGGCTCAAAGGCCGTCACACCCCGCCCCACGGCCTCGACCACGCCGGAGAGTTCCGCCCCCCGCACCGGGTTCCGCGGGCGGAGCACTCCGAAGAAGGCGCGGGCGACAGGCACGAACAGCGGCGAGGGCAGTTCCATGGACCGCAGTCGCGCGTCACCGCTGGAGACCGTCGTGGCCCGCACCCGGATCAGCACCCCACCGGGGCCCGCCTGGGGATCGGCCAGCTCGCCGACAGAGACCACACCGGGGGGGCCGTACCGATGATGGAGTGCGGCCCGCATGCGTTCGGACTCCCTTCGTTCTCGGACTCGGCCGGCGAGAGCCCATCCCGCTGCGCTCCCCGCACGCCCGCGCAGAGGGCTGCGCGCGGACCGCGGCCTTCTCCAGTTTAGCCAGAGCACACCGGGGGCTGCGGGGCTCGCCCCAATCAACGGGGCCGCGGGCCCCGCGGCATTGCAGCCCGCCTTGATCGTTCGGACCTTGAAGCACGGAACGACATCGAACCCTGTTGCACACGAGGACGCCCACATGCGGATGAACGGACGAACCAAGGCAGTCGGTATCGGGATGATCGCGGCGGTCGCGGGCGTGGCCCAGGCGGGCGGGGCATCGGGCTCGGGCCTGGTGGTGCTCAACGCGTCCTCGAACGGCGCGTTGACCATGAACGGCAACGCGAGCATCGAGATCCCAACCAAGATCGTGTACGTCAACTCCTCCTCGCCCACCGCGGTGCAGACCGTCGGGAAGGCGGTCATCGACGCGCCGGCGCTCTACGTGGTCGGGAACGCGTCCTTCGGTGGCAACTCCGGGTGCACGGGATCCGTCATCACCGGCGCTCCGGGGATCTACGACCCGCTTATGCACGTGGTGATCCCGGGCAGCGACGGCATGGAGTCGCACGGCGCGGTGAACATCAAGCAGAGTTCCACGCCCGTCACGCTCACGCCCGGCTTCTATCCAGACGGCCTGAGGGTCACCGGAAACGCCAGCGTTGAACTCTCCCCGGGCGTGTACGTCATCGGCGGGGGCGGTCTCGCCATCACGTCCGGCGACGTGGTGGGCCAGGGTGTGTGCCTGATCATCGCGTCGGGATCGTGCGAGCTCGCGGGCGCCTCGTCGCTCACGCTCTCGCCCATCGACTCCGGCCCGCTGGCGAATATCGTCCTCGCCCAGCCGTCCTCCAACACGGCGGCGATGCGCCTCGTGGGCGGGAGCGAGTTCAACGTGACCGGCACCATCTACACCCCCAAGTCCACGCTCACGCTGGTCGGCAACAGCCAGATCGAGGGCACGGGGCCCCAGATGGGCGACCTGGTCATCGCGGACCGGGTGAGCCTCTCGGGCACCGCCAGCATCCGGATCGGGCGCGACCATCTCCCGCAGGTCTCGTTGCCCAGCATGCCCCTCTACGACTGACGCCGGGCGTGCCCCGGTCTGGTGACCGACCTCCCTTCTCGTGTGTGGATGGCCCCCGGCTCGCGCCGGGGGCCTCCTTTTTTGAGAGCGGCCAGCGCGACCGGCCTCCACCCGGGTATGCTGGCCGCGGCGCGGCACCCGCGCCGGGAGGATCGGCCAATGGCGCTGCGCGTGATCGGGGCGGGGTACGGGCGGACGGGCACGGCCTCGCTGAAACTGGCCCTGGAAAAACTCGGTCTCGGACCCTGCCACCACATGAGCGAGGTGCTGCCCAGCCCGGACCGAGTCGCCCTGTGGACCCGCATCGGCGAGGGGGCCGCCCGGGAAGACCCGTCGCTCTGGGACACCGCCTTCGACGGCTACGAGTCGACCGTGGACTGGCCCTCGTGCACGCACTGGCGCGAACTCATGGCCCACTATCCCGACGCGAAGGTCATCCTCTCACGCCGGGACCCCGGCAAGTGGTTCGAGTCGGTCAACGCCACGATCCTCAAGCCCGAGGTCAATGCCATGATGGCCCTCTCGCCCATGGGCCCGATGCTCAACGCCAACATCTGGCGCCTGTTCGACGGCCGCCTCGACGACCGCGCCCACATGATGGCGTGCTTCGAGAAGCACTGCGCCGAGGTCATCGCCGGCGTACCGGCCGATCGGCTGCTGGTGTTCGAGGCGAGCCAGGGCTGGGGGCCGCTGTGCGACTTCCTCGGCGTGCCGGTGCCCGACGCGCCCTACCCGCACGTCAACTCCAAGGAGGAGACCGCGCGGCTCATGGCCATGCTGGCAGACCAGGCCGCCAGCGGCGCGGCCTCGGCGACCCAGGGGTTCGCCGACGATATCTACAAGGGCGGCCGCGGAAACCCCTGAACGACCGCGATCAGGCGTCGGTCCGATCGCCTTCTTCCGCCGCGTTCTTCACGTCCCGGAGATCCTCGGCGATGCACTTGGTCAGGTGCTTGCTCATCGCGGAGAAGACCTTCATCATCACCTTGGCCATGAAGGTCTGCGGCGTGGCGTCGAAGGTCATGGTCATCCGAGTCTCTTCCGGCCCGACCTCCTCGAAGGTCAGCACGCTGACGTAGTGGCTGCCGTGGGAGTGGGCCTCGACCGTGTACGCCATCGGCGGGTTCCAGCCGGTGATGGTCATGTCCTCCGTGGCCTTCTTGCCGAACATGATCCGCGTCTCGCGCCACGCGAAACCCTTTCCCACCGGGCCGAGGTTGTTCTCCGCCGGCGGGGCATCTGCGAGCACCCGGATCGACTCGATGCCGCGAATCGTCTCCGCGGCGTAGGGGATGTCCGACGCGATGGCGAACACCCGGTCGCGGGGGGCGTGGATGGTCTCGGTGACGGAGATCGGCTTCATGCCCGCATGGTACCAGACCCGGATCAAACCGGGAACGGCGTCGATCAGAGCCGCAGGTGCCCGGACCGCTCCGGCTGATAGTCCATGCCCGCGACCCGCAGGCGGACCGGCCCGCGCCGGCCCTCGAACTCGAACGATTCGCCCACCCAGCGGGCCAGCAGCTCGCTGCCGAGCAGGTCGTGGATGGTGACCATGGTGGCCTCGTGCGCTTCGCAGGGACGCGTCGCCCCGTAGCGCAGGGCGTAGGTGTCCGACTCGCCGGTCTGCGTGTCGATCACCCGGACGATGGAGTTCATCGTGACCAGGTCGGGCGGCACGCTGACCGGGCGCACCGGGCGGGCGCTGTCCACCCGGTCGAGCAGGCGGCGCACGTGCGGGGCCGGGGCGGCCGATTCGCGGAAGGTTTCGCGGACGCGCTCTTTGTCCAGCGCGTTGACGAGTCGGGCGCGTTGCATGGCGCGTTCCTTTGACCAGCAATGACCGATTGGGACAGGGGCCCGCGTCGCTCCGGCACACGAGCACACCACCATATCCCGGCTTGCCGCGAAGGCCAACGAAGTCACACGCGGCAAGCTCTTTCCCGAATGGATCTCGTTCACGGGCGCGGCGGATACCCCGGGATGTTCCGGCCGAGCATGATGTCGCGACCGGCCTGCCACACGCCCCGGTCGTCCCGCGTCGGCACCGCCACGCCCGATCCGGCGCGGCCGGTCAGGGCCGCGCGCCGGGCCGGGGTCAGCAGCGGGTCGTCGTCGAAAAGCAGGTCGTCGATGTAATAGGTGCAGCGGCCCGGCTCGATGACGTGCATATGGACGTGCTGCGGCTCGTCGGTGCCGGGGTAGGACCCGGGGCGGACGGTGTGGAAGGTGTATCGCCCGAGCTCGTCGGTCCGCGCCCAGGCGCGCAGGCGGCCGTGGCGGGTGCGGTGGACCTCATCGCGCGGGTACAGGCCTTCGGCGTCGGTGTGGTAGACGTAGACGACGATCCCGGAAACCGCGCGGCCGCCGGCGTCGCGGACGGTGCCGCGGATGGTCAGCGCCTCGCCCGGCTCGGTGGCGGCCGCAACGCGGGTCTCCGGGCCCGGGGCGGCCGGCATGCCGACGAACACCGTGTCGCACCCCTCGCAGGGCAGGCCCACCACGGGGACCGGCTCGACCGGCCGGTTGCCGGATGGGCCACCGGTGGATGGGCCCGGCTCGCCGGCGCGGCCACAGGCGAGCAGGAACAGGGCGGCGAGCGGCGCGAGTCGCGGGGCCATGCGGGTGGAACCCGCCGGACGGGCATCGGGTTGCGGGAACCCGCCTGCGGGCGGGGTTCGATCTTGGTACGCTGACGCCCTCTGTTCCGGGGGGCGTTCCAGCCCGGATCGGGCTTCGAAAGGACACGCGATGAATCGGATTGTGCGGATGACGGCGGCGGTCGTATTGGCCGGAGGCATGGGCGTTTCGCTGGTCGGCTGCTCGACGACGGGCCAACGGGCATCGGACGCCGCCATCGGGCACGCGGCCCACGCGTCCTACGTCAACGCGATCGCCACCGGGGACGTCGACGCGATGCTGGCCGTCATGACCGACGACGTGGTCTTCATGGCCCCCGGCTTCGAGCGGCTCGTGGGCAAGGACGAGATCCGCCCCTGGCTGGCGGGCTACATCGAGGCCTACGACGCCCGGTGGGAGAAGGACGAACTCGAGTTCGTCGTCGCCGGCGACTGGGCGTTCGAGCAGTACGCCTACCGCTCCACCGTGACGCCCCGGGCCGGCGGCGACACCGCCCGCGACACGGGCAAGGGGCTGATCGTCTGGCGGCGCGGGTCCGACGGCGTGTGGCGGGTCGCCCGCGACGCGTGGAACTCCGACGCGGGGCACTGAGCCGGTGCCGCGGTATGTGAACTCGAAGGAGAACACGAAGCGGTTTCTGCAAGCGTTGGGCCGGCGGGCGGATGGGGACGCGGGATCGGCCAGGAAGGAGGCAGTTGATGCAATTTTCGAACAGAGTGGGTGAGGGCTGCTCGAACGTTGCTCGGCTGCACCCCGCGTTGCGATGTTTGATTCGGACATCCAAGGAGGACGCCCCGACGCGTTTGACCGCTCCGCGGGCACTCGGCGTGCTGCTGAGCGGGATGCTGACCCTGAACTGGATGGGAGGGTGCGCCTCCTCCCCGCCGGGGGCGCCCGCCCTTGGGTACTGGGATTTCAGCCCGTCGATGATCTTCCCGGCCGATCGCTCGTTGGATCGGCCCGAGGACGGGGTGGCCCTGGCGGACGGACGCCTGATCGTGGCCGACCGCGTACACGGGCTGCGTCTTGTCCATCGGGACGGGACGAGCGAGCCGTTCGGTGACATGCCCGCGGCCGGATACCCATCGGAGAGCTCCGGCTGGTCGAGGGCCGCGAACGGGGTCAGTCTCGAGCCGGGTGGCACGCATCTCATCGTGGCCGATATTCTGGAAGGCAGCATCTACCGGGTGGCGATCGACGGCGGTGCCGCAACGCGTGTGTATCGGCATCCCTATGGCATCAATACCGCCGTGCGCGACAGCCGGGGTTCGATCTGGTTCACACAGAGCACGACGAATACGCGCGAAGATGATGAGGCGCGGAACTTCGCAGCCGTTGATGTTCCGGTCCCGGACGGGTCGCTCTGGCGGCTCCCCTACCACGACGGCCGCTTCGCCGAGCGGGCGGAACTGATTCGCGACGGCCTGCGCTACGCGAACGGACTGGCGCTGGATGAGGAGCGAGGAACGCTCTATGTGGCCGAGCTCTCCAACGACCGGGTGCTCCACGCGGAACTCGATGTCGGCCGGGGCCGGATCGGCCCGCTGCGGACGCTCGTGGAGCTGGCGCTCCCCGACAACCTGGAGTTGGACGAGCACGGTCGCCTTTGGGTCGCGCTGCCAGCACGCAACGAGGTGGGCGTCATCGATCCCGCAACCGGGAGCTACCGTGCTGTATTCTCCGCCCAGACACCCGAGCAGGTGGAACTCTCCGAGGAGTTTGTGCGCCGTGGCGTGGCCGGGCAGCCGCGCATGGAGCTGTTCTCCCCGGCGATGTGGTCGGACCTGCCGGGGCCGATCACGGGCCTGATTCTCGCGAAGGACGCGGTGTACCTCACGACCATCGGGGATGGGATGGTCCGGCTCCCGCGGTGAGTTGATCGCCCGATGTCCTCCCCGTTCACGGAGGGCGTTGGGAGATCGACGCGAGTTTGACAAGCCGGGATGACCCACGCCCACGACCTCGCCAGAGGACGACGACCGCATCGTGAAATCGGCCATTGCCTCGGTCTACCCCCCCCCCCTGCGTGACCAAGGTCAAAAAACAGGACGGGAGGATGGAGGACCGCGTGATCCGGTAGGCTGTCGGTATGTACTGCCTCGGGTGCGATTATGACCTCTCCGGGCTCGCGCCCGGGCCGTGCCCGGAGTGCGGGCGGGGCTTTGACCCCGCGGATGTTTCGAGTTTCGGGGATGCCCCCGGGGCGGGGCGCCGGGGGCGGTGGGCGAAGCGTCTGGAGATCGGCGTGGTCGCGGCCGGGGCGGTGCCGCTGGTCGCCAATCTGCTCGCGCTCGCGACGCTGGTGCTGGCGCGGGTGTCGCTGGGGCACTGGCCGTCCCGCGCTTTTTGGGACAGCGCGACGAGCACGGGGCTGATGGACGTGATGGGCGGCGTGTCGGCGATCCTGTGGCTGCTGTCGGTCCCGGCCCTGTTCGTGATGCTGATCGAGATCCCGATCCTCGCGGGCCACGGCGCGCCGCGACGCCTGGCACGCGGGGCGGTGATCGGGGTGGGGATGTGGGCGCTCGGCTTTGCGTTGATCCTGTGGGACCCGGCCCGGGCGTGGCTGTGGATCTTCGATTGAGGGGACACGGAGCACGGCTTGCGAGCAAGCCGTGGCACCCAGTTGCGGTCGCAACGGTTGGGGGACGGGGGTGTTCGTTGTACCATGGGGTGAGAGACCCGGTGACTGAGACTGACCCATGCCCACGACCACACCCGAGCACGACGAGCGGATCGCGAAGATGACCTTCGCCTCGGTCTATCCGCACTATGTGACCAAGGTCGAGAAGAAGGGGCGGACGGTGAAGGAGCTGCACGAAGTGATCCGGTGGCTGACCGGGTACACCGACGCGCAGATCAGGAAGCACATCGATGCGGGCTCCACCTTCGAGACCTTCTTCGCCAGGGCGAAGCTCCACCCCAACGCCGGGATGATCAAGGGCACCATCTGCGGCTACCGGATCGAGGACATCGAGACCAAGCTGACGCGAGAGTGCCGGTATCTGGACAAGCTGGTGGATGAACTCGCGAAGGGGCGAAAGATGGAGAAGATCCTGCGGGAGGGATAGGACAAACCCGCACAAAAAGACACCATGGGGTTGGATACCGCGCCGGGTGGTGTTACATTCTGGTGTCACCACTGAACTCAAACGGGAGCTTTTTTATGCATGGGATTGGCACATCGGGGCTCGCGTTCGCGGGTATCAGCGTTCTTGCTTGCGGGTTGGCGCGGGGGGCCGCGGTGCAGATCGAGGTGGTCGGCTTCGTGGTTTCCAGCGACGTCGCGGGCTTCGACCTTGGGCAGAGCATGACGGCGATGATCGAGTATGAATCCGCAGGGGGTCCGGACCGATCCCTGCCTCCGACCTTTTCCTGGTTTGACAATCGACTGACCGGCGTGTCGTTCACGAGCGGTGGTTGGAACACATCGGACACCGGCCAGTTCGGTGAGATCGTGTTTGCCAACAACGTCGATCCCTTACCGTCCGACTCCATGGCGATCAACGTGTCGGTCGACGGTAGCGGATATTCGAGCGGCACGACGGCCGCGAACGCGGACCTCAGCGGGTTCGGAGGCACCGACCTGCTCGCAGCCGCCTTCGTGTTCGGATCGAACACCGCCGACAGCTGGGACGGGCTGTCGCTGCCGGTATCCTTCGATCCGACGACGTTCGCGTCGGGACTGGCGGCGGTCAACTTGAGATTCTCGACAGGCAACGTCGAGGTTCGCTGGGAAACGTTCAACGGGGTGCTGATCCCGGCGCCGGGCTCGCTCGCGATCGTCGGGCTTTTCGGGATGGCACTGGGTGGCCGGCGACGGCCGTCCTGACTTGAGGACGCCATCGCGGCCTCCCGTCCTGAATCGCAGCGCAGATGACGGGGGTGATCTGCGGCCATCCCGCGGCGGACATCGAGAACCCGCTGACGCGGCCGGTGCGGTACCTCGACAAGCTGGTGAACGAACTGGCGAGGGGGAAGAGCACGGAGAAGATCCTGCGGGAGGGGTTAGGGAGGCCGGGGGGCCGGGGGGGACGGGGGGTGAACCGAACCGCGGAGGGCGCGGGGGTCGCAGGGGAGCGCAGAGAAGGGATCTCCAACCTCTCCCCGCAAGGCGGGGAGAGGTCGACGACGCGCCAGCGGCGGCGGGTGAGGGGTCTTCGAGGTTCGTTGGCGTAAGACATACCCCTCACCCCGGCCCTCTCCCCGCAGGGCGGGGAGAGGGTGGCAATCCCAACCTCGCCCCGCAAGGCGGGGAGCCGTCGACGCCGCGCCAGCGGCGGCGGGTGAGGGGTCTTCGAAGTTCGTTGTCGTAAGACACACCCCTCACCCCGGCCCTCTCCCCGCAGGGCGGGGAGAGGGGGGGAGGTCTTGCTTACTGATGAGGTCTTGTGCCGTTCGCAGGATCGTCGAGAGCACGCCGTCGGTGTTCGACTCGAACTCGGTTACGGACACCCGCAGCACATGAAGCCTGAGCGCCGTCATGTGGGCATCGCGACGGGCGTCCCGCTCTCGGTCGTGCCGGCGGCCATCCAACTCGATCACAAGAGACGCTTCGGCGCAGAAGAAGTCCGCCGTGTACGGACCGATGGGATGCTGGCGTCGAAACTTCAAACCGCCGAGCCGGCCGCTGCGCAGGCGTTTCCACAGCTTGGCTTCCGGCAGAGTCGCTTCCTGCCGAAGCGTGCGTGCCCGGTCGCGGGCGGGCTTCTCACTCTTGCCTCGATCCTGGTTGAACCGCATGGCAGGAATATACCGCACAACACTCGGGAGCTCTGTCGCAAAGTTGGGAGTCCCCACCAGCGGTTGTGGTTTTGCGGTTCTCGGGATTGGTGGATGGGGAGCGAGTGGCATCCCCAACCTCGCCCCGCAAGGCGGGGAGAGGTCGGCATCGCGCCAGCGATGACGGGTGAGGGGTCTTCGAAGTTCGTTGGCGTAAGACACACCCCTCACCCCGGCCCTCTCCCCGCAGGGCGGGGAGAGGGTGGCATCCCCAACCTCGCCCGCAAGGCGGGGAGAGGTCGACGCCGCGCCAGCGGCGGCGGGTGAGGGGTCTTCGAAGTTCGTTGGCGCAAGACACACCCCTCACCCCGGCCCTCTCCCCGCAGGGCGGGGAGAGGGTGGCAATCCCAGCCTCCCCCGCAAGGCGGGGAGAGGTCGGCATCGCGCCAGCGGCGGCGGGTGAGGGGTCTTCGAAGTTTGTTGGCGTAAGACACACCCCTCACCCTGCCCTCTCCCCGCAGGGCGGGGAGAGGGTGGAAATCTCAACCTCGCCCCGCGAAGCGGGGAGAGGTCGGCATCGCGCTAGCGATGACGGGTGAGGGGTCTTTGAAGTTCGTTGGCGTAAGACACACCCCTCACCCTGCCCTCTCCCCGCAGGGCGGGGAGAGGGTGGCAATCCCAACCTCGCCCCGCAAGGCGGGGAGAGGTCGGCATCGCGCCAGCGATGACGGGTGAGGGGTCTTCGAAGTTTGTTGGCGTAAGACACACCCCTCACCCCGGCCCTCTCCCCGCAGGGCGGGGCGAGGGGGGAAGATGGGCGGCGATCGGGGCGGTCGTCGATGGGCTGCCGGTGCTGCCCGACTCGGACGCCTGGATCCGCCAGGGCGTGGCGCCGGGCGTTCGGGACGGGCCGCCTTCGCGGAAGTTGTGGGAGCGGTAGGCGGGCGGGGCTGGCGGGTTACCTGCTCAAGCTGCGCGTGAGCAGTACACCCGGCTGATCCTCCTTCGCCCCGCGGGTCGAAGGAGAGCATCTGCCACCAAACACTCTTTCTCAGTGTGGCAACTTGCGCGGTAGTAGACTATCTTGACCGCGCACATTGTATGCTTCCTTTGCCACCCTAAAGGCGGCCGTTCGCCTCGGACGACAAATCGAGCTAGACAACCTAGGAACAAACTGCTTCACGACGCTGCTAATTGAAGCTTCCGGAACGCCACTCACAGCCAAGCTCACTACACAATCCTGCAATAGATCAAAGGAGTTCTTCACGATGGCACCGCCGCTAGATTGAGTATCTATGTGAATTTTCATGGCTTCCGCATCTGCAAAAACGGCTTTCTGCCAAATACCAAGCTGTTTTAGTGACATTTCTGCTGTTGAAATACTTTGCAACTCGTCCATGCGTCGACGAAAGCTCTCTAGCTGCATTCGCAACTCAAGTAGCTCCCGAACGACAAGCCCAGGATTGGAACAGTTGTCTGGAATTCTGGAGAGCAACACACTTACGAATGGAGGTAACGAGACAACATGAGATCTTATCGATCTCAACTTGGCCACTTCATCACCAAAAACTTCTTCGATCTTTGCATATGCAGCGGAACGCAAATCCCGATTCTTCGAAGAGTATACCTGGATTCCATCAAGCAAAGAAGATGTGTACGGAGCAACAAAATCTGCAAAGTCGCCACCGCCGTGCTTGAGATCCCCAAACCCCGCCACCGGGCTCATCAGACCGTTGATGAACTCCGGATCAACACCAAGATCATTGCAATTGACTACAAAATCATCTTGATACTCATGCCGGTAGAATGAATCATACCGACAGCATGCCTCTTCAATAAAATCAATGCCATCGCAGAGCTCAAAGGGATTAAATTGGGATCTGTAGTCAGTAGCCATGATCGCACACTCAGACATGTACGCCCCTGACGGAAATCCAGGGTCTCGGTCTAGCCCACCTCTCCATACTCGAATGTTCTTAGCTCCCCAGACTTGGTAGTTAATGCCACCGTCGAGCAGCCTTGCGACCCATGGCAATCGCAGCACGCCTGATCCCGAGGAAAGCCCCGAAAGCCCTCCCTGAGTTTGCTCTACTGGAACACCCGCTACCGGCGGAAGAACGAGCACTTTGTCATGCAATAATAATGTATTTACGACAGTACAAAACTCTTGATATGCCAAATTGCTTAATCGTGCCGTTGACGAATGACGAGCGGCAACCATCCCGAACAACGCGATAGATTCCGGTGACAATACCGCTATAGACATACCCCACCCCTTTTTAAACAAAGCGTGCAATTATCTTTCGATAATCGCACACTAATTTTCAAATCAATAATCGAAATCATCCCCGCCCGCCGGTGCGGAGACGGTCTTCTTGTCCTTGAGTTCGACGATGGCGGCCTCGGTGGTCAGGAGGAGGCCGGCGATGGACGCGGCGTTCTGGAGGGCGACGCGCTCGACCTTGGTGGGCACGATGACGCCCATCTTGACCAGGTCGCCGTACTCGTGGGTCAGGGCGTTGTAGCCGAAGGAGTTGTCGTTGGACTCTTCGACCTTGGAGGCGATGACCGAGCCGTCGAGGCCGCAGTTGGCCGCGATCTGCTTGACGGGGGCGGACACGGCGCGGTGGACGATGTCCACGCCGATGCGCTCGTCGCCGGTGAGGGACTTGCGGAGCTTGTCGAGCCCGCGCCGGGCGCGGAGGACGGCGGTGCCGCCGCCGGGGAGGATGCCCTCTTCGACGGCCGCACGGCAGGCGTGCAGGGCGTCCTCGACGCGGGCCTTCTTCTCCTTCATCTCGACCTCGGTGGCGGCGCCGACGTTGATCTGGGCCACGCCGCCGGCGAGCTTGGCGAGGCGCTCCTCGAGCTTCTCGCGGTCGTAGTCGCTGCTGGCGTTGTCGATCTGGGCGCGGATCATGTCGATGCGGCCCTTGATGTCCTTGGAGGTGCCGGCGCCCTCGACGATGGTGGTGTTGTCCTTGGTGATGGTCACCTTCTTGGCGCGGCCGAGTTCCTTGAGTTCGATCTTCTCGATGTCCAGGCCGAGCTCTTCCATGATGGCGGTGCCGCCGGTGAGGGTGGCGATGTCCTGGAGCATCTCCTTGCGCCGGTCACCGAAGCCGGGGGCCTTGACGGCGGCGACCTTGAGGATGCCGCGGAGCTTGTTGACCACCAGGGTGGCCAGGGCCTCGCCGTCGATGTCCTCGGCGATGATCAGGAGCTGGTTGCCGCTCTCGGCGATCTTGCCGAGGATGGGCAGGATGTCCTTGGCGGAGGAGAGCTTCTTCTCGTGGATGAGGATGTAGGGCTTGTCGAGCTCGGCCTCCATCAGGGCGGGGTTGGTCACGAAGTGGGGGCTGAGGTAGCCCTTGTCGAACTGCATGCCTTCGACCAGCTCGACCTCGGTATCGAGGCTCTTGCCTTCTTCGACGGTGATGACGCCGTCCTTGCCGACCTTGTCCATCGCGGTGGCGATGATCTTGCCGATCTCCTCGTCCTGGTTGGCGCTGCAGGTGCCGACCTGGGCGATCTCCTTGGAGCCGGAGACGGGCTTGGACATCTTGTGGAGTTCTTCGACGATGGCGACGACGGCCTTGTCGATGCCGCGCTTGATCTGGTTGGGGTTGGCGCCGCTGGTGATGTTCTTGAGCCCCTCGGAGAAGATGGACTCGGCGTAGACGGTGGCGGTGGTGGTGCCGTCGCCGGCCTCCTTGGAGACCTTGGAGGCGACCTCCTTGACCATCTGGGCGCCCATGTTCTCGAAGGGGTCGTCGAGGGTGATCTCCTTGGCGACGGTGACGCCGTCCTTGGTGACGGTGGGCGCGCCGAAGGACTTCTCGAGGATCACGACGCGGCCGGAGGGGCCGAGGGTGACCTTGACGGCGTGGGCGAGTTTCTGGACGCCCTTGAGGATGCGCTCGCGCGCGTCGGTGTTGAATGCGATCTGCTTGGCAGCCATGGGGTATCTCCTGGGCTATGGGCAATGGGCGATCGGCAATGGGCCGGCCCAGCCCGGGGTCTTTGGTGTCTTACAGGCCGATGCGGATGTATGCGATCCGCTCGGCTTCGAGGATGAACACGCTCTTGCCGTCGGTGACCTTGACCAGGTGGTCGGTCTCCTCGGGGATGAGCATGGCCTTGTGGATGGTCAGGACGGACACACTCTCGTGCATGCCGGCCAGCGCGAAGTGCGCGTTGCGCTCGCCGTTGAGCTCTTTGAGGGCCTGTCTGAGTTGGTCCTGGGTCATAGAGATCAGTCGACGATGGCCAGCACGTCGGACGCGGTGATGATCAGGTAGTCCTCGCCGTCGAGCTTGACCTCGGTGCCGCCCCACTTGCTGAGGATGACGCGGTCGCCGACGGAGATGCCCAGGGGGACGCGCTTGCCGGTGGTCTCGTTGAGGGTGCCCTCGCCGACGGCCAGGACGGTGGCGGTGGTGGGCTTCTCCTTGGAGGACTCGGGCAGGAAGATGCCGGCCGCGGTCTGGGCGGTGGGCTCGTCACGCTCGACGAGGATCTTGTCGTGCAGGGGGCGGAGGGAAACCTTCTTCTTGGTCTTGGTTGCCATGGGTGCGACTCCTCTTTCTGAAATGGGTCTCGGGTTTGTGTGTCCGGGTCACGCCGATGGTGATCCGGGGTGTGGTCGGGACGGTCAGGACAGGCCGGGCCAGCGTCCGGCGTAATGACGCGCGAGGCACCGACGCAGCACCTCGAGCAGTGATTCGAGTTCGGTCTGGGCGTTGGGGCGGTCCACCACCGCGAACGCGCCCGTCCGCAGGGCGGCGGCGATCTCCCGCCGGTCGTCCCGGGCGCTCCGCCGGCGCTTGATGACCACCGTGGGCGGGGGGACGGGCATGCGGGCGAGCAGCTCCAGGAGCTGGACGCCGGCCTCTTCCGCGGCGGCCAGGTCGTCCTCCAGGGGGAGGGCCAGGTCGACCACGGCGATGTGGATGGGGTTGGACTGGATCACCCGCTCGGCCGAGCGGGCCGAGGCGGCGACATGGGAACGGATGCCGATGGGGTCGAGCATCCGGGGCAGGCGCTGGACCCAGGGGTCGGGCTGCCAGGCGCCCGTCGAGAGCAGCAGGTTGAGCCGGTTGGCCCCGTTGACGGGGACCGACTGGCCCGGCGCGGCGTGCCCATTGGCCGGGTGGCCGTTGGCCCCGGCGGGCGGGGTCGGGGGCTCGGGATGGCGGCGGAGGGAGAACATCTCGGAAGGAGAGAGGCAAGCCGCGTGCCGGTCCGGGGGCGCGGGGGCGCGTCGGGCGAGGGGGCCTGGCGATCGATGGGCGGGGGTGGACGGGGGCCGGTGCTGCCGCGCGGGGATCGGGCGGTCAAGGGCGGTGCCAAAGTGGCAGGAGGCCCGATGCTGACGGCATCCCGTCAGCGGGGACAGCGGGGTTGGCCGGGCGGGGGCTTCCGGAATGTGTTCGGGTCGGTAGACTGTGGTTATGGATGTGATGCACGGCGTTCTGGGGGCGGTCGCGGCCGCGTTGGCGGTCGGGCTGGTGGTCTGCTGGCGGGGCTGGACAGCGGCCCGGGACCGGGCGTCGGTGCTGGGCGAGTCCGAGGAAGCCGCGCGGCGGGCCTCGGAGCGGGCGGGGATGGAACTCGAGGCCGCGGCCCGGGAGGCCGAGCGGGTGCGGGCCGAGGCGATCGAACTGCGCGAACGCGAGCGGGAATCCGGCGTGCGGGTGCTGGAACTGAGCCAGGAACTCGCCGGCCTGCGCGAACGCCTGGACACCGCGGAGAAGATGCGCCAGGAGGTCATCAACGACCGCGAGCGCCTCAAGGAGGCGTTCCAGGCGATCGGGTCGCAGACCGTCAAGGCGAACCAGGAGGTGCTGGCCAAGATCCTGGGCGACCGGCTGACCGCGGCGGACGAAAAGTCCAAGGTCGAGCACGAGCAGCGCAAGGCCGCGGTGGAGGCGATGGTCAAGCCCATCGGCGAGACGCTGGCCAAGACCAGCGAACGCCTCACGCAGCTCGACGAGCGGGTGAAGGCGTCGGGGGAATCGGCGGACCAACTCAAGGAACAGACGGCCCGGCTGGCGCGGGCGCTCGCACGCCCCGAGGTGCGGGGCAAGTACGGCGAGATCCAGCTCAAGCGCGTCGCGGAACTGGCGGGCATGACCAGCTACTGCGACTTCACCGAGCAGACCTCGACCGTCGACGGCGACGGCAACATGCTGCGCCCGGACATGGTGGTCACGCTGCCCAACAAGCGGATGATCGCGGTGGACGCGAAGGCGAACATCGACGCGTACATGGCGGCCGTCAACGCGTCGGACGACGGCGAGCGCGAGGCGCACCTGGAGCGGTTCGCGCGGCACATCTCCGATCAGGCAAAGAAGCTCGGCGACAAGCGGTACTGGACCCGGTTCGACGGCTCGCCCGAGTTCGTGGTGATGTTCGTGCCGGGGGACCAGTTCATCGACGCCGCGCTGTCACGCCGGCCGGACCTGCTGGACCGGGCGGCCCAGGACGGGGTGATCCTGGCCAGCCCCAGCACGCTGATCGGCCTGCTGCGGGCGGTGGCCGTGGGCTGGCGCGAGCACAAGCTCGCGGAGGAAGCCCAGGAGCTGCTGGTGCTGGGCAAGGAACTGCACGACCGGGCGGCCACCGCGTTCGAGCACGCGGCCAAACTCGGCGACGCGATCCGCCAGAGCGTGGAGCGGTACAACCGGCTGGTGGGCTCGATCGATTCCCGCCTGATGCCCACGCTCAAGCGCTTCGAGGCGGTGGGCGCGGGGAGCGGGAAGGAGTTGGCCGAGGCGAAGCCGGTCGGGGTGGAGCCGCGGTTGTTGGTGGCAGGATCCGATGGTGAATGAGGCGATGGCGATTCGGCATCGTTCACGCTGCCGCCTCACCTGCGCTGAATCACCTCATCCGTGAGCCGGGCTCCTCCACTGGCATCCACCCCAAAACCGCCCGACCCCTGATCCAAAGTGCCTCGGTGTTCGTATAGACGTGGTTGGAGGGTGTTGGTGCCGCGGGCGGGGGCGGTTCGCACCTACGATGGCCCTCTCGCGGCCTGTCCGCCGCCGGGGCGGGGCCGCAAACCCCGCCGCCACGGACGTTTGGAGCGGTCGGACGGCGGGTTTGGGCGGTTCCGCGGAACAAACGGCGGGATCGGGCCGATGGATCGGATCAGGAGGCGTTGCGCCACATGGCAGACCAGGACATGAAGAACCCGAAGTTGCCCAAGGACACCAAGAACCCGGGCAAGGCGCCAGGCAAAGGCCAGGGCCCCGGCAAGGGCGGCGCGCCCGCTCAGCCGCCCGGATCGAGGGGGATGATGGGTTTCGTGGTGGTGCTGCTCATGGTGGCCCTGCTCGCGTTGTTCCTCAGCTCGTCGCAGTCCGGGCGCGAGGTCACTTTCCAGCAGTTCACCAACTACTACCAGTCCGGCCAGATCGACACCGACAGCGTGGTGCTGCGCGAGAACGCGATCCTGGCCACGCTGACTCAGAAGGAAGTCTCCGAGCGCCCGCAGCTCATCCGCGTGCCGGTCAACGCCGTCGCCCGCGAGGCGGTGGCCGAGCGGCTGTTCGAGCTGACCGACAGCCGCGTGCGCCAGAAGCCCCAGCCCGGCTGGGTCAACTTCGTTTACTTCTTCGGCCCGGTGCTGCTGGTGCTGGCGATCCTGTGGTTCCTGATCGCCCGCGGCATGCGTTCGGCCGGCGGCGGCCCCGGCGGCATGCTCGGCTCGTTCGGCAAATCGCGCCACCGCACCCTGACCAAGGAGATGACCGGCATCACCTTCAAGGACGTGGCCGGCATCGAGGAGGCCAAGGACGAGGTCACCGAGATCATCGAGTTCCTCAAGAACCCCAAGAAGTTCACCCGCCTGGGCGGACGCATCCCCCGCGGCGTGCTGCTCTCGGGCAGCCCCGGCTGCGGCAAGACGCTGCTGGCCAAGGCCATCGCCGGCGAGGCCGACGTGCCCTTCTTCTCGATCTCCGGCTCGGACTTCGTGGAGATGTTCGTGGGCGTGGGCGCCAGCCGCGTGCGTGACCTGTTCAAGCAGGCCAAGGACTCGTCCCCCTGCATCATCTTCCTCGACGAGATCGACGCGGTCGGTCGCCGGCGCGGCTCGGGCTTTTCCCAGGGCGGCCACGACGAGCGTGAGCAGACCCTCAACGCCATCCTGGTCGAGATGGACGGCTTCGGATCCGGCGACGGCGTGATCGTCATCGCCGCGACCAACCGGCCCGACGTGCTCGACCCCGCGCTGATCCGCCCCGGACGCTTCGACCGGCAGATCGCCGTGCCCCTGCCCGACGTGAAGGGACGCCTGGAGATCCTCAAGGTCCACGCCAAGAAGGTCAAACTCGGCCCCAATGTGGACCTGGAGAAGATCGCCCGCGGCACGCCCATGTTCAGCGGCGCGGACCTGGCGGCCATCATCAACGAGGCGGCCATCGGCGCCACGATGGGCAACAAGGACTTCATCGAGCACGAGGACCTGGAAGAGGCCCGCGACAAGGTCAAGTTCGGCCGCGCCAACCGCAGCCGCGTGCGGGAGAAGGACGAGAACAAGCTCGTCGCCTACCACGAGGCCGGCCACGCCGTGCTGCAGGCCCTGCTCAAGGACGCCGACCCGCTGCACAAGGTCACCATCATCCCCCGGGGCGACTCGGGCGGTGCGACCTTCTCGCTGCCCGAGAAGGACCGCATGGGCTACAGCCTCAAGTGGCTGCTGGCCACCATGCGGGTCGTCTGCGGCGGGCGCATCGCCGAAGAGAAGGCCATGGACGACGTGTCCAGCGGCGCGTCGCAGGACATCCGCCAGATCACCGCGATCGCGCGGGCCATGATCCTCGATTGGGGCATGTCCTCGAAGCTCGGCTTCATCAGCTACAGCGGCAGCGACACCCGCGAGTCGTTCATCCCCGACAAGGACTACTCCGAGGACACCGCCAAACTCATCGACCAGGAGGTCAAGCGTCTGACCGGTGAGGCCTACGACGAGGCCAAGCGGATGCTCGAAGAGAACTGGACCAAGGTCGTCGCCGTCGCCGAGGCCCTGCTCAAGCACGAGACGCTGACCGCCGACGAGGTCCACAAGCTCATGCGCGGCGAGGAACTGACCAAGCCCACCGTGGCCGACCTGCTCGACGCCGACCGCGCCCGCAACGCACCGAAGCCCAAGGGCGTGACCCACTCGCCCGAGCTGCAAGGGCCCGACGGGCCGGAGACGCTGCCGGACCCGGCGTGAGTCGACCGAAAGACCGAGACCGAAGGTCGGCAGCAAGCCGGCCTTCTTTGTGCGCACGCGTGGGACGGGAGGGTGGGCCCGGGCACCATCCGTCGTGCGCATGCGACCTGATCACGCGTCGATGGCCCTTGTCACCGCACGGCGCAAGGCCGGAAGCGTCTCGCGTTCGAACCACGGGTTCTTCTTGAGCCAGATGTTGTTGCGCCCGGACGGGTGGGGCAGCGCGATCCTTTCGGGCAGCAACTCATTCCACGCCCGGACCGCGTCCGTCACAGTTCGAAACCGGGGGCTGACCTTGGCGTCGATCGCGTACCTTCCCACCAACACCGTGAGACGGACCGAGCGGAACGCCGCGCTCAGCCGGTCGTGCCACAGCGGGGCGCACTCGGGCCGGGGCGGCAGGTCGCCGCTCGCGCCGGTGCCCGGGAAACAGAAGCCCATCGGCATCAACGCGGTGGTGCGGGGGTCGTAGAACGTGTCATCGTCGATGCCCAGCCACGCCCGGAGCCGGTCGCCGCTGGGATCGTGCCAGGGAATGCCGGATTCGTGGGCGCGCCGGCCGGGCGCCTGCCCGACGATCAGGATCCGCGCGGCCGACGAACCCGCGACCAACGGGCGCGGGCCGAGCGGCAGGCTGGCCGCGCACGCGGTGCAGGCGCGGGCTTCTCGGATGACTTTCAGCGGCACGGCCATGGAACGGACGATCGGGAAGAGGATGCGGGTCTGTATGATACGGGCCATGCACACCGATCCGATCGTGCGTTTCCGGCGCGCCCTCCACGCGGACCCCGAACTGTCCGGGGCGGAGCACCGCACGCACGACGCGATCCGGGCGGAGCTGGAGCACGCCGCCCCCGCGGGGCGGGTGTTCGAGCATCTCGGCGGAACAGGCCTGGCGGCCGTGTTCGGGCCGGAGAGCGCACGGAGGACCGTTGTGTTCCGTATCGACACCGACGCCCTGCCGATCGTCGAGCGGTCGGGAGCGGCGCACGCGTCGCGGAATCCCGGCGTCATGCACGCCTGCGGGCACGACGGGCACACGGCCATCGGCGTGGCGGTGGCGGCTGGGCTGGCGGCCGATCCGCCGGCGGACACCCGGGTGGCCATCGTCTTCCAGCCCGCGGAGGAGACGGGCGAGGGGGCCGCGGCGGTGCTGGCCGACCCGCGGTGGCGGTCGATCGTGCCGGAACCGGCGGCGGCGATGGGGTTCGCGCTGCACAACATGCCGGGCGAGCCGCTGGGAAGGGTGCTGGTGCGGGAAGGGGTGTTCGCGTGCGCGTCGGTGGGCGTGCGGGTGGCGATGCGGGGGCGGTCGGCCCACGCGTCGAAGCCGCACGATCCCGGGTGCGCGATGGCGGCGCTCGGACGCCTGGTCGAGCGATCGCCCCGGCTGCCGGAGGGCCTTGGACTAACGCGGGCGCTGTGCACCCCGGTGCACGCGGCGGCGGGCGATGCGGGCGGGTTCGGGATCTCGCCGGCCGAGGCCCAGTTCGCGTGCACGCTGCGGGCGGAATCCGACGCGGACCTGGACCGGCTGCGGGCCGCGCTGCACGGGTTGATCGAAGACGCCGCGGAAGGCTTGGCCGTCGAACTGAGCGAGCACGAGGCGTTCGCGGCGACGGTCAACGACCCCGCGGCGGTCGCCATCGTGCGGGCCGCGGCGACCGAGGCCGGGCTGGACGTCACCGAGCCGTCGGCCGCGTACCGCTGGTCGGAGGACTTCGGTCGGTTCGGGGGTCGGTTCCCGTGCGCCCTGTTCACGATCGGCGCGGGCGTCGATGTGCCGGCGCTGCACGACGACCGCTACGACTTCCCGGACGCGCTGATCGAACCGGCCGCGTCGCTGATCAATCGAGTGCTGCGCCTGGCCGGGCGGACGGCTTAGACCCCCGCGGCCACCATCGCCTCGGCCAGCTTGATGAACCCCGCCCGGTCCGCGCCCACGCCGTAGTTGGGCACGCCGTTGTCCTGCGGGGCGTGGCGGACGGCCAGGTCGTGGATGTCGCGCATGATCGCGTCGACCTTCTCAAGGGTGTCCTTCATCGTCCACGAGCCGTGCGTGGCGTTCTGGTGCATCTCCAGGCCAGAGCACGCCACGCCGCCCGCGTTGGCGGCCTTGCCCGGCCCGAACCGCACGCCCTTGGCCACGAACGCGTCGCGGGCGTCGTGTGTGCAGGGCATGTTGGCCCCCTCGGCCACGAGGCACGCCCCGCGGTCGATCAGCTTCTTCGCGTCGTCGGCGTCCAGTTCGTGCTGGGTGGCGCAGGGCAGCACGACGGAGGCGTCGGCGAGCCCCCAGGGTGCCTCGTCCTTGTGAAACTTCACCCCGTCGGCCTTGTAGTCCTTCAGACGCCCGCGCTGGTTTTCCTTGAAGTCCATCAGCTCGTGGATCTGGTCCTCGCTCAGGCCCTTTTCCGCGATGATGCAGCCCCCGGAGTCGCTCAGCGAGAGCACGGTCGCGCCGAGCTGTCGGGCCCGCTGCGCGGCGTGCAGCGCGACGTTGCCCGCGCCGGAGATCATCACGCTCTTGCCCTCGAGCGAGTCGCCCGCGTCCTCCAGCACGGCCTT
The DNA here is from genome assembly GCA_963975575.1 of uncultured Phycisphaerales bacterium. Taxonomy (GTDB): domain Bacteria; phylum Planctomycetota; class Phycisphaerae; order Phycisphaerales; family UBA1924; genus UBA6054. The sequence continues at coordinate 413,498 of CAXBHL010000001.1, read as the reverse complement.
CGCGAAGGCGACCAGACCGAACCCGGTGGCCTCCGACCGGCCGGGCAGGCCGCCCATCTCGATCGGCTTGCCGGTGAGCACCCCCTGGGGCCTGCCCGTGATGCGCAGCCACTGCCCGTAGAGGAACCCGATCTCGCGGGCCCCCACGTTGATGTCGCCCGCGGGCACGTCGATCTGGTCGCCGATGTGCCGGTACAGCTCGCGCATGAACGCGTGGCAGAACCGCATCACCTCATCGTCCGAGCGGCCCTTGGGGTCGAAGTCGCTGCCGCCCTTGCCGCCGCCCAGGGGCAGGCCGGTCAGCGCGTTCTTGAAGCACTGCTCGTAGGCGAGGAACTGCAGCGTGTCCTCGGTGACGGACGGGTGGAAGCGCAGGCCGCCCTTGTACGGCCCGAGCAGGTTGCAGTGCTGGATGCGCCAGCCCGTGTTGATCTGGATCCGGCCGTCGTCGTCGGTCCACTCCACGCGGAAGCGGATGACACGGTCCGGGATCAGCAGGCGCTCGTACACCCGGGCCTTGCGATACCGCTCGTTCTCTTCGATCACGGGGGCGATGGAGGCCCCCACCTCCTCGATGGCGGCCCGGAACAGCTCGCCGGGGTTGACGGCGTCGATCACGGATTCGAGGTTCTTGCCGGGCATGGTCTTCGTCGTCATGCCCGCAGAATACCCGATCCGGGGCGAGCGTTCCCGCCCCGCCCGTCGGAACGGGTGCGTGCATCGGCCCAGCCGCGCCGGTCGAAGCCGGGTCCATGGGTGCCATCCGCTTTGAAGACCTCGACGCCTCGATCTCCGTCGCCCCCGAGGGGCGGTACTGGGTGCTGACCTGCCTGCAGACCGTCCCGACGCCGGTGGAGGAACTCTTCCCCTTCTTTGCCGACGCCTACAACCTCGAAGAAATCACCCCGGGCATGCTGAACTTTGAGGTGCTCACGCCCAAGCCGATCGACATGAAGGCCGGGGCGTTGATCGACTACAGGCTGCGGGTGCGGGGCGTGCCGATCCGCTGGAAGACCGAGATCGCCGTGTGGGACCCGCCCCGGCGGTTCGTCGACCAGCAACTCAAAGGCCCGTACGAACGCTGGCACCACACCCACACCTTCGAGCCGACCCCCGAAGGCGGCACGCTGTGCACCGACCGCGTCGAGTACCGCCCCATCGGCGGGCCGCTCGCGTCGATCGCCAACGCCCTGTTCGTCCAACGCGACGTAATGGGGATCTTCAAGCACCGCACGATCAAGATCGCCGAACGCTTCGGCGTTCCGGGGCGCGAGCTTCAACGCGAAGAGCGCGAAGTGTCTCGAAGCGTCCTTTGAACAGACCGGGCTGAGGTTCCAACACAATGACTGAGATCGGGTCTCGGAGCAGAGAGCTTCGAACGATCAGGAATCGCTCCGCGCTGCTTCGCGATCTTCGCGTTGAAGCCTCTTGAAACCCGCTACCACGAGGACCGCATGCTCGCCACGATGTCGCGGGCGAGTTCGTCGATCGCGTCCCGCTGGCCGACTTCCAGGCGCTCGCCGCCCGCGCGGACGGGGGTGAACACGCCGGAGGCCGAGAAGTTCTCGCGGGCGACGCGGGTTTCTCCCGTCCGGTTGTCGCGCCAGACGAAGCGGATGGTCAGGCGGTAGGTCTGCTCCTGCACGAGCCCCGTGTCGGGGTCGTTGGAGAGCACGTTGAGTTCGGCGTTGGTGATGGCGCCCTCAACGACGGTGTCGGCACGGTCGGGGCTGACGACCCTCCAGGGGGTCTGCTGCTGGATCTGCTTGACGATGGCGTCGGTCAGGGCGATCTCGGTGCCGCGGGCGAAGGTCTCGTTGGAGAAGATCGGCACGCCGACGGTGCGGACCGAGGCGTCGTAGGGCTCGGCGAAGGCGTAGCCGCGGTTGGGGTCGCTCGAGCAGGCGGGGGCGAGCAGGGCCGCGCCGGACGCGATGGCGAGCACGAGGGCACGGGCGGGGCTCACGGGGCGGCCTCCGGGGCCGCCTCCGGAGCGGGCTCCGGCTCTGGGTTGGTCAGCTCGTCGGTGTCCTGCGGGCGGGGGGCCGGGGCGCGGGCGGGGGTGAGCCAGCCGCGTTCGGTCATCATCGCCACCGCCTCGGCCGCCGCGTCCGAGCCGGGGTGGCGGTTGAGCAGACGGGCGAGCAGGAAGCGGGCGCTCGGCTCGTCGTTGGTCTTGATGTACCACTTGGCCGTGTCGAGGGCCTGCTGGGCCGCCGACTCATCGACCCAGGACTCGAGCCCGTCGATGATGCCGGTGCGGGCCGACTCACCGGGATAGGCCCGGGCGTACTGCTCGAGCAGGATCTTGGCGTCGATCAGCCCGGACCCGTCGTACCGCGGGCCCTTGAACCGGGCGATGTTGCACTCGATCTCCCGCAGCATCGCGAACCGGGTGTGCACCGAGTCGGGGTAGTTGGCCCGGAAGATCGAGTACATCTCCGCGGCCAGCTTCAGGTCCCGCCGGTCGTAATAGTGCTGGGCCAGGTCCAACGCCGCCTGCTCGGCCAGCTCCGACCCGGGCAGACGCTCCTGCACGCGGATGATCAGTTCCTCGCCGGTCAGGCGGGCGTTCTCGATCCGCATGCCCAGGAACCGCCGGCGCAGCCCGTCGAGGTAGGCCATGCCGATCTCGTACTGGCGCCGCACCGCCCGGGCGTAGTACGGCGTGGCCGAGAAGTCACGGATGACGATCTCGTAGTCGCCCAGGGCGTCGTACTCGCGGTCCGCGGCCAGGCGGGCCTCGGCCCGCAGGAAGTACGCCTCGGCCAGGTACGGATTGCGGGTCCGCCCGTACTCATCGAGCCAGTCGCTCAGACGCCCGGACGCCTTGTTCGCCCGGCCCTCGGCCAGCAGTTTGCGGGCCTGCCACATGATGTAGGCGTCTGTCCCCGGCTCCGGGGCGGCGGTCTGGGTCCAGCCGCCGTCGTCCTCGAGCGTGAACTCGGTGGCCTGGGCCAGGGCGGGGGCGGCCAGAAAGAGGATCGCGAGCAAGCCGAGCGTTCGGATCATGCCGGGAGGATAGCGGACAGGGCTCCCCGGAGCCGTCTTTCGCTTTGCGATGCGGGTGAAATCCGGTATCCTCCGTCGCATTCCAAACAGGGGAGGACCGCCCATGCCGGCCGTGCTGACCGTCCGCGACGAACACCTGACCCCCGGGGACGCCGGGGTGACCTTCGAGCTTGAGTTCCCGACCGAATCGATCACCGTGCGGGAGTTGATCCGCGAGCGGGTGTATCAGGAGGTCGAGGACCTGAACCGCCGCGCGGCGCAGGCGAAATCCGCAGCCGTCGGGTACACCGGGCTGGTGACGCCGCGGGACCTGGAGCGGGCCCTCAACGGGGAGCCCAAGGGCAAGCCGCGGACGGTGGACTGGAAGCAGCAGTACGCCATCGCGACCGAGGCCTACGAGGCGGGACGGTTCATGGTGCTGGTCGGCGACCACCAGACCGAATCACTGGATGAGACGATCACGATCGGGCGGGGGACGGAGGTGACCTTCCTGCGGCTGGTGATGCTGGTGGGGGGTTGAGGGGTGCGGATCTTTAAGCAGCAGAGCAAAGCCGCGCGCACTCTCAAAGTTTTCATCAAGACGGCCCGATACGGTGCCTCACCCACTGGCCGAACGCTTGTCCGTGTCGATCCAGAGCATGTTGCGGCTTTCGAAGACCTGACCTCGCTTGATTCCGAACAGCACCTTGCCCTCATCGACCTCGTCTTCGATGAGATCGAGCGATGCCTGCATCATCGGGCATCCAACTACGACCCCCGTTCGGTCCGCATTCCGCAGGAACAGGTCGAGCATGAGTACGCGTGGCACTACCGCCGTGTCGACACGCTCCCCGAGCACGATCCGCTGGTCGAACTCGCTGGCAAGTTGCTCCAGACTTGCGAAATGATCGGGGAGGCGCGTGCCAAACGGCTGATCCGAATCTGCTTTCTCGAACCACATCCGGGGACCTACGAGCTGCCATTCCTGACAACACTGGTCGAAGTTCTTGCCCGCGAGTTCCGGGTACTCGATGAGAACTCAGAGCTTGGCAAACATGTTGCCGCACTCCGTATCGCCTTGCTGAACCGGCCCTACATCGGCGAGAACAACATCAAGTTGTCGATTGATCTCCAGAGGATGTTCATTGAAACCTCCGGACTACCCATCGAGCGCGGCGAGCCTTTCGCGGATGCAGTCATCGCTCACACCAGAACGTTGAATGAACAGGAGCGGGGGCGATGGGCGGCTCTCTTGGAGCACGCCGAAACCGCATCCGGATCCGCGCCCTCCCGCCGATGGATCAAGAAGGCCTCCTCACTCGTCAGCGAGATCGGCTCTTTGGAAGTCGGCGGTCTTCTCGCCATTTGGCTTCCGCTGATCGAGCGGCCTCGGAGCCCGGATGACCTTTTTATGCCGTCGCAGCCGCTTTTTTTCCTATACCGTCATACTGACATCCTCAAGGGTCTTTGCTGGATCGCATCGGTCTGTGCTGAGGGCGAAGTTTCGGAGCGCATTGCAAGGTCGATGGGTCTCGTCGCTCTTGCGAGCTACAAGAAAGTCCCCGGTCAGGGCATGAGACTGCAGAAGGTCGGCAACGCCGCGGTCTACGCCCTCGGCCAGATCCCCGGGCGGGCCAGCCTCGGACAGCTCGCGATGCTTCGGATCAAGGTCAAGTACGGGCAGGCGCAGAAGCAGATCGAGAAGGCGCTCGACGCGGCCGCCGAGCGGGAGGGGCTGCCGCGCGACGAGATCGAGGAGATCGCGGTGACGTCGTACGGGCTCGACGCGGTCGGGCTGGGCACGGACACCCTCGGCGATTTCACAGCCGAGATCCGGGTCGGCGGGGCGAAGGGGGCCACGCACGCCGAGATCTCGTTCGTCAACGCCGCGGGCAAGCGGCTCAAGTCCGTCCCCGCGGCCGTCAAGAAGGACCACGCCGAGGAACTCAAGGAACTCAAGGCGTCGCTGAAGGACCTGCAGAAGATGCTGCCCGCCCAGCGCGACCGGCTGGACGCTCTGTTCGTTGCGAACCGGACCTGGTCGTACGGCGCCTGGCGGGAGCGGTACCTGGACCACCCGCTGGTGGGCGTGCTCGCGCGGCGGATGATCTGGGTGTTCGACGACGGCAAGGACAAGGTGGCAGCCGCGTGGCTGGCCGACGGGTTCACGCCCGACGGCGACATCCCCGCCCACGCCGCGGGCCGACTCGTCCGCGCTGACGGCGCGCCCTTCGAGCCGGACGGTGACGCCACAATCGTCTCACTGTGGCACCCGGTCGAAGCCGACTCGCCGCCGGGGGAGCCGCGGGTGCGGGCGGATGTCGAGGATTGGCGCCGGTTCTACGAGGACCGCGGCGTGCGCCAGCCGTTCAAGCAGGCCCACCGCGAGATCTACCTGCTGACCGACGCCGAGGTGCGGACCGAGGTCTACTCCAACCGCTTCGCGGCGCACATCCTCCGCCAGCACCAGTGCCACGCGCTGTGCCAGCAGCGGGGCTGGAAGAGCATGCTCCGCATCGCGGCCGACACGGATGTCCACCCGGCGTACAAGGTGCTGCCCGCGTTCGGGCTGCGGGCGGAGTTCTGGGCGGAATCGGTCGGCGACGGGGACGGCGACGACGTGCTGCCCTCGGGCGCGTACGTGCACATCGCGACGGATCAGGTGCGGTTCTATCCGATCGACGGACACGTCAATCGCCAGCACGCGGGAGGCGGCGGCGTGTATCGCATGGAAAACGCCGCCGAGCCGGTGCGGATGGACCGCATCCCGCCGCTGGCGTTCAGCGAGATCATGCGGGATGTGGATCTCTTCGTCGGCGTGGCCAGCGTGGGCAACAACCCGCAGTGGCAGGACGGCGGGCCGGAGGGCCGCTTCCTCGACGCGTGGCAGAACTACGCGTTCGGCGAACTCTCAGGGACGGCCGAAACCCGCCGCGACCTTCTCGGGCGCCTGCTGCCCCGCCTGAAGATCAAGAACGCCTGCACGCTCACGGACCGCTTCCTCGTCGTGCTCGGCAAGAAGCGGGTCTACAAGATCCACCTGGGAAGCGGAAACATCCTGATGGAGCCGGGCGATCAGTACCTGTGCATCGTGCCCAACTCGGCCATGGAGGCCGGGCCGAAGGGCAAGATCCACCTCCCGTTCGAGGGCGATAGGACACTTGCGATCATCCTGAGCAAGGCGTTCATGCTGGCCGAGGACGACAAGATCACCGACAAGTCCATCATCTCGCAGATCGCGCGGAGGTAGGAAGACGGGCAGGATGCCCGTCCCACTGCAAGATGTCGGTCCTGCCAGATTCCGGCTCGGCCCTTCGGGCCGACGGGGGGCTGGAAGCCCCCCGCTCCAAGATACCATCTGCCATGGATCTGCGCACCATGCGATACATGCTGACCATCGCCGAGCACGGGCACATGACCCGGGCGGCCGGGGTGCTCGGGGTCTCCCAGCCCGCCCTGTCGGCCGCCCTGGCCAAACTCGAAGAGGAACTCGGGGCAGCCCTGTTCCATCGCACCGGGCGGGGTGTCGAGCCCACCGACGCGGGGCGGGTGTTCCTCGAGCACGCGGGCAACACGCTGCGGGCGGCCGACAAGGCCGCGGAGGCCGTGCGGGAACTCGTCGGGCTCGAGACCGGATCGATCCGCGTCGGCGCCGGGGCGACGGCCGCCGGCTATCTGTTGCCCGACGCGATCCGGGCCGTCCAGCGCGAGCACCCGGGCCTGCGCTTCACCATCCGCGAGGCCGGCAGCACCACCGTGGCCGAGGGCGTGGTCTCGGGCGAACTGGACCTGGGCATCGTCACCCTGCCCATCGAGCACCCCCGGGCCGAGGATCTGATGGTCGTCCGGGCCATCCCCGACGAACTCCGCCTGATCGTGCCCGAGGGCCACGCCCTGAGCGGCAAGAAGTCGTTCAACTGGGAGGATCTGCGGGGCGAGCCGGTGGTGGCGTTCGAGGCCGGCTCGGCCGTGCGCCGGCGGATCGACGAGACCGCGGCCGCCCACGGCGTGGCGCTGAGCGTGGTGATGGAACTGCGGTCCATCGAATCCATCGTGCAGATGGTCAAAGCCGAGATCGGCGTCGGCTTCGTGAGCAAGTACGGCCTGCCCGCCGGGGCCGGTCTTCGCCCGGCGGGTGGGGCGATCGAGCGGGAACTGGGCGTCGTCCGCCGGCGCGACCGCGTGCCCGGCCACGCCACGGCCGCCTTCGAGCGGGCCCTGCTCGCGGTGCTGCCGGGGGCGCGCGAGAAGGGAAGGGCCCGATGAATCTCCTCTGCGTCAGCGATCTCCACGCCGACCTGGCCGCGTGCTCGGCCGTGGTTGCTCGCAGCGACTCGGTGGATGTCGTCGTCCTCGCCGGCGACTTCGCACGACAGCACCGCCTGCTGACCGAGACCATCGACGCGCTCCGCCCGATCACCACACCCTGCGTGCTGGTGCCCGGCAACAACGAGACGACCGAAGCCCTCCGCGACGCCTGCAACGGCTGGCCCGCCGCCACCGTGCTCCACGGATCCGGGCGCACCATCGGCGGCGTGCCGTTCTGGGGTCTGGGCGCGGGCGTGCCCGCCACGCCGTTCGGGGCGTGGAGCTTCGACCTGACCGAGGATCAGGCCCGCCCGTTGCTCGCCGGCTGCCCCGAGGACGCCGTGCTGGTCTCCCACTCCCCGCCCAAGGGCCACGGCGACACCACCGGGACCGGCCTGGCCGCCGGTTCGGTCGCGCTGCTCGAGGCCATCGACCACGTCCGCCCCCGCTTGGTCGTCTGCGGCCACGTCCACGACAGCTGGGGCTACGACAATCCCCGCGGCCCGACGCGCATCATCAACGCGGGGCCGCGGGGAGTGGTGGTTCAGATCTGACGCTCAGCCGTCGCCGTCCGCACACCCGGCGTTGTAGGCCTGGACGTACGCCGCCACGTCGAAGAAGTTCAGCTCGCCGAACGGCGGCGCGAGGTCCGCGTCGGGGCTCTGGTCGTTGAACAACTGAATGAACCGCGCCACGTCGAAGAAGTTGAGCACGCCGAAGGGCTCGGCGAGGTCCGCGAGGCAGCCGGCGCCCGCCGTCGCGTGCACCGAGCCGCCGCCGGAGAACGACGCCACGACCGACCAGGGCTGGGCCGGGTCCAGCGCCAGGTCGTAGGTCAGGTCCAGATTGGGCATGGGGATGGAGAACGGGATCGACAGACCCGCGGGCACGACGCTGCCCGCGAACACGCCCGATCCGGACGAGTCCACCACCGACCCCCCCACCACCTCCAGGCGCATCGTCCCGGCCTGGGCGGGATCGATCACGCCGGCGGGGATGTCGATCACCATCTCGAAGGCGGGCCGGTCGACGGTCAGGGTGTTGGCCTGCCATTGAACCGTCCCCACGCCCGCGCCGGAGAACGCCTCGATGTCCAGCAGGCGGTGCTCCACGACATCGCCGGTGTTCAGGTTGGTGGCGGTGAACACGATGGGGTCCTGGACCGCGGCGTCGGCCGCCTGCCCGCCCACCTGCTGGACCTCGAATCCGGGGATCCACTGGATCTGACCGCTGGCCATCTGGATGCCGCCGCGGGCGGTCAGCCCGGCGGTCGAGGACGCGTACGCGAACGACGCGCCCGAGCCCGCGGTGACCGCGTTGGCGTACCCCGCCGACTCGATCGTCGCGGGGATCGTGATCGGCGGGATCTGCGCCCACGCGGGCACATCGATCCGGTTGCACGCCCGGGCGTTCGACGGCCCCGCCGGCACGTCGATGCAGAACCACGACGGGTTCGAGCCGGTCAGCGGGTCGATCAGACCGGACTGATACGCCACCGGCACCGGGCCCACCAGCCCCGTGTTGATCCACGCCGGCCAGCCGGGCGCGTCGGTGCCGTAGGGGTCAAAGCCGGGATCCTGCGCAGGCGGCTCGTGGCCCTCGTTGTCGCCCCACAGCGACCGCACCCATGCGTGGCGGAACTCGAAGTATCGCACCTCCGCCACGTTCCCGGCGGGCCGGAACGTGAACGAGTGGCTGACGGCGTAGCTCGATGGCTGCCCGGCCGCGCCGGCGGCCATCAGCAGGAACGGAGCGATCAGAGCGGTCTGGCGTGTCATGGCCTGCCTCCTCCGGGGAACCGGTCCCCAAGGAAATCAAGCGAAGAAACACCCCGCCGCTCACGCGCTGCGTCCGGGCATCTACGGGCACCCCGCGTTGTACAGGGCGATGTACGCCGCCACATCGAAGAAGTTGAGCACCCCGAACGGCGCCGCCAGATCCGCGGCCGGGTCCTGCTGGTTGTAGGACTGGACGTACGCCGCCAGGTCGAAGAAGTTCAGCGTGCCGAACGGCGGGGCCAGGTCGGCCCCGCAGAGCGGCGCGCCCGTCAGGCTCAGCGGCAGCGAGAGGCTCGGCAGCCCGTTGGCGGTCGCGGTCGCCGCGTCGAAGAAGACCGTGGTCTCGCCCGCGTCGTTATAGTCCAGGTCGTTGTTCAGATCCTGCAGCAGCATGACGCGGTCCCGCAGCCCGTCGGTCCACAGCAGGCGCCCGTCGTCGGACCTCCAGAAGTCCCGCGGCGAGCCCGTGTCGAACCCATCGGCGTGCGACGACTCGGACCACAGAACACGGATCTCCGCCGGGGCGTCGATCACGCCCGTGCCGTTGGTGTCCCGAGCGGCCAGGATGTGCTGGGCCGATCCGAGGTTGGTCGCCCCGAAGATCACCTCGTTGCGGCCCGGGTCGAACTCCAACTCGAACGTGCTGCCCATCACGAAGCCGCGGAGATTGAAGAGCGTCTGGCTGGAGAGCCACTCGGCCCGCAGGCCGGTCACCGGGTCGATCCGGTCGATCGACTCGATCTGGCTGGGGTCGGTGATGTCCAGCGTGTAAACGAACCCGTTGTTGTCCTCGACCACGTCGAACGTGGTCGTCGCGCTGATGCCGACGGGCGAGAGCTCGTGGAACAGGGTGATCTCACCCGGGTCGATGTTGAGATTGCCGTTCGCGTCGTCGAGGATGTAGATGGCCTCGGGGCGGGTGGTGTCCAGGGTGTTGTTGTCGAGCAGGAAGAAGGTGCCGTCGGACCGCCGGCGCAACTCGGCCGGGTTGGTCATCGCGATGCCGATGGGCAGCGTGCCGTCGAACCAGACGATGGCCTCGTTGGGGCCGAAGGCGTCGCCGTTGCGGTCCAGGTCGAACAGCATGACGATGTTGTCGGGCGTGAAGTTGTCCGTGGCCATCAGCGTCCACGGGTCGATGGCCACCATCCCCTGGGCGTTGTCCACCCCGGTCACGGGCGGCCCGTCGTCGAAGAACAGCGTGACCTCACCGGGGTCGTGCGCGTCCCCGTCGCCGTTGAGATCCACCATCCGGAGGATCTCGTCCGACGACTGGTCGTGGACGAACACCGCCAGACGCGGCTGGGCACAGACGGGCGCCACGCAGGCGCCGACGGCGAGCAGAACGAACATCGGCTTCATGGGGACCTCCTCCGAGTGCCCCAGCGTACCCGCCGCCCCCCCGGCGCCGCAAGTCTCATCCTCTCAAGTTCAGGGGCACCCCCCGTTGTAATAAGACAGGAACGCCGAGACATCGAAGAAGTTGAACGTCCCGAACGGCGCGGCGAGGTCGGCCCGCGGGTCGCCCGCGTTGAACGCCGCGATGAACGCCGAGACGTCGAAGAAGTTCAGGCTGCCGATCGGTTCGGCGAAGTCCGCCGGGCAGGTCCGCCGGAACTCGAGCGGACCGATGTCGACCACGCCCTGACCCGCGTCGATGCCCGTGTCCGGCGTGAGCGGATCGTTGACGAACCGGGCCAACCCCCGCAGATCGAACGGCAGCCGTTCACCGAAGTTGTTGTCGCCGTCAATGTCGAACGCGTCCGACGGCACCAGCGTGCTGTCGCCGGCGTCGATCGCCGGCGAGGTCATGAGCAGCGTGAAATCGCCCGCGGCGGGGTTCCGCAGCCGCGGGTCGGCGTTGATGTTCCCGGCGCCCGGGAACGACGCCGCCTCGGGCAGGATCGAGCGGGCGACCTGCTGGCCGAAGACGCTCCCGCTCAGGCCCGGCCCGCCGTTGTTCCAGACGATCGAGTTCTGCAACGCCACGCGCGCGTTGTTCGCGACATCAAGACCGTTGCGGTTGCCGCCCCCGTTGCGGGTGATCAGCGAGTTGACGACACGGAGCAGCGACTGAGCGCTGGGCGTTCCGTTCTGCCCGACCGCCAACCCGCCCTGGCCGGTGGCGATGCTCGCGTTGTTGTTCGTGATCTCGGTGTTGGCGAACACCACGGAGGTCGGACCGGCGGAGGCCGGCCCCACGTTCACGAACGTAGCGCCGCCCCACCGAGCCGTGTTGGCGTCGATCACCGAGTTGTACACCCAAGCCGTCGCCGGGCCGTCGTTGCCGGTCACCGCGACGGCCCCGCCGTAGTCCGAAGCCGTGTTCGCCCGGAAGAACGCCGCGTTGGCAAAGAGCCGCGACTCGAGAACGCGTATTCCTCCGCCGTTGAGCGCGGTGTTGTTGGTGAACGAGTCGAACGATGAGAAGCATTCGGAACCGTCGATCAAGGCGATCGCGCCGCCCGGCGCGTCCGCGCTGTTGAGCGAGAATACTCCGAAGCTCGAATCCATGGAAGCGCCGCTCAGAAAGACCGCCCCGCCCGACCAACCGGCGTTGTTCCCGGTGAAACGGGTGTCCAACATCAGCAATATGGCACCGTTGAGCGCCTCGATCGCCCCGCCGTCACGCACGGCGCTGTTGTTCAGAAAATGGGTCGATCCGGAGATATCAACGTCCGCATCGAACACCCGCATCGCGCCGCCAGATTGGCCCGCCGTGTTCGACTCGATCAGCGTGTCACCGATCACCAGGGACGATCCGGAGAGCATGAAGATCCCCCCGCCCTGCACGTCCGCGTGATTCGCCCACAGATCGCAATCGATCATCGTCACGTGACAATCCGAGAAGATGAAGACCCCCCCGCCGCTCGCCGCCGAGTTCTGCCAGATCCGCACGTTCCTGATCGTCGTGACCGTGTTCGCCCCCACCGCGATGCCACCGCCCAGCAGCCCGTCCCCGTTGCGGATCGTCAGGTTGCTGATCAACGGCGGGCTGCTGTTCGCCCCGACCGTCAGCACCGGGCTGCCCGGCGACCCGATGATCGTCGGGCTGTTCACCGCCACGCCGTTGAGCCGGATGTCCTTGCCCAGCGTGTTGACGTTCTCGAAGTAGGTGCCCGACTGCACGACCACCGTGTCCCCGTCGGTGGCGAAGTTGATCGCCGCCTGGATCGTCGGAAAGTCCTGCGGCACGAAGTGGGTGGCCGCCTTGGCGACCGTGGCGGCCACCAGGGCCAGCACCACCGCCGCGCACACGGCCGCCCGGTCGTGACGACGGGCGCGGCTGGGTCTGTGATTCTTCATCTCGGTCTCCCTGGCGCTCGGCCGGGCGTTGAGCGTGAAAAGCCCCCGCGGATCACGCCGTCTCCCCGGATTCCGGGCCGCCGTGGTCCAGAATCGGCCGCCCCGCCGAGCCCCGATGCTACCACCCACTCCGGGGGGATCCAAGCCGAATCGACGCCACACCCCCTGATCATCATTGTTTCTGATTCAGGTTGTAATCCCGATCGATTTGATTCATGACGCCCGCCGCCCGATCCTTCATTGTCACCCACGGAGAACCAGCCATGACCAGCGACCCCTTCAACGCCCAGTCCACCCTCACCGTCGACGGCAAGGACTACCACTACGTCCGCCTGGCCGCCCTCAAGGAGAAGGGCATGGGCAACGTCGACAAGATGCCCTTCTCCATCCGAGTCCTGCTCGAGGCCATGATCCGCAACCTCGACGGCTTCGTCGTCACCAACGACGACATCGCCGGTCTGGCCAACTACAGCCCCAAGAACGTCGACTCGGTCGAGATGCCCTTCATGCCCGGACGCGTGGTCCTCCAGGACTTCACCGGCGTGCCCTGCGTGGTCGACCTGGCCGCCATGCGCGACGCCATGAAGAACCTCGGCGGCGACCCCGCCCAGATCAATCCCGCCGTCGCCTGCGACCTCGTCATCGACCACTCCGTCCAGGTCGACGACTTCGCCACCCGCGTCGCCCTGACCATCAACGCCGAGCGCGAGTTCGAGCGCAACAACGAGCGCTACACCTTCCTCAAGTGGGGCCAGGAGTCGCTGGACAACTTTCGCGCCGTGCCCCCCGCCACCGGCATCGTCCACCAGGTCAACCTCGAGTACCTCGCCCGCGGCTGCCTGACCAAGGCTCAGGACGGCAAGCAGTGGGTCTACCCCGACTCGCTCGTCGGCACCGACAGCCACACCACCATGATCAACGGCGTCGGCGTGCTCGGATGGGGCGTCGGCGGCATCGAGGCCGAGGCGGTCATGCTCGGCCAGCCCGTCTACATGCTCACCCCCGAGGTCGTCGGCTTCAAACTCACCGGAAAGCTGCCCGAGGGCGCCACCGCCACCGACCTCGTCCTCACCGTCACCCAGATGCTCCGCGCCCACGGCGTCGTCGAGAAGTTCGTCGAGTTCTTCGGCGAGGGCATGGGCGAACTGACCGTCCCCGACCGCGCCACCATCGCCAACATGGCCCCCGAGTACGGCGCCACCTGTGGCTTCTTCCCGATCGACAAGAAGACCATCGAGTACTTCCGCCTCACCGCCAAGAACGAGCACGAACTCAAGCTCACCGAGGCTTGGGCCAAGGCCTCCGGCTTCTTCTGGGAGCCCGGCACCCCCGACCCCGAGTTCACCAGCGTGCTCGAGCTCGATCTGGCGACCGTCGTGCCCTCCCTGGCCGGCCCCAAGCGCCCCCAAGACCGCATCGCCCTCGACTCCATGCAGGCCCAGTTCCACAAGGACCTCGCCGACACCTTCGGCCAGAAGTCCCCCACCCAGGCCGTCGACCTCTCCCGCTTCGCCTCCGAGGGCGGCCGCGCCGCCGAGTCCCCGGTCAACCCCTCCGCCGAGGCCCAGAAGGAGGCCTGCAAGGACTCCGGCTTCGCCACCGTCACCCTGACCGAGGCCAGCCACCCCGCCATCGCGGGCCAGCGCGTCACGCTCGGCCACGGCTCGGTCGTCATCGCCGCCATCACCAGCTGCACCAACACCTCCAACCCCGACGTGATGATCGCCGCCGGCCTCGTGGCGCGCAAGGCCCGCGCCCTCGGCCTGACCCGCAAGCCCTGGGTCAAGACCTCGCTCGCCCCCGGCTCCAAGGTCGTCACCGAATACTTCGACAAAGCCAACCTCACCGAGGACCTCGAGGCTCTGGGCTTCCACACCGTCGGCTACGGCTGCACCACCTGCATCGGAAACTCCGGACCCCTGCCCCCCGAGATCGAGCAGGGCATCGAGGACGGCGACTTGGTCGCGGCCTCGGTCCTCTCCGGCAACCGCAACTTCGAGGGCCGCGTGCACCCGGCGGTCAAGGCCAACTACCTCGCCAGCCCCCCGCTGGTCGTCGCCTACGCCATCGCCGGCACGGTCGACATCGACCTCGCCCACGGCGTGATCGGCACCGACAAGAACGGCAACGAGGTCCGACTCCGCGACGTCTGGCCCACCAACGCCGAGGTCGAACAGATCCGAAACTCCTGCGTCACCACCGAGCAGTTCGAGCGCAAGTACGCCAAGGTCTACGACGAGAACGAGACCTGGAACAAGGTCCCCGTCTCCCAATCCGAACTCTTCCCCTGGGACGACGACAGCACCTACATCCAGAACCCCCCGTTCTTCGAGGGCATGACCGAGACGCCCCCCGGCTTCACGCCCATCTCCGGCGCCCGCTGCCTGGCGTTGCTGGGCGACTCGGTCACAACCGACCATATCTCCCCCGCCGGGCGCATCGAGCCCGAGACGCCCGCCGGCCAGTACCTGCTCTCCAAGGGCGTGCACCAGAACGACTTCAACTCCTTCGGCTCACGCCGCGGCAACGACCGCGTCATGACCCGCGGCACCTTCGCCAACGTCCGCGTCAAGAACAAGATCGCCGCCACCGGCGCCGCCCAGCCCGAGGGCGGCTGGACCCGCAACTTCACCAAGGGCAAGGACCTCGACTCCGCCCCGGTCGAGTACATCTACGACGCCGCCATGGACTACAAGAAGGCCGGCACCCCCCTCGTCGTCGTCGCCGGCAAGGACTACGGCATGGGCTCGTCCCGCGACTGGGCCGCCAAGGGCGCGATGCTGCTGGGCGTCAAGGCGGTCATCGCCGAGAGCTTCGAGCGCATCCACCGCTCCAACCTCGTGTTCATGGGTGTCCTGCCGCTCGTCTTCAAGAACGGCCAGACCGCCAAGAGCCTCGGCCTCAAGGGCGACGAGACCTTCGACATCATCATGCCCAACGAGATCGAGCCCCGCTGCGACGTGACCGTCAAGGCCACCACGCCCGACGGCAAGACCACCGAGTTCACCTGCGTCTGCCGCGTGGACACCCCCGTCGAGATCGAGTACTTCGCCAACGGCGGCATCCTCCACACCGTCATCCGCAAGAAGCTCAACGAGGCCCGCCAACTGGCATAATCCGACCGCGTCAGCTTCCCCCAAGCCCCCGCCGAAAGCGGGGGCTTTTTCATCCCCAACCTCGCCCCGCAACGCGGGGAGAGGTCGACGCCGCGCCAGCGGCGGCGGGTGAGGGGTCTTCGAAGTTCCTCGCCGTACCACACCACACACCCGTGTACACTGCCCCGAGCACAGGAGCCCGACATGTCCGACTTCAACGCCGAAAAGAACGCCTTCGTCTGGATGGACATCCCCGTCGTCGACCTCGACCGCGCCCGCCGCTTCTACAAAGGCGTCATGGGCATCGACTCCCACGCCGAGAAGTACAACGACTTCAGCTTCGCCGTCCTCGAGCACCACGACGGCAACGGCGGCTGCCTCATCCCCGGCGACGCGTCCAAGATCACCGACACCGGCCCGCTGGTCTACCTCAACACGAACGGCCGCATCCGCGACGCCGTCGCCCAGACCAAGGCCCTCGGCGGCCAGGTCCTCCAGGACGTCCACTCCATCGGCCCCCACGGCTGCCGCGCCATCATCCTCGACAGCGAGGGCAACCGCTTCGCCCTGCACTCCAACACGGACGCGTGAAGCTCCGAACGCGGGCCGTCGGACGCCGCCCCCTGTTCGGAGCTCAGAACCCCGTTGACAGCGCAGAGAAAGAAAGCCGACCGAACAACGGGATCACTCCCGCCGCCAGGTCGGCCGCCTATCGAATCCGTGCGTTGGACCTGGCAGCGACGCGACCGGCTCTCTCCAGCCCGGATCGTCGCATGCCGTACTCCGCGGGAACGGGATCGGTCAGATCAACGCGTGCCGGGAGCCGGCTTGGGCGCGGCGCCGGAGGGGGCCGGGCTCTTGCCCGCCGCGTGCGGCTCGGTCTTCGCGCCGTTCAACGGGATCGCGGCCTTCTCGTCCTTCGCCGCGTTCTCGTGGGCCTTGAAACCCACTCCTTCGATCGCCTTGCAGGCGGATGCGCAGCCGGTGTCGTCGGCCTCGATCGAGGCCGAACCGACCTTGACGTGGTGCGTCGAAACATTGCTGATGTTCTTCAGAGCGCCGTTGACCTTCTTGACGCAGTCCACGCCGGACATGCCATCGATCTTGAGCGTGCGATTGGATTTGGTAGCAACTGTCATGGATGAACCCTTTCCAGGAATCCGTTCTCCCCCGGGGCCTTGATACCCCGTGGGTGAGAGACACGCTATACCGAGGCTTGTTCGGAACAACCTCGTTGGTGCGTCATGCCCCGAGATCGCTCGGATTCCGACGAATGCACGGGCCCACAACGGGTGGAATGTCGCATTCGCGTCATGCGCTTCGTGCGCGTAGAAAAGACTTCACCCGCGAACGACCGAAGCCACGCTGACACCCATTCAGGCCAAGCCCACGCCGCACTGATCGCAGAACCGCGCGCCCGTTTCATTGGCCGCGCCGCATGCAGCGCACACCACCCCCATCGCCGCCCCGCACGCGTCGCAGAACCGCGCCTCCGCGTCCTGCACCTCATCGCACGCCGGGCACGCGACCCCGGCCCCCGCGTCCCGCACCCCCGCCGCGACCGCACCCGCCGCCGCCCGGATGCCCGGCGCCGCGCCCATCCCGACCCGGTTGACCCCCTCGGCCGCCGCCGGCGCGCCCTCCCGAACGCCGTACTTGGCGATCGAGCCCGCCCAGCCCACCAGGCACATCTGCCCGCCCACCCCCACCATGAACAGGCCGGGCAGCATCAGGAACATGCGCCCGATGCTCGGCTCCCGCGAGAAATCCCCCGAGTTGACGATCGCCGACACGAACGCGCTCAGCCCGATCAACAGCACCACCACGCCCGCGCCCAACGAGACCACACCAACCACCCGGATCCCCTTCCGGGCCTTCATATGAACGGGCGGGGGGTCCAGCGGTCGTTTCGGGTCGATCTTCATATACAACAGGATACAACACAAGTGCCGTTTGCGTCTGTTCTCCGTTCCGCTAAACTCCGGCCCATGACCCGATCCGACGCCGCAATGAGCGAGACTCCGTACCGGTCCAACGAGGTCATCGCGGTCCTCGCGGCCGCATGCCTGGGCTTGTTCGCATGCTTCGATCTCGTATCGACGCTCGGGGTCGCGGTCTTTCTTGCTGGAATCGGAGAGCTCGGGGCGAGCCCCGACCGGGACCTGGCCGATGTCGGAACGCTGATCCGTGGGCTCAGCGCCCTCGCCCAACTGGCGGTCGCTCCGTTCACGGTCGTCTTGTTCTGCATGTTCATGTTCCGTGCAAACAAGAACGCCCGCGCTCTCGGCGCGGGCGGCATGCAGTTCACCCCCGGCTGGACCGTCGGATGGTTCTTCGTTCCCTTCGCGCACCTCTGGATGCCCTTCAAGGCGGCTTCCGAGGTCTGGCGCGCAAGCGATCCCCGAGCCGATACCGATGCCGATGATGTGGCGTGGTGGTCGGCGCGTCTGGGCCTGCTGGTCCCGGCGTGGTGGGCGTGCTGGATCGGCGGAACGCTGATCGGGAACACCTCCTCGCAACTCCTCCGCCACGGCTTCGAAGCCGCCGCCGGGTGGATGGGCCTGATCGGAATGCCCCTCCAAGCCCTCGCCGGCGTGCTGGCCGCCACCGTGGTGCTCCGGCTCCGCGCTCGCCAGGGCCGCAAGCACCGTGATCGGGCACGCGCAGCCCGCGAACCCGCCGAGTCACCAGCGGACTTCGCCGACAGCGCACCCGTTTACTAGAAGCCGCGACCCCCGCGCCAACCCGCGTTTGCACTTCTCTGATCAAGCCCCAGTGCTCCGTCAGACCGAGCCCAGCACAAAGACACGCCTCCCGCCATGAACGCGACCGCCCAAGTCCAAACCGACCCCGTCCAATCGTTCCAGGTTGAATGGACCGCGGACGCGCGGGCTCGCTTGCGTTTGACCGCGTGGATCAACCGACAGACCCGCGACAGCAAACAGTTCGCACGCTTCCGATCGCGTCAGATCGGCTCCGTATGCCTTCTGATGCTGGCGCCGGTGGCCATGCTCGCATTTGTGCTCAGCATCAGGAGTGGCGGTTTTCTCTTTCTCTTTCTTGTGATGGCCGCGTCATTGGCGGCCTTCGCGCTCTTCGGCATTCTGCGCGGCGGACGCCTGACTCCGACCGCCGCACTCCGACTCGCCGGCACGATCGAACGGATGGGCGGACTCATCGACATGAGCGGACGGTGGAGATTCAGTCTCTCTGACCATGAGGTCGAGCTGCTCTGAATCGACCACGGCGTCAGGACCGCGGCGCCACTCGACCGCATCGACCGCGTCGAGGACTTCGAGGGCGAGCTGATCGTGGTGGTCGCCGGCTCCCCGATCGGATCGATTCCCGCCTGTGTGCTCACGCCCGCCCAGTACGCCACACTGACCACCCTGGGTTCAAGCGATCGCGGGCCGGATTCCCTCCCCCGGCGGTGATCCCCCATTCCGAAAGTTCCCCTCGATCCCCGGGTTCTGTCCGGGTATCCTCTCCCCGTGCCCGCCACCTCCGACCCCATCCAGGACGCAGTCGCCCGCGTCTGGGGCTACGACTCCCTCCGCCCCATGCAGTCCGCGGCCATCGCCGCCGGCGTCGAAGGACGCGACTGCCTGACCGTCCTGCCCACCGGCGGCGGCAAGTCCCTCTGCTACCAGGTGCCCCCCCTCGTCACCGGCAAGGCCACCATCGTCGTCTCGCCGCTCATCGCCCTCATGCGCGACCAGGTCCGCGGCCTCGAACTCAACGGCTACCCCGCCGCCGCCATCCACTCCGGCATCGACCACGACGAAGCCAAGGACATCCTCCGCCAGTTGGTCAAGGGCGAGATCAACCTCGTGCTGGCCGCCCCCGAACGGGTTGTGACCCCCGGGTTCAAGTCCTTCCTGGCCTCGCTGGCCGACGCCGACCGCCTCGGCGCCATCGCCGTGGACGAGGCCCACTGCATCAGCCAGTGGGGCCACGACTTCCGCCCCGAGTACCGCCGCCTGGCCGAACTCCGCGAAGTCGCGCCCGGCGTGCCCATCCAGGCCTTCACCGCCACCGCCACCCCCCGCGTGCGCGACGACATCGTCCGCCAGCTCAAACTCGGCACGGTCGGCTACGACGACGGCACGCCCGAGGTGCTCGTCGGCACCTTCGACCGCCCCAACCTGACCTACCGCGTCCGCGCCCGGCGCGACGCCGCCGAGCAGACGGCCGAGGCCGTCCGCAACCACCAGCGCGCCGGCGACGGCGGCGGCACCATCGTCTACTGCCTCAGCCGCAAGGACACCGAGAGCCTCGCCGAGCAACTCCAGAAGCTCCGCATCAACGCCGAGGCCTACCACGCAGGCCTGAACGAGAAGACCCGGCGCGACGTCGAGCACCGTTTCAGCAACGAAACCCTCGACGCCGTCGTCGCCACCGTCGCCTTCGGCATGGGCATCGACCGATCCAACGTCCGCCTGGTCGTCCACGCCACCATGCCCAAGTCCGTCGAGGCCTACCAGCAGGAGACCGGGCGCGCCGGGCGCGACGGCGAGCCCGCCGAGTGCCTGCTGCTCTACAACCCCTCCGACGCGACCCGCTGGGAGCGGCTCATCCGCATGAGCAACGCCGAGCAGGGCGCGGACCAGGAATCCACCGAGGCCCAGCTCAACCTCGTCCGCGAGATGCGCCGCGTGATCTCCTCCATGGGCTGCCGCCACCGCATGCTCAGCGAGCACTTCGGCCAGAAGTACACGCCGCCCGCCGGCCAGGCCCACTGCAACGCCTGCGACGTCTGCCTGGGCGAGACCGAGGCCGAGCCGGACTCCAAGCGCATCGGCCAGATCGTCCTCTCCTGCGTCGCCCGCACCGACCAGCGCTACGGTGCCGCCCACATCGCCGACATCCTCCGCGGCGCCGACACCGAGCGCCTCCGCCAGACCGGACACGACAAACTGACCGTGCACGCCCTGCTCAAGGACCACCGCAAGGCCGCCCTCGCCTCGTTCATCGACCAGCTCGTGTCCGCCGAGGCCCTCGAACGCGTCGTCGACGGCCACTTCGAGACCCTCCGCTTCGGCCCCCGGGGCGTGGCCGTCATGAAGGGCGAGGAAACCGTCGCCCTCGCCCGACCCGTCGGCACCGGCACCGCCAAGAGCGAACGCCGCCGGCGCGACCGCACGCCCGACGCCGTCCCCCTGTCCTTCGACGAGAAGCAGCTCTTCGAGAAACTCCGCCAGGTCCGCATGGCCATCGCCACCGAGCGGGCCGTGCCCCCCTACGTCGTCTTCTCCGACGCCACCCTCCGCGACCTCGTCCGCGTCCGCCCGGACTCGCTCGAGAAGATGCTCGACGTCAAAGGCGTCGGCCGCGCCAAGCTCGACGCCTTCGGCGAGACCTTCCTCGCCGCCCTCAATGACTGAGTGCCCCCAACCGATCCGCAAGGGAGCCGCGGGCTTCAGCCCGCGCGGTCGCCCAACCCACCGGGCGGGTAATTGTCGGACAGGACATCACCAGCCCCCGCGCAAAGCACAGGTTTTCTTCCCGAACCGCGTGACCGACCGCCGCCGCTCCCGCTTGATCGGAACCCCGAGCGGGAATGTCCCCTCCGCGCCCCGATCACCCCCACCGAGAGAGAACCAGAATGACCAAGCTCATCACCGCCTGCGCGATCGCTGCCGCCGCTTCCATCGCATCCGCCGATCTCATCCGAATCACCGCCACCGGCACAATCAACTCGAGCATTGTCAGCGGCTTCAGCAACGGCCAGACCATGCAGATGGAGCTGGTCTACGAGTCCGACGGCAACCCGCAGCTCATCAGCAACCGCCAGGCGTTCTTCGTCGACCATATCCGCTCCGTTTCGTTCATCGCCGAGAACGGCTGGAGCGTTTCCGACACGGGCACATTCGGACAGATCAACAAGTACGACAACCTCGCCAACACCGACGGCATCCAGTTCCAGGTCGCCGCCAACCCGCTGACCTACCAGTTCACCAACCCCAAGCCCCAGGCCGTGGACTTCGCCGATTTCGGCGCCAGCGTCTTCGACACGGTCTTCATCAACTTCGCCTCGTCTTCCGGCACCGTCTGGGACAACTACAACCTGCCCGAGTCCTACGACTTCACGCAGTTCGACGCAACCCAGAACGCCCTCTTCCTGTGGAGCACGGGCAGCTTCCTGGTCGGCTGGAGCAATGTCCAGGCCTCCGTGGTGCCCGTCCCCGCCACGCCGATGCTGGTACTCGTCGGCCTCGCGACAGCCGCCCGCCGTCGCCGCTGACCCATCAATCCATCCCGCCGCCTCACCACACCCGCGAACCCGCGGGTGTTTTCGATCGAGGCCGGACTGCTCCCGGCGCCCCTCCCGATCCGCAAAGCCAGCAAACTCACGCCGGCAGCACCCTCGGCCATTCCCGTCCGCATTCCGGACACCACCGCGGCCCGATCTCCAAACGCTCGCCAGCCGATTCGATCGAACCCACACTCTCCAGCCCATCGAGCGGATACTCACAACTCCGGCAACAACACGCCCGCGTCCGCTCCGCCCGATGGAACGCCCGGCCGCTGATCTCCGTACCGATCAGGCACAAGACCCCGAGCCCGAGCGTGCTGATGAGGAATGCAAACCTGACATCGAAATCCACCCCCACAAGGACGACGCTGCATACGACGACGATCACCAGCCCGATAGCGGTGGCCGCCGCCGGCTTGAGCACCTCGAGTTGTTGTTCCGGTCCGTGCGACCACCAGGCGAGAGCACGGATGATGTCTCCGAACATCGCCCAGAACCGCCCCGCCCCGCTCTGGCTGGGCCGATAGGCGTGCTCAAGTGCACGCCGCATCGCCTCCACTTGCGCAGCATCCATCCGATCAGTCATCACCATCCGCCCCCGCCATGAACCGCGCCCCGCACCCCGGGCACCGCCATCGCAAGTCCAGCAGCGCGGCCGCCAGCGTCATCACGGTCACCACGTTGACCGCCAGGCGCAGACCGTTGCCCACCGACCGCACCACCTCCGCCTCGCCGCACCCCTCCCCGCCGCACGACGGACACCGCGGCCGATCCATCCGGAACGGCCCCCTCCCTTCCTTCGCACCACCACCCTTCGTGCCTCCGTGCCTCATGCCCGCGTGCCTTCCCCCTCACACCCGTTCCCGCCCCACGTCCTCCACCGTCAGCCCCGCCCGGCGCGCCACCTCCGCCAGGTCCACCTTGTTGTGCAGGCCCAGCTTGACGCCGATCGCGTCGCGGTGCCGCCCGATGGTCTTGTCCGAGCGGAACAGCAGCTTGCTGATCTCCTTGATCGACAGCCCCTGGCCCAGCAGCGCCAGCACCTCGAGCTCCCGCGGCGTCAGCGCGTCCAACTCGCCCAGCCGCGCCACCTCCGAGGACATCACCCGGGTGTCCGACTGCGCCCCCAGCTCCTTGGCGTCCGCCACGGACTGGCGGGCCACGATCAGCACCCGCTCGATCGGGCACGCGTCGTCCGGCGGCACCGGGTACAGCCACGCGAGCACCTGCTCGCCCCGCCAGATCGTGCGGAGCAGCACCGGCTCGCCCGAGCGGATCAGCGCGGCGAACAGGCGCAAACGCTCCTCGACCCACGCCCCGGGGAACCCCAGCTCGTCCCAGGACCGTCCGATCGTGTCCTCGACCCGCGCGTCCGGGCCCAGGTAGATCCGCACCCCCCGCTCGTTCGACCAGATCACCCGCCCGGCCGCGTCGCACACGATCACCCCAGCGCTGGGATCGTGCGTCATCACGTCCCAGAGCACCCGGGCGTCGGGCGGTTGGTTGTACTCACCGATCTCGGAGGCGTGCGGCCTGTCGGTCATGGGAAGACTCCACCGGCGGATCCCGCCGCCTGATGGTATCAGCCCACAGGCTCACCCGTGCGCCAAAGTACCCATACCAAACCCCCAGAATGAACACACCTCACCGAACCAGCCGGCTTCAAACAAAAGCCCCTTTGCGGCCGCTGGGAGGCGCGACCGCAAAGGGGATAATCTTATCTGTTATGATCGGACCGACGCTCGCGGCCTCCGCTTACACGCGGGTCTTGCGTGCGTCGTCGGGGGTCAGCCCGGCCCGCCGGGCGATGGCCGCGACATGCACGCGGTTGGCCAGCCCCAGCTTGGAGCCGATCGAGTCCCGGTGGTTCTGGATGGTCTTCTCGGAGCGGTGCAGCATGGCCGCGATCTCCTTGATCGACAGCCCCTGCCCGACCAGGGCGATGACCTCCAGCTCCCGGGGGGAGAGGATGTCCAGCTCGCCCAGGCGGATGAACTTGGAATCGAAGACCGCGTACGGGGCGCCGCCGTCCTCACCGTTGAGCACGGTGTCCGTGCAGTACCGCGAAATCACGAGCAAACGGGCCTCGGCCGGGGCGGCGTCGGCGTCGAGGGGGGTCACCCAGGAGACCACCTGGCGCCCGCGCCACACCGAGCGGACCATGGCCGGCTGGCCGGACCGGATGATCGACGCGCCGAACTCGGCCCGCTCGCGCATCCAGTCGTCGGGGAACAATCCCCACAACGAGCGACCGACCACCGACTCGACCGCGGCGTCCTCGCCGAGGAAGATCCGCACGGCCGGTTTGTTGGCGTACAGCAACTCGCCGGACAGCCGCGCGATGGCGACACCGGTCTGGGGATCGGTCAACAACCCCGAAACAAGGGCCGAATGGTCGACCTCGGGAACGGCTTCTTGAACAGGGACATACTGAGGTTGGATCTGCATAACCAATGATATCGCGATCACGCGGAAGTGAGTTCCTCACGCGGTTCTCCTCACCGCGCAAATAAGGCGATATCCCAATGATTTAGATCAGGTAAAGAGCCCTATTTCGGGCAGATCGTGGGGTCTTGTGCTCACCGCTTTCCGCACGCCGTCCGCGCGCCTCCGGAATCGGAGCCAACCGATAGGGCACTTACCCTCAGGTGTTCTCTGGTGTTTCCCCCGCCGAAACCCCCGCCTCCACCGGCCTGAGCGCACGCCGCAGGCCCGCACGCATATTCACCAGTTCCACGCATAAAGAGAAGGCCATGGCGAAGTAGACGTACCCCCGCGGCAGGTGCTGGCCGGCCCCCTCGGCCACCAGCAGCACCCCGATCAGCACCAAGAAGGCCAGGGCCAGCGTCTTCATCGTCGGGTGCTTGCGCACGAACCGCGCGATCGGGCCGGCGAAGACCAGCATCACCCCGATCGCCAGAATCACGGCCGTGGCCATGATCCAGAAGTTGCTGGTCATCCCCACCGCGGTGACAACCGAGTCGATCGAGAAGACCAGGTCCAGCAGCAGGATCTGCACCAGCACGCTCGTGAACGAGACCGCCTTGCGGGCCATGCCGGGCCGGGCGCTCGGATCGTCCTTGTGCGAGCCCCCGTCCTCGACCATGTGGTGCATCTCCATGGTCGCCTTGGCGATCAGGAACAGCCCGCCGGCCAGCAGAATCAGCGACTTGCCCGACAGGTCGATCCCCAGCACCGTGGCGAAGGGCTGGGTGAGCTTCATGATCCAGAACGCCGCGCCCAGCAGCGCCAGGCGCATGATCATCGCCAGCAGCAGGCCCACCGTCCGGGCCCTGGCCTGCTCTTCCTCCGGCAGGCGCCCCGCGAGGATCGCGATGAACACCACGTTGTCGATGCCCAGCACGACCTCGAGCGTGGTCAGGGTCAGCAGGGCGATCAGCCCCGCGCCCGACCAGAACGCGACATCGGCGGGGGCCGCCTGGGCGGCGTCGGCGGCGAGGGTCAGGACCGGCAGTAGTTCGGGGTTCATGGCCGCTGAGCCTATCACGACGAAGGCCCGCGGTGAAGCGGGCCTTCGCTGGGTTCAGATGTGGGACGGTTCGTCGGTCAGTCCGCCACGGAGACGTGGTCGACGTGAGCGCCGGAATGAGCCGGCACCGGGCGGTCGAAGGTCGCCGCGCCGTCGGCCGCGGTGATCAGGCGGTTGCCGACAAACAGCAGCACCAGCACGCCGCCGGCCGAAACCACGGTCGCCACGTGGCGGGAGACGAACGGCGAGGGCCGGAACCCGGTGTCGGACGCCGGCTCGAGGTAGGTCGCCGAGACCAGGCGCAGGTAGTAGAACGCGGCGATGGCCGAGTTGATGCCGAGGATGACCACCAGCGCCAGGTTGCCGCTGGCGATGCCGGAGGTGAACAGGCCGACCTTGCCGATGAACCCGAGCAGCGGCGGGAACCCCAGCAGCGACAGGCAGCAGATGACCATGGTCCAGCCCAGGTGCGGGTGGCTCTTCACGAGGCCGCGGATGTCGTCGATCTCGTCGGCCTCCTCGCCCTTGCGCTCCAGGCAGGCGAGGACGGCGAACACGCCCAGGTTCATCACGCCGTAGCAGAGCAGGTAGAACAGCACCGCGCCCAGCCCGTTGCGCCAGAACGAGGCCCCGTCCGGGCCCGGGCCGGCGATCACGCCCACGAGCATGTAGCCCGAGTGCGCGATGGACGAGTAGGCCATCATCCGCTTGACGCTCGACTGCAGCAGCGCCAGCACGTTTCCCACGGTCATGGTCAAGGCGGCCATGACCCAGAGCAGCGCCTCGACCGGCACGGGCAGCGCGCCCTGACGCTCCCAGCCGGCGACGCCGGCGATCATGAAGATGGCCAGGAAGCCCGCCGCCTTGGGCACGAAGGCCAGCATGGCCGACACCGGCGACGCCGCGCCCTGGTACACGTCGGGCGTGTAGAAGTGCATCGGCACCGCGGCGATCTTGAACGAGACGCCGATCAGCGCGACCAGCACGCCCATCATGCCGATCGGGCCGATGCCGTTGTCCGCAAAGTGCTGGGCGATGGCCGGCAGGTTGGTCGTGCCCGTCGCGCCGTAGAGCAGCGCGAATCCATACAGGAAGATGGCCGCCCCGAGCGCACCGAGGAAGAAGTACTTGACGCCGGCCTCCTGCGAGCGGGTGCCGCGGGTGGAGATCGTCACCATGATGTAGGTCGGCAGGCTGGTCAGCTCGAGCGCCAGGAACAGCCAGATCAGGTCGTCGCCCGACGCCACCAGCATCAGCCCGGTCAAAGAGAACAGGAAGAAGGCGTAGAACTCGGCCCCGGTGGACCGCAGCGGCTCGAACCGGGCCCCGCGTGCGGCGGCCGATTCGAGATCGCGGTCCACCGTGCCGATGATCAGCGGCAGCAGCATCAGACCCATCACGCCCGTCAGCCCCTTGGCGTAGGGGATCAGCTCGGGGAACAGGCCGGTGGTCGCCGGCGTGCCCATGGCCGCGCCGATCGATCCGATCAGGCCGACGGCGACGATCCACGGCGTGAGCCGGCGGACGGTGGTGACCGGCCACTGACCGGTCAGCATCACCACGCAGGTGGTGATGAACAGGATGATCTCGGGGCCGACCAGGGAGAGCTTCTCGATCACGGGTGCACCCCCTCAAGGACCGGGGCCAAACCGACCGCATCGGTGGCCGCACGCACCAGCTCGACCGTCTGGTTGACCGGGTCGTGGATCGCGTCGAGCAGCAGGCCCGGGAAGAAGCCGAAGATCAGGCATCCGGCCGCCAGCGGCAGCAGCGTGACGATCTCTCGCAGGTTCAGGTCGTCGGGCAGCACGTCGTGGTGGTGATGGCCCTCGGGCTCGATCTTCGGCCCGAAGCAGATCTTGCCGACCATGATCAGCAGGTACATCGCGGCGATGATCATGCCGGTCGCGGCCACCGCGGCGTACCACGGGCCGAGCGTCACGCCCGCCGCGCCGGGCTGGCCCTGCACCGTCCACGCCGCGTCGGACTGGAAGGCAGCGATCAGGCACAGCAGCTCGGACGGGAAGCCGTTCAGGCCGGGCAACCCCACCGACGCCATCGCGAAGAAGACCATGAAGGTCGCCCAGATCGGCATCTTGGACGCCAGCCCGCCCACGCGGCGCATGTCGCGCGTGTGGTACCGCTCGTACATGAAGCCGATCATGAGGAACAGCCCGCCGGTCGAGAAGCCGTGGCTGAGCATGTACAGCACCGAGCCGGACAGGCCCGTGGCGTTCAGCGCCGCCAGACCCAGCACGCAGAAGCCCAGGTGGCTGACCGACGAGTACGCGACGAGCTTCTTGATGTCGTCCTGGATCCAGCAGATCAGGCCCGCATAGATGATGCCGATGATCGAGAGCGTGGCGATGACCGGTGCGTACTCGGTGAACGCCGCGGGGGCCATCGGGATCGCGAATCGGTAGATGCCGTAGGTGCCCAGCTTGAGCAGCACGCCGGCCAGGATGACCGAGCCCGCGGTGGGCGCCTCGGTGTGCGCCAGCGGCAGCCAGGTGTGCACCGGGAACAGCGGCACCTTGACCGCAAAGCCCGCCAGCAGCGCCAGCAGCACCCAGCCCTGCTGGGTGGCGTCCATCCGCCCCGCGGCGGCCGTCAGCACGCCGATGTCCAGCGACCAGAACCCGTTGAGGTCGGCCGCGAAGTTGACCACGTAGACCAGACCGGCCAGCGTGATGATCGAGCCGGTGAAGGTGTACAGGAAGAACTTGGTGCTGGCCGCCACGCGGTTGGTCGAGCCGAACATGCGGATCAGGACGAACATGGGCAGCAGCGTGAACTCGAAGCAGATGTAGAACAGCACCAGGTCGCGGCTGGCGAACACCCCCACCATCGCCGACTGCAGGATCAGCAGCCAGGCGTAGTACAGCTTGCGGTTCTCGAGGATGGCGGTCTTGGAGGCGAGCACGCAGACCGGCCCGAGCAGGGCGCTCAGGGCGATGAGCAGCAGGGCGATCGAGTCCACGCCGATCGAGAGCTGCAGGCCGAGCTGGTCGATCCACGCCCAGGTCTTCACGCCCTGGAACTCACCCCCGCGGGCGAAGTCGAACTCGGCGAGCATCATCACCGCGGGCACGAGGGCCGCCAGCGAGGCGAACAGCGCGTCCCGGTAGGCGTTCTTCGCCCGGCCGAACGCGACGAGCAGCGCCCCCAGCAGGGGCACCACGACGAGCATGACGGTCCAGAGCGGGTTCAAACGCCACCCCCCAGCCGAGCGGCCACGACCAACACCACGATCAGCAGGACCGCCACGCCGCCCACCATGGCGGCCGCGTAGCCCTGCAGCACGCCCGACTGCGACGGCCGGATCGACCAGCCCAGCAGCCGCGGCAGCATCCCGAACAGGTTCACCAGCCCGTCAACCACCAGCTTGTCGAACCAGTGGGACAGGTGAGAAACCACGATCAGCGGCACGCGGAACACGCCGTTGTAGAACTCGTCCACATACCACTTGTTCTCCGCCCAGCGGGGGATCGGGCCGAACAGGCGGGCCACCTTGTCCATGCGGCACTCGGCGGCGGTCGTGCGACCGGCCAGGTGGAAGAACCACGCCAGGCCGATACCCACCAGGCCGACCACGCCCGAGACGTAGTACATGATCTTGTGCGGGTCCTTGCCCATCAGCGTCAGCGGCTCGTCGATCGTGCCGCGCGGACCGACTCCCGGCACGGGGGCGTGCGCGTCGTGGCCGCCGCCCGCGTGGGACTCGTCCGCCGAGCCCGCGTGGGCGTCGTGGAAGGCGTGCTCGGAATAGGGCGAGTGGTAGCCCGCGGTCGAGTTGGAGATCATCGTGTCGGCGTAGTGCTTGGTCTTGAGCCCGTGCGCCTCGCCCGAGCCGACGAAGTAGAGCCCGCTGGCCAGGATCGAGAGCACCGCGAGCGTCGCGAGCACAGTATTGATGGCCCAGCCCGGCGCGTGCGGGTGGAAGTGGTCGGCGTGGTGGTCGGTGTGCTGGCCGGCGTCGTGGTGGTGTTCCTCGCCGTGCGCCTCCGCGTGCGCGTGGTCGTCGCCGTGGGCATCGGCGTGGTCGTGGTCGTGCACCTCATCGCCCGGGTGGTACTCCACCGGGCCCATGAACACGCGGAAGAACACGCGGAAGGTGTAGTACGCCGTCAGGCCGGCGGTCAGGATCAGGATCCAGCCGATCACCGCGGTGCCCGGGGTCACGAAGGCCTCGGCCAGGATCGTGTCCTTGCTGAAGAAGCCGGCCGTCAGCGGGAAGCCCGCCAGGTTCAGGCAGCCGATGAACATGCCGAGCGAAACGATGCCCCAGCCCTTGACCTTGCGCAGGCCGCTGAGCCTGCGCAGGTCCAGCTGCCCGGCGAAGCCGTGCATCACCGCACCGCAGCAGAGGAACAGCAGGGCCTTGAAGAAGGCGTGGGTCAGCGTGTGGTACGCGGCGCCCGTGGGCGTCAGCACGCCGAGCCCGGCGAACATATAGCCGAGCTGCGACACGGTCGAGTACGCCATGATCCGTTTGATATCGAACTGGGCCATGCCGATCGTGGCCGCCAGCAGGGCGGTGATCGTGCCGATCCACGCGACGATGGGCAGCGCGAACTCGCTGGTCAGGAAGATCGGGTAGGTGCGGGCGATCAGGTACACGCCCGCGGTGACCATGGTCGCCGCGTGGATCAGGGCGGACACCGGGGTCGGGCCCTCCATCGCGTCGGGCAGCCAGACATAGAGGGGGAACTGGGCCGACTTGCCGAACGCGCCGACCATCAGCAGCAGCGGGATCCACTGGGCGATGGCCGGGATCGCGGCGAAGTCGCCGACCTTGGCCGCTTCGATGTAGCCGAGCAGCTTGGCATCAGCGAACAGCGACGCGTACTCGACCGTGCCGAAGTGCACGAAGGTCAGGTAGATGCCCAGCGCCAGCCCAAAGTCGCCCACGCGGTTGACGATGAACGCCTTCTTGGCCGCGGCCACCGCCGAGGGCTTCTTGTAGAAGTAGCCGATCAGCAGGTACGAGCACAGGCCCACGCCCTCCCAGCCCAGGTAGAGCATGATGAGGTTGTCGCCCATGACCAGGCAGGCCATCGAGAACACGAACAGGCTGAAGGCCGCGAAAAACCGGCAGTAGCCCACGCCCTGGTCGTGCGACATGTACTCGCTGGCGTACAGGCCGATCAGCGTGGCCAGGCCGGTGACGAACAGCATCCAGTAGATCGTCAGCGTGTCGACGTAGAACGAGAAGTTGGCCACGAACGACATCGGGTGGGCCGGGTCGCCCCAGCTCACGTTAATCCAGTCGAAGGCCTTGACCGTGTAGGCGTGGCCGTCGAAGCCCAGATACATCGACACGGTCGCCAGGAACGACACGGCGAGCAGCGCGACGACCGAGTAGGCCGGCAGCTTGCTGCGCACGCCGAAGGCGGCGAACAGCCCGCACAGGGCCGAGCCGAACAGCGCGAGGAAGGGGATCAGCAGCACCCAGCCCGGGCCGCGGCCGACGCCCGCGGCGGCGTGATCGCCGGCGAGAACCTCGGGGGCGGCCAGAATCGTGGACACGACCGGGGTCGTCAGTAGATCGGCGATCACCCGTTCAGCTCCTTCCAGGCTTCCGACGACAGCGTCTCACGCCGGCGGAACAGCAGCACCACGAGGGCCAGCGCCATCGCCGCCTCGGCGGCCGCGACGCACAGCACGAAGATCACGAACGTCTGACCGTCCTCGCCGAGGTGGTACCGCCCGAAGGCGATCAGCGCCAGGCCCGCGGCCTGGAACATCAGCTCGGTGCACAGGAACATGATGATCAGGTTCCGACGCGTCACGAACCCCACCAGCCCGAGGGCGAACATCGCCGCCGACACGAACAGGTAGTGGGCCAGCACGCTGTCGGGCAGCGCGAACTCGGACACGACCATCTGGGCGAGCATCGCCTGATCCGTCACGAGGCACCCCCCGTCCGCGCACGGCCCGTGTGGCGGGGCTGGTCCGGGGCCCCCAGACGCAGGGCCTGCTCGGCCTTGCGCGAGTCTTCCAGTTCCACGTGCTTGCGAGCCAGCACCGTCGCGCCCAGCATCGCCATCAGCAGGATCACGCCGGCGATCTCGATCGTCATCGGGTGGTCGTGCAGCAGGTTCCAGCCCAGGCGGTCCAGGTTGGTCGCCTCCAGCGACTCCGGCCAGCGGTCCGGGCTGAGCACGCGGATTGTGCCCGTCTCCTCGTTGTACACCGCGATCGTCCGGGCCGCGGCGTCGATGTCACCCCGGCCGTCGGCCAGGCGGTGCACCCGCTCGTACGGCTCGATCAGCTCGGCCTCGCGCAGCGCCCGGTCCACCTTGCCCGGCAGGTCGGCCAGCACGGCGTCGGGAACGAACCCGGTGGGGCGGCTGAGCGAGCCGATGCCGTCGAAGAGCATCGTCGCGATGATCGCCATCAGCACGAAGCCCAGCACCGATCCGACGATCGGCTCGCGGGCGACCGCGTCGGTCTCGTCCATCGCCCCCGGCTCCTGCCCCGTGGGGGCCTGGGAGGCGAGCATGATGACGAACAGGTAGGTGATCAGGATCGCGCCCGCGTAGATGATGACCAGCGCGAACGCCATGAACTCGGCCCCGAGCAGCAGGTACATGCCGCAGGAGGCCACGATCGTCAGGATGAAGTACAGGGCGGAATAGACCGGACGCGGGTGGGTGATCATCCGGACCGACGCCCCGAGCCCGATGGCCGCGAAGACGTAAAAGAACACGCCCACCCCGTCGCCGGCGGGCGTCCGCATGGCCAGGGCCAACGCCGCCAGGCCGGCCGCGCCGCCCAGCAGCACCACGCCGATCGGCACGAGCTTCGAACCCCGCCTGGGCAGCGCCAGCGCCATGCCCGCGGCACCGATCACGCACACCATGTACAGCACGATCGGGCTGATGAACTGTTCCAATGGGTGCCTTCCGGTGCATGAACCCGTCGCCCGGGCCGACGCCACGAACGCCCTCCCGCACGCGCCGCCGACGGCACAGAGCCGCCACCGCCGGGAATGGGTGGCACGATAGTGCCGATCGCGGTGAGCGTCTACCAACAGGCCCCCCGGGGCACGCATCTGGGGCCCGTCCCGACCCGGGCGACGCCGCCGGGCGCGCACCCCGCCGGGGCTTGCGATCCGCCCGCCCGCTCCTACCATCGTCCCTCATGAATCCCAACGAACTCCGCATGCAGACGCGAGTCGCCCCCGGGCCGATGCCGCAGCCCAGCCGCAAGGTCCACATCCCCAACCTGCTCACCCTCGCGCGGGCCCTGATGGCCGTCGTCGTGGTCATCCTGCTGGCCAACGTGTCCACGCGGGCGATGCGGGCCGAGCCGTCCGTCGGCGATCGGCTGGGCGATCTCACCCATGCGTCCACCGGCGTGCTGCTCACCGCGGCGATCCTCTTCGTCATCGCCGCCCTGACCGACGCGCTCGACGGCCACCTGGCGCGCAAGTGGAAGGCGGAGAGCAAGTTCGGTCGCGTGATGGACCCCTGGGCCGACAAGCTGCTGGTCCTGGGAACCTTCGTCATGCTCGCCGGTCCGGGCTTCACGTCCGTGGTCGAGGGCGTCGGACGCATGCAGGTCTCGGCCGTCGCGGGCTGGATGGTCGTGGCCATGGTCGGACGCGAGCTGCTCGTCACCTCCATCCGGGGTGTTTACGAGACCGACGGGGTGGACTTCTCCGCCGGTTGGTCGGGCAAGGCCAAGATGGTCCTCCAGTCCGTGGCCATCCCCCTGATCCTGCTCGTCGTCGCCTTCGGCAACCCCGGCCCGGACACCAACGCCCGAACCTTCCTCGTCATGCTCATGTGGGCCACCACCGCCGTGACCGTGCTCTCGGCCTTCCCCTACATCGGGCGGGCCCTCCGGCACACCATCGAGCAGCAGCAGAAGATGATGCAGCTCATCAACGCCCACAAGCCCCGCAAGCCCACCGCCATGCCCAGCCCCAAGTCCAGGGCACCGAAGAAGCCCAAGGGCGGCCAAGGCAAGAACCGCAAGCACTGACCCCCCTCCCCGGGCCCCATCCCGCACAGGACCGCGATGAACCGACAGGACCCCACGCACGAGCTGTTCCTGACCTCCGGCGGCCTGGGCTTCTTCCGCCCTGCCTCGGGGACGTGGGGCTCGCTGCCCCCTGTCGTGCTCGGCGCGATCGTCATCCTGGCCGGCGCGGGCCCGGGCAGCGCCCACGCCTGGGTCTACTACGCGGTGATGGCGGTCTTCGTGATCGCGTTCTCGGCCGCGTGCGTGATCGGGGGGGACTCCGCCGAGGCCCGCTGGGGCAAGGACCCTTCGCCCGTGGTCGCCGACGAGGTGGCCGGCATGGCGCTGACGCTGATGCTCCTGCCCGCCGGCCTGTTCGCCAACGAGGCGTTCTTCGCGCTCATCAGCCTGGCCGGCGCGTTCGTGCTCTTCCGCGCCATGGACATCGCCAAGTTCCCCCCCGCCAACGGGCTCCAGCGGATCCCGTCTGGCTGGGGCATCCTGCTCGACGACCTCGTCGCCGCCGCACAGGCCGCCGCGCTGGCGTGGATCGTCTACTGGATCATCTAGGTCCCCCGGGCGCGGCAAGCGGGTTGAAGAGGCTTGAACGCGAAGACCGCGAAGCAGCGCGAAGCGTTTCTGGTTCTTCGTAAACGCCACGCTCCGGAACCCGGCTCCGGAGCGTGGCGTTTAAGATCGGCCCGGATCGCTTCGCATCCTTCGCGGTCTTCGCGTTCAAACCTCTTCTTTCGGAACGCGAGCGCCCTTACCGCTCCCACACGTTGTTGTCGCGGTCGGTGTCCGGCAGCACGCCGTCGGCGTCGATCTCGACGCGGGCGATGGTGC
The DNA here is from genome assembly GCA_963975575.1 of uncultured Phycisphaerales bacterium. GTDB lineage: Bacteria > Planctomycetota > Phycisphaerae > Phycisphaerales > UBA1924 > UBA6054. The sequence goes on along the minus strand of CAXBHL010000001.1, from coordinate 379,457 downwards.
GCCCGCCCGTGCGGATCGGCGCCCGCCAACGGTCGGTGGTGGACCAGACCTCCACCGGCAGCGTGATGTCCTCGGTCGAGCCGTCGGTGTAGGTCAGGCTCAGGTAGACCGGCATCACCATCCGCCCGCGGTTGTCGAGCACGATGACCGCGCCGTTATCACCGTGGAACACGCCCGAGACCGCCTGGTCCAGCGCGGCCGCCTCATAGAACCACCCCCGCCAGAACCACGAAAGGTCCGCCCCCGCCGCGTCCTCCATCGTGCGGAAGAAATCGGCCGGCTGCGGGTGCTTGAACGCCCAACGGTTGATGTACGCGCGGAACGCGGTGTCGAACCGGTCCGGCCCGAGGATCTTCTCACGCAGGATGAACAGGCCCAGCGCCGTCTTGCGGTAGTTCAGCCCGCCCACCCAACGCGGCCACTGCTTGTCCGGGTTGGTGATGATCGGCTGCGGGTTCTCCGAGAGCTGGATGTCCAGCGTCTGCCCGATGTTCCGCGAGATGTCCGGCGCCTCGCCGTGCCACGCGGCCTTGGAGTAGATCCCGCCGAAGCTGTTGAACCCCTCGTCGAACCACATGTGCCGGCGCTCGTCGGTGTTGACCACCATCGGGAACCAGTTGTGCCCCACCTCGTGATCGGTCACGCTGAACATGCCCGGCCCGTTCATGCGTGCCCCGCAGAAGATGATCATCGGGTACTCCATGCCGCCCTCGGGCCCGTTGATGTTGCTCATCACCGGGTAGGGGTACGGGCGCCAGAAGTCCGAGTAGAACTCGATCGCGTGCTTGATCGACCGCGTCGAGCCCTTCAACGGGTGGTCGGGGTCCCACGCCTCGGCCTCGTGCGGGTAGAACGACTGGCACAAAACCTTGCGCTCCGTTCCGTCCGCGTCGGTCACACGCGCGACCGCGGCGTCCCAGATGAACGCCTCCGACGCGGCCCACGCGACGGTCCGCACGTCCTCGGCCGCGAACTTCCAGGTCAGTTCGCCGTCCTGCGCCGGGCGGTTCATCGCGCTGCCCACCTCGTCGGGCGTGACGATCCGCACGGGCTCGTCGGATTCCATGGCCTCGGCCAGGCGCGCCCGCTGGGTGTCGGTGAGCACCTCGGCGGGGTTCTGCAGCGTGCCGGTCGCGCTGACGAGATAGCCCGCCGGGACGGTGATGCTCAGCCGGTACGAGCCGAAGTTGGTGTAGAACTCGCCGCTGCCCAGGTACGGCAGCGTGTTCCAGCCGCTCACGTCGTCGTAGTTGCACACGTGCGGGAACCACTGGGCCAGCTCAAAGATCTTGCCGCGACCGACCGTCTCCGAGCCCATCCGGCGCAGGTGCGGCGGCACGGTGAATGTGTAGTCAAAGGCGAACCCGAACGTCTCGCCCGGCCCGATCGGCTCGGGCGGGTCGAACCGCCCCAAGGTGTCGTACTCGGTCAGCGCCATCGCCTTGCCCGACGCGGTGCGCAGGTTGGTGATCGCGTACCCGCCGTCGAACTCGTCCTCGAGGACCTTCATCACCGATCCCGGCGAGCGCTGCAGCGTGCCCGTCGAGTCGGTGCGGAAGAGATTCTGCTCGAGCTGCATCCACACGTAGTCCAGCGTGTGCGGCGAGTTGTTGTGGTACGTCACCCGCACCGACGTCGTCAGCGTCTCGGACTCGGGCTCCAGACGCGTGTCGATCTCGTAGTCGGCCCGCTGCTGCCAGTACCCCGGCCCGGGCGCCCCCGAGCCCAGTCGCGTGTCGCCCGGCGTGGGCAGATCGAGCGGCGCAAAGATGCTGCCCGTCGGCTGCAGGCCGGTGCGCCGGAACTCGGCCTCGACCGCCCCGGCCGCCGGAGCCCCGTCCGACATGAGCGGGGGCGCGCCCGACCCGTCCACGGCATCGGACACGGCCGCGCAGCCGGATTGCCAGAGCAGACCCACGAAAGCGAGAAACGAAAACGAGCGCACGAACCGGTTGATCATCGGGAGGACTCCTTCGGTGACGGGTTCCCAGCCTAGCCCGAACCCGATTCGCCCGCAGGCCGATCATCCGCGCGGCCACACGCAATCCGGTGCGATTAGGGACACAACCCCAAGCCGCCGCGGTCACCACCGCCCGACAAGCCGCCCCACCAGCCACACCACCGGCACCGATCCAAAGCACGCCGCCGCCCAGCCCCAGCGGAACCGTGCGGGCCGCTTCGTCATCTCGTCCGACCAGTCGATCCACTTGGCCGCGAGCACCACCAGACCCAGCGTGCTGGCGACCATCACGATCAGCCGCAGGTCGTCCATCGAAGGCGGTCTGCCCCGCTTGAACGCCTCCATCGTCATCACCCGCGGCCAGACCGCCAGCATCGTGGCCATCCCCGCGACGATTCCCGCGGCCCCGAAGAAGAAACTCGCCAGCGACGCCCGCGGCCCGTGATACCGGATTTTGCTGACCGTCAACGCCTCGTTGCACTCAGGGCACGCGTCCGATCGCAGATCGCGCAGGTTGTACCCACACCCCGGGCACGGCGCGTCCCGCCCCTTCAGATACCCCGCCAGCCGCTCGGCCTCGTTCATGCGCGAGAACCTCCGACTCAGATCTTCCGGTCCAGCAGCCGGTACTGCACCGCCTCGGCGATGTGCTCGGGCCTGACCTCGTCGCTGGCCTCGACGTCGGCGATGGTCCGCGCGGTGCGGCGCACCTTGTCATAGGCCCGCGCGCTCAGCCCCAACTGCGTGAGCGCCTGCTCTAGCAGCGTGCGGGCGGCGGGCATGAGTTCGACGAGTTTGTCCAGCTCCTTGCCCCGCAGCCGGGCGTTGGGCGTGGTGCCCTGGCGCCGGTGGGCCCGGGCCTGGGCCGCGAGCACCCGCTCACGCAGCTCGGCCGTGCTCGTGCCGGGCTTCTTGCTGCCAAGCTCCGAGAACGGCACCGCCGGCGCCTCCACGTGGATGTCGATCCGGTCCAGCAGCGGGCCGCTGATCCGCGAGAGGTACCGCTCCATATCGCGCCGGCCCACCTCGCCCGGCGCGATGTCGCCCTTGGGCGTGGGGTTCATCGCCGCGATGAGCATGAACGACGCCGGGAACCGCACCGTCGCGTGCGAGCGGGCGATCGTCACCACGTGATCCTCCAAAGGCTGACGCAGCGTCTCCAGCACCGTTCGCGGGAACTCGGCCAGCTCGTCCAGAAACAGCACGCCCTGGTGCGCCAGCGAGATCTCCCCCGCCCGCGGCACGATCCCGCCCCCCACCACCGCCGCGGAACTGGCCGTGTGGTGCGGCGTGCGCACCGGTCGCGTCGTCACCAGCCCCTGTCCGTGCGCCATCCGCCCCGCGGCCGAGTAGATCCGTGTGACCTCCACCGCCTCCTCGGGCGTCAACGGAGGCAGGATGCCCGGCAACGCCTTGGCCATCATCGTCTTGCCCGACCCCGCCGGGCCGAGCATCAGCAAGATGTGTCCAAGTCCCCGTCACCGCGGGGAGACCCGAGCGCCAGATCAAACGTCACGGATTCGATCAGCCAGGGGCTCCGGCTTACTTTGCCGTACCGGCCTTGCTCGTCCTTGGCCTGCGCCACCGGAATCCGTCGGGCCTTCACCGACACATGCCGGACCGTGCGGTGCAGCACCCGCCGCCGCTCCTCGGACGAAAGGGCGCGCTCTGCTACCACCAGCAGCCGGACGGCCGCGAAGGCCTTGCGGACCCACTGGCCGTCGCCTCGGGCCTCCAACTGCTCGACCACGGCCAGCCGCTGCCGCGCAGCACGCGCCTGTTCTCGTGCATCCGAGGACCGCTGACGAAACTCCTCCCCGGTGATGTCCCCGTCGGCCCGCATGTCCACCAACCGGGCCAGACGGGCCTCCAGCTTCTCGATCCGGGCGGTCAGGCTCGGACCTTCTTTGTGCCCGATTTGCTCCTCTTGGCGGACGCGGACCTCGGCGACGACCCGCTCCAAGAAGCTGGGCTCGCTAATCGCCTGCACAAACGCCCTCCAGACCACTGAATCGGCCGCCTCAACGGGGATCCACGGCCCGCCGCGCGCCCCGCGTGGCGGTCGGTAGAAGGACCGCCGCCGCAAGGAATCCCCCGTTGCGGGGTGCCCGTTCATGGTCATCAGCCCGGAGAGCAGGCGTGGCCTCGGCGTGGGCGGTGCGGGCCGAGTCGGCTGGGCGGCCTCCCAAGCGGCTGGCGATACGATCGGCTGATGGGAACCCTCGACCACGATCGCCCCCGGCTGGTTCTGATCGAAGCGGAACGTCCGCGATCCCGGCTCGGCGACCCAACCGCCGGTCACGTGGCATCCTCTATAAGCGGGATTGGCCAGCATGCGAGCAATGGAACTCTTGCCCCAGTGCTTGCCGCGGGGGGAGGGGACGCCCTCGGCGTTGAGGCGGGCGGCGATGGCCCGCACGGCGTCGCCGTCGGCCGCCATCGCGAAGACACGCCGGACGATGACCGCCTCGTCCTCGACGATCTGCAACTGTCCGCGGTCCGGGTGGCCAGGCGGGGGGTTGCGGTACCCGAAGGGAGTGGGACCGGAGTTCTTGAGGCCGCGGCGGGCCTTGGCCCGCTTGCCCCGCAGGTGGCGTTCCTTGATCCGCTCGGCTTCGGCGCGGTCTACCAGGCTCTGGATGCCGACCATGAACCGCTCGTCGAGGCTGGACAGGTCCCGCACCACCCCCCCGATGATGATCTTGATCTCCTGCTCGCGCAGCTCTCGGAGCAGGGCAGCGACCTCCAGCTCGTCCCCGCGGGTCAGGCGGGACTGCTCGTGCACATAGATGGCCTCGGGCCGACGCTCGCGGACGCAGGCGAGGACCTGCTGGAGCACGGCCCGCTCGCGTGAAGCCTGGGTGGCCGATTCGCAGCCGCGGAAGACCGCCACCGTGTCCCATCCGTGCCGGTCGGCCAGCCCGCGGTACCCGTGCTCCTGGGCGTCGAGCGAGGCCCCCTCGTTGGCCTGCTTCTCTGTCGATACCCGGAACATCGCCACAACCCGCATCGGCTACCTCCCTTCGCCGGGATCCTGTACGCGTGACTCCTGATCGAGTTGCCCGAACACGCGAGATACGGGCCCATCGACCCACGCGGCGAGGATGCTCCGCACGAGGGGGAGGTCCCCGGCCTCGGCGGCCTCCAGGAGCACCTGCTTGATGCGGGCTTCCTGGACCTCCAGGGCCGCGGCGAGCTCCATGATCGCGTCGGCGACCGTCGAAACGGCGCCCGACGGCAACTTGTCCGTCCCGGTGCTGATCTGTGGCCCCGGTCGCGTCGTGTGGCCCAACCTCTTCGAGGCGTTCGCGCTTCGCATGGCTTCCCCCCAATCCAGGCGGACAGTCGGCCTGTGGGAACTCAGTTGCCTCCAGATCACCATCGGACGTCGACGACGCGTGCTGGCGGCCTTAGCCACCCAACGGCACAGCCGGCCCCGAACACGAAACCGAGACACCTCATGGAACCAGTCCAACTCTGCCGCCGAAATGTGTTCGGTGCCTTCACGGCCGCCGGTAGTCGCCGCATCGCCCGTTTGTCTTCAGCGGGCGTCGTACAAAAAACTTTTTTTTGAGGACCAAATGGGCGGCTCGCGTGCCGTCAACAGGTGAACGAGGTCGTTGTGACCCGTCAAGGGAGCTTCACGAATGAAGATCGACTGTTGGACAATCAGGCCGGGGGATGCGGCCGTTGCGCCCGCATTCACAACCCGTGGGCCGCGGGGAAGCATGCCGCCCACCACACACTTTGAACAGGAGAAACATATCGCAGAAACACGTTTTGGATGCACGAAACTTGACGAACTATTTTTATGGAGTCGACGAATCAATCGGTTCGTTCTCCGAATCCATCAAGCAACGGAGCGTCCGAATCTACACGTTGACAAGTATCTAAAGAAAGTGGTACATCTCATGAACTCAAGATCAAACACAATTCAGTCCTTCGCACCGCGGAGTGCAGACGAGATCGTTATCAGCTTCGAACTCTCGCTCGGCACGGAACACCCACGGCGGGTCGTCGACATCATGGATGAAATCTCTGCTAATTACAGCACGGAAGAGCTCATCGATCTCAGGAAGAGACTGGTCGCCGCTTGGATGGCGAAGGAGGTGCAGCGAGACATAAAGGAAGTTCTAGGACATCTTGTTGAGGAACCCGGCACACCACACCCCGCAACCGATGGAGTTTCCAATGACACCCGAAGACCAAGTACGCGTTTACGAAACCTGCCACAGACAGGGGGCGGATTCCGCGAAGCAAATCGTCAATGAGTACGACGCAGAAGACGTTGCCTCCGATGTAGCCTTCAAAATCATTTCCAAACATCCCGGCGACGAGCCCGTGTCACCGAAGTATATTTCGCCACCATATGTCCGGAAGAGCTGCTCCAACGGGGCCGTTGACTCGACGCGTGACCGGCGGATCAACGCAAAGCGGCTCGCCAAGCTCACCGCCGAGGCCATCGCCGCAGGCGTGATCGAGGACACCCCCCAGGGCCGCGCGGAGTACGCTGCCATGCTCCGTAGCCTGCACCCGAGCCGAAAACCCGGGCCGCTTTCGCCCAACACCGCGCTGCCGGCGAAGCAAAACATTTCGTTCCTTCTGGATGAAGTCGTGCTCGACTGCATCGCCCTGCACGCACCGGGGTCGATGCTCTACGCAAAGTGCATCGCACGCAAGACCAACGCTCGCATCTTCGAGGATGAATCGCGGCGGATGAAAGCCGACCTCTCCAAGGGCTTCCGCGATCCGAACGGCTACGCCACCAATCCGGAGCGACTGAAAAAGCGGCTCAAAGCGGAGACCGCCGAGTGGGCCAGCGTCCGGGGGACAGAAATCCGCGCAATGATCCAATCCCGGTTCGCCTCCGACGGCGAGCTCCGCACCGCCATGTTCAGCCGCTTCGACGAGACCCAGGCCGAAACCGCCTGAGCGCCGGCCGTTGCCAAACCGATGAACCCGCGCGAGCGGCCCAGCCTGGGCCGCTTGTTTTATATGTCCAGTCCCAGGATGTCCCGAAGGTTTTGCTGGACGTACCAGGCCCCCCAGACTGCCAGCAGCTGCGTCTTGACATCCTCGCGCTCTTCCGGTGGGGTCCTGTCTTCGATCTGCTTCACGAAGGCCTTGGCATCAAAGCTCGCGCCGTGCGTGCGGAGTCCGGCGAGCAACTCGTCGCACGCCTTCTCTAATTCGATGTCATCGGTACTCATCTTACGCTCATCTGTTGTTGTAAATATGGCTTTCTAGATCAGATCCGGTCGTGCTGTCAATATCTTTGTGAATCGGTCCGGCGTGTGTCGTCATCATTCGAACCCGCAACACGCTCGATCGTTTCCAGCGAACGGGTTGACGATCAACCGGAGTACACCTGTGGAACACAAGCCGAGAAGCCGGACCGAACGCTGCATGTCAATCAGCCAGCCCTTTGAGGTGGTCGGCCCGGCGCGTCGCTGGGCGGTCGACCTGGTCGTCCTGCTGCTCGCCCTAATGACGGCTATGGGGGCGTACACGACCGGCGACGCGGCCGAGGTGCTCATGCAGCTCATGATCCTGCTCGGGATCTATGGGATTCTGCTCACGCTGCGTACCGCGGTGTTGCTCACGATTGAGGCCTGGCGGGCCCGCCGCTTGGTCCACAGCCTGGAAGCCGGCGAACTCGGTGAGGCCCTGCGGGCGATGCACGGCCGGCGCGGGCTGCTGCTCGGTGTCGTTCGAGGGGTCTACCAGCAATGGGCGTCCCGGTCACCCAAGCTCGAGACAGCTCCGCTCATCGACGCGATGGAGCTGCGCCTCAGCGAAGCGAACAACCGCGCCCGCGATATCGCCACCACACTGCTGACCATCGGCCTGATCGGCACGATCGTCGGCCTGATGACCATGATGACACGCATGTCGGGCGCGATGGGCGCCAACGCCGAGTTCGGGGGCCCGGCCCTGATCGGCCGTATGTTCGCCGAGGACGGCCCCATGGTCGGCCTGGGCACGGCATTCCACACCACGCTCGTCGGAAGCATCCTGGGAGGCCTGTTCCTGCACGTGCTGGCGGGGTCCCTCCAGCGATCCATCAGCCGCTTCGTCGTCCATTCGGACGAATGGCTCACCCGGCGGATCCTTCCCGTCCTGGGCCGTACCACTCCGACGGGAACGGATCAGAGCCTCCAAGCAGAGAACCACTCGCGCTCCTAGATCGGGCTCGGCCGTGCCGGCGCGACATCGGATCGACAGACACATTATTTCAACACAAGGAGACAAGGGATGCGGAGGGGCAACAGACGTTCGGGGCACGCAGAGCCGACGGGGATCACCGCCACGCTCAACGACCTGCTGCTGAACTCCATGCTGGTCATCGTGCTGATCCTGGCCATTGTGGTCACGGCCATCGGCGTGCCCGACGTTTCGGCGCAGGTCCTCAGGGAGTTCCAGTCCAGGGCGAAGAACCTCCAAGCCCTCAACGAAGGCTTGCAGGAGGAACTGAGCGGCGAGTCCGCCGCGAGAGCGGCCGCCGAGCAGGCCCGGGAACGGGCCGAACTGGCGGAACAGCAGGCGGCGAACCAGCGGGCCGAGGCTGAACGGGTCGCCGAGTCCGCGCGGCAGCAAGCCGAGCGTGCCTCGCGCGTTGCTCAACAGGCCAACCACGCCAAAGACCAAGCCCAAGCGAGCGCCAGCGAGGCGAAGCGGGAGCGGGACGACGCCGTCAAAGAAGCCGAGGGCCTGCGACCCAAGCCGGTGGACGTGGTTCTGGTGATCGACGGAACCGAGAGCATGGATTCGATCCTTCGTGAACTCAGGACCGCCTGCAAGGTGGTCGCCGAGATCGGTTCGCGCCTATCACCGCGCTTCCGCCTCGGAATCGTGGTGTACCGCGGGCGGGGGAACTCAAGCATTTTTCCTTTGACCGAGATCACCCAGACCGTGAACGGGCGCATGAGCACCGGGATGCAGTCGCTCGCCCGGTTCACCGATGACGAGACCAAGCGGGTCAGCATCGTCTCCGGGAGCCGGGGCGACGTCGGTGGTTCACCGACGGGACAGTCCATGATGGTCTCGGAGATGGAGGGGCTGATCTCCGCCGCCGACGTCGAGTTCGGGTTGCGGTCGGGCGTTGGCCTGCTCGACGCCGCATCGTCACAAACGAATCGCCAGGTCTTGATCGTCATGGGCGATGTCGGCCCCTGGGAGTTCGACGGGCGGCTCGATTCGATCAGCGGCAACGATCGGCAGAGCGCACAACGCGCGTTGATCACGGTGCAACGGTTTGTCCAGTCGGGACCGGACCGGCGGGTCCTGGCCCTCTTCACGGGAAGCTGGACGCTGGATCTCAAGCACAAGACAGAATCTGTGCGCTTTTTCCACGATCTGGCCGCGCAGGCCGCGTCGCGCGGCGTGTACTCGGATGACACCTCCCAGATCGCGGCGGCCGTGGTCGACGCGGTCGTCGGGCAATAACGGCCGGAACTCTCTCAAGGAGACTCAGACATGATGGACCAGTCCTCGGATCTCGCACACACCCACCCGCTCCCGCCGGTCAGGCTCGATAGGCGGTTCTGGTACGAGCCGCGCCCGGAGCGGGCGATTGTGCTCTTGCTCCGGTGCTCATTGCGAGGCTGGCGGGCCAAGGCCAAGCGGGTCCTCCGCGCGGTGTTCACCGCCCTGGCGTTCCTGAGCCCGTTGGTGTTCTGGGGCCTGATCCTCTACGGGCTCTACCAGCTGGGCGCGTGCGGCGTCCGGTTGATCAGCTAGAAGGCTTGGGCGTTCGGGGCAGGGCACGGAAGCGCGACCTGAAAGGCAATGGGTTGGCACACGTGGAATCGAAACGCACAACTTTGGCACTGGGTCGGACCCGCGGGCACCCAAACGCGCAGTCAGCGTCCCTTGCGGAGTCCGAGGAACAGACCGTGCTGGTCAAAGTACGCGCGCTGCAGGATCACCGGCCCGATGCCCGGCAGGAACACCAGCTGCCGGAGCATCGGGTCGTCCCGATCGAAGATCCGTGCGATCTCCGGGGCGGTCATGAGCGGGTGCGTCTGGAGGGTGTAGGAATGACCCATATCCCCCTGCTTGAGGGCGGCGTCCATCGAAGGGGTGCGATGGGCAGGGCTGTACACGAGCGTCTGCCCGAGCCGCTTCTCGATGTAGTCCAGCGTGGTCTGATCCGCGTTTCCGAAGAAAATCAGAACAGACGAGTTCCCGATGAACGACTCCCACCGCCGCCCGTAGATGGCCATCGGCTGGCTGAGGTCCTGCCAGATTGTCCAGAGCTTGACACCCAGGCCCGCGATCTGGCCGATGGCGGTCTCCAGCCGCTCCATCCGCCCGAGCACCGCCGCCTCGTCGAGCAGGAGCAGCACCCGGTGCCCGCCGGCCCGTACCTGGAACTCCCGCCGCTTCGCGTTGGCCTCGAACGCGTTCAGCGCCAGGTTCACGAACAGGCGCAGCCAGCCCGCGCACGAGCCCATCATCATGGCCGGGAGCGAGAGGTAGAGCGTCACCCCCTCACGCTGCAACGCCCCCAGATCAAAGGGGCTGTCCGAGAGGACGCGCTGCACCTTTGGGTAACCCAGGAAGTGCAGGTGCCGACGCAGGGTCGAGATGACGCCAGTCCGCTCTTTCTCGCTCTTGGAGTAGTAGGCCATCGCTCCCATCACCACCGCCCCGCTGGCGGCCTCGTTCTGGGACATGCGCTTGGCGAAGTCGTCGTCCTCGACGTCGAAGGCGATCACCCGGTGGACCGTGGCCAGCGTCCGCTCGCCCTCGAACTCCGGCGCGGTGCAGACATGCAGGATCGCGGCCTCCAGGAACTGCTTGCCGGCCTCGGACCAGTGCACATCGCTCTCTCCCGCCGTCACGACGAGCGCGTCGGCGATCAGGGACGCGGCGACGATCATGGCGTCGGGGTCCCCCCGGTCGACCCACTGCAGCGGGTTGAACGAGCCCGCGAACGCGTCGCACCCCGGTCCGGCGCTCGCGTACGGATCGAGCAGCAGCACCCGCTGGCCCAGCACCCGGGCGCGGTGGTCGGCCGTTTCCGCGGCCAGATCGCCCTTGGGATCGATCACAATGGCGCTGCCGGGGTAGGTGAGCAGGTTGTTGATGATCAGCGACCGGCCCTTGCCTGCGCGGTTGCCGGCGACCATGCAGAGGTGGCGGTCGTCGGCGAACCCGATCGCGTGGCCCCCCACGGCCGCCCGCGCGGTGCCCCCGCCGGGCAGCTTGGATTCCCGGATCTGGGCGTCGATCACACCCAGGAAGATCTTGCCGTCGTCGTTGGGTACCCGGAAACGCAACGCCTCGTTCGCCGCGAGTTCGCCCGGGGTGGGGAACCGTTGCACCGCGGCCGTCGGCTGGCCGCCCACGCCCCGGCGGATGCCCGCGAACAGCGGGTGCTCGGACTGATCATCCCGGACCGAGCCTTCTTTGTCCTTGCGAATCGCCATCCCAGCACCCTCCGGTCGGGCCATGGTACCCGACCGGGGCACCGAGGAGAACTCCGTGTTTGATCGCACCCGCCGACGCCCGTACCGGAACTGGCCCCGCGTCAAGACCGTCCGGGGCGGCGGCGTCCTCATCACCGGGACGTGCCCGACGTGGTACGGCTGGTCATTCATACTCCGGGCGGGTTCGATGCTGGTCGTCGCCTCGTGCGTCTTTCTGGTTGCCGTGGCCACGCTCGGCCTGTGGGGCCCGCCCGCGGCGGACATCACGGAGGGTACATCATTCTTTCCTTGGATCCGCCGCGTCGCGTCGGTCCAATGGTTCTTGCGGGACCTCCTCGTCGATCGGTACCCCGATCTGGGGCGCGCGATCGGGTACCGGGTGCCCAGCCCGGTCGACTGGCACCTGGGAGGGCTCGGGCTGTTGTTGTACGCGGGCAGGGGGGCCGCGTCGCACGTCGTGGCACGCCTGCTCGCGCTCATGGCCGGTCCACTGTGCTCCAAACGGATCCGCGTCCTGGTCACACGCGACCGGGTCCGTTTCGGCGGCCCGCTCTTCGGCCGCACCCTGCGACGCGACGACAACGGAACCGAACCCGTCCGGTTCCGGATCGTCAGCGCGGAAGAGTACTTCGCGTCCACCGGCGGCCGAGATCCGCAACGGGGCGGGGCCGCTTCGGAGCAAGGGCCCGTCCCGCCAGCGATCGTGGAGATCACTCGGGGGTACCGGCGCTACAAGCTGGTCTTCGCCCGGCGGGCTGACCAGGCGGAGGCGATCGTGGACCGATGCCACCACGCCTTGCTGCAAACCCAGCCCATGCTAAGAGACCTGCCATGAGAACTGCCCTATAGAAAGGAAGAAGCGATGGCCAACGAGCACGATCCCGGGATCAAGACCGGGCACGACCTCACCGAGTCGTTCAATGAGGCGGCCAACCCGCCCACGCGGGCCAAAGAGCCCCTTCCGACCGTCGAGCTCCGCCCCCCGGCCCCCATGGGGCCGGGGCTGGGTTCGATCTCCCAGAATCACGCCTCCGAGCGGGCGGTCTCGCCCCAGCTCCGCGATCCGGACTCGGCGGCACCGCCGAAGTCACCGCCGACGAGGGAAGCCTTCAACACTGCCGCTCGCGCGGGGGCGCTGCGGGCGATGTTCGAGCGCCGGGCCGGCGAACGTACCAACGAGCGCGACCACGACCGTTAAACTTGCCCAAGTCGATGGGTGTGTGCTACATGTAGAGGATGGACATACACCTTGAAGAGCACCCCGAGTCGCTACTCCAGACCCAGACCAGGCAGATCGTGCTGCCCTGCGGCCGCGCCCGCGAGCTCACCTACACACTGCTCATGTGGCGGAGCCTGGAGTACCTGGTCGACCGGGGCCACGCCACCCTCGAACGGCTGCTCGATCTCGCGGAGGTTGAGGGCTGGGAACCGCCCAACGCGCCGTTCGAGATGCGCTTCGCGACCGTGATCGCGTACTGGTCCCGCCGGATGAACGCCGAGTTGGGGGACTATGACGCGTACTGCCGCGGCCAGAGCTAACGGCCGCGGCCGTCGGGGTCCCGGTCGCGACCCTGTTCTTTGGACCGGCGTTCGAGCACGCGCTTCATGACCCGATCCCGTTCGACGCTCGCCCTGTCCGGTTGGGAACGATCCGCCGCCCGCTGCTCGAGTGCCGCCCGCATCTTCGCGGACACCCTAGCGCACTGGAGAACGAGCTCTTCGAGAGCCTTACCAGCCGATGCGAGGTCGTCGAGCAGCGGCCCAGCTCCGGCCCCCTTCTGGGGCGGGGTCACCGGTCCGTTACATCAACCTTGGCGATCTCCCGGAGAGCAGAGACTTGACGCTCCACATCGTTCAGCTGTTGCCCAGGACTGTTGACAGTCCGGAACATCGACAGTCGTTAGCACACTCTTACACCCGCACGAGCTGGTGATCCGAGCAATGGAGGCCTCATCCTGTCCCGAGCGGCTGGAGAATCCCCTCGCAGCGGTTCGTAAGTACCTGACCGGCCAGATCCGCCTCGACCCATCGGGTTTCTCGACTGGTGCGATGCCCTGGAGTGGGACGTTCCATAAGCCGTGCTCCAGTCCGTCCGCCGTTGAGAGAGCCCCTCGACCGGTGCTATTCCGTAGGGGATACAACAATGGCCGGGCCGCATCGGCCACTCTTCCGGCCAAGATTCAGCCTTGGCGTGAGTTTCCGGATACCCTTGTGGCAGAAAGCAACGGGTGCCCATGACCGAGCCAACCATCGTCTGCCCATCCTGCAAAACAGAAATCAAGCTGACCGAATCACTGGCTGCTCCGCTTATCGAATCTACGCGCAGGCGGTATGAGCAGCAGATCGCCAGCAAAGACGCCGATATCGCCAAACGCGAGGCCGCGGTCAAAGCGCAACAGGCGGCTATCGCAAAGGCGAAAGAGGAAATCGACGAGCAGGTTGCAGCCAGACTGAAAACAGAGCGGGCTTCCATCACAGCGGAAGAGGCCAAGAAGGCTCGGGTCGCCATCGGCTTAGACTTGGAGCAGAAAACCAGAGAGCTGTCTGAACTGAACGATGTTCTCAAGCAACGCGATCAGAAGCTCGCTGAAGCCCAGAAAGCCCAAGCTGAACTAATCCGGAAACAGCGTGAGCTGGACGATGCCAAGCGAGAGATGGAACTGACCATCGAAACACGCGTGCAGGAGTCACTGGCTGTCACACGTGAACAGGCCAAGAAAGAGGCCGAAGAATCCCTCAAGCTAAAGGTTGCCGAAAAGGAACAGACGATCGCTTCCATGCAGAAGCAGATCGAAGAACTGCGGCGCAGAGCAGAGCAGGGATCCCAGCAACTCCAAGGCGAGGTTCAGGAGCTCGAACTAGAGGCGATGCTGCGAGAGAAGTTTCCCTTTGATTCCATTGAGCCAGTCCCGAAGGGTGAACACGGCGGAGATGCAATCCAGCGTGTAGCAGGCCCGATGGGGCAGCCATGCGGCGCCATCCTCTGGGAATCAAAGCGGACCAAGAACTGGACCGACAGCTGGCTTGCCAAGCTGCGCGAAGACCAACGCTCCGCAAAAGCCGAACTCGCCATCATCGTCAGCCAAGCTTTGCCGAAGGACATCGATACCTTCAGCTTGATCGACGGTGTTTGGGTCACTTCCTACCGATGCGCATTGCCGGTCGCGATTGCTCTTCGCCATTCGCTCATTGAACTCGCTGCCTCACGCACTGCGGGCGAAGGCCAGCAGACCAAGATGGAGTTGGTTTACCAGTACCTGACCGGCCCTCGTTTCCGCCATCGTGTGCAGGCCATCGTTGAGAAGTTCGCCGACATGCAGGAAGACCTGGATAAGGAACGCAGGATGATGACGAAGCAATGGTCCAAGCGTGAGCAACAAATCCGACTAGTCATCGAATCGACGGCTGGCATGTATGGCGACTTGCAAGGCATCGCTGGCAAAACGCTTCAAGAGATCGAGGGCTTGAGCCTGCCGTCACTTGCGAGCCCGGAGCCCAACAGTCAGGGGGGCGAGTAACCCGTGGCTAAGATCGCATCAACAGGAACTGTTAAGGCAGCCCCCGTGCCGCCAGCCGCACCACCATTGGACATGATCCATGACGCCGTTCAACAAGCACGGAATCTGCGTCAGGTGCTTCAGGACGACAAGCAGCGAATCGGCTGCTTTCTCGGCGCTGGCTGTCCGTTGGGCATCTTCGATGCGGCTGGAGAAAAGAGCCTCGTCTTGATCCCTGCTGTCGTGGAGCTCACAAAGAGAGTCGCGACTGGCCTCGAATTGTTAGACAAGGTTCCCGGGGCTACATCCGCGTACAAGAGCGGCTGGGATTCTCTTTGCGGAGAATGCAGGCTCGCGGATGGCGAAGACCCAACCGTTGAGGATGTGCTTACCGAGATTCGCACCCTTGCCAATCGCAGGGGCAGCGCTGAGGTATTGGGTATGACAAAGGCGAGTCTGAGTGATCTCGATGACCGCATTTGTACGCTGATTACCGAGGAGTTGCGTAAACCCCTTCCGACTCATCGCTGCTCATATAACCGCTTCGCATCGTGGATAGGAGGTCTCCGGCGTCATTCACCCGTCGAGATATTTACCCCCAACTATGATTTGCTCTTTGAGCAGGCATTCGAACAACATCCACTTCCGCACTTTGATGGTTTTTTAGGGTCCCGCGAGCCGTGGTTCGATCTGGCCTCCATTGAACACGACGCGATTCCCTCTCGATGGACTCGCTTATGGAAACTTCACGGCTCGATCAACTGGGAGAAAATCGAAGAGACGGTGAATGGAGTGGCCGTCACTCGCGTCGTACGCGTGACTCGCGAAGCTCAGGCTGGCAAGGTGATGATCTACCCTTCGCACCTGAAGTACGACCAAAGCCGTCGAATGCCCTATTTGGCAATGCTCGATCGACTGCGCGATTTTTTTCGCGGCGATCCGAAGAAGCGACATACTGACGCTGGCAACAAGGATGAGGATGCTCCCCGGCTCGTCCTATGCGGTTACTCTTTTTTAGACGATCACCTCAACGAAGTACTTCTCGATGGCCTCCGCGGTAATCGCAGTGCCCAGTGCTTTGCATTGATGTATTCGAATTTGGCAGACCACCCGCGAGCGGTGGAATACGCCGTCAAGCAGAGCAATCTCACCATCCTGGCCAGGGACGGTGCTGTTGTTGGTACTCGTCAGGGCCGCTATCGCACGGCAACGGTGGGCGGCGATGACCACAAGCCGTGCCTTTACGAGGAAGATGTCCCCACCACCGACCCCGCTTCACCCGCGAAGCACACGCGGAGTCATCTTGGAGATTTTCACTACTTCGCACTCTTCCTTGAACAGCTTTGTGGCGGGAGCAACAACGATGCACACCCAGTCGTCTAGCTCTGATCCCTCCCGACTCGGGACCGTCGAAGATGTCAACGGGTCGAGCATTAGCGTCAAACTCTCCGAGAACACGCCAAGCGGACTGCTTTTTGTTAACGGCGAAGCCTATCGAGTCGGTCAGGTTGGCGGCTTCGTTCGTGTACCCTCGGGTTATGTCGATCTCTTCGGGGTGATCTCGCAAGTTGGCGCCGGGGCGGCTCCAGGCCCACCCGAGCTTGCACCGCAGTTCGGAAATCGTTGGCTTCGCGTCGAGCTTGTAGGCGAAGGGCGAAAGGGTGCGAAGTTCGAGCGCGGTATCTCACAGTATCCCTCGATCGGCGATCCGGTACATGTGGTAACCGAGTCGGACTTGAGGACGGTGTATGCGCCCGGGGATGAAGATGGCTATGTGGCGGTCGGAAGAATTGCGAGCGCAGAGTCCATTCGTGCCTACCTCGACCTCAATCGATTGGTCGGTCGTCACTCCGCCGTAGTGGGGAGCACCGGTGCTGGTAAATCCACAACCATCGCGAGCTTGCTGGCCGCCATTTCAGATTCTGGCAAGCTTCCAGGCGCACGCGTCGTGGTTTTAGACCTTCACGGCGAGTATGCCAAAGCACTGGGTAATCAAGCTACTGTCTTCCGCCTCAATCCTCGCAAGGAGACCGAGGAGCACAAACTGTGCATTCCCTATTGGGCCCTCGCCTTTGACGAACTTGTCTCCATCTGTCTCGGCACGATGGACGACAAGCAGCGCTCGGTGATCGGGGACTTGGTCGTGACGCTCAAGCAGGAGGCCGCACTCGTCGCGGAAAGTGCGAGTAAAACCTTTGGCATTGCGACTGAAGATATCACCGTTGACACTCCAGTTCCGTTTTGCTTGAAAGAGCTCTGGTTTCGCCAGCACTACCGCGAGCACAGGATGGTCACAAAAAAGCAGGGCGGATCGGATGACGATGTCGTTGATGCGTTGGTGGTTGGCAACGACGGAAAGGCCGAGCAACCTGGAGACGCGGAAAAGCTGATTCCCCCAAAGTTCCGTACCTACAAGAACACCGGCCCCAGAGACCAACATGTCGCTGCTGCAAACGAGGGTGCCAACCTCCGCCAGCAGGTGGCGCTTCTCCATTCTCGACTGAGAGACAAGCAACTCGGATTCCTGTTCACTCCCGGTGACTGGGCACCCGACGCGAAGGGTTCCACAAAGGAGGATCTGGACTCGTTGCTTGGGTCGTGGATGTGCACAAAGCGCCCGATCACCGTCTTAGACCTTTCAGGCATTCCCTCCATCGTGTTGGATCACCTCATCGGTGCGGTACTGCGTATCTTGTTTGATGCAGCGTTTTGGGGGCGTTCATTACCAGTCGGTGGACGGGGGCGACCGCTCCTTATTGTCTTGGAGGAGGCTCACCGTTACCTCGGCAATAGCGCGAATATTTCTTCGGGACCGGGACGAGGCGGTGCCGCGAATGCTGCACGCCGAATCGCTAAGGAGGGACGCAAGTACGGGGTTGGTCTCATGCTCGTTAGCCAACGACCATCCGAAATCGACACCACCATTCTCTCGCAATGCGGTACCATGATCGCCCTTCGTCTCACGAACGAGGCCGATCGTGCCCAGATCGCTTCGGTGTCATCCGACAGCCTGAAGGGTTTGTTTGCCATGCTCCCGATACTCCGAACCCACGAAGCTCTGATCGTGGGAGAAGCCGTAAACATGCCTATCCGTGCGAGAATGGACCTCCCGCCGGTCGGACGATGGCCGGATAGCGAGGACCCTATGGTCGTCGTTCCGAAGAATACCGATGGCAAGCGTGCGCGTGCAGGTGGATGGACTGCGGCTGTGAAGGACGAGGAGTACCGACCGCTTGTCGTGGCGTGGCGTAACCAGGATTCCCACGCGGAAGAGGACTCATCGGCAAAGGGCTCAGAGAAACTGCCAAAAAAGAAGGGGTAGAGTGTATCATGGAACGCACACAGGTCACATCAACCAACATCCAGGCGATCGGCTACGACGCTGATAGCCAAACTCTTGAAGTGGAGTTCAAGTCGGGCCCGGTGTACCAGTACACGGGTGTTCCGCAAGGCGAATACGACGCGATAATGGCGGCAGGCTCAAAGGGAACTTTTCTCCACACCAACATCAAAGATCGCTATCCCTTCACTAAACTGTAACCACAGGCAAAGTCTCTGGAGCCTAGGTCGAGCGGACGGCGTCCCGTGGCTGGCCTACATCTGCGAGAGCGTGTCCCCTAGAGCAGAGGAACGTCGCGAGCGATTCATCGACGTCGAGTGTTTTCGGGAAGCCGAACCGTTCGATCCGGTGGACGGCGATCGGCATGGTCCAGATCATATAGTGCGTGTCGGTGTAGGCGATCAAGCTTCAATTCGTCGCCTCGATGTTAAATCCTAGCGACCACGGTCGTCGGCATCATGGTTGCGATCTCGCTCTTTGGCTCTCCGCTCCAACAGTCGCTTCATCGTTCGTTCCCGCTCCACGCTCGCACGGTTGTTGTCGGCCCGATCCACCGCCCGCTGCTTCCGCTCCGCCCGCAGCTTCGCGGACTCCCCGGCGCACCGGAAGGCCAACGCCGCCCGTTCGGACTCGAACGCCCCTCGCGCGATGACCAGCTCGGCACGGGCGGTCTCCCTGATCGCTCGCGTCGCCCCGGTGATTTCTCGCCGCTCTAAACCCCGCAGGGCGGCCTTCTGGGACTCGTGCCGGCGCTTAAGCCGATCCAGAGCGACGCCAGACGAGGCGATGGCGTCAAAAAGTGGCCCGACCGACCGCTCCCGCTTCACTCGGCCGACCAGACTCTTCAGGTCCAATCCCTTGAACCTGTTCTTGACCCTACCCATCAGACGCTGCTCGCCATGCTCGAACGAGCTCAGTTCCGCCCGTTGTTTCCGGCGCAGGGGCCCAAACTTCTCCAACCTGAACTCCGCCCGTATCGCGTCCCTCGCCCGGAGCGACTCGACCCGCCGCCGGTCAAGGATCGCCGATCGACGGGCCCTGTGGTCCGCTTCGAGTTTCGCCCACGCCGCGGCCTGCCTGCCACGGGTCTCGCGCTGCCGCCGTCCGACCGCCCGGTCGGCCTCCGAGTGCTTGAGGCGATGCTCGCCCTTGTCGGGCCGGCTGTCGTTGGCCCGATGCCGTTTGTAGATGTTCCGCGGGATGGCCTTCTCGCCACGGACATACTGCCCGCGCTCCCGGGCCTCCCAGTTCAGTGCTCGTTCTTCGCAGAGGATCTCACCACGGCCGCGTTCGTAGTCGAGCGCGAACTTGCTCAGCCGCAGCTTCTCCTTGGAGCTTGATAACATTTTTCCATTGGTTGGATTGACACGGTTTATGACGACGTGGATGTGCGGATGGCCGTCGCAGTGAGCCACGATGATCACCTGATGATCTTCGGCGCCGAGCGCTCGGATGGCCAGATCAGCGGCACGCTCCATCTCCTCGCGATCGACCGTCCCGTCACGCTCGGGATGCCAGGCCAGGCTCAGGTGGGCGACGGCGTCCTTGGACTTGCGCCCGGTGTTCTTAACGCCCGCAGAGGCCTTGAGCCGGTCGGCGTCCATAGCGGTTGCGGCCTGGAGCCGCCAGGCCAGGTTTGGGTTCGATGTCGCCAAGTTCCGGGTCGCCGTCCAGGCCACGCGCTCGGCCGTTTCGGCACGCCCCTTATCCTTGAGTAGGTACCGGGCAACCAAGTTTTTGAAAGAGCACCCCTTGGCGTGAAGTTTCGGCACCATCAGCGTTCGCCCCCCTCACGTTCATCGGGCGTCGCAGGTTCGAAGTCGTCCGCCGCAACCAGGCGCGCAAGGGCCTGCTGGACGTCATCGACCGCCGCTTCGATCTGGGAAACCACCGCCTCCCACGCGATCCGGGACCGACGGCGGGTGTGGACACTCAGGGCGAGCTGATTGGCCAGGTTGCCTACCGCTTTGAGTTCCACACCGAGCTTGTTGACCTCCGTGACCAACGCCGGGTCGCTGGAGCGGTGGCGCACCGAGGCGGGGACCTGGTAGGCGCAGGCACGGCGACGCAGGTAGTCAGAAACCGAGAGGCCGGCCTCGGCCGCGATCCGTCGGATGTGCTCCTGCTCGGCCAGCGTCACGCGGGCCTGGACCACCATGCTGAGTCGCTCGTGCTCCTGCTTCTCCGGACGCCCGGTGTGCCGCATGGTCTCCCCCTTCCCCCCGCGTCCGGGGACGGCTCCCCGGCCGGGATGCAACCCCGGGAGGTTGCTCGTGCCGCACCGGCGAAACGGTGCTCGATGGTCCCGGAGAGCCGAAGTCTCCGGGTCGTGTGCTCCACCGCCGAAACGGTGGCGGCATCCAACCCCGCGGGTTGGTCGATCCGGACGGATCGAAACCCCTGAACCCCCGCCCGCCCGAGCGGGTCGGCGCGGTTCAGGTGAACCGTGGACGGCCCGCCACCCCCAAGGGTGCGTGGGCCTTGAACGCGGGTCATTGCCTCCAGGGGCGCAACCCTGGCCAGACCCCGAAGGGGCCGCGGAGCGGTCGTTTATGTACTACATAAACACATCTGGCTATCCGTTCATCCTCATACCTGCCATACGACACGCGGGTTGGCAAGTGCGCACCAACGTCAAACACGGGCGCATGTTTTTTTGACGCACCCGCGGTTCATCCGATCGCGTTCGTGTTGCGCTCCGAGTCAGACCACGAGCGCGGACCACCCCATCGCGGTGGCGCACGGCGGGCGGTCGCCCATCCGCTCGGACGCCGTCCAGCGGAACGCGGGCAGGGCGTACTGGCCCGGGTCATCGAGCGGGATGTAGGGCAGGTGGCACGAGAGCAGGGTCATCGGCTCTTCCGCCGTCGAGAAAGTGTGCACCACCCCCGGCGTGAACAGGAACACGTCGTTGCGTCGGGCCGCGATGGTGCGCACGTCCGACCCGTCGAAGGTCTCTACGGTCCGGTCGCTGACGTGGAAGAAGCCCCGGCCCCCCACCACGATCAGGAGACGCGAAGACAGGATGTGAACGTGCATCGGGAGGTCATCGGCACCCGCCTCCCAGTGGAGCTTGACCACCGCGCCATTGTCGGTCGGATCGATCAGGTCCCGGGCCACCCACGCGGCCCCGCCGACCCGGTCCGAGCCTTCGAACGGGGACCGCAGGGTGAGCGGCCAGGCCGCCTCCAACGCCGCGACCGCGGCACCGAAGGAAACCCCTGGGCCTGTGCCGCGGATGCGGCCCGTAGCCGCGAAGCGGTCGGGATCGCATCCGAGGCGGGTTGGGACTCCGCTCGCGGCACGGCGGGCGAGGCCGAGCAGGGCGCGGAGGACCGACGGTCCGCCGGGGTTACCCGGGGGGAGGTCGAGCGACAGTTCGAGCGAATTTGGGACAGTGGGAGCCATACGGACCTCCAATATGTGACGTTTTGTATGTAGACGAATTGTCTACGAAGCTCGATCCTGCGTCCAGTGAAACACGGGAAGTTCGCCAGAGACTTCGGGATTCGTGTGCGGGAGACCCGCCTGAAGCGGGGGTTATCCCAGGAACAACTCGGCTTCGACGCCGGGTTGCACCGGACGGCGATCTCGTTCATCGAGCGGGCCGAGCGGTCCGCCACTCTGGAAACCATAGAGAAGCTCGCCATCGCGCTCGATGTCCAGCCCGCCGAGCTGATGCCGACGATCAAACGGCGTGCTAAGCCCTAGCGAAGTAAGTCCTGAGGCTTGACAACCGGCACCGCTTGTGGCACCCAGTCCGGATGCCGAAGAAGCCCGCCAAGAAGCCAGCCATCCTCGATCCGCAGGGCCGCATCACCGTCCTGTTGGCCGAGTACCACGCGCTCTACAGGCTGGCGGAGTTCCGGATGGGCGCCCTCGATCGCCGCGTGCCGGCGGCCGGGGCGGCCATCGTCGCGTTCCTGGGCAGCGTGCCACTGCTCCCCGAACGGGCGGGGATGATCGTCCTCGTGGCGATCCCGATCTCGGTGGTGTGGTTCGTGCGAACGACCATCAACCACGCCCGGTCCCTGGAAGACCTGTTGCGGGCGATCGAAGCCGCAGAACGGGCGATCAACCGAGCCGCCGGGACCCCTTTGCTGGCGTTCCAGTCCAACCATCCCAGCCGCGGCAAGGCGGTCGGAGGGCGGACCGGGTTCGAGACCGTCAGCGCCGTGGGGCTGGCGGCGGCCGTGCTCATCGGGGCCTGCGCGTACCTCGCGGACACGCCCGGATCGGCGACCGCGGTATCCATCCTCTATATGGGCTACCTCGTCAGCATGGCCGGATCGATTCTGCGATGGCTCGTGCTGTGGAAGCGATACCGATACAAGTAATTACCCAACGGAACCGCACAGGCTGCAGGATCCTGTCCCCGCGCGGAATGCACGACAGGTGGCGCGAACCAAGATCGCCATCGATCCATCGAGAGGGCACGTATGACGATCTTCACAACCCACCTTGGGGACCGTCCTGCGGCCCATCCCGCAACCAGCAGGAGCGTCGCGCCGACTACAAACCGCACCGGCAGCACGCCGAAGATCTCGTGGAGAGTCTTCCAAGCGGCTGCCCACACTTCTCCCTGTGCAAACGGGAGTTCGATTGGGGCCATCTTGAGCGGTTCGAAGGTCATCACTGAGATTGTACCGGGCCCGCCGGATGAGGAAAGCCCGACCCCGCGTTCCCGCGGGGTCGGACGGGGGCTCCTGGCTATGCCGCGCCGTCGCCTTGCTCCTTGTCCTGCATCCGGTGGATCAGGATCTCTTCGTAGGCGACATGGGCCAGCCTGGCGATGCGTAACAGCTCAGAGCCGGAGAAGCGATCGCTGTCCTTGAGGTTGCCCTGCTCGTCGGTGTAGACCCGGCTCAGGTTTACGCTGTACCGGAAGCCCTTGTCGGTCGGGTTCCTCCAGATCGTGGCCGAGAGTGAGCCGTCGCGGAGTGTCTGGACTGGCTTGTTGGTGGTTTGGGTGTTCATCGGATGTTCCTTTCTGTTCGAGTTGCCGATGCACCGGCCCACGCACGGGGGCAGGAAGCGGGGCAAGCAAAACTGCGGAGGGTCCGGCCAGCGCAGCGTGAACGGAAACCGTCGTTTTGCTCGACACGCGACCGACCGTGCGAAGGTTGCATCAAGAAGGCAACGGCACAGAAAGATCGCGATGATCACTAACCGACGTGCCATCGTCTGCACTGAGTCGTCGCACCCTTGACACCGATACCGGAACCGTGGCATCAAGCGTCAGCGTCGACACTCGAATCAAGGAGGATCTCATGCGACACGTAACGCTGCAAAGCGCCTCTTCCCACGTTCCGGCATAGGGCGTCGTGGCATTGGACATCTATCAGGCGGTCACGGACCGCATCATCGAGCTGCTCGACCGGGGCACCGTGCCCTGGCGGCACCCGTTCATTAACGCCAACGGCGACGCGCGGCCTAGGAACCTCCTCAGCGATAGGCACTACCGAGGCATCAACGTCTTCCTGCTGGCGGTCACCGCCTGGACGGAGGGCTACGAGTCCCCGTTCTGGCTGACATTCCGGCAGGCCCGGGAACGCGGCGGGCACGTCCGAAAGGGCGAGAAGGGCTCGCTCGTGATCTTCTGGAAGCGGCACGCGACGCAGGACAAGCAGACCGGCGACCCGGTGATAATCCCGGTGCTGCGGCACTACAAGGTCTTCAACGCGGCGCAGTGCGAGGGGCTGCATCTTTCCGAGGAGGCCGACGAAGCCCGGGCGGACCGGGTGTTCGAGCCGATCAAGGCGGCGGACGCGATCGTCGAGCTCTACGAGAATGGTCCGCGCATCGAGCACGCCGGGGGCAGGGCGTACTACAAGCCATCCGAGGACCTGGTGCGGCTCCCGGAACCCGACCGGTTCGTCGACCCAGAATCGTACTACACAACGATCTTCCACGAGCTGGCGCACTCGACCGGCCATGTTTCCAGGCTCGATCGCGGGTTGGGCACCTCTTCCTCAACGTCCAAGTACGAATACTCGAAGGAGGAACTCATCGCGGAGATGGGCGCAGCCTTTCTAGCGGCGGCCGCGGGTATCAGCCCGCCGACCATCGAGCAATCAGCGGCGTACATCGACAGCTGGCGCAAGCAACTCAAAGCAGACAAGAAGCTCGTGGTGCAAGCGGCCGGGGCCGGACAGCGAGCCGCGGATTGGATCCTCGGGGTGTACCGAAACGGGCCGCAGGATCCAAAAGACGGACCCACGGCTGACCCATGACAAACCAACCATCCACACACCGGGTATCGCCCGGCAGGCTCGACGGGGGCACCTGGTCGGCCGAGTTCAAAAAGCACGTGGGCGAGGGCGACATCGCCGCCGCCTACAGCGCCGACACCATCGGGATGCACGGGGTGATCCGGAGACCGTTCGTGTTCCGGGGCGATCTATGGGTCAACGTCGCTCAGGGCGGCGGGAACGTCAAAGCCTACCGGCTGATGCCGATCGACGACCATGAAGCGCGGACCGGGTTCGAGGACAGGGCCCGCGACTGCGAAGCCGCCCGGGCGGACCCGAAGGGGTTCTACCACGGCATCGCGGTCCGCTACCGGTCCGACTGGTTCGTGCTCACCGGGCTACCAGCGTTGTTCGTGCCGAGCGAGCAGGAGCAGCCGGGATTGTTCGGGGATCTGTAGACACATCGACACTTCTGATCGGTCACCGAGTCCGCCAGAGGAGCCAAGCGCTCCGAGGTACAATCTGCATGATCCGCACGTCGCCCTCCGGCAGATGGGCGGTGAACTCAAGCTGCGCGATGGAGGCCTCGATCAGACGCTGCTGCGTGCTGATTTGCATGCCATTCGACGGCTCGAGCTTTGGCAACGAGGGTTGTTCGATTCCGAGCATTTCGGCGAGTTCTTCCTGGGTTAGCATGACATACTCACCAGATTTCGCGAGCAGCAGAGTGGTCCCCGTGTCTGTGTCAGGAGCTCTGAAACCGATCGGCGAACGGCCCGTCATTATGCGCCCGAAGCCAAAGGGTCAAAATCACGAGGCTTTCGCACTTCCGCGAGGAACGATGCGATCGATGATTCAAGCTTAGTACGCAGCTTGCTGATGCCACCTACGTCGTTTGTGTATTCGATGTGCCGAAGATTGCGGAGATTGAACGGGAGTTCCTTCGCATCACGAACCAGAAGAATGGGACTGCGTCGAATACCGAAGCAAAGGCCAAGCTCAAATATTACATTTAGATTGGATGTGGAAAGATCTGCAACAATCACCTCAGCATGGCGGATCTGATTCCAAACTTGATTCAGGATAGATCCTGGCTCGAAAATATCGTTCGCCTTCAACGGCTGGATGCCGGATTTCTCCATCGCTGGCTGGACTGCATGTTTGTAGATATCTTCGAACTCTGGAGTGTGAGGAAGCAGCACGAAGCCGAGCCCAGGATGAATATCAACCCCGTCACCTTGCAGAATTGATTCGGTCTGCAGACGCTCGAACGGTGGAAGAGACGTCTCAAACACAGTCTGCGGACGAAGAACTCCGTCCGTCTCCCGCCGCCGAATCATCTCCGCGTCGTAACCCGTGAGCATCGCCACCGCACCAACAACTGATTCCACATCAAGGCAGCCAACCGAATTCTCTCTATCTGCCTTCAAAGCGTCTACATCTCCAGATACACACGCCGGGGAGAGCGTGGATCTGACGGGGCGTTTGCCCCGACCGCTCACATTGCCCTTTTGATCCTCTCCGTCTAACAAGAAGTCCGTGGCCGCCAGACCCACAGCGGCCTCGTCAAGAAGCTCGATCGCGTTGATCGGCTGCCGGATGTGTGGTCTATAGAGTGACCCAAGCTCTGCGGCAGCATCGAGTGCTGTTGAGCTGACGTGGATTGCGTGGTGGTCCCGTATGACGATACGCACATTCTCTAGAATCTGCTTGAGATCATCCCCAGCCGCTTCAGCGACACCGACCTCTGTGAAAACGCGGATTACGAACGGATCTGCTCGACGCTTGGCTTCCCTGAGCCACGCGGGGGTGACACTCGCGACGGCCCTGAACTGATTTGTCAACAAGCCCTGAAGCAACACAGTACGAACCTCGGGATGCTCGTCGAGCTGAGGAAAATCCGGAAGAAATACGACTGTGTTTCCAGTCCTGCGCACCTCGTTGAGGAGAGCCTTCATCCTCTCCTCGAGTTGTCCTCGATACTTGGTCCCGGAAACCATCGTGAGTATGTCAAGCTCCACGATCCGATTGACATTTGCAAGAGCAGGGATCCGTGCCGCACCGATGCACCGTGCGAGCGCGTAGACCTGCGATCTGCGCCCGACTCCGTTCTCACCAACGAGCATCGGACAACTCTTTAAGCGTCGTGCCAAAACGCGGATCATTCTGTCGATGATCTCCCGACGATCTGTGATCTCAGGAGCCGCGGGTGACATCATCAACTCTGTCAGATCGCTTCCAAACGCATCCAACGCGGGAGTCTTACCTTTGCTCCTGCTCCGGCCATCGACGGCTGCCCTCCCCGGCTCACCGAAGCCAGGAGCGTCGGCATCAGCCTCGCCAAGCAGTTCGATGACTTCCTCGCGGACATTCTTGAGCGTTAGGCCGAGGTTTACCAAGACTTGGGCAGCTACACCATCGTGTTCTCGCAGCAGACTGAGCAGCAAGTGCTCCGTGCCGACATAGTTGTGGTTGAGGCTTCGTGCCTCTTCGACCGCGTACTGCATGACCCTTTTAGTAAGAGTAGTTTGGGGCAACTTGCCCTCAAGAATCACCTCGGGGCCGGCGGGGACCAGTTTCTCGACCTCTCTTCGGACCTTCCGGAAGTCGACGTCGAGGGCCTTGAGCGCGGAGCATCCGACACCCGCGCCCTCTTTGACGATCCCAAGCAGAATGTGCTCGGTCCCGATGTACTCGTGGTTCAAACGCTGGGCTTCCTGGTTCGCCAACGCCATCACCTTGCGGGCGCGATCTGTGAACCTCTCAAACATAAATCGGGCCCTCTTGACAATCGGTTAGAGTGCGTCCACTGACCTACTCAGCCGATCCTGAAGGCTCGCGACTCCAGAAGCGCTGTCCTGGTAAACGAGTACTCGCTGGTCACGCAGGTCAAACGGTACGTCGTTGAGATCGCGAACCAGTAGCACGCTTGGCTTGTCAAGAGCATGCGCGAAGCCAAGTTCGTAGAACACATTCGGGTTCCGCCCGCTGAGATCTGCGACAACATAGTCTGCGCGACGGATGGAGGCAATCACTTGATCCATGATCCGCCCGGCAACGAACATATCGTCTGCACGAGTACACTCGTGTCCACGCCCCGTGATCACTGGCCGGATAACATGCTCCCAGATACCGTCGAAGTCGGCGGCAAAGGGCATCAGAACAAAGCATCTCTTCATATCTGTCGCTTTCTGTTTCGATGCGATCCCGCCAACGCGATGGAAAGACGATAGGCAACTGACCTTCCCCCAGTCACTTTGTCAGCAACCTCGTTTCTCTGGGGGTTATTTTCCGTCCCGCTGGAGATCTGCAGAACGGACTGCCTTCCGAGATACCACCGACTCCGGGGCCGACGATCGATAGCCTAGCGATCAGTTCTGTCGAACCGTTTTGTGGGGAATCCACCAGCTCCAGACCAGCACTTTTACCCCCATCAGCGTCACGAAAACTGTCCCGTTGAGCAACTCTTTCCGTAACCTCCCGATAAGGCTCTCGAAGCACTTTCGCGATCGCTCTTTGTCCTGGTTAACACCGAGCAGCCTGCTTTTTACGAGTACCGGTCTGGTGCAGAACTTCCGTCTCACTCCGCTTGTTCAACAAAGAGGCAGGAATGTGTGGAGCGCACAAGCGAAAGCACGTCGTTCAAGGCCGATAGCACCTCGTTTTCGTCCAGGCTCACATCCCGACCCTCGGCTTCGCCCGACCTCACCTTCTCCAGATACTTCCTATCCACGATCCCGAGATTGTGTGTGATCGGGTGCCGCTTCTCCAGGGTGCTCCTCAGCCGAGCGGCATCCGCGTGACTAAGGATGCACGCCGCGTCGAAACCAAAAAGCTGGTCAAGCGTCTCAATCACCCCGTCGTAGCTCTGGAAGCGGCTTCGGACTCTCTTCACCATGGTCGCCTCTACGACCTCCGGCGCATCTCCGTCGGTGAGCATCTTCCGCCGCGCCATCGCCTTGAACGCGGCCTCCATGATGGAGACGACGTCCTCCAGGCCGTTTTCGATGTCCCGGGCTGCAACGCGCGGGCCCAGCTCGGCGTTTCGGCGTTCGACGTCGTTGAGCATCGCACGGAGCACTTCACTCTCGGCTTCCACGTGCCTGACAAAGATGTCGTGACCACAATCCGGACACCAAACCGCCAGCCCGTAGACCGCATGCTCAAGAGTGCACTTGGGGCAAGCCACATCGCGGCGGAGCTGCTCCTCCCAAGGCCTGCGGACCGGAGTCCGTCGCCCCGGTTTGTAGCTCATCTCCACGGAGATCAGTCCACCGCCGAGCTTCTTCTTACCGGTCGGGCCCAGACCGAGCGCACTCTTGAACATCCGTTCGATGCCTTCCCGGGCTTCGTTCATCGCCACATCCTTGACGTAGCGGACCTGGTCTTGGGTAGAGAAACCTTGCGGATCGGCCGCGGCCCTGCAGTAGGGACAGAACGCTTGTGCTTGCTCGCCCGTCAGGCCGGTCCCACACTTGACCTTGAACGAGCCCGGCGAGCACGCGGGATCGATGCACTCCCGCGCTGCCATGCCGAGACTATCGGTAGGCAGCGAGATGCTCATCGTGTATTGATCGCGTCCCGTTTTGCGGACGTTGTGGGGACCACCTTGCCTGAACAGGTCTTGCGTCATCGATACTCCCAAATCTGCCCCGCCAGCTCACCAAAACATTTCATGCGAGTTCCGGATGCCGTGCGTGGTCCTCCGAAGCCTGGATCGGCTCGACTTCGACCCGGGTCAGAAGCCGGACGCCCAACGCGTCGAGCACACGCATCGCACGATCAACGGTGATCCCGTGATACTCGTTGCGTTCGTCGCGTGACACGGCGCTCTCGTCAACGCCCAGACGCCTGGCGAGCTCCCGCTGCGTCATGCCGCGAGCGATGCGCATCCCGATGATCGCCTGACCGAGCCCGTGGAGGTTCTCGAACTCGCTGAACTGGCCGCGCTTGAGCCGCTCATAGCTCAGAACCTCCTCTTCCAGCTGCATGCGGAAGGACTCGAGGGGTGCCCTCAAGCGGGCCACTTCGTCCGGGGTAAAGCCCTCTGTTTCCCAGGATGCGACGTGTTGATTGAGACGATCGCGTTCCGCGTCGATGCGGGCGATCGCCTGTTGGTATTCTGTCTCGTTGCGGATCATGGTGTGTCCTCCTATTCCTTGACTATCCGGACGATGCCCTTGGGTGCCCCGGTTCCTCTGCACTTCCGAAAGAAGGCCGGGAACTCCAGGGGCACGCCGTGCTCGTCCTGCCCCGCGACCAGTCCGGTGTAGTGCGGGTAGAGCTCCACGCGGTACGTGTGCCACATCGGCAGCTGCTGCTTCGGGTACCCGCGATAGGGCCGGCGGGCCCTGTGATCCCACGTCCAGCACTTGGCCGGATCAATCCGGTTCAACTCCCGTTCGAGGCTGCCGTCCGCGATCCTGCGGGGATCGCACTCGAAATAGCCATCGATGTCGTTCGGATGGTTTTTGTCCTCGGCGAACGACCCATCGATAAAGATCCGATCGATGCCCACGGCCCACAGCTGGCCAACCATCACACGCAAGTTCCCGACGAGGTGCTCCCGCCAGGCCGCGTCCCACACCTGGTGGTCCTTGGGCTCCCCGGGCCCGAGCACGAGGACTGACGCTTCGAGCTCGTCGAGCGTCAAGTCGTAATCGCTCGCCGGGAGTGTCCCCTGCGGCGTGAAGCCTGGTAGTGCGGGCATGCAGCCTCCGTCCATTGTCTTACACACCATTATCGTCAAACTTGCTGTATATGTCAAGCATTTTCTCTTCTTTGCGATCCCGCAGCGACGCAGACAGATCGATACCAAACATATACCGATCGGTCCGGACCGCGATCGGCGGTGCTGAGCGCAGGTGCCCGAGCCGCGAAGCAGCCTGACGGAATACCCGAAGGTTCAGACCCCCTCATTACGAGTATGTCTGGATGGCGGCACCCAAGCAGAGATTTGTGAGTCCGCCCGGGACGACTGCGACCCAAAGAACCCCGTCGGCCGCGAGGAGGGGCAAAGTGTCGGCATCACATCATCGGTGTCACATTCTGGCTCGCTCGCGATCCAATCCGGTTTGGTCCTCCGGATGATGAAGCATCTACCTTCGATTCTGTCGCTTGGTACACTCCACCCATGCCGCCGAGTCCGAAATCCTGGAGCCGGATCCGGAGTGCGATTTCCTCGCCAAACGGGAGCGCTTTGAGGCTCCGGATCTGCATCCTGCTCGCGGTGTCGTCAACCTCCCCACTCTCCGCCCAGCCCGGCAGCGACGGTCCGATCCCGAACGTGTCGCCGGTCGTCACGCTCAACAGCTCACCGACCATCGCCCAGCTCGTCGATCTCTGTGCCCAGCAATTTGGTGTGGATATCGAGTACCCGGCGTCGGATGCCCCGCTCTCGTCCAAGCTCATGGTCCGGAGCGCGACCGCGTACACACCGGCCGAGCTCTGGGAGTTGACGCACCGGATGCTGGAGACCAAAGGACGCACGACCGTGCTTGCACCAGGTGCACGCAATCTCTACCGGGTGGTCCCGCTTTCGGAGGCAACCGCCGCGACGGAGGCCATCGAGGACGTGCCCGTCCCGTCGCCGGGATACTTCGTCGCCCGGTATCCTGTGCGCTTCGCCGACCCGGCGCAGGTGCTGCTGGCGCTGAACGAGCCGCGCCCCCCGGTCTGGCAGGCAGCCTTGGCCCCCGACGGGTCGGCGGTCCTCGTTGGGGCGTTGGCACGCAGGCACCGCGATGTCCGCGACATCGTCACTTCGATGGACGCCCAGGCCGCGTCCGTCCGGATCACGCCCATCCCGGTCTCGCACGCCGACCCGCTCGTCCTGCTCGCTGCGGTCAACGCGGCAAAGGAGCGGCTGCCCGGCCGCAAGCTCACCGGCTCGCTCGCGCAGGGCCCCCTGCCCGCGACGCTTTTGCTGACCGCCTCGGACAACGAGCGCCCCCGCTGGCTCGAACTCATCGAGCGTTTCGACGTCCCGCAGGGGGCGGTCACCCGCAGTTATCCCATCCCGGCGTTCGGCGCCGGCGAGATCGAGTCGCTGCTCGAGCAGATCGCCCGACAGGTCGGCCCCCGCGGCTCGGGCGACCGATGGAAGGTCGTGCGGAACAGTCTCGCGGGCACGCTGATCGTCACGGCCACGCCTGACGAGCTCGTGCGGGTCACGGAGCTTCTCGCTCAGATCGCGTCCGTGCCCGCCGAGCAGCGTCGCGCGACGCGGACTTTCACCATCCGCAACCGCAACGCCGAGGACCTCCGCGGCTCGGTGTCCCGGCTCCTCGGCGTCTCGTTGGGCGAACCTACGGATATCACCTCGTCCGACATCGCCGGTGACACTCCGCCCGTCGTGGCCGGCCCGACGAGTGGCCGGCAGGCCTCCGATCTGGTGCTCGCCGTGGATCCGGAGCTGAACGCCATCATCGCGGCCGGACCGCCGAATCTACTTGATGAGGTCGCCTCATTGGTGGC
Organism: uncultured Phycisphaerales bacterium; assembly: GCA_963975575.1. GTDB lineage: Bacteria > Planctomycetota > Phycisphaerae > Phycisphaerales > UBA1924 > UBA6054. Next base: position 347,559 of record CAXBHL010000001.1, on the reverse strand, counting down.
CCGGCTCGACCAACGGCAGCCGCAGGTGTTGTTGGAAGTCCTGCTCGTGAGCCTGTCCGAGGGCCAATCCCGGGATTTGGGCGTGGAGTTGCAGGCGCGGATCGACAGCGGGAGCACGCTGATCGGGCTTGGGTCGCTGTTCGGTCTGTCCAGCGTCGGCCCGGGCAGCGCCGCGCCGACCGTTGGCGGGTCGGGCGGCAGCGCGGTCATCCTGGACCCGGGCGACTTCTCCGCGGTGGTCCGGGCACTGGAGAACATCAACAACGGCCGTTCGCTCAGTCGCGCCAACACACTGGTCAACAACAACGAGTCGGCAAGCCTGAGCAACACGGTCACCATCCCCTACGCGACCACCACCCTCACGGACGGCAACACCATCACCGCATTCGGCGGGTCCGAGCCAGCCGGCACAACCATCTCTGTGTCTCCACAGATCGCCGAGGGTGACTTTCTTGTCCTCGACTACAACGTGAGCCTGTCGTCGTTCCTCGGAGAGTCATCGTCTGCAGGTTTACCGCCGCCCAGCCAATCCACATCGATCAACTCGATCGCCACCATACCGGACGGGTACTCGATTGTGCTCGGCGGGCTCGAGTTGCTGACCGAGTCGGACGCCGACACCAAGACACCGCTCCTGAGTGACATACCGATCCTGGGGAACCTCTTCAAGTCCACCTCAGACTCCACGAGCCGGACCCGTTTCTACGTGCTGATCCGCGCGTCGATCCTCCGCGACCCGGGTTTCGAGCGTCTCAAGTACTACAGCGACACCGCGTCCGAGGAGGCCGGGGCCACCCTCGGCTGGCCGACGGTCGAACCCAGGATCATCCGGTAAACCCGATGGACGCATGGACCGAGTTCGTCGAGCGGATCCCGCATGCGTTCGCACGGGAGCATCTGGTGCTCGGTGTGCGATCCGAGCGAGCTCGGCGTATTCTCCACGCCGATCGCACCCCTCCGTGGGTGCTTCACAACGTCTGTGTCGCCCTTGGCGGCGCCAAGCCCGGTCTCGAACCCGCCGAGCCGAGCGAGTTGGCTGCTCGCATCGACGGGATCTACGCGGAGTCGGGCCGAACGACCAGGGCGCTTCAGGATCATGCCGAGCACGGCGAGTCGCATCTGGATCAAACCGTCGCGCTGCAGGACGCGGACCTGCTGACGAGTGCCGGCAAGTCCGACACCGCCAAGTTTCTCGACGCGGTCCTCTTTGACGCGATCCGTCGGGGCGCTTCCGATGTCCACGTTCACCCGCTCGAGACGGACACACTGATCCGGTTCCGCATCGACGGGGTGCTGGTCGAGGCTCGCCGGCTCCCACGCCGCGCGTCCGACCAGGTTGTGAGCCGCCTCAAGGTCCTCGGCTCCATGGACACCGCCGAGTCCCGCGCCCCGCAGGACGGCCGAGCCACCGTGACCCTCGGCCGGGCGGGCAACGATGGGGCGGACGGCAAGGGTTCGCGCTCCGTGGACCTGCGCATCAGCACCATCCCTACCGCGGAGGGCGAGCGCGCCGTGATCCGCATCCTCGACACCGACCGCGGCCGGCGGCTGGCCGATCTGGACACCATCGGGATGCCACCAGACGTGCGGACTGCGTATGACCGCGTGGTATCCCGCCCCAACGGCATGATCCTGCTGACCGGGCCTACCGGGTCGGGCAAGACAACCACGCTCTACGCGACCCTGCGTCGCGTCGCCGCCCAATCCAACGATCAGGGCCGGATCGGCGGCGCCAGCCTGAACATCATGACCGTCGAGGACCCGGTCGAGTACCGCCTGTCCGCTGTGGGCATCACGATCAGCCAGTCGCAGGTCAACCGCAAGAAGGGCATGTCGTTCGCGGCGGGCCTGCGCCACATCCTCCGCCAGGATCCCGACGTGGTCATGGTCGGCGAAATCCGCGACGCGGAGACGGCGAGCCTCGCGATCCAGGCCGCCCTGACTGGTCACTTGGTGTTCTCCACGCTGCACACCAACGACGCAGTGGGAGCCCCGCCGCGTCTGATCGACCTCGGGGTCGAGCCCTATCTCGCCTCGGCCGCCCTGACGGCGGTGATGGCCCAGCGATTGGTTCGGACCGTTCACGCTGACTGTCGAGGGACCGGCTGCGAGGCCTGTCTGAACACGGGCTACGCGGGTCGGAGCGGCATCTTTGAGCTGTTCGTGCTCGACGAAACGTCGCGTGAGCTCGTTTCGCAGGCCAGTTCGGCGACGGCCCTGCGCCGCCACGCCGCCGCCCGCGGGATGCGGACGCTCCGCGAGGACGGCCTTCGCCTGGTGCAACTCGGTGTGACCACCCGGACCGAGATCGAGCGGGTCACGGTGGACCTGACGGACCTGCCCGAGCCGCTGGGCATCGAAGGACGCACCGCGTGACCGTATACCGCTACAGGGCAACCGCCCAGCCGGGCTCCGGGGGGCAGATGGAGGGGGTGATCTCCGCGCCGGACGCGGTCGCCGCTCGTCAACTGCTCCGCCAGGCCGGCCTGCGTCCGCTCCGGATCAGGCCCGTGCGATCCGCGAGCCACAAGGCCGCGACGGTGAGGAATCGGCCGACAGACGGCTACCTCCGCAGGCGTCGTACCGCGGGGAAGGCCGAGTTCTTCGACGCGATCGCGACCCTGCTCCGCTCCGGCGTGAACCCGCGCGACGCGTTGCTCGTGCTCGCGGGATCCCGGGCCAGGTCCACCGGGCCGGGATTGCTCGCCCGGGTGCTCGCCGATGAGGTCGCCCAGGGTGTGCCGCTTTCGGTCGCGGCCTCCGGCCATCCCTCCTGGTTCGATACCGCAGAGTGTGCCGTGCTGGCCGCCGGCGAAAGGGCGGGTGAACTCGACCACGCCCTTACGCGGCTGGCCGAGCGCCAGGCCCGCTCCCACGACCTCTCCTCCCGACTCACCAGCGTCCTGGCCTATCCCGTGATCGTGACCGTCGCCGGGATCGGCGTCGGCTGTTTCCTGGCCGTCCGGATCCTCCCGCAGCTCTCCACGGTCCTGACCGACGCCCAAGTGGCCGTCCCCGCCCTGACCAAGGCGGTCATGACCGTCGGGCAGACACTGGTGGCGCAAGCGGTCTGGCTGATGCCGGCATTGCTGTTGCTCATCCTGGCAGTGGTGCTCGGCCTGGCTTCGCGTCACGCGCGGCTCCCGGACGCAGCGGTCCGACGCTCGCCCGCGGTCCTCCGTAGGGTCCGCACCGCCGAGTCGTTCATGGCGCTCTCCGAGCTGACCGAGTCGGGCCTGACCTTGGTCGAATCCGTCCGGGTCGTCGCGCCCACGGCCACCGGTCCGCTCGGCGTCGCCCTCGCCCGGGCTTGGCTCCGGGTGGCCGAACGCATCGAGCAGGGGGACCGGTTCGACGAAGCGCTCGACGACCCGGCTTGGTTCACCGAAGAGCACCGACGACTCATCGCGGCCGGGGCACATTCGGGCGAGCTGGCGGCCACCCTCCGTCGGATCGGCGAACGCGAGCGTCGCAGCGCCCACCGGCTGATCGACCGCGCCGCGTCGCTCATCGAGCCCGCCGCGATCATCGGCCTGACCGTCTTCGTCGGGGCGGTCGTTCTTGCCGTGATCCTGCCCATCGTGCGACTCCAGGAGATCATCGGATGACCCACTCGGCCAATCCCCGCCCAAGCCGGCGCTGTCGGGCCCGCCGCGGCATGACCTTTGTCGAGCTGCTCGCTGTCCTCGTCATCCTCGGTTTGGTCGCCAGCGTGCTGACGGTTTCGTTCGCCGGGCGCTTCGCCAAGGGCAAGCGGGAGATCGCGCGGACTCAACTCGCTCAACTCATCCAGGCCGTTGAAACGTTCCGGATCGAGCACGGCGATTGGCCCCCGGTCGAACAAGGGCTCGGCGCGCTGACCACGCCCGCAGCCTCGCCCACCGCCCCGTACTTTCTCAAACCCGACCAGATCGTGGACCCGTGGAACAACCCCTACGCCATCATCATCCCCGGCCCGGACGGCTATCCCTACGAGATCGTCAGCTACGGCTCCGATCGGCAGCCCGGCGGCGAGGACGAGGCTGCCGACCTGACGTCCACGAGGTTGCGTGACTGACCCATGCGTGCGTTCCGATCCCAACCCGGCTATCTGCTCGTCGAGCTCATCGCGGCGGTCACCCTGTCGGCCATCGCGGTCGCGGCGTTGATCCCGGCCGTGTCCGGGCGGTCCGAGCAGACACGCCGGTCCGAGCTGATCATGTGGATCACCGATTTCGATCGCCGCGTGCGGCTGCTCGGCCTCCAAGAAGGACCCGTCCGGCTCGAACTGGGCTCGACCCGTGAACTGACCGCGTCAGTGGTCCGAGGCGGCGAGCCAACGCTCCGGCTCCGACTGGATGCCGACGAGGTCCATCTGATGGATCCCGAGAAGGGCACCCAGACGAACTTCGTCGTGTTCGACCGGCTGGGCCGATCCGCGGACTACACCGTGTTTATCCGGACCCGTGGTTCCCGGTTTTCGATCCACGTGAACGGATTGACCGGGCGGGCGACCCTGAACTATGAGGAACCCATCCCATGACCACGCGCAGCGGACTTTCCGTCCTTGAGGTGCTCCTCGCCACCGCCCTGCTGGCGATGGTCGTGGCGGCGTGCCTGCCTCTCATGGCCCCTACGCCAGCGAGCGTACCTTTGCGCGCCGACCCGCGGCTCATCCGCATCGCCATGGCGACACCGACCGCCACGCCTCCCAACGCGACGGTGGAGTGGTTCGAATCGACGGTCGAAGGCGAGATCAACGGGACATGGGTCGTCATTGTGTCGGGTGACCGCCTCGCTCTGGTCTGGACACCGGCCGATCCGAGTCCTGCGGAGGATCGCCCGTGATCCGGCGCGCGTTCTCGATGCTGGAAGTGGTCCTGGCGCTTGTGATGCTATCGGCGCTCGCGATGGCGGCTGTTTCTTGGACGACGGCGATGCTCCGGCGCCAGTCGGACGCCCTCACCGCAGACTCCCAAGCCCGAGACATCTTGACCTTCGACCGACTCCTGCGCACCGATCTCATGAACCACGACGTCACCATCCCGCCAATGCTGCGACGTCAGGAACGGTTGTGGATTTCTGACGGCAGGTTGCACGTCCTGACCCGAGACCGGGGCCCCGCCGAGGCCGTGTACGAGCTTCGCGAAGGCACCGTGACCCGGACAGTGAATCAGATCACACCGGATTCTCAGACCCGTTCTTCGATCTTGATCGAATCGACGGAGAGCATGACCTTTCAACTCGAATCCACTGAGCAGGATCCGTCGGCAATCCTTTTCATTACACTGGACTTGGCCGATCGAGGTACCGGCGAGCCGATGCGGCTCCGATTCGACATCCCTGCGGAGTGGCTCCGATGAACCAGCGCGGCGTTGCCATGCTGATCGTGCTCGCGACGGCAGTCATGCTCCTGGCGGCCGCGTCCATCATCGCTCGGTCGCGGGCGACCGCCGCCCTTTCCCAAAGAACGGATGAACGCCTGCGCCTCGCCTGGGCCGCGTGCGAAGCCGCGGAAGCGCCAATCCTCGCCTGGCTCGAACGCAGGTCCCGCCGCGTGGTGCTCGCCCCGGACGCACCCCCGGTGGTCACGGTCTTGGATGACACGACCCTGATCGGAGAACTCGAGGCACGCATCCATGTCACCGCCTGGGACCAGACGGCCATGATCCCAGCGGTCGATCTGGCAAAACTCCCGGCGCTGTCCGCGTTGCTCTCCCGCGACGATCGAGCCGCCGCTCGATGGATGGACACGGATCGTGGCTCCCCCGGTCTCGACATCGGCCATCCGTCCGTCGCGATCTTCCCAGCCCCGGACGGGCCCGGGGCCCTCGGGGCACGCGTCGCGACCCACAACCCGCCGCCCGGACCGGCACGCCAACGCGGCGGCCAGTTGCCCGCGATCAACATCAACACGGCCCCGGAGACCCTGCTCCGGGCGGTCTACGAACAGTTGGACATATCCGGCCTCGATGCCGTCTTGCAGGCCCGGCGGGCCGGCGAGCGGGCCGAGATCAACCAGCAACGCGGCAGCAACGCCCAGCCCATCCGTCTCGTGGGGTCCAGCACCGTGTGGGGTATTCGAACGGACGTATTGATCAACGGCCTTCGTGCGTCGATCTGGTCCGTCTACACCCTCCGAGCCGGCACATGGACCCGGGAGCAACGCCTTGTCATCGCCGAGTGACCCAATCCGATCACTCCGAATCGCCCGCCACGCGCTGGACGCGGTGCTTGTCGTGGCCGTGGTGGTTGCGATCGGATGGGCAGTAAGGCCGATTCGCGAGGTCGACCCGTCAGACCACGCACGCGAGGATGCTCCCGCAATGACCCAAACCGGCGTGCCGTCCGATGGATTCCCGGTTGCCGCCTTCGACCGCACACTCTGGTACGTGCCGCCGACCCCGGTGGTCGTCACGCCGCCACGGCCGCCGGAAATGCCCCGGCTCGAACTCATCGGTATCTTGCGGGACGGCGACGGGTACCGCGCCATGATCGTGGACCCAGCCAACAACGAGATCCGAGGTGTATCCGATGGCGAGAATCTCGGCATCACACGGATCGTTTCCATTTCCGAGAACCGCGTCCGTTGCGAGGCCCACGGTGTCCCCTTTGAACTCTCACTGGAGGCCCCGTGACAGCAAAGCCCGCCGCCATCGCTCCGGACCAACTCTACTTCGCCCTGCTCGACCGGCCGGTCTCGGCCAGAGGACGCGCTCGCGCCGAAGAACTCGCCTACGCCTTCGAAGCAACGCTGCCCGTCCCCATCGAATCCGTGCACCCTGTCTACCGACCGCTTCCCGACGCCCGAGTCCTGGCGATCGGGATCGATCGTGAGAAGGCTCTGGATCTGGCTCGCTCCCACCCGGTGGCCCATCCCGCGGCCTGGCCGGACTGGCTCGCCCCGATCGCCACGGCGCTCGACCCGCGTGGGATCAACCTGCTCACCGGCCCCTGTACATCCCACTTGGTCACAACCGCGCGGAACCGGACGCTGCGGCACGCGTTGGTCGGTGTCACCCTGATCACGCTTGTCGCGTCCGCCGGCTTCGAGCGTCGCATCCGCGACGACCGATCGCACGCGGACGAGATACGCCACCGGACGGACGCCGTCTACCAACAGGCCCTCGGTGGCGGCATGAACGCCGGTCAACCCCCGGCCGCCCGGATGACTTCCGAGCTGCGTCGATTGCGTGCCACGCGCACCGCCCAGGCCGTCGAGCAGACCCAGCCGACCGCCGATCTCGCGCTCGCGAATCTCTTGGCCGTGTGGCCCGAACCGAGCCGGGCACGCACCGAATCGATCACGGTCGCCGAGCGAACGATCGACGTGGTGCTCCGCGTCACCGATCTCGAGTCCGCTCAGGCGTTTGTCACCGCACTCGGCTCGGCAAAGGGGCTGATACCGGGCCCGGCCAAGACAGACCGCGAGGGCGGCGAGGTCCGCGTCAGCCTCCGATTCGATCGGGAGACGACGCCATGAACAGAGCCAGCGCCCTGCTCGCGTTGACCTGCGCGGCCGCGATCGGAACCGCCGCGGTCCAATCGGCCCGCTGGAGCGCCGCTCGATCCGAACGCATGGCCACTGAACGTGCTCTGGTGGCTGCGTCGGCCGACGCTCGCGAACTCGCCCGCCTCCGAGCCGCGTCTGAGGTCCGCATCTTCGGAGAGCCACCGGCCGAGGACTTCTTCGACCGGGTCGGCCGCACGCTGACAACCGTGGGTATCTCGCCCTCCGTGGCGACCAACATCGTGCGTGAGGCCGACCGCGCCGTGTCCGGGACAGTCGCCAACCAACGCCGCCGCGAGATGCGGATCGAGCTGCGCCCGATGTCACCGCCCGATCTGGGTCGCTTCCTCGCCGCATGGAACACGGACAACCCCGCGTGGACGCCGCGACAGATCACACTGCGAAAGATCAACGACCGCCAATCGGATCCTGGCGACTACCAGATCACACTCACACTCTCAGCCGAATACACCCTGACCGACCCACTGGGAGCACCATGAACGCACCGAAACTCACGCTGCTCGTCCTCGCCGTTGTGCTCGGCGTGCTGTCCGGTTGCACGAGCCACCGATCGGGCCCGTACAGCCCGACCGACCCGGCACGCCGCGACACGGCCGCGGCCGAGCGGCGCACGCGAGAGGCCGCTGAACTGATCGCATCAAACCCGAGGAAGGCCGAAGAGCTGCTCCGCGAGGCTCTGACCGCCGATCTTTTTCACGGCCCCGCCCACAACAACCTCGGCGTCCTCTTCCTCAATGCAGGCCAGCTCTACGAAGCGGCGGGTGAGTTCGAATGGGCCCGAAAGCTCATGCCCGGCCACCCCGACCCCCGGCTCAACCTCGGTCTTGCCCTCGAGCGCGGCGGCCGCATCGACGAGGCGATCGAGGCGTACCGCACCGCTCTCGCCCTTGCGCCCGAGCACCTGCCGACCCTTCAGGCCCTCACCCGCTGCCAGCTCCGCTACGATCGACGTGACGCGACCACGAGAGCCAATCTTGAGCAAATCGCTATGGGCGCAGCACCAGAATGGCGAGCTTGGGCCCGCGACCAACTGCTAGCCGGTGTGGCAGAAGACAATGTTGGAGTTGGAACGAGGTGACTCGTCCTGAGATGAGTCCCGACCCACGCCTTCACATCGAGGTCTAGTGGCTGACGCCCGGGAGTACTTCTTGTCCAACCTTGCAGATAACCGCGACCCCGAGTTCTCTCTTTGTCACAGAGATTGCGGACGTCGAAACCGCTGGATTCCAGTCTTGCGGGCTTAAAAAGGGAGCCTCTAGTCGCGGCGGGCGTGGCGGAGGAGTCCCAGAAGGCTAGGCTGTGCAACCCGAACATGGTCGTGCGGGGCACCTAAAGCTAGTCCGGAAGTGGCTTTGACGGAGAGCAAGCTGCCATGACAGTCGGCGCGGAGCATCTGCTGGTGCTTGCTCCGCAATTCCACACACACATACAACGAGTGATAGATTCAGTCGTTTAATCTTGAGAACTTAACCAAGTTGTTCCCGTTGAGCTGCCGCCGCCTAAGTTGCGAAGGTCGGTCTCGAGCCTAAACGGACCGAGAACTCGCACCCCACCGCGGGAAGGCTCAAAAATTCAAACCGCTTCGTTTGCCGCACCAAGTTCAGTCTTGCGCACAATAATCCAAGGCCATGAACCAACGCGTCGCCGCAAATCAGATTCGCATACGACGACTATTCGAAAAGTACAAACACTTCAGCAGGAAGGAACGAAACCCTTCTGCTACGCAAACCGCCAAGCCGAACTCTCTCCCCCATCTTAGAAACTACCCAAATCTGCAACTCACTATACGACGAGACCCATCCCAGATGTCCCGTATCCAAGGGAATCGACCACGCAGGAAAATTTTGAGTCAAGGTAAGAGGAAGTTCTGCAGTCTGTAACACTACAGAACGAGATAGATACTCAACCCATTCTTTATCGTTCATTTCGAAAACAAATAAGAACGCAGGATCACGCCCACCAACCAATTTATAATTCAACACTACGAAAGAATGATCGAAGTCATCCGGAAGCACTGAAGAAACTGCTGCTACCTCAATCGCCCGCCTTCCATCGGTTCGTTCGTCGCCGGGAATAGCAGACTGAGCAGGAGACTCGCCTTGAGAGCGGAAACGCAAGTGCAGCCACATAAACAACATGCCAAGTGCAATCAGAAGAACTAAGCCTGCAATGCCAATTTTACTACATTTCATCTTCTTCTCCTGGGGGGTCTTCCGTCGCCACTGATATCTGCACCGGTGTCATATCGCTCCCCCTCCTTCCATTCAAATGACATGGAGTGACTGCCAATCATTCGGTACTCTTTCGCGCCGGACATTGGGCTCCTGTGAAGCAGTGCCATTTCACGATCGCTAACAAGACCACCGTCAAGAGGACTATTTATATCCCAATCGTAAAAATCTCTAAAATGAAATGTCCAATCCATAATGTATCGACTGCCACATTTTATAACTCGACCCTCGGCCCAAGTCCGATATTCTCCCACAGCATACAGCCAGTCGCCGCTCTGATTCCCCGGAGTGGCCCATACTTCAGTTGTTGTGACGATGTCGGTCCATGCGCCTTCCTTTGCTAAGCGCTCTCCGTAGTCGAGGGCATCATTAATCTCTTTGACCATGTGTAATCGCGCCTGGCGGCTTTCGCGATTCATTGATTTAAACTTAATTGTATACGTCGCGCCACCTCCATAAAGAAAGTGAGACAAGTGCCTTGCCGCATTAACATAGCCGCGCAAGACTCCTCCTGCAATAGTGGCTTTAGCTTTCTTCTCGATCAATATGACTTCGAGCAAGGTAAGATCTGTTCCCGTATTGTAGGTGGCGTCGCTAGCCGCCTGAAGTGCGTCGGAGGCATCTGGGGGTGGAGTAGTTCCGACTTCGTAAGGTGCCAGACCTAGAGAATCAAGAAGGCGGGCGGGCGAGGCGGAAACATAGCAAAACAGGTTGTCTGCCGCAAGGTAGCCTGCCGGATCTCTACTCAACCACCTCCCCAGCTGCGGGTCATAAACCCGATGCCGAACCATGTACAGCCCCGTGCTGGTCGCTTGGGTCGCCCCGGCCATGTCGAAAAAGTACCCGTCATAGCCCACCGAGTTGTCCGGGCCGTTGACGTCGCCTGGGTTGTCGATCCACCCCGCGTTGAACGTCGGGCCCGGTGAGTAGTCTGTGTAACGCGGCAGGAACGACGCGTAGTCCGCTCCCGCCCCCCACAGGTCCGCGTCCGGGTCATAGTTCGCGTCTCCCGGTTCCAGCGGCATCCCGCCGTTGGCGTTCAAGGAGGCGAGTGAGATGTCCGTGAACGTCAACGCCCCGTCCCCGTTCACGTCCGCTGCTTTGCCGTGCATGGCCACGCCGTAGGGCGTGTAGTCCAGTCGCGTGTGCAGCAGACCGTCCCCGTCAACCACCGCCCGCACGCTGAACATCACATCGGTGAGGTAAAAGAAGTTGTCCTCAGAAGCTCCGGAGAACGTCCCGTCGCCGTCCCGGTCCACCCGGCGGGCGACGGCGTCGTCGATGTACCGCACGCCCCAGAACTGCTGCCCGATGCGTTCCGAATCGTTATCCAAGATAGCGTCTGAATCACTCCCGTCGGTGGCTGGGTCTGTGTCCACGTGCTCTTCGAGCACCTGCCAGTTGGCGGAGTAGTAGTAGGTCCGGGCCTCGTCCACGCCGTTGTAGGCACCTTGGGAGAGGTCCATATGGCGTCTGACGCGCCAGTTCAGGCCGTTGAAGGCGTTCTCCAGCACGGTGTGGCTTCCGCTCGAGCGTGTCACACGCACCAGTCGGTTCCACGCATCGTGGGTGTAGATCAGCCGGCTCGTTCCTGAACCCAGATTCTGGCGGTAGTTCCCCGCGTCGTCGTACGCGGGCTGCGTGAGGATCTGCGAGGACATGCCGTTCGGCTTCTCCTGCAGTGTGATCTCGTTGGCAAAGTTGTGGGTACGGTTCTGACGCTCAGCCAGGGTGTTCTCGAACGTGCCGTTGGCATTCGCGTCCGTCCCGAACGTCTTCCAGTTGCCGAGGATGTCAAGGCCCCACTGTTGCGAGTCGGCGGCCAGGGTGAACCCGCCCGACTCCCGGCCTCGGTCCGCCTGCTTGAGCCGGTCCAGGCCGTCGTACTGGTACTCCCAGTCGCGATCATTGCGAACCGCCCCCGGCCGAGCGTCGTAATCCAGCTCTCGGTTGGAGTCCATGTCGTACTCATACGCACGGGCGAAGAGCGGGGTTCTGTCGGGCATGTTCGGGTTCGTACCGGTGGTGAAGCCGTCGGTCACCCAGGCGTGGTAGACCACACGACCGAACCGGTCGAAGGCGTGATAGGTCCCGGTCGAAGCACCGTCGGTACCCTTCTTGGCCTTGATCGCGTCCAGACCCAGCCCGTGCGTGGTCGAGGGGTAGTTCACCCGAACAGGTGTGGACCCGCCGAGGTAGGTGTAGTCGACGAGGTCGGTGTTGGTGCTGGTCCAGCCGGGCACGTCCATGCCCGCTACCCGGCCGATCCGGTCGCCGATCGAGCCAGACGCGCCGTAGCCGTACTCGACGGTCGGGTCTGTCGCCCCGTCCTCGTTCGGGTACCGGATCGACGCGAGCCGGCTGTAGTTGCCGGTGCTGCCCGTCGCGCGAATCGCGTTGTCGTAGGCGTAGACGACATCCTTTGCAGCCGCGCCGCCGATGCCTCCGAACGCGTTCTGGGTGAGAGTCTCGATCTGGTGCAGCTTGGTGTAACCGAAACCGACTTCGTTGACGACCGTGGAACCGTCCTTGGATTGAACAGACGCCACCCGGCCGTGGTCGTCGTAGGCCGTGGCGATGGAATCAACCGCCTGATCGATATCGGTACCGAACGCGGTCACTGTGTCCAAGGTCACCCGGCCGAGCGCGTCGCGGGTGTAGGCGTGTGTGGTGCCGTTCTGGTCGGACATGCCGCGAAGTTCACCCAATCGGTTGTAGCCGTAGGTGACGGTGTAGGCCGCGGTGGTGCCCGCGAGACCGGTGGACTCGTTCGGGTAACGGACCGCGCGGAGCAGTCCCGATGAGCTAATCAGCGAGTCCGTGTCCAGCGTGGGTGTGGTATCCGCGGTGGTGCCGTAGTCGTACTCTGTTTCCTGCACGGAGCCGTTGGGTAGATGGGCTGTCCGGTTGATGACGTTGCCCAAACCGTCGTAGAAGAAGGTCGTCACACGGTCCGCGTCGTCCGGGCCGACAGCCTTTGGTCTCGCGTGATATCCGAGCGGGATCTACGCGGTACTTTTTGCCTATCATCACAGACGACGAGCTCCGAGTAGCACTGCACGCTGTACAAAAAGAAGCATTAGTGAACCAAGTGCCCTGATGGCTGAAATGAGAATGGCTCAGTTGGGGTGTTGCCATAGACGAGTCAATCTTGACGGATGTGCACGCTGACATAGGCGATTCGCCAAGTCACGTCCTGTTCTCGATCGTCACATAAAGTGCTTTCGCGGCCGCTTGTGACGCTCTCAAAGTAGCCTAAATCATCAAGTCACAAGTTGGGTGGGGTGCCAGTGCGCACCGCCAAACGCAAAGGTCCACCGACTGAACGGCCAATGACCCGCTTGCCTTCAAACGTCTGCGGCATTTGGGCCGTTTTCGTCGCGTGCTGACTGTCAAACAAGACCTCGAGCATCACCTCATCGCCGTGTCCATCGCATATCGACGACACTCCCTGCACACCCGCGCAGTTTACCAAAGCCAATAACAATCGATCACATGCAGACTCGGGAATCGATGATGGGGCGAACGCGGCGCGAGCGGCCCGACCGACCGACGATCCACACTCACCTTGAGAACTCATTTGCTGGTTCTGGTCCATAGATCACTCCCTGATCGATTATCGGACCAACGGGTCGGATCCCATGGTGCTTGAAAGGACACCATTCTTTAACAATCCATCGGCCACTCTACCTCTAACTCTACTACGCAGAAGGGCTTACGGCAAGATAAAAAGATTTCTTTAGGGGTCCGGCATTATGTACGTCGCTGCGAGAGCATCCCCATCTGAAATGCATCCTGAATATAGGACCAAGGTGTCGCTATCACCCCGGCGGGGGCGCACCCGATGATCATGCCGATAGGACGTCGGGAACGGTCCCAAACAATCGAACCGCTGTCCCCCTCATGGGCAAATCGGCCCGCCTGGCAATACTTGGATCGCCTGAATAATCCGATCTGGGCAGCCATCCATGTGAATCCTGCGTTCGGGAGTTCTATTCGGAAACTACTGGTGGGGTTTCGCACCAGCCCTTCTGTGAATCCTGAATGCTGCCCAAACTTGGACACTCTGCTCCGGCCTACAAATCGAGGATCGGACACTCCGCCTTTCTGACAACCGATACCCCCAAGTGAGTTCAGATCCCATCTTGCCTCCGGGCTCGGCACCACCTTGGCGATCCCGACGTCAAGTTGGCTTCGTACAATCGCGCCATACCCGTCGTTCACGGTGGGCAATCGATAGTCCGCGATCCGAGCGACCACTCGTGATTCGACTCCGCCGTATAGCGTTGCGGCTTGATAAATGGGCTGGTCTCTAAAACTCTGGTCCACATTTGATGGACTGTGAACGCCACAAAGGACATGTCCAGCCGTCACCAAGTACAGGTCAGCACCATCGCCTACAAAGCAACCGAGTGTGCCAGCATGCCCATCCCCCCGACTGATCGAGCATCCGGGCCGGAGCGGATTATACATTCGACCGCGTGACGGTCCGAAGGCGTAACGGATCGGCCCGCCTAAATCGCTGACTCGGACTCGCATTCCCTCAAACTCATTGGGAATTGCTCGCGTGAACGCTCTGCTCTCCCGCTCGCCAGCGATGAACACATCGATAGCCCATGGCTTTCGATCGGTGCCCGAAGTGCCATCTCGGAATACCCCAACCCCGGCAAGCGGTTTGTGAGCTTGCACCGACGGACCGACACTATCCAAATTGGCTTCTCGGTCCAGAAGCACATCAGCCAACGCATCCGCGCTGCGTGTTGCTGAAGCATGATGCATTTTTCCATGATTCATTGATCTCTCCCGGAGGAATTCGGGCTAAACGCAAACAGCAAATCAAGACCGCTGCTTTCAGCGATGTCCCCTTGGGGAAAGTGTACCACAGATAACAAGTTGACGGGCCCGAGCGCCCACCGCTAACCACACCAAACAAAATCCTAACCTCACTCTGCTGAGAATGACAAACACGAGATCAAATCATCCCACCGACCGAACCCCTTCATCGGCAATGATGCTTCGTCGAACTGACGCCCTACCGCGCATCGCTCGGCATTCGGCAAAGCACACACATCGGCGAGTGCCGAACAGGGACGCGGGCACCGTAGCCATTGCGGGTCCTGGGCAAGCAAAGACAGGTTAACTCCGAGGAAACCCGAAACATTCTCTTCGCCGTTTGCGCAGCGATTGCCACCACGTCCCGTGAACTGGTCAGTCACCAACAAATCAAATACCAGGAGGCCTACATGTTTCAGTACCTTGAAAGCCGATTTGTAGGTGCGCCATCTGCATGGAGACCCCACAAACAACCGCCCCCATATCTGGGCGGTACTCGCTCCATGCAATTTTTCTGCCTTTTCTTCGCGAGAGCACAACCTAGTACCAGCATCGTCAGTAAGAAGTCTAACAGGATCGGTTTCCATGTGGTCGCCCTGGTCAAGAACGGGCGTCTAGAGCAAAAGGAGAATCGCAGTGCCGCAGCTATACATCTTTGGCGATCGTGCTCTATCGGAAGAGTCACTCCTCGCGTCATCGGATTCCGAACTTCGCTCATTAGCAGCCGACACAACTCGGACAAGCCGGGCAACACCCTTTATGCTCGCGCAGCCGTTTGGTCACTTCAGTGCATCTATCCTCAATGAGAACACCGATCGCACTCCGACGCCAATCGGTATCGGTCGCCCATTGAGCATCGAGATTGCATATGTCTACACGGGTATACTAACGGCTCGAGGACGGCCTGACATGATGCTCGCATCGTCTGTGAAGCGCCTTCCGATCTTCGATGCTGCACCACGTGCAGTACAGGCGTTGCTGGAAGACGTGCCCAAGCAACACGCGTTCGCTTCCTTGCCTGCGAACATGCCGGGAACGCCGCTGGTGTATCACACCCCTTCACTGACTGATCGTGGCGTCACAGTAACGGTAGAGATGGTTTTTGATCGATTCCCATCAGAAGCGTTCGATCAGATCGGAAATATGTTAGCGAGCGCGGCAGGTATACCAGCATTTGCACCCGCCACCACATATCTGACAGCAGGATCAATCATCGTGAAACTTTTCTCAAGGGTCGCGGAGAAGGTTATCGACGGGAAAGTATCTTTTTCTGAGAACCTTAGCATTAATGTCGATCGTCCCCTGTACGAAGACACAAGCCCGGGGATGATCCTGCTGTCGCCATCCCGAAACCTGACTCGCATGGTTGAGAGCAGCACGCTGAAGGCGGATATCCAGCACGGCTTGGTAACAGTCACAGGAGAATCCTATGATGGCCCAGATCCATATATGATCTTGACTCTTGACGGATCCGATCGGCCGGACTATAAAGATTTTGCTCCGACCATGGCTAGCGCCATTTTGCTTGACCGCTTCCTGCATACCAGCGAGAATCGACCGACACCGACGGGGCTGGCAATCGAGGCGTTGCAGGCTTACAACGACATTCACTACCGTTCGCAGGCCGATGCGATATGGACGCAGATGAAGTCCTTACCGGACCAAAACAGTGAGGCAGCTGCGAAGCTGAGAAAACTTTACGAAGCCTACGTGAAGAATATTGACAACGAATTACTCAGGCCCAAGTCTCTTGAGCAGTAGCCAAAATATTTAGTCTCTATGTCTACGTTGAAGGTGGGAAGAAGAAAGATTTTCACTCCTGAAGTCGGCACTATACTGTTGCAAGATACAGATGTGGACACTTTCTGTCATTGTGTGTGACTTGAGCTACCTCTCGATCACTAGCGCTTGCAGATTTAAATTTACTTGATGCGATAACTCATCGATTCCGATTCCCATCAGTGATGCAAGGCCGATGAGCGTCACCGGTATATCAGCCGGCTTGGCGGGACGGGCGCCCAGATTCGTGAATGGCCCATCAGTTTCAGTAAGCAGTCGGTCACGAGGAAGGGTCTTAATCAAGTCACACCGCTTTCCTTCGACCATGGCTCGATTGATCGAGAAGTAACATCCAAGGTCGACCGCCCGGCTCGCCTCCGACTTGCTTCCGCTGAACCAGTGAAGTACCACGGTTCCGCGCTCGGTGGGAAGTAGCTCTTTCAACGCGTCGAGAACCCTCGACGCGCTTCGAACGCTGTGTACGGAGATGATGCGACCGGGGTGCAGCGCGCAGAGTTCTAGGACTCGACGGAACACCCGGAGTTGTGAATCCAGGCTTTGGTAGTGTCGGGGACCCGCATCGAGCCCGACCTCACCGATGTATCGTGCCTCTGGCAAGTACTCTTCGAACAGCGGCAGCTCATGCTCCCGTTCTGCAGCTACCTGCGGATGAAACCCCAGAGCAGGACGTACGTGGGTAGAGAATTCTGTCCACTTCTTGTTCTGCGGCCATGCTTTCGGCGTTGTAGTGACTGCAAGCGTACGAATACCAAGACGGTCGCATTCTGCAATTAGTGACGGTGGATCTGGATAGAGGTCGATATGGCAGTGAAAATCAACAAGGGCATTCATACGATTGGTCTCGTGACAATCCCATTGAGAAGTGAATGAACTTCGGTCATCCCGCGCAAATATACCTGGGCTAGTCGCTCAGCGTTCCGGAGGTCGTCGCGGAGTGGACCGGGCTTATGAATGAGCAGGCCTGCGAGACTAGGCGAGCCAACTACTCTCTGGGCTGCCCGTTGGAAGGAACGAATCTGCTGCCCCTCAGCTCTCCTTGTGTTGAGTGGACGTTGCGTCAGATTTGCGAGAATGTACGGGGTCGCGTCTTGACCGAACGCAGATTGGATGGATGCACGACGGATGATACAAGGGACGCAGTACCCGCAATGACCGGGAGCCACATTCCGAAAGCGGCTCTTCGACGGCGCGGAGCAAGAAAGAGTGAGAATCAAACTTTGGCAGAGAAACTCAGTGTTCTGACTTTCGCTGCACATTTCACCCTTGGTGAGGTAGCGATAGGGATTATGAAGAGATGCGTTGATTCCGAGTGACTGAAGGAGCTCGTTCCACCGTGCCATGTAGAATGGGTGCGTGGTGCGCGTGCTGAGTGATCCGAGTCGGAGTGTGTCGAGCGGAACGTTTAGCGAGATAAATCCGTTCTCCGGCACGTGCAATGTGACCGTACGAGGGAAGGCTGTCGCGGCGCAAGCTGCGAGGGAGAAAAACAGGAACGAGCGTCCCCGCGTGGTGTCTTCAGGGGCTGAGCCCGGCACCAGATTCTTCGGAAAGCTCATCCAGACCCGAAGTTGCGAGAAGTTTTGTTCATAATTGGTTTCAAGCGCGTGAAGACACGCTCTTTGTGCGGTACTTGTCGGCCCTTCACCAGCGTGGCTCACAAAGAGGGGTACTTCGTCGTTCTCCAAGAGATCGATAGCGCCGATAAAACTATCGAGTCCACCAGAGAATAATGAAACAGTCGAGAAGGGAGGCTCGGGGACATCAGTGAGCGGACGCACAGGCGCCATCCGCTCAAACCCTTGTGGCCGCGGACGGAACCGGACAGACCAGCGATCTCCGGTTAGAAAATTGAGTATCGACCGTAGTAGCTCCCGACTGGCGTTCCAGCGATCGGGGTCACTGACGGGAATAAGAACAGCGAGTTCGCGGGTCCACGAGTCTTGTGCGGTCAAGCCCCGCGACACGCGGGTATCGGCGGCGAAAATTGCGGCCGCAAGCAACAAGAGATCAATGCCAATCTCCGACGGATACGCTCCGAGGCCGATCAGGGACTCGATCGCATTTCCGAGCCCGCTCCCGAGCCGTCTGTTCCCAGTTACTAAGTGGAGGTCCACGCTGTTGTAGTCGCCGAAGCCTTGGGGCGATGCGAGGTCCTGCGGACCGAGGCGAACAATCAAGGCAGTAGGTGTCATCTGGCCATCGCCTCCCCCATGACTCGCATTAGCTCGTAGGACTCCAGGTAAACGCGATTCACGATGGCGTCGAGGGCGGACCCCCGCACAGCAGCGAGCTCCTCCCGCATCTCGTGGACGCTATCGTGAACCCTTCCGACTATGAAATCGTGCACTTGATCCTGAACCGCTTGGACTGCTGCGTTGTTTGCGGGGAAGGTGATGCACTTCATACCAATGTCGTTGTGCAGGCGGCCCTCGATGGATCGGGCGACGAATATCTCGAAAATCGAGAGCATCTGGTCGGCGGTAAGAACTGCCAAGTCGACGATGCCGGCATTCATGACGTCTGCAATTGTCTCGATAAATGCGTCGCGAGCAATGCCTTCATCGATGCTACCCCCGTCGGGACAAAGCACATCCGTGAGCGCAACAAAGACTTCCTGTATCGGCCGGCCAGCAAGGTCGGGAAGATTCAACCGGCGAAGTGCCTGTGTCGTGCCGCTTGTCCGTGAGTCCGAGAGGAAGCCGAGAAGGCCTGATGCTGCGGATCGAGAAGGCGCCAGCCTACGTGCTGCCGTGCTGGAACCCCCGGATGATTTGCTCACGTAGTCGGAGACCGCTCGGCCGAATGCTCGACGATCCACACCTCCCGTTGCCGCAAACCGGGACAAGTTCCTGCGAGCATCCCTGAAGCGATTCGAGACTGGTGGCGAAACCAGTGTCGTGGGTAGCACCCCGCCATTCGGGAGAATCGACGGAGCATCGACAGGAGTCTGTGGCAGGTTTGCAGTTTCACCAGGCCCGGCTAAGGGCTCTAACCACGTCGGCACAAGCGGCGTCGTTGAACCGGGGCCAGCAGATGAGCTCGATGTACCCACTAGCGGCGGCCTCTGGGGGAACGAATGACTGCAGCCGCCTTCGCGACGGTGGCAAGTGGCATGTTGTCAGATTCGGCCCAACCGGAAATGACTTTCTTAAGCCTTGCCATCTGGAAGCCGTCCGTGACGATCCCATCCCACCCGGAGACAACCCACGGACCGAGCGCCCCTACATGTAGTTGCTCAAGGAAATCCACGAGTCTCGACTGAAGTGGAGGCGAAGCGCGAACCACTACCTTCAATCCAGCCATCCCAGGTGGAATCTTGGACAGCTCACCGCTACCGACAACCCGAGTCCGGAGGTGATCGAAAATCTGCTCAAGTTCAGAAGGATCGAGTACTCTAAGTTCTCCTTCCAGCCCATTCACGGCTAGTTCCGGACCCATGAGTTTCTCAACGAGTTCGCTCAGATGTCCTAGCAAGGTGAGCCCGTCGAAGAACCCACGTCGGTCGCGAGTCAGAAACAAGTAGGGGCTGAGGTTTTCGCCCGCAAGCTGCGGCGAGAGCCGGGCCCATTTAAGAACAAACTCGGACTTCCACGGCTCTGGAAGCTTGACCGTAGAGAATACCTCTGCTGCGCCTTGCTCTTCTCGCTTCGGTTTCGATTCCGTTTTAGATGACGCAGCGAATGCCTCAAGAGCTGCGATCTCCGGAGGGACTCCGCTGCCGGACGCCGATGTAGCTCGAACCAACTCGTCAAATACCGACGGTTGAAATCTTTCGGCGATCATCAGCTTTGCCAGAACCGGCGCTTTGATGTCGTTTCCGAATTCTCGGGCCCTAGCCGTCTCCATCCGAAGGAGAAGTGAATTCAGGAATCTCTTGATCTGTCGTGGGTTGCCGCCAGTACCCTCTGCGAGTACAGGGCCGATCTGCTCCGCGAGCGTGAAAGCGTCACGGACAGCACTTGGGACATTTTTGAAGCTCGCGGACAAGTCGCCATCCGCAATCGTCTTCCCTTCCCATGGACGGCGGAGTTTTTCACGTGTCTTGCCGATGAGTGTGGCGAACCCCGCATCGTCATCGCCAACGGCCGCACCTATGAGGAGCAAAGCTACATAGACCCGTGTCTCTGTGACACCAAGCGAAGGAAGCCGGAAGGGGACTTGGATCAGCTTCTCGAGATAGTTCTGCGAGTAAGTTCGAGGGCCGGTCGTGCCCGGGAGATCTGGAAAGTGCTGCCGAACCGCGTACTCAATCATCGCCTCGTCCGCAGCAATAACAAACGCCGTCCTCGACGTGAACACAAATAGGCGGATAGCTTCCAGCGTCTCGATCGCAGTCTCCGGAAGACATCGGTCGAGGTCATCAACGAGGATGATGAGTTGCTTGACTTTGGCCTCATCGAGGAGTTTGTCGAACGCCTTGCGAAACTCCCGGATTTCCTCCGGAACGTGGCGCGGCTCGGCCGGCTTCAGGACGGACTTCGTTGTCTCGATTGCCTTTGAGACGTGTTCCACGTTCAGCAGTTCGTTAGGCCTTTCAACGAGGCGCTCCAAGGTGCCCACGACCGTGCTAAGTATCTCGGGCGTCGGGATTCCGGTAGTGGCCGTGAACGCAAGACTGCCAGCTGCCTTCGCGACTTTAAGGTAGTCAATGCGGCGGAAAACGTCTTTGACCACCCCGGTTGCGTTCGTGAGGAAGGGTCGGGCCTCGATGAGTGCTTCCACGATCCCCTCGATGAGGGCGATCTTGGCGTCTTCGAAGCCCTGGAATCGCCAACCATTGAACTTCAGACACAGAACATCGCGATCATTCCCGCTCTGCTGAAAAATATGCTCAACCATCTCCAAAACGCTGGACTTTCCCGCACCCCAATCTCCGTGAACTCCAATCGTCATCGGTGTACCCGGACGGCTCGTGAGGAGTCGAGCGATGGTTGCTGCGACCGGCTCCGCATTCAGAAGGTCAATCTTTGTTTCATTGTCGTGCAGGATCATGGGGGAGCCTCACGGGCGCAATTTTGCTGCCGGAGGGGTGACGTCTCCCCTCGTTTCTCGCACAGTATATGAAAGGTGCAAGGGCCTTCGATATCTGCCGCTCAGCCGCCCAAGGTCGAGCGGAGCGCAGGGACCAGTAGCGAACGCTTCCGAGAATGGTGGCCGATGGCCTGTTCCTAGGACGATGAGAGTTTGTCCTCGCGCAGCTAGGGCCGATCCCCCTGATTCAGTGTCACGGTCACCGTCACTCGGACACAATCTGAGCAGGTTGTGCCGCCCGGCCGCGGCGATCACCATCGCCCGCTTGACCGATTCCTGGCCCTTCACCTCGGCAAAGTCCACGTCCGGCTCGGCCCCGGCGAGCATGGCCGCCACATCCGCCGGCGGGTGGGGCTCGGCGTCGATCGCGCCGCTGAGCAGGCCCACCACCTCGGCCAGGCTCGACACGCCGTAGACCGCCACCCCGTCCATCACCGCCGCCTCGGGCGCGTTCTGCGCGGGCAGCACCACCGCTTCCAAGCCCATCGACCGGGCCAGGTCCGCCATCGCGAGCGCGCCGCGGATCGGGCGGACCCGCCCATCGAGCGCCAACTCCCCCGCGAACAGGGCCTTGCGCGGGTCCAGCCCGCCCGGGGGCACCGTGTTCTGGCCCATCAGCATGCCCACCGCGATGGGCAGGTCGTACATCGGGCCTTCCTTCTTCACGTCCGCCGGGGCCAGGTTGATCAGCACCCGGCCACGGGCCTGGGGATACCCCGAGTTGACCACCGCCGCCCGGACCCGCTCGAGCGATTCCCGCACGGCCGCATCCGGCAAACCCACCAGGGTCTCCTTGTCCATCTGGGTCTGGTCGATGTCGACCTCCACCTCGCAGGGCAGGGCCTCGATGCCGACCAGCAGATACGACCGGATACGGGCGACCATGGGGGGGAGAATACCAAAGACCGAACAGGTTGTCGAGGGTTTGTTCGCGCCATGTTCGTAAAAAGAATGCCTCCCTCGGGTGCCGATTCCGGCCGAATCCGCCCCGGGTTCGGGCCGATGAATCCCGTGCCGCGGGATCACTTTCACCGGACCTGGAGGTCAGCTTTGTCCCTCGTCGTGCTCTTGACCGGATCCTGCGATCCCTCGACCCGGGGCCGCCTGGCCTGCGTGGCCGACGCGCTCACCCACGCCGGGCGTTCCGTGGCCGCCATCGTGCCCACGTCCCACCGCGACTCGGGCGTCGGGCCCAACGCCCGTTTCTTCCCCGCGCGCCGACGCGACGACGCCTTCCTGGCGCTCTCCGTGCTCGCCGGCGAAGGCCCGATCATCATCGAGTGCTTCGACGCGGACGCCGCCCGCTGCGCCCGCGAATGGTGCGTGAACAACCACTCCGGCGCCCCGCTGCTGATCGACGCCGACGCCGTCCGCCAGGACCCGGGCGTGGCCGCCATCGCCGACGCCATCATCGCCCCCACCGATGCGCACGCCGAGTTCTGCGTCGCGTCCGGGATCGAGCGGTCGCGCGTCCTGGTCGCCCCGTGCCCCGTCCAGCCGCGCGGCGTCTTCGAGCCCGGCGGCGACTCGGTGCTCTGCCTGACGCCCATCGCCCCCGGGCGCGGGCTGACCGAACTCATCGACGCGTGGGCCGCCTCGGGCTGCGGCACCGAGAGCAACTGGGTGCTCCGCTTCGGCGGACCGATCGAGGACACCGACTTCGCCCACGAGCTGGCCGGCCGCGCCGCCGGCTGCCCGGGCGTGATCCTGACCGAACGCGTCGGCGAACCCGACCACGAGATCGCCACCGCCGCCGTGCTCATTGATCCGCAGGGCCACGCCTGCCCGAACGTGCTCAACGCCGTCGCGCGGGCGCGGGCCGTCTTCGCGCCCGCCGGGTCGCCCACCGCGGAGGCAGCGTGCGAACCGGACGGGCCGTTCGTCTTCCCCACCGGGCGCGGCGTCCGGGGCCTGATCACCGTGTTCGATCGGCTCGGAGGATCCCGGGCCGCCGACCTGGCCGACCCCGGCAGGCAGGCCCGCGAGCGCCTGCTCACACGCCACGGCTTCGCCCACGCGACCGCCGCACGCCGGCTCGTGCACGACCGGGCACCCGCCCTGGCCAACGCGTCCAACGCGACCACGGACCCCGGCGTCACACGCACCATGCCGAGGACCTGGGCCCAGTGGGCCCGCGCCCGCCAGAACCCGGACAACACCCGGCGCCTGCAGCGGGCGATGCTCGCCTGCCATTCCCGGGGCTTCCGCCGCGTGGCCCTCTACGGCGCCGGCGCGTTCATCAAAAGCTGCGCCGACGCCCTGTGCGAGCCCCGGCTCGACATCGTCGGCCTCATCGACGACGACAACAACAAGCTCGGCAAGCGGATCTTCGGGTTCACCATCCTCTGCCCGGACGTCGCGCTGACCGCCGATCTGCACGCGGTGATCATCACCGCCCCGACCGCCGAGGAGCGCATCTGGCAGCGCACCGCCTGGTTCCGCCAGGCCGGCATCCGCGTGATCGCCCTGCACCAGGAGCACGCCGAGATCTTCAGTTCCAGAGCCGCGTAGCCGTCGCGCCCGTCACGCCGGCACGCGCCGCACCGGCTGCGCCCCCGCCGCCGCCCCGCCGGACCCGCCGGCGTCCTTGGCGACAAAGCCCGCGCCCTCCCATGGCGCGATCACGCGCCGGCCGCCGCCGGACCGCGCCGCCAAGGCGTCGATCATCGGGCCCGGGGACATCGTGGCGATCACCAGAACCTCCGCGCGGTCCCGGGGCACGATCTCCACGCCCAGCTCGTCGAGCGCTCGGCGCACGCACCACGCGTTCTTGCCCTCGTCCACCAGCGCCGCGGTCCGGAACGACCCGGCCGCGAACGCCGCCCCCACCGCGGCCCGCGCGTGCGCCATGCCCGTGAACCGGTCGAACAGCGCGGGCGTCATCGGGCGACGCTCCTGCGCGTGCACCGTCCGGCGCAGCTCGGTCAGCCCACGCGCGTACCCCGCCCGCGCGCCCTCACGCCGCGCGATCTCCCGGGCACGGCGCCGGTCCGACCGCAGGCACGCCCGACGCACGCCCCCGGGCGCGTACCGCTGCATCACCCAGCCGTTGTTTCGCACGAGTCGCTCGAGGATCAGCCCCATGTCCCGTCCCTGCGCCGCCCGCCGGTGCTCGACGCGGAACCGCGGGTCGAACGCGACGCCGCCGCCGCCGATCAGCAGCCGCGCCGCCAGGTCGTACTCCTCCGCGTAATAACCCATCGACGCGTCGTAGCCGCCGAGCGCCTCGAACACGCCCCGGCGCAGCGCCACGCCGCATCCGATGAACACCTCCGGCAGCCCGCCCATCTCGCGCCGCCCGTCGCACAGCACGACGTCCGCGCTGACCGCGTGCGTGCCCGGGCCGGCCTGCGCCACCGCGTCGAACAGGCCGGCATCGACCGGGTGCGAGTCGTCGTCGAGCATCACCAGCCAGTCCGCGTCGGTCCGGCCGATCACGCGGTTGCGCGCGGCCGCTCCCTCGTTGAAAGCCAGGCACTCCAGCCGCACCGGCACGCCGTTGGCCAGCACGCCCGGCGCCAGCGGGATCCGCTCCGACCCGTTGTCCACCACGAGCACCTCGGCGTTGGGGCCGGCCCCCGACCCCCCGCCGCCCCCGACGGGCAGCCGCCCGATCGCACCCAGCGTCCGCGCGAGATCGTCCGGACGATCCCGCGTGGGAATCACGAAACAGACCGTCGTCCGAAGTTCTGACATGTCTTCCAATCCGGGTCAGGACGCGACCGGCGTCACCCTCGAAACCCCGCGTGCCGCCAGCACCTCCGCGGGCACGAAGCTCAGGGCGTTGGCCCCGAGCAGCTCCGTCCGCCGGCGCAGCGTCGCGATATCCACAGGTACATTACCCATCCGGGACCCGTGGACCGAGGCCGCCACCGTCCCCAGGTACGCCGCCTGCAGCAGCGAGCCGCCCGCGGCCCGCGCCAGCGTGGCCGTGGCCAGCAGCGCGTCCCCGCATCCCAGCGCGTCCACCACGTGCGGCGTCAGCGCCGGCACGTGCTCGCTCGTCACCCGCGTGCGCCACCCGTCGCCCGGCTCGTCACGCCTCCGCCCGTCCAGCGGCTCGAACGTCACCAGCCCCTCGGCCCCCATCGTTACGATCAGCGCCGCCGTGTCCGTCGCCGACAGGTGGCTCCACGCCACCACCGGCAGCGACTCGTCGTACATCCGCGAGGACGCCCGCAGCTCGTTCTCCGACGGCGTCACCAGGTCCATCCGACGCATCGAACGCAGGTGGTTGCGGTGCCCCGACACGTCGCCGGCCAGCACGCCCACCCGCGGGCGCAGCGCCGCCGTGATCCGCTCGAGCATCGCGCCCGTCAGCAGGCCCAGGCCGAAGTCCGTCACGATCGCCGCGTCGCAGCCGTCCGCGTGCTCGCCGGCGAGCCCGACCAGCCGGTCCTGCTCGCCCGCGTCGAGCACCGCCTGACGCACCCAGTCCACCTTGACGACCTTCTCGTGCCCCACCAGGAACCGCTGCTTGCGCGCCACCGGCGTCTCCTGACGCACGAACGACAGCGAAACCCCCTCGCCCCCCAGCCGTTCCCGCAGCGTCTCGGCCGCCTCCGGATCCCGCGGCAGCGCCGTGACCAGCGTCGCGTCGGCGCCCAGCGCCGCGAGGTGCCGCGCCACCACCGCCGCCCCGCCGTCGAACGCGCGCTCCTGCACCGGACGCAGCGCCAGCACCGGGCTCTCGCCCGCCACGCCCGGCGGGTCGCAGAACACGTACCGGTCCTCGATCACCTCCCCCACCACAACCACCTTCTTGCCCCGGAACCCCGACAGGCAAGACGCCAGAAGGTCCGACGCAAGCGCCGGCTGACGCAGCAGTTCGCCGATCCGCGCGTCCGCCGGGTTGATCGACTCGGCCATCCCCGCGATCAGCGCGGTCGAACTGAACACCACGTCCCCCGAGGTGAACACCACCCGCCCGCCGCCCGCCTCGACCGCCTCACGCTCGGCCGCGAAGCCGGGGTGCTGGTTCGATTCGTATTCCTGCCCCTTGACGTACACGTCCGGGCGGACCGCCCCCAGCAGCCCCACCGCCGTCGGCTCCGGCTCGATGTACACCCAGTCCACGAAGTCCAACGCCGCCAGGTTCTCCGCCCGCAGCTCCTGCGGGATCAGCGGCCGCCCCACGCCCTTGCCGATCCCGGTATCCCCGGTAATGGTGATCAGCAGCACATCGCCCAACTGCCGGGCCTGACGCAAATGCCGGATGTGCCCGGGATGGACGATGTCGAAACAGCCGTGACAGTGGACCACCCGGCGCCCTTCCCGGCGTGCCGTCTCCCGCCGCTCGAGCAGTTCCGCCCGCGTGCAGATCTTCGAATCTTGGGGTGTGCGGGGCACGCTTCCTCCGTTTCGGCGCGCGAGGCAGCCGCATCCCGGTGTATGTCGGTCGATCAGCCGACCCACCCCCAAAACCAGCCCACCCCCCAACCCGCCCCCGTCCGGTACCGATACTCAGATCGTGCCCGCCATCGCCACCAGTTGATCGAGCGCGGTCCCCCACCCCGTGGTAAACCCCATCGACTCGTGCCGCGTGCGACCTTCCTCGTTCACGTGCCGCGCGATCGCCACATACCTCGTGCCTTGCCCCTCCGGTTCGAACAGAATCGTCGCGGTCATGAACGGCGATCCCGTCGGGCGGTACCCGGGCCCGAGCGCATCCGTGAAGGTCAAGCGGCGATGCGGCACCACCTCCAGATAACACCCCGAACTCGCGGGCTGCGTCACGCCTTTCGGTGATCGCATCGTGGTGGAAAACACGCCCCCCGGCCGCAGGTCGATCTCGCACGCCACGGTCTGCCAGGGGACGGGCGTGAACCACTTCATCAGGTGGTCCGGCTCCGTCCAGGCTCGCCAGAGGACCTCAGGACGCACAGGCACCACCCGCTCGAGCACCAGATCGAGCCTCGGATCGATCACCGGTCGTTCATTCATCACTCATCCTCCATGGTGGTCGCGTACGCGTCGAGCCTGTCAAGCCGCTGCTCCCACACCAGACGTTGCTGCTCCAACCAGCCGGATGCCGCACGCAAGCGATCGGGGACGATCCGCACCGTGCGAACCCGGCCCCGCTTGCTCGTCGCCACGATGCCGCCCGACTCCAGCACACGAAGGTGCTGCAACACCGTTGGCAGCGCGATCGAGAAAGGTTCCGCCAGCTCGCTCACCGTGCACGGGCCGGACGCCAGACGCTCGACCACCGATCGGCGCGTCGGATTCGCCAGGGCGTGGAACACGGCGTCGATCTCTGCGGGGGCGTCCGGCACGTCCAAAGCGTACCGGCCCTATATTAGTTTGTCAATAGACAAACTATGTTTTTGGAGTGGCTCCGACACGCGCCCGCGCCCGCCGATGCCACGAGCGCCGGAATCGTGCCAGAACCGGGTTTCCCCCATGCGTGCGGAAACTCACCAAATCTCCCGTCCCACGCCGATATCGCCGGTTATGGCCAAGCCCAAGAACGCCCGATCCAACGCCCGCCCCTACCGCGTGCGCGAAGAGTCCGCCGCCCCCACCGAGCAGCAGGTCCTGCTGTCCCGGCTTGGGTGGCTGACCCTCGGCGCCGTCTGGCTCTTCCTGGCCGCCGGCCTGGTCACATTCGACGCCGCGGACGCCCCCAGCCACGCCGTCTGGCCGACCAACGAGGGCACCGCCAACCTGACCGGCCCGATCGGTGCCGCCGTCGCCTACCACCTGCTCCGCACGCTGGGCTGGGCGGTCGCCGTACCGATGGTCTTCGCCGGCGTGGCCATCGTCCGACGCGCGATGCGCCGGCCCGTCCAGCAAGTCATCGTCCGGGCGCTGGGCGTCGCGCTGCTCACCGCCGCCGTCGCCGCCGCGTTCGGCGTGATGATGCCCAAGGCCGGCCCGCTGCCCGGCCTGCCCGGCGGCACCCTCGGCCTGGTCACCGCCGCCGAACTGCTCCCCCGATTCGCCGCCGTCGGCACCATGCTCTGGCTCGCCCTGCTCACCATCGTCGCGCTGATCGTCACCGCCGACCGCCTCGTCTTCGCCGTCCCGTTGATGCTCTGGCGCGCCCTCGTCCCCGCGGCCAGGGTCTCCGCCGGCGCCACCGTCGCCGCCGCGGGCGCGGTCGGGTCCGCCGCGCTGCGGGCCAACGCCGCCGCCGACCGCGCCAGCGATTCCTCCCGCACCGCCGGCACCGGCCTGCTCGCCGGGCTGCGCCGCCTCGTCGGGCGCGCCCGCGTGATCCGCGTCCGCCCCAACGACATCGACGACGAGATCATCGAGGTCAAGCAGCCCCCCGCCAAGGCCCCGAAGCCCAGGCGCGTCGTCCGCCCCGTGCCCCAGCCGCTCGACGAGGACGAGATCGAAGAACTCGACGAGGCCGCCGTCGACTACGACGACTCCGACGCCGACGAGGCCGAGTACGAGGACGATGAGGAGGAGGACGCGGCCGTTCCCGGCGCGCCCCAGGTCTTCGACCGCGACAAGCTCCGCGAGAAGATCCAGGCCCTGCCCGTCCGCTTCGCCCAGGCCAACAAGGCCGTCGCCACCGACCAGGACCTGGCCGACATCCAGAACTGGGACAACCTCGACGGCTACAAGTTCCCCACCCTCGAGCTGCTCGAAGAGCCCGAGGAGGGCTTCAACCTCAAGCTCGAGTCCCTCGTCCGCGACCAGGCCGAGAACCTCGAGGCCGCGATGCGCCAGTACAAGATCGACGGCGAGGTCGTGGACATCGAGTCCGGGCCCGCCATCACGCTCTACCACATCCGCCTCGCCCCCGGCACCAAGGTCGCCCAGCTCACCGCCATCTCCAGCGACCTGGCCCGCTCGCTCAAGAGCGTCAACATCCGCATCGTCTCCAACATGGAGGGCCGCGACACCGTCGGCGTCGAGGTGCCAAACCCCACCAAGGAGCGCGTCCGCCTCAAGGAACTCATGTCCAACCGGGACCGCTTCGCCAAGATGAAGCTGCCCATGTTCCTGGGCAAGGACGCCGGCGGCGAGCCGCTGATCGCCGACCTGACCAAGATGCCCCACATGCTCATCGCCGGCACCACCGGCTCGGGCAAGTCGGTGTGCATGAACACCATCATCATGAGCTTCCTGTACACCAAGAAGCCCAACGAACTCAAACTCGTCCTCGTCGACCCCAAGATGGTCGAGATGAGCCAGTTCAAGGACATCCCCCACCTGATGTGCCCGGTCGTCACCGAGATGTCCAAGGCCGCGGCCATCCTCGAGTGGGCCGTCACCAAGATGGACGAGCGGTATGAACTCCTCGCCGAGGCCGGCTGCCGCGACATCGCCGGCTACAACGAGATGGACTGGGAGGACATCAAGGAGGCCTTCAACTGCGCCACCGACGAGGAGGCCGCCCGCATCCCCCGCAAGCTGCCCTACATGGTCTTCATCATCGACGAACTCGCCGACCTGATGATGACCAACAAGGAGGTCGAGGGCTCGATCATCCGCATCGCCCAGAAGGCCCGCGCCGTGGGCATCCACCTGATCCTGGCCACCCAGCGCCCGCAGGCCAACGTGGTCACCGGCCTGATCAAGTCCAACATGCCCTGCCGCATCGCCTTCAAGGTCGCCTCCGGCATGGACAGCCGCATCGTGCTCGACCAGAAGGGCGGCGAGCTGCTGCTCGGCCAGGGCGACATGCTCTACCTCTCCCCGTCGAGCCACAAGCTCGACCGCTGCCAGGGCACCCTCGTCGATGACAAGGAGATCCGCAAGGTCGTCCGCTTCCTCAAGGACGTCGCCGCCCCGTCCTTCGAGCGTTCGCTCATGCAGATGCGTGGCCCTGGCGGATCCGACGAGGAACGCATCCTCGCCAGCGCCAACAACTCCTCCGCGTCGCTGGCCGCCGCCCAGGAAGACCCCATGTTCGACCGGGCCGTCGAGATCGTCCTCGAGACCGGGCGCGGCTCCGTGTCGCTGCTCCAGCGCCGCCTGGCCATCGGCTACACCCGAGCCAGCCGCCTGATCGACCTCATGGGCATCGCCGGCATCATCGGCGAGCACAAGGGCTCAGTCGCCCGCGAGGTGATGATCTCGCCCGAGGAGTGGTCGGAGATCCAGCGGATGGCCGCGGAAGAGGCCACCCGCCTGGGCATCAAGCTCGGCGACCCCAACGACCCCGAGCAGTCGCTCATGTTCGACCTCGAGCCCGAGGCCGAGGCCACCACCGAGACCGAGGACGAGACCGAGGACGAACAGCCGCCCTTCGCCACCGACGACGAGGCCGCCGTCGAGGTCCACGCCAAGAAGATCGAAGCGGACGACGACGAGGACGACGAGCCCCTCCTCGCCGAGCACGAACTCGACGACGAAGAAGACGAGGAAGAGGAAGACGACGAAGCCGTAGCCGAGGCCGAAGAAGAAGAAGAAGAAGAAGAAGAAGAAGACGGCGAACCCCTCGACGAGGACGAAAAGGACGAAGAAGAGGTCGAGTACGAGTACGTGGACGAAGACGGCAACCCCATCGACCCCGAGGAGCTCGCCGAGTACGACGTCGAAGGCTCCGAGGAGGAAGACGAGGAAGAGGAGGACGCCGAAGCCGAGTACGAAGAGGAAGGCGAAGACGACACCCCCACCCCGACCACCACCACCGGCAAGAAGCGCAAGGGCTCGGCCGCCTGACGGCACGCACGCGATCCGGGCCCGCCCGCGGTTCCGATCAACCACCCAACCAGAACAGCGGAGGGCCCCGGCCCTCCGCTTTTTTTCGCCCATTCCGCCGCAACCCGCCCCCGCCCTGAAACCCGACCGCCCCCATGCCGGATGAATAGGATCATGCCCCGGTCCCCACGGAAAGCACCGGGAAACCACGAACCCACAGGCCGACAGTCCCTCAAAGGAGTCCCCATGCGGTCCCCGACCAAGCTCACCCGTTCCGCCCTGACCGCCTTCCTGCTCGCCGGCCTGCCCGCCGCGGCCATCGCCGCACCGCCGGCCGTGCTCGACCGCGTCCCCGCGAACGCCGACGTCGTCATCGCCGTCCAGCAGGTCAACGACTTCCTCGCCGACCTCGACCAGATCAACCGCGTCCTCGGCCAGAACGCCAACCCCGGCCTGAACTTCGCCACCGCCATGGTCCGCGGCATGCCCGGCATGGACCTGGACGGCTCGGCCGTCTTCGTCATCGACCTGCCCGCCGACCCCAACGGCATGGACCAGCCCGTCGTCGTCGCCCTCCTGCCCGTCAAGGACTTCGAGGCCCTCACCCAGGGACGCGAAGCCGTCGACGGCGTCGTCCAGCTCCCCCTGCCCGACGCCGAGGTCTTCGCCCGCGATCTGGGCGGCGGCCACGTCGCCGTCTCCGACAACGCCGACGCCGTCCGCGCCTTCGACGCCACCAAGGGCCGCCTCAAGGACCACACCGCCCGCGTCGGCGGCGCCGGCGGCCGCCTCGTCAGCGGCTCGGAGGTCTCCATCATCGCCAACGCCGACGCCCTCCGCCCCATGCTCGACGCCGGCCTCGCCGGCATGCGCGAGCAGGGCCAGATGGTCGCCCTCATGGGCGGCGAGCAGGCCGCCGTCAGCTTCAACTCGCTCACCTCGCTCGTCACCGCCGCCGTCCGCGACCTCAACGCCGGCGTGCTCGGCCTGACCATCACCGACGCCGGCATGACCTACGACATGGCCATGCAGTTCAAGCCCGACTCCGAGTCGGCCGCCTACTTCGCCGCCAAGGGCAGCACCGCCGGCCTGCTTGAGAAGCTCCCCAGCCAGCGCTACATGTTCGCCGCCGCCCTGGACACCTCCGCCCCCACCTTCGCCAAGATCGCCCAGGGCGTCGAGGCCTGGACCAACGCCCTGCCCGAGGAAATGCGCCAGCAGGCCTCCAACTTCGGCCAGGTCAGCCTCACCGACCTGTCGCGCCTCTCCACCGGCACCTCCTTCGTCATGGGAACGCCCCCCGGCCTCATGGGCGGCGGGCTCTTCTCCAACACCACCCAGTACATCAGGTCCGCCGACCCCACCGCCTACACCGTCGCCGTCGTCGAGAGCCTCAACACCGCCAACGGCCAGTCCGCCCAAGGCGTCACGCTCTCCACCTCCGTCACCCCCAAGGCCATCACCGTCGATGACACCGCCATGACCGCCTACGGCGTCACCATGCAGATGGACCCCCAGGCCATGGGCGGCGGCATGGGCATGGGCGCGGTCGATCCCACCATGGTCACCCAGATGATCTTCGGCCCCACCGGCGGGCCCGCCGGCTACATCGCCACCGTCGACGGCGGCGTGGTCCAGACCCTCTCCCAGGGCCCCGACCTGACCCGCCGCGCCGTCGCCGCCGCCAAGGCCGGCGCGGGCCTGGGCACCGACGAACGCGTCAAGCGCGTCGGAGCCAACCTCCAGGAAGGCCGCTTCGCCGAGATCTACATCGGCGTCGACGAGATCATGAACACCGTCGGCCCGACCCTGATGATGTTCGGCGCCCTGCCCGACTTCCAGCCCATGGACGCCATCGACCCCATCGGCCTCAGCCTCGCCGCCGACTCCGGCGGCTTCGCCGGCCGCATCCACCTGCCCATGTCCGCGATCAAGGCTATCTCGACCTTCATCCCCGCCGGCGCCGGCGCGCCGGCCGGCGGCGACGACCAGGGCTTCGACTTCTAACCCCCCGTGAGCGCCCCCCACAACGCCCACACCTGGCAGGTATCAACGACGCGGGCGGTCCGGCTGGACCGCCCGCGTCTTTTCACCATCCTCAACGTTACGCCCGATTCCTTTTCCGACGGCGGCCGCCTGCCCACCCCCGCCCACGCCGCCGACGCCGCCCGACGCGCCGCCGACGAAGGCGCCGACGGGCTGGACATCGGCGCCGAGTCCACCCGCCCCGGCGCCCGACGCGTCCCCGCCGACGAGCAGCAACGCCGCCTGCTCCCCGCCATCGAGGCCATCCGCGCCGCCGGAATCGACCTGCCGATCGCGGTGGACACCACCCTCGCCCCCGTCGCCCGCGCCGCCCTCGACGCCGGGGCCGACGCCATCAACGACGTCGCCGCCGGCACCGAGGACCACGCCGTCCTCGCGCTGGCCGCCGAACGCGGCGCCGGCCTGATCCTCATGCACCGCCTCAGACCCCCGGCCCACGACCGCTACGCCGACCGATACGACACCCCGCCCGACTACGGCCCCGCCCCCCGGGCGGTCGTCGACGCCGTCGCATCCTTTCTATACGCCCGCACCGCCGCCGCCCGGGCCGCCGGTGTCCCCGCCGACCGCATCCTGATCGACCCGGGCCTGGGTTTCGGCAAGACCGTCGAGCAGAACCTCGACCTCATCCACGGCACCCCTGCGCTGCGGGCGACTGGCTACCCCGTGCTCAGCGCGCTCAGCCGCAAGAGCTTCGTCGGCCGCCTCGGCCTGTCGCGCGACTCGACCCCCGACGAACGCCTGCCCGCGACGCTGGCCCTCTCCGTCCTGCACCTGCGCCGCGGCGCGTCGGTCTTCCGCGTGCACGACACCGCACCCCACCGCCAGGCCCTCGACGCCGCACACGCCCTCATCGCCCGCAACCCCACCCCCGAGCCGCCCCCCGACCCCACGCCCGAACGGTGATCCCGCCGCGTCCCCCACGCCGCAAACCCCGTCCACCGCCCCAACACCCGCCCGCCCGTGCGCCCCCGCCCCGCCCCGGGGCCGGACCTACCATCCCTCCCCGGAACCAGCCCGGGCCGAAGACCCGCAGAAAGGACGCCACGACCATGGCAAACGCCAACGTGAAGGCTTTCGATAACGCCAACTTCGAGTCCGAAGTGCTCAACGCCAGCACCCCCGTGCTGGTCGACTTCTGGGCCGAGTGGTGCATGCCCTGCAAGGTCCTCAGCCCCACCATCGACGACATCGCCGACCACTACGCCGGCAAGGCCGCCGTCGGAAAGGTCGACATCGACTCCAACAACGAGATCGCCACCCGCTTCGGCATCTCCGCCATCCCCACGGTGATCATCTTCAAGGGCGGCGAGCCCGCCAAGAAGTTCGTCGGGCTGACCAAGAAAGAAGACCTGGTCGCCGCCATGGACGCGCTCACCTGAGCCCACGCCCCCCCGCGCGGCCCGACGCCCGCGATCGCCAAACCCCCGGAGGGAACCCAGACATGACGAGCAAGAACGGACGCACCCTGCGCTGCGGAGCCGTCGGCGTCGGACGCATGGGCCGCCACCACGCCCGCGTCTACGCCCAGATGGAAGGCGTCGAGCTCGTCGGCGTCGTCGACGCAAACCCCGAGACCGCCGCCCGCATCGCCGAGCAGCACAACACCCGGGCCTTCGCGACCGAGCAGGAACTGCTCGACGCCGGCGTCGACGCGGTCTCCATCGCCGTCCCCACCACCTACCACCACAAGTCCGCCCAGCCCTTCCTCGCCGCCGGCGTCGCCTGCCTCATCGAGAAACCCCTCGCCCCCTCCGCCGAGGAAGCCAACAAGATCAAGACCCTCGCCGAGAAGACCGGCGCCTGCCTCATGGTCGGCCACATCGAACGCTTCAACCCCATCATGCGGGCCATGCAGAAGGCCACCGAGCAGACCGGCGACCCCATCACCCCCCGCTTCATCGAGGTCCACCGCGTCTCCCCCATGACCTTCCGCTCCATCGACATCGGCGTCGTCATGGACATGATGATCCACGACCTCGACGTCGTCCTCATGCTCATGGGGGGCCGCGAGCCCGACGACATCCAGGCCTCCGGCGTCGCCGTCATCAGCGAGTTCGAGGACCTGTGCAACGCACGACTCGTCTGGAACCTCCCGGGCGACGAGGGCTCCGGCCAGTGCGTGGCCAACATCACCGCCTCGCGCCTCGCGCTCAAGACCGAGCGCGTCACCCGCATCACCGGCGAGTCCGGCTACATCAAGATCGACTACGCCGCCAAGACCGGCACCATGATCCGCCGCACCGCCAACGAACTCCAGATGCGCGAGGTCCGCGACCAGCTCCGCACCGGCGCCGACCTGACCGACCTGGACTGGACCCAACTGGTCAACATCGAGCCGCTCGAGATCGACCAGGGCGAGCCCATCGTCAAGGAGATCGAGGCCTTCCTCCACGCCGTCCGCACCGGCGACCGCCCCGCCATCGACGCCACCGCCGGCTTCGTCAACGTCCGCACCGCCGAACGCATCGTCGGAGCCATCAAGCACTCGCTCGGCTCCACCGCCGCCGCCGCGCTGGGATAACACCCCCGCCCACGACCCCCCCCCCCCCCCCCCCTCCCCCCCGACATCCGGCACGCCCCCAACCAGCAATTCACAACCATCCGCTCGGCAGCACCGAATCCCTGATGTAGACTCCCGATGGACCCGTCGTCCGCCCGGATTCCAGACCACGCACCCGCCAACCCGAAACCCCGCCCGCGAACACCGACCATGACCGACCCGAACAACCCGTCCAGCACGCAGCCCGCCAACGCCTCCCCCGCCCTCGACGCCGAGACCCTCGCCGAGATCGAGGCCGCCATGGACGACCTGTCCGACGCCGGCGGCGCCGCTCCGAAGAAGCCCATCCGCGGCCCGCGCGAGGTCAAGGGCGGCCGAGAGCACCGCACCGGCACCGTCGTCTCCGTCGGCTCCGACGTCTTCGTCGAGTTCGGCCCCAAGGAACTCGGCGTCGTCGAGATGACCCAGTGGAAGGAAGACCAGGAGAAGCCGACCGTCGGCTCCCAGCTCGAGGTCGTGGTCCAGCGCTACAACCCCTCCGAGTCGCTCTTCATCTGCGTCCTCCCCGGCGCCGTCCAGAAGGCCGACTGGGAGATGCTCGAGGTCGGCCAGATCCTCGAGGCCCGCGTCACCGGCGTCAACAAGGGCGGCCTCGAACTCGAAGTCGCCAACCACCGCGCCTTCATGCCCGCCTCCCAGGTCGATATCAACCGCATCCCCGACCTCTCCGTCTTCGTCGGCGAGAAACTCACCTGCCAGGTCCAGAAACTCGACAAACGCGGCGGCGGCAACATCGTCCTCTCCCGCCGCGAGATCATCCAGGCCGAGCGCGCCAAGGCCGCCGAGTCCATGAAGGAAGTCCTCAAGGAGGGCGACACCCTCCAGGGCACCGTCCGCAAGATCATGGACTTCGGAGCCTTCGTCGACCTCGGCGGCGTCGACGGCCTCGTCCACCTCAATGACCTCACCCACGAACGCGTCAACCACGGCGCCAAGTCCGTCGCCAAGTACGTCTCCGAGGGCCAGCAGGTCACCGTCCAGGTCCTCAAGATCGACTGGGACGCCAACCGCATCAGCCTGGGCATCAAGCAGCTCCAGGACGACCCCTTCGCCGCCGCCAAGGAAGAGATCGTCGAGGGCGCCACCCTCACCGGCAAGGTGACCAACATCACCGAGTTCGGCGCCTTCGTCGAGGTCGCCAACGGCATCGAGGGCCTCGTCCACATCTCCGAACTCGACTACAAGCGCGTCAACAAGGTCGAGGACGCCGTCCAGAAGGGCGAGGTCGTCCAGGTCCGCGTCCTCAAGGTCGACCCCGACTCCCGCAAGATCTCCCTGTCCATCAAGCAGACCAAGGAAGCACCCGCCGGCCAGGGCGGCGGCGGCCGCGGCGGCAAGGGCAAGGGACGCGGCGACCGCGACGACCGAGACCCCGCCGAGATCCTCAAAGAGACCCCGCAGCTCCGCCGCATGCGCGAGCAGGCCAAGCAGCGCGAGAAGCAGGATGCCGCCCGCAAATCCGGCGGCGGCCTCGGCAACACCGGCTCCCTCGGCCTGGGCCTGGGCGACCTCAAACTCTGACAACCCGCGCCAAGTGAGCCGTGGGCTTCAGCCCGCGCGGTCTTCCACCCACCAACCGTCACCAACCCCCACCGGCCCGCCCCCCAAGGCGGGCCGTTTTCCTTCCGTGTCCCGTCCCGCTCTGGTACCATCGCCCCAAATCTTCATGCCGACCGACCTTCCCATCCCGCCCGAGCAACTGGTCCACTTCCGTCGTATCTCCAAACGGCTCCTGGCGGCTACCGGCGCGGCCTATCTGCTCTGTCTCGCCCTCATCCCGCTCCCCTTGCCGAGGTGGTCCACGTACGCCCTCATGGGCGGCATGCTCGCCGCCGTGGTGCTCATCAGCCTGCTGCCCCGCGGCTGGTGGCGCGAAACCGGCTGGACCCGCGATCACCGCGTCGTTCTGCCCTACCCGCTCTCCTACCGCTACATCATCGCACTGGGCTCGGCTGGCCTCATGATGTACGCCCCCACCTTCGCGCTCGGCAGTTCGCCGGCGATCAACGTCTACCTCGCGCTCCCATTCCTCGCACTCGGCGGCTTCCTCGTCCTGCTGCCAATCAAGTCCCGTGAACTCGTCGAGCCCGGCTGCCCGAAGTGCCGCTACGACGCAACCGCCCTGAACTTTCCCGCCCGCTGCCCCGAGTGCGGCCACCCCATGTCCTCCATCGCCGACGCCTCCGTCGTCGCCCACGTCCCCCGCCCGAATCTGATCTGGATCGGAATCGTCCTGCTGCTCGTCGGCGCTGGCATCGTCAAGTTCGTACCGCTGCAACGCCAGCACATAGTCACCCTGCTGCCGCAACGCTGGCGCATCGATGCGGCCCCGCGCGACCAGGATGCCTTCGCTACGCTCAAGACGACCACCCTCAGCGCATCACAGCACGCCCGGCTGGTCGACGGAATCCTCGACCAACGCGCTCGAACCCAATACTTTCGCATAAACAGCCAACTCAGCTGGGTCGCAGGCGAACTCGTCAACGGCCGCCTCTCAGCGCAGCAAACCGAACGCTTCATCAACGAAGACACCCGTCCAGAACTAACCATTCAGGTCCAAGCCCGCGTCGGCCAAAGCCTGCCGATGAGCTTTCTGATCCAGGCCCCCCACACCGGCATCGGGGACGTCATGCGGTGGTACTTTGTCCGCTCACTCACACTCGGAGACGAGACCCTCGTCCGTCGTGAGACAACACCCCGATTGCCCGCACGGATGATCCCACCGGCTCGATCGCTGTTCGCAACCCGTGAAGTTCTCTTCCAGGACCCCCAACCTTTCCACACCGCGGTGCCCACCACACCCGGTCCCACCACCGCCCGAGTTGACGCCATCCTGATCACGATGCCCGGCTACACCACCCCCACCATCACCTGGCACGACGACAACACCTACACCATCACCCCCGAACCGCTCACCACCCACGAGGTCACCGCCGAAACCACCATCGAAGTCACCCCCTGACACGAGCAATCGTCCCTCAGAGAGAGCCCCGAACGCAAGTGAGGGGATGGTCCCCGGTCGTCCGAAGTCTCCCGAGTGCTCGTCAGCCGTTCCCTCATGAACCGCCCCAAACGCTCCGAGTCCCGCCGTCAACCAGCCATCTGGACCAGCCCGCTGGCCAGCATGGCCGACGCCGACGCACGCCGTTTCGAGGAACGCATCGACGCGCAAACGCGACCCTTCATCATCACGATGAGCCTGAAGTTCATCGCGATCATCCTCTTTGTCGGCGTGACGATTTGGGGTAAAGAAGCGATCACGACGCGGACCATCGCACTGCCGGACCGGGAAGCGTTCGGCGTGATTCTCTACATCACATCCAGGGCACTTCCATGGGCAGTCGGCACGCTGGTCTTCGTTGAAGTGTTCTTTCGCAGGCGGCTCCGAAGACGATGGGCTTTCCTTCCGGTCGCTCAGCTCAGGGCCGTGCGAGGAGTCACAACCGCTTCGCTATTCCTCATCGCAACGATCTATGCCCTGGTGATGGGATCGCTCGCCGCGAACGACCGAAGTTTGGCCCTTGTCTTCGTCATGATGAACACCATGCTCGCAGCCCTCTACCTCATCGTCAGCGGGATCCGTCGCCGCGTCGGTTGGGACCCTTGCTGCGCCAAGTGCGGCTACCCCCACCCGGACAACACGCTCGCCACCTGTCCCGAGTGCGGCCGGCCGACCCCGCACCGATCGCCCACCGCCGTCATCCTCGGCCGCAATGTGACTTCAATCCCCCGAATCACCCTCGGCCTGTTCCTGCTCGCCGCAACCGCGGCCATGCTCGCGCTGCTTTAGCAGGTTCCGACCACCGCCACCGTGCGCAACATCCGTGAACCCCCCGCAATCCGCTGGACCCCGCGAGGCCCAGCCGGTATCTTCGGTCCGACCGCGATGCACCGACGCAGCCCCGTCATCATCGACCGCCCCGAGCAACGGATCCTGATCCGTCGTTGCCTCATCGCCTGCGCCGTGCTGACCGCCTTTGCGTATGCGGCCGCGTGCGTGCTCTATCTCCGCGGCGTGGACCAGTTGGTCCGCGTCGGCGTCGTCGCCGTTATGGTGTGCGCGGTGCTCGCGATCAAGCTTTTTTTAGCAAAGCGACTCGAACTCAGCCGACACACCCACGCATCACTGCCGTACCCGCTGAACCTGGCCTTGCTGCTCGTCGCGGCGCTCGCCGGAGCGGCTTTCTTCATCGCGATCCCCGCCGAGCCGCACCACCCCGTCCCCGCATGGGCCGCGCTGATCGGCGGGCCACCGCTGGTCGCGGGCTTCGTGCTCCTGCTCCACGCCTTCCGCGCCACCGCACCCGCACCGCCCGCCTGCCCGGCCTGCGCCTACGAACTCGCCGGGCTCAACCTCCCGACCCCCTGCCCCGAGTGCGCCCGCCCGCTGACCCAAGCCGTCGCCGACACCCCCCGCTTCGCCCGCGTGCGCCGCCCCCGACTCGCGTGGACCGGCGCCGTCCTGATCGCCTTCGCGGGCCTCTGGCTCTTCCTGCTCATCAACGCGACCGATCGGGTCTACCAGGCCCTGCCCGGCCCGCTCCACCGCTCCCTCGCCGCCACCGAGCGCCCCGCGCTCGAAGCCCTCGACACCGACGCACTCTCATCGACGCAACGCGTGGCGCTAGCCGAGCGCATCACCGACGCCATGCGCACGCATGACCAGTGGATGATGAGCGATCAGATCGCCTGGATCAGCGAGCAGATCGCTGCCGGCCACCTCCCCGCGGAAACAGTCGACCGCTTCGCCGTGGGAAACTTCAACCTTCGCATCATCCACCGGCCCGCGCGGAGGAACGCGCTGATCGAGTTCGCTTTCACCGCCGAGCCGCCCCTCACCGATCAAACCTTCATCACCCAGCACTACTTCTTCGCGGGGTTCACCTTCAACGACAGTCCGCCGGTCGGCGGCGACGGGCAC
Organism: uncultured Phycisphaerales bacterium; assembly: GCA_963975575.1. GTDB lineage: Bacteria > Planctomycetota > Phycisphaerae > Phycisphaerales > UBA1924 > UBA6054. The sequence goes on along the minus strand of CAXBHL010000001.1, from coordinate 307,021 downwards.
GCGCGCGTCACGCTCAGCCTCGCCGGAGGCTGGTCGGCCGTCGACATGTACCGAGAGTACTACGACGCGCCATTCAACATCCGTCCCGCCGCAACGTACCTACCGAGCCCCGGCCCACTGACCGCCCGCGCCCGCATCGTCACCGTCCTCACCCGCGGCCCCAACACCCCCACCATCATGTGGACCGCCGGCGACCAGTACATCCTCACCGGCGACGTCATCCACACCGCCGAACTGACGGCCGAGACCACCCTCGAAATCGACCCCTGACCCCCTCCGGACGGATTTCCGGCGATCTCCGCAGTTGAGACTGAGTCTCAACAATCTATCATCCGCCCACATGCCCACCCTCGCCGCCACCCCCGATTTCGTCCACTACCTCCCCATCGCCACCACCGCCGTCAGCGCGGTCTTTCTGGTCCTGCTCCTGCGCCGGGCCAGACTCCGCAACTGGCCCGGCCACCTCAACTGGTGGGCCATCGGCGTCTTCTTCTACGGCGTCGGCACCGCCTTCGAATCGACCATCACCCTCGCCGGCAACTCCGCCGAACTGACCCGCTGGTGGTACTGGGCCGGCGCCATCCTCGGCGGCTACCCCCTCGCCACCGGATCGGTCTATCTGCTCTTCAAGACCCGCTGGATCGCCCACGCCCTGACCGGCGCATCGCTGGCCGTCGTCATCTTCGCCTCGGTCGCCATCTTCCTCACGCCCCTCAACCCCGAGTTCGTCGACCCCGTCCGCCCCTCGGGCCGGGTGCTCGAGTGGCAGTGGATCCGCTGGCTGACCCCCTTCATCAACATCTACGCCGTCATCTTTCTCATCGGCGGCGCGGCGCACTCGTCGGTGCGGTTCTTCCTCGCGGGCGACCAGCCCCGGCGTGCGGCCGGCACCGCGTTGATCGCCTTCGGCGCGCTGCTGCCCGGCATCGGCGGCTCGCTGACCAAAACCCACGACCTGCCCGAAGCGCTCTACATCGGCGAGCTGACCGGCATCCTGCTGATCTGGCTCGGCTACGAACTCTGCACCCGCGCCCCGGCGCCGCGCCTGGCCGGGCAACCCCGCGCCGGCACGCCCTCGGCCGCCTGACCCCGAACCGATCCACCCGAAACCGGTCACCCCGCCTGCAACGCGCACGGTTTCGTGCGCACTTTCTATGCGCGGTGAACCCGGATTCATGCGTTGTTCACCGGCCCCTCAGCGCCCGGAAGTGTTCTACTCCGGCGGACGCACGTGCGCCGCAAGCACACCCCAAGGAGGAACACCATGTACCACAACGACCAATCGGCCCACGACCGACAGAACCCCCAGAACCGCGGCTGGTACGACGAGCGCGGCCAGTTCGGTCAGGGCTCCGACTGGACCGGACAGCGCGAATCCCGCTACGACCAGAACCAGGGCCGCTACCAGCAGCGCGGCCAGATCCGCGAGAACTGGGACAACGAGTTCTCCGGCCAAGCCCAGCACCCCACCCACAACCCCTACGCCCAGCAGGCGTCCTACCAGTCCCGCTCCGAGGACCCCCGCCAGCAAAACTACGCCGACCAGAACCAGGGGTGGGGCTACGGCCAGGGCCGCTCGTACAACCAGGGCTCGGGCCAGCAGTACGGCCAGGGCAACTACGCCCAGACCAACTACAACCAGGACCGCTCCGGCCAGACCAACTATGGCCAAGGCAACTACGGCCAATCCAACCCCGGCCAAAGCAACTACGGGCAGGGCTACGGACAACAGAGCTACGGACAAGGCAACTACGCCCAGCAGCAGGGCTTCCCGCAGGGCGGGGGTCAGACGGACCAGTACCGCTCAGGTTACTCCGGTCAGTACAACCAACCCCAGGGCCAGTACAACGACAACCGCGGCGGCTCGTACGGCGGCTACTCCGGCGGCGGCAGCACGCTCGAAGCCGACCCCGGGCGGACCTCCTGGGGCCAGCGTTCCGGCTCGGGTTCCTCGACCGGCTACGAGAGCGGGGGCACCTACCGCCCGTCGTTCGCCGGACGCGGGCCCAAGGGCTACACCCGCTCGGACGACCGGCTCCGGGAAGAGATCAGCGACCGGTTCATGAACGACCATGAACTCGACGCCTCGGAGATCGAAATCGAGGTCGACAGCGGCGAGGTCACCCTCAAGGGCACGGTGGATTCCCGCCAGGACAAGTTCCGCGCCGAGCAGCTGGCCGACTCGATCATGGGCGTGCAGGACGTGACCAACAACCTGCGCGTCAGCCGCAACCGGTCCGGATCGGGCTCGGACTCCGGCTCGGGCCGCGAATCGGGCAAGGAGTCGCGGACGGGTTCGGACGTGGAGGCCAAGGGGTCCAACAACTCGGGCAAGTCCTCCGGCTCAGGCAACGCGTCGGGCACGTCGGACAAGGCCGATTCCTCGGGCCGGCGCACGGTGACCAACGCCCGCTGACCCACGCCCGTTGACCCATCCCCGGGCGCCCGGCGCCCGTTGACCGATACCCGGCGGCCGACGCCGGGAGCTTCTCACGGTCCTCCGGGCCGTCCGCCGCGTCGGGGTGCGTGCCCGGCGCGGCGCTTTGCTGCGCGGCGGTAAACCTCCACCCCGAACGGGGCACGGAGAATGAGCGGGGATTCACCGGCGGATCATGCGCGGCTCAGCGCCGGGCCCCAATCTACGGGTGAAGCCGCGAGCGAGCGGCCTCTCAAGGAGAACACCATGCGTCAAGAAGACCGGGCGAAACAGGCTTCGAACAAAGCGGCCGGACAGGCTTCGAAGCAGCCCCCCAAGTTCGAGGAGCGGCAGCGCGCCGACGATGCGGGGACGGGCGCGGAGGTCCGCGGCTACGAGAAGACCGATGCTGCGCGGGAGGAGCCGCACCAGCAGCGCGGCCAGCAGCGCCCGAACTGGGACAACGATCTGATGCCCCGCGACCCGGACCCGAGGTCCGATGACGGTGCCAACGGCACGGTGCCCGAGGACGAGCGCGACCACGACCGCGCGTACGGCTGGTCGGGCGGGCGGGGCGAGGAACGCTCGGCCCGCGAGCGGGAGCTGACCGAGCACGACGCGGACAAGGCCCGCAACGGCGAGTCGACAAAGAGTTCGTCCGAGGAGCGGCGCGACGACACCGACCCTGAAGACCCCGACACGGATGCGTCCGAACGCGACGATACGAAGCCGCGTTGATCTCTCGGCTCTCCTGCCTGCCCCCCGCCCCCCCCACCCCCGCGCCCCCGGGGTGGTCAAAAGCTCCCCTCTCTCCACGCCCGCTCGTGCGATCGAGCGGGCGTGTTTTTTTGTGAGGCATCCGGCGCGGTGGTCAGTGATTCAGGCAGCCGCGGTGATTTTGGCGCCGGCGGCCAGGCCGGGGAGGTGGCGGGCCATTGCGTCGAGGACCACGCGCCGGGAGCGGTGCTCCTTGGCCTGGGACAGGTCCTCGACCATGGCCTCGACGGCGTCGGCGGTGGGCGCGGTCTCGGAATCGAGGCGCCAGATGCCGGGGTGGGCGGTGGTGCAGAGTTCCTCTGCGTCGTAGGAGAGCTGCTCGTGGAGCTTCTCGCCGGGGCGGGCGCCGCTGATGACGATGGGGATGCGGTGGTCGATCGGGCCGGCGCCTGTCGCCGACATGGCGACGGCGGGCTCGTGGCCGCAGGCGCGGATGAAGCGCTTGGCGAGGGTCACGATGGAGATCGGCTCGCCCATGTCGAGGACGAAGACCTCGCCCGCGCGCCCCTGCTGGCCGGCCATCGCGCCGGCCTGGAGCACCAGCGTGGCGGCCTCGGGGATGGTCATGAAGAAGCGGGTCATGCGTTCGTCGGTGACGGTGATGGGCCCGCCGCGGGCGACCTGCTCGGCCCAGATGGTCAGTACCGAGCCGTTGGAGCCGAGCACGTTGCCGAAGCGGACCATGCTCATCTTGGTCTGGACGCGGGGGGCGAGGGCCTGGACGTACCACTCGGCCAGTCGCTTGGTGGCGCCCATGACGGAGGCGGGGTTGACGGCCTTGTCGGTGGAGATCAGCACGAACCGCTCCGCGCCGCAGGCAACCGCGGCGTCGGCGATGGACTTGGTGCCGAACAGGTTGTTCGTCACGGCGTGGGCCGGGTGGTCCTCCATCAGCGGCACGTGCTTGTGCGCGGCGGCGTGGAAGACCACATGCGGGCGGAAGCGCTCCAAGTGCGCCAGCGTCCGCTCTGCATCGACCACATCGTGCATCACCGCGGTGCGGGCCACGCCGGGGCAGGTCTCGGCGAGCTGGCGGTCGATCTCGAACAGGGCGTTCTCGGATCGCTCCATCAGCACGATGCGTTCGGGGGCGAAGCGGGCGATGCGCCGGACGAGTTCGGAGCCGATCGAGCCGCCCGCGCCGGTGACGAGGACGGTCTTGCCGCGGATGCAGCCGGCGACGAGGTGCTCGTCGATGTCGTGCGGCGTGCGCCCGACGAGTTCGGCCAGGTCGATGCCGTTGTAGCTGGTGACCGAGCCGGCGGGCACGGCGGGGGATTCGGCGAGCTGCTCGTCCAGCGGGCGGACCACGCGTTCGGCCACGCCCTCGGCCCGCAGCTGGCGGCTGATCTCGGCGTGCCAGGCGCGGTGACGGGCGGGCAGGGTGACGATGGCGCGCTTGATGCCGCGTTGGCGGCAGATCAGGCCGACGGTGTGGACGGAGCCGAGGAGGGGGAGGGCTGGGGAAGGGACTTGGGACTGGCCACTGGCCACCAGGGAAGAGGGGGGGGGAGCGGTGATGCCGTCGAGGGTGACCATGCCGTCGATGGGGGGCGGCGGGGTCAGCGTGGCCAGGGCGGCCGCGAGGCTGCGGCAGGACTGGGGGGTGCCGATGAGGATGGTCCGGGGTGCGAGGGGGTCCATGGAGGGGATATCGGTCGTTTGGAGGGGGGTGGTGGAGCGGGGGTTGGGATTTCGGGGGTGGTTGCGGGCGGGGGAGCGGGGGTTCAGCGGCTGACGGCTTTGGGGCGGGGTTTGGTGCCGCGGGGGCGTTTGGGTTTGGAGCGTGCGGGGCGGGGGGTGGGTTGTTGGGCTGGTTGGGGGTGGATGGTGTGCGGTGTGGGGGCCCCCACGCCCCCGCTTTCGGACAGCGACACGGGAGGAGCGGCGGGGTCTTCGGAGCGGGGGGCTTCCAGCCCCCGATCGCCCGCAGGGCGATGCCGATGCCGATGCGCGCGCCCACTCGCCCCTCCCGCCCGACGGAGGGCTGGAAGCCCTCCGCTCCGGGGATGCGGTCGGGGGAGGTGGTTGGTTCTTGGGTGACCGCGCGGGCTGAAGCCCGCGGCTCACTCAGGAGCCCGAGGAGGTCCTTGATCGCGAGGCGGACTTCCTTGGCGGCGGTGGCGCTGGCGGGGTCGCGGGCGGTGAGGGCCGTCAGGGTCTGGGCGGCGTGGGCCTCGGCGCGGGCGATGAGCAGCGGGCGGCGGACGGCGCGGATCCGGGTGATCAGCGCGACCGCTTCGCGGAACGCGGGTGCGTCGGTCAGCGTGTGCAGCTCGTCGAGCGTGAGGGCGTGGCGGCGGGCCAGGTCGAGCTCGGACAGGTCGGGGTTGTCGAAGTCGGCGAGGAGGGCGCGGGTCTGTTCGGTGAGTTGCGTGGTCATGGCGCGAAGGTATCGCGCGGGGGGCGGGGTTCAAGCGGAATCGGGTGCATGTCCGCGAAACTGCGCACGGGGACGGTTGTTAGTGAAGATTTCTCAACGCGAAGATCTCGAAGGGGGCGAAGGGGGGTCAGCGGCGATGTTTACGGATCCACTTTTCCATCCCGCTGAGAAACTGTCATAGTTCTGGACGCAGCCGCATTCCGGGCAGATGGGATGGGACTCAAGGCGATAGAGGCAGTTGAAGCAGGCGGGGGGCACGCGTTTGAGGGCGGCCGTAATGCGAAACCAGCGGAGGCCGAGTCGGATCATGAAGATCAGCGAGAAGAACTGGAATCCGAGAGCGATGACGTGCAGGGCGCGGGTCGCCGCGCTGTGTTCGACGTCGACGAAGACGGGATAGAGACCTGGGGCAGACATGCCGAGCAGGGCGAGAGCAAAGGATCGCCACCACGCGAGCGTGATGCCTGGTTGGCCGTGTCGGATGGCGGGGCGGGGGGTGGGCATGGGGTTGGTCGCGCGGCGGTGATTCTGGTCGGTGGTGGTTCTGAGAGAGCACGGCTTGCGAGCAAGCCGTGGCACCCGTCGCTTGATGGACCAAGGGAGGAGGAATGGTCGGTATGGGGATCAGTTGTCAGAACATTCGCCGTGCTCGATGATTTGCTTCCAGGCTTCGTTGAGGTCTCGTGTGTTGTTCGATCGGCCGCACTCGGGACAGTGTGTGGCTGGAGATTCGAGCGGGTAAAGGCAGTGAAGACAGATGTGAGGATTGGCGTGGATCTTTGACTGGAATCGAAGCACGCGGACGATTGCGATGATCGTCAGGGGCCAAACAAGGGCCATGCCGATCACGAAGACAATGACGTAGACGTGGACTCCGAGAATCGAGGTCGGGCCACCAAGGAAGATGGTTGGAAGAATCGCGGCGAACAACAAAATGGCTGACGATGTGACCCCAGTGAACGAGCGCAACACTAAGCGGCGGTAGGCGGAAGGGACGCCGTGGATGACTGCGGATTTGGCAACCGTCGGGCGCATCGCCAAGTTTATCGGCGTGGGTTATCATGGCGCATCCGTGTTTGATCGCACGGCTTGCGAGCAAGCCGTGGCACCCGGATGTGGCATCGGCCTGTGGCCGATCGGAGGGCTGGAAGCCCTCCGCTCCGGGGATCAGGTGCCGGTGCCGAAGACGGTGTTGACGAGTTGGTTGGCGTCGGCTTCGGGGCCGGCCTTGGTCATGGCGGTCTGGACCTTGCGTTCGGCGTCGGGGCGGGACTCGCCGAGGGCCATGAGGGCGGCGAGGGCTTCCTCGGCCGCGGGGGGGAGGCGGCTGGGCTCGGGCGTCGGGGTGCGCCGGGGGGTGGGGCCGGCGTCCATGGCCAGTTCGGTGGCAAAGCGGTCGACCTTGCCGCTCAGTTCGGCGATGACGGTCTCGGCGAGGCGCTTGCCGATCTCGGGCAGTTGCGTCAGGGCCTTGGCGTCCTTGGCGACGATCCAGGCCGCGATGACGGCGGGTTCGCGGGCCAGGGCCCGCAGGGCGCGGCGGGTGCCCAGGCCCTTGACCGAGGTGAACAGGTCGAAGAACTCGCGCTCGTCCGGCGTGGCGAAGGCGACCAGGCGGGGGCTGAAGCTCGTGCCCTGGTTGTGGCTTTCGAGGTCGAGGCGGGTGCAGAGGGTGATGGGCTGGCCGATGGCGGCGGAGGGCTGGCCGTCGGCGTCGTCGGCGCCTAGGCGGTCGAGCAGGTATCGGGGGGCCTCGACGCGGAGGGCGAAGGGGCCGGTCGTGATGGTCAGGGCGTCGCCGACGGACTCGAGTGTGCCGGTGAGGCGGGTGAGCATTGGGGAGGATAGGGACCAGGGACTGGCCACTCGCCACCAGGGTTCGGATTCTGACCCTGATCCCCAGTGGCTAGTGGCTTGTGGCTCGTCCCTATCCTCCCCCCATGCGATACGCGATGATCATGGCGGGCGGGTCGGGGACGCGGTTGTGGCCCATGAGCCGCGACGGGCAGCCCAAGCAGTTGATCCGGTTCATCCACCGGGCGGACGGGTCGGTGGTGTCGCTGCTGCAGGTGGCGGCCGAGCGGATGGGAGGGCTGGTTCCGAAGGAGCGGGCCTACATCTGCACGGGGGAGCGGTACCGCGACCAGATCCGTGACGGGATGGCGGGGCTGGACGATGCGCACATCCTCGGCGAGCCCGAGCCGCGGGACACGGTCAACGCGGTGGCGTTCGCGGCGGCGGTGTTCGCCCAGGAAGACCCGACGGCGGTGTTCGCGGTGCTGACGGCGGACCAGTTGATTGCGCCCGTGGAGACCTTCAACGCGGCGATGGACCTGGGGTTCCGGCTGGCGGAGGAGGACTCGACGCGCCTGGTGACCTTCGGCATCACGCCGACGCACCCGGCGACGGGGTACGGGTACATCGAGAAGGGCGGGCCGATCGGTCGGGCCGGGGGGCCCGGGGGCGGGCGGGCGTTCGGGGTGGAGCGGTTCGTGGAGAAGCCGCCGCTGGAGAAGGCCGAGGCGTACCTGGCGAGCGGGAAGTTCTTCTGGAACAGCGGGATGTTCGTGTTCCACGCGAAGCAGTTCTTGGAGTTGTACGAGCGGTTCCTGCCGGAGAACAAGGACGGCATGCGGCGGATCGCCGAAGCGTGGGGCACGCCGGATCAGCAGCGGGTGCTGGACGAGGAGTACCCGAAGCTGAAGAAGACCAGCGTGGACTACGGCGTGATGGAGCCGGCGGCGCGGGCGGACGACGTGTCGATCGTGGGCGTGGAGATGGGGATCGAGTGGCTGGACGTGGGGTCGTGGCCGAGTTACGGCGAGACGATCACGCCGGACGGGAGCGGCAACCGCGTGGCGGGTGTGCGGCTGGCGGCGCACGAATCAACGAACAACATCGTGATCGGCGAGGGGGGGACGGACTCGGAGCACCTGGTCGCGCTGGTGGGGTGCGATGATCTGGTGGTGGTGCGGACGGGGCGGGCGACGCTGATCATGCCGCGGGGGAAGGCGGAGGCGTTGAAGGCGTTGCACGGGGGGTTGGGGGAGGGGGACCGGTAGGAAGGGACGAAGGCACGGAGGCACGGAGGGGGGAGATTGAATCCGACCCTGCGTGCCTTCGTGCCTGCGTGCCTGATGCCTGCTCCGGTGGACAAGTTCTCGGACTGCGGGGGTGTGGCGGGCTGTTTATCCCCTGTTTAGGGTGCGGCTTTGCCCGTCCTGTTTGATTCGCGCGAAGTTCACGGGACAATTGGGTCTCGTGATTCCGAAGTAAGCCGGACCGGAGTGTCCGGCAGATCGGGAATGGAGGCCTCCCCTTGACCACCATGACATCGCACCGGGTTTGGATCGAGACTGTTCAGCGTCGGGACGAGGCGAAAGTCTTGCTCGACACGCTGATGCACGCCAAGCGGTGCTCGGAGCAGAACCTGGCCGAGATGCGTCGTTCGGACCTGGTCAAACAGGTGACCGGCAAGTCGTCCATGGACAACGCGATCGAATCCACCAAGCGGCTGATCGCCTCGTTCGACGCCGTGCTGGCGGACCTGAAGACCTCGCTGTCCGAGGAAGACCTGGACGTGCTGGACGAGGTGATGGCGTAGGACGGGGCGTTGCCACTCGCCGTCAGGGATTTGGAAGCCGTGCGGTGCACGGCTTTTTCTTTAGCGGCCGGTGGAGCCGAAGCCGCCGGCGCCGCGGGGGGTCTGGTTGAGTTCGCTGACCTCGACCAGTAGCGGGCGGGTGACGGGGGCGATGACGAGCTGGGCGATGCGGTCGGCGTGGTGGACGGTGTGGGGTTCGCGGCCGAGGTTGATCAGGGCGACGAACATCTCGCCGCGGTAGTCGGAATCGACGGTGCCCGGGGCGTTGGGGACGGTGACGCCGTGGCGGGTGGCCAGGCCGGAGCGGGGGCGGACCTGGCCCTCGTAGCCGTCGGGGATAGCGACGGCGAAGCCGAGGGGGATCTTGGCGATGTCGCCGGGGGCGAGGGTGACGGTGCCGGCGTGCTCGTGGCGGGGCAGGCAGGCGGCCAGGTCCATGCCGGCGGCGTGCTCGGTCTTGGCCTCGGGGAGGACGGCGTTGGGGTCGAGGCGCTGGACGAGGACCGTGGGGGTGGCCTGAACGGCGCGGGCGGGTTCGATCACGGGGGATGGGGAGGGCATGGGTGAGTTTAGAAGCGGGCGGCCCGGGGTTCCTCGCCGGGCATCCTTAGAATGGTGGGATGCGGGTTGTGGCGATCGATCTCGGGGATGCGCGGACGGGGATCGCGGTCGGGGACCGGATCACGGGGATCGCCTCGCCGGCGGGGCTGGTGGAGGTGCCGATCGGTCGGGAGGGCGGGGACGCGCTGATCCGGGGGATTGTGGGTCAGGTGCGGGGGCTGGTGGGCGGTGATCTTGATCGGGGAGGGGCGGAGGTGGTGATCGGGCTGCCGCTGAATATGGACGGAACGGAAGGGCCGCAGGCGAAGGCGGTGCGGGCGTTCGCGGGGCGGATCGCGGCGGCGCTGGGGTGCCCGCTGGTGCTGGTGGATGAACGCCAGACCTCGATCGAGGCGGACGAGCAGATGGCGCGGTCCGGGCTGACGCACAAGCAGAAGAAAATGCGTCGGGACGCGATCGCGGCGGCGGCGATCCTGCGGGTGTTTCTGAGCGGGGAGGGGGTTGTGGGGACGGTTGGGGGCGGGGAGATCACCACAGAGGGCACAGAGCAGGGCAAGGGGTTTGGGGCGGGTGAAGCGGATGAATGAAGAACTGTTGGCGGGGGTTGTCGGTAGAACGGTGAGCGGAAGGAGTCGCGGATGATGCACGGACTGGCGGCGTGGTTAATCGGGTTGGCGGGCTTGGTCGGCGGACAGCCGGCGGGGGAGCCGCCCGCGGAGAAACCGGTGGCGGCCGAGCCGGGCGCGTTCGCCGATGCGCGGGCGCTGCTGACCGCGCTGGGGGAGCGGGACAAGACGATCGATACGCTGACCGGGCAGGTGCGCCTGACGGGCATCCAGGCGTTGCAGGGCGACCTGCAGCGTCGGTTCGGGACGCTCGCGCTGCGGACGTTGCGGGAGGGTGAAGTTCCCGTGCGGCAGTACGCGGTGACCTTTGAGCAACTGCAGATCGACACGCGGGTGGAGAACATCAACGAGCAGTTTGTGTTCGACGGACGGTGGCTGGTCGAGCGGATGCCGGACGAGAAGCAGTTCATCAAGCGGGAGATCGTGCCGGCGGGGCAGGTCCTCGACCCGATGGACCTGATGCGGGACGCGCCGTTCTGGGTGTCGGTGGGCGACGACGCGGACCTGGTGCTCAAGGACTACGAGGCCGAGTTGCTGCCGGTGGGCGACGGGCTGGTGGATAACACGGATACGCCGGAGTTGGCGGGGCTGATGCCGCTGGTGGCGCCGGACGGGTGCGTGCAGTTGAAGCTGACGCCGCGGGAGGGCTCGCCGGGGCAGGACGACTGGGAGTCGGTGCGGATGTGGTTCACGCCGGACTCGCTGCTGCCGCGGCTGTATGTGAAAACCGCGTGGACGGGGGACATGCAGATTGCCGAGTTGTTCGGGGTCGAGGTCAACGGCCCGGTGGAAACCGGACGGTTCGAGACAACGACGCCGGCGGCCGGGTCCGGCTGGCAGGTGCAGATCTCCGCGTGGCGCGGGCGGGCTGACCAGTGACGCTCCTCGGGCTGGTCTCGGCGGCGGGGTTGGCGGTCGGGGTGGCGTTCGGCGGGGTGTTCGCTGGGCAACCGGTCGAGCCCGTGGTGATGCCGCCGGAAGACGACGAGACGATCGTGGAGTTGGCGCCGGAGGTGCGTCCGGACGCGGAGGCGGTGGAGACACCCTCCGGCGAGATGTCCGACGCGGTGCGGGCCAGGATCACGGCGGAGTACCTGAGCGAGGAAGAACGCCGGGCGCTCCGGGTCGAGCACGGGGCGTGGACGGACGCGGATCTGGCGGACCCGGTGCTGGCCGCGAAGGCCGCGGTGATCGCGGGGGCGTGGGACCACCCGGCGGTGCTGGACGCGGGCGGGGGCGAGGTGGACCGTGCGGAGGCGGCGGCCGAGCGGGGGGATCCCGGGGCGGCGCTGGAACTGCTCGGCGACGAGTCCGGGGTGCGCGCAGCGCGGGTGCGGGGCACGGCCTTGGAGATGCTCGGGCGTTCGGACGAGGCGGCGGAATCGTACGCGGTCGCGGCGCGGGGCACGGGGGATGAGCCGGAATCGGTCCGCGCGTCGCTCGCGTTGCTGCGCCTGCGCGGGTCGGCGGGGTTCGGCCGCGGCGACGCGGAGGGGATCAACCGGGCGTTGCTCGCGCGGATCGCGGCGGCGCGGGACGCGGACCGGATGGACTGGCGGGCCCGGCTGGTCGAGGCTGAGTTGCTGTACGCCCGGCACAACCGCAAGGAGGCGATGGACGCCGCGAAGGAGGCGCTGCGCCTGAACCCGCGGAGCGCGGGGGCGATGCGGATCGTCGGCGAGATCGCGGTGGACGGGTTCGACTTCGACACGGCGGGCTCGGTGGCGGACCGGATCGAGCGGGTGGCGGCCCTCGGGGGCGAGGTGCGTCCGATGCCGGACGCGGCGGCGATCCGGGCGCGGGCGGCGCTGCGCCGGCGGGACCCGACCGGCGCGGAAGCGGCGCTGGACCCCGTGCTGGGGCGGCTGCCCGAACACCGCGAACTGCGTGCGATGGAAATCGCCGCCACCGCCGCGGGGTTCCGTATGTCGCTGGTCGAGCGGATGCTCGAGGACTTCGAGGCGCTGTCGCCGGGGTCGGAGCTGGCGCTGACCTGGGTGGGGCGGACGCTGGCCGAGGCCAGGCAGTACGAACTGGCGGACGGCTACCTGGCGCGAGCGATCGAGCGGGCGCCGTTCTGGTCACACCCCCGGCTGGAGCGCGGGCTGATGCTCGTGCAGGCGGGGCGGGACCGCGACGCCCGCGACGAGCTGGAGCGGGCGCTCGCGCTGGACCCGTTCGACATCCGGGCGCAGAACTCGCTGACGCTGGTGCGTGAGCTGATGACCTACAAGACGATTGAGAACCCCCACTTCGTCGTGCGTTACAAGGACGGCATCGACGCGGCGCTGGCGCCCGAGATGGCGGCGGCGCTCGAAGCGATGCACGAGCGGGTGGTGTCGGACGCGCCCGGCGGGGTGGACCACGAGCCGGACCGCAAGACGATCGTGGAGCTGATGCCCAACCACGAGTGGTTCGCGGTGCGGATCGGCGGGATGCCGTCGATCCACACGATGGCGGCGTCGACCGGGCCGGTGATCGCCATCGAGTCGCCGCAGATCGGGCCGAAGTTCACGGTCGGGCCGTTCGACTGGAAGCGGGTGATGCAGCACGAGTACACCCACACGGTGAACCTGTCGCGGACGCAGAACCGCGTGATCCACTGGATGACCGAGGCGAACGCGGTGTTCAACGAGGACGCGCCGCGGGACATGCGGACCTGGCGGCAGCTGTCGGCGGCGTACCAGCAGGGCAAACTGTTCGATCTTGAGGCGATCAACATCGCCTTCGTGCGTCCGAAGGAGCCGGGCGATCGCGGGCTGGCGTACGCGCAGGGGGCGTGGATGTTCGAGTTCATCGTGGACCGCTGGGGGGCGGAGACGCCCCGGGCGATCATGGATCTGTCGGCGGCCGGGCGGACCGGGCCGGAGGCGTTCGAGGAGGCGCTCGGGCTGACGCCCGAGTCGTTCCGGGCGGAGTTTCTCGTCTGGGCGGAGGCGCAGCTGCGTCGGGAGGGGCTGCTGGCGCCGGAGGGGGCGCCGGGGGTGATGGAACTGATCGCGGAGGCGGCCGGGGGTGTGGCGGACGGTGACCGGGCGATGCCCGCGATGCCGGACGCGGACACGCTGGACGCGCTGCTGGAATCGCACCCCGACCACGCGGACCTGCTTGATTTTCGCATCGCGCTGGCGCTCGACGGCGCGGGCGACCGGCTGGACGCCGCGCAGATCGCGCTGCTGGAGCGGATGATGGCGCTGCGTCCTTCGGACGACGCCCCTCATCGGCGACTGGCCCGCCACTACCTTGGCGCGGAAGCCTTTGACGAGCGGGCGCGGGCGGTGCCGCATCTGGAGTTCCTCGACGCGCGGGAGATCAACTCGCCGGCGTACGCGGCGGAGCTGGCGGACCTGTACGCCCGTCTGGGACGCAAGGCCGAGGCGCTGGCCAAGGCCGAGCGTGCGGCGTCGATCGCTCCGTTCGACGCCAACCAGCGCGAGCAGGCGGCGCGGATGGCGCTGCTGGCCGGCGACCGGGCGACGGCGGAGCGGCACCTGGTGGCGCTGACGATCATCGAGCCGGACCGGGCGATCCACCAGCGGCGGCTGGGAGCGCTGCGGGGTGGGTGAATCAGCGGCTGTTCGTCGGATCGAGGTAGACTCCCCGCATGACCGATCCCGCCCCGTTCAAACCGTTCGATGAAGCCGGCGGCCTGATTCTGGCCGTGCGGATGCCCGGGGGGGAGGCTGATTTCGGAGATCAGCGCCGGGGGTGGGAGCGGCTGGGGGCGTCGGAGTCCGGCGGGCCGTTGTGGGTGCATCTGGACCGGACGAAGGAGCGGGCGCAGGCGTGGCTGCGGGGCGAGGCGGGTCTGGACCCGGTGGTGGCCGAGTCGCTGCTGGCGGAGGAGACGCGGCCGCGGGCGCAGGCGTTCGGGGAGGGGCTGCTGGTGATCCTGCGGGGGATCAACATGAACCCGGGGGCGGAGCCGGACGAGCTGATCTCGATCCGGTTGTGGCTGGAGAAAGGGCGGATCATCACGCTGCGCCAGCACCGGTTCGCGACGGTGGCCGAGATCCGGGCGCGGGCGCAGGCCGGTAAGGCGCCGGCGACGCCGGGGGCGTTCCTGACGGCGGTGGCCGCGGGGCTGACGACGCGGATGGGGCCGAGCATCCTGAACCTGGAGGAGATGCTCGACGACATCGAGGAGGAGATGCTCGAGAAGGACTCGGACGACGAGGGGCGTCGGTCGCAGTTGGCGACGATCCGGCGGCAGGCGATCGCGTACCGGCGGCACCTGGTGCCGCAGCGGGACGCGCTGGGGGCGCTGGTCAACGGGCCGCAGACGCTGCTCTCGGCGCGGGATCAGGTGGAGCTTCGGGTGTGGCTGGAGCAGACGACGCGAGCGTGCGAGGCGCTCGAGGAGCTGCGGGACCGGGCGGCGGTGACCCAGGAGGAGATGCGGGCGCGGCAGGAGGCGCGGGTGGGGCGGACGGTGTATCTGCTGACGATCGTGGCAACGGTGATGCTGCCGCTGGGATTCCTGACGGGGCTCCTGGGCATCAACGTGGGCGGGCTGCCGCTGGCGGGCTCGCGGTGGGGGTTCGCGATCGTGTGCGTGCTGCTGGGGGGGCTGGCGGCGTTGCAGGTGGTGTGGTTTCGCAAGAAGCGGTGGCTCTGACTCGGGCGTGGTCGCGGGCCGAGCGGGCTGATGTCGGTGGTCAGTCCGGGGCGGGCGCTCCGAGACGGCGTGCCCAGTTGTGGATGATCCGGATGCGATCGGTGAAAAGCTCGCGGTAGAAGGCGGTCTGCTCTTCCTGCGATTCGCGGCGGATGAACACGAACCGGCCGTCGGGCGCGACGTCCCACGAGGTGATCGGGATCACGGTGACGTACGGGTCTTCGGCCACGAACACCTCGGCGGGCGGGGACAGGGCGACGCGGGCGCGTGGGTCGTCCGGGGGGGCGAAGTCGACGCTGTAGAGCACGCCGTCGGCGCGGAGGCCGCCCTCGTCCACGCCTCGGTAGTAGATCTTCGAACCGTCGGGCGACCACCTCGGCTCGGTGCCGCCGCCGACGGAGACCTGTCGCACCGGGCCCGGGGAATCGAGCGGGCAGACGTAGACCTCCGCCAGCACCGGGGACTGGCTCATCGCCACAAAGACGATCCATCGGCCGTCCGGCGAGATGTGGGGCCAGCCCTCGAGGGGGTTCGGGGTCTCGGTCACGCGGCTCGGTGGGCCGTCGCCGGTGCGCTTCCAGATGGAACGGCGGATCGTGCTTTCGTCGCCTGCTTCGCTGCGGAGAAAGACGAAGACCGATCCGTCCTGCGACCAGTCGCCGACATAGTCGTTCGGGCCCCAGCCGTCGATTTCGAGCGGCTGGATGCTGGACGGGCCGGCGTCGATGTCCATGGTGACGGGCGCGCTGGCGGGTGGGTCGCTGTCGGGCACGAAGGTGATGCGGTTGGGGCCGGGGCCCTCGACGAACCAGATAAAGTCTGCGCGGGCGAGTCGGCGCGTGACGCCGCGGTCGGCTTCGTGCGACCAGAGGCTGCTGGTGGGCACGTGCGCGTTGGAGAAGATGACGCGTTCGCCGTCGGGCATGACGCGGGCGAGCAGGTACGAGCGCGGCTCGATCGAGAGCGGCGTCTCGGCGCCGTCGGGTCCGACCCAGACCGGCGTGAAGCGGTTTTCTCTCGGCACCGTTCCCTCGGAGAAGATCAGCGTGCCCGAGGGCGAGACGTCGAATTGCGCGGCCTGCGTCATGAGGGTGACGTTGCCGAAGTACTTGCTCTGCGTGACGGACTCGGGCATCGGGCGGACCGCGCCGGTGGTTGCCAGGGTCTGGGGATCGAAGGGAACGGCGAACAGGGCACCGTCGCGCACGAACGCGAGGTGGCCGGCCGCGAACCGGGCGTGGGCGGCGTTGTCGATGAGCAGGCGGGTCTGGCCGGATGCCGGATCGAACACCATCAGTTGGCTGGTGTTGAAGTCCGAGTAGACGCGTGTGAAGACGACGCCGCCCCCCGGCAGCGTGCATGGCAGCACAAGGCTCTGGTCATCGGGGCCGGGCTCGACGAGGGTCTCGACCGGGCCCCCGTCCTCGGGGACGCGGGCGATCCCGCCGATTATCTGACCCAGGTAGACCATACCGTCGTCGTGCCAATCGACGCCAGTGATGATGGCAGGAAGAGAGGCAAGGCGCACCGGGCGGCCGCCGCTGACTTCTACCTTCATGAGGTCGGACGAACCCTCCACGAACGCGATCCAGCGGCCGTCGGGCGAGAAGGCCGGCTGCCGGCTGCCCGGGCCCGGGCCGGTGACGGGGATCAGCCCGGCGGAGTCGAGGCGCCGGATCGCGATGCCGCTGGACCCGAGCCACTCGACGCGCTGGAAGCCGGCGGGCACGGTCTCCGGGTCCGGCTCCTCGACGAGCGGGAAGGCCATGGTCGTGCCGTCGTCCGAGATGGCGAGCCCGGGCTGGAAGGCGTGCCCGAGACGGACGCCGTCGGGGAGCACCGCCTGGGCGTCGATGATGGTCGGCGGGGTGCGATCGGGCGAGATCTGCGGCCCGGCCGGCTTGAGCGACCACACGGCGGCCGCGGTGATCGCGACGCAGGCCAGGGCGACCGCGGCCACCGTCCCGGCGGAGCGGCGGGGCGGGAGCACCGACGGGCCTTGATGCTCGGCTGTCTGCAGTTCGATGCGTGCGTCGGCGATGTCGTGCAGGCGTTCTCGTTTGTCCTTGCGCAAGCACCGGTCGAGCACGCGTCGGACGTTCGGGGGCGTGTCCGCCGGCAGGAGCGAAAGATCGAGATCTTTGTGCAGCGTCGCGCCAAGAACGTCGGCCACCGTCTCGCCCGCGAAGGGGCGTGCGCCGGTGAGCAGCTCGTAGAGCACGCAGCCGAAGCTGAAGATGTCGGAGCGTTTGTCGGCCTGGCGGCCGCGGGCCTGCTCGGGGGACATGTAGCCCGCGGTGCCCATGATCACGCCGGGGATGGTCGGGCTGGCGGGTGAGCGGGGGGATGGGCTGGTCCGGGCCATGGTCTCGGCCTCGGCGGAGATGTCCGTCGTCGAGTCCGGGGTCTCTGATTGGCGGGCCAGGCCGAAGTCGAGGAGCTTTGGCGTACCGTCGGGTGTGATGATGATGTTGGCCGGCTTGAGGTCGCGGTGGACGATGCCCTTCTCGTGGGCGGCTTCAAGGCCCCGGGCGATGGCGACGGCGGTCTCGATGGCCTCATCGATCGGCAGCGGGCCGCGTTGGAGCACGGTGTCCAGTGATTCACCCTCGACGAATTCGAGGACGAGGTAGTGGTTGCCGTCGGATTCTTCCAGGCCGTGGATGCCGGCGATGTTGGGGTGGTTGAGTGACGCGAGGACGCGGGCTTCGCGCTGGAAGCGGGCGAGGCGGTCGGGGTCGGTGGCGAGGTGCTCTGGCAGGGCCTTGATGGCGACCCGGCGGCCGAGGCGTTCGTCCGTGGCCAGATACACCACGCCCATGCCGCCGCGGCCGAGTTCGCGATCGATCTGGTACGGGCCGATGGATCCGCCCGGCTGGGTGCTCATGGTTGACTTCTCGCTCGGCGCGGACGCCTGTTGGTGAGGTTCTCGAATGACGCAGGCTGGTCCATCAATCACTCCGCGGGCACAGACAGACGAACGGACCGTCCGACCCTGCGATCGAGCACCTTGACGGCCAGGATTTCGGTCCCATCGGCGTTCACATCGAACTCGCGGTATTGGCGGCCTCGGAAGGAGAACAGGCGTTCGGGGATGTCGAATGCGGGCGGGCTGTCGGGCGTCTCCCAGTCGAGAGTGACGCGGTAGAGGTCGGCGTCCTTGGTGTAGAACAGCCGGCGGCCGTCCTCGGACAGTTCGATCGCGCCAATCCTGCCGGAGTCGACGACCACGCGTCCCGTTCCCTCCGGGAACCGACGCAGTTCGAGTTGGTTGATGACCGACCGCGTGGACAGCAGGACCCACGAACCGTCCGGCGTGATCCGTGCATCGATCAGAGTCAGATCCAGCCAGTCGCGGAGCGATCCCGATTCGACATCGAACAGCTTGCTTCCGGACGTGTCCGACCGGGAGAACACCAGCACCGTCTTTCCGTCGGGTGTTGCGGTCAACGGCTCGACCCTCGCGCTCCACCCTTCGGCGGCGAGGACGGGAGGCTGCAGGCCGTCATACGAGGCGATGAACAGATCGCCGTCGTGCGCAAACGCGATCCTGTTGTTGTCACGCCCGACCCAGATCGGGAACGTTTCGTTCACCCGGGCACCGGATACCAGCGTCCGAAGATTCCCGCGCCCGGGCTCGATGACGAAGATGTCGCCGCGCGTTGGCTCTGTGGTGATGTCGAGCAACAGCAAACGGTCGTCGCTCGAGAGCATCGGGTTCCAGAGCGACCCGAAGATTCCCATCGATGACTCTTCTCTCGTCTCGATGTCCAGTCGCACCAGTTCGTTCTCGTACAGAGATGCCGTCTCGCTCGGATACACAAGGCGTCCGTCGCGGGCTACATCGAAGGGCGTGTGGTACGGCCATTGCGCCGCCCACACTCCCTCTGCAACGGTCTCTCGCTCGCCCGTCATCTCGCCTTTCTCAACATCCAGGCGCTGTCGGAAGATCGCGTCCTCGAGCGACCAGTAGAGCCACCCCGGCCCGCCGTCCGTCGGTTCACGGTACAGCCCGCGCACCCCTTCATGCGGCAGCAGCCGCCGCTGGGTGCCGTCCGCCGCCGAGCCCAGGTACAGGCCCGCGTCCGGGCCTGCGAGCATCATCGTGTACAGGTAGTGAACGCCGTCCGGCAGCATGCTCGGCCAGGCGGGATAGCTGGCGCCGGGGTCTGTATCGTTCTTGAACGACAACGAAGCCACCGTTTCGCCGGTGAGCGGATCGGCTCGCTCGAGTCCGCGCGCCGCGAAGAGGATGGAACCGTCGTCGCACCACCAGTGGCCCACCGGGGACTTGCGGGATTCACCGACATAGCTGAACTCCACCCGTCCGCTCTCCGCATCGACGGCCACCACTTTGAAGCCGCCTTCGCCCGATGTGCCCACCATGAACCGTGACCCGTCGGGGCTCCACACTGGAAATCTCGCGTCCGGGTACTGCTCGAATACAACGGATTCACCCGTGGTCAGATCGATGATGCACGGCACACGCACGCCCGCAGGCTCGCCCGGCTCCGCTGGCTCCGGCGCCACGACCAGGAGCAGTTTGCGCCCGTCCGGCGAGAACAACGGCCTTCCGCTCCGCCGTTCGATCAGATACCCCTCGGGCGCCGCGACATCGACGATCAGGGGGGACCGCGCTTCCGAGGCGGCATCCGGCTGTGCGGCGTCACTGAACACCATCCAGGCGAGCCCGAAGGCGATTGCCGCGCACACCAGCGAGAGCGCGGCCGCGACCCCCGCCGAAACTCCCGGCCGCGGCGGCGCTGCGCCGATCCTGTCGGCTTGTTCGTGCGCGTTCACGCTCAGCAGTTCGAGACGCACATCCCCGATGTCTCGGTACCGCAGGCTCTTGTCGCGCTGCAGGCAACGCTCGAGGACGCGCCGGACGCCGCCGGGGGTGGCCGCGGGAAGTTGGTCAAGCTCGATGTGCTTGTGCAGGACGGCGCCAATGGAATCGCCGGCCGTCTCGCCGCGGAAGGGGCTCTGGCCGGCCAGCATCTCGTAGAGCACGACACCGAAGGACCAGATGTCGCTGCGTTTGTCCACCCGGCGGCCGCGGGCCTGCTCGGGGCTCATGTACGCCGCTGTGCCCAGGATCGCGCCGGCGATGGTCGGGGAGTTTTGGGGACTTGGGGGTGGTGACCTGGTCGCCGCCAGCGTGTCGGCGTCCTGATTGACCGCGCCGGTGCTCGACGAGCCAGGCTCATCCACCCGCGCCAGCCCGAAGTCCAGCACCTTGGCCACGCCGTCCGGCGTGATCACGATGTTCGCCGGCTTGAGATCGCGGTGCACGATCCCCGCCTCGTGCGCCGCTTCGACGCCCGCGGCGATCTGCACCGCCAGTTCCAACGCGTCGTCCATCGGTAAAGGGCCGCGGTCGAGACGCTCCTCCAGCGTCTCGCCGTCGACGAACTCGAGGATCAGATACTTCGCGCCGTCCTGCTCTTCGACCCCGTAGATGCCAGCGAGGTTGGGGTGGTTCAGCGTCGCCAGCGTCCTCGCCTCGCGTTCGAAGCGCTCCAAGCGTGAAGGGTCTTCCGCGAGTTCCGGTGGCAGCGCCTTGATCGCCACTTGACGACCAAGTCTTTCGTCCGTGGCCAGATACACCACGCCCATGCCACCGCGGCCGAGTTCGCGCTCGATCTGGTAGGAGCCGATTCGGTCGTTCATGGCTTGGATCCCTGGCGGCTGCCCGGCCCTGCAACTGCGCGGAGTGTGTCGAACAAGTTGGTCATCACCCGGATCTCGTCCAGCACCGCGCCCTCGTCCTCCTGGATTGCCAGCATCCGCGACCCGTCGAGCGAGAAGTCGTAGCCGATTCCGGTGGCGAGGCGGGGGGCGCTGAACACCGCTGTGGGCTCGCCAACCGCCCGCCCGTCCGCGAAGCCGATCTGCACCACGCTGCGCGCACGCCGGAAGTTCAGCGTCGCACCGTCCCGGCTCCACTTGGGGCTGTTCCCGCCCCCGCGCGAGATCTGCACCGGCGACCGCTCACCCGCGAGATCCACGACAAAGACCTCGTCGATCCCGACCACCTGCCGCTCGTAGGCGACCCATCGCCCGTCGGGCGACAGCTCGGGACGGTACTCTGTCTCGGGCGTCTGTGTGAGCGGACGCGTAGTCCCGTCAGGATTGATGACAAGCAGGTCGTACTGCCCGTCAACCTGCATCGCGGTCACAAGGGTCCCGTCCGGCGTCACCGAGACGCCGAACATATCGCCCTCGCCCTGGTAGATCATCTCCTCGATCGCGTTGGGCTCAAGCCCCACGGACCAGATGGACCAGCGTGTGTCCTTGTTGGACACAAAGAACACGCGCGACCCATCGGGCGACCACGCCTCTGCGAGCTTGTTGCCGTCGCTGTTGGTGATCCGGCGACTCTGCCCCGTCTCCAAATCCAGCACCGCGATCTCGCCGCCGCCGCCCAGCAGCGCCCGCGTGCCGTCGGGGGAGATCATGACCTGGCGACGGAGGAACATGTAGTCGATGTCCGACTGGTCGAGCACCGTCTCGGTGCCGCCCATGGCATCGACCCACACCAGACGATTCCCATCGCTCTCCACGGGCACATACGCCATCGTGCCGTCGTCCGATACATCAAACAACTGCCGCGTCGAGCCCTCGATGCCCTGCACGCCCGTGAGGAGTGTCTTGGCGCTTGCCTGCGCCACCGGCTCATCCACATCGGGATCCATCGCGATCACGAGGAGCTCGTTGGACCAATATCGTTCAAAGATCAGATGCCCCGATGCGACCCAGCGGGAAGGCCACCCGAACTCGCCGCTACCGAACCCCACACGCCGATGCTCCCCGGTGTCGAGATCCAGGATCCGCCCGCCGCCAACACCCTGCGTGCTGCTGTCCTTCCACGCCGTGAAAAGCACCTTTCTCGTCCCCGGAATAAACTGCGGCCACACATGGGCGTAATCTCCGTCGCCCGGGACCAGCACTGTCACGTCGTCATACCGGCGTCCGTCCGCACCCACCCGCTTGATCGCAGAACCCAGCTGCTCGCTATAAAGAACCGTATCGTCCTCGCCCCAACTTCCGCCGCCGAAGTCCTCGGTTGTATCGATCAACCGGATCGCGCGCCCACCCTCTGCGGGCATCCGTAGCAGCTGTCCCCGCGCCGCGAAGCCGATCGAGGCGCCGTCGGGCGAGAAGAACGGCGCGTACGCCCCAATGCTGTTCTCGATCTGGTTGATCTCGTATCCATCGAGCCGACGCGTGTACAGCCGCTCGACCCCGAACGCGTCACTGGCCGTGAACGCGATGATCTCGCCGTTGGGCGAAATGGCGATCGGCCCGGCGATCTCCATGCCTTCCGGAAGCGGGATCGAGAGACGCACCGGGGGGGCGGGCTCGATTGCGGGAGCGGGCTTGAGAAACCAAGCCGCGCCGACACCGGCAACCGCCACAACCATGGCCGCGGCGAGCCACGCGACGGGCACGCCCCGGCGGGCCGTTGCCACCGCCGGCTCGTGCTCGCCCGCGCGTTCGAGCTCGATGCGGACATCGCCGATATCGCGGTAGCGCTGGTTCTTGTCGCGTTCGAGGCACCGCTGCAGCACGTGGACCACGGCGGCCGGCGTGTTCGGCGGCAGGTCCGACAGGTCGATGCCCTTGTGCAGCACCGCACCGATCGAGTCACTCGCGGTCTCACCCCGGAAAGGGCTCTGGCCCGCGAGCATCTCGCAGAGCACCACGCCGAAGGACCAGATGTCGCTGCGCTTGTCCACCCGGCGGCCGCGGGCCTGCTCGGGGCTCATGTACGCCGCCGTGCCCAGGATCGCGCCGGCGATGGTCGGGGAGTTTTGGGGACTTGGGGGTGGTGACCTGGTCGCCGCCAGCGTGTCGGCGTCCTGATTGACCGCGCCGGTGCTCGACGAGCCAGGCTCATCCACCCGCGCCAGCCCGAAGTCCAGCACCTTGGCCACGCCGTCCGGCGTGATCACGATGTTCGCCGGCTTGAGATCGCGGTGCACGATCCCCGCCTCGTGCGCCGCTTCGACGCCCGCGGCGATCTGCACCGCCAGTTCCAACGCGTCGTCCATCGGTAAAGGGCCGCGGTCGAGACGCTCCTCCAGCGTCTCGCCGTCGACGAACTCGAGGATCAGATACTTCGCGCCGTCCTGCTCTTCGACCCCGTAGATGCCAGCGAGGTTGGGGTGGTTCAGCGTCGCCAGCGTCCTCGCCTCGCGTTCGAAGCGCTCCAGCCGCGAAGGGTCCTCAGCGAGCTCAGGGGGCAGGGCCTTGATGGCTACTTGCCGGTCTAGGCGGGTGTCCGTGGCGAGATACACCACACCCATGCCGCCGCGGCCGAGTTCGCGGATGATGGTGTAGGGGCCGATCTTCTCGATCATCGCTTCTTCTCCACAACCGCGCTATCGCCCGCGACGCGCCGGATCTCGTCGAAGAAGTTGGTGATGACCCGGATCTCCCGCGGGATCGTGTCCGCATCGACCTGGATGGCGAGCATGCTCTGCCCGTCTGGATCGAGTTCGTATGCCCGGTCGCTGCTCGTCAGATTCGGCGCCGCGAAGACGCGGGCCGCGTCGCCAACGGGGCGGCCGTCCTCTACGGCGACGCGCATGATCATGCGGCCCTTACGGAACATCAGGGCGCTCCCGTCGCGCGACCACTTCGGCGAGGCGCCCACCCCGCTGGTGACCTGCACCGGGACACCCCGCCCGCTCGACGGGATGATGTACACCTCATCGACGCCGCTGACATTGGAGGTGTACGCGATGAACCGCCCATCGGGCGAGATGTTCAGGTCTACCTCGTCGTACGGCGTCTGCAACAGCGGGCGCTGCGCGCCGTCCGGGTCGCGGATCCAGATGTCGCGGTTGGTCACGGGGTTCTGGACACCGAAGACAACTTCTCCGCTGGGGCCGACGCTGAAACGCGAGAGGTTGTGCTCATGCTCGATCAGCAGTTCAGGGGGAGCGCTCTGATCCGTCGGGACGGACCAGAGTTTCCAGCGTCCCTCACGACTGGACAGGAAGTAGACATGGGTCTCGTCGTGGCTCCACGCGGGCACCCGGTTGCTGTTCCCGTCAAATGTGATCCGGCGCGGGATGCCCCGCTCCAGATCGATGAGCACGATTTCCTGGCTGCCGCCGGTCAGCGCCTGACGCCCGTCGCGGGAGATCGCGATGTTGCCGCCGAGCGAGGTGTACTCGATCACGGATTGTTCGAGGATGGTGCGGGTGGAACCGTCGGGCTCGACCCGCACCAGACGACGAGCGTTCGACACCGCGGGCACATACGCCATCACACCGTTGTCGGAGAGCGCAAAGACCGAGCGGGTGAAAGTGCCGAGGTTGTGGACCTGATCGAGCAGGAGCCGGGCCGTACCGGCGGACATTGGCTGTTCAGAGGCAGGGTCGAATGGCGCCGCCGAAAGCCCGCTGCTGAACTGCTCGAAGAGGATGTGCCCTGAGGCCGACCATCGCCCGGGCGCGACCCAGCCGGATTGATCCACGAGCGGCCGGACGGCTCCGGTTGACAGATCAGCGATATGACCACCAGCCACTGTCCCAGCCGCTTGGCCCCAAGCCGTGAACAGCACGCGGTCCGATCCGGGGATGCGCTGCGGCCATGCATGCGCATAGGAACCCGTGTCGCTGACCTTTGTTATCGGATCGAGCGGGACGCCGCCGGAGGTCATGCGCCTGATGGGCGAGTCGATGCCGGCGTTGTAGATGATCGTGTCGTCATCCATCCAGTCCGCACCGGCCATCCACATTACTGCGCTCACGAGGCGGGTCGGGGGGCCGCCGTTCGTTGGTGCCCGCCAGATCGCGTTGCGGGCCTCGAAACCGATCGAGGCCCCATCGGGCGAAAAGAACGGGGCGTAACCGTCCCGGCTGCCATCGACGCGGATGGGATCGAAGCCGTCCAGTCGGCGCACATAGACGTGCCGCTCGCCTTCGTCGCTGATGGCCGAGTAGGCGACCTGCGACCCGTCGCGCGAGATCGCGATCGGGCCGGTGATCTCCAGCCCATCCGGCATGGGAATGGTGAGCCGGAATGTCGGGGCGGGCTCGATCTGCGCGGATGCCGCGTTCTCGCCCGAGCGCAGCACGCTCCAGAACCATCCCGCTCCTGTCACGACGGTCAAGAGTGCGAGCGCCGCCATTGTCACGACCGTGGCGGTTCGGCGTCGGGGGGCGATGGACGGACCGACGCCGGCAACCGGGCTTTGCAGTTCGATCCGGACGTCGCCGATGTCGCGATAACGAAGGTTCTTGTCGCGCTCGAGACAGCGAGCGAGCACGCGGCGGACGTGGTCCGGCGTTCCTGCGGGCAACCGATCAAGGTCCAGCTTCTTGTGCAGCACCGCCCCGATCGAGTCACTCGCCGTCTCGCCGCGGAAGGGGCTCTGGCCCGCGAGCATCTCGTACAACACCACGCCGAACGACCAGATGTCGCTGCGTTTGTCCACGCGCCGGCCGCGGGCCTGCTCGGGGCTCATGTACGCCGCTGTGCCCAGGATCGCGCCGGCGATGGTCGGGGAGTTTTGGGGACTTGGGGGTGGTGACCTGGTCGCCGCCAGCGTGTCGGCGTCCTGATTGACCGCGCCGGTGCTCGACGAGCCAGGCTCATCCACCCGCGCCAGCCCGAAGTCCAGCACCTTGGCCACGCCGTCCGGCGTGATCACGATGTTCGCCGGCTTGAGATCGCGGTGCACGATCCCCGCCTCGTGCGCCGCTTCGACGCCCGCGGCGATCTGCACCGCCAGTTCCAACGCGTCGTCCATCGGTAAAGGGCCGCGGTCGAGACGCTCCTCCAGCGTCTCGCCGTCGACAAACTCAAGGATCAGGTATCTGGAGCCTTCCTGCTCCTCAACGCCATAAATCCCGGCGAGGTTTGGGTGGTTCAGCGTGGCCAGCGTCCGGGCTTCGCGCTCGAAGCGCTCCAGGCGGGCCGGATCCTCCGCCAACTCGGGCGGCAGGGCCTTGATGGCGACCTGCCGGTCCAGACGTTCGTCGGTGGCGAGGTAGACCACGCCCATGCCGCCGCGGCCGAGTTCGCGCGTGATGATGTACGGACCGATGCGCTGGCCCGGCTGGATGCCCATGGGCCGAGCATACACGAATGGGGGGGAAGATACCCGATCCTCTGCGTCGATTCGGGCGATTCGCGCCGGGTCCGGCCCAAGGCGGCGGGCTCACGCGATCGAGCGGTCGGTGCTGATGTCGGCGGGGGGCGGGGCCTTGGAGTTGATGCGGGCGGCGGGGCTGTGGCTGGCCACGGGCCATCCGGTCCAGGACGCGTAGCGGTGCTGGAGGTCGGCCGCGATCTCGGCGGGGGTCAGCGTCGAGTCGGCGTAGGAGATCGGACGCATGAATCGGACGCGGGCGTTGGAGCGGGTCCAGAGGGCGGACCAGGCGGTGCCGGTCTCGGGGGTGCCCTCGACGATGACCGGGAGGACGCGGGCGTTGGTGCGTTTGACGAGCATGCCCACGCCCGGGTTGAAGGGCAGGAGGCGTCCGTGGGGGCGCTCGAGCCGGCCCTCGGGGAAGATGCCGATGCAGCCGCCGGCGGCCAGGGCGGCCCGGGCGTCGCGCAGGCCCTTGCGGCCTTCCTTGTCGCGGGTGACGAAGATGACCCGCTGCCAGCGCCAGAACCAGTTGAGGTGCGGGATGCGCATGTCCTCGGCCATGATCCAGGAGATCCGGCGCGGGCAGCCGGCGGACACCAGGAGGGGGTCCACCCCGGCGGTGTGATTGGAGACGACGATGAGGGGGCCTTCGAGATCGGAGAGGGCCCCGGGCTCGGTGTCCACGCGTAAGTCGTGCACCAGACGGGCGTAAGCACGCCCGAGGATGTAGAACAGGCCGGTGATGGGGTCGGTGGGATCCCGCAGTTTTTGCGCGGAGACGGCTCCGGCCAACAAGGTCAGCAGGGCAAGAGCCAGCAGGATGCCGGTTACCCAGAGGATCATGCTGTAAGTATGTTAGCGATTACAAAGAGGATGGCTCCCCGAGTTGCGAGAATTTGTTGCCGGGGGGCCCGGACGGGCGGGCGGACCCGTACAGTCCCCTGTCATGAGCGACCTGTGGGCGGCCAAGCGGGAGGTATCGGTTCGCAAGGCGGAGCCGCTGGCGGTGCGGGTGCGCCCGAAAGACCTCGACGAGGTGATCGGGCAGACGCACCTGCTCGGGCCGGGCAAGCTACTGCGTCGGATGATCGACGCGGACGCGATCACGAGTCTGATCCTGCACGGGCCGCCGGGGACGGGGAAGACGACGCTGGCGGGGGTGATCGCGGGTCGGACGAAGAGGCGGTTCGTGCGTGAGAACGCGGCGAGCGTGGGCGTGAAGCGGATCCGCGAGATCATCGACGAGGCCGAGCGGGTGCTGGGCGACGAGGGCAAGCGGACGATCCTGTTCCTGGACGAGATCCACCGCTTCACCAAGGCGCAGCAGGACGTGCTGCTGGGCGATGTGGAGCGGGGGCTGATCACGCTGATCGGGGCAACGACGGAGAACCCCTTGTTCAGCGTGAACAGCGCGCTGATCTCGCGCTCGACACTGTTCCGGCTGGAGCCCTTGAGCGAGGACGAGACGGCGGAACTGGTGCGCCGCGCGATCGCGCACCCCAAGGGGTACAAGGACGTCCCGATCGAGATCACCGAGGGCGCGCTGCGGGTGTGGGCGGTCAAGAGCGAGGGGGACGGGCGACGGGCGCTGGGGGCGCTGGAAGTGGCGGTCGAGTCGGGGTTGGGCGAGAGACGGAGAGACGAAGAGACGCAGAGACGAAGTGGGAAGACATCTGATTCCGATCACTCCGTGTCTTCGTCTCTTCGTCTCTCCGTCTCTTCCCCGCTCGTCATCGACGAGCAAGTCGCCGAAGACTCCATCCAGCAGAAAGTAGCCGTCTACGGCGACGACGGGCACTACGACGCGATCAGCGCGATGATCAAGTCCGTTCGTGGGAGCGATCCCGACGCGGCGGTGTACTGGATCGCGCGGATGCTCGACGCGGGCGAGGACCCGCGGTTCATCGCGCGGCGGCTGGCAATCCTGGCCAGCGAGGACATCGGCAACGCGGACCCGCGCGGCATCATGGTGGCGCAGGCGGCCTGGGATCTGACCGAGCGGATCGGCATGCCCGAGGCGCGGATCACGCTGAGCCAGTGCGCGTGCTACCTCGCGCTGGCGCCCAAGAGCAACGCGGCGTACCTGGCGATCAACGCGGCGATGGACGACATCAAGAACGGGCGGGTGCTGCCCGTGCCGATGTTCCTGCGTGACGGGAACAGCTCGCCGGTGTCGGTGGGTGACGGTTCCGGCCAGCGCGTCAAGAAGATCGGGAGCGAGCGGTACGAGTACTCGCACGACGCGGACGGGCAGGTGACGGGGCAGGACTACCTGGGCGTGGAGAAGCGGTACTACGAGCCGAAGGACATCGGGGCGGAGGCCGCGATGCGCGAGCGGCTGGAGGCGATCCGCGGGCGTCGGCGCGAGCGGTACGATTCGCCCGACCGGGGCGAGGGATGAACCCGCTGGAGGCCAAGAAGCGCCTGCGGGAGGAACTGCGCGGACGCGTGGGCGCGATGTCGGCGGTCGAGCGGGCGGCGGCGTCGGCCAGGATCCGCGAGCATCTGACCGAGTCGGACGCCTGGGAGAGGGCTTCGGTGGTCCTGATGTACGCCGCGGACGCGTCGGAGCCGGACCTGGACGGGCTGATCGGGCTGGGGACAGAAGCGGGCAAGACGGTGTGCGTGCCCGGGCTGGACTGGGCGGCGAAGACGATGGCCCCCGCGGCGGTGCGGGGGGTGGAGGACCTGGTGGACGATCGGCACGGGATCCGTGTGCCGGCGCCGACGTGCCCGGCGGTGGCACCGGAATCGGTGGGGTTGGTGGTGGTGCCGGGGGTGGGATTCGACCGGGCGGGCGGGCGCGTGGGGCGGGGCGGGGGTTTCTATGATCGCTTTCTTGCCGGCCTGGAGGCCGGCGGACCGATCGGGACGGTGGTGCTCGGGGCGTGCTTTGCGGCGCAGGTCGTAGGGCGGGTGCCGAGCGGGCCGCACGATCGGCGAGTGGACGGGCTCGTGACGGAGACGGGCCTGACGGTGGTGGTTCGGGACACGGAGGGACCGGGATGAGCCTGCCCAGTCAATCGGCGCGTGGTGGTGGACGGAATGCGGCGGTATCGACGCGTCGGCGGCGCAAGAGCCCGTTCCGATCGGCGTTGCCGTTTTTGATCGTGGCGGTGCTGGTGGTGATCGTGTGGTTCGCGATGCGCCCGACGGGCCCGCGGACCGACGAGCCGGGCGCGCCGGAGATTCCGGCGACGGCCGGTGAGAACGCGGCGCGTCCGATGGAGATCGCCCAGGGCGGGGGCACCGCGCCGCCGCGGACGCTGCCCGGCTCCCAGGAGCCGGCGCGGGACGAGGTCGAGCGGGCGCTGGGGCACGACTCCGCGGCCCGGACCCCGAATCTGGCGGGGGCCACGCCGCCGGCGAACGCGGGCACGCCGGGATCGGCGAACCCGACGGCGGGCGGGGTGCTGACGCAGGCGCTGGACGGGCAGAACCCGGCGAACCCGACGCCCGTGACGATCCAGACGCCGACGCAGGGCTCGGACGACGCGCTCTCGCGGGTGCGCCTGCAGATCGACACGGCCCGCCGGCTGGCGGCCGAGAACGACCGGGTGGGGGCGCGGGCGCTGCTGTCCCGGGTGCTGCGCGAGCCGCGCCTGAGCCGTGCGGAGGCGAACCTGCTGCGGGACGAGCTGTCGGCGATCAATGCCCAGCTCGTGTTCGGGCGGGTGGTCGAGCCCGGCGACCCGCTGGTGGAAGAGTACAAGGTGGCGGCCGGCGACTCGCTGTCGCGGATCGCGTCCCGCCGCGAGTTGGCGACGCACTGGAAACTGATCCAGCGGGTCAACGGGCTGAGCGATCCGACGAAGATCCGGCTGGGCCAGACGCTCAAGCTGGTGCGCGGGCCGTTCCACGCGATCGTGGACAAGAGCGATTTCCGGATGGATATCTGGCACGGGCCCCCGAGCGACCCGACGCGGTGGACCTACATCCGCAGCTTCGACGTGGGGTTGGGCGAGGCCGACGGCACGCCGGTGGGCACCTTCGTGATCAGCGCCAACAAGCTGGAAAACCCGGGCTGGGTGAACCCGCGCGACGGGCAGGAGCGGTATGCCCCCAACGACCCGAAGAACCCCATCGGCGAGTTCTGGCTGGGTCTCGACGGCGTGGGCGCCAGCCAGGGCGTGACGGGCTACGGCATCCACGGCACGATCGACCCGTCGTCGGTGGGCCGGAACTTGTCGATGGGCTGCGTGCGACTGCGGGACGAGGACATCGCGGTGGTGTACGAGCTGCTGGCCGAGCAGGTCAGCGTCGTCGACATCGTGCCCTGAGTGGCGCCGGACACCGCAACGAAAAGCGGCCCGGTCCGATGGACCGGGCCGCTCTGGCTTTGGAAGGTGTTGGGATTACTTGTCGGTGTCCTCGATGCCGATGCCGGTGCGGACGGGCGGGGCCGGGCGCTTGGGCGGCTGGTAGCCGTTGGCCTTGATCTCGGCGAGGAGGTGCTCGACGCCGGCGTCGAGCTGGGGGTCACGCCCGTCGGTCATCTTGGACGGGTCGGCGATGACCTCGATGTCGGGGTCGACGCCGTGGCCCTCGACGCCCCAGGTGCCGTCGGTCTCGTAGAAGCCGAAGTCGGGGACGGTGACGCGGCCGCCGTCGATGAGGGGGGGCATGCCGGTGATGCCGACGAGGCCGCCCCAGGTGCGGGTGCCGATGATCTTGCCGAGGTTGTTGTAGCGGAACAGCCACGGGAACATGTCGCCGCCGGAGCCGGCCTGGCCGTTGATGAGCATGGCCTTGGGGCCCTGGTGTGAGTCGTATGGCCAGGGCCAGTCCTTGCCGTCGCGCCGGTACCAGTAGTTGGTGCGGGGGCGGTTGAGCAGTTCGATGAAGCGGGTGGGGATCTGGCCGCCGCCGTTCCAGCGTTCGTCGATGAGCAGGGCGGCCTTGCCGGCCTGGCCGTAGAACTGGCGGAAGAGCTCGTTCTGGCCTTGGACGCCGGTGTTGGGGACGTAGATGTAGCCGACCTTTCCGTCCGAGGCTTCCTCGACGTACTTGCGGTTGGCCTCGACCCAGGCGCGGTAGCGCAGGTTGGTCTCCGAGCCCATGGGCTCGATGGTGATCGTGCGTTCGTTGATGGTCTCCTCGTCGCCGGTCAGGGCGGAGACGAGGGTGATGTTGGTGGGCTTGCCGGCGGTGCCGATGAACGCGGCCCAGGGGTCCTTGGACGTGTCGACCGGAGCGCCGTTGACGCGGGTGATGATGTCGCCCTCGCTCACATCCATTCCGTGGGCGAGGAGCGGGTTGCGGGCGTCGGTGTCCCACGGGGCGCCGTGGTAGATCTTCTCGATGCGGAATCCGGAAGGGGCGTCGCCATCGCCGGTGGTGGCGACGGAGAAGTCCACGCCGAGCAGGCCGACGGGGGTGCGGGGTTCGTTCTCGGTGTCGCCGCCGGAGTAGTAGGCGTGGCCGACGTTGAGTTCGGAGATCATCTCCCCGATGATGTAGCTGACGTCCTCGCGCGAGACGGCGTCGTCGACCATGGGCAGGTAGTGGTCGAGGGTCGCGTCCCAGTCCACGCCGTGCATGTTGTCGACATAGAAGAAGTCGCGCTGGCGGCGCCAGGCGTCGGTGACGATCTCACGCCACTCGGCGCGGAGGTCGACGGTCTTGCGGAGCTGCACGTCGAGGGGCTTGGCGGTCTGGCCGGGCTTGGCATCGACGATGGCCCAGCCCCCGGGGGTCGCCGCGATGAGCTTCTTGCCGTCGGCCGAGACGTCGTAGGCCAGGCAGACGCCCAGGACGGTCTTCTCGCTGGGCTTCTCGTCGGAGACGTCGTAGAGTTTGAGCGAGGATCCCTGGTCTCCGCGCCTCAGGTAGAGCAGGTGGCCGCTGTCGTTGGAGTTGAGCGACCCGAAGTTGCCCGGGGGCACGTCGAGCTCGAAGCCGCGGGCCTCGAAGCCTTCGAGATCGATCTCGACGGTCTCGGCGGCCTCGGACGACTCGCCCTCGATCTTCTTGACGTCGTCGGCGGAGATCTCGCGGGTGGTGCGCTTGGCGGACCAGGCGCCGGTGAGCCCGAGCTGCTTGAGTTCCCACGTGCCGGTCATGGCGTCGCCGCTGACGGTGCCCTTCTGGACGATGGTGGCGCCGTTGTTGGTGTTCTCCATGGTGAACTCGCCGGTGGCGGCGTCCCATGTGACGGCGTCGCCGAGGTCGTCCTCCTCGCCCATGGCCTCGGAGCGGCCCGTGATGTTGCCGTCCTTGTCGACCAGAATGGTCAGCGTGAAGGTGATCTCGTCCTCGGGCATGCCCAGGGCGGCGAAGCCCTTGGCGGTGCCCTCCCAGCGTCCGAAGAGGGGGTGCTCGGTGTCGTACTTCTCGAGGTGTGCGGGCGTGTCGCCGGGCCCGTCGGCTTCGTCGGCTTCATCGGCGCCGTCCTCGGCCGGCGTGTCGGCCTTGTCGTCGGCCGCGTCGTCGTCCTTGTCTTCTTCCCAGGTTTCCTCGTCGGACTTGAGCAGGCGGGGGTTCTTGACGTCCTCGTTGAGGGGGACGGCGATGAGGCGCCCGGTCTCGGAGTAGATGAACGTCGAGCCGACGTCCTCGTAGTCGGGGGCGGTGAAGTTGCGGTTGGACTGGTAGAACAGGTGGGTGCCCTTGGACGAGAAGGCGGGGCTGTCGTCGTTGAAGAAGCCCGACGTCGCCTTGTGCTTCTGGCCGGTGGTCGTGTCGTAGAGCCAGATGGCGTTCTGGAGGCCGGCGTCCTCGGTTCGGGCGTAGGCGATCCAGCGGGAGTCGTGCGACCAGGAGGTTGCGCCCTGGTTGGCGGCGGGGTCGCGGTCGATCTCGGTGCGTTCTCCGGACTCGACGTTGACCAGGATCAGGCGGGCGGCCTTGTCGCGGATAAGGATGGACTTTGAGTCGGGGGACCACGACGGGCTGGACCAGAAGGTCTCGTTCCCGTCGGTGATCTGGCGGGTCTCGCCCCGACCGTCGGACTGGGTGATGTAGAGCTCGTACTCGCCGTCGGCGTCGGAGAAGTAGGCGATCCAGCGGCCGTCGGGGCTCCAGGCGGGGTCGCGCTCGGCGACGCCGGAGGTGTCGGTGATCTGCCGGGCGGGCCCGTTCTCGGCGGGGACGGTGAAGATGTCCCCGCGCGCCTCGACGACGGCGCGTTTGCCGGTGGCCGAGATGCCCCCGCCGGCGAGGTTCTGCGCCGCGTCGACGGCCTTGGGGCGGAGGGTCTCGAGGGCTCCGGGCACGCGGATGTCGATCGGTGCCGACTTGCCCGTGCCCAGGTCGAGCAGGTGCAGGCGTGAGCCGTGCTGGAAGACGATCTCGCCGCGCCCGTTCGGGCCGGGACCCACGGAGGGGAACTTGACGTCGAAGTCCTTGAAGGTGGTGACCTGGGTGCGCCGGCCGGAGGCGGTGTCGTAGCGCCAGATGTTCAGGCGGGAGCCCTCGCCCTGGTCGGAGAGGTAGTAGACCGAGCCCTTGTGCCACATGGGCGCGGTGTCGGTGCCCTCCCAGTCGGTGATCTGGCGGGCCTCGTTGGTGTTGAGGTTGTAGAGCCAGATGTCGGTGGCCATGCCGCCGCGGTAGCGCTTCCAGGTGCGGAAGTCGCGGGAGTTTGGGGTGTAGGCGAGCCACTGGCCGTCGTCGGAGATCGATCCGACCGCGCCGTAGGGGATGGGCAGGGCCTCGGGCAGCCCGCCCTCGGGCGGCACGGTGAAGAGCTGCTGCTGGGCGGGGTTGCCGGCCATGGCGTTGAATGAGAAGAGCAGGTCGCCGGAGTTGGTCCAGTCGTTGAGCCGTTCGTTGCCGGGGTGGTGGGTGACGCGGAAGGGCACGCCGCCGGCGGTGGCCACGGTGTAGATGTCGCGGTCGCCGTCGTAGTTGCCCACGAAGGCGACAGCGTCACCGTCCGGGCTGAAACGGGGAAAGGTCTCCTGGCCGGGCGGGCTGGCGATGGGGCGGGCGACGCCGCCATCGCGGGAGACCACCCAGAGGTCGTTGGCGTAGACGAAGACGATCTCCTTTGCGGAGACGTCGGGGTAGCGGAACATGCCGGGGTTGGCGGCTTCGCCCTGGCGGGACGGCTGGGAGCTTGTGCCGGCGGTCGAGTGGGCGGCGAGCAGGGCAACTCCCAGGCCGCCGAGGGCGGCCAGCTTGGTGGTGTGGGTCATGGGCTGCGTTCTCGTTCGTGGTGTCGGTGCGTGGGATCGGGGACCGTCCCCGTGGGGTTTGTTACCGATCCGGGGGGTCGGCGTTTCATGCTTGGGCGCGGACGAGCGAGCGTCGACCGCCACGGACTGCGGTGGTCAGCCCAGGAGTTGATCGTCGGGCAGGGGCGGGGTGGGCTCGGTGGTGCGGGCGGCCTGGATGACGCGCTGGCAGAACTCTGTTCGCCCTGGACAGAGGGCGACGGAGAGGTACTCCGGGTGCTGGCCGGGCGGGTGTTCCTGGTGGTGCGGCCATTTCTTCGAGAGGACCAGTCCGGGCAGGGGCTCGCCCGGCGGGCGGGGCTTCTCGATGGCCAGGGTGGCCGTCTGGAAGTTGACGCACAGGCCGACGGCGCGGAGGTCGTGCGTGGTCACCTCCGGGCGGCCGCGCCCGAGGAAGCCGAAGCGGAACACGTCCAGCCGGCCGGGCGCGAGGCGGATGAAGACCGGGAAGAGCGTCTCGGCGACGCTCAGCGAACAGGCGGCGACAAGCGCGATGACGCCCCAGGCCCGCAGGCCCCTGAGCGCATCGAAGACGGACCCGAGGCTGTAGTGCGCAAAGCACAGGACCACCGCGGTGAGTACAACAGCGGTGGTCCAGACGGCGGCGTGGTAGTTCCGCCCCCGGGTGACGCCCAGCCAGGGGCGGAGGATGATCGGCTCGAAGCCGCCGCGTTCGGGATCGAGCGGATCGCCGGGGTCGGGCAGCGACTCCTCGCGCAGGCCGGTGACGCGCAGTGCCCAGCGTCCGAGGCGCCGGGTCCGGCGGGACCTCGGGATGACGGCGCGGAGGCGGTAGCGTGTGTCGGTGCTCTGGGGGCTGAAGGCCGACCACGCCGGGGTCTTGTGGGTGCCGGCGCGGATGAGGTTCGCGTAGGCGAGCGTCAGCGCGGCGGCGAGCAGCACGCCCAGCACGATCCCGGAGACGACCGGCGGCAGGCCGAACGGACCGACGGCGACGGCGTAGGCGAGGCCGGTCAGGCCGATGAGGGGCAGGAAGAGCATCGCGCCGACGCCCGGCGCGATGATGCGCGCGCGACCGAACGAGGCGAACTCCACGCCGGGGCGGTCGGCGATGAACAAATCGGTCGCGAAGTCCGGGCCGGCGGCTTCGGCGTGCTCGGGGGCGGTTTGGAGGGGGTTGTAGGGCATGTCTGGGCGGGGCGCGGGGCGGCTTCGGAGCGGGATTCGCAGGCTCTGAAAGCGGGTCCGGAGCGTGGCTTGCGCCTAGAATAGCAGACGGCCTTCGGCCCCCTTGGCGGGGGCGGTCGGACCGGTGAAAACCGGGCTCCAACGGGGGCCGTCGCCGAACGGACTGCGGGCCCCGACAGGGCCCTCGAACGGGGCGAAGCGACCATATGACCGATACGCCGAACACGACGACGCCCGAGGGCGGCGCAGCGCCCGCGACCCCCCCCACCAACCCCACCACACCCGTCGCGAAGACGGGCAGCGGGGGCTACACCTCGGACCAGATCAAGGTGCTCGAGGGGCTCGAGGCGGTCCGCAAGCGTCCGGGCATGTACATCGGCGGCACCGGGCTCAACGCGTTGCACCACCTGGTGTACGAGGTGGTGGACAACTCGATCGACGAGGCGATGGCCGGCTACGCCACGTTCGTGTCGGTGAGCATCCAGGCCGACGGCTCCGTGCGGGTGACCGACGACGGGCGTGGCATCCCGGTGGACCCGGTCAAGAACGACGACCCGGCGCTGAACGGTCGCCCGGCGGTCGAGATCGTGCTGACCAAGCTGCACGCGGGCGGCAAGTTCCAGCAGGAAGGCTCGGCGTACAAGGTGTCGGGCGGCCTGCACGGGGTGGGCGTTTCGTGCGTCAACGCGCTGTCGGAGTTCACCGAGGTCGAGGTTTGGCGGGACGGCGAGATCCATCGCATCGTGTTCAGCCGCGGCGTGGTCAGCGAGGAGCTGGTGCACGTGGGGCCGATCCCGGCGTCGAGCGACCGCAAGACCGGCACGACGGTGACCTTCCGCCCGGATTCGACGATCTTCGCGGACACCACCTTCAGCTTCCAGACGCTGACCACCCGCCTGCGTGAGCTGGCGTACCTGAACCCGGGCGTGACGATCAAGCTCAGCGACGAGCGTGTCGGCGCGGACGGCAAGCCCAAGCACGAGGTGTTCCGGGCCGAGAACGGGCTGCTCGAGTACGTGCAGCACCTGATGACCGGCAAGACCGCCGTGTCGAGCCCGGTGTACCTGCGCAAGGAGATCGAGTCGGACAGCACGATCTGCGAGATCGCGATGCAGTACCACGACGGGTACAACGAGATGCTGCTGACCTTCGCCAACAACATCAACAACGTGGACGGCGGCACGCACGGGTCGGGCTTCAAGGTCGCGCTGACGCGGACGATCAACGGCTACGCCAAGCGCGAGGGCATCATCAAGGAGAAGGACCCGGTCCCCACGGGCGACGACCTTCGCGAGGGGCTGATCGCGGTCATCAGCGTCAAGCTGCCCGATCCGACCTTCAACAACCAGCCCAAGGAAAAACTGCTCAACCCCGAGATCGAGGGCTTCGTGTCCCAGGCGGTCAGCGAGGCGCTGACGAACTGGATGGAAGAGCACCCGGCCGAGGCCAAGAGGCTGTGCCTGAAGGGCATCGTGGCGGCCCAGGCCCGCGAGGCGGCCCGCAAGGCGCGCGAGCTGACCCGGCGCAAGACCGCGTTGGACTCGGGCTCGATGCCCCACAAGCTGCGCGACTGCAAGACCAAGGACGTGGACCAGGCCGAACTGTTCATCGTCGAGGGTGACTCCGCGGGCGGCTCGGCGACGCAGGGCCGCAACGTGGACACGCAGGCCATCCTGCCGCTGCGGGGCAAGCTGCTCAACGTCGAGCGGGCCCGCATCGACAAGGTCCTGGGCTTCGAGGAAATCCGCACGCTGATCGGCGCGCTGCGGACGGGCATCGCGGCGGACTTTGACGTCAGCAAGCTGCGCTACGGCAAGGTCATCATCATGACGGACGCCGACGTCGACGGAAGCCACATCCGCACGCTGCTGCTGACGTTCTTCTTCCGGCAGATGCCCGAGCTGATCCGGCGGGGGCACGTGTACATCGCCCAGCCGCCGCTGTATCAGATCATCAAGGGCAAGAAGTCCCGCTACGTGATCAACGAGCGCAAGCTGTCGGACGTGCTGACCGAGCTGGGCCTGGACGGCTCGGCCCTGGTCGTCCGGGACATCGAGAACGCCGAGCCGGGCCGCGATGCCAAGGTGGTCCGGCGGATCACGGGCCCGGACGCCGCCAAGCTCGTCCGCCTGCTGACCCGCCTTGGCGAGCTGGCGGAGATCGCCGAACGCCGCGGCGTCAAGTTCGTGGACCTGCTGGCCGCCCGCCGGGAGGGCAGGCTGCCGACCCACCGCGTGACGACCCGGTCCGTCGGCGAGTACGCGTGGTCGGAGCCGGAGGCCCACGGCATCGTGGAGACCAACGGCTGGAAGCTCGTCGACGACGACGACACCGAGACCGACGGCGAGCTGGCCACCGTGCGCGAGCTGCACGAGAACCGCGAGCTGGAGGTCATCTTCCGCGACCTCGAGTCGCTGGGGCTGTCGATCGACGACTACGCCCTGGTGCGCGAGGAGAGCGTGACCGGCGAGGTGCTGCCCGCCAAGTTCGCGTGGGAGACCGAGCGCACGGGCAGGGTGGCCGAGGCCGCCCGGTCGCACGACGACGAGGACGGCGAGGTCGCCCCGCCCCCC
The DNA here is from genome assembly GCA_963975575.1 of uncultured Phycisphaerales bacterium. Taxonomy (GTDB): domain Bacteria; phylum Planctomycetota; class Phycisphaerae; order Phycisphaerales; family UBA1924; genus UBA6054. The sequence continues at coordinate 269,027 of CAXBHL010000001.1, read as the reverse complement.
GCGGCGAACGCCCCCCGCGTGGTCGAGGCGGCGAACCTGCCGGCGATCCTGGGCGCGCTGCACGAGATCGGGCGGCGCGGCATGGAGATCAAGCGGTTCAAGGGCCTCGGCGAGATGGACGCCATCCAGCTCTGGGAGACCACGATGGACCCCGACGCCCGCGTGCTGATGCGGGTGCGCTGGGAGCAGGCGGGCGAGGCCGACGGCCTGTTCAGCCTGCTGATGGGCGAGCACGTCGAGCCGCGACGCAAGTTCATTGAGGACCACGCCCTCGAGGTCAAGAACCTGGACGTGTAAGCCTCCCCCCGCAGAACTCCGCACAACCCCGCATTGACCCGCCCGGGTCCGAGCCTCGCACGCAGCCGGGGCTCGGCTTTGGGTGTCGGTGCGAATCGGGTGCCTGCGCGTGATCCGGGGCCGATCGTGCCGCGTGCGGCGGGCGGGGCCGTCCGGTAACGCCGGCTTGCCGGCGGGAACCGGGCGCGGGACGCAGTTCTCAGCGGATCCGGCCGATACGCGGGCGACCACGACGCGTCTCATCGGGATCGGAGGCTGGTGTGCGGCAACTGCAATCTTCGCAACCGATCACGGGATCGACCCAACGCAACACCCTCGGTGTCGGCGGGCAGGTCTATGAACTCCTGCTGCTGCGGATGAACGAGCGCCTCGACAACGCGGAGATCAACCCGAAGCGGGTGCACACACGCATCCCGTTCGTCGAACCGTTCGTGCGGGTGCAGCTGGCCGGGGATCATTCGGCCCGACGCGAGATGGTGCTGGCGTGCCGGAACCTCTCGCGGGGCGGGATCGGGCTGCTGCACTCGAGCTTCATGTACCCGAACACGCAGGCCACGGTCTTCCTGCCGCGCACCGACGGGGCCTGCCCGCCGCTGAGCGGCAAGGTTGTGCGGGTCCAGCACCGCGGGGGGCTGGTCCACGAGATCGGCATCAAGTTCGACCGGGAGATCAACCCGCGGGACTACGTGCCCGGCGACGTGACCGACCTGGTGCCCAGCTTCGAGCAGGTCAGCCCCGAGCGGCTCAAGGGCGAGGTGCTCTTCGTCGTCGCGTCCGAGGAGACGCGGCTGGAGGTCAAGCGGCACCTGACGGACACGTCCCTGCACTTCCGCTTCGCCGGCACGGTGCAGGAGGCCGTCGCCGAGTCGGCCACCTCCCTGGACATGGTTCTGATCGAGCTGGAGCTGGGCGACGTGTCCGGCGCGGAGCTGGTCAAGAAGCTGCGGACGAACGGGCTGAATCGCCCGGTGGCGCTGCTGGGGCGCCCGGGCGAGGGGATCGAGCGGTCCATCGTGCGGGTGTGCGGGGCGGACGCGCTGGTGCCGACCCCCCTGACGCAGGACGATCTGCTGTGCGTGCTGGGCGAGTTCTTGCTCAGCGGGTGGGATCCGGGCCAGCTGGACAAGGCCCGCTCGCGGGTCGACCGGGCCACCCTCGTCGCGTTGTGCGCCGAGCTGGGCAAGCTGGGGACCGAGTTGGACCGCCAGATCGAGGCGGGCGACCGGGTGGGTATGTGCGGCACGAGCCAGCGGATCCACAGCTTCTCGCTGCTGGTGGGCATGAACGGCGTGGCGACGATGGCCGAGCGGCTGGCCAACCACGCCGCCGACGCGGCGGACGGTCTCACGAAGGACGAGCTGATCGAGCAGGTCCGCCTGGGATGCGCGGCCGCCCGACGCGCCGCGGCGGCCTGAGGCTGGAACGGGCCGGTCGGCGGCTTTACGCTGTGCCATGGACGATCGCGGCCTGATCGAAGACGCCATCGGCGAACCGGTCGCGGAGATGTCGCCGCTCCACGGCGGCTGCCTCGCCGGCGTGTTCCGCGTCCGGACCGCATCTGGACGCGACCTCGCGTGCAAGATTTCAGGCGCGGACAACGGGTGGACGCGGGCGGAATCGGCGATGCTCAAGCGGCTCGGGCGCGTCGCACCGACGCCGGACGTGGTGGCGGTCTCGGATCGTGTACTGGCACTGCGCTATGTCGCGCACGACGGGCGCCGCTCGGCCGGGGGCGAACGGCGGCTCGGCGGGATCGTCGGGCGGATCCACGGGGAGCGATCGGCGCGGTTCGGCTGGGATGCGGATTCGCTGATCGGCCCGGTGACGCTCGCCAACGGGTGGTGGGAAGACTGGGGCCGGTTCTACGGTGAGACGCGACTGCGTCCGCTCGCGCATCGGGCGCACGAACTCGGGCGCACGACGCGGGGGTTCACGGACGCGATCGACCGTTTGTCGGACGAGCTTCCGGCGCTGCTCGAAAGTCCCGAGCCGCCCACGCTCGTCCACGGGGATCTCTGGGCGGGGAACGTGCTGTGGGATCGGGGGGAACCGGCCGCGGTGATCGACCCGATCTGCGTCTGGGCGGACCGGGAGGCCGAGCTGGCGTTTATCGACCTGATGGGCGGCGTGTCCGGTGCGTTCTGGGAGGCGTACGGGCGGGTCCGCCCGATCCGCCCGGGATTCTGGGAGCGTCGCGTCCACATCTATCAGATCGTGCCGCTGCTGATCCATGAGATTCTGTTCGGCGGCGGGTACGGGGCGCGTGCGGAGGCCGCGCTGGCGCGAGCCGGGGGCGAATGAACCGCTACGGAAAGCACTTGCGTTATGAGGGGAGTGGGTTCCGCGTGGGGCGGGTGCGCATGACAACGCCCGAGCGGTGCTCGGGCGTTTTCCTGGGCAAGGGTGACCAACGGGACTTGAACCCGCGACCCCCGGGATCACAACCCGGTGCTCTAACCAACTGAGCTATGGCCACCATCGCGCCGCGGCGGGGCGCGGTGCGGGGGAAAGTTTAGCCGCCGGACCCGGCGTCGGCCACGCCCCGGGGCCCGCAGAAATCCCGCGCCCGGGGCCTCCCGGGCGGGAATGTGCGGGGTCGCGGGCTAGCATGACCCCTTGAAATCAGCGTCTGTCGGCCCGGGGGAGAGGGATCCCCGGTCCGGCGGACGCGGCCGCATTTCCCGGGGGGAACACTGACGCCCGCCCGGGCCGAGGAGTCGTCCATGGGAGCTGTGAGCATGGAAGGTTTGAACCTTGACGCGGGCCGGGCCCACCGCAACCGCCCCACCGCCGACCTGGTCGAGCGGGTGCTGGCGCGGGGCGAGGGCAAGCTGGCCTCCAACGGCGCGGTGTGCGTGTTCACCGGCGACCGCACCGGACGCAGCCCGAAGGACAAGTACCTCGAGGACTCGCCCGCGATCCACAACAAGATCGACTGGGGCAAGGTCAACCAGCCCATCACGGCCGAGCAGTTCGACACCGCGCTGCGCATCGCGACGGACTACGTCAACAAGCACGAGGAGATCTTCGTGTTCGAGGGCTTCGCGGGCGCGGATCTCGAGCACCGCCTGGGCGTCCGCGTGGTGACCACCCTGGCGTGGCACGCGCTGTTCGCCGAGACGCTGTTCATCAAGCCCGGTTCGAGCTCGGACGCCGGCGATGGCTCGTGGAAGCACGACTGGACGGTGATCAACGCCGGCACGCACAAACTGACCGCGGCCGAGCAGGCCGAACTGGGCGTTAAGAGCCCGATCCTGATCGCGCAGTCGCTCGAGAAGAAGACCGTGGTCATCTTCGGGACCGAGTACGCCGGCGAGATGAAGAAGGGCATCTTCTACGCGATGAACTTCGACATGCCCGAGCAGGGCGTGTTCCCGATGCACTGCTCGTGCAACGTGGCCAAGGGCGACCCGTCCAACGTGGCGTTGTTCTTCGGGCTCTCCGGGACCGGCAAGACGACGCTCAGCGCCGATCAGGACCGGGCGCTCGTCGGCGACGACGAGCACGGCTGGGGGCCGGGCGGCGTGTTCAACTTCGAGGGCGGCTGCTACGCCAAGGTCGTGGGGCTGACCCGCGAGAAGGAGCCGCAGATCTTCGACGCGATCCGCTTCGGATCCGTGCTCGAGAACACCAACATGGACCCCGAGACGCGGGTCCCCGACTACGAGGACATCTCGGTCACCGAGAACACCCGCGTGACCTACCCGGTCGACTTCATCCCGGGCGCGAAGATCCCCAGCGTCGCGGGGCACCCGCGCCACGTCGTGTTCCTGACCGCCGACGCCTTCGGCGTGATGCCGCCCATCAGCAAGCTGACGCCCGAGCAGGCGATGTACTACTTCATCAACGGGTACACCAGCAAGCTGGCCGGCACCGAGGCGGGCGTGACCGAGCCGATCCCCAACTTCTCGCAGTGCTTCGGGTCCCCGTTCATGCCCCGCCGGGCGAGCGAGTACGCCCAGATGCTCAGCGACCGCATCAAGAAGTTTGGCGCGCACGTGTGGCTGCTCAACACCGGGTGGACCGGCGGCCCCTACGGCGTTGGCCAGCGGTTCAGCCTCCGCTACACGCGGGCGATGGTCTCGGCCATCACCTCGGGCGCGCTGGACAAGGTCGCCACGCGCGAGCACCCCGTGTTCGGGCTGCAGATGCCCGTCGGCATCGATCGCGTGCCCGACGACGTGCTCGACCCGCGCAACACCTGGAAGGACAAGGGCGCGTACGACGCCCAGGCGGCCAAGCTCGCCAAGCTCTTCCGTGAGAACGACGCCAAGTTCGAGATGCCCGACGCCGTCCGCAAGGCCGGCCCGAAGGCCTGAGCCCGCTCGCCGCGCGGTGCCGTCAACCGAAGGCCCCGGGATCGATCCCGGGGCTTTTTCGCGCCCGGGCTCGGGCCGGGCGGGCCTTGGTGCCGAAGAACCGGGCATGCCACCGAGCATCCGAGACCTGGGACAGCCGACCGGCGGGGCCGGGGATGCGCCGTGGCGGGTGGTGATGATGACCCGGGGGGTGCGGTACGTGCTGCCCCCGCGCCGGGTGCCGCACCAACGCCCGATCGGTCTGGGCATCGTCGGGGTGTGCCTGGCGATCCTCGCCGGCGCGGTGCTGATCAGCCGCGGGCTTTGGTGGGCTTCGCTGACCGGCCTGCTGGGCGGCGGGGCGCCGAACCCGGGCCTGGCGATGTTGCTGATCCCGGCGGTGGCCGCACTGCTCATGGCCCGCGGGGTGCGGTTCGGCGTGCTGGTCGCGTTCGGGCATTCCGAGATCGAGATCAGCACCCGGCGCGTGGCCGGTGTGCACCGGTTCGGGCCGATCCGGCGTCGCAGGTCGGTGCGGGCCGACACGATCGAGCGGGTGATCGTCGAGCCGGGGCTGGGCGACCGTGCCGGCAAACCGGAAGACGCGCCGGGTCGGGGCCTGGCCAACCTGATCGTCGAACGCGTCCACGCGGACGAGGACGAGCGCAAGGTGGCGTTGACCCATGCCTACCCGCGGGCCACCATCGACGCGCTGGCCGCCGCCATCGGCGAACGACTGTCGCTGCCGGTGGCGGTCGAGGAGCCCCAGTCGCTCCGGGAACGGCTCGATCGCCCGCGCGCCGGGGGGGATCCGGGCGCACGGCGGGTGCCACGCCCGCGCCGGGCCACGGGCGAACTGGTCGAGACGGCGGAGGGGATCTCGGTGACGCTGCCCCCGATGGGCTTCTTCAGGGGCAGCAAGGGGCTGGGCAGTTTCTCGCTCCTGTGGCTGGGCTTTGTCACGATCTTCAGCACGTTCTGGGGCGTGTCGATGGCCGGCAAGGGCGCGTCGGCGGTGGACATCTTCCCGCTGCTGATCGTGGGGGTGTTCTGGCTGGTCGGGTTCGGGATGTTCTACGGCGCGGCCCGCAGCGGCCGGCGGCGCGGGCTGATCGACGTCTCCGGGCGCGACTTGGTCATCACGCGCCAGTCGATCGGCAAGCCCCGGGTCGACGGCTGGAACGCCGCGGAGATCGACCGCGTGGCGGCCGGGCCGAGCGGGACCGAGATCAACGACAAGCCGGTGCTCGAGCTGCAGGTGCACCTGGCCGGGGGCGGCAAGCGCGGGTTCTTCCCCGAGCGGCGCGACGACGAGCTGCGGTGGCTGGCCGGAGAGATCGGCCACGCCCTTGGCCTGGGCGCGGACCGGTCCGACCCGGAATAGGTCCGGGGTCAGACGCCGTCGGCGACGGGCTCGGGGGTGTTGAAGACGATCTCGGCCTTGGCGTTCTCGGCGGCCTTGCGGGCCTCCTTGGCCGAGCGGATCAGGCGTCCGCCGACCTCGAATCGCATGGTCGGACGCTTGCGGTTGACGCGCCCCATGACCCACCCGTCGGAGAGCATCGCCTCGAGCGCCTGGATGTGGCGGAAGAGGATCGCGTTCTTGGCGCCGGGGGCGGCGCCGACCACCGCCTGGCTGACCCTGTCGCAGATGGTCTTGAGATCCTTCTCGGTCTTGAGGATCGCGATGAGGTTCTTCCAGTCGCCGGCCTGGGGGAGGATGGCCTCGCCCCGGCGGTAGCAACGGACGCGCTGGATGACGCCCTCGTGCGGCTCGCCGATGTCGATCTCCTCGGCGGCGCGGAGGTTGAGCTCGAACTCGTTGTACTGCGAGATCGCGAACTTGGACGTGCCGCCGGAGAACCGCTCGACGAGCGACTTGGCGCTGCCCAGGTCGAAGGCGCCGAAGCCGGCGGTGTGCACGTTCTGGTTGGCGAAGCCGCCCTGCGCCAGCCAACGCCAGGCCTGCTGGGGTGTCAGACGCAGCCCGGATTCTTTCGCGATGTCGGCGCAGTGATCCTGGAGATCCGTGAAGCAGCCGTTGGCGGCGTACCAGTACTTGGCGAACCGGATGTGCTGGTCGATGTTGCGCCGGTTCTTCTCGTCGTACCAGTTCTTGACCCACTCGGCGCGGTCGCCCTCGCGTTCGAGCTGGAGGATGCAGTACGCTGTCTCGCGGGCGGAGTTGTGGGCCAGCGTCATGCCGGCGGCGAGGATGGGGTCGGCGAAACCGGCGGCCTCGCCGCAGATGAACCAGTTCTCGCCCGCGAGGCGGTCGGTCAGCTGCGACCAGTTCTTGGTCGTCAGCACCTCGCCGCCGCTGGTGCTGTGGGCGTCGCGGAGCAGGTGGCGGACCTCGGGCTGCTCGGCGATGGCGGCGGCGTAGAGCTCCTTGGGCGACAGCCCGCGGTCTTTGTAGTAATCGCTGGGGCAGATCAGGCCGACGGAGGCACGCGAGGGCCCGAGCGGGATGAACCAGATCCAGCCGTAGGGGAGCGAACGCACCTGCACGCGGGTGGCGCCCACGCCGATTTTGATCGCCCACTCGGCGTTGTCCCAGTAGTCCCAGAAAGCGACGTTGCGCAGTTCCTTGGGCGCCATCGAGCCGATGTCGAGCGCCTTGCGGAACAGGCCGACGTGACCCGTGGCGTCCACGTAGTGCCGGGCCCGGACGGTCGTGCCGTCGTCGAGGCGCAGGCCGGTGATCCGGTCGCCCTCGGTCATCACCTCGCGGACCATGACCTGCTCGCGGACCTGGGTGCCCTCGGACTCCGCGTGGCGGAGGAGGATGTCGTCGTAGATGGCGCGCTCGACCTGGAAGGCCGTGTGCTCGCGCTGGCCCTTGAAGCGCGCCGGGCGGGGCTCGTCGATGAACTCCTCGGCCGGGTAGAAGTCGAAGTCCCACACGTCGTTGTTGCGACCCCACGTGTACGAGCCGCCGATCTTGATCGGGAAGCCCGCGGCCTCGACCTTGTCCCACACGCCCATCTCGTCGAGGATGCGGCTGATGCCGGGCAGCTGGCTCTCGCCCACGTGCTCGCGGGGGAACTTCTCCTTCTCGAGCACCAAGACCGAGAGTTCGGGGTTGTACCGACGGAGCAGGGTGGACGCGGTCGAACCGGCGGGGCCCCCGCCGACAATGACAACATCGACATCGACCGTGTCGTGGGGCTGGCTGATCATCCTTGACGCTCCTGACGAAGACGCTCCGACCCGGAAAGGGCGGCGTTGGAACAACGGCACTGGGCCCGACCGCGCGGGACTAGACTGGCTCGAGGGACGACCGACGGTGGGTCCGAGAACCGCCGCAACGCCGAAACCCTGCCACAATGGAGTGTGACCATGAACGACGCCCAACGCAAGCCCTTTGTCGGCGGAAACTGGAAGATGAACACCGACCGAGCCTCCGGGGCCGACCTGGGCGGGGCGGTGGCCCGGGAAGTGCATGGCGCCTCGGGTGTCGATGTGGCGGTGTTTCCCCCATTCCCGTACCTGCTGCCCGTGGGCGAGGCGGTCCGCGGCAGCGGGGTGATCCTGGGGGCCCAGGACGTGTACCACCAGGCGAGCGGGGCCTTCACGGGCGAGGTCTCGGTGGGCATGCTGGCCGACTGCGGCGTTGGGGCCGTCCTGGCAGGGCACAGCGAGCGTCGCCACGTGATCGGGGAGGACGACCGGGCGGTGAACCGGAAGCTGCGGGCGACGCTGGCGGGGGGCATGGTCAGCGTGCTGTGCGTCGGAGAGACTTTGGAGCAGCGGGAGGCCGGAGAGACCGACGCCGTCAACGAACGCCAGACCCGCCTGGGCCTGGCCGAGGTGTCGGAAGAGGACATGGCCCGGGTGGTGATCGCCTACGAGCCGGTCTGGGCGATCGGCACGGGGCGTACGGCCACCCCAGAGGACGCGCAGGACGCCCACGCGAAGATCCGGGGCGTGGTTTCCCAACTGTTCGGGGAGACCGTCGCGTCGTCGGTCCGCATCATCTACGGGGGCTCGATGAAGCCCGACAACGCCGAAGCCCTGATGGCCCAGCCGGATATCGACGGCGGGCTCATCGGGGGGGCGAGCCTGAAAGCGGCCGATTTCGCGGCCATCGTGCGGGCGGGGGCCGGGGCGGCTCGCGCCTAGGATCCTGACCCGACCCGGGATACGGTCCCGGGCGGTTTTCCGCGGACGAGGAGTCATCCGTCGTGCTCACACTGGCGCTCAACTCGGTGGTGACCAACCTGCTGGTGGTCTTCTTTCTGGTCGTCTGCGTGGCGATGATCCTCATCGTGCTGATCCAGCGCCCGCAGGGTGGTGGGCTCAGCGGCGCTTTCGGCGCCGGAGGGGGCGGGGCCGGGGCCGGCCAGACGGCGTTCGGCACCAAAACCGGCGACGTGCTCACCTGGGGCACGGTGTCGGTGTTCTTCATCTACCTGGTCGTGGCGGTGGGCCTGAACTTCGTGGCCCGCCCGGACACCTCCGGCGCGGTGGAGCAGCCGGTGCTGGTGACACCCGAATCCCAGACCGAACCCCCGGCCGCGGAAGAGCCCGAGACCCTGCCGCCGCTCGAGGGCGCGGATCCGGACACCGAGGGCCAGACGCCGCCCGAGGGCGATGCGGCCCCGACGCCCGCCGGCGACGACGACCAATCAGAAGACGGCACGCCGGAGGTCGACCCCGCGTCGGCCGAGACGCCGGCCGAGACGCCAGCCTGATCGGCGGGACGGCGGGGGGCGGGGCGTTTCCGGTGGCGGTACACTGGCGATCTTGTTCCGTTCGGGCCGGTCTGCTCCGGGCCGTGCGCGTCCGCACCGACGGCCGAGTTTCCGGGAGATCCGCGTGATCCGAAGCATGACGGGGTTTGGTGACGCCACCGCGCACGAGGGGAACGTCGCGTACAGCGTCGAAATCCGCTCCGTGAACAACAAGTTCCTCAAGACCACGATCCGCGTGCCGGAACGGCTGGCCTCGCTCGAGCCCGAGCTGGAGCAGCAGATCCGCGCGGCGGTGTCGCGCGGGTCGGTCACGCTGACGGTCAGTTGCTCAGAATCGGGCGAGGCGGCGGCCCACACGGTCAACGCCGCGGCCTTGAAGAAGTACGCCGAGCAGATCGCCGGGGCGGTGGGCGTTGAGGTCTCCACCCTGAACCTGGCCGATCTGGTGTCGTTGCCGGGCGTGCTCCAGCCGCCCGGCGACGAGGAGCAGCGTCTGCACAAGGCCCGCAAGGCGATCCGCCCGCTGGTCGAGCTGGCGGTGGCCCACCTGGTGCAGATGCGCACCCGCGAGGGCGTGGCCCTGCGGGACGACCTGCTCGGGCACCTGGAACTCATCGGCGGGCGACTGAGTCGCCTGACGGAGATCGCGCCGCGGGTGGTGGTCGAGTACGAGCGCCGGCTCAAGAGCCGCATGGAGGCGCTGCTCGAGGACGCCGACATGCAGACCGACCCCGGCGTGCTGGTGCGCGAGATCGCGGTCTACACCGAGAAGACCGACATCGCCGAGGAGCTGGCCCGGCTGGGCGAGCATCTCAAGCACTTCCGCGACATGCTCGAGAGCACCGAGGACCGCCCGCTGGGGCGGACGATGGACTTCCTCAGCCAGGAGTTGCTGCGCGAGGCCAACACCATCGCCAGCAAGAGCCCGGACGCGGAGATGAGCCGCCTGATCGTCGAGATCAAGGGCGCGATCGACCGCATCAAGGAGCAGGTCCAGAACGCCGAGTGAGCGGCCCCCGGGCCGGATCGGGAGCGGGGTTGTCCGTGAGCCAGAAGCCGTCCCCCACAGCCGCCACGCCGTCCCGCAGCCCCGGGCCCGACGGACGCGAGCGGTTCACGCAGCGAGAGCTGGACGAGGTGCTCGGCCGGTACGAGCTGGGCGAGATCCGATCCGTGAAGGAAGTCCCCCTGGGCACGCCCGCGAGCCCGAAGGCGGTGATCGCGTGCGCCCGGGGCACGATGCTGCTCAAGCGTCGGGCCAGGGGCGTGGATGCGCCGGAGATGGTGGCGTTCGCGCACGAGGTGCTGCTCGGCTGCCTGGCGACCGGGGTGTGCGTGCCGCCGCTGGTGGGCACGCGGGGCCAGAACAACTCGATGGTGCAGATCGACGACCGGATCTACGAGCTGTTCGTCTACATCGACGGCAACGCGGACCCGCGGACGAAGGACGCGGCGCTCGGTGCGGGGGCCCTGCTCGGCGAGCTGCACAACGCGATGGACACGGTGGCCGCGGCGGGTCTCGGCTGGGCCGCGCCGGTCGAGGCGGCGGTGATCGACCCGGCCCGCGTGGACCGGGCCCGGGGCGTGGATGCCGAGATCGCCGACGCGGTCCGTGGGGTGCTGACCCGCGCGGCGGTGCACGCGGGCGGTTCGGCCAGGTCCCTCGTGCACGGAGACTGGCACCCGGGCAACCTGGTCTTCCGCGGCGATGAGCCGGTGGCGGTGTGCGACTTCGACAACGCCCGCAGCGGCTCGCGCCCCCGCGAGGTTGCCCAGGGGCTGGTGCAGTTCTCGCTGACACGGGGCGCCCCCGGCGAGCCGCCCGAGCGCTGGCCGGGCGAGGCGGACCTGGACCGCGTGGCGGCCCACTGGCGCGGCTACCGGGAAACGGTGCGAGCCCCGGCGGACATCCCGGCGGTCGTCGGGTTGATGCCCGGCGTGCTGCTCGATGAGGTGCTCGGCGGGGCGGCCGATCCGAGGACGGTCTGGATGGTGCTCCGAAAGGCCCAGTGGCTCGAGGACCACGCCGGCGAGATCCGGGCGCTGCTGAAAAAAACTTCATCCGTCGATGCGGGCGGACCGCCGTAGACTGACGGCATGCTCCAGGCCCTTCTCATCGCGACGGTCCTGCTGGTCCAGCCCGGCGATGGGGCCCTGGGCGCGGCGGACGTGGCCCGGCTGGTTGATGATCTGGGCAGCGCGTCGTGGGCGGAGCGGGAGGCCGCGGGGGCGGCGCTGATGGCGGCCGATGCGCTGGCGCAGGACGTGCTCCTGGCGGCGTTGGCGCGGGAGGACCTGAGCGCCGAGCAGCGCCTGCGGCTGACCCGGGTCGCGGCGGCGCGATTCCGCAACGAGCCGCTGGGCGGGCTTGGCGTGAGCTTCGGCGCGAGCAGCGAGGGCGGGGTGCAGATCCAGGCGGTGGTCAACGGGTTCCCGGCGGCGCAGATTCTTCGGGCGGGCGACGTGATCCTGGCGATCGACGACGAGGTGGTCGGCGGGCAGGACCACGTGCGGGCGGAGATCCTCAGCCGCGAGCCCGGGGCGGTGATGCCGGTGCTGGTGCGGCGCGACCGGACGGTGCTGGACCTGAGGCTGCCGCTGGGCGCGTACGCGAACCTGGACGGGGCGGCGTCGCTGGACGAGGCGACGGTGCTCTGGGCCATGCGCCTGCGGTACGGTCGGTCGGGCGTCGGCCTGGACGGGCCGGACACGATCGGCGATCGCCTGGGCGGGGACGCGTGGGTGGCGGCGGCGTTCCCGGATGGCGCCGTTGCGATCCCCGACGAGCCCGGCGACCGGCGGGGGCCGGGCATCGCGTTGGGCACGGTGGGGATGGAGCGCGACCTGAACGCGCGTCGGCGCGGGGTGTGGACCACGCCCGAGGAAGCGGCCAGGGCCGTGCGGGACCAGCGGCGCGTGGACCTCGGGCGGGCGATGACCTCGGGGGTGCGGACGCGGTCGGTGCTGGTTGAGTTCGAGCGGTCGCTGCTGCAGCGGATCAGAGAATCCACCGACGCGGGCGAGCCGGCGCCGGCGTTGGAGGCGCGGCTGGCGGGGGTCCGGCAGCGGATGGCGCGGCTGGATCAACAACTGACCGAGACGGCGCGGCTGCTCGATTCGATCTCCGAGTGAGCGATCAGTCGGCTCGGGCCGTCAGCTGCTCGACGAGGTGCGTGACGCGTTCGTGCGCGGCGACGAAGCACGGGGCCGGCAGGTCTTGGCGGGTCAGTTCGAGCGCCCGGCGGCACCGTTCGATGTTCTTGTGGACACGCATGGTGCGTTCGAGGTCGTGGCCGTTGTCGTAGACGTCGGCGAGTTTGACGATGCGGGCCTGCCACGGGGCGGTGGCGAGCCGGGCGTCGTAGTCGGTCTCGCGGGCGTCCTCGGGCAGGAGCATGTTCTTGCTCATCGCGGCCACGCAGTCGGCGACCTCGGTTCCGAATCGGTGGTGAATGGCATCGTAGTCGGTGGCCGTGTCCTCGATGGTGTCGTGCAGGAACGCGGTGCAGATGGCGACGGGGTCGTCGCAGCCGAAGACGTCGCGGACGGTCATGGCGACGCGGACGACGTGGGCGACATAAGGGGTCTTGCCGTCCTTGCGCATCTGACCCTGGTGGGCGCGGGCGGCGAAGGATGCGGCTTTCTGCCAGGTGGGAGTGTTCATGCCTTTGGCAGGGTACGCGTGGCGGGGGGTGGTTTCTTGGGAGGCCAGCGTTCGGGGTGATGGTGTGGTGACGGGGTGGTGTCAGTGCGGGGCGCGGGTTGCGACCGCGCCAGGACACAGCGAGCCGCGCACTGGATCCGCGGCTCGCGTGGCGCGTTGCGCGGTGCCGGGAGGGTTACTTCTCGACCGTGACCTTGATGCGGGCGGGGTTGCCGCCGTGCTCGTCGAAGATGACGAGCTCGTTGCCGGTTTCCTTGAGGTACGGGCGGGGCAGCGGCATGGGCAGTTGCGGGGGGACCTTCTTGAGGGCGGCGGTCTGCGAGAAATAGCGCCCCAGGTTGTGGCCGTTGAGGAAGACCACGCCCTTGGTCATGCCGGAGAGGTCCAGCGAGATGGCCAGGCGTTCGGTCGGGGCGTTGAAGAAGGTGCGCCACCAGCAGGGCGTGTTGACCTTGCCAAGGTTGCTCTTGGCGACTTCCTGGTACTCGTTCTCGGTCGGGGCTTCCCACTTGGCGAAGGCCCACTCGCCCTTGTCGGTGGCGGGCGAGGCGGCCTCGAGGAACTTGATGCCCGAGCAGATGGCCAGGACCTCCTCGACGCGGGCCTGGGCGCCGGGGCCGTCGCCCTCGTCGGTGTGCAGGGCGAGTTCGAGCTCGTTGTTGCCGCGCCGGAGCTGGTGCTCGGAGAGGTAGACCGACCGCGACTGGTTCGCGTCAACGAAGTCCACGGGATCGCCGTTGAGCAGCACGACCGCGCGGGCCGGCAGGGGTGGCAGGTTGACCACCAGCGGCGAGTGCTTGCGGTGTGCGAAGGCCCACGAGATGCGCGAGGGGTGCGTGGTATCGCCCTCGCGGACCTTGAACAAAGGCGTGCGCCAGGCGAGCAGGTCGAAGGGCTCGGAGGTCGCCAGCTTGGGCTTGGGCGTGCGGAAGGTGGCGGTCTCGAAGAGGTGGCCGTAGAGGCCCTTGTGGAAGTGCATGACCGAGCCGCCGGACGCGTAGCCCATGTTGTCGGCCAGCGCGGTCAGGGTGTGGGTGCCCTTCTTGAGCGAGAGGGGCAGCACGGTCTCGGCGCCGGGGCCGGTGCCGAGCACGCCCACGGGCTCGTTGTCGAGGAAGAGCTGGAGGCGGTCGGCCATCTCGGGCGCGCTGACCTTGATCTTGCGGGTGGCGCCCGAGCGGAGATTGACGCGGTACCAACCGTAGCCCTGGGGCGCGCCCAGGGCGGGCAGCTCGGCGGGGCCTTGGATCTGGGCGAAGCGCGGGCTGGAGCCGTCGGCGTGGGCGGTGTCGGGGGCGGCCTCCCAGGTCTCGATGTTGATCGAGGGAAGGCGGGCCGGCGGCGCGTCGTCCGGGACCTTGGTGGTGACGGCGGACGTGGCGCCGTCGGGCGCGATCTCGGTGTGGGTCTTGGACGAGCCGGGCAGGGGCTCGCCGGCGGGCGTCAGGCCTGCCACGCCGATGTAGACCGTGCCGTTCTGGTGGTAGGTCTCGTCGGCGAGGTCCTCGGAGACGACGGCCACGGTGATCTCGTCGACCTTGATGGTGACGGGCCGGCGGCCCTTGGGGACCTCGAGTTCCACGGGCGTGCCGTTGATCGAGACGGCGCCGGTCGCGCCGGCGGGGCCGAAGACCACCAGGGTGGTGCCCGCGAAGAACAGCGGGCAGAGGGTGGCGTAGTCCAGCCGGGCGCGCCCGGACAACTGGGTGTCGAGCAGGCACCAGTGGACCTGCTGGTTGCCCAGCGGCACGGGCAGCGACGAGCCGTCGGACATGAGCAGGGGCAGGGTGCCCGGCTTGGACTTGGGCGGCGAGAAGACGAAGAGCACCGAGCCCTGGGTCCCGCGGAGGTGAGTGATCGTGCGGGCGTTGATGGCGCCCTCGCGGGGGGCGGGATCGATGACGACCGGCGGCGTGTCGGTGGTGTGATTGGCGAAGACGCGCGAGAAGGAGGACGCGAAGGTGGCGATGCGCCGCAGGGCGTGGTAGTAGGGCGTGGGGCGGCCGTGCTCGTCGAGCGCGGCGGAGAGTTCCTGCGTGGGCGCGAGCATGGTGTGCTCGCCGCGGGGGGACTGGCCGGCCCAGAAGCCGAAGGACGTGCCGCTGGCGAAAGTGGCCAAGTTGAACTGACCGGCCGAGGCGAGGATCTCGCCGAGCTGGCGCTGCAGGGTCCAGGGGTCGACCAGGTCGGGCACGTTCTCGCCGAAGCGGGGCCGGCGGATGGGGCCGAAGTCGACCACGATGCGGGGCTGGTCGGGGCGGACGGCGTTGAGTTGGCGGAGGATGGCGAACATCTCGCCCTCGCCGGTCCAGCCGTCGATCTCACCCTCGACGCCCTGCCAGAGGTTGTTGGCGTTGATGCGGGGCAGGTTGAGGCCCGACTCGCGGAGGTATCGGGCGAGTTCGCCGAGGTAGGACGCGGCGGCGTCGGGGTGGTCGCAGGTCCAGTGGGCCTCGTTCTGGATCAGGACGATGGGCCCGCCGCCGGACGAGTTGGCCTGGAGGTCCTTGACCTGCTTGGACAGGGCGGTGAAGAAGCGGCCGGTGGCCTCGAGGAAGGGCTGGTTGGGAGCGCGGAGGTGGGCGGCGTCCTGGGCGAGCAGCCAGGAGGGGATGCCGCCGAGGTCCCATCCGGCGCCGACGTAGGGGCCGGGGCGGAGGATGGCGAAGAGGCCGGCCTCCTGGACCAGTTTGAGGAAGTGGCGGATGTCGTTGTCGCCCTTGAAGTCGAAGTTGCCCGGGCGGGATTCGATCCGGTTCCAGAAGATGGGGGTTTCGATCGTGTTCAGGCCGGCCAGTTTGGCGGCGTGGATGCGATCGGCCCATGACTCCCTGGGGAAGCGCTGGAACTGGAGGGAGCCGGAGACGAGCCAGACGCGCCGGCCGTCGATGGAGATGGATTTGCCGTCAAAGTTCACCGCGGGCATGCAGGAAGGGCTCCGGTTGGCCCGGCATCGAGCGGTTCGGACGCCGGTAGGCAAGGCGTTCGGGTTCGGATCGCCGAAAACCCGTTGAGGATCGCGGACTGGGACGGTAGGAGGGCACCTTGAAAAACGCAACGGGCGCGGCCTGGGGCGGTAGACTTCCGCCCACGAACCCGCCACCGACCTCCTGACGCGGAAAAAGCACTAAATCATGACACTGCCGACACTTACGCCGTCCGGACGGACCCTGACCCCTCCCGCCCAGCACCCGGACGGGAGCGTGGAGAGAAAGTTGGGGAATCCCAGAATTTGGTTTGCGGGATTCGGCGGAGCGGGACTGCTTGTCAGCATTCTGGCTGGTGGTTGTTCGCGCGGGATGGACCGCATCGACCGGCAGACGGAGCGTGTGATCCGGGAGCGGGTGTCGGAACTGGGCGGCAACGCGGACGGGCCGCGTCCGTTCGATCCGCCGGCGGTGGGCGATCGGTCCGGGTGGTACACGCGCCAGCCGGGGACGGTCAACCCCCCCGCTTCGGCGTTGCGGTTCGACCCGGCGGCGGAGTCGCGGGACGTGGCGGCGATCCTCGACGCGTACGCGGACGAGGCGATCGAGGGCGGGGCGGACGCGCTGCTGCTGGACCTGGACGCGGTGTTCAAGCTGGCGGACGCATCCAGCCGCGAGCACCGCCAGGCGGAGGAGGAGTTCATCCTCTCGGTGATCTCGCTGCTGATCGAGCGGCACCAGTGGACGCCGCGGCTGTTCAACGACACGACGGTCGGCTTCTTCGGGGACGGCGACGACGGCACGTTCGACGCGGCGCTCTCGGTGATCAACACGCTGCGGGTGTCGCAGCGTCTGCCGTACGGCGGGAGCGTCGAGGCACGCTGGGTGACGCGGGCGGCGCAGGAGCTGGTGAACGAGAGCACGAACGCGTACACCTCGTCGAGCGACCTGATCCTCAGCGGGAACATGCCGCTGCTGCGCGGCGCGGGGCGGGTGGCGCGGGAGGACCTGATCCAGGCCGAACGCAGCTCGGTGTACGCGGCGCGGACCTACGAGCGGTTCCGGCGCCAGCTGCTCGTGTCGATCGCGTCGGACTACTTCTCGCTGCTCCAGACGCGGGCGCGGATCGGCAACCAGCGTCGCCAGCTCGAGTCGCAGATCCGGCGGCAGGAAGAGACGGCGGCGAAGGTCACCGCGGGGCGGCTGAACCCGTTCCAGAACGACATCGTGGCCAACGCGGTCAAGCAGTCCGAGGCGCAGCTGGCCAACCTGCGCGAGTCGTACATCCTCCAGCTCGAGCGGTTCAAGCTGCGCCTGGGGCTCGAGCCGGGGCGGAAGATCGTGCTGGGCGAGCCGGGGCGCGGGCTGCGCGAGCCGCAGATCACGCCGGAGGAGGCGGTATCCAGGGCGCTCAGCTACCGGCTGGACCTGCAGAACCGGCGTGACCGGCTGCTGGACACAGAGCGCGCGGTGGCGAACGCGCGGAACAACACGCTGGCGGACTTCGATCTCAACGCCAGCGTGACCGTGCCGACGGACCCCGGGGGCGACCAGGAGGGACTGGGCCTGGACGGCGGAGACACGGCGTACTCGGTGGGCGCGACCTTCAGCCTCCCGCTGGACCGCAAGATCGAGCGCCTGAGCCTGCGGCAGGCGCAGATCCGCCTGGAACGGGACCGGCGGTCGTTCGACGAGTTCCGGGATTCGATCGTGATCGAGGCCCGCCGGGCGGTGCGTGCGATCGACCTGGCCCGCTTCCAGCTGCAGCTGGCCGAGACGCAGATCGGGATCAACGAGCGGGGCCTCGAGGACCTTTCCCTGCGGGACGACGCCGACCCGCAGGCGGTGCTGGACCGCCAGAACGCGCTGCTCGACGCCGAGAACGCGCGCGACCAGGCGCTGACGGACCTGCGCAACGCGATCCTGGCGTACCTGCTGACCACCGGGCAGCTGCGGGTGCAGCCCGACGGCACGTTCGCCGCGCCCCCGGGGATGATGATGGAGGGTTCCGGGGTGGCGCCGCAGGCGGTCTACCCGGATCCGAACGACCCGCCGGCCGACTCACCGGCCGGGCCCTGAGCGCTCACGTGGTCGGTATGCGGACGAAGACACGGTGCGTGCGGGGCACGCCGGCGATCGGCAGCAGGTCCGTCTCGTCGGTGGCGTGCATGCCGGCCTTCTCGGCGACGCGGATGCTGGCGGCGTTCTCGGGCTGGATCATGGCACGGACGCGTGTGATGCCCAGGCCGCTGGGCATGTCGGCGGTGGCGAAGCGGAGCATGGCGTCGACACCCTCGGTCGCGTAGCCGCGCCCGCCGAGCCGGCGGTCGACCCACCAGTTGGCCTCGCAGGTCCACTCGAGCCCCAGTTCGATCTTGGTCAGGTTGAAGAGTCCGACGAAGGCCCCGTCCTCGAGGAAGGCGGCCCGGCGCCACGCGCTGCGGTTGTTGTCGCACTCGACCGCGGTGTCGACCCAGCGGGTGAAGAGGTCGTCGTCGGTCTCGTCGTCGTGGTTGAGGGGGATCAGGCCTTCGAGGGCCGCGCGGCTCTCGGCGATCGAATCGAGCACGGCCGGGCGGTCCGCCAGCGAGAGGGGGCGGAACAGCAGGCGCTGGGTGCTGATCTCGACCGGGGGGAGGACCTCCACCGGGCGGTGCGTCTGTTGGAATGGAAGCTTCATGACCGTCAGAGGCGTCATCGCCGGTCCCTCCGGACTGATCCCACCCGCGGGGATCCGAGAAGCATCGGGCCGGCGACCGTGCGGCTTGAGCCATTCTGGGACCTGCGGTACAGCCCGCAAAGACGTCAGGGCCGGAACGGCCGAGAACCGATCCGGCGATCGGCCCGTCCGATGGCCCGATTCACGGGGCGGCCGGGCGCCTGGCGGACAGCCGGACCACCATCCAAAGGACGCCGAAGACCGCACCCAGGGCGGGATAAACGAACAGGTTGTCGGTGGTCAGCGGCCGATCCCCCAGCAGGAGCGCCGCGCTGCCCAGCGCCAGCCCGATCAGGGTGCCGGCGTACACCGGGGTGGCGGAACGGATGAGGCGGCGGACAAGCGGGGTGGCCGCCAGCCCCACGACCGAGACCGCCAGCAGACCCAGCGTGTCCAGCGATTGGGAAAACAGACGGATGCCCACCAGCAGCACGGCCCCGACGAGCAGCCCGAAAAGGGCGTACCGGGCCGGGATGCCCGAGCCGCCCCCGGACCGACGGGACGCGGCGTCGATCTCGGCCTGACGCCGGTCGGCGCCCTGCTGGCGTCCGAATCGTTCGGCGTTGGAAGCGGCCGGGCGGGTCGGGGCGCCCCGGTAGCCTTGGTCGTCGCCGCGGCGGATGTCGTTGGGATTCACGTGGGCCCTCCCCGGGTGTGCGGGGAGCGTACCACACCGGAGGCCGACAACAGAAGGGGAAACCGCACGATCTGATCGTGGATGCCGGAGGCTTACTCGACGGTGACGGACTTGGCCAGGTTGCGGGGCTTGTCCACGTCGTGGCCCCGCAGGACGGCGGCGTGGTAGGCCATTAGTTGGAGGGGGATAACAGTCAGCATGGGGCTGAGGCACTCGGGCACGTCGGGGACGTAGAGGACGTCCTCGGCGTAGTTCTGGATCTCGGTGTCACCCTCGGTAGCGACGGCGATGACGTGCCCGCCGCGGGCGCGGACCTCGGCGATGTTGGACATGACCTTCTCGTACTGGTTGCCCTTGTTGGCGATGAACACGACGGGCATCCCCTCGTCGATCAGCGCGATGGGGCCGTGCTTCATCTCGGCCGCGGGCATGCCCTCGGCATGGATGTACGAGATCTCTTTCAGTTTGAGGGCGCCCTCGAGAGCGGTTGGGTAGTTGTAGCCGCGGCCCAGGAAGAGCCAGTTCTCGCGGTGGACGTACTTCTCGGTGACTTTTTTGATCTGGTCGTCGGACTCGAGGCAGCGTTCGATCTTGTCGGGGACCTGGCTGAGTTCGGCCATGAGGCGGGCGGAGGCCTCGGGCGACATCATGCGCCGGCGCGCCATGAACAGGGCGATCATGGTCAGGGCGGCCACCTGGCCCGTGAAGGCCTTGGTGGAAGCCACGCCGATCTCGGGCCCGACGCGGAGATAGACGCCCGCGTCGGTCTCGCGGGCGATGGTCGATCCGACGACGTTGATCACGCCGAGCGTGAGGGCCCCGCGGTCGCGGGCCTCGTGGAGGGCGGCCAGCGTGTCGGCGGTCTCGCCGGACTGCGAGACGGCGATCAGCACCGTGCCGTCCTCGATGAGCGGGTTGCGGTAGCGGAACTCGCTGGCGTACTCGCACTCGGCGGGGATCTTGGCTAGGTCCTCGAGCAGGTACTCGCCGATCATGGCGGCATGCAGGGCGGTGCCCTGCGCGGTGAGGATCACCCGCCTGGACTTGACGAGCTGCGGGGCCAGGGCGAGCAGGCCGCCGAGAACCACGCGGCCTTCCTTCTCGTCCAAGCGGCCGCGCATCGTCGTGCGCAGGCTCTTGGGCTGCTCGTAGATCTCCTTGCGCATGTAGTGGTCGAAGGTGCCCAGCTCGATCTGCTCGAGGTCCAGCTCGAGCTGCATGACCTTTGGGGTCTGCGCAATGTTGTCGACCGTGGTGGTGCGGAAGCCCTCGCGGGTGATGCGGCAGACGTTGTAGTCATCCAGCGAGATGGCCTGCGCGGTGTGCGCGATGATGGCGCTGGCGTCGGAGGCGACGACGTACTCGCCGTTGCCCACGCCGACGAGCAGCGGCGAGCCCTTGCGGGCGCAGACCATCACGCCGGGCTCCTTCTCGCACACGACGGCGATGGCGTAGGCGCCCGTGACCTCGCGGAGGGCGGCCTGGACGGACTTCTCCAGGTCCAGCCCGTTCTCGGGGTCGTACAGCTCGCCGATGAGGGTGGCGAGGACCTCGGTGTCGGTCTCGGAGTAGAAGGTGTGGCCCTTGTCCTCGAGGAAGCGCCGGATGGTGGCGTAGTTCTCGATGATGCCGTTGTGGACCAGGCAGACGCCGTTGCGGTCGTCACGGTGCGGGTGGGCGTTGGCTTCGGTGACGCCGCCGTGGGTGGCCCAGCGGGTGTGCGCCAGGCCGCAGCTGCCTGGCAGGCCGCCCTCGTCCTCGATCTTGGCCTCGACGTTTGCGACCCGTCCGACGGCCTTGACGATTCGCAGGCCGTCGTCGGACAGGGTGGCGATGCCGGCGGAGTCGTAGCCGCGGTACTCGAGGCGCTTGAGGCCTTCCAAGAGCAGCGGGACGGCGGGCTTGTTTCCGAGGTAGGCGACGATGCCGCACATGGGGGTGTTCTCCTGATGCGTGGGCAGCGGTCCGCCCGGGCGGCGATGGTTCCGAGATGGGATCGGCCGCGGGCGGGCCGCGGATCGGCGAGGATGGTACGGGGGGAGGGGTGCTTTGGTTCGTCGGGCGGGTGAGGCGGCGCGATTCGAGATATCGGTCCCCGCGAGGGGTTTCAAAGGTGTCTTTTCGGACGCTGCGGCATATCCTTCCCGAGTTTGCGCCGCGGCCGGTCATTCCGGCGGTCGGGCCACGGAAACGATCAGGACCCAAGGGGCTGCCCATGCCGAAACGCGACGACATCCGCACCATCCTGCTGATCGGATCGGGGCCCATCGTGATCGGCCAGGGCTGCGAGTTCGATTACTCGGGCACGCAGGCGTGCAAGTCGTTGCGGGACGAGGGCTACCGCGTCGTCCTGATCAACTCGAACCCGGCGACGATCATGACCGACCCGGCCTTCGCCGACCGGACCTACGTCGAGCCGATCACGCCGGAGACGGTCTGGAAGATCATCGAGAAGGAAAAGTCACTGGGCACGCCCATCGACGCGGTGCTGCCGACCCTCGGCGGGCAGACCGCCCTGAACTGCGCCTGCGAGCTGTGGGACCAGGGCGTGTTCCAAGAGCACGGGATCGAGATGATCGGGGCGGACCGGGCGGTCATCCACCGGGCCGAGGACCGCAAGCTGTTCAGCGAGGTGTGCGCCCGGGTCAACCTCAAGACCCCCGAGAGCCGCACGGTCCAGACGCAGAAGGAGGCGGACGCGTTCCTGGAGGTCATCGGGCTGCCCGCGATCATCCGGCCGGCGTTCACGCTGGGCGGCTGGGGCGGCGGCATCGCCTACAACCGGGCCGAGTTCGAGGAGCTGGTCACCCGCGGGCTGCGCGCCAGCATGATCGGGCAGATTCAGGTCGACCGGTCGCTGATCGGTTGGAAGGAGTACGAGCTCGAGGTCGTTCGCGACAAGAAGGACAACTGCGTGATCGTCTGCGGCATCGAAAACATCGACGCCATGGGCGTGCACACCGGCGACTCGATCACCGTCGCCCCGATCCTGACGCTGACGGACAAGGAATACCAGGCCCTCCGCGACGCCTCGATCGCGATCATGCGCGAGGTGGGCGTGGAGACGGGCGGCTCGAACGTGCAGTTCGCGGTCAACCCCAACCCCGAACCCCGCGCCGACGGCACCAGGCCGTTCGAGTTCGTGGTGGTGGAGATGAATCCGCGCGTCAGCCGCTCCTCGGCGCTGGCGTCCAAGGCCACCGGCTTCCCGATCGCCAAGATCGCGGCCAAGCTGGCGGTGGGCTACACGCTCGACGAGCTCCGCAACGACATCACCGGCACCACCAGCGCGTGCTTCGAGCCCTCGATCGACTACGTCGTGACCAAGATGCCCCGGTGGACGTTCGAGAAGTTCCCCGAGGCCGACGAGACCCTGACCACGCAGATGAAGAGCGTGGGCGAGGCGATGTCGATCGGGCGGACATTCAAGGAGTCGTTCCAGAAGGTGATACGCTCGATGGAGGTCAAGCGTTTCGGATTCGGGCTCGACCGCAACGACAAGTGGCTCGAGCACCAGCGCAGCGAAGACGGACGCACCGCCGACGGCCAGGCGATCGAGTGGCCGATCGAGGAGGACAAGCTCACCCGCAAGCTCAGCGTGCCCAGCCAGGGGCGGATGTACTACATCCGCTACGCCTTGAAAATGGGCTGGTCGGTCGAACGGGTGAACGCGCTGACGCGCATCGACCCGTTCTTCCTCAGCCAGTTCGCCGAGCTGGTGGCGTTCGAGGACGAGCTGATGGCCGTGCCGTCGCTGGACGACATCGACGCCAAGCTCATGCTGCGGGCCAAGCGGCTGGGGTACTCCGACGCGCAGCTCGCCAACGTGTACCTGGGCGAGCAGTCGGCTTCGGCCCTGCTCAAGATGCGGGCCAAGCGCAAGGAGCTGGGCGTCGAGGCGGTCTTCAAGGTGGTGGACACCTGCGCCGCCGAGTTCGAGGCTGTGACCCCCTACTACTACTCGACCTACCAGCCCGGGCACCGGCGTCTCAACGCCGACGGCACGATGACCACCATCCCCGCCGAGGACGAGCTGGCCATCCGGCTCGCCAAGGAGAAGGACGCCGGCCAGTTCGTCGTCATCCTCGGCGGCGGGCCCAACCGCATCGGGCAGGGGATCGAGTTCGACTACTGCTGCGTGCACGCCGCGATGACCGCGCGGGAGCTGGGCTTCCGCTCGGTCATGATCAACTCCAACCCGGAGACGGTCTCGACCGACTACGACACGAGCGACGTGCTGTTCTTCGAGCCGCTGACGCTCGAGGACGTGCTGAACATCTCGGACAAACTCAGCGCGTCGCCGCGGACGATGCCGGAGGGATTAACCACGGCCGCCGGCGTGGAACTGACCGGGGGTGAGCGGGGCGAGATCCTCGCGAGCCTCAAGGCCGCGGGCTACGACCGGGGCGAGGTGCTGGTGAAGATGACCGGCGCCTCCGACGAGGAGACCTGGCTGGTGGGCGTGCCCGACGGCAAGGTGCTGACCATCCCGACCGACGGCTCGGGCGGGGCGACCCATGACCGCGAGCTGATCGGCCACCTCGCCCGGCACAACGCGCCGGTGAAGAGCTGGGCGGACCGCGGCCCGGTGCGGGGATTGGTGGTGCAGTTCGGCGGCCAGACGCCGCTGAATCTGGCCCACGGCCTGGACCTGGCGGGCGTGCCGCTGCTGGGCACGCCGCTGAACGCCATCGACCGCGCGGAGGACCGCGACCGGTTCGATCAGTTGCTGACCAAGCTGGACCTGAAGCGTCCGGGATCGGGCATCGCGCGGTCGGTCGAGGAGTCGGTGGAGATCGCCGACCGCATCGGCTATCCGGTCTTGGTCCGCCCGAGCTACGTGCTCGGCGGGCGGGGCATGGAGATCTGCGCCGACGAGGCGGCGCTTCGCCACTACATGGCCACGGCGGTGGACGCCTCGGGCCTGGACGACGCGCCGATCCTGATCGATCAGTTCCTCGACGCCGCGACCGAGCTGGACGTGGACGTGGTGGCCGACTACGGCAACGCGGCCAACCCGAAGGCACTGGTCTGCGCGGTCATGGAGCACATCGAGCAGGCGGGCGTGCACTCGGGCGATTCGACCTGCATGATCCCCTACGAGACGCTGCGGGCCTCGACCGTGCAGGAGGTCCGCCACACCGCCCGGCGTCTGGCCGCGGAACTGGGCGTGTGCGGTTTGATGAACGTGCAGATGGCGGTCAAGGACGACGAGGTGTACATCATCGAGGTCAACCCCCGCGCCAGCCGCACGGTGCCGTTCGTGGGCAAGGCCAAGGGCGTGGCGTGGGCGAGCGTGGCGGCCCGCGCGATGCTGGGCAACACCCTGACCGAGCAGGGCGTGCAGGAGCTTCCGGACGTGGGCTACTGCGCCTTCAAGGCGCCGGTGTTCCCCTTCCAGAAGTTCCCCGGCGTGGACTTCGTCCTCGGGCCGGAGATGCGTTCGACCGGCGAGGTGATGGGCGTGGACGTCTCCCGCCCGGTGGCGTACATGAAGGCCCTGCTCGGCGCGGGCACCCGCCTGCCGACCTCCGGGGGCGTGTTCCTCTCCGTGCGACAGCAGGACAAGCAGGCCATGGTCCAGGTGGCGCGATCGCTGATGGCCATGGGCTTTGAGGTCTGGACCACCGGCGGCACGGCCGAGTTGATGCAACGCCACGGCCTGCGTCCGAAGGTGATCCAGAAGATCCAGGCCGGCGCCCGCCCGAACGTGATCGACCTGATGCAGAACGGCGACATCCAGATGGTCATCAACACGCCGACCAAGACCGGCTGGCAGACCGACGAGGGACGCATCCGCGCCACCGCCGTTCGCCTGGGCATCCCGATGATCACCACCGCCACGGCAGCGCAGCAGGTCGTGCACGCGATCGAGGCGCTGCGGGCCGGCGATTGGGGCGTGTCGGCCCTGCAGGACCTGGGCGCGCTGGCCAAGGCCGGCGTGTGAGACCCGGCCGGAGCCGGCGGCTCACTTGAGCTGCGCGGCGGTGAAGGTCGTGCCCGTCGTGTGCTTTTCCCAGGTGTGGGCGGGGCCCTTCTTCGACTCGTAGAAGTCCCACAGCTCGAACCAGTAGCTGCGGAACTTGTGCCGCCCGAACGGCTCGTAGTGGGCAGTCAAGCGCTTCATGAGTTGGGCGTCCGTGCCATCCATCCCGAGGACCGCGCGGGCGTGGCGGAGCGACTCGGTGTCCAGCGGCAGGCGGGAGAACCGCCCGAGCAGTTGCATGATGTTCGCCGCGGCGTACGGGCCGATGCCGGGCAGGGACTTGAGGAACACGAACACGTCTTCGTCCGGGGTGTCGGGGTGCTCGAGCCACGCCGCGTCGATGTGGCCGCGGTGGAAGAGACGGGCGAGCTCAACGATGCGTGCGTCGCGGTATCCCACGCGGCAGCGGGCCCGTAGCGTGGCCGGCTTGGCCCGCGCGAGCTTGGCGGCCGTGGGGAACGCGAAACCGCCCGACGGCGACCTGCGCCCGAACACCTCGCACAGCCGCCGATTCATGACGATGGTGCTCGGCCAGGCGACGTTGCAGCTCGTGACCGTTTTGATGATGTCCTCGAACAGCGTGGGCGAGCGGAACAGGCGCCCGCGGCCCGATTTCTTCCAGCGCGGGTCGGCCCGGTGAAAGTCGTGCACCTCGGCCCGTTCGATATCGGCGGCCAGCATGCGGTTGAGCATCGCACGGGCCTCGGCCTGCTCGGCGCGGTCCAGCGGGCGGTCGAAGCGGGCGCGGATGCGCCCGGAACGCGTCTGGTCGATCAGCGCCGCGGCCGCGCCCTGCGCCAGATCCAGCACCCGGGCGAGCGTGCGCGTTTCGGGGTCCCAGTGGTTGGGTTCGAGAATGAAGTAGCCGTACGAGCACACATCGCGGGCGAGGTCGTAGTCGCCCGGCGGCGTGATGGTCAGCGTGGTCGGCACCGGGACACCTCGGCCGGGCGGTTCAGCGTCGGGTGGATCAGACGGCGAAGAGTTCGTCGAAGTTGAAGGCGAAGGTCACCAGGTTGGCGCAGAGCCGGTCGGCGGAGCGGTCGAACATCTCCGCGTGCTGCTCGAACTGGGCGTCGAGCTGTTCCCGGGTCACGCCGGCATCGTCCGCCAGGTGCATCGATCGCTCCATCAGGTCGCGGGCCATGGGGATGTCGCACTCGAAATGGTGCTGGAAGCCGTAGGTCCGCATGCCCACGCGGAAGGCCTGCACTTTGCAGGCCGGGGACGAGCCCAGGAGCACCGCGCCCGGGGGGGTCTTGGAGATCTCGTAGGCGTGCGAGTGGAGGCGGGGGGCGGACCAGGGGATGCCGGCCAGGATGGTCTCGGTCTGGCCGGTCGGGGTCAGGGAGACCGGGCCCAGGCCGACCTCCGGGACGGGCATCCGGGCGACCTGGCCGCCGAGGGCCATCGCGACCTGCTGGGCGCCCAGGCAGATGCCCACGATCGGCAGCTCCGCCTCGTGGGCCCGGCGGATGAGGGCCTGTTCCCCAGACAGGAAGTCGTGGCCCTCGTCCACGTTCTGGGCCCCGCCGAGGACGATCAGGGCGTGGACGTTGTCCAGGTCGTCGGGCACGGGCTTGCCGCCCTGCCCGGGGGGCAGGTCGACGCGGCGGGTGTCGAGCCGGAAACCGTGGTCGCGCAGGGCGCGGGCCAGACGCCCGGCGTGGGCGTGCTCGTTGTGCTGGAGAACGACGATTCTTGCCATGGGCGATGATAGCGAACCGTGGGGCGTGGGAGGCGGTACCATCCCCGTTCCGGGCGGTTGGCCCGGGCCCATGGGAGGTTTCGGATGCGGATGATCCTGGCGTGCGTGGTGCTGATGGCGGTGGTGTCCGGTGCGTGGGGGCAGGCCGCCCCGGACGTGCGTCAGTCGGTGGTCAAGATCCACGCGACCTACCGCGGGCCGGACTTCGAGGCCCCCTGGACCCGGATGCCCCCCGAGGAGTTCACCGGGTCGGGCTTCGTGATCGACGGGGAGTTGATCCTGACCAACGCGCACGTGGTCGAGTACGCCTCGCAGATCTTCGTCCAGCCGCCGCAGAGCGCCGACCGCCTGCGGGCCGAGTTGGTGGCGATCGCCCGGGGGATCGACCTGGCGGTGGTCCGGCTCCGTCGGGACAGCGACCGGGCGGATTTCCACGCCGCCCACCCCCCGCTGACCCTGCGTGAGACCCTGCCGGACATCGGCGGCACCGTGCAGGCGTACGGCTACCCCATGGGGGGCGAGCAGCTCTCGATCACGGAGGGCGTGGTCAGCCGCATCGAGTACGCGGATTACTACCTGAGCACCTTCGGGCTGCGGGTCCAGGTCGACGCGGCGCTCAACCCCGGCAACTCGGGCGGGCCGGTCGTCATGGACGGCCAGGTGATCGGCGTGACCTTCTCCGGCATCGATCAGGCACAGAACATCGGGTACCTGATCCCGTCTGAGGAGGTCCGCGCGTTCCTGGACGACATCGCCGACGGGTCGTACGAGGGCCGCCCCCGCCTGTTCGCCGAGGGGTTCCAGACCGCGGAGAACGAGGCGGTGCGGGACTGGCTCGGCCTGGGCGACGACCAGACCGGCCTGATCTGCACCGGCGAGAACGAGGACATCCCGCTGGAACGCTGGGACCTGGTCTCCCGCATCGGGGACTCGAACATCGACAACGCGGGACTGATCACCGTCGGCGACGGCGTGCGTGTGAACTGGGCCTACAACATCCCGCGCCTGGCGTCGGACGGCTCGGTGCCGGTGACGGTCATCCGCAAGGGTCAGCCCGTGGAGCTGTCGCTGCCGGTGGCGACGTCGCGGGCCGAACTGCTCGCGCCCCTCCGGAACGAGTACCCGGAGTATTTCGTGCTCGGCCCGATGGTGTTCAGCCCGGTGAGCCAGGACCACCTGGGCGAGTACTACCTGGGCTACCTGGCCGCGGTGGGGTCGCCGATCGCGCTGCGGGCGGACGAGGAGCAGGCCTTCCCCGGCGAGGAGCTGGTGGTGCTCGCGTCCGGCTTCCTGCCGCACCCGATCACCAAGGGGTACGCGGTCTCGTACCGCCCGACGGTCAAGAGCATCAACGGCGAGGCGATCAAGTCCCTGTCCCACATGCTCGAGGTCATCAAGGGCCTGGAGGATCGCTACCTGGTCATCGAGTTCCACGACGAGGCACAGGAAGTCCTGGTGTTCGACCGTACGGAACTGATCGAGTCGACCGAGGAGATCCTCGAGGACAACTCGATCCGCCGGCAGGGCTCGGACCGTTTCATGCAGATCTGGGAGTCCTGAACCTTTCGCGTGCGCGCCCGGGGGCCGTGGACCGGTCAGGCTTTGTCGCGGGGAGAGGTGCGCATGCACACGGTCGCGTCGTGCCCGCCGAGGTACTCGTGGCGGAAGGTCACCAGCGGGGTGCGGTCGAGCGCCCAGTGGACCATCTCCACCGCGTCGAAGCGGACCGCGGGCGGCGTGGCGGGGGTGCGGGCGCGGTCGTGCCGATCCGAGAGGAAGTTGAACAGCAGTACGGCGTCCGGGCGGGCGGTCATCGCGTCCCAGAAACGCCCGAGGATGCCCAGCGCCCGCTGCTGGGGCAGGGTGTTCAGCGAGCCGCAGAAAACAAACGTGTCGATGCCGGACCCGTCCACGAGCCGGGCGGGCAACGCCTCGTCGCGAACGAAGTCGTGGTCCGCGAACTGCGCGTGGCCGATCCCGGCGTTCTGCGCGTTCTCGCGGGCGTGGGCGAGGGTCTGGGGGACCGCGTCCACGCCGATGTAGACGGCCGGATCGCGTCCGCGCCGGTGCAGTTCCACCAGCAGGTCGGCGTTGCCGCAGCCGATGTCCGCCAGGGTGCGCCCGGCGGTGTTGAGCATCTGGGATATCACCCGGAAGCGGGTTTGCTGGGCCTTGGGGGAGTGCCAGAGCAGGGCGTCGAAGCCGGGCCCGAAGTCTTCGGCGGCCCGCAGGTACGGGTCGAGATAGGGGCGCTCTTCGGGCATCGCTGATCATACGGAGTTCGGCGGGCGGCACTCCGGGTGCGGGCGGGGGAATGAACGGATTGATCGGCGATGCCGCGTCCAATAGGCTTGAATGGCCCGGGGGTGGCCGGATCCGGAGAACCCATATGCCGCTGACCGCTCAGGACTGGTACAAGAATCGCCCGTGGATCGACGAGCCGGACGCGGACATCGATGGATACTGCCGCAAGCTCGCCCGGCCCGAGGACTACGACCTCAAGGCCAAGCTCGAGTACTGGCAGGAGCACGGGGTCGTGATCTTCGAGAACGCGATCGACACGGACCTGATCGACCTGCTGCAGGAGGATCTGGACGCGCTGGTGGCCAACCCGAAGGACCACGAGATCTTCGTGGAGATCGCCGGGCGGCAGCGGCCGGCCAACGAGTGCGACGCGGAGACGCTCCGCAACGAGAGCCGCATCAAGTTCTGCAACGTGCAGTGCGCCTCGCTGGCGGCGGCGCACCTGTCGCTGAGCAAGTGCGTGACGAGTTTCCTGGGGCACATCTTCCAGAGCCCGCCATGCCTGCTGCAGAGCCTGCTGTTCCACAAGGGCAGCCAGCAGCCGATCCACCTGGATTACCCTTACGTGCGGACGCAGAAGCACCTGGCCCGGATGGCCGCGTCGTGGATCCCGCTCGAGGACGTGCACGCGGACTCGGGGCCGCTGGAGTACTTCTGCGGCTCGCAGAAGCCGGAGATCATGCCGTTCTTCGACTGGGGCGGTGGCAACATCGTGATGGACCCCGACGCGCAGCGCGAGCCGATGGAGTTTTCCAACTACCTGACCGACCAGATGAAGCGGCTGGCGATCGAGCCGAAGGTGTTTCTGCCCAAGCGGGGCGACGTGCTGATCTGGCACGCGTACCTGGCCCACGCCGGCACGGAGATCCGCAACCCGGCCCTGACGAGGCGGTCGTACGTTTCGCACTATGCGCCGCTGGACGCGTACCCGGACCTGCACATGAAGCCCAGGGCGATCGAGAAGGGCCACTGCGTGGCCCGAAACGGCGGGTACGTTTTCGATCTGCCGTGGTACAACGGCAAGGTGAAGCTGCCGTCGCACAACGCCCTGTCCGCGACTGTCTGAGATCGGACGGCGTGCGCGTCAGCCGATGCGGATCATGCTGGCGTAGTCGGCGAAGCGGGTGTGCAGGTCGGTCTTGCTGATCTGCTTGAGCCGATCGAGCGAGAACGACTCGACGTTGAACGAGGCCACCACGGTGCCGTGGGCGAGGGCCTCGCGGACGGACTCGAACGAGCCGGGATCCTTGGTGTCGGTCGACGCGAGGCGCCCCATGAGCCCGCCGGCGAAGGTGTCGCCCGCGCCGGTGGGGTCGATGACCTTCTCGGTGGGGTAGGCGGGCAGCGCGCAGAGGCCGTCGCGGTGGACGAGGATGCAGCCGTGCTCGCCCTTCTTGATCACCACGAAACGGGGGCCGAACTCAAGCAGGTGGCGGCCGGCGGTGACGGGGTTGCGGCGGCCGGTGAAGAGTTCGGCCTCGTCGAAGTTGAGCACGAGGCCGTCGACGCGCTTGAGCAGCTTGGTCAGGTCGTCCTTGGCGATGTTGATCCACAGGTCCATGGTGTCGGCCACGGTCAGCTTCGGCTGGGTGAGCTGGCTGAGCAGGTCGCCCTGGATGGCGGGGTGCGAGTTGGCGAGGAAGGCGATCTCGGAGGACTTGAATGATTCG
Source organism: uncultured Phycisphaerales bacterium (assembly GCA_963975575.1). Classification (GTDB taxonomy): domain Bacteria; phylum Planctomycetota; class Phycisphaerae; order Phycisphaerales; family UBA1924; genus UBA6054. Next base: position 238,120 of record CAXBHL010000001.1, on the reverse strand, counting down.
GGGATCTTGGGCGGGGCTTCTTCGAGGACGCCGAGCTCGGTGAAGAGCGTCTCGCGCCGGTCCATGTCGTCGAGGTACTTGCCGCCCCAGCGGAAGGTCTTCGAGCCCTGGCGGATCTCGAGGCCTTCGATGTCCACGCCGGGGAAGGACTTGATGGTGTCGAGGAACTCGGGCGGGAAGTCGTCGCCGACGACGGCGACGAGGCGGGAGGTGGTGTAGAAGGACGAGGCCGCGGCGAAGTAGACCCCCGAGCCGCCGAGGAGGTGCTCACGCCGGGCGTTGCCGGGGGTCTCGATGGTGTCGATGCCGATGGTGCCGGTGCAGATCAGGTTCATGGGCGATCGTAGGACGCTGCGTCCGACCCCCGTGCGACGCCGATGAGGCCCGGCAGGTCGTACAGGAACAGTGTGACCCCCGCCCCGAGCAGCATGACGCCGAGCGTGCCCGACCCGAGCGCGCCGAGCCAGAGTCCGGGTGCCCACGCCTTGAACACCGCGTCCTCGTCGAAGGACTCGTAGGCGGCTTTCTCCGCGACCGCCAGGCGGGCGATGGCCTGCTCGGTCAGCGCGACATCGCGGTAGAGCAGGCCCAGCGCGACCGAGCATCCGGCCAGACCGAGGACGATGCAGACAACGCAGGCGATCGATCGGCGGGTGTGTTTCATGGGGGCGTGCTCCCGGGCGGAGCCGGGTCGAGTTCGATCGCCGGGGCCCACTCGAGCCAGTCCTTGTCCGGGGTGTCGGCCAGTTCGAAGACCGCGCCGTCGGGCGGGGTTTCGCCGGGGCGCCTGGGCGTTGCGAAGCTGACGGCCGAGTTGATGACGCTGGTGAGCGAATCGGCCCGGACCGAGAGGCCCGAGAAGAGGCCGAAGTCCACGCCCACGCCGCCGGAGCGCCAGAAGCGGGAGTTGTCGCGCACGAGGGCGGCGTAGGCCGGCTCGATGTCGGCGATGACGACCACGCCGGTCGCGTCCGGGGCGAGGCTCACGGAGCGGACCGCGCCGACGGGCACGTCGCGGTAGAGGATCGGTGAGCCGGGGACGAGCCCGCCGAGGCGGGGTGTTCGTAGCGTGACACGGAGCGAGCCGTCGGCGGGCGAGGCGATGGTCGGCGGGGCATCGAGGCCCTCGAAGTCGGATGCCCGCGGCGATCCGGCGGGCGCCGGGCGGACGGCGATGTATTGCGGGCCCAGCAGGGTGTCGAGCCCGGCGACGCGGTCGAGGCTGAGTTCGGGGCGGACGATCCAGAACGCGGTGCCCTCGGCCGCGAGCGACGCGGCGTGGGGGGCGAGTTCGGCGGTGGCGAGCACGCCGGTCATGTCGTCGGTCAGGCGGAGATCGCGGACGACGCCGACGCCCAGGCCGCGGTGGACGATCTCCGATCCGGGCTGGATCCCCGCGGCGTCGTTGAACCGGATGGTGATGGCCGGGCCGCGCTCGCGCACGAGGTGCGAGAAGAGCAGGGCCCCGACCAGCGCGAGGGCACCGACGGGGATGAGCCACGTGGCGCTGAACCGGCGGGGGCGGACGACGGCCACCGGCGGTGCATCGGGGCGCTCGGCCCGCGTCGGCTCCGGGTGCTGGGTTGGCTTTGTTGGTTCGGTCATGCGGGGTCGGTCTCCCAGATGGCGTGGGGATCAAACGCGGCCGAGGCGAGCAGACTGAGCAGCACGACCGAGCCGAACGCGACGACGCCGGGGCCGGGCGTGACCTGGACCAGGTCGCCGAGTTTGACGGCCGCGACGACCACGGCGACCAGCAGCACGTCCACCATGCCCCACCGCCCGATGAACTCGACCAGGCGGTAGGTCCGGGCGCGGTGGCGGGCCTGCAGACCCCGGCTCCCCGCGCAGAGCACGAAGAGCGCGATGAGTTTGGCGACCGGGGCGACGATCGAGAAGAGCAGCACGATGCCGCCGACGAAGAGGTGGCCCTCGGCCAGCAGGCCGACCATGCCGGACCAGATGGACGCGTCGCTCGTGTGCCCGAGGCGTTCGATGCGCATGACGGGCAGGGACAGGGCCAGGGGGTAGATGATCAGGGCGGCGGACGCCAGGGCGGCGGTGCGTGCGGTGGCCCGGGGGTGGCCCGCGTGGCGGATCACGGCATCACAACGCACGCAGTGGACCGCCGATCCCATCGGGACCGGCGGTATGCGGTGGACGCGGCCGCAGCAGTGGCAGGCGCCGAGGGGGAGCATTCCGGGATGTGGTTGGGAATCCGCCATGGGTTGGTTTCGCCGGGGTGTGGCTTCGGGATCGCGGGCGATCCCTTTGGGCATCAGCGTACCGTATCCGACGGGGATTCCAAGCGGGCGGGCGGGCAGTTCCTCGAAACAGCGCACAGATCCCTACATCCGAGTGCGGGACGGGCCGGTGCCGTGCTCTTGGGCGCTGCCAAGAGCACGAATCGAGGGTCCTCAGGTGCGGACCACTGCGGTGAGTACGAGAAACGTGCTCTTCGAGGACGAAGAGCACGGCACCCGCTTGTGTGGATGGTTCAGGCCTTGGCCTGTTCCTTTGACCATGAGTCCTTCAGCGTCACCGTGCGGTTGAAGACCATCGCCTCGGGCGAGGAGGACTTGTCCACGCAGAAGTAGCCCAGGCGTTCGAACTGGAAGCGGCGGATGCCGTCGCCCCAGTCTGGCTCGTCGGACGACGGCGAGAGGACCGACTTCTCGATCTTGCAGTTGGTGAGCACCTTGAGCGATTCGGGGTTGAGGTCGTCCATGATGTCGCCGGTGGCCTTTCCGGGGCGTGCGGCGTTGAACAGGCGTTCGAAGAGGCGGACGGTGGCGTTCACGCAGTCCGCGGCGGCCACCCAGTGCAGGGTGCCCTTGACCTTGCGGACGTTGCCCTCGGCGTCGGGCGGGGGGTTGTCGCCGCCGCGGGTCTGGGGGTCGTAGGTGCAGTGGATCTCGGTGATGTTGCCGTCGGCGTCGGCTTTGTAGTCGTGGCAGGTGACCCAGTACGCACACCGCAGGCGGACCTCGCGACCGGGTCCGAGGCGGAAGAACTTCTTCGGCGGGTCGATCATGAAGTCGTCGCGCTCGATCCACAGCTCGCGCCCGAACTTGACGGGGCGTGTTCCGGCCGCGTCGTCCTCGGGGTTGTTGATCGCGGGGAGTTCTTCGAGCCGCTCGGGATCCCCGTGGTCGCCCCAGTTGGTGATGACGAGTTTGATGGGGTCGAGCACGCCCATGCGCCGGGGGGCTCGCCTGTTCAGGTCGTCGCGGACGGCGTTCTCGAGGGTGATGAACTCGCTGAGGGCGTTGAACTTGGTGATGCCCGCCTCGATCACGGCGTTGCGGACGGACTCACTGGTGTAGCCGCGCCGGCGCAGGCCCGCGACGGTGATCATGCGCGGGTCGTCCCAGCCGGCCACCTTTTTCTCGTCCACCAGCGATTTGAGGTAGCGCTTGGACATGGTGGTGTATTCGAGGTTGTAGCGGGAGAACTCGATCTGCTGGGAATGGTGGATCGGGTCGCCCCACTTGGAGCCGGGCCCGCGGTCCTGGTTGATGGCCTTGATGAACCAGTCGTAGAGCGGGCGGTGGTTCTCGAACTCGAGGGTGCAGAGCGAGTGGGTGATGCCCTCGATCGAGTCCTCGAGCCCGTGGGCCCAGTCGTACATGGGGTAGATGTGCCAGGTGGAACCCGTGCGGTGGTGCGGGGTGTTGACCACGCGGTACATGACCGGGTCGCGCAGGTTCATGTTCGGGCTGGCCATGTCGATCTTGGCGCGGAGCACCGCGCCGCCGTCACGCACGCCGCCGGACTTCATCTTGCTGAACAGCTCCAGCGATTCGGCGGTGGGACGGTCGCGGAAGGGCGAGTGCGTGCCGGGATCGGTCAGGTTGCCGCGCTGCTCCTTGATCTTGTCGCCGGGCTGCTCGTCCACATAGGCCAGGCCCTTTTCGATCAACTCGACGGCCCAGGCGTACATCTGCTCGAAGTAGTCCGAGGCGAAGCGGATGTCCCCGCTCCATTCGCCGCCCAGCCAAGCGACGTCGGCAGCGATGGAATCGACAAACTCCTGCTCTTCCTTTGCCGGGTTGGTGTCGTCGAACCGCAGGTTGAACGCACCGCCGTACTCGCGGGCCAGGCCGGCGTTGAGGCAGACGGACTTGGCGTGGCCGATGTGCAGGTAGCCGTTGGGCTCGGGCGGGAAGCGGGTGCGGACGACCGAGCGATCGCCCGGGGCCCCCCACTTTCCGGATTCGATGTCGGCGTCGATGACCTGCTGGATGAAGTGGCGGTTGATGGTCGCCTCGGACATGGGGAAGCCTCCGTGGCGGGATCGTAGCGCGGGGCGGTGGATTTTGGGTTCAGGCGGACCGGCCGAACAGGTCGGCCAGCGCGCTCCGCAGCGTGGGGAAGCGGAAGGCGTAGCCGGCGTCCATCAGGTGGCGAGGGACGACAAAGCGGCCGTACAGCGCCAGTTCCGGATCGGTCCTGAGGACCAGCGGCGCGCCGACTTTGACCTGCCAGGCGAAGGTCGGCAGGCCGATCGGCATCCGCACCGCCCGGCGGAGTTCGGCCATGAAGGCCTTGTTGGGCAGCGGCTCGGGGGCGCTGGCGATATAGGCGCCCTGCATCGAGGTGTCGGCCAGGGCCCGCTCGAACAACGCGTTCATGTCCGCCTCGTGCAGCCAGCTCATGCCCTGGCGCCCGGTGCCCACCGTGCCGCCCAGACCGAGGCGGGCCAGACGGGCGAGTTGCGGCAGTGCGCCGCCGGAATGGCCGAGCACGAAGCTGGTGCGCAGGACCACGCGGCGGACGCCCTCGGGGCAAGACTGGTCGAAAGCGTCTTCCCACGCCCGGCCCACGGTCGGGGCCAGGCCGTAGCCGAAGGGGGCGGACTCGTCGCACTCGATCTCTGGGTCGCCGTAGATGTGGGCGGTGGACATCTGGACCCACACCGGCGGCGGCGACGACGCTTGGCCGACCGCGTCGCCCAGCACGCGGGTGGACTCGACCCGGGAGCGCAGGATCTGGTCGCAGTGCAGGGGGGTCTTGATGCAGTCGACGGTGCGTCCGGCGAGGTTGACGACCCCGGCCGCGCCGTCGAGCGACTCGGCCCACGGCCCGAGCGTGCGGCCGTCCCATGGCTGGTGCGTCCACGGGCCGGAGGGCGGCGCGGACCGCGACAGGATCACGACCTCGTGACCGAGGGCGGCGAGGTGGCGGGCGAGGTTCAGGCCGAGGAAGCCGGATCCGCCGGCGATGACGACGCGGCCTTGGGGGTTGGGTGCCACGGGGGAGTTTAGGGTGTTTGATGCATCGGTGCCGTGCTTTTCGTCTTCGAAGAGCACGATTCCCGGGAGTTCCAAGACCGTGCTCTTCGAAGCGAAGAGCACGGCACCGTTCGTCCGCACGTCACCGTTGGGTCACTCGGCGTGCTGGGTCGCTTCTTCCAACGCGGGGTAGTCCGTGTAGCCCTCGGCCGTGCCTGTGTAGAAGGTGTTGGCGTTCCACTCGTTGTACGGCCCGCCCTGGCGGACGCGTTCGGTCAGGTCGGGGTTGCTGATGAACAGCTTGCCGAAGGCGACTGCGTCGGCCCAGCCGTCTGCGATGGCCCGGTCGGCCTGTTCGATGGAGTAGTCGCCGTTGGCGATGTAGGCCCCGCCGCCAGCGTCTTTGAAGGCCCCGGCGATGCGCGGGATGACGGTCTCGACGCGGGGGTCAATCTTGGAGCGGTCCCAGGTCTCCACCGCGTGGAGGTAGGCCAGGCCCATGGCGCCCAGGGCGGTCGCCAGGGCGGAGAAGGTGGTGCCGGGGTCGGAGTCGACCGCGTCGTGGTGGTCGCTCAGGGGCGAGATGCGGTAGCCCACCCGCCCGGGGCCGATCGCGTCGGCCACCGCCTGTGCGACGAGCAGCGGGAACCGCAGGCGGTTCTCGAGCGAGCCGCCCCACGGCGGGGCCATGGTGTTCATGCCGTCGCGGGTGAACTGGTCGAGGAGGTAGGTGTTCGCGCCGTGGATTTCGACGCCGTCGAAGCCGGCGGCGATGGCGCGGCGGGCCCCGGCCGCGAAGTCGGCCACAATGCCGGGCAGCTCGGACGGATCGAGCTTGCGGGGCGGGCTGGCGGGGACGCGTTCGCTGGAATGATCGATGTAGGTCTGGGAGCGGCTGGGCTCCTCTGTGGAGCTGACCGGCGGCTGGTGGTCCGGCAGGAGGGCGCTGTTGGAGACGCGCCCGACGTGCCAGAGCTGGCAGACGATCCGGCCGCCCGCGCCATGGACGGCGTGGGTGACCTTTTTCCAGCCGGCTTGCTGGGCATCGGAGTGGATGCCGGGGGTGGCGTAGTAGCCGTGGCCCATCGGGGAGATGGGAGTGGCTTCGGAGATGATCAGCCCGGCCCCGGACTCGCGCCCGGCCCGCTGGCGGTAGTATTCGGCGTTGAGGTCGTTGGGGATGTTGCCGGGCATGGTGGCGCGGCTGCGGGTCAGGGGGGCCATCCAGACCCGGTTCGGGGTGGCGAGGTCGCCGGCGGTCAGGGGGCGGAGCAGGGCGTCGTGTCCTGGCATTTAAAGATTCCTCTGGATCAGATCGGGCGGGTGCGAACCGTCGTGCCGACCACGAATCGGGCCGGATCGGAGCCTATTCCGCGCCCGAGTCGACTTTGCGTGTGATCACAGCATTTGGGCCAGTTGGCTCAGGCGGGCTCGGACGCGTGGGCCTCCGCGTGATCGACACAGCGGTCGATCCGGGCCAGCACGCGGTCCTTGCCCAGGATGGCCAGCGTCTGGCCCAGGGGCGGCGAGACGCTGGTTCCGGTGACGGCCACGCGGAGGGGTTGGGCGACTTTACCCATGCCAAGTCCGCTTGATTCGGCGTAGGCCGCCACGGCGGCTTCGACACCCTCGGGCGTAAAAGGCTCGATCGCGTCGACCACGGGCTTGAGCTCCCGGAGGGTCTCGAGACCCTTGCGGTCGCCCTTGATGAGCACCTTGTGGACCACTTTGCCGTCGTACTCGAGCGCGTCGTCGGCGACGAGGGCGAAGCCGACGATCGCGCGGCCGTCGCGGAGGGTCTTGCAGCGGGGCTTGACGGCCGGGGCGAGCATCCGCATGTCGTTGGCGCTGAACCGTTCGGTCAGCTCGGTGTCGAACTTCTCGGCCCAGGCCCGCCAGGCTTTGGCGAAGGCCGCGTCGTCCATGGCGGCGAGGTCGTCGGCGCTGAAGGCGAGCAGTTTGGATCGGTCGAACTTGGAGGGGGTCTTGCCGATGCCGGGCAGGTCGAAGTTGGCCGCGAGGTAGGCGGCGTCGAACCGCTCGAGGTCGGTGCCGTCGGCGTTCTTGGTCTTGGGGTTCCAACCGAGCAGGGCGAGGAAGTTGATCAGCGTGCCGGGCAGGTAGCCGGCGGCCTCGAAGTCCTCGGTGTTGATCTCGGGCAGGTCGACCTTGAGCAGGGCGGCGATGGCGGCCAGCGCGTCGGTGTCGAGCTGGCGGGTCTTATCGTCGAGCCAGACGGCGAAGTCCTCCGGCGCCACGCCGGGGACCGGGCACTCGGTCAGGCCCGCCGCTTTGACCGCGGCCTTGGCCGCTTTATCCTTGTCCCGCTTGGACATCTTGGAGCCGTCGACGTTGAAGATCAGCGGCATGTGCGCGTAGACCGGCGTGGGGAAGCCCAGGGCTTTCTGGAGCGCCACGTGGCGGGGCGTGTTGATCAGGTGTTCCTGGCCGCGGAGCACGTGGGTGACGCCCATGGCCGCGTCGTCGACCACCACGGCGAAGTGGTACGTCGGGAAGCCGTCACGCTTGCGGATGATGAAGTCGTCGAGCTCTTCGGGGTTGACCGTGACGTCGCCGAGCACCTGATCGTGGACGGTGATCGGCTCGTCGGGCATCAGGAAGCGGACGACGTGGGACTCGCCGGCGTCCATGCGGGCGATGCGCTCCTGCTTGGGGATCTCCAGCGCGGCGCGATCGTACTTGTAGCCCGTCTTGGCGGCGATGGCGGCCTGGCGCTTGGCCTCGAGCTCATCGGGCGACTCGAAGGCGGGGTAGGCCAGGCCGGCGTCGATGAGGCGACGCATGTGCTCGTTGTAGACGTCGAGGCGTTCGGACTGGAAGTAGGAGCCCACGCCGGGCTGGTCGCCACCGAGGGTGCGTCCGTCCGGGGCCTCGTGGGTCGGGCCGAAGTCCCAGTCGATTCCCAGCCAGGCCAGGGAGCGGAAGATGCCCCGCGTGGCGGCGTCGGAGGACCGTCGCTGGTCGGTGTCCTCGATCCTGAGAACGAACTTTCCCCCGTGCTTGCGGGCGAAAGCCCAGCAGAACAGGGCGGTTCGGGCGCCCCCGATGTGGAGGTGTCCGGTGGGGGAGGGCGCAAAGCGGGTCACTACGGTCGTCATGAAGGATGATACGGTCGGCGGATTGCGCGTTGTGCAACCGGGGGTTCGTGGTAGGATGGCCCGTCCGCCGGTCCCCGAGGGAAGGGACCGGGGGGAAACCTGTGTCCGGGCGTCGAGCCCGACCAGCCAAGGCCGGGACCGACGCCCTCTGAAAGGAGGGCCGCCGTTATGGCCGCTGTACGAAACCCCGCCGACATCCGCAACCTCGCCCTGGTCGGTCAGACCGGTTCCGGGAAGACCACGCTCGCCGAGCGATTGCTGTTGTTGACGGGGGTGATCCAGCGGATGGGCTCGGTCGAGGAGGGCACGACCTTCTCCGACTGGTCCGACGAGGAAAAGCACCACAAGCATTCCCTGCGGACCTCGATGCTCCACGTCGAGCACGAGGGCCACATGATCAACCTCATCGACACGCCCGGGCTGGGCGACTTCGCGGGCCACGCGGTCAGCGTGTTCCCCGCGGTCGAGACGGTCGCGGTCGTGATCGACGCGGGGCGGGGCATCGAGCCGATGACGCGGCGGATGATGTCGATCGCCAAGGACCGCAACCTGCCGCGGATGATCATCATCAACAAGATCGACGACGAGCAGGCGGACCTGGAGGCCCTGGTGGGATCGATCCGCGACGAGTTCGGGCCCGAGTGCCTCCCGATCAGCCTGCCGACGCCGGACCGTTCCGGCGTGATATCGGTGTTCGATCGCGAGGACCAGGGCGAGACGATGTTCAGCAGCGAGGCCGACGCCCACCGCGCCATCGTCGAGCAGATCGTCGAGATGCAGGACGACCTGATGAATCAGTACCTCGAGGAGGGCGATGACGCCAACCTCGACAAGGCCCGGCTCCACGACGCGTTCGAGGCCGCCCTGCGCGACGCCCACCTGGTGCCGATCGCCTTCGTCAGCGCCAAGTCCGGCGCGGGCGACGCGGCCCTGCTCCACGTCATGGCGTCGCTGCTGCCGAGCCCCCTGGAGGGCAACCCGCGCCCGTTCCTGCGTCGCGTCGACGATGACTCGGACGAGCAGCCCTTCCACGCCGAGCCGGACCCGGGCAAGCCCGTGCTCGCGCACATCTTCAAGGTGACCACCGACCCGTTCGTCGGCAAACTGGGCGTGTTCCGCGTGCACCAGGGCACGCTTCGGGCCAAGAGCGAGATCCTGCTGGGCGACCACAAGAAGCCGATCCGGGTGGGCCACCTGCTCAAGCGCCAGGGCAAGGAGAGCCACGAGGTCGAAGCGCTCGGCCCCGGGGACATCGGCGCCGTGGCCAAGATCGACGACATCTTCTTCGACGCGGTGCTGCACGAGGGCCACGATCTCGACTCGGTCCACCTGGCGCCGCTGCCGCTGCCCGAGCCGATGTACGGCCTGGCGATCGAGCTGAAGAACCACGCCGACGAGACCAAGTTCTCGACCGCCGCACACAAGATCCTGGCCGAGGACCCGTCCCTGCGTCTCGAACGCATCGCGGCCACCAAACAGACGGTGCTCCGCGGGCTGGGCGAGCTGCACCTGCGGGTGGTGATCGAGAAACTCAGGGACCAGTACAACATCGAGCTGATCACCGCGACGCCGAAGATCGCGTACAAGGAGACGATCACCAGCGCGGCCGAGGGTCACCACCGCCACAAGAAGCAGACCGGCGGCGCGGGCCAGTTCGGCGAGGTGCACCTGCGGGTGGTGCCCCTGCCGCCCGATCACGAGACCGGGTTCGAGTTCGTCAACGCCACCGTGGGCGGGTCGGTCCCCCGGCAGTTCATGCCCGCCATCGAGAAGGGCGTGCGCTCCGTGCTCTCCGGCGGCGCGGTCGCGGGGTACCCGATGAAGGGCATCCGCGTGGAGGTCACGGACGGCAAGTTCCACGCGGTGGACTCGAAGGAGATCGCCTTCGTCACCGCGGGCAAGCGGGCGTTCATCGACGCGGTCTCCAAGGCCCGCCCGGTGCTGCTCGAGCCGTTCGTGACGCTCGAGGTCACCGTGCCCGCGGGCAAGATGGGCGACATCGCCGGCGATCTGTCCACCAAACGCGGGCGGGTGCAGGACACCCGGATGCTCGCGGGCGACATGTGCACCGTGGTGGCCCAGGCCCCGCTCTCGGAGTTACAGACGTTCTCCAACGAGCTCAAGAGCATCACCGCGGGCGCGGGCAGCTACACCATGGAGTACTCGCACGACGAGAACACGCCGCCGCACATCCAGAAGGAGGTCATCGCCGCCTTCGCCGGACACGGCGAGGACGATGACTGAGTGACAACCCATGCGGCCGGGGCGCCCGGAACGGCACCCCCGCCCTTTCTTGCCCGGCCCTATGCCCGGAGAGAGCGGGCAGGTGTCCCGGTCGGCCATCGGGGCAGAATCCCGCTTTGGCGGACGAATCGCGCTGATTGTGCGCACCGGAGCGCAGGCCCGGGTCCGCATAACGCAACCTTTGCGCAGACCATCCACATGGGGTGTCGCCGCGGGGGGCTCGTGGTATCATGGTTTCGCGTGACGGCAGGGAGGCCGCCACGGATCGAAACGGCACCCCGCCCCTCCGACGGCGGCGTGCGCAGACCCGAGGCACGATGGACCGCATCTCCGGCTCGATCCCGTTCCCGACCAACGCGTTCCCGGTGAACCGCGCCGCGCAGGCCTATGGCGTGCGCCCCGTCGCCAAGGTCGCCCCGGTTTCGGACAGCAGCCAGACGACCCGAACGGACGTCCCGTCGCGCACGGAGCCCATCGCACGCATCGGTCGCTCCCAGCAGTCCCGCCCCGCCACCGACCCCTCCCGGCTGGTCGCCGCCCAGGTGGACGCGATCGACCTGGCGAACGATGTCGCTGCGGTGCAGGGACGCCCCACGCCCGGCGGGGCCTTCCCGATGTACCGCCATCCCGCGGACCGGAACCAGGCGGCCACCGGCATCGCGCTCGGACGCTCGCTGGATGTCCAAGGGTAATCGGTGGACCGGCCCGCCCCGAGCCCGCTGGCGGCCCATTTCCACATCGATCCGAGCACCGTGTATCTCAACCACGGATCCTTCGGTGCCTGCCCCACGCCCGTCATCGAGGCCCAGGCCCGCTGGCGCGACCGCATCGAGGCCGACGCGGTCCGCTTCTACGTCGATGACATCTGGACTCTGATGGATCGGTCCCGCGACGCCCTTGCACCCGTTGTGGGAGCCCAGGGTCGCGATCTGGTGTTCGTGGCCAATGCCACCACCGGCGTGACCACGGCGCTGCACAACCTGGCACTCGCCCCGGGTGACGAGATCCTGATCACCGGGAACGAGTACACCGCCTGCGCCAACAACTGCCGGGCGATCGCCCGTGCACGCGGGGCGGATGTGGTCACCGCCCCGCTGCCATGGCCCATGCCCGACCCCGACGCGGCCTTCGACGCGGTGATGGCGTGCGTCACGGCGCGGACCCGGGTCGCCATGTTCTCTCTGATGACCAGCGCGACCGGCATGCGCCTGCCCGCCGAGCGCCTGATCGCGGCGTTGAACGAGCGGGGGATCGACACGATCCTCGACGCCGCCCACGGGCCGGGCTGCATCCCCATGGAGTTAGATGCCTGGGGCGCGGCCTACGCGACGGGCAACTGCCACAAGTGGCTGTGCACGCCCAAGGGGGCCGCGTTCGTCCACGTGCGCCGCGACAAGCAGGAGGGCTTCCGCCCGCTGGTGCTCTCCAACGACGCCGAGCGCCTGCCCGAGGCGACCGGGCGGACGAATCGCCCCTGCTTCCATCACGAGTTTGACTATGCGGGGACGGACGACCCCACCGCCAGGCTGGCCGTGGCCGATGCGATCGAGTTCCTCGAAGGACTGATCCCCGGCGGGATCGACGCGATCATGGCCCAGAACCACGCGATGTGCCTGACCGCCCGCGACACCGTGTGCGACGCGATCGGCGTCAAGGCCCCGGTGCCCGACGCCATGCTCGGCCCGATGGCGACCATTACGCTGCCGTCGGGCGCGCCCCCCGCCCAGACGCTCAAGGACCGGCTCTACGACCGCTGGCGGATCCAGATCCCGGTGTGGGGCACGCCCGGCGGCACGACCTCGCTGCGCCTGAGCGCGCAGGTCTACAACACGCCCGCCCAGTACGAGTACCTCGCCCACGCACTCGTGCAGGAACTGAGGGCCTAGGGCGTTTCGGTCCAGCGGGGTTCGAGGCCATGCAGGCTGCGGACGAAGAAGTCCCGCATGCGACGCTGACCGTAGGGCGAGCCGATCGTGCCGTGGCCCAATCCCGGGAAGACGATCAACTCGAAGTCCTTGTCCGCCTTGATGAGCGCGTCGACGACCTGCATCGTGCTGGCGGGGTCCACGTTCTGGTCGATCTCGCCGACGGTCAGCATGAGTTTGCCGGTCAGGTTGGCGGCGTGCTCCGCGTTGGAACTGGCGGCGTAGGCGTCGTCGACGGGCCAGCCCATCCACTGCTCGTTCCACCAGATCTTGTCCATGCGGTTGTCGTGGCAGCCGCAGTCGGCGACGGCGGCCTTGTAGAAGTCGCCGTGGAACAGCAACGCCCCCAGCGCGCTCTGCCCGCCGGCGGACACGCCGTAGACGCCCACGCGGGACAGGTCCATCCAGGGACGATCGGCGGCCGCGGCCTTCATCCACGCGATGCGGTCGGGCAACCCGGCGTCCTTGAGGTTCTTGTGGGCCACGTCGTGGAAGGCCTTGGACCGCCAGTTGGTGCCCATGCCGTCGATGTGGACGACGACGAAGCCCAGCTCGCACAGCGATCGCGAGCCCTGCCACACCGAGAAACCCTTCGGGACGTGGTGGCCGTGCGGGCCGGCGTAGATCGACTCGATGACGGGGTATGACCTGGCGGGATCGAAGTTGCTCGGGCGTTGGATGAAGCCCCAGATGTCCGTGGTGCCGTCACGCCCCTTGGCCGCGAATCGTTCGGGCGGTTCCCAGCCGGCGGCCCGCAACGCCTCGGTGTCCGCCTCGGCCAGCACCGCGACGCGGGAGCCGTCGCTGGTGCGTCGGATCTCGGTCACCGGCGGGAGGTCCACCCGCGACCACACGTCCACGAAGTGGGCGCCGTCGGGGCTGAAGTCGACGCGGTGGGTGCCGTCGCCCTCGGTGAGCATCGTGAATCCGGAGCCGTCGAAGTTCACGCGGGCGTAGTGCACGTGGTAGGGGTCCTCGCCGGGCTGCACGCCCATGACGCGGATCCAGACCTGTCGGGCGGCTTCGTCTACGCGCTCCACCCCCCGGACAACCCACTCGCCCGTCGTGATCGGGTTCTTGACCGTGCCCGAGGCGGTGTCGATGAGGTAGAGATGGTTCCAACCCGACCGCTCGGACATCCAGATCAGTTCGCCGGTCGCGTCGAGGCGGTGGACGAAGACCTTGTTCGTCCAGTCGATGAATGTCTCGGTCGAGTCCTCGGCCACGATGCGGGCCGCACCGGACTGGGCGTCCACGAAGACGTACCGCACGGTCCGGTGGCCGCGGGCGTTGTAGAGATAGGCGAAGGCCGACGAATCCGCCAGCCACTCGATCCGGTCCACGCTCCACGGGTTCTCGATCGGCGAGTCATCAACCGCGATCCGCCGCGCCCTCACCCCCCCCACCGCATCGAACAGACGCGGACGCCGAACATCTACGGCGTCGCCGGGCTTGCGGTAGCCGAACTCGATCAGTTTCGGCTGCAGCGCATCGGCCGGCGAAGACTCGACGATGTGCACCCGCCGGTCGAACCCGGGCTTGGTCTGACAAACGACGAACCGGGTCGAGTCCGGCGACCACCAGACGCGTCCGCCGTAGCGGTCTTCCGCCGAGCCGTCTTCGGTCAGCACGGTTTCGGTCCCGTCGGACTCTTTGCGGAGCACGACCTGATGGTCGCGGAAGCGGACCGTGAACGCCCCGTCGGGTGAGCGGTTCGGGCCCGGGCGGGCCGCCGGCTCGGGCTCGGGCGGCTCACGCGGATCCGGTTCCGCATCCGGGGCGGGGCGTCCGAAGATCACGCCCGGGCGTTCGGTGGCGACGTAGGTTCCCAGTGCCTCCCCGGTCGCATCGACCAGACGCCACGTGTGGCCGGCGTAGGTGTTCTGCCGGTGCGTGCCGCCCGGGGTGATCGCCGCGTACTCCCGCGGGCGGCCCTCGTGGTCCAGCCACAAAAGGCGAACATCGGCCTGCGTCGCGTTGACCACGAAGATGCTGGTGGCCGGGCCGCCGCCGCTGGTCCGGACCGTCCGCTGCGGCTCGAGCCCGAACCGAGCGGGCAGTGATGCGGGATCGACCGCCTCCAACGCCGCTCCATCCGCCCGCCACGACCACACCCTTGCGTCCCCGGCGACCATGAAGAGCAGTCGCCCGGCGTCGAACTCGAACCACGCGATGCGTGCGTCGCCACCGACGCCTCGTTCTGCCAGCCCGGCCGCGATGGCCGGCTGGTCGAACGCGTCGCGGACTTCGCCGGTGGTCAGTTCCACCGTCCGCCACACATCGGAACCGTCGGGCCGCTCGACGCGGTACACCGGCGCGCCGTCGTCCGTCCAGCGGACATCCACCGACGCGTTGCGGACCATGCCGCTCCACGGGCCGGGCAGCGCATCGGCGCGGCGGTAGTCCTCCGCTGATCCCTGGGCCCACCCGATCGAAACAAACCCCGCCACCATCAGAGCGGCAAACCGATATTGCGTCTTCATCAGCACCCTTCCGGCACCACTCATGGGAGCAGCGTTTCTTCGAACAGCTCCAGGATGCGGCGGTACTCGTCCAGCCATGAACTCGGCTCGATGAATCCGTGCGGCTCGATCGGATAGAGCGTCATGTTCCAGCCGGTCTTCTCCAGCTCGATCAGGCGCTGCGAGAGCCGGATGACGTCCTGGGCGACCACGTTGTCGTCTTCCAGCCCGTGCAGGATCTCCAGCCGCCCCGCCAGTCCCTCGGCGTGCGTGATGGGGCTGGAGCGATCGAACGGCCCCGGATCCACCTGCGGCGTGTCGAGGGTGTTGCTCGTCCAGCCGTGGTTGTAGTGCCGCCAGTCCGTGACGGACCGCAGCGCAGCACCCGCGTCGTAGACATCCGGCTTGACGAACATGGCCATGAGCGTCATGAAACCGCCGTACGACCCGCCGTAGATGCCCACCCGCTCGGTGTCCGCATTAAAGTGCTCGGCGGCGTAGGCCAGGCAGTCATCGAAGTCCTCAAGTTCCGGGTAGCCCATCACGCGGTAGACCGCGGTCCGCCAGTCCCGCCCGTACCCCTCCGAGTGGCGGAAGTCCGGCCCGAGCACGATGATGCCCCGCTCGGCGAGCAGCGTGTGGAACATGTGCTCGCGGAAGTAGTTCGACCAGCCGTTGTACGCGAACTGCAGATACCCCGCCCCGTGGGCGAAGATGACCACCGGGCGCGGCCCGGGGAAGCGCTGCGGATCGGGCAGGTAAACCCGCGTGTGGATGGGCAGATCGGCGTGGGACGAGGGGATCTTGACCAACCGAGGCTCGACCAGATCGAACGAGCGGTACAACGCGGTGTCCGTCTTGGTCAGCCGCACCGGAGGCTGCGACGCATCGACCGGCATCGCCAGCAGCTCCGGGGGGTCGATCGCGGTGGACCAGGTCATCAGCACGCGTTGCTCGTCCGGGGAAACGGTGAAGGACTCGACCGTTCCGCCCAGCGAGGTCAGCGGCGTCCGAACGCCGTCGAGCGTCACCCGCTCGATCTCGTAGACGCCGTGATCGGTCCGGTTGGTCCGCACGAGGAATGATGTATCGTCGCCCCGCCCGATGGGCGTGACCTCACGAACCTCCCAGGGGCCCTCCGTCAGGGCGGTGGGCTCGGCCCCCGAACCGATGGCGGCGGTGTAGAGGTGGCCCCAGCCGCTGTGCTCGGAGGTGAACCAGAGCGTCTCGGTGCCGGGCACGAAGCCCATCGCGTTGAACTCCCAGGAGATCCAGGCCGGGTCGCGCATGTGATGGACGAGCGTCCAGGCCGGGTCCTTCTCGGTCGTGTCCACCGCGACGATCCAGCGGTCCTTGTTGTCGTGCGAGCGGAGCATGGCCGCGGCGTAACGCCCCGAGTTCGACCAACGCACGCCCATCTCGCTGACGCCGCGGGGCTTGGCCGGCTTTTCCGGCTTCTCGGCCGCCTTCTCGCCCTCCTCCGTGGGCGTCTCTTCCTGCCCGGCCTCGTCCCCGTCACCATCCTTCTCTTCCGGCACGTCCGCATCGTCACGGCCCGTGTCCGTCCCCTCCGCCTTGGCGGCCTTCTTCGCGTCCGCGGCGGCCCGCTTGATCTCCACCAGCGGGTCCTCCCGGATGCCGGGCAGATCGTCGGTGGACAGATCGATCACACGGACGTTCTTGAGATCGAGCAGGGCGAACCGGATCGGATCGCGTTTCTCGTAGCCCACCTTGGTGCGGACCCGCTGCGTGGTCACGTACCCCGTGTCGGTGACATACCGCGGCATCTGGTCGGTCGGCTCGTCGCCGCCCGCGCGCGGCGCGGTGGAGACCAGCAGCCAGTTGCCCGACGGGCTGAGCCACTGGCCCCGCTCACGCTGCTTGGGATCCAGGTAGAACGGCCCCGGAACCCGGGCGGGATTGAGCCGATCCCGGGAGCGGTCGATGACCTCGTTGCGTTCGCGCCGGATCTCCCGCTCGCGCAGGAAGCGGAACAGGTCCTGCTGCTGCTGCTCGAGGTCCTTGCGTTCCGGCTTGTCTTTTTCCGCCGGGTCCTCGGCGAAGCGGATGTCCGCCGCCTCGGTCTCCAGGCCGCCCTCCAGATCGCGGATCATCCACGATCCGCCCCGACTGAACGCGATCCGGCGCGGGTCGGCCATGAACAGGGGGGACGACTCCCGGTCGGTGGTGCGGGTCAGTTGAACCCAGCCGGCGCCCGCGTCCCACAGGAACACGTCGCCCTGGTGGGAGGCCACCATCGAGGTGCGGTCCGGCGTCCAATCCCCGTTCGCGGGGATCGCAAGAGCCCGATCGGCGTCCTCGAGCATCCGCGGCCATCCCGCGGCGGTCACGCCGTCGAGCATCAGGACAAAGCGGTCCGATGTATCGCGCCCGAGCACGCCCTCACGCCGCTGGTCGTAGAGCACGCCGGACCCGTCCGCGAGCCAGCCGAGCGGCTGCGGCGAACGGGCGAACCACGATGGGTCGGCCATGATCTGCTTGAGCGTGGGGACATTGCCCTGCGCGCCGGCGAGGCTGGCGCACAACGAGATTATGAAATATGAAAGCCATCGGATCATGCCCGCAGGATAACCGCACAGGGGCGTGCTGTCTCCTGATCCGCGGGCGATCCGCTCGCCGATACTGTTGGCCATATGACCACCGCCGCGACCCGCACCACCGCTCCCGCCGCCCGCCTTCAACCAGTCCTCGAGGCCTTCGCCGACCGCGTCGGACAGCCGGCACGCCACGGCGTGCGTCCGGGGCTGACCATGCTCAACGGCGCGTCCTACGGCTGCGTGCCCGAGGTCGTCCGCGACGCCCAGCGCGAGCTGCACCGACGGATTGAGCTGGACCCGGTCCGGTTCTACAAGTTCGACCTTGAGCGGTACAGCGACGACGCCCGCCAGGCGATCGCCCGGCTCGTCAACTGCGACGCCGGCGACCTGGCCCTGGTGCCCAACGGCACGGTGGCGATGTCGTCGGTGATCCTCAGCCTCAACCTCGAGCCGGGAGACGAGGTCATCGTCACCAGCCACGAGTACCAGGCCACCATCAACGAGCTGACCCGCGTGACCGCCCGGGCCGGGGCCCGCATCGTGGTGGCGAAGGTGCCCTTCCCCCAACTGACTCCCGACCTGGCCGTCGCGGCCATCGAGGAGGCCATCACCCCCCGCACACGCCTGATCATCTGCTCGCACATCACCAGCGCGACCAGCGTCCGGATGCCCGTCGAGCGGATCGTGCCCATGGCCCGCGCCAAGGACATCGACACCCTGATCGACGGCGCCCACACGCCCGGCCAGATCGCCATCGACCTGCACGCGCTGCGCCCGACCTACTACGCCGCGAGCTGCCACAAGTGGCTGGCCGCCAGCAAGGGCACCGGATTCCTGTACGCCGACCCGGAACGGCAGAAGCAGATCAAGCCGGTCGCCATGTCCTGCCGCACGCACCTGAGCCGCCCGGAACGCAAGGCCTTCCTCTGCGACTTCGACTACGTCGGCACCGAGGACCCCACCGGCAACCTCGTGCTGCCCGTGGCCATCGCCCACCTCAGCGCCCAGCACCCGGGCGGCCTGCAGGGCCTGCAGCAGCGCAACCACGAGACGGTGATCGCCGGCACCCGCCTCATCACCGACGCGATCGGCATCGAGCAGCCCGTGCCCGGGTCCATGCTCGCCTCCATGGTCTCGCTGTGCCTTCCCGTGCCCGAGGGCGGCGTGCCCAAGGGCACCATGTTCGATGACGCCCTGTGGGACGCGCTGCTGCTCGACCACAACATCCAGGCACCCTGCTGGGGCCTGGCCGGCGTGCACCCGCGCCTGATGCGGGTCAGCTGCCAGTGGCACAACTCGATGGCCGACTTCGAGCGACTCGCCGAAGTCCTGCCCGCGCTCCTCTGAACCGGATCACATGCCGTAGGCGGGCTTGACGCGACGCTCCAAGTGTCGCATCAGAGGGTCCGCGCTCAGGGGCTTGCCTGTGGCCCGCTCGCACAGCTGCGACGCCGTGTAGCGGCGTCCGTGGCGGTGGATGTTCTCGCGCAGCCACGTCAGCAACGCCCCGAACTCGCCCTTCTCGGTCTGCGTGTCCAGGTCGGGGATCTGATCGTTGATCGTTTCCCACAACTGGGCCGCGTAGAGATTGCCCAGCGAGTAGGTGGGGAAGTATCCGATCAGGCCGAAGGACCAGTGCACGTCCTGCAGGCAGCCGCGCCGGTCGTCGGGCACATCGATGCCCAGCAGCGACTTGTACGAATCGTTCCACGCGCCGGGCAGGTCCTTGATCGCCAGATCACCCCGGATCATGGCACGCTCGATGCCGAAGCGGATCATCACGTGCAGATTGTACGTCGGCTCGTCGGATTCGACCCGGATGAGCGAGGGCGTGCAGGTGTTCATCGCAGCCGTCATCGCGTCCAAGTCGACGTCGTGCAGCGCGCCGTCAAAGTGCCGATTCGCCAGCGGGAGCGCCCACTTCCAGAAGGGACGCGAGCGCCCCACAAAGTTCTCCCACATGCGGCTCTGCGACTCGTGGATGCCCAGCGAGACGCTGTCGGCCAGCGGCATGCCCGCGTGCGGGCCGGACTTGGGCAGGCCCTGCTCGTACAGCCCGTGCCCGCACTCGTGCATGCTGCTGGTCAGCGCGTCGGCGAAGTTGTCCTCCTCGTAGCGCGTGGTCAGGCGGGTGTCGCCCGCGGCCATGCCCGAGCAGAACGGGTGCGTCGTGGTGTCCAGCCGGCCCGCGTTGAAGTCGAACCCGAGCGCCGTCAGCACGGCGGTGCCGAAGGCGTGCTGGCCGGCCTTGGAGATCTTGCGGCTCATGAAGTCGGTCTTCGGGGGGGTGCCGTTCTCCTTCACGTCGGCGATGAAGGCGCTGAGCCGGTCGCGCAGCGGGTTGAAGACCGCTTCGATCTCCGCGGCGCGGGCGTCGGGCTCGTACTCGTCGAGCAGCGCGTCGTAGAGCTCGCCGCCCTCGGGCACGCCCAGGCACTCGGCCTTGCGCCGGGTCAGGCCGATCATCTTCTCCAGCGCGGGGGCGAACATCGCAAAGTCCGACTTCGCCCGCGCCTTCTTCCAGACGTCCTGGGCCTCCGAGCCGGTGCGGGCCAGCTCGGCCACGAGATCGCCGGGCACCTTGGTGGCCTTGTCGTAGTCGCGCCGGATCTCCCGCAGGTTGGCGGCCGTCTCCGAGCCCTCGGCCGAGAGCGTCGGGTCCGATTCGCACGCGGCCAGCAGCTCGCCGACCTTCGGGTCGGTGAACCGCTCGTGGTGGAGTCGGGCGAGCAGCGCGGCCTGGCCGGCGCGGGCCGGCGCCGCGGCCGCGGGCATGTAGGTCTCCTGGTCCCAGCCCAGCATCGCCCCCACGGACTTGAGCGTGTCCGCCTCGCGGAGCATCTCGGTCAGGCGGGCGTACTGCTTGGGGAGTGTGGCGTGTGCGGCGACGGTGGTCATCTGGTTTCCCTCGTTGCTGACCGCGGAAGGCCCGCGGCGTGTCCCGAATCCCGGCTCAGTCCGCCGGGCCCGCCGCCTGCTGCAGCGCGATCAGAGCATAAGCGGTCACGAGCACCGGATCAGACTCCATCCAGCGGTCGTTGAGCAGGCGGAATGAGCCGTCCGGCTCCTGCAGGGCCTCGAGCATGGCCACCAAGTCCGCCCGCCAGTCCCGCCCGGCGACCTCGGTCGCCCCGAACGCGTGCAGGGCGCGGGCCATCGAGCTGTAGTAGTAGTACCGGCCCTGGTCGCCCATGCCGGGGTTCTCGTCCATGGTGTAGTGCTTGTTGATCCACGTCCACGCGGCGTCCAGGCGCGGATCGCCCGGCGCGAGATCAGCGTAGATCAGGCTCTTGAAACCGACGTAGGTCATCGATCCGTAGGCCCGCAGACGCGAGACCGATCCCCCGCCGTCGATCGACTCGATCACCGTGCCCGCCATCGACTGGCCCGCCCGCCCGTCGACCGACTCGGCGTTGGGCACCGTCGCGTAGATGAACCCGCCCTGGGTCGAACCGTCGGCGTAGTCCATGTCGTTGGTCTCGCCGAGCATCTGCACCCGCTGCAGGAAGACCATCGCCCGTTGGTAGGCTTCATCCTCGGTGGAGAGCCCGGTGTCCCGCATGGCCTGAAGGAAGAAGCCAAGGTTGGACAGGTCGGGCCGGCCGTGGTTGCCGTAGCCGACGCCGCCGTAGAACGGGTGTTCGCGATCCACCGGCTCGGCCCCGCCCTCGCCGCCGCCGTCCTCGGAGTACTGCAGCCCTTTGAGGAACGCCTGCCCCCGTGTGATGGCCGCCGCGGCCTCGGGCGAACGCACCCGCGACAACGCGGACAGACAGATGGCGGTGTTGTAGTTGGGCAGCACGCCGTCGTGAACGCCACCGTCCGGCTTGGCGTACGAAAGGATGTTCCGAATCCCCGCGGCCACCGACGGGTCCCGCGCGTCGATCCGCGGGTCCTGCAGCATGCCGTCGATCACCAGCCCGGTGATGGCCGGGTACGACGGCCCGTCCGGGTTCTCGCGCCACCCGCCCGTCGTCGGGTCCTGCTGGGCCCTGAGGTACCCGATGGCCCGATCGATCAGGACGCGGGCGCGATCCCGCGTGGACACCCGCGGCATGGCCGCCACTCCCATCGTCGGTTCGCCCGGTCCGACCCGGGCGTTCGTCGCCGACGCCGAGCCACACACCAGAACCAGCACCGCGCACATCACTCGCACCATCACACCACTCCATTGGTTTGGGTTGTCTTTGAGAGCAGGCAGGCCGCGCCCGCGACCGCCGCGGTCTCGATCCGCATCACGTGCGGACCGAACCGCAGCGCACAACGCCCCGCGGCCCGTGCCTGTTCCAGTTCCGTTTCCGTCCAGCCGCCCTCCGGGCCCAGCAGCAACACCGTGTCTGAGTCGGCCGGCGAACCCGGGCGGCCCGAGGCATCGGCCAGCACCGCCCGCGGATCGGCGATCGCGTGGTCGAAGCTCGCCCAGTCTCCCACCTCGAGCAGCCATGCCCGCCCGCACTGTTTGGCCGATTCGACGGCCACCCGCCCGAGCTTGTCTGGGCGGAACGCGTCCCGCTCGGCGCGGGCGGTCCGCAGCGGACGCCACGCGCCAACACCCAGCTGCGAGAGCTGGTCGATCATCTGTTCGAGCCGGTCGCCCTTGGGGGGCGGGCACCAGACCTCCAGCCGCGGAGACAGCGGGTCCGACCGCTCAACCCCCCCGATCGAGACCTCGAGCACCGCCCGCTTGCCCGATTCGGCCCGGATCACGGCACCCGAGGCCACGAGCCCCCGCCCGTCGAACAGGCCGACCGACTCGCCGGGGCGGACGCGCTTGACCCGGGCGGCGTGGTTGGCCTCCTCCCCGCCGATGGTCAGCACCGACCCGGGACCGACCCCGGCCAAGTCCGAGAAGTACACGCGATGGGCCACGGGTCCGGTCAATGTTGCTCCCGGGAGAGCCTAGAGCCCCAAAGGCCCCTCCGCACGGCCGATATCCCTTGAGTCCGGCTCGGACCCGTCCGAAGATCCATGCGTGCCCCCGGAACCGGCCAACCGGAACCCGCAGAGCGACGAGCTCGAAGCGGCGATCGATGCGCTCCTGGAGGAGATCGATACCACATGCACACGGTACGAGAACCCGGTGACCCCGGGTCAGGACGAGCCGACCGCGGGCGATGCCGCCCCGGATGACCCGGCGGGCTCCGAGACCCGAAACGAACGGCCGGACGAACCGACCCCCGCCGCGGACGCGGAGGCCGCGATCGATCAGGCCGCGGCCAGCGCCGACGAGCTGCTCGAGCAAGCGGCCGACGATCTGCTCGAAGCGCTCGGGTCCGAGGTCGAGCAGGCCCGCCCGGAATCGCCCGAACCCACGCCCACCCCGGACGAGCCAACGCCCGCCAGCAACGACGAGCTGCTCGAGGACGCCCTGGACGATCTGCTGGGCGCGTCCGCCGATGACGCCGCGCCCGAGCCCTCGGACGAGGTCCCCGAATCGACCACCGCCCCAGAGGCTGATGCGTCCGACACCGATCCGGCATCCCAGGAAGAACCCCCGGCGGAAGCCACGGAAGAGCCATCGGAGGCCCGCGGTGCGGCGGACCACGCCGCCGACGCGATGTCCAGTCTGGACGAGGCCTTCGACGATCTGCTCGACGGCACGTTCGAGGCCGCCGACGGGACCGAGGTCAGCACGGAGGGCGTGGACGTGCAGCCCGACCCGAGCCTGATGCTCGATCAGTCCGCACCCGAACCCGTGGCGCCGCCGAAGTCGGCCCCGGTCACCAAACCCGAGCCGGCCGCGGAATCTCCAGCACCCGCCCCGCAGCCTGTTGTGGCCCCCGCCCCCGTCGCCAAGCCCGCCGACGCCCCGGCCCAGCACGCGGGGCAGGACGCGGGCCTGCTGGAGCGCATCCGCGAACGGATCGGCCCGCCGGCACGGGCGGCGTGCGACGCCGCCCTGAAGGTCGCCCGTCCCGCCGGGGCCCGCCTGCTGGTGCTGCTGTCCAAGCCGCTCGAGGGCAAGTCGCCGCGCGTCCGCGATTCGATCGGATGGGTGGCGATCTGGACGCTGTTCCTGGCGCTGTGCGTCTGGGCCTACCTGGCCGTCCGGACCCCGCCGCCCGGAACGCCCGACCCCGACGCGTCCCGCGTGGTCACCCCCGAGCCGACGACGCCGGGCTGATCACTCGCCCCCGTCGGCATCCGCCGAGCCCGCCTCGGCCTCGACGCGCTCACGCCAGTCCGATTCCAGCACGTCGAACGCCATGCCGAGCACGCGCACGCTGGCTTCATCGAGCGTCTCGCCGGCGCCCATCGCACGCAGCCAGTCATTGCGGACCGTGCGCCCGAACCGCTCGCCGATGTAGGCCAGCATGGACCGGCCCTGCACGTACACCTGGCGTCCGTGGTTCATCGCCTCGCCGCGAAAATCGGCCAGGGACGAGAAGGGCATCAGCCGCCCCGCCCGCGCCAGCCCGGCGGCGGCGTTCGCGTTGGACCGGGTGCGGAACGGGTCCGCGGCCACCTCGGCGATGCCCTCGAGCGACCACCACGGCGCCGTGATGATCGCCTGCCCGTACTCGAACGACACCGCGTGCCCGATCTCGTGGGCCACGGTCGCGTCGAGCCTGGGCCCGACCATCCCGCGACGCCCGAGCAGCTTGATCGACTCGCCCGGCTCGTTCCAGCCCCCGAGCGAATCGGTGTAGCTCAACGCGATCGACGCCTGCAGTGACTTCATGTTCGGGTAGATCTTGATCGTCGGCTCGACCGAGAGTTCCTGCTCCAGTTCGGCCTCGACGGAACGCAGCAGGTCGCCGACACGTCCCACGAGATAGCCGGCCATCTCCTCGGCGTCCGCGTCGCCCGGTTCAACCAGCACCCGCACGCCGTCGCCTTGGAACTGCTCCCACACCCGCCCGGCGTACACCCACGCGCCGCCGGGCAAACCCACCGGGCGGAACACCGCGTCGAACGCCACGGAACGGTTCGCGTCCTCGCCCGGCAGGCGCCAGGACACCGTCAGAGGCACGAACCAGGCGTCGCCGTCCATCGGGGCCGGCGTGCCCGAAACCGCCAGACTGATCGAGTCGACCGGGCGAACACGCAGGTCTCTCGCCCACTTGCGCTGCTCCTCGGCGAAGACCGGATCGGCGCTGTCCACCACCGCCATGTACGCGCCAAAGTCGGAGCGCAGCACCGCGCACTCCATCGCCCCCACCGCCCGCAGGATGCCAGCAGCCGCCGTCTCCGACGCGCCCACTACCGACGGGACCGCCGCCGCGCCCGCGTCCGATGTGCCCAGCGCCGTCCCGGCGCCGAACGCCAGCGACACCGCCCACGCCACGCGGACCGACCGGAGCATCAGAACTCCGCCTGCCGCGGGGCCCGCGGGAAGGGGATGACGTCCCGGATATTCTGCATGCCGGTGACGTACTGCACCAGGCGCTCGAACCCGAGCCCGAAGCCCGCGTGCGGCACGGTGCCGTAGCGACGCAGGTCGCGGTACCACCAGTAATCTTCCTTGACAAGCCCCATCTCCTCGATGCGCCGGTCGAGCACGTCGAGACGCTCCTCACGCTGCGAGCCGCCGATCAGTTCGCCCACGCCCGGCACCAGCAGGTCCATCGCGGCCACGGTCGCGCCCGGCGCGCCGTCGGTTCCGGGATCGTTCTCACGCATGTAGAACGCCTTGATCTGCTTGGGATAGTTGATCAGCGCCACCGGCTGCTTGAAGTGCTGCTCGGTCAGGTACCGCTCGTGCTCGCTCTGCAGGTCGGTGCCCCACTCCACTTTGTACTCGAACTTCTGCCCGCACTCTTTCAGAATCTTCACCGCGTCGGTGTAGGGCAGCATCCGAAGCGGGGCGTCGACCACGGCGCGGAGCCGGTCGAGCAGCCCCTTCTCGATCCGCTCGTCGAAGAACTTCATGTCGTCGGCCCGCTGGGTCAGCACCGCGTCGATGCAGTACTTGACCATCGCGTCGGCCAACTGCGCGTCGTCCTGGAGGTCGGCGAAGGCGATCTCCGGCTCGATCATCCAGAACTCGGCCAGGTGGCGAGAGGTGTTGGAGTTCTCCGCCCGGAAGGTCGGCCCGAAGGTGTACACGCGGCTCAGCGAGCAGCAATACGTCTCCACGTTGAGCTGGCCCGACACGGTCAGGTGCGACTTGCGGGCGAAGAAGTCCTTGTCGTAATCGACCTGGCCCTCCGGCGTCATCGGCAGGTTCATCTGGTCCAGCGTGGACACCTGGAACATCTGCCCGGCGCCCTCGGCGTCCGACGCGGTGATGATCGGCGTGTGGACATAGAAGAAGCCCCGCTCGTCGAAGAAGCGGTGCACGGCGCACGCCAGCGTGTGCCGCACGCGGGCGACGGCGCCGAAGGTGTTGGTCCGCGTCCGCAGGTGGGCCACCTCGCGGAGATACTCGAACGAGTGCCGCTTGTTGGAGACCGGGTAGGTGTCCGGGTCGTCCACCCAGCCGAGCACCCGGACCGCGGTGGCCTGGATTTCGACCGACTGGCCCTTGCCCTGGGATTCAACGAGCACCCCGTCGACCTCGACCGAGCAGCCGGTGTTCAGGCGGGCGATCTCGTCGGCGTAGTTGGGCAGGTCGGCCCGGGCGACCACCTGGATCGGGTCGAAGCAGGTGCCGTCGTGGACCGCCACGAAGCTCAGGCCCCCGTCCGCCTTGGAATCCCGCCGGGTGCGGACCCAGCCCTTGACGGTCAGTTCGGACCCCACCCCGGCGGCCCCGCCCGCGAACACATCGCTGATCTTCATCCACGCCATCGCCAGAAACTCCCGGATCATCCCGTGCCGGGATCACCCCGGCCGGAAGGCCCGAAGTCTAAGCGTCCCGCCCGCCCCGGCACGACCGACCGGGCCAGCCCGTGGGCCGTCGCCGGCGGCGGGCGGCTCATCGCTTGTTGTCGAGGAAGCCCCAGTCGCCCACCTTGGGGTCGGCGTTGAGCTGAAGCCAGCCGTTGTACCCGTTGCCGCGGTAGCGGTAGTACACGTCGTCGGCCGTGCTGTCGCCCAGTTCGAGCACATTCTCGTCCCGCCCCGCGGACGCGTCGAACAGCTCGGCGGTGCCATCAATGTAAAGAATGTGGCCCTTGCCTGCGTGCCGGGTGGTGATCTGGTCCTGCCGGGCCCAGTCCCCATCGTTGTACTGCGGGTGGGCGTTGTAGTACTGGGTACTCTCCTCGACGAATACCGGCAGTGAGCGGAACGTCTTGGAAACCTCGGAGAAGTCGGCATCGTCGAAAAAAGCCACTGCCCGCTCGGTGCCGAAGCCGCCCTTGCGGTCGAGATAGCTGAGCGTGTAGGTGTTGTACGTGCGGGCACCCTGCACACCCCGCATCAGGCAATAGTCAAAGTCCACGCCGATGTCCTTGTACTCGAACAGGTCCGTGTAGGTGTTCGTGGTGCTCACGTTGGCCTGGCGCTTGTTCTTCGGACATCCGAGCACCTCGTCCGCGTCATCCACGTAGGTGAAGATCGGGCCGGGCTCCCACTCGTTGGGGCTGACCTCGACCTTGACCCAGTCGCGCCTGGGCCAGATGCGGTCCTTGTGGTCGTGGGCGTACATGGCGGTCGCCTGGCCGAGCGAACGCAACTGCACCGCGCACAGGGTGGTCCTGGCCGTCTCCCGGGCCGCCCCGATCGCCGGG
The DNA here is from genome assembly GCA_963975575.1 of uncultured Phycisphaerales bacterium. GTDB lineage: Bacteria > Planctomycetota > Phycisphaerae > Phycisphaerales > UBA1924 > UBA6054. Next base: position 210,961 of record CAXBHL010000001.1, on the reverse strand, counting down.
AGCAGAATCCCGATGAGCAGCGCGATGATCGCGATGACCACCAGGAGTTCGATCAGCGTGAAACCGTTTCGTCGGGTCCGACGGGTCGGGCTCTGACGGTCCGTAAAAACGGCGATTGCGGCGTTCAGCATGGATTTGCCTCCCTCAAGGCAGTCGCCGGGACAGATGACCCCGAGCGTAACAGTTACATGCTAACGGAAATCGATCCCGGCCGCGACCAGAAAACGGGCCGATGGTCCGCTATTTCGTACGCATTCTGTTTGGGAAGGCGACGGTCGCTACCAGCGGGCGCGGTCCACGTACCCGTGCGGGCCGTTCGCCTGGTAGTTCATGTTGTACAGCGAGCGGTACATGATCCCGGCGCTGCCCGCGATCGGCGGGAGCAGCCCGTAGATCTCCCGCGCCAGCAGGTCCTGACCGAACTCCTGCAGGTCCTCGGACACGCCCGAGACCCCCCGCATCTCGCCCACCGTGCCGTCGGTCATCGTGTAGAAGCCCATCCCCCCGTGGCGGGAACTGAACTGGTCGTCGTTGCCCCAGAGCCCGTCGGGGAACTGCTGGTTGTACCAGTACAGGCTTTCCTCCACGAACACCGGCAGCGCCCGGAACGCGGTCATGAACTCACGCCCGCTCTCCCGGGGGTAGCGGTTTTGCCCGGCGTACTGGGGCGCCCCCTCCTTGGTCCGGTCGATGTAGTAGAGCGTGCGGTCCAGGTCGATCCGCGCCCCCTGCACGCCAGAAATCAGCGTGAAATCGAAATCCAGCTCGTTGTACTGGAACGCCAGCAGATCCGAGTAGTCGCCCCCGCTGATGGACCGACGCCCGTTCGTCGGGCAGGCCAGAACCTCGGTGGCGTAGTTGAGGTACTCGAACACGGGCCCCGGGCGGAACCGGTTCTCCGAAGCCTCCCACACGCGGGCCCAGGTGTACCGCTGCTGGCCGCCGGCGAGCACGATCGGCCAGATGCGCCCCTGGTGGTCGTTGGCGTAGAACCCGGTGATCGTCGCCAGTTCGCGGTTGCGCTGCATGCAGAGCACCGTCCGCGCCGAGTCCCGGGCCGCGCCCAGCGCCGGCAGCAGGATCCCCGTCAGCAGCGCGATGATGGCGATGACCACCAGCAGCTCGATCAATGTGAAGGCGCGTCTGTGCACGAGATCCCCCGTCCAGCATGGGGCCCGACCGGACCGGCGACCACGACGCCCGCCGATCCGTTCTTTATAACAGAATCGGCCCATGCCCGGAAGCCCCCACCGGCGATCCCGCGGAGAACCGGGGCGAAGTCCTAGTTTCCGCGCCCGTATCGGACCGGATCCGGGCACCAGCCCGACTTCCCGCCCTGCCATCGGGGTCCCCAGACCCCCCGCACACCGCGGAGATCCCCGCGAGAACGACTACGATCGCCCGTGCCCGATGCCGTCGAGACCAGCGACCTCCGCCCGAGCCCCCTGGGCGTGACCCACCAGCGGTTCGTCGCCATGTGCGCCGAGCGGGGCATCGGCTCTGGCCGGGCGATGGCCGCCTACCGGGCCTTCTACCGCCACGCGGACCCATCGGGCGTTCCCGACTGCTTCGACCCCTCCGTCGCACCCATCGTGCGCCGGATGGAGGAAGAGGTCTCCGAGGGGACCACGGTCAAGTTCTGCCAGCGCCTCGACCGGCGGCTCGGCACGACCAGCTCGGAGCGCGCCGCCGACCGCCTCGCCCTCGGCGTGCTCGGCCAGGACGAGCGCGTGCGCCACCTCGACATCGAGTCGGTCATCATCCCGATGCTCGGACGCACGGGCAAACGCACCCGGACGCTGTGCGTCTCCAGCCAGGTCGGCTGCGCCATGGGCTGCGGCTTCTGCGAGACCGCCCAGATGGGCCTGATCCGCTCGCTCACGCCCGCCGAGATCGTCGCCCAGTGGTGGGCCGCCACCCACGTCGAGAAGCAGCACATCGACAACATCGTCTTCATGGGGATGGGCGAGCCCCTCGACAACCTCGACTCGGTGCTCGGGGCGGTCGCCTGCCTGACCGACCACCACGGCCCGCGCGTGCCGATGAGCTGCATCACCATCTCCACGGTCGGCCGCGTGGACGGGCTCCGCCGGCTCATCGACGTCGTCCAGCAGCCCGGCTGGAAGCGCCTGGGCATCGCCCTGTCCGTCAACGCGCCCAACGACGAGGTCCGCGACCGGATCATGCCCATCAACAAACGCTGGGACATGACCGAGCTGCGAGAGGTCATGGAAGAGCTGATGCGAGTCCGCGGCACCCGCAAGATCCTCTTCGAATACGTCCTCATCCCCGGCGTCAACGACGCCGACGAGCACGCCGACCAGCTCGCCGAATGGCTCACGCCGTTCTCGAGCCGCGAGGGCAAGTCCCCGCTCGGCCTGCTGAACATAATCCCCTACAACCCCCGTCGCAACTCCCCCTGGCCCGCGCCCGAAGAGCCCGACGTCGAGGCCTTCGTCGCCCGCATGAACGCCCTGGGCGTCTACACGAAGCGTCGGCGCACCAAGGGCCGCAGCCAGATGGCCGCCTGCGGCCAGCTCGGCACGGCGGAGATCCGCGGACGCCGGTTCGTCCCCGAGCCGGCGAACCAGCCCGCCGCGCCGGACGGGATGCATGGCTGACCGCCCGCCCACGCCGCGCCGCGTGCCGGGCCGGACGGCTTGGTTCGTGCTGTACGCACTCGCGGTGCTCGCCTCCGTCATCGTTTCCAACGCCGGGCCGATCCCCGAACCCGAGCCCGAACAGCCCAACACCCGCCTGAGCGTGCCCGTCGCGGTCCGCGAGGGACCCGGCGACGTCGACCCGGTGGAAACGCTCGACATCTCCGTGGAGATCGATCCCGGCGAACCCGCGCCCGGGCCGGTCGACCGAGCCGGTCCGGCCCCGGTGCTGCTGCTCCACGGCTCACCCGGCGACGGCTCCAACTTCGACGCGATCGTCCCGCTGCTCACCAGCGACGGACGGACGGCGATCAGCCCTGACCTGTCGGGCTTCGGCGACACCCAGGCCGGCCCCGACCTGTCCTACCCGGTGCAGGCCGAGTACATGCTCGACATGCTCACGTCGCTCGGCGTCGAACGCGCCCACGTGGTCGGCTGGTCGAACGGGGGCGGTGTCGGCCTCTGGATGGCCCACAACGCGCCCGACCGCGTCGCCTCGCTCACCCTGCTCGCCTCCGTCGGTGCACAGGAAACCGAGGGCTCGGGCAGCTACGCCTTCGAGCAGCTCAAGTACAAACTCGGCACGGCCGTGCTCGGCTACGGCGTGGAACTGATCCCCCACTTCGGCCTGCTCGGCTCCTTCCGCACCCGCACCAACTGGCTCAAGAACTTCGACGACTCCGACCAGCGCGAACTCACCACCATCATGCCCACGCTGCGGACGCCCACGCTGATCCTGCACGGGCGAAACGACTTCCTCGTCCCCGCGTGGGCGGCCGAAGAGCACCACCGCCTCATCCCCACCTCAAGCCTGGTGATGCTCGATGCCAACCACTTCCTGCCCATCCTGCAGAGCGAAGAAACCGCCGGCTACATCAACGAATTGCTCGAACGCCACGACACGCCCGGCGTGCCCGCGTCGACAAAGACACTCGACCTCGCCCCGGTGCCCGACCGCGGACCCACTTCCAGAACCCTCTATTCCGTCGCGTGGGGCATCCGGCACATCCCGTGGTTCATCGCTATACCCGGCTTCGCCCTGCTCGCCCGCCTCCGCCCGCTGACCGGCACGATCCTCGCCGGCGTGCTGGTAGCGACCGGCTTTGTGGACTTCGGCGTCGCGGGCCTCGGCGTGGTGATCGGGCGATCGTGGTGGGCCGCCCGCGCGGGTGTGCTCGACCGCCCACGCTCGCTGCCCGACTGGTCCGCCCTCGTCGGCTGGACCCTGCTCACCTTTCTGCTCGCCTGGCTCGCCTTCGGCACCTTCACCATCGCGTGGACCGACTCGGTCGGCGTGCTCGGGCTCATCGGCGGCATCACGCTCGGCGTCATCGCGCTCGCGCTCGCCCGGCTCGTGTGGAACCGCACGGGCCGAAGCCGGCTCCGCGCCGCCCTGACCCGCCTGCTCCGCCAGGAATACTGGCCCGCGTGGACGCACTACCTGCCCACGTACCTGCGCATCCCCTTCTGGTTCATTCGCGCCAGGGGCCGCCCCGTCTTCACCGCTGTCAACCCCGGCTACGCCCGCGACGGCGGCGTGGCCGCGGAGAAAAAGCACGAAATCCTCGACCGCCTCAACGACCCCGCCATCCTCCCGGCCCGCCTGATCAACCGCGACGACAACACCGCCCGACGCCTGCGCCACGCGGCCGAAGTCATCCGGGACGATGCATCACTCGCCGGTTACCCCGTTGTCTGCAAGCCCGACCAGGGCGAGCGCGGCCGATCCGTGCGCCTCGTCCACAGCGACGCCGATCTTGCCGAGTACCTCGCCGAGCACGACGAGCCGGTGCTCATCCAGCGGTTCCACCCCGGCCCGATCGAGGTCGGCATCCTCTGGGTCCGCGATCCGACCACCGTCGCCAACCCCGACCGCGACGGCCCGCACGGGCACATCTACGCCGTCACCCACAAGACCCTGCCCACCCTCGTGGGCGACGGCAGACGCACCCTGCGCGAACTGATCCTCAAGCACCCCCGCCACCGCGCCCAGGCCGCGGTGTTCCTCGAACGCCTGCACCACCGCCTGGCCGAGGTCCCCGCCTCCGGCGAGACCATCTCGCTCGGCGCCGCCGGCAACCACGCCCAGGGCGCCATGTTCCTCGACGGATCCCGCTTCGTGACCCCCGAACTCGAGGCCCGCATCGACCGCATGGCCCGTTCCTTCGCCGGCGGCTTCGACATCGGCCGCTTCGACATCCGCTGCGAGAGCGAAGAGGACCTCATGCAGGGCCGCGGCCTGCACATCATCGAACTCAACGGCGTCACCAGCGAGCCGACCAACATCTACGACCCGACCTGGTCCATCTTCCGGGCCCAGCGCGTCCTGCTCGGCTACTGGCGCAACCTCGTTGAACTCGGAGTCGCCCGCCAACGGACAGGCACCGGCGAGTGCATCCAGTGGCGAGAGGTCTTCGCCATCCTGCTCGGATGGAAGATCCGCTCCCGCGGCCGCAAACTCAGCGGCTGATTGAAACCAAAGGTTTCCCGCGACGCACCCGAAGAGAAGGAAGATAAGGAGTTTTCAACGCGAAGACCGCGAAGGGTCCGAAGCGTCGATGATCACTCCGAGCCGACTCACTCTCCCACAATCCAGGTCCGACTGAATATTGAAAAGCAGACGCCGTCAGGTCACAAACCGCTTCGAAACCTTCGCGACCTTCGCGTTAAAAAACCCTCTCTCCAGCCCGCCGTCAGGGCTGCAGCCGCGTCCCCGACCACGAACCGCCGCGGAAACCCTCCCCGTCGGCTTTGAGCGTCCGCGTCCAACCCGCCCGATCGTGCACACGCCCGATGCCGCCGCACCAGAGTTCCACCCGTTCGAACCACAGCCGGAACCCTCCCCAGTGCGCCGGGCGGTCGATCTCGATCGGCTGGCCGCCCACGGCCGCCGCCATGTCCACGCCCAACGCGTCCGCGGTGTGGCGAACCTTGTTGATCAGCGCCTCCCGCGAGGCGATCGGCTCGGACTGATCGCTCGACCACGCCCCCAGGCGCGACTCCCACCGGCGGGAGTGGAAATACGCGTCCGACTCGGAAGCCGGCGACCGCGTCACCGGCCCTTCGATGCGGACCTGGCGGTCGAACTGGTCCCAGTGGAACACGACGGCCGCCCGCGGGTTGGCCGCCAGCGCCCGGCCCTTCCGACCCTCGTAGTTGGTGTAGAACACCAGACAGTCGTCATGAATGGCTTTGCAGAGCACGATGCGGGCCGAGGGATGCCCGTCAGCGTCCACCGTGGCCAGCGTCATGGCGTTCGGGTTGGGCTGGAGGTTCCGCTCCTGGGCGTCGTCGAACCACGCCCGGAAGATGGCCAGAGGCGACTTTGGAAGGTGGTCGGGCAGGGTTTCGCCCCGGCCGAGTTCGCCGAGAGGCTTGGAAGGCTTGGTCATGCCCAAGGATACGACGAGCGGCCGGAAAACGATGCCCGATTCAGGCATGCCACCGCCGCCCACGCGCAACCGACAACAACTCCACCGATGGACGCTTCTGTGCGCTGTTTTGGGGACATCCCAGAGTTCACCTTGGCTCCGCCCGCTCAACCCCTAAACTGACCCCAGTGACCCGCGCCCCCTTCGAGCCCAAGGCATTCCGCACCGATCGCGAAGCGATGGGCCGGCTGTTCGACCGCACGCCCCCCCACGCGATCGAGGCCGAACGCTCTCTGCTCGGCTCGATCCTGCTCGACCCCGGCGTGCTCAACGATGTCGTCGAGATCGTGCCCACGCCCGAATCCTTTTATAAGGAAGCCCACGGCACCATCTATAAGGCACTCGTCGACACCTTCGACGCCCACCAGTCCGGCGACCTTGTCCAACTCACCGAGACCCTCCGGGCCCGCGGCGTGCTCGACCGCGTCGGCGGCACCGGCTATCTCATGGAACTGGCCGAGGCCGTGCCCAGCGCCGCCTCGGCCCCCTACTACGCCAGACTCATCGCCGACTCGGCCCGGCTCCGCAAACTCATCGACGCCGCCGGCGAGATCCTCCACGACGCCTACACCGGCGCCGACGGCACGCCCGACGGCGCCAAACGCGTCATCGACCTGGCCGAGAAGAAGATCTTCGACATCGCCAGCGAGGACATCAACGCCGAGCCCGAGTCGCTCAAGGAACTGCTCATCGCCGAGATGCAGCGGATCGACGAGGCCGACGGCAAGCCCATCTCCGGCATCCCCACCGGCTTCCCCGACCTCGACGAGATGCTCAGCGGCCTGCAGCCCGAGGAACTCGTCATCCTCGCCGCGAGACCCTCGATGGGGAAAACGGCCTTCAGCCTCAACCTCGCCGAGCAGATCGCCTTCGGCGGCCTGACCCCGTGGGATCCCAAACGCAACGCCAAACCGGTCCCGGTCGGCATCTTCAGCCTCGAAATGTCGCGCGGTGCGCTCACCCAGCGTCTGCTCAGCGCACGCTCCGGCGTCGACGCCAGCAAGCTCCGCTCGGGCCAGGTCGGCGAGGAAGAGTGGCGCAAGCTCCAGCAGGCCTGCGACGAACTCGCCAGCGCCCCGATGATCATCGACGACACGCCCGGCATGACCGTGCTGACCATGCGGGCCAAGGCGCGTCGCATGAAGCAGCGCCACGACATCCAGTGCATCGTGATCGATTACCTCCAGTTGCTCTCCTCCCCCACCTCCGCCCGCGAGAGCCGGCAGGTGGAAGTGTCCGAGATCAGCCGCTCGATCAAGGCGCTCGCCCGCGAGCTCAAGCTCCCGGTCATCTGCCTGGCCCAGCTCAACCGCGGCGCCGAGCAGCGCGAGGGCAACCGCCCCCGCATGAGCGACCTGCGCGAGTCGGGCTCGATCGAGCAGGACGCCGACGTCGTCGCGCTGCTCCACCGCGAGAGCTACTACCACCGCGGCGACCCCGCCTGGGATCCCAACAGCCCCGAGTTCGACGAGGAAAACCGCGAGAAACTCAATCTCGCCGAACTCATCATCGCCAAGCAGCGAAACGGACCCACCGGCACCGTCAAACTGGTCTGGGACTCGCACGTCGTCCGCTTCAAGAGCCACGACGGCTCGCACACCGGCGGCAGTTACGGATTCTCCCGCGATTTCTCGGGCGGTGGCGGCGGCGCCGACAGCTACTCGGGCCCCGCCTTCGCGCCTCCCGGCTTCGACCCCGCCCCGGCGCCGGCCGCCGGGCCCGCGCCCACCAACGAGTACCGCGGCTTCGCCCCGGGCAAGAAGTCCGGCCCCGAGACCGACTTCCGCGACGGATCCGGCAACGACGTCGCCTTCGATGACGACGACCTGCCGCCGTTTTGATCGCCATCGAGAGCCGCGGGCTTCAGCCCGCGCGGTCCGCCAACCCGCGGACCGCCGGCCTCATCCAAAGCCGCGCGTTGTTCGTCCTCCGGTTCGTTTTCGTCCGCGCAATCGCCCCGTGAAGACCACCCGCACGCAATGATCCGTAGCGGGGCTGCGGGAACGCGCTGAGAACACCAGCCGGGACCGAACGCACCAGCAGATGAGTCGCGGCCCCTGGCCAATTGAGGTGGAACCCGGAGCCGACCGGGTTCGTATCGGGTGCTCTTCCGATCTTCCCACCCGATCCAGTCCTCCGAGGGAACAACGCCATGCCACGACAACCCGGACGGGCCTCTCGAGCGCTCCTTGCCGTGGCCCTGTGCGCCACGCCGCTGGCCGCGGACGAACCCGACACCATCGCGCCGGGAGGAATGCCCTGCGCCTTCTCGGGATTTGCCGGGAGCTATCGGGTCCAGGGCGCTCCCGCAATCGCCGCGTACGAGAACATCTCCGCCGACGGTGACCTCGCCGTCTTTTCGTACTTCGCAGATTCCTTCATGGGGATCATCGCGATCGACGTGTCCGACCCGGCCAATCCGAAGGGCCTGGGAGGGGTCGCGACCGATGAGCCGCGTGCGCACATCCTCCGGGACGATCTGCTCTACCTCCACACCGACGGGGTGCCCGACGCGATCAGGATCTACGACTTTTCCGACCCTTCCACCGCCGTACAGCTGGGCAGCATCGAAACAGGGGCCCCCACAAGAATGGTGCTCGGCGACTCCCTGCTGTTCACACTGGTCGGCGAATCGGTCCACGCCATCGACATCTCGAGTCCGTCCACGCCATCCGAGGCCTTCACGATCGACCTCGGCTACAACCTCGACGACATCGCCGCCGACAGCGATCTGCTGTACCTGCTCGACGGCAACTCGGGCCTGACCGTGTACGACTGCTCATCCCCGGCGAACCCCCGGCAGATCGGGTACACCGTCCTGCCATGCGTGTTCACCAACTCGCTGACCCGATCGCTGCTCGCCGTCGACGGCGACCGGCTGGTGATCAGCGGCCTGCTGGATCTCGCACTCGTTGACATCTCCGATCCCGCTTCGCCCGCCCAGCTCGCCTGCGTGCGGACCCGCGACGTCATCGGCTCATTCCGTGATTCGGGAAACTTCAAGCACCCGACGTTGCACGCCGGGGTGCTCTACCTCCGGGACATCTTCGCGGGGCTGGTCGCCATCGACTGGACTAACCCGGCCGAGCCGGCCTTGAAGGGCCAGCAGGACACGCCCGGCTTCGCCCAGTCCGCGGCGTTCGTTGGCGAAGTGGCCCTCATCGCCGATGCTTTCGAGGGTATCTCGATCATCGACACCCGCAGTCTCAATGCGATACAGCCGCTGAGAAGTCTGCTTGGCTTCCACCCGACCGTTGAACTCAGCTACGAACAGGCCGACATCGACCGCGACGTCGCGTACCTGGTCGGGTACGACAGCGTGATCGGAGAGCCCGCCCTGATGCTCGCGGACGTTTCGGACCCGGACAACCCGGACTGGATCACGAGCTACAGCAACGGGCTCGACGACCTCACGCACGCGAAGGCCCGTGGGGGCGTCGCGTTCCTCGCCACCGGCAAGACCGGTCTCGAGGTGGTCGACTGCCGCAACCCGCACAACCCCACGCTCGTGTTCCGGTACCAGCCGACATTCGCCGTCCGACGGCTCGCCATGGATGCCGACCGGCTCGCGCTCGCGGACAACCACGGGCCCGTGGTGGTGCTCGGCATCGCCGATCCCTTAAAGCCGACGCTCGACGCGGTGGTGTTCCCGAGAGTCGAAGAGTACCAGGAGTCGTTCACCATCAGCGGGACGGTGCTCTACCTCGCGGGCGAGTTCGACAATACCCCGGCGGTCGAGACGATCGACATCTCCAACCCCCTCCGCCCCGTCTCGTCGGTGACCATGGTCCCGGTTGAGTACGACCGGATCGCGGTGGACGGCGGCAGGCTGTACGCCATCAACGGGGACGAGGAAGCCGGCCTTTTCGTGAGCCGCGTGGACGACCTGGACAACCCGACGCTCACCGCGCTGAGTTGGTTCGAGGCCTCCGGGCTCGACGTATCCGACGGGTACGTGTATCTCGCGAGCTATTACGGCTTGCGGATGTACGAAGTGACCGATCCGTACGAGCCCGCCACCCTGGTCGGGTGCGTCACCACGCGCGACGAGGCGTACGGGATCCGCGTCGTAGGCGACACTGCCTACGCGAGCGGAGGCTCACTCGAGATCATCAACGTCGACCACGCGTGCGGCCATTGCCCGGGAGACTTCAACTCCGACGGGGCGATCGATTTCTTCGATATCGCGGCATTCCTTGACGCCTACCACGCCCAATCGCCCAACGCCGATCTCGACGGAAACTCCGTGTTCGACTTCTTCGACGTCGCCGCGTACCTCGGCACGTTCGTCGCCGGTTGCTCATAGACCAGCGTCACAGCCCGGCGTTGTCCAGCCGCCGGTTCGTGTTCGCCCGCTCGATCATCCCCGGGATCAGGAACAGATCGACGATCTGCCCGATCAGCAGCAATCCGCCGGTCAGCAGCCAGATGATCCCCGTCACCCACTTGCCCGCGTAGAACCGGTGGATCCCGCCGAAGCCGATGAAGATCAGGAACCAGAGCAGGTACGCGACGGGTGTCGACTTCATGAGATCCTCCATTCCTTTGATTGGGCATGGTACCCGACCGGTTTCGCCCCACGCGCCGACCAGCACCCCCATGCGCCAACAATCACCCCCATGACCCCCCCCGCCGACCGGCCAGGCCCGAGCGACCCCAGCCTCCGCAAACTCCCCCGCTCGCGGATGTGGGTGCCGCTGCTCGGGCCCGTCGGTTGGGTGCGGCTCTGGCTCGACCGCGTCAACCGCAAACCCGGCACGACGATCAAGCTCCGCCGGACCGGCCGGCGCATCCGGCTCCGCCTGAGCACGAGCGACGCCAAGGTCGTGCTGCAGGTCTACCGGGAACACGAAATCCGCCCGCCCGTGCCGGTCGAGGCCGCCACCGTCCTTGACGCGGGGGCCAACATCGGCATCACGGCCGGGTACTTCCTCGACCGTTTCCCGCAGGCCCGACTGGTCGCGGTCGAGCCGGACGCCGACAACCTGCGCGCCCTCCGCGCCAACCTGGCCGACGACGCCGGGCGCGTGACGATCGTCGAGGGCGGACTCTGGGACGAACCCGGCCCCCTCCGCATCGCCAACCCCGACAGCGAGAGTTGGGCCCGCCAGGTCGAATCCGCCGGGCCCGACGCCGGCGACACCATCGACGCCTACACCCTCGACGGCCTGCTCGAGCGCATCGGCGCGGACCGCTTCGACATCATCAAGATCGACATCGAGGGCGCCGAGTCACGGATTTTCGTGGACCGGTTCAGCCACCATTTCGAGCGGGCGAAGATGGTCTTCGTGGAAGCGCACGGCGACGCGATCCAGGCCCAGATCGACCGCTTCCTGGCCGGTCTGGGGTTCGCAATCGCCCGGCAGCACGACATGACCGTCGGCTACCGACCCGCCGACCCCGCTCAACGATCCCCGAAACAGGTATAGACGCTCCGGGCCGCCGCGATCAGCGGGTGGTCGTGCGGCACCAGGCGCTGCTTGCCCGCCGCCGCGGTGATCTCCACGTCGCCCAGCTCGCCGCCCCGCATCACCACCAGCCGGTTCTTCTTGCCCATCTTGAGCAGTTCCATCGCGTGGTGGCCGAACTGCGTGGCCAGCACCCGGTCGCCCGCCACGGGCGTGCCGCCCCGCTGCGTGTGCCCGAGCACGACATACCGCGACTCGATCTCGGTCCGCTTCTCGATCTCGTCGGAGAGCCACTTGCCCACCCCGCCCAGGCGGATCGGGTCCGGGCTGGACTTGTCCACCCGCTCGACGATCTGGGCGCCGCCCCTGGGCTTGGCGCCCTCGGCCACCGCGATGATCGTGAACCGCTTGCCCTTCTGGCTCCGCTGCAGGCACGCCTTGCAGACCACGTCCATGTCGAACTCGATCTCGGGCAGCAGCACCACGTCCGCCCCCGATGCCACGCCCGCGTGCAGCGTGATCCATCCCGCGTTGCGCCCCATCAGTTCGACGACCATCACGCGGTGGTGGCTGGCCGCGGTGGTGTGGACGCGGTCGAGCGCCTCGGTCGCCACCATCACCGCCGTCTGAAAGCCGAAGGTGATGTCGGTGCCGAACAGGTCGTTGTCGATGGTCTTGGGCACGCCGATGCAGTTGACCCCGCCGTCGGCGATGGGCTTGGCGGCCGACATGGTCCCGTCCCCGCCGATCACCACCAGCGCCTCGATCTTGCGCACGCTCAGGTGCGTCAGGCACACGTCCGTCAGATCGCGGAACTTGAGCGTGCCGTCCGGGTTCTTGCCCACGGGGTACTTCTGGGGATTGGTCTTGTTGTTAGACCCCAGGATCGTCCCTCCCATCGTCAGAATGTTGGAGACCTCCTCCAGCCCCAGCGGGCGGATGCGGTCCTCAATCAGCCCAAGGAAGCCGTCCTCGATGCCCAGCACCTCGATCCCGTGGTTGATGGCGTCCTTGACCACCGCCCGGATCACGGCGTTGAGCCCTGGGCAGTCGCCGCCGCCGGTCAGCACGCCGATGCGCTTGATGTTGGAGAGGGGAACGCGGTCGTTGATGGTCGCCATATGGCTGGCATGGTACGGCAGCGCGTTTCCCGCTGCCGGAAAACAGGGGGCCGTGCCGCGCGGCGCCCCGAGTCCGGTACGATCCCCCGATGGCCGACCCCGCCCAGCCCGTGCCCCCCGCCGCGGACCGCCCGCGGCCCGACGCCGCCGCCCGGGTGGACCCCCACCTCTACCTGCACCCCCAGACCCTCGCCCGGCTCGGATCGTTCGAGCTGCGGGCCAAGATGATCGTCGAGGGGGTCATGTCGGGTATGCACCGATCGCCCTACGCGGGGGTGTCGGTCGAGTTCGCCCAGCACCGGGCTTACTCACCCGGTGATGACCTGCGTCACCTGGATTGGAAGGTCTACGCCAAAACCGACAAGCTCCAGGTCAAGCAGTACCAGCAGGAGACCAACCTGGACCTGGTGGTCCTCGTCGACGCCTCCGGCTCGATGAACTTCGGCACCCGCCTGTACGCCGACGCCACCGGCTCGGGCCGGACCACCTCGCTCGACGGGCGACCCAACTGGACCAAGTTCGACCACGCCACCGCGACCGCCGCCGCCCTGGCCTACATCACCCTCGAGCAGCGCGACCGCGTGGGCATGGTGGTCTACGCCGACGAGATCCGGGGCATGGTCCCCCGCTCCGGACGACGCACCACCTGGCGCCAGATCGTCGACGTGCTCTCCACCCACCCGGTGGACCGCGCCACCGACTTCCCCCGCGTGATGGAGCAGACGCTGGCCAAGGTCACCAACAAGTGCCTCTTCGCCGTCGTCTCGGACTTCTTCGAGGACCCCGAGCGGATCAAGGCCGCCTTCGCCCGCGTCAAGCACCGCGGGCACGACCTGATCGCCCTGCAGGTGCTCGACCGGGCCGAGACCGAGTTCCCCTTCGACGATCCCGCGCGGTTCGAGGGGCTTGAGCACGACGGCACGCTGCGGCTCGACCCCCGCGCCATCCGCCAGGGCTACCTCGACGCGATCAACGGGCACATCGACCGCGTCCGCAAGGCAGCGCGTGCGTTTGGGTTCGATCACCAGGTCGTCTCCACCCACGACTGGCTCGGCCCGCCCATCGCCGCGATGCTCGCCAAGCGCAACGCCAAGATCCGGAGGGCCGGGCGGTGAGCTTCCTGCACCCGCTCATCCTGACCGCGGGCCTGGCGGCCCTGTCGATCCCGGTGCTGGTCCACCTGCTGCGCCGGCGGCGCAAGCCCATCCCGTGGGCCGCGATGCGCTTCCTGCAAGAGGCCGTCCGCCAGCGCCGTCGCCGCCTGCGTCTCGAGCAACTGCTCCTGTTCCTGACCCGGTGCGCCATCGTGCTGCTGCTCGCGCTGGCCGTGGCACGCCCGGTACTGGGCGGACGCCCGGGCTCGGCCAGGCCGACCGTGCTGGTCCTGGCCGTCGACGACTCCATCGCCTCGGCCATGACCGACGCCGCCGGGCGAACCGCCCTGTCCCGATCGATCGACCGCGCCCGTCGCGAACTCGACGCCCTGCGCCCCATGGGCGGCGACCGCGTCGGGCTGGTGACGCTCGGCGCGCCGGGCGACGCGCTCGTCTGGCCGCCCACCGGTGATGTCGACGCCGTCCGCCGCGCGCTCGACCGGCTCCAGCCCACCGACAGCGCCCTGACCCTGGCCGCGCTCCGCGGCGCGATGGGAGAGATCGAAAGCCCGGAAGGAACCCCCGAGGACGTCGTGCTCCGTGTTGTCTCGGACTGGCGGGGGGCGGACACCGAGCGGCTGTTCGCCGGCGGCGCGATCGCGGGTGTGGCCCGCGCCCACATCGATCCGCCGGGCCCGGCGACGGACCGGCCCAACGTCGGCATCCGCGCCGCCTCGGCGACCAACCCGACCATCCTGGGCGAATCGGGCGCGACAGCGCTCGCCCCGCCCACCCAGGTGGGCGTGACGCTGATCCGCGCCGACACCGCGGACGAGCGGCTGGTGGACATCGAGGTCATCGCCCTGCCCGGGGGCTCGATCGCGGGACGGGGCCAGGCCCGCTTCGCCCCCGGCCGCGACGACGCGCAGGCGAGCATCGCGCTCGACGACGCCGCGTTCTCGCCCGGACGCGGGGGGCGCGTCGCCCTCGAGGTCCGCCTACCCAACGACGCGAACCCCCGCGACAACACCGCGCGCGCCGTGCTGACGGTCCGTCGTGAGCTCCGCGTGGGCGTCGTCGAGCGCCCGCCGCTTGCCGGTTCCGAGGGCGTGGCCCCCGGCGTGTGGGCCTTGGCCGCCCTGACCCCCGACGCCCGCGCGGGCGTGGACGCGTTCCGCATCGATCCGGCCTCGCTGGCGTCCCTGCCGGCCGCATCGGTCGATGCGCTGGTCATCCTCGAGCCCGCGCGCCTCGGCCGCGAAGGCTGGGCCCGCGCCCGCGAGCTGCTCGCCCGCGGCGGGCTCGTCGCCATCGCGCCCGACGCCGACGCGAGCGCCCCCAACTGGGGCGCGGCCCTGACCGACCTGACCGGCGCCCGGATCGCCCTGGCTCCCGGGGCGCCGATCGAAGCCGACACCCGGCTGAGCACGCGGACCGCGCCCGCCGGGGTGCTGGCCGGACTCGCCGGCGAGTTCGGCACGCTCGCCCGCGCCGTGGGCGTGCGCCGGATGATGCCGCTGGAACCGGGCGCGGAATCGACCGCCACCCTGCGGACCGAGGACGGACGCGTGTTCCTCGCCGAGGCGCCGGGCCCGGACGGTCGCGGCGTGGTCGTCGTGTTCGCGTCGGCCTTCGATCTGGCCTGGTCCGACCTGCCCGCACGCCCGGCGTTCCTGCCCGTGATGCAGGAGACCGTGCGGCGTGGTTCGGGGCTCGGCGTCGATACCGCCGTCACCGCCGGTCGCTCGCCGGGCGACGACGCGCTGATCGACCGGTGGACCTACGACGCCGAACTCTCCGGACGTCCGCAGCCGCCCGGCGACCCGGGTGCCCGCTCGGGCGTGCTGCTCGGCGTGGGCCAGGACGGCGTGGTGGTCCGCTCGGTGGCCGTCAACCCCGACGCCCCCGCCGCCCGCACCACGCCGGCCGACCCCGACGCGCTCCGCGCGGCCGCTCAGGCCGCGCTGCCCGCGGCCGAACTTCGCCTGGGTGCGCCCGGCGACGGCGACCCGGACGCCGCGGGCGCGATCGCCCGCGCCACGCCCGCCGGGGACCGGCTGGCGCTGGCCCTGCTCGCGGTGGCCGCGGTGCTGGCCGTCCTGGAAACCCTGATCGCCCGCGCCGCGTCGCACCCGGAAGGCGGGCTGTCATGAACGAGTTGCTCAACCGCCTCTTCGGGCTGGAGGGGCTCGGATTCGGCACGCCCGACGCCGAGCTCGCCTTCGAGCGCGGCCTGCCCGGCTGGGCGTGGGTCATGCTCGCGCTGGCCGCCCTCGCCCTGGCGTGGTGGACCTACCGGCGCCTGCCCGGCTCACGCCCCGTGCGGACCGGGCTGGGCATCGTCCGGGGGATCACCATCACGCTGCTCGTGCTCGTCGCCGCCGGGCCGCAGTTGCGGCTCGAGCAGATGCGCACCGAGCGCGACCGCGTCTTCGTCGTGATGGACCGGTCGGCGTCGCTGTCGGTGCCCGACGCACCCGGCGGTGTCACTCGCGCCGAGCAGGCGAACGACGCGCTGGATCGTGCTCGTCCCGCGCTGGCCTCGCTCGCCGAACGATCGGAACTCGCCTATCTCGTCTTCGGTTCCGACGCCCGGGTGGTTGCCCCGGACGCGACCGCGAGGGAGGCCGACGAACCCGCCACTCGCCTCGGCGGGGCGCTGGCGGCCGCGCTCGAGTCCGCCCGCGGCGGGCCGATCGGCGGCATCGTGCTGCTGACCGACGGGCGCACCACCGACACCATCCCGCCCGCGGTGCTCCGCCGGCTGGAGGGTGAGCGCGTGCCCGTCTTCGGCGTGCCTCTGGGCTCGCCCGACCCGGTCCGCTCGGTCGCCATCGATCAGACCGAGTCGCCCGGCGTGGCCTTCGCCGAGGACGCCGTGCCCGTGCGGGCCCGCATCGTCTGGTCCGGCGCCGCACCCGACGCCCTCCGCGCCCGGCTCGTGGACCGTGCATCCGGCGCCGTGCTCGACGAACGCCCGGTGGACACCGATGCCTCCGACGATTCCGGCCCGGGCGCGTGGGTGACGCTGACCACCACCCCCGACCGCGCGGGCACGCAGGACCTCGAGGTCGTCCTCGTCGGGGTGACCGACGACACCGACGAGTCGGACAACGCCGCCCGCGTGCCGATCGAGGTCGTTGACCGCCCTATCCGAGTCCTCTACATCGACGGCCATCCCCGCTGGGAGCACCGCTACGTCAAGAACCTGCTGATCCGCGAGCGTTCGATCGACTCGTCGGTGCTGCTGCTCGCCTCGGGCCGTCGATACGCCCAGGAGGGCGACACCATCATCGCCCGACTGCCCGTCTCGCCCGAGGAATGGGCCGAGTTCGACGTGGTGATCCTCGGGGATCTCTCGCCAGACCTGTTCGGCGGCGAGCAGCTCGCCCAGCTCACCGAGCACATCGCCCAGCGCGGCGCGGGCCTTTTGTGGATCGGCGGCGCGGGTGCCACGCCTGACGCGTGGCACGAGTCCCCCGCGGCCGACCTGCTGCCCGTCCGCCCCGGCACGCTCGCCGCGTGGGCCGAGCCGGTCACCATGATCTCCACGCCCGAGGCCGACCGCCTCGGCGTGCTGCGCACCGACGACGCCGGACGGGGCTGGAACGAGCGCCTCAGCGATCCCGACGCGGGCTGGACGCTGCTCCGCTGGGCCCAGCGCCTCGAGACCGCCCAGCTCAAGCCCGGCGTCTCCGTCCTGGCCGAGGCCACCGGCGCACAGACCGGCCAGACCGCCCCGGTGGTCGTCACCATGCGCTTCGGATCGGGGCGCACGGCCTATGTCGGCACCGACGAGATCTGGCGCTGGCGCTACGGGCGCGGCGAGACCATCCCCGAACGGTTCTGGATCCCGATCGTCCGCATGCTCGCCCGCGGGCGGGTGGCCGCGTCCCTCGGGCCCGGCGTGCTGTCCGTCACGCCCGAACGCCCCGAGCCCGGCACGCCCGCGCTGATCGAGCTGGAGGTCTTCGACCAGGCGGTCATCGACCGGCTGCCCGAACGCGTCACCGCCCGCGTGATCCGCGCCGACGGGCGAGAAGCCTCGGTGACGCTCCGCGGCGAGGGCACCACCCGTTCCGGCGTCTGGACGCCCGACAGCCCCGGGTCGGTCCGCGTGGAACTCGGCGCGGGCACGCCGGAGCTCGTCGGGCTCTCGGCCCGGGCCCTGGTGGTCGAGCCGGGCGACGAACGCCGCAACCTCGACGCCGACCACGAACTGCTGGCGGACCTGAGCCAACGCACCGGCGGGCGCCTCGTCGCCTGGGACGAGACCGACCGCCTGGCCGAATGGGTGCCCAACCGATCCCGCATCCACGCCGGCACACCGATCGTGGAGACCCTCTGGGACCGCTGGGCGGTGCTGATCGCCCTGATCGGGCTGCTGAGCCTCGAATGGGTCGGCCGACGCCTCGCCCGGCTGGCCTGAGCCGGGCCCGGTCAAGATCACCGAACACCTCCGGGGCCGCCGGCGGTACAGTGTTCCGGACACCCGACGGATCGGGTCGCCCGATGGGTCGCGTGAAGGGGGAAGGAGCCCGGCTTGCAGGAGTCATCCACACCCCCGTCCGAATCGGGTTCGGACCCCGCCCGCGGAGTCGGCTCCGCGTCGGTCCGTCGCCTGGCCGAGGGGCTCGACCGCGTGGCGCGGACCGTGCGACTGCTGCTCGTGCTCCGGGCGGCGGCGTGGATCGCCGGCGCCTTCGTGGCCGCCGGCGTGCTCGTCGGCCTGATCGACCTGGGGCTGCGTCTGCCCGCGGGCGTCCGCGCCGTGCTGCTGCTCGCCGGATTCGTCGGTGTGGCCCTGGGCGTCCGGCTGCTCGTGATGCCGGCCTGGCGCACCCGCCCGGGCCGGGCGTCGCTGGCCCACCGCATCGAACGCATGGACCCGCGGCACGCCGGGCAGATCGCCCCGGCGGTGGACCTGCTGTCCGAGGTGGACGCGCCCGGCCAGGCCGGGGCCCTGGCCCGCGCGGGGGTGGAGCGTGCCGGGCACCGCATCGCCGATGTCGACGCGCGGAGCATCCTCCGCTGGACCGGCGTGGGCCGCTCGGTCGGTGCGCTCGCCGGCGTGGTGGGTCTGGTCGTGCTGCTGTCGGCGCTGACGCCCGCCATGACCCGCATCGGTGCCACCCGCGTTCTCGCGCCGTGGTCGGACACCTCCTGGCCCAAGCGATACAGCGTCACCGACCTGACCGGCGTCGAGGTGCACCCGATGGACGAGGCGCTGGCCGTGCGCGTGGGCGTGGGCCCGGCGGACGCCGGCAACCGCGTGCGGGTCGAGTACCGCCTCGGAGACGACCGCGTGGCGACGCGCACTCCGATGGCCCCGCAGCCGGGGCGCGTGGAAATGGGACGGCCCTACGAACGCCTGATCGACCCCGCCGGGTTGCTCGATACGGACGCCGCCCGCGAGGGCGTGCTGCGTTACCGCGTCGTCACGCCCGACGACCGCACGGCGTGGACCCGCGTGCGTCTCGTCCGCCCGCCGGAGGTGACCGCGCTCAACGCCCGCATCGACCCGCCCGACCACGCCGCGGGCGCGCCGGGCCTGGCGGGCTTCCGCACCGGCGAACGCGCTCTCCAGACCGGCGACGCCACGCTCGGCCCGGTGCTGGAAGGCTCGACGGTCGAACTGACCTGGACGTTCTCAGCGCCCGTCCGGCCGATCGAGACCGAGGGCTGGTCGGACGCCGAACTGGACATCACCCAGCCGGACGCCGAGACCGTCGTCGTGACGGTGCGTCCGGGTGGGCCGGTGCGGATCATGCCGCGGGTCACCGACGCGTTCGGGCTCGGCGTGCGCGGCTCGGTCTCGGCGGGGATCGACGCCCGCGCCGACGGGCTGCCCGGCGTGCTCATCACCGAGCCGGGCTCGGACGAGATCGTCACGCCGCAGGCCGCCCTGCCCGTGCTGGCCGAGGCCGGCGACGACGTGGGCATCACCACGCTGCGCCTGGAGGGCACGCTGCTGCGGGCACCCGCCGGGTCGACCGGCGCCGCGCCCGAGCCGATGGGGGAACCCGCCGAACTCGCCACCGCCGGCATCACCGGCGCGGTCGCGCGTGCCGAGGTGCGCGCCACCGTCACGCCGGCGACCATCGGCGCCGCGCCGGGCGACGAGATCGCCCTACGGGCCATCGGAACCGACACCCGCGGCCAACTCGGCGAGGCCCGCTCGGCCGAACGCCGCCTGCGGGTGGTCTCCGGCGAGACGCTGGCCGCACGCCTGCGCTCGGAACTCGGGCCGGTCTCCCGCCTGCTCCGCCGCGCCGACGACCAGCAGTCCGCGCTGATCGACCGCGTCCGACGCGCCGAAGAGGAAACCGATCCGCTCGTCCGTGAGCAGGTCGCCCTGGGCGACACGGTCGGCTCGGCCGCCCGATCGGTCCGGGCGCTGGACGGCGCCCGCGAGCGCAACAAGCTCGACGACCCCGCGCTCGAATCCCTGCTGCGCGATCTCGACGGCGTGCTGGACGAGGCCCAGGACGCCGCCCGCGCCGCGGCCCGATCGATCGAAGACGCCCAGCCCGCCCAGGCCCAGCGCGAGCAACGCGCCGCCCGGGACCGCATCGGCGAGGCCCTCTCCATGCTCGACCGCGGCGAGGATGCCTTCCTGGCCCGCCGGGCCGTCGCCCGCCTCCGCGAGCAGCTCGCCGAGGCGCAGCAGCAGACCGGCGAAGTCGGCCAGCGCACCGCCGGGCAGGACGCGGCCGATCTGGCCCCGCAGGACCGCGCCGCCCTTGAACAACTCGCCGCCGATCAGGCCGTGCTGGCCGACCGCGCCCGCGAGGCCCTCGAAGAACTGACCCGCCGGGCCGAGGCCCTCGAGCGCGACGATCCCGCGCAGGCCGAAGCCCTCCGCCGCGCCGCCGAGCAAGGCCGCGCGGGTGCGGTCGGCCAGCTCATCGAGCAAGCCGTCCAGCAGACCGGCGACAACCAGACCGGACAGGCGCAACAGTCCCAGGAAGAGGCGCTCGAGCAACTCGACGAGATGCTCGAGCAGATCGACGCGGCCGCGGGGCTCCGGGACACCGCGCTGCGGCGCCGCCTCGCGACGCTCATCGCGTCGATCACGCAGCTGATCGAACAACAGGCCGGGGCCCTCGCCTCGCTGGCCACCGCGATCGGCGGCGGCCCGTCCGGAGGGCTCGACGCGGGCATGATCGGCCTGCGCGAGAACACACTCGGCGTGATCGAGGAAGCCTCGGTCGCCCTGGCCGAGCTACGCCTGATCGCCGAGTCGCTCCGCGAGGCGGAGACCGCCCAGTCCCGCGCCGTCGTCCGCCTGCGCGAACAACCGCCCGCGCTGGATGCCGCCGAGCTGGACGAACTGGCCAGCCTCGCCGCGCTCGAACGCGCGCTGGCCGAGGCGAAGAAGCAGGACGAGCAGGCCGCGCAGCGCGAACAGGACCGCAAGAAGGCCGCGCTCCGCAAGGCCTACCGCGACTCGCTGGATGCACAGTCCGTCCTGCGTGACGAGGCCCGCCCGCTGGTCGGTCGCGACCTGACCCGGCGCGAACGGGTCGAGGCCCGCCGGCTGGGTGCCACCCAGCGCGAGCTCGCCGACGCGTTGATCGCCCTGCGCGAGGCCAACCCGGAGATCAGCGACGCGCCGGTGTTCGCGCTCGCCCACGACCGGCTCGACGACCTGATGCGGTCGGCCGCCGAGGGGCTCGGCGAGTCCGCGCCGCCCGGCGGCGTGGCCATTGATCAGGACCAGGCCGTCGCCATCCTCGCGTCGCTCATCGAGGTGCTCGGCGACGAGACCGGCGGGCAGGACGAGGACTTCCAGGACGGGGACGCCGGCGGCGACGGCGGCGGGCAGGGCGGGGGCCAGCCCGAAGAACTCATCCCCCCCATCGCCGAACTCCGCCTGCTCCGTGATCTGCAGTCCGCCGCGATGGACATGACCCGCCGCCTGGGTGAACAACCCGAGCCCGCCCGCGACCAGGCCCGCCTGAGCCGCCTGGGCGATCTCCAACGCCTGCTGGCCGAGCGGGGCGTGGAACTGATCGAAAAAATGAACCAACCCCCCACACCCGGCGAACAGTCTCCCGGTCCAGGACCGGAAATCCCGGAATCGCGGGAACCTTCCACGCCCGGGCCGGGTTCTACCGATGAGGTTCCCTGACTTGCAGCACGGACGCTTGGGCATTCTGTTCACCGCATGGATCGCGGCCGGCGTGACCGCGATGGCCGCCCAACCCGCCGAGCCGCCCGCAAACCAGCCCGCAAGCACGCCCGCAGCGACGTCCACCGCCGCGTCCGACCCGCCCTCCCTCGACGACCTGCTCGGCCTCGAGCCGAGCGATGCCGCGGCCAAGGACGCCAACAAGCGGGCCCTCGAACGCAAGCTCTCGGCCAAGGAGGCCGGCGAACAGTTCCAGCAGGCCGTCGGCCTGATGGGCGACGCCGCCGACCGCATCGGTGGGCGTGACCTCGGCCTGCAGACCCAGCGCATCCAGGAAGAGATCGTCAAGCGGCTCGACCAGGTGATCGAGGCGGCCAAGCAGAACCAGAGCGGCGGCGGCGGGTCGTCGAAGTCCTCCTCCGACCCCAGCCAGAACCAGCAGCAGCCCAACCAGAGCAGCCAGCAGCAACAGCAGCAGGGCCAGCCGGGCGCCTCGGGCGAAACGGAGAACATGGGGCCGGAACTGGGCGGTGCCGAACTCAACCCCGGCGTCGCGCCCGACGGCGTGACCTGGGGCAACCTGCCCGACCGTGCCCGCGAGGCGGTCTCGCAGGGAGTCTCGGACCGCTACAGCGCGCTCTACCGGCGCATGACCGAGCTCTACTACCGCAAGCTCGCCGAACGCGAGGGTGAACGGTGATCCGCTCCCACGCCACCATCGCCGCCGCCGGCCTGCTCGCCGGCGTTCTCGCGTTTCCCGCGATCGCCCAGCCGGGCGGCTCGGCCGAGAACAACGCCGCCGCGGGCGAGATGACACCCGAACTGGACCGCGCCGTGGCGCGGGCGCTCGCTAATCTCGCCGAGACCCAGAACGAGGACGGCTCGTGGAACTCGGGCCGCTTCGGCAAGAACGTGGCCATCACCGCCCTGGCATGCCTGGCGGTCATGGCCGACGGCAACATGCCCGGACGCGGGACCTACGGCGAGGTCATCGACCGGGGCGTGGACTTCATCCTCTCGACCGCCTCCGAGAACGGGCTGCTGGCCGCCGACGCGGCCAACGGACCCATGTACGGCCACGGCTTCGCCACGCTGTTCCTGGGCGAGGTCTACGGCATGACGCAGGGCGGCGGCGACACCGCCCGCGCCCAGCGGGTGCACGAGGCGCTCGTCCGCGCCGTCCGCCTCATCGAGCAGACCCAGAACGAGGAGGGCGGCTGGCGCTACAACCCCGTCCCCTACGACGCCGACTCCTCCGTGACCATCTGCCAGATCATGGCGCTCCGCAGCGCCCGCAACGCGGGCATCGAGGTCTCCAGCACCGTCATCGACAAGGCCGTCGGCTACGTCCGGCGTTGCCAGAACCCGGACGGCGGGTTCAAGTACCAGGCCGAGAGCGGCGCCAGCGCGTGGCCCCGGTCGGCCGCCGGCATCGCGAGCCTCTACTACGCGGGCATCTACGAGGACGCCGCCATCGACAAGGGCCTGCAGTACCTCCGCGTCAACGCGATGCCCGGAACGGGCGGGGGGATGAGCCGGGCTCACTACTTTTATGGCCACTACTACGCGGTGCAGGCGATGTACCTGGCCGGGGGCGAGCACTGGGCCACCTGGTGGCCCGCGGTCCGAGAAGAACTGCTGACCACCCAGAATCAGGACGGGAGCTGGACCGATCGTTCGGTCGGGGACACCTACGGCACCGCCATGTCCCTCATCATCCTTCAGATGCCCAAGCGGTATCTGCCGATCTTCCAGAAGTGATGCGAACGATCCGAACCCCCATCACGGCGTTGCTGCTGGCCTTGGCCGCGGGGGCCGCGCCGGCCGACATGCCGGTGCGCGTGCTGACCGACGACCTGCGCTTCGAGCGGACCGACCTGGTCGGGCTCGACGAAACGGCCGCCTTGCTCCGCGACGCGGCGGGCCGCCCCGCCCGCGTGTCCGTCGGTTCCGTCGTCTCAATCTCCGCAGGCGGAGCCAGCACGCTGCCGCCGTTCGTCGGCGTGCCGTCGCCGTCCCGCGTGTTCGTCGAACTCACCGACGGCCAGCGCCTGGTGATGGACATCGAACCATCCGAAGACCCGGAGGCAATCGTCGGACGCGTCATCGGCCTCGGCCAGGGTCGCATCCCGCTCGAACGCATCGCCCGCATCGCCCGCCCCGGCGCCGCCTGGCACGCCGACACGCCCCGGGCCGACGTCGTCCGCCTGACCAACGGGGACGTGCTCACCGGCTTCGTCGACGCGATCGGCGCCTCGGTCTCCGTGGAATCCGACAGCGGGACGATCGCCAGCGTGCCGCTGGACAGCGTCGCGGAAATCCGCATGGCCAACCCCGCCGAGCCCGCCTCGGGCCTTCTCGTCACCGACGATCAGGGCGTGGCCCTCTTCGCCCGCACCCTGAACGCGGACGCGGGCGGGAAACTCCGCCTCACGACCGATCCGGGCGTGCTCGGCGTGGACTCCCGCGGCGAGGACACCGTGGCCTACGAACGCATCAACGCCCGGCTGCTGGGACTCCGCTCGATCACGCCCCGGGGTTCGGACGCGAACCGCGTGCTCGCCCTGGCATCGATCACCACCGACTCCGTCCGACCCACCGGCGACCGGCGATGGACGCCCGCGCCGGTGGTCGAACGCGACGACGACCCGGTGCTGGCGATCGCCGATGTCCGCATGCCCGCGCCGGCGTCCGCCGTCTATCCGCTCCCGCCCGGCTTGGCCGCCGACCGCTTCGCCTGCGGCGTCACCGCGGCCACACCGGGGCCGTGGACAGACTGCACCGCCCGCGTATACGCCGAACTTGCGGACGGCACCCGCACGCTCATCGGCGAGTTCCGCGTGACGACCGACTCCGATCCCGGCGAGATCAGCGGCCGGATCCCCCCGGGCTCTCGCGCCATCGTGCTCGAGGTCGACCCCGGCCCGTCCGGCGCCGTCCAGGACGCGGTCACCTTCATCGCCCCCCGCGTCCGCACGGGCAACTGACCCCCCGATACAAGCCGCGCACGAAGTAAGCGGGTTCTTCGGGACTAACGACCGCGAACAAGAGCCCGCTTACTGCGTGCGCGGCTTGTACGCCAATCCACAGGACGGTATGGTCCGCCCATGCCCGACCCGCTCGCGTTCTTCCTGACCTGGACCACCTACGGCACCTGGCTCCCCGGTGACCCGCGCGGCTCGACCGATCACGACCGAGACAGCATCCGCCCACGCCGCATCGCGCCGAACGATCCGCTCCGATCTCATGCGACTCGAATCCAGCGATCGGACGCCCTCACGCTGAAGCCAGAATCGCGAGCAGCGGTCCAGCAGATGATCCACGCGCTCGCAAGGGACAAGGGGTGGGTCGTCCACGCATTGAACGTTCGATCGAATCATGTCCATCTCGTGATCACCGCACCCGGGGACCCGAATCGCGTCATGACCGCGTGCAAGGCTTTCGCCACCCAGCGCCTTCGCCAGCGCGGCCATTTCACCCCGGACCAGATCATCTGGACCCGCCACGGGAGCACTCGATGGATCAACGACCCGAAGTCTCTCGAAGCCGCGATCCAGTACGCGCGAGACTTTCAGGACCGGCCGGACCGCTTTCGCTGAGCAAGGCGTCGACAGACAAGCCGCGCACGAAGTAAGCGGGTTCTTGTTCGACGATGAGCATGACGAAGAGCCCCCTTACTTCGTGCGCGGCTTGTATTGGCATCACCGCAGCTTCAAGGTCGCGAGCGCCACCACGCACAGCAAAATCGCCAGGATCCACAACCGCACCACGACCTGATTCTCCGCCCAGCCGCCCATGTGCAGGTGGTGGTGGTACGGCGCGACCCGGAAAACGCGCTTGCCCGTGCCGGTCTTGATGCGGGTGTACTTGAAGTAGCCCACCTGGATCATGACCGACGCGATCTCCAGCAGGAACACGCCGCACATGAGCAGGACGACGATCTCCTGCCGCACGGCCACCGCGATATAGCCGATCAGCCCGCCCAGCGCCAGCGAGCCGGTATCGCCCATGAACACCTGGGCCGGGGCCGCGTTCCACCACAGGAATCCGAGACAGGCCCCCGCCATCGCGCCGGCCAGCACCGCCAGCTCGTCCGCCCGCGGCACGTAGGGCACCAGCAGGTACTGGGCCCACTGCTCGCTCCCGGCGATCAACGCCAGCATCAGGAGCGCGAAACTGACGATGCCGGAGATGCCGCCCGCCAGCCCGTCCATACCGTCGGTGATGTTCACCGCGTTGCTCAGGCCCGCGATCATCAGCACGGACAGGATCACGAAGAACGGCAGCGAGAGGTAGATCAGGCTGTCCGAGATCCCCTGCGCCCCGGGCAGGAAGGTCCGCTGGAACGGAAGGTTGAGCACGTGCCCGAGCGCCGGACCGCCCTCGGTGGCGCTGTAGCGGAACGAGAAATAGCCCGCCAGCAGCCCGATGCCGAGCTGGAATACGAGCTTCTCCCACGCGTACAGGCCCTGCCGCCCCGTGCCGCGGCGCGACGCCGTGAGTTTCAGCCAGTCGTCCGCCCCGCCCACGGCCGCCAGCCAGAGCAGCACGAACAGGCCCAGCAACACCTTGGGCGTGGTGATGTCGGCCAGCAGGAAGGTGCTCGCGAACACCGCGCCGCAGATGAGCACGCCGCCCATCGTCGGCACGTTGGCCTTGCTCTTGGCGTGGGCGCGGAGCATCTCGGCGTCGCTCTCTCCGGCGTCGCCGATCTTCAGACCCACGAGGAAGCGGATCGTCCGCTTGCCCATGGCGATGACGATGGCAAAGGAAAGACCCGCCGCCAGCAACGCCCGGAACTGCACTTGGTCGAGCACACCCAGCACACCGTACAGGCCGGTGTCCACCAGCCAGTTGCGGATGATGTCGAAGAGCAGATAGAGCATCAGGCGTTGGACCCCGCGTGGGCGTGGCGTTGTCGCAGTTCCCGCACGAGCCGTTCGAGGCGGACGCCGCGGGAACCCTTGATCAGCACGGTATCCCCCGGGTGGACCAGCGATGCGATCCGAGCGACGGCAGCATCGTCGGTCGTCGGTTCGGAATGGTCGGACCCCGTTTCCATCGCCGCAGCCGCGAAGCTCGGGCCCAGCGTGCACACCGCGTCGATCCCCGCGTCGCGGGCCGCCGTCAGAACGTCCATGTGAGCCCGGTGCGTGATCGACCCGAGTTCGAGCATGTCCCCCAGCACCGCCACCCGACGCCCACCTTCGATGACGGGGGCGTCCGCCAGCACCGCGATGGCCGCCCGCATGGAGCCGGGGTTGGCGTTGTACGCGTCGTTGATGATCGTGATCGGCGGCTCCGTCGCGATGACCGACCGCTCCAGCCGCATCGGCACGGGCTCCGACGAGGCGAGCCCCCGCGCGATCGCGTCGTCCGGCACGCCCAGCCACCGGGCCACCACCACCGCCAACGCCGCGTTGCTCGCGTTGTGGGCCCCCGCCAGCGGCACCGTGAACGCCGCGCCGCCCAGCGTGAACGCCGTCCCGCCGGGCACCGTGCGAACATCGCCCAGGCGCGTGCCGCCCGCTTCGTCCGGACCGACCCGCACGATGCGGGCCTTCGTCCCGCACGCGCCCAGCGCGTCATCGAGCACCGGCAGACCCGCCGGCACCACCACCAGCCCGTCCGAGCCGATGCCCACCGTGACAGAAGCCTTCTCCTTCGCGATCGCTTCCAGCGACCCCAGCCCGGCAAAGTGCGCCTCGGCCACCGTCGTGATGATCGCCGCGTCCGGCCGGGCGGTCCGGCACCGCGCCGCGATCTCGCCCGGGGTGCTCATGCCCACCTCGCACACCAACACCCGGTCATCCGGGCGGGCGTTGAGCAGCGTGATCGGCACGCCGAGTTCGTTGTTGAAGCTCTTGCTCGGCGCGGTGCCCCGCAAACCACCCGCCCCCCCCACCGCCTCCGTGCACGCGGCCGCGTGCATCAGGCGGCAGGTCGTCGTCTTCCCGTTCGACCCGGTGATCGCGATGACCTTGAGCCCCGGCACCAGGTCCCGCCACCACGACGCCAGCGTCGCCAGCGCCGCCCGCGCGTCGGCGACCAGCAGCAGCGGGATGTCCACGCCAGCGGGCACCGCGTCCGCATCGGTCACGATCGCCATGACCGCACCGGCCTTGGCCGCCGCGGGCAGGTGCAGGTGCCCGTCGGTCGCTTCGCCCTTGAACGCGGCGAACAGCATCCCGGGCTTGATCTCCCGCGTGTCGATCGCCGCCCCCACCGGGGGCCGGTCGCCCTTGCCCGGTGCCCGCAGCCAGCGCCCGCCCGTGCGTTCGGCGATCTCGTCGAAGCCCCACAGCGTCATGCCTGAACCGCCCCGCCGCCGGCGACCGAACCCAGGCGCATCCGGCGCTCGCGCAGTACGATCCGGGCCTCTTCCGCGTCGTCGAAGTGGCGTGTGACGGGGTTGCCCGCCGCGTCGCACGAGATCTGCTCGGTCTCGTGGCCCTTGCCCGCGATGACGACCACCTCGCCGTCGCGGGCCGTGGTGATCGCGTGGCGGATCGCCCGCCCCCGCTCGACCTGCACGGTGGCCTTCGCCCGGCTCGCGCCGGTGATGCCCTTGAGGATGTCGTCCACGATGGCCGCCGGACGCTCGCTCCGCGGGTTGTCGCTGGTGATGACCACGCGGTCGGCCAGTGCGGCCGCGACCTTGCCCATGCGGGGCCGCTTGGTCGTGTCCCGGTTCCCGCCGCAGCCGAAGACCACGGTCAGCGTCGAGCCTTCCGGCAGCACGGCACGCACCGCCGTCAGCGTCCGCTGCAGCGCGTCGTCCGTGTGCGCATAGTCCACGAACACCGACACCGCGTCGTCATCGCCCGAGACCCGCTGCAGCCGCCCCCGCGGCGGGTGGACCGCGCCCAACGCCGCCTCGATCCCCGCCCGACGCCGCTCCGCGTCGAGCCCGAGCCGCTCGAGCACCGCGTCCGCGGCCGCCACCGACTGCAGCACGTTCATCGCGTTGTGCCCCCCCACCACCGGTGCCCGCCCCCGCATCACGCCGATCGGCGACTCGATCGCCAGCACCATGCCCGACAGGTCCGCCGATTCCGCCACCACACGCCACGTCGCCCGCGGATCACCGTTCCCCGAGCACCACCGCGCGTTGGGTCCGTCCATCGCGTCCGACGCCGGATCGTCCGCGTTGAGCACCCGGACGCCGTCGGGGGGGGGCGGCAGCAGTTCGAACAGCCGCCGCTTGGCGGCCAGGTACGCCTCAACCGTCTTGTGATAGTCCAGGTGATCGCCGGTCAGGTTCGTGAAGATGCCCACGGCGAACCGCAGCGCGTCCGCCCGGCGCTGGTCGAGGGCGTGGCTGGACACCTCCATGCACGCCGCCCGGCAGCCCGCGTCCACCATCGTGGCGAAGGTCCGCGACAGCTCCACCGCCGGCGGCGTGGTCATGGCCGCGCGGGCCACCTCCCGCCCGTCGTCCACCTCCACCGTGCCGATCAGCCCCGTCCGAACCCCGCTCGGCCCGCCCATCCCCTTCACCGGGAAGGCCTGCAGGATCGCCCGCGTCATGGTCGCCACCGAGGTTTTTCCGTTGGTCCCGGTCACCCCGACCAGTTGGAGCCTGGAAGTCGGATCCCCATAGAACCGCTCGGCCAGCCGGGCCGCCGCCTCGGGCACCCGGTCGGTCACGAGCACCACGGGCCGGTCGTGCTTGGGCAGGGGCGGATCGAACTGGTCGGTATCCGCCAGCACCGCCACCGCCCCGCACGCCGCCGCGTCCGCCGCCGACTTCCGCCCGTCGAACTTCAGCCCCACCCGCGCGATGAACAGCGACCCCGGCACCGCCGTCCGCGAGTCCTCGGTGATGTCGCACACGCGCACGCCGGAGGCATCGCCGACCACCCGCAGCCCCAGCTCCGAGATGAGTTCGTTCAGGTCCATCCGTGGTGCCTTAGGTATCGTCATTTTGCCCGCATCCGCGGCAGGTTTCCGATCCCGGAGCGGGGACCGCGTCTTCGGAGCGGGGGGCTACCAGCCCCCCGTTCGGGCGCAGTCCGAAGTTCTTTGGTGGGGGCCGGCTTCCAGCCAAGCTTGGAGCCAAGCTCGAACCTTACATGCCCAAAAGCCACCGGTGAAACCGCATCGCTGAAACTCGCTTCCCCACAGCGGCCTCCACCTCTGCCAAGGACATCGGGCCCAACACCGTATGTGCCCGTGAGTCGACCACAAAGTAGCGGGACGGATCCGGGCTGCGACGACCCCGGGTCAACTCGCGATCGACTACGATGAAACGGTCCGCTTCTATCGCAACCGCCGCGACATGACCATCCACCGCCACGCCCCGAGATCCGAGCCGACTGACCATTGCCGGGGCTTGAGCCGGTGCGTGCAACTCGATCTCTCCCGGAATTAGGTACGAACTCCGCAACTCATACCCATTCGGAAGCACTGGAAAGGTCGAGCGATAGAACTTCACGCAGATCAGGATCGCGACCAAGACTGCGAAAATCCAAACTAGCGTTCGTCCAACCCGCTTCCATGAGAATCGCATCTCATCATACTACAACCCTTGCAAGAGACGAGTTCGACAGTGTCAAGGCAGATCTTTGTAGTAAGAGGCGCTCGTCATTCAACTCTGCGCCCGGACGGGGGGCTGGTAGCCCCCCGCTCCACGGAACACCGCTCACGGCAAAATCACCATCGCATCCCCGTACGAGAAAAACCGATACCCCTCCCGCACCGCGTGCGCGTACACCGCCTTCACCCGCTCCACCCCATCCACCCCCGGCCCCTCCAGCGCCGCCGCCACCATCGCGATCAGCGTCGACCGCGGCAAATGGAAGTTCGTCACCATCCCGTCCACCGCCTTCCACCGATACCCCGGCGCGATCAGGATGTCCGTCTCGAACCACCCCCGCGCCTCCTCGGCCCGACCCGCCTCGATCAACCCCGCCGCCGCCTCCAAAGTCCGCACCGAGGTCGAGCCCACCGCGATCACCCGCCCGCGGCCCTCCCCCGGTGCCGTGCTCTTCGTCCTCGAAGAGCACGCTTTTTCACTCTCCCCCCGCACCAGCAAATCCCCCGCCGTCCCCACCCAGCACCGCTCCGCGTGCATCGGATGGTCGGCCAGCCGCTCGGTCTCCACCGGCCGGAAGGTCCCGGCCCCCACGTGCAGCACCACCTCCCGCCGCCCGACCCCCCGGGCGGCCAGGTCCGCCAGCACCCGATCCGTGAAGTGCAGCCCGGCCGTGGGCGCCGCAACCGACCCCGCCTCCTCTCCACCGCCGCCCGCGTACACCGTCTGGTAGAACGATCGGTCTAGTTCGTCCGCCGTGTCCTCCCCCCGCTCCTTCCGCGCACTCAAGATATACGGCGGCAGCGGCGTAAGCCCAACCCGCTCCAGCACTTCCGCACTCTCCGCCCCCTCAACCACCACCACCCACGCCCCCGGCCCTTCCTCTCGACACGGCTCGACCAACTCCAGCACCACCCCGGTCTCAGACCCATCCGCCCCGGTCAGCGCGACCCGCCCCCCAGCCCGCGACCGCTTGGCCTTCAAAAGCACCACCCACGCCGCCCGCCCGTCACCGGCCACCCCCGCATCCTTTAAGTACAACCCGCTGACCCGCCCCCCCGTCGCCGGGTTCACCCCCTCCAGCCGCGCCGGGATCACCCGCGACCGGTTGAACACCAGCGTGTCGCCCGCCCACAACAAGCCCGGCAGATCCGTGAACACCCGGTCCTCCAGCCGATCCGGGTCCGACCGCGACACCACCAGCAGGCGTGACGAATCCCGCGGCGACGCCGGGCGCGTCGCGATCAGTTCACGCGGCAACTCGAAATCCAGCTCATCAGTGCGCATCGCGGGCCATGGTAGATGTGGCACCCGCACCACAGCCCGTACAACCCCACCCGGCACCGAGCCGCCCCACCCCCGAAAAGCACCGATCCCGCCGCGGCAAGCCCGACATTCCCGGACCCAACGCCCCGGCACCCCCACGGCCCCGCGCCTGCACCCATGTCCGGCGTGGAGAGCGGACCGATCCAGACCAGAACGCCGCTGCCGGTTTTCGGCGCGTCCCAGGCCCCCGCCGGGGCTGTGGTCTTCCACCGCTTCCTCGCGGATCTCAACCGCACGACCGACGCCGTCGCCAAGCCGGTGATCTGCCGCGAACCCGACCGCTACGACCCCCGCCCCCATGCCCACACCCCGGCCGCCCCCCCCGCCCCCGGCGCCACCCTGCTCCCCAAACTCGGCGAGGTGCTGCCCGTCACGCCCGAGCCGCGTGTCCGGGCCGTGACCGAAGTCCGTCACATCCAGCGTTCTCCGGCCACGGGACGCCTGATCGATCTTCTGGCCTGACCATCCCGGCGCTGAATGCCCGCGTGCATCCGACAGGGGTTCCCGCTACCATACATCCCGCGAACAGGGCGGCCGGTGTCACGCCCGGCCGGAGGGATGCCATGCCGAAACACACACGCACCGCCGGATTGATGCTGCTCGCAGCCTGCCTGTTGATCCCCGCGGGCTGCCGCGTGGTCGACAAACTCCCGTGGAGGTCGCAGGAGATGATCACCGACCCCAAACCCTCGACGCCGCCCATCATGCTCGACACCGCCAGCGGACGCCACCTCGTCGTGATGCGCGTGCCCACCGGCGGCTGGACGCTGACCATCGACAAGGCCGAGATCATCCCCGACGGCCAGCGCGTCTTCGTCACCGCCCGACGCCCCGACCCCGCCTTCATGCACACCCAGGCCTTCGTCAACCTCCGGGCCCTCACGCAGGTGCCCGCCGAGACCAAGGTCGAGGTCGTCGCCCGCGTGCTCGACCGCCACGCGGACCCCAAGGACAGCATCTACGCCCGCGTCGTGCCCGTGGAATCGTTCGACGAGTAAGCCCGTGCACACGCCGGACACGATCAGCCCGTCGGCCCGCGGCCTGCTCTCACTCACCCTTGTTCAGGGCCTAGGCCCCGTGCGCATCGCCCGCGTGCTGGAGGCGTTCGGCTCGTTCGAGGGCGTGCTGGGCGCGTCGGGCGCGGACCTCGCCCGCGTGCCGGGCATCGGCGACAAACTGTCCCGCACCATCCTCAAGGGCGTCCGCGAGGCCGGCCCGTTGGCCGACCGCGAACTCGAACGCCTGGCCAAGGCCGGAGCGGGCCTGGTGACGATTGCCGACGACGACTACCCCCCGCTGCTGCGGCAGATCCCCGCCGCGCCGCCGGTGCTCAGTGTGCGGGGCCAGCTCCGCCCGCACGATCTTGACCGCTACCCCGTCGCCATCGTCGGCTCCCGGGGCTGCACGCATTACGGCATCGAGCAGTCCGGGCTGTTCGGCGGGGCGCTCGCCCGCGCGGGGCTGACGCTGGTCTCGGGCGGCGCTCGCGGCATCGACACGGCCGCCCACCGCGGCGCGATGGACGCCGGCGGGCGCACCATCGCCGTGCTCGGCTGCGGCATCGCCAAGTGCTACCCGCCGGAAAACCGCGACCTGTTCGACCGCATCGCGGACGGGCACGGCGCGGTCATCAGCGAGCTGCCCGCCGAGACCGGCCCCAACGCCGAGAACTTCCCGGCCCGCAACCGGATCATCTCGGGCCTGTCGCTGGGCGTGCTGGTGATCGAGGCGGGGCTGAAGAGCGGCGCGTTGATCACGGCCCGCCACGCCGCGGACGACCACGGGCGCGAGGTGATGGGCATCCCCGGGCGTGTGGACTCGGCCGCGAGCGCGGGCACGCACGAACTGCTCAAGCAGGGCGCGCACCTGGTCTGCGAGCCCGCCGACGTGATCGGCGTGCTGGAAAGCCACGCCCGCCACCTGCACGCCGGCACGCACGACGCGATGACCGCCGACCCGGCCCGGCACGACCCGCCCCGCAACGGCCTGTTCGCGGGCGACGGGCCCGACGCGGACGAAACCATGGGCGACCTGACCGACCTGCAGCGTGCCATCCTCGGATCGATGTCCGAGCCGCGCTCGGCCGAGGACATCGGCGAGCGCGTCGGCCTGGACGCGGGCCCCATCCGGGCGGCCCTGACCATGCTCGAACTGGCCGGGCGCGTACGTCGGAACGGGTCCCGCTTCGAGCGGGCCCGATAACGCCGACCCTTTCACCCCGCTCGGGTGGGCGGGGACCGACCGCACCGCAGGTCTTGCGCGGCCCGATCCGGATCCGGAGCGGGCTTTTTCCTCACCCGTTCGGGGGGCGGACAGGCCGTAGTTGGTTGATTTTCGGTGCTTTGCGTCAAAAAACCCTTGTCGTGGGGGTTGTGATTGGCTATCTTGTACCGAACAAGTGAAGAAAAATCCGTGGCGGGCGTCGAACACAACACCCGATCAAAGTCATCACAAGCGGCCCGCTTCCGGGCCGGATGGCTTGGAGAGGACACGGCGCATGACACGGATGCAGACGGCACGATTCGCTCAAAGCCCCGCGGGCACCGGCTCCAATCTCGCGGACACGCCCACGCGGGCCGAGGAGCCGCCGCTGGTGATGCTCGGACCCGGCGGCCGGTTCGTCGGGGAGTACCGCGACACGCCGCGGGCGGCGTTCGGGCGTGGGGTCGGGCGGGGGCTCGGGTCGAACGCCGCGATCGCTTCGGTCGCGGGCCTGTGCCGGGGGAGGGGTTTGGGGCTGGGCCTGGTCCGCACGGACGCACGCCCCGCCAGGGAAAAGCTCGCGGCCGATCCGCGGGCGGAAGCGCTCGGGCTGCTGGTGGCCTGCGAGCGTCGACTGATCCGTCAGGAGGACCGCCTCGCGGGGGTCCACCGGGCGCTGAGAAGGGCTTCGGGGAACTCCGCTCCCAGAAGCCCGGGCATCGAGCGGGACGGCAGCGGGCGTCTGCGGCTGGTGGACGCAGCAACGAACGACGGAAAGGACAGCATCCATGAACCTGACTCCCAAGCAACTCAAGATCCTGCAGCTCATCCGGGACTCCCGGATCCGGCGTGGCTATTCCCCGACCATGCAGGAACTCGCCGACGAGATCGGCGTGAGCAAGGTCACGGTGTTCGAGCACGTCGAGGCGCTCATCAAGAAGGGCGCGCTCATCCGCGAAGCCAACAAGGCTCGCTCTTTGTCGATCGCTGAGGGCATCGCGGTCCCCGACGAGGACCGCCCGCTCAAGTACCCCCTGGTCGGGCGCATCGCCGCCGGCTACCCGATCGAGCGCGTCGAGGACGCCGACGAGATCGACCTCGCCGAGTTCCTGGGCACCTACGACGACGCCGGCTCCACCTTCGCCCTCCAGGTCGAGGGCGAGTCGATGCGCGACGAGGGCATCCTCGACGGCGACATCATCCTGCTGGAGCGCGCCCAGGTGGCGTCCAACGGCGACCGCGTCGTCGCCCTGCTCGAGGACGGCTCGACCACCCTCAAGACCTTCTTCAAGGAGTCGGACCACATCCGCCTCCAGCCCGCCAACCCCGCCTTCGAGCCCATCCGCGTCAAGTTCTGCCAGATCCAGGGCATCGTCAAAGGCGTCGTCCGGCGGTACTGAGCGTTCTTTCGGGAAGACCGTTCGAACAGGCGCCACGCTCCGGCCGTCGGACCAGCCCTGTCGGCGGACGCGACTGGAGCATCGGCACCTACCACCCGTGGGACCCGCCCGGACACGGTGGACCACCGGATCGCCGGCCAGATCCGGCACCCGGCTGGCACCCGTGCCGCCCAAAGAGAAAACGCCCGGGAACGCGCGAGCGCACGCCGGGCGTGGAAATTGGGAACAGCCGGAACGGCGGAGAATGGGCGGCGGTGCCCGACCGGACGCCCCCGCGCAGGCCCGGCAGAAACGACGATCAGTCGCGGGAGCGACGACGACGGGCCGCCAGCACGCCCAGTCCCGCCAGCAGACCCGCCCCCCCGGGGCCGGGCACCAGCACCGTGTCGGCCAGGTTCGTCGCGAACGCGAAGTCGTCCTGGTCGAGTCCGTACGAGGTCATCAGCGGCGTCAGGTCGATGTCCGAGGTGGTGATGTCGTCGTAGATCGTGCCGTAGATCACCAGCGCCGCCAGGAGTGCGCCCCGGTTGTTCTGGTGGTACAGATCCCCGGCGTACAGCGAGTTGTCGAACCCGCCCGCCTCGAACGCGTCGCCGACGCGGGCGACCTCCGACGTGCCGATCGTGTTGAGCAGATCGCTGGCCGAGTTGTAGTTCTCACGCAGCTGGGCCTGCATCTCGGGCGCTCCCGACCAGATGCCGGGGTAGAAGTGGTGCCCGGGGTTGCGGGCCCAGGTCTCGTAGAGCACCGCCTGCGCGTCGGGGCTGTGGTCGAGCACCGCCTGGTACAGGCCCTGGGCCGCGGCCCGGAACGCGGGCACGTTCCCGTCCGTCGGGTGCGTCGTCGGGCGGGTGCTGTACTCCTGCAGGACGACCGCGTCCCACCGGTCCCCCGCCGGGATGCCCGAGGTGATGACCGAGGTGCCGGTGGCCAGGTGATACTGGAGCGTCTGGCCGCTCACGATGCGCCCGTAGATGTGGGGCGTCTCGTGGCCCGCGGCCGTGGCGATGTCTCGCACCATCAGGTGCACGCCCCCCGCGTTGCCGGTGAAGCTGTTGCCGTAGAACAGCAGGCTCTTGGGCTCGGCGTCCGCGGTAGACGCGACGGCGAGCAGGACGATGGCGGCCAGGGGCGCGGATCGCTTGTTCGTAAGCATGGTGTGGATCCTCGTTGAACTCTGTGAACGAACGGACATGGTGCGTGGTCGGTTGGAAGGATCGGCTCAGCGCCGGCGACGCATCGCGCCCAGCGAGCCCAGGCCCAGCAGGAACGCCGTCGAGGGAGCGGGGACGGCGGCGAACTCCATGTATCCCAGGTAGTAGAATCCGAACGAGTTGGTGTTGTTCGGGCCGGCGGTGACCGAGATGACGATCTCGCCGTTCGCGTCGGCCTGGATGCCCGTCAGCCGCGTGACGTTGCTGGTGTTGTTGGCGGTGTCGAGCAGGGCGAAGTCCGAGTTGGCTCCGGTGGCGGTGTACATGGTCTCCCGGTTGTCCGAGACGCCCATGCGCGATCCGAAGAACATAAAGTCGTAGGTGGTCGCGCCGGTGGCGTCGAGCCCGCCGATGGTGAAGCCGCCGGTCGGCTCGGTGAAGCCGCCGAACGCCGAGAGCGAGCCGAACAGGTTGTCGGCGGTCGCCTGGCTGGGGATGCCGGCCGCGTCGCCGGCGCCGGCGGGCGCGCCGCTCTGGTTCGATCCGGGCCAGAAGTTGTCGGTGACGTTCAGCGTGTAGCCGGTGCCGTTCCCGTCGGTGTCGATCAGGTTGAAGACCGGGTTCTGGATGTGGTCGATGTTGTTGTAGTTGCCCGGGGTGATATTGGACTGATCTCCGAAGTCCACCCCGATGATGCCCGCGGTGGCGGCGGTGCCGACGGTCGTGAGGACGAGTGCGGTGGCGATGCGGTTCATGCGTGATTCCCTCCGAGATATGGGCGCACCGACAGCGTCGGTCGGCACGCGGCCCACGAGATGCCCCCCGCCCGAACGCCGGGCGGGGATGTTCCGATTGAGTTGTGCTGGCGCCCGGTCAAACCCACGAGCAACCGGTGATCGGGATCGAAGATACACCGCATGTAACCGTTTACAAACGGATCCGTCAAAATAATGATCGGACCTGACCAGCACCCGGCAACGGGACCGCCCGCGGGCCATCGAATCTGGAGCGAATCACGGGGAGCGCGGCGCGCCCGTCGCGTCGTGAGGGGTCAGAACCGCAGGTGCGCCGGCTTGGAGTCCGGGCCGCGGTAGTTCATCACCCGCCGGATCATGTCCAGATCCACGGGGCGCGTGATCTTGATGTTCCGCGGGTCGCCCCGCACGACCACCACCCGCTCGCCGAGCCGCTCGACCAGGCCCGCGTCGTCGGTGCTGGTCATGTCGGCCTGGGCGTACGCGCGGACGAGCAGGCTGCGCTCGAACACCTGCGGCGTCTGCGCCAGCACCAGCCCGTCGCGATCGACCGTTTCCTTCACCGCGTGCAGCGGCGCTTTGTCCTCGACGCCGAGGATGCCAGCCAGCGGATCCGCCTTCTCGTCCGAAACGGTGCCGCCCGTCCGCTTGATCGTGCTGTCGATCTCGACGCCCGGCACCACCGCCGGGAACCGCTGCGCGGCGTCGAGCACGCGGTCGATCAGGTCCGGCGGGCACGCGGGGCGGGCGGCGTCATGGACCGCGACGTGCGTGGCGGCGGCGGGCACCGCGTCCAGCGCGGCCTTGACCGTCTCCCACCGCTGCGACGCCCCGCCGCGCACGATCGTCACGCCGAGCATGGCCAGCATGTCCGCGTGGCGGAACCTAAACGCGGCCATCGCCTCTTCCCCGTACGGGCCGGCGACGATCACCGTCTCCGTCTCCGGGCGGGTGTTGAACAGCTCGATCGTGCGCTGCAGCACGGTGCGGCCGCCCAGGTCCTCGTCGAGCTTGGACCTGGCGCCGAGCGCCTCCACGCCGGACGCGGCGGCCTCCGTGTTGAATCGGCTGGACGAACCGGCGGCGGGGATGATGACGGCCAATCGCATCTGCGACGATAGTCGCCCTTTCCGCGGACGTTTCCAAAGAAAAGCCCCCGCTCGGACGAGCGGGGGCCTTGCGGGATCGTTGCACGGGAGGGGCGGGCTTTACGGGCAGCCGGCGCTCCACTGCTGGATGAACTCGGCGATGTCGAAGAAGTTGAGGGTCCGCCACGGCGCGGCCGTGTCCGCGATCTCGTCGCCGGCGGTGAAGGCGGCGATGAACTCCGTCACGTCGTCGAAGTTGACCAGGCCGTCGGCGGTATAGTCCGCCGGGCAGGACTTCTGCCCGTTGAAGTAGCGCCGCGCCTCATGGAAGGCCTCCGGCCCGATGACCATGCCGACGTAGCGGCCGGGCAGGTCGTCGGCGGGCGGGTGGATGCCGCCCCACATGCGCGAGAGCGAGCACTGGTCCGACGCGTCGCGGTAGCTGGCCCACTGCAGGTGGACGTCGACGGAGGGCCCCTCCTCGAAGACGAGGAACTCGTTCTGGGGCGCGACGAACTCGCCGAGCCCGCCGGGGAACCACTCCGAGCCGGTCAGCAGCGTGAGCAGCTCGGCCGCGGCGCGGGAGTAGGTCGAGTGCCCCGACATGTAGCCGGCAAACGGCGGCGACACGAAGCTGGGACGCTGGTAGGGCCACCAGTTCTCGGCGAGGATCCAGCCGACGCCGGCGGTGTCGATGTTGGGGTCGACGATCGCCTCGGGCCCGCGCCAGGCCTTGATGGCGATCTTGCCCTCGCTGCCGGCGAGGTGCTCGTGCTTGCCGCCGGGCGCGGTGGTCTGCGGCGTGACAACCTCGATCAGATCATCGATGAGGTGGATGCCGTCGGGGTTGTAGCTGGCCGCGGTCGGGTCGGAGCACTGGCCCTGATCGGCCAGGAAGCGGATGGCGGAGACCGGGCGGATGTAGTCGTAATAGCCCTTGATGGACCAGCACGAGATCGCGACGTCGTGCATCGCGGCGCCGAGCGAGAGGTAGCTCTTCACATCGAACTCGAGCGGGTCGACGATCGGGCCTTCGCCCATGAAGCGGCGGTCGAAGTCCGGGTGGTCGATCACGTAGTTCATGATCGTGAACCAGTGGCCGGGGGGCGTCTCCGAGGACGGGCCGTCGGCCCAGAACTCGGCGAGGATGCGGGTGTAGTCGCCGCGTGGGACGATCTGCTGTGGGTAGGGCTGGCCGGTGACGGGGTTGACCGTGTAGCCCTGGCTGCCGTGGGCGCCGGTGACGCGGTCGTAGAAGCTCATTTCGCCGCCGATGCCGGGCAGCGGAACGGTGTTACCGATCGCGTTGGGCGACACGTCCCACATCACGCCGTCGGCGGGATCGAGGTGGCTCGACCAGGTCGAGACCATCTCGAAGCCCCAGCGGTACAGGTCGCCGGGCTCCTGGTGCAGCGGGGGCGGTCCGGGGTTGTGCCAGACCTTCCAATCGTGCCCGTCGCGGCTGAGGACCTCAAGGTCCGACGGACGCAGCGAGAAGCCCTCCACCTCGCCCCATTCGGGCGAGAGAAACGGCGGGAAACCGCCGGGGATCGGGTTGCCGTTCTGGTCGACAAAGTCGGACAGCGCCAGCGGCTGCCAGCGGTTGGGGTCGATGATGTCCGGGTTGCCCGGCTCTTCCACCGCCAGCGGGGGGTTGACCGGCGTGTAAACCTGGTTGGTGTAGCCGTTGGCCTCGTTGGCGCCGTCCTGCAGGCCGTAGGCGATGTAGCTCTGGGCGATGCGGGTGCCCACCGCGCGCGGGTCGTTGCCGACGTCATTGAAGTAGAACGGGTCGTAGCCGAGCGAGATCATCAGATTGTCCAGCTCGGGGAAGATGTCGAACACCCCCACCGAGAACTGGAAGCGGTGCTGCATCAGGCGGTAGGTCGCGTAGGCGATGGCGGCGGCGCGGTCGGCCTCGGGGTCGGCCGAGGTGAGCTTCTCCTGGTGGATGACCTGGTCCGCCACGGCGTCGTACGCGGCCCAGGCGTCGTACATCGCGCCGGAGATGTGGTAGAGGTTGCGCGCGTGGATCGTCGGCCGCGCCAGGTCGTGGCGGATGGCGAAGAGCAGCATCTCGTTCCAGACGCGGGCGGGCGAATGGGCCTCGCCCCGCGTGTTGCGCGGCGTGCGCTCGAGCATCTGCGTGGGGGTGAGGGTCTGGGCCCGCATCACGTGGCGCTGGGCCTGCGGCTCTGCCGGGCGTTCGGCCGGGCGGCTCGGGGCCGGCTGGGCGGGCGTGATCTTGCGGGCCTTGACCGGACCGGCGGCGGTCAAACCGGCCATCAACGCGATCGCGCTGGCCGTAAGGGCGGCTGAGTTGAAACGCATGGTCGTACCTCTCTCCGATTGTCTGCCAAAAACCCACGAAACGGGCCCGAACGGCGGGGTGGGCCTCTCGGATGCACTCTACCTGAAAAAACCGGGGTTGAGAACCCATTTTGTTGGAACCTCGGGGAGAAACCCGGCAATGCTTCGTCGAGGCCCGATTTGAGGACCCAAATCTGACGTTCGGGCTTTATTCGGGTGGGGCCGGGGCCGGGCGGGGCGGCCGCCGCGAACCCGCGCGGGCCCGGAGGCGTAGAGTCGGTGGCGGGTTCTCCCGCGTTCTTTGACAAGTTGGGGCCGATATGGCATTCGACCGGATAGGGAAGGCTTGGTGTGGCGCGTCGAGGGGCGTGCTGGCCTCGTTAAAAGCACGCAAATTCATAACTGCCGAACCGCAGTTCGCAATGGCGGCCTAATACAGGTCTCCGATTCTCCGCCTGACGCCCGATGGGGCGGGGAATCCAGATCATCGGGCTGGTCACCGCGTGGCGCCTCTTGGCGCGGTGGCGAGGAGGTTTCAAGCGGCTGGGCCGAAGCACAGGGTGTCGATCCCCGGTGCGAGGCCGAGATTAAATGATCGAATACACGCGTAGAAGCATCTTGCTGACTATCTCGGGACGGGGGTTCGATTCCCCCCGGCTCCATTTCAAGTTCCGGGCTTTCTGCCCGGGATCTGGGCTAGGGCCCGCTTGCCGCCGCAAGCGGGCCTTTTTGCTAGACTTAGGGCGCTGCCAAGCCGTTCGACGGGCCTGATAAGTTCGTGTAGATTCGCGTAGATTCAGGCGAAACTGTCCCAAATCTGTCCCGGAAGCCCCCAATGTCAAAGCGTCAGCAGAGCGAGAAAGACATGCAGGTCCCGAGTGGGCCGCGAGGCCTACGCAGTAGGGGCAAAGGCCCCAACTACTATCTCAAGCGTCAGTTCAGGGGCGAACGACACTCGTTTCCACTTGGTCCTGATCTCAATCGGGCTCGGGCACGTGCACAGCAGATACTCGACGCCATGGCTCGGGGCGACTTCAAGGCTGCCGACTTTAAGGCCGAGCGAGTCGACATCCAGAAGGCGCTCCGAGAGCAGACACTCTATGAAGCAGGAACTGAACTCACGATGGCTGACTTTCGTGTTCTCGAAGAGGTAGACATCTATGAGAGCGGCTTGGAAAGGGGCCGGCGTCTTGTCAGGATCGAAGACTACGCAGATCCTCTCGACGCGCGATACCGACTCCAGCGATTCGTCGCGGATCTGATGATGATCGCCTGCATGGCGGCGACGCTGGCTCCTAGCTCCTACCTGTCGGCGCTAGAAGGAAGAGATCTATGCACGCGTGAGGAACTCGCAGAAGCTCTCGGAAGACGGCCACAAACGATCACAAAGTGGATCAGCGAATATCGGAGACAAAACAAAAAGAAGGATCCGATCTGGGTCCGTCGTCTTCCGGGACAAGAACGCGGATTCCTAGTGAAGGTGCCAACTTTTATGGCTGAGCTACGCGCTGGCCGAGTGTCCTAGCTGACGAGGCCATTAAGCGACTGAATGCGGCGTGCGCCTTCTGTCAAAGTATAGTTAGCGTAGACCATCGTCTCTTTAACATTGGCGTGCCGCATAAGGCCCATGATTGTTTCCAGCGGTACGTCGCGATCACGCAATGTGAATCCGAAAGTATGGCGTAAGTCGTGGAGGCGGGTCGGCGCGCGCATGCCCACTCGCGTACTGCCTCTGCGAGGTCGACAACAATCGAGTCTCGGCGGTCATTCACGGCGAGTTGATGGGCCTCGCGTATCCACTTGGAAAGCTCCGAGAGGACAGAATCGGCAAAGACGATTGTCGCCTCACCGTCAGAGAGATCGCTAATCGCTCCGGGGATCGGGCGGCCGGAGGCATAGAGCCCCTGTATGCGCTGATTCAACCCCGCCCACTTGTCCACAGTCGCCGCCATGTCTGCTCGGACTCCGATTAAAAAGTCAGTCGATCTTCGCGAAACCCCTTCGGTCCGCCAACAGGGTAAGAAAGATCGAGCGATTCTACCATCCTCCGGAGGGCCGCGCAGCGAAGCGGGAAGTGGCCCGAAAGCAGGGAACTCAAGCCGCCACAATCGCATACACTGCCGACGGACTGGCTTCGGGGACTGATTCGTGCCAGTTTCCATTGTTGAGCTCCTCTTCAAAGAGTTTGTGATTCAGGAAGCCGCCTTCGAACCACAGAGCCTGGTTGGTTGTCGCGGGGTTCTTCGGATTGGGTAGGAGAGCTTTCTCCTCCCACTCCTTCGGGTCGACGCCAGAGCCTGGCGGTGAACTCTTTGCATTAGGGAAGAGCGTACACGATGGCCTTCCCCGAGCCAGAATGTTTTCGAGCGGCGCTTCACGACGGTCCCAGCAACTAGTTCATCGCGCTCTCCATCCGCTTGACCAGTTTCTGGCCCTTCGTCGAGAGCCATAGACAGCGTTGACGCCGGTCCTCCTTGTCTGTTTCGACCGTGATGAGCCCGAGCCCCACACGGCCTTTGGACTCGAAATGGCCCAGCCGATGCACGATGCGGGTTGCGGATGCCGAGGAAACGCCGAGGTTGT
The DNA here is from genome assembly GCA_963975575.1 of uncultured Phycisphaerales bacterium. Taxonomy (GTDB): domain Bacteria; phylum Planctomycetota; class Phycisphaerae; order Phycisphaerales; family UBA1924; genus UBA6054. Next base: position 167,759 of record CAXBHL010000001.1, on the reverse strand, counting down.
TCTGGAGATCGGTGACCCTGCAGCCGGGATTGTTGGTGATGTAGAGGAATCCGTGCAGATCCTGAACGGGAAGCGTTGCGTCCAGATCACGGACGACCTGGATGACGATCGATATGCGGAAAATCTCTGACACTTGTGTGTCCTCCCTCGACGTCCGACACTTGGTGCTTCGGGATCCTGCCCATCGCGTCGTTAGTTTGTTCCCTGCCGAAACTTCCGCCGGGCCTTCTTTACTGGACATTTTCTCCCAGTCTTCTTCTCGGTTCGATCCCGGGAGAACTGCGGAGTGTCACTATTACTGAGAGCGGTCTTCAACTCAACGACTGCGGCACAGGAAGACGTCGCCGGCCGCACATCATCACGGAGCACCGACATGACCTGAGCGAAATCGATCTCGAGCAGCTCGCAAAGCTGGAGGAGATGTTGTTGCATGAGCCGCCTCCGGGCCACTCGCCGTGCTCAGCCGCCGTGCTCGTGGTCGTCTTCGCCCAGGGGCTGGTTGCCGGACATCGACGGGCCGAGGTGGATCGCGTGGAGGAGCAGGCGCATGCCCGCGTGGTTGAGGCCGCGGTTCGTGGGGTCGCTGGCGAAGCAGATGACGTTGCCGCGGCCGACGCGGTGGTGCGTGACGGCCGGCTGGCCGGAGAGGGTGTGCAGGTTGGCGGCCGAGATGCTGCCGCCGATGCGCGGGGCGAGAGAGCGCGGGTCGGCGTCTTCGCGGGGCGCGAACTCGGCGAACCGCGCGAGCACGTAGCCGCTGTCGCCCACGGGGAGCGGGGACCCCGAGAACATGTGGAAGCCGACCAACGGGTCCAGACCGGCGGCCAGCGGGTGGGTGGTGTCGATCTCGGCCGCCAAGAGCACGCCGGGCACGCGCCGGTCGATGCCGCGGGCTTCGCGCTGGGCGTAGGTGAGGGTGTGGAGTTTTTCCGAGGGGGTGCGGTCGGTCGTGTCCCAGGCCAGCTCGGGCAGTTCTTCCTCGGGCTTGACGTTCTGCTCGCGCTCGAGGCCGACGAGTTCGGACGACGCCCAGGTTGCGCTGCCCGACAGGGCGACGACGGTGCCGCCGGCGCGGAGCCACGATTTGAGCGCATCGAGATTGGAACCCGACAGGGCGCTCATCCGCCCGCTGGGCAGCACGAGCACGTTCGTGCGGGCCCAGTCGACCGAGCCGAAGTCTTCGAGGTTCACCACCGAGTGCTCGGTCGGGCTGACACGGTCGAGCAGGTGCCAGGTGTGGCCGAAGCTGAGCGAGCTGAAGGCCGGACCCGAGGCGAGGACCACGGAGGCGGGGATGAAGCGGCGGTTGCCCGAGTTGCCGATCGCCGGGCCGCGGACGGGATAGCCGGTGTCGGACGCGTGCATGTCGAAGCCCTTGCCCCAGAGCCGGCCGACGAACAGGCCCAGCGTGTCTTTGTCGTTGCGTGAGGGGAGCACGAGGAGCGAGCCGGCGGGCACGATCGTGCCCGGGGCCAGCTCGATCTCCGATTCGGTCAGACGGGCGAAGATGCCCATCTCGGACGCGGTCGCGAGGACCTCGGGGAATCGGTGCTGGTCGCTGTCGACAAAGAAGGCGTAGGCGCTCTCGAGGGTCGGGCGGTCGGAGAGGGCCCGGTCGGCGTGGGGCTGGTACGCCGCGAGCGGCTCCAGATCGGCGGGCGGGAGCGGCGCGCCCACCTCGAACGCGTCGAGCCCGAGCATGACGGGGAAGGACCAGCTCGTGATGTCGTAGGTGTCCCGGTCCTCGACGACGGTGTCACGCTCGAAGAGCGTCTGCGCGAGGCGGCCCATCGGCTGGGCGGCGGGGATGTACCACGCGTCCTGCTCGATCGTGACCGAGTCGGCATCGGAGACGAAGGGCGGGAAGTAGCCGCGGACGAGCGGGCCGGCCATCTCGGCGTCGCGGGTGAGGCGGCGGATCTCGATGCCGTGGGCGGCGCAGAGGTCCCACACGCGGGCAAGCTTGTCGGGATCGTTGTTCGCGGCGATGACGAAGCCCGCCACGTGGCCCTGGGCTCGCTCGGAGGACTCGCGGAAGAATCGGGCGAAGCGCTCGATCTGCTCGGCGCGGTGGGCGGCGGTGTGTTCCACGTAGGCCATCGCGGTGATGAAGTGGTTGCGGGCGCGGTCGCGCAGCGAGAGGTTGTACCCCGGCGCCCCCTCGGCGAGCACGTCGATCGAGAGCCCGGCGCGCCCGTGCCCGCCCTGCTCGGTCAGCAGCGAAATCGCGCCGTGGTAGACCGGCGTGACCTTGCCGTAACCGGGGTAGAGGTAGTCGAAGCGTTCCTTGGTGGCGTAGGGCAGGCCCGCGCGGTCGAACGCGCCGGCGCTGGCCCGGCCGAGCCGGTCGAACCACTCCTTGGACTCGGCGGGGATGTTGGCGTTGTACGGCGTGTCACCCGCGCCCATAAAGTATGGCGCGTGCATGCCCTGCTCGTGGTAGTCGACGTGGACCTGCGGCATGTAGCGCCGGTACATCGCCATGCGGGCGCGGGACTCGCGCTGCGTGCCCCAGATCCAGTCGCGGTTGAGATCGAACAAGTAGTGGTTGGCCCGGCCGGAGGGCCAGGGCTCGTGGTGCTCGCGGGCGGCGCCGTCGGGGTCGGGGTTGGCGCCCACCACCTGCTCGTACCAGTGCACGTAGCGAGACCGGCCGTCGGGGTTCAGGCACGGGTCGATCACCACGACCACCCGCTCGAGCAGGTCGGCGATCTCCCGGTTCGTCGAGGCGACGAGCGTGTAGGCGAGCTGCTGGGCGGCCTCGGTGCACGAAGCCTCGTTGCCGTGCACATTGAAACTCAGCCACATCACCGCGGGGTTGTCCCGCGCGACCGCGGCCGCGCCGTCGGCGTCCGTCTCGCCGGGCCGGGAGAGCGACCGGTTGCGTTCGAGGATCTCGTCCAGCCGGGCGATGTTCGCGGGCGACGAGACGGTCAGGATGCCCAGCTCGCGGTGCTGGTTGGTGCGCCCGTAGGGCAGGTAGACTGCGCGGTCCGAGGACTCGGCCAGGGCGCGGACGTAGGCCACGGTGTCGTGGTGGCGGGTGAATCGCTCGCCGGTGGCGTAGCCCAGAAAGGATTCCGGGCTGGGGACCGCGTCGGAGAACGCGAGGTTATCGGTCATGCCGTCGAGCCGGTACTCGAACGGTCGCTCGCCCGCGGGCACCGGCGAGGCGGGCGGGAGTGGGCCCGCCCGCCCGGTGCCGGGGAGGACGAACAAGGCGATGGCGGCCAGCGGCGGCAGGATTCGGGTTCGACGCATCTCTTCCCTTCCGTCGGGTTCATGGTCCGTTGTCGGAAACCATGGTACCGCGGCAGGGCCCGGACGCGAAACACGGATTGGTCGGGCACGGGCGGGCTGTGGCCCTCGGCCTTACGGGCAACCGGCGTTGTAGATCGCGATGAACTCGGCCACGTCGAAGAAGTTGAAGAGCGTGTCGCCGTTGAGGTCCGCTGCGGGGTCGGCGGCGTTGAAGTCCGCGATGAAGCCCGAGACGTCGAAGAAGTTGACCAGGCCGTCTTTGTTCCAGTCGGCCGCGCACGCCGGCGTGATCACGATGCGGAAGCCCTGGGGGAACCCGTTGTTGCGATTGACGCCGATGCCCGCCATGATCAGCCCGTCGGCCGAGATGCAGGTCAGGTCGAGGATGAGCAGCTGGGCCGGGATGGTGATGCCGCGGTCGGTCAGCCAGACCTTGATGTCCTCCATCCCGTCGTCCTCGGTCCAGATGAAGCCGGTCGAGGCGGACGGGTTGAAGCGGTTGTATCCGACCACGATCGATCCGTCGGGCGTCATCCCCCCGACGGAGGCGAGGCCGAATGGTCCCGTGGTGCCGAACAGGGTGCCGAGGACGCGCAGGTCCCACCCGGTCGGTGTGCGGTCCCACAGGGCGGCGGGGAAGTAGCCGAAGATGGTGTCGTACACGTAGCCGCCGATGATGTCGCCCGCGGGATTGACGTGGGTTGCCTCGGTGAAGGCTTCTTCGGTCGGGAGGCGGGTGAGCACGCCGTTCTCCCACACGGTGGGCTGCCAGACGCCGCCGGTGCCCTCGTCCCATCCGACGATCACGGACCCGTCGTAGTTGGCGTGGTTGGCGCGGCTGTTCCCGCCGCTCGAGCCCAGATCCGTGACGCCGCCGGGCGTGCTCGCGATCGAGGCGTGCGCGCCGCCGTTGGCGAAATCGTTCGGGCGCCAGTACAAACCGACGAGTTGCTGCCCGTCGCCGGAGATGCCCCAGGCCGAGCCGTATGCCAGGTCGATCAGGCCGCCGTCGGCGGGGGGCGGGGGCATGAGTTCGGTCCAGCCCTGACCCTCGGTCCAGACGCCCTGCGTGACATACTGGCCGTCGGAGGTGATGATCGACGCGCTGACTCGGGTGCCATCGTCGGACACGTCCGGGGTGCCCGCTCCGCGTCCGAGGGACTGGGTGCCGCGACCGAGATTGACCAGGCCGCCGGATTCGGTCCAGCGGACGGTCTCGTATACGAAGTCGTTGCCGACGATGACGGTGCCGTCGGCGGACATGTCGAGCGGGTAGATGTTGCCGAGCATCTGCAGGCTGACCTGCTGGGCGTGGGCGCCCGCGGCGGTCGCCGCGATGAGCGCCAGGGCCGAGTGCATATTCATGAAAGCGTTCCTTCGTTCTGGAGCGTTGCTTCCTGGGGCGTTGCTTCGGCCGCGGTGCGGGGCGTGCGGGCGCCGGTTCGGGCCCGGATCAGGGGCAGCCGGCGTTGAACGTGGCGATGTAGCCCGCGACATCGAAGAAGTTGAACAGATCGTTGCCGTCCAGATCCGCGGCCGGGTCCTGGGCGTTGTACAGCGCGAGGTAGGCGCTCACATCGAAGAAGTTCAGCGTGCCGTTGCCGTCGATATCGGGCGGGCAGTCTGTGCCGTACTCGAGCGTGACGAGGAAGGCACCGTAGCCGCCGGTGTGGCCGATGATGGCCGTGCCGTCGGTCGAGATCGCCTGCAGCACCTGGAGGCTGACGGACGAGGGGATGTTCGCGCCGATCGCGTTGAAATAGGTCTTGGCGAGCTGGAGGTTGCCGTTGCCCTGGGGCTGGACCCAGGCGCGACGGCTGCCCAGCAGGATGTCGAATCCGACGATGGTGCCGTTGTCGGCGATGTCCATCGGGATGCCGGACCAGCCCGGGAGGATGGCGCCGTTGCCGATTTTGGACGCGACGCCGTTGACGAGCATGCCCGCCTCGAAGGTTCCGGAGCCCTGGTCCCAGGTGCCCAGCAGCACCGAGCCATCGTCACGCATGCCGTGGAACTCGCCGCCGGTTTGCAGCGACGGATCGAGCAAGGTGCCCTGACGGGTCTTGCCGTCCCACATCGTGGGCGTGCGGGTGCTGCCCTGCGCAAAGCCGGCGATCAGCGAACCGTCCCCCGACACGATCGAGGCACGGTTGCCGCCCAGGCCCATGTTCTCGAGCTGCTGCATGCCGTCCGCGGCGGTCCAGACGAACCCGCGCCCGCTGCAGCCGTCCCACGACAGGCCCACCGCGACCGACCCGTCACCGGAGAGTTCGTACCCGTTGCTGCGGCTCGGGCAGAAGCCCGCGTTGGGCAGGAAGCCCAGGCGCGTCCAGCCGTCGGCGTCGGTCCAGATCGCGGCCTCCTCGGCGAGTGCATCGGCCACACCCGGGAGGCTTCCGAGCAAGGTCGAGCCGTCGTCGGAGATAGCCACCACGGGGTCGGCGCCGAAGAACAGATTGTCCACCTCGATGATGGTGAAGGTGTTCGTCTGGCGGTCCCAGCGGTAGCCCGCGTCGATCGCGAAGTCGCCGTTGAAATCGATCCCGCCGACGACCCAGCGCCCGTCGGGCGACATGTCGTTGGCCGAGATCGCCACGCCGCCCGTGACCGGATCGACGATGGGCGAGAATGTGGCACCCGTCTGGGCGGTGGCGAGGCCGGCGGCCAGGCCGCAAACGAGAGTCGTGCAGAGAGCGTTCATGGTTTCCTCCGTCCCGGCGGGGTCGTACGCGGGTGCTTGAGCGGGTGTGCGGGCGAGAAACGGGCCGGTCGCCTTCCGGTGGCCGGTCCGTGGTCGAGAAAAGAGAGATCAGCGCCGGCGACGCGAGCCCGCCAGTCCGGCCAGGCCGAGGAACGCGAGCGACCCGGGGGCGGGGACGGGGTTCCAGGACAGGTTGTCGGCGTAGGTGGTCGGGAAGAAGCCGAAGCCGAGGATGCGGACCTCGTCGAAGACCATGCCGTCGGTGGCGGTCACGTCGACCCAGCTGTCGCCGAGGCCGCCCCAGGCGGGCTCGCCGCTGTAAAAACCGACCTCGACGCCGTCGTTGAAGACGAACACGCCGAAGCCGCCGCCGATGAAGGTGGGCGGGCCGGACGGGTCCCAGATCTGGCCGCTGAAGTTGGTCAGATCGGTCGAGAACGTCATGAAGACGCCGAAGTTGCCGTAGAACGCGTTGCCGTCACCGATCCAGGGCTCGGCGGGATCGAAGACCTGGGGCACGCCGTCGCCCGCCTGCATCTCCGCCAGGCCGAGGCCGGCCCAGGCGTCGGTGGCGACCACGCCGGTCGGCCCGCCGACTTCGTCGAAGTTCAGGGTGGTGCCGTAGGTCGCGCCCGACGCGCCCTGCGTGATCGTGATGGTGGCGGCGGCGTGCCCGGCGGCGGCCAGCACGGCGGCGGCGGCGAAAAGGGTCTGTGCGGTCATGTCTTCTCTCCTTCTGGGGTTGGTGCGGTCAACAGCGACCGTTCGGATGCTTGAACCAATTTACCGGAAGCCGCCCCGCTGTCAAGTGTCAATTTTGACATTCTTCGTGTCATTCTCTTGTGTCAGACCCCGAAATGGGCTAGGGTTATGTCTGGGATGTCAGAACCACCGATCATCCATGTGAAACGCTCGAACCGCGATGGCGCGGCGCAATCCGCGTCCATGGGGGAGGTTCTGTCCTCATTCCAGTCGCTGCGGGCGTCGATGCTGGGGCTTTTTCAGGCCACCGGCGTCGATCCGACGCGCACGAGAGAGCTCGCCCGCGAGCTGGGCGTCAACCGCGGGCTGGCGTGGCGCCTCTCGCGCATGGCCCGCTCGCAGGACGGCACCGACGTCGCCCATGACGTGCCCGGGAGGCAGAGCCTCGAGAAGTTCGCGCGCGTCTGCCAGGACCGCGGGGCCAGCGAGGAGGTCGTCAACGACGCGCTCGAGGCCATCGAGGAGTTCGAGCGGGCGGTGGGCGCGTGCTCGGGCGGACGCAAGACGCTCGCGATGCTGCTGGCCAACCGGGGCGAGAACACCGCCGCGACCGACCGCGAGCGGGCCCGTCGCTCGCTCTTCGAGGGGGCGTGCTCGGTGTGGGGCGTGCAGGCGCAGCTCCGCTTCGTGACCGTGTTCCTGTTCCCCTCGCGCCGCGACCCGGCGTACCTCGACGCGGCGCACGTGACCGGGTACCTGGGCTTCCGCCGGCTGAGTTCGCGTCCGTGGCCGATGAGCTACGAGGCGGTGCACGACTCCGAGGGCCACGCGCAGGAGATCCGCAAGGAACCGCTGGATCCGAAGCAGCTGGTGCGCGGCGAGCCGCAGCTGCTCCCCGCGTTCTGCGACCCGCCGAACCCCAAGATCGACGTGCGGACGGAGCACGACTACCGCGCGTTCGACCTGGCCGCGGGGCCCGTGGGCAACGAGGGGCTGACGACCTGCGTGTTCGGCAGCTACCTCCACCAGATCTACGAGAACGGGTTCGAGCAGCCCGAGACCGCCGGGTTCATGGTGCTGCTGCAGACGCCGGTCGAGCGCGTGCTGTTCGACCTGTTCGTGCACGAGGACATCCGCACCGAGGGGCCGGTGGTCACGCACCTGCTCGACCGGCTGACCTACCCGCACGACAACCGCGAGAGCGCCTTCGATCGGCAGTCGATGTCGATCTCGGAGACGGCCCGGTCCCTGCCGCGCGGGCGCGACGCCGCCGCAACGGCGACCATCCCGTTCTACCCGCAGCTGCTCTCGTTCATCGCCGACCGCGTGGGCATCCCCACGGAGAAGTTCGCCGGCTCGCGGTTCGAGATGACCTACCCGCCGATCTCGACAACGCTGAGCCGGCGCATCGCGCTGACGCCCCGCTCGAAAACCGACTAACCCGCACCGGTCCGGGTCCCGCGATCCCCCGGAAAGGGGCGGGGCTTTCTCGCATTCGGGCGCACCTTTCGGGTTCGGCGCGATGACCGCGCCGCCAGCCCCGATTCTCCCGGCGCGGTCGGTGCGATCACGCACTATGAAGCCCGTTTCACCGCCCCTTCACCGGATCGGGCGGGGCGGAAACTACGGTGGCACCGGCGACATGACTCGCGCGGAGGACCACGGATGGCGACGATCGACACGACGCAGAGCACGCTCGAATCCCCCGCACGGCTCGCCGAGCGGTACACGCGGATCCGCAACACCACCAACCGGCTGTGCGAGCCGCTCAGCGCCGAGGACATGGTGGTCCAGGCGGTCGAGGAGACCAGCCCGGCCAAATGGCACCTGGCCCACACGACCTGGTTCTTCGAGACCTTCGTGCTCGAGGCGTTCGAACCGGGATTCCGCGCGTTCAATCCTGCCTTCCGCGTGCTGTTCAACAGCTACTACCAGCAGGTGGGCGAGCGTCACCCCCGCCCCCGGCGCGGCGTGCTCACCCGCCCCGGACTCGGCGAGGTGATGGCCTACCGCGATACGGTGGACGACCGCGTGCGGTCGCTGCTGCGTTCGGCGCCCGCACGCGACCGCGCGTCGTTCGCGCCGCTGATCGAACTCGGGCTCCAGCACGAGCAGCAGCACCAGGAACTGCTGCTGATGGACGTCAAGCGCCTGTTGCACATGAACCCGACGGGGCCGGCCTACGCGATCGGCGGGGAGCCGCCCGCGCCGGGCGTGCCGGCCGTGCCAGGAGACGACGCCTGGATCGCGTGCGACGGCGGGCTCGTGGAGATCGGTCATCCCGGCGGCGGGTTCGCGTACGACAACGAGGGCCCCCGCCACCGCCGCTGGGTCGAACCGTTCGAGATCGCCGCCCGGCCCGTGACCAACGCGGCCTTTGCGGCCTTCATCGCCGACGGGGGCTACGAGCGCCCCGAGTTGTGGCTGGACGAGGGCTGGTCCGCGGTGCTGGCCGAGGGTTGGGCGTGCCCGCTGTACTGGCGCAGGCACGCCGGCGCCTGGACCGAGTTCACGCACGCCGGGATCCGCCCCCTCGATCCACACGCGACGGCGTGCCACCTGAGCTTCTTCGAGGCCGAGGCCTTCGCCCGCTGGGCGGGCGCCCGCCTGCCGACCGAGGCCGAGTGGGAGGCCGCCGCCACGCCGGTCTGGGAACGCAGCGTCCGCGACGGTATGTTCCTGGACCGGCCCGAACCTGCGGGGCACCCGGCCGGCGACGCGCACCTCGACGCCTACGTCCCGGGCCCCCGCGGCATGGCCGGGGGCGTGTGGGAGTGGACGCGTTCGGCCCACGAACCGTACCCGGGCTACCGCACGCCCTCGGGCGCGATCGGCGAGTACAACGGCAAGTTCATGTGCGGCTCGTTCGTGCTCCGCGGCGGATCGTGCGTGACGCCCTCGGACCACATCCGCCTGACCTACCGCAACTTCTTCCGACCCGGCGCGCGGTGGGCCTTCGCCGGCGTGCGCCTGGCACGCGACGCGGCGCCCGCCGGCCGCCCGCGCCTCCCTGAGCGGACCGCGTCCGGGACGCAAGACGACGGGACACGCTCCGGCGTGCTCCCGACGATCCGCGGGCCGCAGACCACCCACGACTTCGCCAAGGACGCGGCCGCCGGGCTCGCCCGGACCGACGCCCCGCGCCACGTCCCACCCAAGTACCTCTACGACGCCCGCGGCAGCCGCCTGTTCGACGCCATCTGCGAGACCGAAGAGTACTACGTCCCCGACGCCGAACGGGAGATCCTCGCGACGTCGGGGGTCGAGATCGCCGCGGCCATCGGCCCGGGCGCGGTGGTCATCGAGCCGGGCGCCGGCGACGGCTCCAAGGCGGCGATGCTGCTGGGTGCGTTGGAACGCCCGCGCATGTACGTGCCGGTGGAGATCAGCTCCGAGGCCCTGCGGGCCGGCGCCGAGCGGGTCGCACGGGCCTGCCCCGGCCTGGCCGTCCAGCCGGTGTGCGCCGGCTTCCGCGCCGGGCTCGACGCGCTCCGTGGCGTTCCGGGCGTGCCGCGGACGGTCTACTTCGCCGGTTCGACCATCGGAAACATGGAACGACCCGAGCGCGAAGAACTGCTCGGGTGCTTCGCGCGGGCGGCGGGGGTCACCGGTCGCCTGCTCGTCGGCTTCGACCTGCGCAAGGACGCCGGCGTGCTCGGCCGGGCCTACGACGACGCCGGGGGCGTCTCGGCGCGGTTCGCGCTGAACCTGATCGAACGGCTCAACCGCGAGCTGGGCGCGGGGCTCGACCAGGACGCGTTCCGCTACGAGGCCGTCTGGGACGCCGCGGAGTCGCGGATCGAGATGGCCCTCGTCTGCGAGCGGGACCAGACGGCCCGGGTCGCCGGGACCGAGATCCCCCTCCCCGCCGGGGACCGGATCGTCACCGAACGCTCGTACAAGTTCACGCCGGAGATGATCCGCGAGGAAGCGGCCGCGGCCGGGCTGATCCCCACCCGCGTCTGGACCGACGCGCGGGAGTGGTTCAGCCTCGTGCTGCTGGAACCGGCCAGGGTGTGGGAGCAGCCCCGCGATGACTGATGCGACCATGCCCTCCGAACGCGACGGCCCGCTGCGCGCCATCTTCCTCAACTGCACGCTCAAGCGGTCGCCGCGGATGTCGCATACGGACGGGCTGATCGAGTGCGCACGCCGGATCATGGCCGAGCAGGGGGTCGAGGTGACCGCCCTGCGCCCCGTTGATCACGCGATCGCCACCGGCATCGGCCCCGACATGACCGAGCAGGGATGGGACACGGACGAGTGGCCCGACCTCTTCGATCGCGTGCTGGCCCACGACATCGTCGTCGTCTGCACGCCCATCTGGCTCGGTTCCGCGTCGTCGGAGTGCGTGCGCCTGATCGAGCGGCTCTACGCGAACTCGTCGGACAAGAACGACCGCGGGCAGTTCGTCTACTACGGACGCGTCGGCGGGTGCCTGGTGACAGGCAACGAGGACGGCGCCAAGCACTGCGCGCGGGACGTTCTGTATGCGCTGCAGCACCTTGGATTTATGATCCCGCCTCAGGCCGACGCCGCCTGGATCGGCGAGGCCGGGCCCGGCAAGTCCTACCGCGACGACGGCTCGCCCGGGCCGGACAATGACTTCACGAACCGCAACGTCACCATCATGGCCTGGAACCTCGTCCACGCCGCCCGCATGCTGCGCCACGCCGGCGGCTGGCCGCGCGAGGGCAACGACGCCGCGGCGTGGGAAAAGGGCGAGCGATTCGGCCATCCCGGCCCTCAGGCCATCCGCGCCCTCAAAGGCGGCCCGAGCCAGCGGTCGGGCTGATCCGGAGACCTTCGCGCCCGCTCCGGCCCGGCGACCGCTCCCCCGACGGATACCGGAAGAATTCTTGCTCGCGGGTGCAAGGTGAGACCGCTTCGCCCGCAGGCTCTCCGGAAGACCATTTCCGCGGCCCGAACGTCGGACGCGGAACCGTCAAGGAGAGTCAGAGGCGGGCCCCTGTCCGGGCGCCCGTCGTTCAACGAAAGCGAGAATCCCCATGCTGCGTTCCATCACCGTTTCCGCCGTCGTCTTCGCCGCCACCGCCGGTTCGGCCTCCGCCGCCGTCTACGGGATCAACTGGCTGGACATGACACCGACCGTCAACGGCCAGCCCGTGCCCAACAACTCCAACTTCTTCCTCGCCGGCGTCGGCAACGTCAATGTGACGTACAACATCTCCGGGGTGTTCTCCCACGCCCGCCTGATCAACCCGTCGATGCAGGGGCAGAACATCGTCAACGGGCCGGACACCTACCAGTGGGGCAACCACGAACTGTTCGCGGCCACCCTGCTCGACGGGCCCGACCCGCTCGTGCCCGTCGCCTGGGATATCACCTACACCTTCCAGAACGCGGTCGCGGCCGGCAGCCTGTATGTCGGCGTGGCCGGGCTGGGGCAGACCACCAGCTTCGGCGGCGGCGCCACCGTGGCGACCGTCAACCAGAACGGCACGTTCCTGGGCGACTTCATCGGCAGCAACAACTGGGGCGCGACCCAGTTCACCCCAGGGGCCGGCACGTTCTCCATGCAGAACTCCGTGACCGGTGCGGGCGGCATCGACCCCCACTGGAACTCCGGGCTCGGCCTCGTGCGGATCGACGACACGGTCTCGTCCCTGACCGTCCACTTCAGCCACATCCGTGGCGACGGCGCGGGCGTGAACATCGGGTACGTGCCCGCCCCGGCGTCGGTCGGGCTGCTCGGTCTCGGCGGGCTGATGGCCGGCCGCCGGCGTCGGTGAGTTTCCTCACGGTCCTGAACTGAGCCTGGCGGGCGGGGCGAACCGAGAGGGGGCGCCCCGCCCGCGCTCAATTCCGGACGGCCCGCCAACAACCGGCGGGCGCGGAGCGCACGCCCCCGACCGGCCGTACCATCCGGGCATGAGCAAAAACAAGTCCTCCATGCCCAAAGCCGTCCCGAAGATCGATCTCGGAGAGTTCGAGACCAAGATCTCGGTGCGGAACCTGCGCCAGGAGGACTTCGACGCGTTGGTCACCCTGCAGTCCCGGTGCTTTCCGGGGTTCTCCACCTGGGACCCCGAGCAGATCAAGAGCCAGCTGCGCATCTTCCCCGAGGGCCAGTTCTGCGTGGAGTACGACGGGCAGATCGTCGCCTCGGCGTCGAGCCTGATCGTCGACTTCGAGCAGCACGAGAAGTGGCACGACTGGAAGGAAGTGTCCGACGCGGGCTACATCCGAAACCACGACGCGCTGGGCGACACGCTCTACGGCATCGAGATGATGGTCGACCCGGATTTCCGCGGGCTCAAGCTCTCGCGCCGGCTCTACGAGGCCCGCAAGCAGCTGGCGCGGGCCAGGAACATCCGGCGGATCATCGTCGCCGGGCGCATCCCGGGCTACGGCACGCACGCCGCGAGCATGAGCGCGTCCGAGTACGCCGACCACGTGATCGCCAAGAAGCTCTACGACCCCGTCCTGACCGCCCAGCTCGCCAACGGCTTCGCCCTGCGGGGGCTGATCCCCGACTACCTGCCCAGCGACGAGGCCTCCCGCGGGTACGCGACGTTCCTCGAGTGGCTCAACCTCGACCACGTCAAGGACCCGAATCAGCGGTTCCAGGCCGTCACCCGCGTGCGCCTGTGCCTGGTGCAGTACATGATGCGCCGGGTCGAGAACTTCGAAGAGTTCGCCAAGCAGTGCGAGTTCTTCGTCGACACCGGCTCGGACTACAAGAGCGACTTCATCCTCTTCCCCGAGCTGTTCACCAACCAGCTGCTCAGCCTGGTCGAGAGCGGCAGCCCGTCGGCGGCGGCCCGCAAGCTCGCCGAGTTCACGCCCAAGTACCTCGAGCTGTTCAACGATCTGGCCATCCGCTACAACGTCAACATCATCGGCGGATCGCAGCTCGCCGTCGAGGGCGACGACCTGTTCAACATCGCGTACCTGTTCCGGCGCGACGGCACCATCGGCAAGCAGTACAAGATCCACGTCACGCCCACGGAGAGCCGCTGGTGGGGCGTCAGCCCGGGCAGCAAGGTGGAGGTGTTCGAAACCGACCGCGGCAAGATCGCGATCCTGATCTGCTACGACGCGGAGTTCCCCGAGCTGGCCCGCATCGCCGCCGCGAAGGGGGCCAAGATCCTCTTTGTGCCGTTCAACACCGACGAGCGGTACGGCTACCTCCGAGTGCGCCACTGCTCGCAGGCCCGCGCGATCGAGAACCAGATGTACGTGGCCATCGCCGGGTGCGCCGGCATGATGCCCTTCGTGGACAACGCCGACATGCACTACGCCCAGTGCGCGATCCTCACGCCGTCGGACTTCCCCTTCGCCCGCGACGCCGTCGCCAGCGAGAGCATGCCCAACATCGAGACCGTGGTCGTCCACGACGTGGACCTGGAGCTCCTTCGGCGCAACCGAATGGACGGCACCGTCCGCCCGTGGACCGACCGGCGCAAGGACCTGTACTCCGTGCGGTACAACGACCCCACCGACGGCCCGATCGAGGTCTGAGCGCCGGTGCCCGTCCCCGACGCCCCAACCACGCCCGTCACCCCCGAACGGGGACGGATCGCGCGGACGGCCTTCTTCGCCCTCCTGTATTTCAGCGAGGGCGCGCCGATCGGGTATGTCTGGTGGGCGATGCCCACGCGTCTCCGTGCCGCGGGGATGCCCGTGGAAGAGGTCGCGGCCATCACCGCGCTGCTGACGCTGCCCTGGGCATTGAAGTTCCTCTGGGCACCGGCGGTCGACCGGCTCCGCGGGCGCCGGTGGGGATACCGGGCGTGGATCACGGTCGCCCAAGTCTCGATGGGCCTGGCGCTGCTGCCGCTGGGGCTGCTGCCCGCGGACGACCTGCTCGGCATGGTCAAGTGGCTGCTGCTGGCCCACGCGGTGGCCGCGGCGACGCAGGACGTCGCGATCGACGCGCTGGCCGTCAGCACGATCCCGCACGACGACCGGGGCCGGACGACCGCGTGGATGCAGGCGGGCATGCTGACCGGGCGGGCGCTCTTCGGTGGTCTGGCCCTGGCCGCCGAGGACTGGATCGGGGCCCGGGCCGTGGTGCTGATCCTGATCGGGTGCGTGTGGTTCACGCTGCTGGTGGTATGGCTGTTCCCGCACGCCCCGAAGGCCACGGTGCGGGACCCCACGGCCCGACCCCCGTTCTGGCCGGTGGTCTGGCGCGTGCTCATGCGCCGCTCGACCTGGCTGGGTCTGGGCGTGGCGGTGACGGCCGGGGCGGGCTTCGAGGCCGTGGGCGGGCTGATGGGCTCGTTCCTGATCGACCGGGGCGCCGAACAGGCGGCCGTCGGCTGGTTCTTCGCCCTGCCGGTCATCATCTGCATGATCGCCGGCGGCCTGATCGGCGGGCGCCTGGCCGACCGTTTCGGCCACCGCGTGCTGGTGGGCGGCTCGGTGGTCATCCTGTTCGTCGGGATCCTGAGTCTGGCGGGCGTCGATCGTTTCATCAGCCCGCAAGGGCGGGTGCTGATGCTCCTGGCGGTCCCGGTCTATCTGTGCGTGGGCAGCCTGACCGCGTCGTCCTACGCCCTGTTCATGGACCTGACCGATCCGGAAATCGGCGGCACGCAGTTCAGCTCGTTCATGGGCGCGACCAACCTGTGCGAGGTCTGGGCGGTGGCGCTGGCCGGCACGCTGGTGGCGCGATCGGGGTATCCCTTCGCGTTCGGCGTGTGCGCGGCGATGTCGCTGGTGGCCCTTCCGTTGCTGCCGCTGATCCCCGGCGGCAGGCCGCAAGGCCGCGCTCCTCAGCCCGGTGCCTGATCGAAGGGTCGGTTACGGGCAGCCGGCGTTGTACAGCGCGATGTAGGTCGAGATGTCGAAGAAGTTGAGCGTCCCGAACGGCGGGGCCAGGTCGGCCGCCGGGTCCCCGGCGTTGTACAGGCCGATGAACGCGGCGAGGTCGAAGAAGTTGAGCGTGCCGAAGGGCGGGGCCAGATCAGGCTCGCACACGTTCAGGTCGATGACCGCGGGCCAGAAACCGCCGGACAGGTCGTAGCTGCCGGCCGACAGCGTCGGTCCCGCGTCGGGCTGGCCGATCGTGCCCGAGAGGGTGTACGCGCCGCCCGCGGCGTTCGTGATGCCGCCGCCGTCGATCGTCCACGAGGTGATCTCGTAGGGGCCGCCGGACTGCGCCAGGGCGGCGGGGGCCCCGACCGAGAGAACGAGACAGGCGGCGGACAGCGAACGGGTGTTCATGGCGGGTTCCTTTGCGAACAGACTACCAGCGCGCGGGCCGGCGTTCAACGCGATTCTGGGGCCTTATCGGTCGGAGGAACGCGCTCTCATGGCGTCGAGTTGGCGGCGGAGCAACGCCTGCTCGGCCCGAAGCTCGGCCAGCGCCCGCTGCTGCTCGGCGAGCTGCTCGGTCAGGATCTGTTCGTTGGTCAAAGGCCGGGCCGGCGCGTAGTCGGTGCCCGATGGGGTGCCCAGCTCGAAATCGGTTGGCGACACCGTGCCGTAGGTCTTGGGGATGTAGAACAGGGTCAGGTTCGCGTTCGAGATGGTCGTCCCGCTGAACCCGATCGCCTGCGCGTTGAAGTAGTAGGTGTACTGGCCGGCCGCGGGGACTTCGAACACGGCGTGCGACGTGCCGGGGAAGTCGTACTGGCCCGAGGTCAGGCCGCTGCGGGGCATGCGGACCAGCGTGCGGCTGGTGCCGGGCAGCTGGTTGTTCACGTCGGACACGGCCATGATCACAAACCCGTCCGCGTTGGTCAGCCGGGTGAAACCGACGTTCGCGGTGGCGAGCACGACCACGTAGCCCGGGGCCGGCACCGTCAGGCTGCGGGACGTGACCGTGCTGATCGAAGTCGTGATGGAAGCGCCGGTGCTGCGGAAGATGCTGGCGATGCCCGGGGCGGCGAAGAGCTCGTCGGGACCCACCGACGCCGCGGGGAGGACGAGGGCGTCGTTTCCGGTCAGGCCGGTGTCCAGGGTCAGGCCGGACATCGGGCCGGAGATGCTCAGCTGGGCGCCCGAGTTGATGCCCGCGGGAGCGGTAGCGAACTCGAGTTCGGAGAGCGGGCCGGTGACGCGCAGGCGGGCGCCCAGGCCGGTCCCGTCGGGCGCGGTGTCGAAGAGCATCTCGCCGAGCGGCCCGGTCACACGGAATCGCCCGCCGGTGCTGATGCCGCCGGTGGTGGCGTCGAAGGAGAGCTCGGCGAACGGACCGGTCAGACCCAGGCGTCCGCCCACGCTGGGGCCGCCGCTGCTGAGCGTGAGCGAAGAGACCGGCCCGGTCAGCGTCATCCGCCCGCCCGCGCCGGGGATGGCGGTGTCGTAGGCGAGGGTGGAGGACGGCCCGGTCCACGTCATGCGGCTGCCCGAGGACGGGCCGCCACCGAGGTCGGCGTCGAACGTCATGCTGCCGCCGTTGGCGGCCAGGAACAGGCCCGCGCCCGTGCCCTGCGGATCGGCCTCGAGCCGGACGATGTCCGCGCCGGCCTCGTCACGCATCCGGAGGCTTCCGCCGTGCGACGCCAGGTTGAACAGTTGGATCACCGGCGTGGCCGAGCCGGCCTGCAGCACACGCAACGCCCCGTTGTTGGTGGGCGTGCCGACGTCCAGCGAGCCGGTGATCTCCAGCGGGAAGTTGCCGGTGTTGTTCAGCGAGCGCCCGTTCAGGTAGGCCTGCGTCATGCCCGTGCCCGATGACTGCGCGAAGATCGAATAGGGGGTGGGGTTGACGCGCTGGCGCGGGCTGAGCACGGTGTAGCTGCCGCCCGAGGGGCGGATGGCGATCTCGAACCAGCGTGCCGGGCCGGTGAACACGTCCGGGCCGAAGTCCAGGTCATCGAAGGAGAACACGCCGCCGTCGGACGCGTCGAGTGTCACGACGCGGGTCAGCTGCGACCCGACCTGGATCCCCCCCACCGACGCGGAATACACCGTGAAGCGGACGTCGAAGGTCCCCGCGGGGGCCTGGCCGTTGTCGGTGAAGGCACCCTGGTACGAGACGGGCTCGGCGGCGGCCGTGGACAGGGTCAGGCCCAGGGACAGAGCGGCGATCAACGAGGCGGTGAGCGGTCGCATGGGCGACTCCTTCTGTATTTCTGGATCCGGCGGGCGGGGCGTGCGGTCGCTCCGCGGCTGACTATTGGTACGCCGCCCGGCCCGGGTGCGGATCCCGCACGCCCGAAATCAGCCTTCCGACCGCGAAATCCGGCAATCAGGGCAGTTTCGGGACGGCGACGCCGTCGGAGACTCGTCGGATGAGCAGCGTCAGGTCCGAGAAATCGATGTCGAAGTCGCCGTCCATGTCGAACCGCTCCTGACCGGGCTGGATGGCCACGCCGGGCCCGGTGATGGCCTGGAGCAGGGCGAACAGATCGTCGCGCCGGTACCGGCCGTCTCCGTTGGCGTCGCCGAGCCGCTCGGGCGGGTACAGCGTCCACTGGTGGTTCGCGGGCACATTGGTCAGTTCTCGCGTGTCGCCGGTGCCCGGCCAGCGGACGATCACCCGGTCGGCCTGCGTGGACGCCCCGAGGCCCACGTGGACGGTGAACTCGTTGGTCGCCTTGTAGTTGGACCCGGCGTAGATCTGGCGGGCCTGCCAGATCCCGCCCGCTTCGATGTCGAGCCTCGCCCCCACGGCGAAGGTGTTGGCCCCCTGGCCGACCACCCGGAACCGCACCGAGGAACTCTCGGACTCGGTCCGGTTGACGAGCAGCTTGACACGCCCGGAAGTCTCGCCGACCAGCATGTCGAGGCGATGATCCCCGTCCACGTCCCCCACGGCCAGCGCGTAGCTGGTCCCGGTCAGGGCGGCGTTCGCCTCCGCGGCCACGTTGGTCATCGGCCACGCGGGCACACCTTGGAAGAGCTGGTTCGGGCCGTTGGCGACGCAGACGTAGGTGTCCAGACGGGTGTCGTCGTCGAAATCGGCGAACACGGTGCCCCAGCTCTGGGCGAAGGCTCCCATGCCCGCCGCCGCGGTCTGATCGACGAACGCGCCCGCGCCGTCGTTCATGTACAGCTTGTTGCCGATGGGCAGGTTGGTCATGTACACATCGAAGAAGCCGTCGTAATCGAGGTCTCCGATCGCGAAGCCCATGCAGTCGATGTAGGCCGCGGCGTTGGCCTGATCGGTGATCTCGACAAACGCGCCGCCGGTGTTGCGGAAGAGCCGGTTCTTGTAGAAGTTGCCGCTGCCCTTGTCGGTGCCGACGTACAGGTCGTCGAGCCCGTCGTTGTCGAAATCGAAGAACGCGGCCAGCAGGCTCGGGTCGGCCTCGCAGTCCACGCCCAGCGCCGCGGCCACGTCCGTGAACGTGCCGTCGCCGTTGTTGCGGTAGAAGCGGTTGCGCTCGTGGTTGTTGTTGGTGGCCGTGCGCACGGAGACGTAGAGGTCCAGCCAGCCGTCGCCGTTGTAGTCCGACCAGGTCGAGGAGATCGTGGCGGCCACGAGGTTAAGGCCCGCCGCGGCGGTCACGTCGGTGAAGGTGAAGTTGCCGTTGTTGCGCAGCATCCGGTTGCCGGTCAGCCAGCCGCCGACGAACAGGTCCAGCAGCCCGTCGCCGTTGTAATCCGCGGCCGAGACCCCCGACGCGTTAATGGGGGTAATACCGGTCGAGAACGAGCGGTTGATGAAGTTCCCCGTGCCCGTGTTCTGGTAGACCCCCACGAGCCCGTTGGTCGCTCCCAGCACCACGGCGTCGAGGTGTCCGTCATTGTTCAGGTCGACGAGCGCGACCCCGGCGCCGAACTGGGCGAAAGGTGTCCCGATCAGATAGTTCAGGCCACGCTGGAACGACTCTTCCTCGAAGATCAGCGGAGCGGGCGCGCCCGCGCCGCCCAGATCGCGGGCCGAGGCAGGGGTACTCGCCCCACCCGCACAGATCGTGAGCACCAAGATTGATCGGGCGGCCGTCCCGCCCAACGCACACCGCGCGATTCCGCCGGTCGGCGAATCCACGAGGCGAGGCCGCCGCCTTGAAGACAACTGCACCGCTGGCATGGCTCTGATCTCTTCTCTCTTGGAGATGAACAACCCACGAACGGGACAGGATGGTCCTGCTCAATCCAAAGAATACACGAACTCCTCATTTGTGGAAAGAGATTCAGAGCGATTTACCTGTCAAAACACCCCATCAACCGCCATTGGCAGGGGGCAAATCGAGCCGACCCAACTGCTTGTTTGATTTATTTTTTAACTGTCGCATCGCTTCAAACTGCTTGAAGGCCGTACCGCGCGTCCAAAAACTCCGCCTTGCACGGAACCGGCCCACGGGTCCGGCGAAGAGTCCCCCGACCCGCATCTTCGGACGGCCCGAGCGTCGAACGGTGACGAGTCAGCACACAGGCGACTGAGCGAACGTTCGTTCGGTCCTCAAAGAACAGCTCCGAACAGCCGCCGAGAGGCGGCCTTCGAGAAAGCCCGGACCGGGCCCGCGGGGTTGTCCTGCGCCCGCTCCGAACGGGACGAACGAGACCTCGATGCCGGGTGGGTAGTCCGGCAACGGCGGGGTGTGGGAGAGCATGGGGCCGAACGGGGCCCCGACAGATCAGGCGGCGGGCCGGTTCGTCATCGTCCCCACTCCGGTCCGCCGCAGACCTCTCGGCGGGGCGAATGCCCCGCCGGGGGATTGGGAGGGGCGCTCATCCCGATCGGGGTGGCACCCTTGCCGGGCGCGGGAAAGCGAGAGCCCGCGTCCGGCTTTCTTGATTCACATCACCCCCCCGGATGGCAACGGGCGGCGCTTCGGGCGCCGTCCGTTGTTTTTGGGTGGATGCGGTCCCCGATCACTCGGTCGGCAGCCGCTCGATGGTGAACGTGGGCAGGGGGTTGGCGGGGCCGAAGTTGGCCCGCTGGGACGCGATCCCGTTCCGGTCGATGGCCTCGACCGGGGCCGCGAACGGGGCGGCGTAGGTCAGGCGCAGGACGCAGATCTCGCCGGGGACGGCGAGCCCGGCGTGGATGGCGGCGGCCGGGACGGAGTTGCGGTGCGTGTAGCGCCCGTCGGCGAAGAACAGCTGGCCGACCCGCCGGTCCCGCTCGGTCACGCTGACGATGACAACCACGCTGTCCCCCGGGTTGGGGTTCTCCGGGATGTTCGTGGTGGCCCCGAGGCGGAGCGCGGACAGGCGGATCTGCTGGGTCGGATTCATAAGGATCGGCCCGCCCGGATCGACGGGCGACAGGACGAACCAGTCCTGGTTGCCGCGGTCGGGGTTGGTCCAGCCGGCGACCACCGGGTGGTCGGGGTCGAGGGTGGGCGCGAAGGAGAACTCGAAGGGTGCCCCGTCGCGTCCACCGCCGTAGTTGGGTTCGGGCGCGGGCGAGACGGTGACGCGGGCGACGGGCACGCCGCGAGTGTTCTCGATCACGCCGCGAAAGATGGCCGGCGGGGTGAAGGGGCTCCACATGCCCGGACCGTCCCCGAGGATCTCGCCGGCGATGCTCCCGTCGGCGGAGACATCGGTCACGCGGAGGAACGTGTGCTCGTCGCGGCTGGTCGAAGAGTCGGTGCGAAACACCGCGAAGGTCGTCCCCCGGATGGCGTCGATGAAGGCGGACTCGGTGTCGCGGTAGTGCTGCTCGGTCGCGGGGCGGAGCGTCACCACGCCGCCGCCGGTGTAGACGCTGGCCTGGCCCGTGAAGACGGGCTGTGGGTCGATGCCGGACAGGGCCAGGTTCCATCTGTGCCGGTCCGGGCGGGCCTGCCCGCTGCCTTCCATGACGCCGGTGGCGCTGAGATCGAAGGCGCCCCCGGCGGCGCGACCACCGAGCGTGGCGCCGCGGCGGTGGGCGATGAGCCACGCGCTGCCGTTGGCGGTGCCGTCCGCGTCGGACTGCAGTTCGACCGCGACGGGCCAGTAGGTGGTGTTCGTGCCGTAGCGGACGGGGATCGATCCGACAAACCGCTGCGGGGTGCGGAGAGTCTGATTGAGGTAGACCCCGGTCGCGGCCCGCTCGGCGGCGATCTGTTCGTTGGTCCATCGGCGTTGGACCGTCAGGCTCACCGTGCCGTGCCCCAGGAATCCTTCGCGGGCGTTGGGGCGCATCGGGCCTTCGAGGGTGTCCTTGTCCTCGGTGGTCTGCAGCCGCCACTGCTCGCCCCAGGGCGTGACCACGAAAAGCGCGGCCCGGCCGAGCACGAGATCGATGCCGGCCTGGGCCGGCGCCTCCGCCCGGTTGCCCGCGGTGACCACGGCGTCGTACGCGTTGTCCTGGGCGTTGCGTTCGAGCGTGATGCGGACCGGCTCCGGGCCCGTGTTGTTGGCGGGCTTCCGCGTGCCGGTCAGGACGGTCCGTCCGGCGAGGAAGGCCTTCATCCGCTCGAACTCGGCCTTGCGGGCCGCCCGCTCGGCTTCGAGCCTGGCAATCGTCGCGGCGTGCACGGTCGGATCGCGGCGCAGCGTCACGGCCCGCGGTTCCGGCCAGAGCTTTGGGAAGTGGGCGGTGCCCGACACGACGGGCTTGTCCGGCGGGCCGTCGATCGAGAGCCGGACCACGCCCGACACGTCCTGCTGCCCCGCGGGTTCCGTCGCCGGGCCGATGTTCAGGACGAAGCGGACGGCGTCGGTGCGTGCGCCCGCGGCCTCGGTGTCGCCGCGCATGGGCAGCACGAGTACCGGGGCCAGCACGCTCGGACGCTGGGGCGACTGGTCGAGCACGAGCGTGCCGTCGACGCTCTGCTCGGGGTTGTCGAAGCGCAGGGCGATCCGCCAGGCGTCGGCGCCGTCCGCGGCGAGCACGATATCGCCCTGGCGCAGCAGATCGCTCAGCGCGACGATGCGCTGGCGCATCCGCTCGACCATCTTCGCCTCGTGGGCGGCGGCCGCCTCGGCGAGGGTCTGGCCCGACGGAACCTTGGCGAATCGCTGGACCGGCGCCCCGGGCTGCTCGGGCGCGAGTTCGAGAGTGTCGCCGGAACGGGTCGTCCGGTAGTTCGTGGTGGCGCCCTGCGCGGTGACGAGACTGAGGCGCCCGGCGTCGAGGACCTTGTAGGAGACGGTGGTGGTGCCCGATCCGGCACGGGTGAGCATGGCCTGGGCGTCTTTGAGGAACTCGACGCCGGCCAGCGGACCGTCGGAGATGGCCATCCAGGTGCCGGTGAGCTGATTCGCCCCCGAGACGGACCGGCCGTCGAGGGGGACCGAGGTGTCCGCGGCGGACGGAGCGGGGTCCGACCCTCCGCCGCAGGCGGCCAGGGTCCCGGTTGTCACAACAACAGCGGACAGCACGATCGGGCGCAGGAATGGCATGACGCGTCTCCCGGCGAGCCGTCGGTCGGGAGACGGGCTCGTCCGGTGGTAGATGCGGGGGCGGCGCGGGATGCCGCAGGGGATTCCGGGATTATTGTCCGGATCACACCGCGTCCATGGCGGCCAGAATGGCTTCGAGATCGTCGGGGACCCGGATCGGGCGGTTGGCGACGGAGCCGGTCGTCGGCTCGGGGGGCTGCTCGCTCAGCCACGCCTGGGCCTTTTTGGTGGGCAGGCCGGTGTGGTAGCGGACGGTCACGTCCGGGTCCTTGAGCTGATGACCGGTGAGGATGCAGACAACCGTCTCAGTGGGCTTGATAATCCCCTCTTCGAGCAGCATGCGGGCGCCGGCGACGGACGCGCCGCTGGCGGGCTCGCAGCCGAAGCCGTGGCGGCCGACCAGAGACTTGTGCTCGACGATGGTGTCGTCGTCGGCCGTGCGGACGACGCCGTTCATCGCGTCGAGCGCGCGGAGGGCTTTGGAGAGATTGACCGGGCGGTTGATCTCGATGGCGCTGGCGACGGTGCGGGCGTTCTCGCGGGCCTCGTCCATGCGGTGGTACTCAGCCCCGACCTTCGCCCGATCGTAGCGGCCGCTGTTCCACCGCACGCCCAGGTGGTTGTAGACCTGATCGAGCGTGCGGGCGCCGTGGGCGTTGATGACGGCCAGACGCGGCAGGCGGTCGATCAGGCCCAGTTCACGCAGCTCGATGAACGCCTTGCCGAAGGCCGAGCAGTTGCCCAGGTTGCCGCCGGGCACGATGATCCAGTCGGGCACTTCCCAGCTCAGCCCCTCGAGCACGCGGAGCATGATCGTCTTCTGGCCCTCGAGCCGGAACGGGTTGACCGAGTTCATCAGGTACACGCCCTTGCCGGACGCGTACAGGGCCTTGTCCTCGGCGATGGCCCGCACGCGTTTGAGGCAGGCGTCGAAGTCGCCGGCGATCTGCAGGGTGGTGGCCCCGTAGTCGAGCGCCTGGGAGAGCTTGCCGAAGGCGATCTTGCCGTCGCCGATGAACACGAACGCCTTGAGGCCCATCTGGGCGGCGTACATCGCCAGCGAGGCCGAGGTGTTGCCGGTCGATGCGCAGGCGCAGCGGGTGGCCCCCACCATCCGGGCGTGGGTGAACGCGGCGGTCATGCCGTTGTCCTTGAACGAGCCGGAGGGGTTGTAGCCCTCGTACTGCAGGAAAAGCCGTCCGCCGGACTTGACGTCGTAGCCCAGGTGCTTTCCGAGCGCGTCGGCCCGCTGCAGGTTGGTCCGGCCCTCGCCGAGCGTGACGATGTCGGACGCGCCGCCGGGGGCGTGCGTCCAGAACGGCAGGAGCTCGCGGAATCGCCACACACCCGAGAAATCGAGCATGGACTCGGTGGCCCCCGTGTCGCCCGCGGCCACGCGGGGGCCGACGGTGCTCCCGCGTCGGTCGAACAGCGCGAAGGACCTGTCGGCCTTTGGCCAGCCGGCGCCCCAGTCGTACGCGATGTCGAGCAGTTCGGCGCAGTCGGGGCAGGCGGTGAGGATCTCGCCCACGCCGAAGGAGGCGGCGCAGTCCGGGTTGAGGCAGTGCTGGCGGGCGACGGGCTGGCTGGGGGCGGTCATGGGCGGATCGTACGCGGCGGGGCGCACGCGCCCGGGTATGCTGGGGTGATGGAACCATCCGACCGTGCCTATCTGAGCATCCTCTCCTGGCCCGACGGGTTTATGCACGCCGACCGGGTCGAGTCGCTCGTGCTCGCGGCCGGGATGGACCCGTACGACGCGGGCCAGATGGCCCGGCGGCCCACCCCGAAGATCGTGCAGATGTTCGACGCCGCGCTGCGAGACGAGGTGCTCGGCGTGCTCCACGAGCGGGGCGTGATGGCCCTGGCCCCCACAAGGTCGCAGATGGCCTGCCATCCCGCTCCGGAGTCGCCGGGGTTCGTCACCCGGTTCAGCGGCAGCCCGCCCCGCGGCTTCGCGGTCCACACGCGCGACGGCGGGGCGTGGACCTTCCGGCCCGAGGACGTCCGGCTGGTCGTCGCCGGCAAGGTCCGGCGGGTGGGGCGCGTCACGCGCCACGCCAGCCCCTTCGACCCCGGCTACGCCGTGGACCGGTCGGATCGGGTCTCGTCGCAGGCGCTCGACCTGGCGATCCGGGCCGACGCGGCCATGGACGAGCCGGCGGGCTGGGGGATGAACACGTCGCGGAACACCCGCGCGGTCGAGACCATCGACCTGCACATGGTGGTCGACGGGCGCGGGCGCGTGGTCCGCCTGGCGGGCGGGTCCGCACGGATCCGGCTCGACACGGAGCCGGACAGACGCCCCTCGCTGATCGACGCGCACCGGCCGGTGGACGATCTCAAGGGCTGGATCCCCGACGCGGTCTTCGACGAGTGGTTCCCCAACTTCAACACGCCCGGAGACGTTGAGGCGGTCGCGGCCCGGGCCGGGCAGTCCTCGAGCCGCCTGAATCCGGTCGCGTTCGATTTCTATTCCGTGTGGGTGGCGATGCTGGACCGGGCGGTGCGGGGGTGGTGAGGAACGGGGCCAAACGGGACTGGATCGCCCGCACGCCAAAGTGGGCGCTGCTGCTCGGGTTCTGGATCGCGCAGGGCATCGTGCTGTACTTCGTGCAGGGTTTGCTGTACGTGACCCAGTCCGAGGTGGAAGGCTTCTCCACCAGCAAGCTGCCCGACGGGACCATCGTTGGCCAACGCGAGCACCAGATGCTCGGCGAGTGGCCGACCTGGGAGCGGTACGCCGGCCTGCTGACCACGACGGAGTTCATCCTCTGGATGTCGGGAGGGATCGCCGCGATCACCTTGGCGCAGGCGGTCTTTGTCTGGCCGGTGCGCCGGCCGGGCGCGATGGGGCCGAAGGGCAAGGGCGTGCGCACCAGCCTGTGCGTGGCGGGTGCGGCCATCGGCACGCTGGTGCTCGCGGCGGTGGCCGCGCTGTACGGCCTGGCGGACGAGTACGACCATTGGTCGGCACAGGCCATTGACGACCTGCCGGTGCCGCGGCTGGCGGTGGTCGCGGCGATCGTGGGCACGGGCTGGCTGGTGGCCACGCCGCTGCTGGTCGCGTTCGTGCAGGGCGGGCAAAGAGAGACCGTGCTCGCCCGGCTCAGCCGGCGCCTGCTGCTGGGCACGATGGTCGAAGTCGCGCTGCTGATCCCGCTGGACGTGATGGTGCGGCGCAAGACCAGCTGCTATTGCTGGGCGGGGACCTACTGGGCCCTGACGGTGTGCGGCGCTGTGGGCGTGTTCGCGCTGGGGCCGGCGGTGTTCCTGCCTCTGGCGGCGCGGCGTCGCAAGCCGTGGTACGCAGGCCGCTGCGCCGTGTGCGGCTACGACATGGCGGGGCGGATGGACGCGCCGAAGTGCCCGGAGTGCGGGACGGGGTGGCGCTCGTGAGCGCGTGCGGGCCGGTCAGGGACGCGTCGAAGAGATGAGCCTGCTGCGCCGGACCACGATGAGCACGCAGCCGACCGCCCAGACCACCACGCCCAGCCCGAGGATCACGCCGGCCGCGATGTTGGTGTTGCGGTCGCCGAAGAGCATGGGGCCCATCGGATTCATGGCCGTGGTCATGCCGCCGCCGGTACGCTGGATGCGGGTCTCGTCGTCCTCGTACTGATCCAGTTCGTACTCGAAGTTGAACGGGTCCTGGTACGCCGCGTTGAGCAGGCTCTGGAAGTGGGTGACGTAGACGAGGTTGGCCGGGTCGGACGCGGAGTCGATGCCGACGGCGTCGAACGCCTCGATCGCGTTGTTGAGCGTGAATCCCGGCCCCGATCCGATCTCGGCCCCCGACGCGTCCGTCATGACCCAGGCGGGGTCGGACGCGTCGGCCCAGGTGATCTTCACGGCCCGATCGGCGCCGGTGAGGTCGGCGACGATCGTGCCCGAGTCGGCGGGTCCGTTCCAGTCGCCCACCACGTCGACGGCGACGCTGATGGCGAAGTCGGCCTTGCTCGTGAACACGCCGCGCTCGGGGTCGAAGGTCTGCTCGGGCCCGAAGCTGAAGCTGGCGGTATAGCCGTCCATGCCCATGGCGGCGGTGCGTGCCACGCCGAAGGAGAACACGGTGTAGAACGCGACCAGCGCCACCGTGCTGGCGAGGATGGTCCAGCCCATCAGGGCCGCGGGCAGGGAGCCGCCCACGCGGATGATGTTGCGCCGGGTGGGCACCCCGGCCTTGAGCAGATCGGCCCCGCATTCCGAGCACCGGCCGCCTTCCAGGGTGGTCAGCTCGTAGCCGCAGGCGCCACAGCCGGCCCGCCTCGGGGTGCCCGGGGGTGCCATGACCGCCCTCCAGACGGCGTTGGCGGACAGCCCGATCGTGAGCAGACCGAGGGCGATGGAGACCAGACCCGCCAGCATCATTCCGATCATCATGGGGCGGAGCATACCAAACTCTCCCGTCCGACGGCAGCCAATATGGGGGACAACCCTGCGCTTGTACGGGCGCCTCCGGGTTATGATGGGTTCAGGTGCCCGGGGTGAAACCGGCGGGGTGGGTTTCCCAAGACTGCACGCGGGCGGCCCCGCCGCCCCGGACCAGCCCCTCGGGGCGCACACAGGAGGGACCGCGCCATGGAATCGATGATGCAGAACCTGCTCGGGGACGAGGATCTGTTCATCCCCCTGGTCATCGCGGTGAGCATCCTGACCGGCATGCTGATCCAGGCGACCACCAAGGTGCTGACCAACAGCGCCCGCGAGCGGACCAAGCGGGAGATCGCGGCCTACGTCGCCGAGGGGTCGATGACCCCCGAGCAGGCCGAGCGCATTCTCAAGGCCGGCAACCGGGGCCGCGTCTGCTGATCGCTGTTGAGACTCAAAGAAGACACCGCGAGGCCGGCGAGCCCCGAGTTCAAGGAAGCCCACACCATGCACACCGACCTGCTCACACTGGCGAGAATCGACGCCGAGATCATCCCGATTGTCGCGATCGTCGGAGGGCTGTCGGTCGCGGTCGTCGCGATTGTCGGCAAGATGATCGGCGGCATCCACCGGACCCGCCAGCGCGAGGAGTCCCGGCGGGAGATCGCCGCGTACATCGCCGAGGGCTCGATGACCCCCGAGGACGGCATGGAACTGCTCCAGGCCGGCGCCAAGGACGACCGCAAGTGCGGGCTCTGATTTTCGACAAGGAGAGATTCTCATGGACGCGATAACATGGGCCAGAATCGCCGAGGGCGAGATCACGATCGTCGCGATCATCGCCGGTGTGGCCATGGTCAGCATCCTGATGGGGGTCGCCCACGCGATGATGAAGACCAAGGAGCGCGAGAAATCCCGGCGTGAGCTGGCGGCCTACGTCGCCGAAGGGTCCATGAGCCCGGCCGACGCCGAGCGCCTGCTCAAGGCCGAACCGGAGGAGTGACCGGCATGCCGCTCGTCGCCCGCGCATCCTGCGCCGGGCGGGCTGCGCCCATCGCCACCGCCAGCACTCGCAGTGTCTCGGCGACCGACCACGCTTGCGCCGGGCAGCCGTCGAAGCGGTGCGATCCGTTGCGGTCGGCCTGCGCGTCGGCGATTTCCGGGATCTGGCCGATCGACAGCCCGTCCACCGTGTCGGCCAGCGCGAGGAGTCGCTCGGCGGCCTCGGACCGCGACGCGTCGGAGAAGCCCTCGCTGCGCATCAACGCCTCGCAGAACCGCCCCAGCAGCCACGGCCAGACCGTGCCGTTGTGGTAGGCCCGGTCCCGCGTGAACAGCGGTCCGTGGTAGAGCGGCTCGTAGTTCGGGTCCGACGGCGCCAGGGTCCGCAGGCCTGCGGGGGTGAGCAGGTGCTCGCGGACCACGCGGACGACGGCGCGCCGTTCGTCTTGTTTGAGCGGGGCGTGCTCGAGGCTGGCCGCGAAGATCTGGTTGGGCCGGATCTCGGACGAACTGTTCCAGCGCACGCTGCGAGCGTGGTGCTCGGGTGTCAGGCAGTCCACCAGCCCGCCGCCCGGGCCGGCGAGGAACACGCCGCGGAACGACGCCGCCGCGCGGTCGGCGTGGGCGGTCAGGTCCTCGGCCAGATCGGGGTCATCGTTCTCCACCGCCAGCGCGAGGGACCGGAGCCCGTGGACCCACAGGGCGTTGATCTCCACCGGCTTGCCGTGGCGGGGCGTGAACACCACGCCGTCGCGCTTGGCGTCCATCCAGGTCAGCTGCGTGTCGGGCGAGCCCGCGGCCACCAGCCCGTCGGACACGTCCACGCAGATGTTGTAGTCGGTGCCGTTCTGGTAGGCCCGCACGACGCGCTCGCACGCGGGGCGGAGCTGCTCGTTGAACCGCTTTCGGTCCCCGGTCAGCGCCAGCCACTCGCAGCAGGCGTGGATGAACCACAGCGAGGCGTCCACGGTGTTGTAGTGCGCGGGTCCGGCGTGGTCGTCGAAGCGGTTGGGGATCAGGCCGCGGCGCTGGGCGTTGGCGAAGGTGCGGAGCACGTCGAAGGCCTCTTCGTGGCGTCCGGTGGTCAGCAGCAAGCCCGGCAGGCAGATCATGGTGTCGCGGCCCCAGTCGGCGAACCACGGGTACCCGGCGATGATCGTGGTCCGTCCCGGGCCCGACCCGGTGCGCCGCACCACGAACGCGTCCGCGGCCGCGGCGAGCTGGGCGATGCGCGTGCGGACGCGGGCGTCGCCGGCGTGATGGACCGTCTTGAGCGTCGCGTCGATCATGCCCCGCCGGCGCCGGCGCCGCGCGTCGCGGGCGTCCTGCCAGCCCTCGCGCCCGGAGGCGTCGGTGGTGGCCGTCAGCTCGACCGTGCCTGGGCCCTGAGCGATGAACACGCCCGGGCAATGCCAATCCTCCCGGTCGTCGAGCCCGCGCTCGCGTTCGGCGAGCAGCTCGACCGAACGCCACGTGTCGGGCCGGAGCCGGAACTCCTCGACGCCCCGCGCCGTGATGTGCACGCCCAGGTCCTGCCGAGTGACGAGCACGCCCGGCGATCCGGTCAGGCCCGCCAGCTCGCGGTCGTGGACCGCCCCGTCGTGCGGGGACACGAGGGCGTGGAAGTCGCGCATCGCGACCAAAGGACGCAGCTCGAGCCGCGCGTCGATGCCCTCTGGCAGCTCGTACCGGATGTTGACCGCGTTGCGCCCGTCCGCCAGCTCGACCGTCTTGCGGACGGTCACCGGCCCGTGCGGCCCGGGCAGTTCGAAGGTCCAGCGGACCAAGTCCTCCTTCTCGAACCGGACCAGATACGGGTGCAGGCACGGGCGGTCGGGCGCGCTGGCGAAGTGGAAGCGGGTCAGGCGGTGCTCGCGGGGGGTCCCGGCGGGGTCGAGCACGACCGTGTCGTCGATGGCGGCCAGCGTCAGCATCCGCAGGACCGGGGGCGCCAGGGCCGCGACCAGCAGACCGTGGTACCGGCGGGTGGGAACCCCCAGCACCGTGCCCATGGCGTAGCCGCCCAGGCCGTTGGCCAGCACCCACTCACGCCGGATCGCGGGGGGGCCCGGGCGGCGGGGGTCGATCGACCAGACGGGGTGCTCGTCGAGGATGGGGGCGTGGGTGGGCATGGGCCCAAGGGTATCGGCATGATCGGGCGTTCTCGCCCCTGCGTATCACCCCGATTCTCCAAGGGTGTGTCGGGCGATTGTGCCCCGGATTGTGCCCGGGTTTGTTGACCGACCCCCCCACCCCTGCGAAACTCTCTCATGGCGACCCTGACGAACCCGACACCGTCCTCCTCCGCGAGCTCCCCGGGCCCTTCCGGAACGGAAGGCCAGCCCGCGGGCGGGTTTGCCGACGTCATGAAAGAGAAGATCGTCTCCGAGGGCATCACCTTCGACGACGTCCTGCTGATCCCCCGCCGCTCGGGCGTGATGCCCGCCACCGCCGACCCCTCGACGAACGTCACCCCGGGCATCCGCCTGAACATCCCGATGTTGTCCGCCCCGATGGACACCGTGACCGAGTCCGACGTGGCCATCGCCCTGGCCCAGGAGGGCGGGCTGGGGTTCATCCACAAGAACCTGTCGGTCGAGGCGCAGGCCCGTGAGGTCGCCCAGGTCAAGCGCTCGGCCAACGGCGTGATCACCGACCCGATCACCCTCGGACCCGGCGACACGGTGGGCCACGCCAAGGAACTCATGTACACCCACTCGGTGTCGGGCTTTCCGATCACCGAAGACGGCGGGCGGGAGCTGCGCAGCAAGGGCAAGCTGCTGGGCATCCTGACCCGGCGGGACCTCAAGTTCGCCGACAACGACTCGACCAAGATCGGCGACGTGATGACCCGCGGCAAGCTCATCACCGCGCCGGCCGGCACGCTGCTGCCCGAGGCCGAGGGCATCCTCAACCAGCACAAGGTCGAGAAGCTGCTGCTGGTCGACCAGTCGGGCAACCTGTCCGGGCTGATCACCATGCGGGACATCGAGCGGCTCAGCCGCTTCCCGATGGCGTGCGTGGACACCCGCGGACGCCTGCGCTGCGGGGCGGCCGTCGGCCCGGGCCAGTTCGACCGCGTCGAGGCCCTGATCGCCGCCGAGGTGGACGTGATCGTGGTCGACACCGCCCACGGGCACTCGGAGAACGTGCTCAACTCGGTCCGCGAGATCAAGAGCCGTTACAACATCGAGGTGGTCGCCGGCAACATCGCCACCGCCGAGGCCGCCCGAGACCTGGTGCTCGCCGGGGCGGACGCGATCAAGGTGGGCATCGGCCCGGGCTCGATCTGCACCACCCGCGTGGTGACCGGCGTGGGCATGCCGCAGGTGACGGCCATCATGAACGCCGTCGCCGGGGTGCGGTCCACGGGCAAGAAGGTCCCGGTGATCGCCGACGGCGGCATCCGCCTGTCAGGCGACATCGCCAAGGCGCTGGCCGCCGGGGCGGACTGCGTGATGATGGGCTCGCTGTTCGCCGGGCTGGACGAGTCGCCCGGCGAGATGGTGATCTCGGGTGGACGCCGGTTCAAGAGCTACCGCGGCATGGGCTCGGAGGGCGCGATGGGCGCCGGCTCGGCCGACCGCTACCGCCAGGCGGAGAAGCTGGACGCCCGGGGCAAGCCGCAGCAGAAGTTCGTGCCCGAGGGCGTCGAGGGGCTGGTGGCCTACCGCGGGCCGCTGAACGAGTTCGTGTACCAGTTGGTGGGCGGGCTGCGTTCGGCGATGGGCTACTGCGGCTGCGCGACCATCGCGGACCTGCACGAGCACGCCCGGTTTGTCCGCGTTTCGGGGGCCACGGTGGTTGAAAATCACCCCCACGACATCCGGATTACCAAGGAATCGCCGAACTACACGCACGATGCGCGATAGCGGCTCCCCCTGCGGCGGGTTCAGGCGGCGAGCAGCTCGACCGGCCTCGCCCGCGCATGGGATGGCTTCGGAGCGTGACGCACCGCCCCTTCCCGTTCCAAGGCCTGCACGGCAGAGTTGACGGCGAGGCGAGTCGCGGCGGTTTTCTCCGCGATCGCTGCGACAGCGGGGGCATGGCCGTCGAAATCCAATCGGAGAGACTCGATGATGCTGGCGCGAAGGTCGCCGCGGCGGACGACGCGGGCGGCCCACGACGGGTTGTGCTCGCGGATCCATGACGCGGGGCGGATGGCGTCGGGTTTAAGTTGGACCGGGGGGAGCCAGACGCCCCACTGCCTCGACCGTTCGGAAGCTTCTGACTCGGCCACATCGATGAGGGCCGGGTGAGCGCGGAACGCGGCGACCAGCGGGCCGGGGTTGGCGGCGGGCTGGCAGATGTCGCGGATGATGCGCAGCTCAGCCGGCGCGCCGTGGGCGACGGCCTCGTCCAGGAGCAGCCCGAGAACGGGGCGATGCTCGGGCGTCAACCCGACGATGGCGAGGTGTTTGAGGCGATGGCGGGCGACGCCCAGACCGTGCTCGGCGAGCCAGGTGACGACGAGGGGAATGAGGTGCGGGGCGTTTGGGATCACGCGGACGGTGTCGAGCAGGGTGCGTTCGACATCCGGCGCGTGCGGCGACGGCTGGGTGTTCAGCAGCACGCCGAGGCGGGCCCAGCGGGCTTCGAGATTGTGGACCGGCTCGATCACGATTGCTCCCTCAGCGCTTGCAGGATGGCTTGCTGCGGTGCGTGGTTGAATCCGTCGAGATGCTCGGCCGACAGGCGGTCGAGATGCTGATCGACGGCGTCGAGTTCGTCCGGCGTCGGTTTCATCGCCATGACATCGAGAATGTCCTGAGGCCGCTTCGGGCCGGCGACGACCTTGGACGCCATGAGATCGAAGCGACCGACACGGCGGACATGGAGCGGGCCGAACCGACCCACCGACTCCGTGCGGCTCTTCCAGCCCAGCGGGAAGCACCAGGCGTATTGCTGGCAGTCACGGTTGAACCAAGTGGGTGGCAGGCCCATCGAGCGGGCGACTTCGGCGGCCGCCTCGGCGAGCAGGCTCCAATGTTCTTCCTGATCGATGTCGAGCACGTCGCAATCGCCGGTCGTGCGCCGGGCATCGAGCAAACCGGCCAGCAGGCCCGCGACACCACCTGCCAGGACGATCTCGAATGGTCCGCGCAAGCCCCGGCGCGTCAGGACGGAGCCGGTCTCGCGGATCGCCTGCAAGGCAACGGTCTGATCGAGATCGAGATGCATATTGGTACTATACGATTATTTACCGATCAAATCAAGCCTGATTGCGGATCACGGCCCCCAACCGGAATAGCCGGATATCCAATCCGAAGGCGTATGTCCGATAGCAAGGTCGCGGCCGTCGCGTCAGGAGCGAACCGGTCCATACAGTTGCCCGTATTCGGGGGGCACGGGCCTTTCCCCGGGCAGTCAAGGAGATCGCATGAGCCTGTCACTTCAGAGCGGCAACCCCGCCATGGGCGCGCTTGAGCGCTGGGACGAGAACTTCACCGACGCGGCCAGCCGGCCCAAGGTCATGACCATCGGGGGGACCGTCCAGGCGACGGCCATCCTGCTGGCGATCGTGGCGGCGGCGGGCGTGATCACCTTCCAGGCGATCGTGAAGAACTCGGTCGCCGCGGGCAACACGCTGACGCTGCCCGGCTGGGCCTGGCCGGCCTTGATCGGTTCGTTCATCGCCACGCTGGTGGTCGGCTTCCTGATCTATCGCAAGCCGAAGACCGCGCCGATCGTGGCGCCGATCCACGCGGCGATCGAGGGCGTATGGGCGGGCGCGCTCAGCGCGATCATCCCCGCCCGGTTCCTCAACTCGATGGACGTGTTCTCGGGCGGAGCAACCACCCTGATTATGCAGGCCATGCTGGCCACGATGGGCATCTGCGCCGCGATGCTGGTCGGTTACGCCACCGGCGTGCTTCGGGTCGGGCCGTTCTTCCAGAAGGTCATCATCACGCTCGGCGCGGGCCTGCTGTTCTACGTCGTCGCGCTCTACCTGCTCAGCTTCTTCGGCGTGCGGATCTGGAATGGTTTCGCCGATACCGGCCCGATCGGCATCGGCTTCACCGCCCTGTGCCTGGGCCTGGCCTCGCTCTACCTGCTGCTGGATTTCAAGTTCATCGAGGAGGGCGTCAAGAACGGGGCCCCCAAGTACATGGAGTGGGTCGGCGCGTGGGGCCTGATGGTCACGCTCGTGTGGATCTACATCGAGGTCCTCCGCCTGCTGGCCAAGCTGCGTTCGAACGACTGAACCCGGCCCCGCACGGGGCCTGACCGGAATCCCAACAAGCCCGCGGACCCCGCCCGCGGGTTTTTTCGTGGGCCGGGCGTGTTAGACTGATCCGGGCGGCCCCGGTCCGCCGCGCGACGGGAGGCGAGATATGGGCGGATGCTTGCTGGTGCTGGGCGCGATGTTCATGCCCCGCGTGCTGCTGTTCATCTACTGGATCATCGGCAGCTTCGCCAAGGCCGACGCGTGGGACACCTGGTGGTGGCCGCTGCTCGGGTTCATCTTCCTGCCCGCCACGACGCTGGTCTTCGGGCTGTGCCACGTGTACGGCGGCGGTGATTTCTCGTTCTGGTGGATCGTGGGCATGGTCTGCGCGGTGCTGTACGACATGGGCTCGACCGGATCGGCCGGCGCGCAACAACGCGGGCGCTGACGCCCGCGTCGGTTCTCGATCCGGAACAGCCGCGATCAGACGTTGAACAGGAAGTGGCACACATCGGAGTCGTGCATCACGTACTCCTTGCCCTCGATGCGCATCTTGCCCGCTTCCTTGATGGCCTTCTCGCTCTTGTGCTTCTCGAGGTCGTCCACCGAGTAGACCTCCACGCGGATGAACCCACGCTCGAAGTCCGAGTGGATCACGCCCGCGGCCTGCGGCGCCTTGCAGCCCGCCGGGATGGTCCACGCCCGGACCTCCTTCTCGCCCGCGGTGAAGTAGGACTGGTAGCCGAGCAGGCGGTAGGCCGCGTGCGCAAGTTTGTTCAGCGCGGGCTCGTCCATGCCCATGTCCTTGAGCATCTCGGCCTTGTCGGCCTCGTCCAACTCGCTCAGCTCGCTCTCGATCCGGGCGCAGACGGGGACCATCTCCGAGCCGACGGACTGGGCGTACTGGTGGACCCGCTGGGCGAGCGGGCCTTGGCCGTTGACGTCGTCATCGCCGACGTTGGCCAGATACAGGACCGGTTTGACCGTGATCAGGCTGAGCCCCCGCAGGGCCTTGGCCTGCTCCGGGTCGCTGAGTTCGAGGGTTCGGGCGGGCTTGCCGTCCTCGAGGACCGGGATGATCTTCTCGAGCACGGCCAGGCGGGCCTTGGCCTCGCGGTCGTTGCCGCGGGCGGCGCGCTCGGCCTTCGGCTTGGCCGACTCGCAGGTCTGCAGGTCGGAGAGGATCAGTTCCTGCTCGATGGTCTGGATGTCGCGGATGGGGTCGACCGAGCCCTCGACATGGGTGATCTCCTCCCCGCCGGGGGCCTTCTCGAAGCAGCGGACCACCTGGATGATGGCGTCCACGTCGCGGATGTGGCCGAGGAAGGCGTTGCCCTTGCCCTCGCCCTTGGACGCGCCGCGGACCAGACCGGCGATGTCCACCAGGTGGAGCATCGCGGGGATGACCTTCTGGGTCTTGATGTGAGACTGGATAATCTGGAGCCTTGGATCGGGGATGGGAACCACCCCCACATTGGGGTCGATCGTGGCGAAGGGGTAGTTCGCGGCCAACGCGCCGGCGTTGGTCAGGGCGTTGAAGAGGGTCGATTTACCGACGTTGGGCAATCCGACGATCCCGGCTTTCATGGGTGGGCTCCAGTGGGGCGTTGCGATGGGCCGGGATGATAGGGTCCGGCACACGGTTTGCCGACCCCTTCCGAACGCGAGAAAACCGGCCCCGTGTTGAGGGGACGGGCTTTCATCCGAACCGGGTTTCGGTTAGCATGCGGGGACCGGGCGGGCCCTTCACCGTGGGATCGACCCGGCCTGCTGCGGTGTGTTAACCGAGAAAGAGAGAGGTTCGAATATGAAGTTTTCCGCCATTGTGGTCGCGTGCGCCGCGACCTTGTCGTCCGCCAGTGACATCCACTACGTCATGGGGGTCACGTCCACCAACGACGCGGTGCACCTGTTCGACTCGTTCAGCGGGGCGCTGGTCCAGTCGAACTTCATCGACCTGGCCGCGGTCGGGGCGAGCACCCCGCAGCACGCCCTGCAGGTCGGCAACCAGATCTGGGTCTCCGACCAGATCCAGGACAAGATCTTCCGCTTCGACCTCAACGGGTCGTACATGGGCGAGATCACCGGCGGCCTGGACAACATCAAGGGCATGGAGGTCGTCGGCAACAGCGTGTGGGTGACCAACGCCGGCACCAACAACGGTGCGCCGGGCGATTCGATCGTCTTCATCGACGCGGCGTCGTACTCGATCACCGGCTCGGTGGCCACCAACGGCAGCCTGTTCGACGTGATCAACTACAACGGCCAGATCCTCGCCAGCAACATCACCCAGGAGAACCTGGAGCTGTACGACCTGAGCGGCAACTTCGCCGGCACCTTCCACGATTCCGACGGCCTGACCGGCATCGACTTCCCCGAGCAGCTCGCCGCCCGTGCGAACGGCAACGTGCTGGCCGCGGGCTTCTCGTCGCCCTCCGGCGTGTACGAGTACGACCAGTTCGGCAACGACCTGGGCATCGTGGCCGGCGTGGACGCGGGCGCCCGCGGCGTGATCGAGCTGGGCAACGGCTCGGTCATGTGGACCAACGGCGCGGGCTTCTGGGTCGGCGGCGACCTGGTGTTCGACGGCGGCTCGGGACGCTACCTGAGCATGCTGACCATCCCCACCCCGAGCGGCCTGGCCGTGCTCGGTGTGGTCGGCCTGGTCGGCGTGCGTCGCCGGCGCTGATCACGGCTCCGCGATCGTGAAACAACAAGGGCGGCGGACCGATCGGTCCGCCGCCCTCTTTTTCTGCGCTCATCGAAGCGAACTCAGGGGCAACCGCCGTTTATGTAGAACAGGAAGGCGTAGTAATCGAAGAAGTTGAACTGGCCGTCCGGCTTGCCGAACGGGAACAAGTCCGCCCGCATGTCTCGGTCTTCGAATAGTATGGCGAAGTAGCTGAAGTCAAAGAAGTTGATCACACCGTCGGGCGCAAAGGGCGGGAAGAGGTCGGCCGGGCAGCGTGGGGCGTCGCCGACCGGACCGTACATCCCGATGAAGAAGGACCCGTGGGGTCGGTAGTCGTTGGGTCCGGCCGGTGCAACGCTGCCGTTATCGTCGCCCTCGAACACGCCGTCACCGTCACGGTCGCAGGAGAAGCCGCCGTACCAGAAAGTGCCGAACGGCTCGAAGAACCCGTCGTTGTTGATGTCCGTGTAGATATCGAAGGCGTCCTCCTGGCCCGCGGAGCCGCCGGGGAAGGTGTCGTCGAGGGTGAAGGTGGTCGGCGGCGTCGGTGCGACCGTGCCGCGCGGGGCGTCGAGCCGGATGTATGTTGCGGCACGATTGGCCGCGTCTCCGTCGGGCTGGCCATCGCCGTCGATGTCCAGCGTGCCGGGCTGGTGGTACCGCTGGGCGTAGGAGAAGTCCATGCGTCCGTCCCCGTCGATGTCGCCGTCGGGGATGCCGTCGGAATCGATGTCCGCCAGCCAGATGAACGGGTTGTGCACGGCGGCGGACTGCGGGTCACCGTCCGAATCGCCGATCTCGAAGGACAGATCGGTGGATCCGTCGCCCAGGAAATCCGCGAGATCCACGGTGTAGACGTACCCATCGATCCCCGCGCCCGGGTCCGTGTTGCCGGGCAGACCGAACAGCGTGATGGAAACGAGCGCCCGGCGGAAGCAGGTATTGAAACCGTTGTCGGCCTCGTACCACGACCACGTGCTCGCCAGACCGTACACACCGTCGGGAATCCCATCGCCGTCCGTATCAACGTCCTGGTGGTCCGCGAAGGTCGCGAGTTGCACGCAGTCGATCACGGTGTCCGGGGGAACGTCGGCCCAGTCAAGAAACATCGCCCCCACCGCCGCCGCGGAGGTGCCCGACGGATCGTCCACGATACCAACGAAGTTCACCGTGTACAGGGCCGGGTCGATGTCGGCGCACGGCATGTCGTTGTCGTTCATCCAGATCTCGTCCGACGAACTGCGGGCCCGGAGCCCGTCGCCGATGCGCAGGCCGACCCGCTCGCCCGTGGCGGCGTTGAAGTAGATGTGCCCCACGACCGAGGCACCCGTTCGGGTGCCGTTGGGGGCCATCTGGAGCCCGGGATCGGCCATCGCGACGGGGGACCCGGCGGCCGCGGCCAGTCCGGCGAAGATCGTTGCGGTTCTCATGCGTGGTGCTCCTGTGAACCGGGCAGATCGCCCGATACAGCCGATTCGGGGCATCAGACAGGGTGGTTCCCTCCACCGGCAAAAATCGGATCAGCGACGCCGTTTCGGCCGCCTACGGGCAGCCGGCGTTGTACGCGGCGATGAACGCCGAGACGTCGAAGAAGTTGAACATGCCGTCCGGCGTTCCGACGGGGAAGAAGTCCGCTTGCGGGTCGGCGGCGTTGAAGAGGTTGATGAAGGCGGTGACGTCGAAGAAGTTCAGATGGTCGTCGCCGCCGGGGGGGAAGAGGTCGGGCGGGCAGGGGTTGGCGGCGGTGTCGGGCCCGAAGAGGGCGTGGGCGATCTGCGCGTAGGCGCGGGGATCGGCCGCGTCGCACGAGAACCCGCTGAAGAACAGGGTGGCGTAGAGATCCCACAAGCCGTCCTTGTTCAGATCGGTGAAGACCGTGTACGCGTCCTCGAGCCCCTGGGCCGCGGGCGCGGGCGCGACGGGGTCGATGGTCCAGCCGTCGTCGCCCAGCACCGCGGGCCCGGTGGGCGCGGCCAGCGGAAGGAAGACGCGCGCCGCGTCCGCCGGATCGCCGTCCGGGATGCCGTCGGCGTCGAAATCGGTCGTGCCGGGCTGGTGGAAACGGACGGCGTACGAGAAATCGAGCAGGCCGTCGGCATCCACGTCGGCATCGGGCACGCCGTCGCCGTTCGAGTCGACGAGCCCGATGAATGGGTTGAACGCGCCCGCGCCCTGCGGGTCACCGTCCGTGTCGCCGAGTTCGAACGAGCGGTCCGGCGCGAGCGACGCCAGTTCGACGGTCAGGACGTACCCCTGCGCCAGCCCGGTCGCGGTGCTGCCCGGGAGGTTGGCGAGCGTCATCGAAACGAGTTCGGTGCGGGTGCAACTGTGGCCGCCGTTGTCGGCGTCGAACCAGGTCCATGTCGCCCCGAAGCCGGGGACGCCGTCGGCGAGGCCGTCGCCGTCATCGTCGCGGTCGGCGTGCTCGGACCGGTACGACACCTGCACGCAATCGATCGGCGTGTCGAAGGCGATGTCGCCCCAGTCGAGGTGGATCGCGCCCGTCGCGGCCGGGCCGGCCCCGCCGGGATCGTCGGCGAGGAAGACGGGCGGCGTGAACACGCCGAGATCGGCGCAGGGGCTCGCGTTGTCGGCGATCCATTTGGGCACGCCGGACCCGCCGGAGGCGCGGGTGCCGACGCGCTCGCCCGTCGCTGTGTTGTAGTAGAGGTACACCGCCGACGAAGCGTCGGGACCGGCCTGGTCTGTGAGGGGCTGCCGTTCCGCCGACGCGGACGCGGTCCCGGCGGCGGCGACCAGGGCGGTGATGATCGTGGCGGGTCTCATGCGTGCGCTCCTGTGCGTCGGGTTGGCCCCGGTGCGTGACCATCCGGAACCGTCGCGTGAGCGGTTCCGGCGCACTGCTTGGGACCGTTCGGCCCGGAAAGCGTCGGCCGGGCGTTGGACCGGCCGACGCGGATTTGGCGACGAAGGATCGCCTCCGTCAGATCACGGGCAGCCCGCGTTGTACGCGGCCAGGAAGGTCGAGATGTCGAAGAAGTTGAAGAGGCCGTCGGGGGCGCCGACGGGGAAGAAGTCGGCCAGGGGGTTCTGGCTGTTGTAGTAGCCCAGGTAGGTCGAGATGTCGAAGAAGTTGAGGATGCCGTCCGGAGCGCCGACGGGGAAGAGGTCGGCCGGGCAGCCCGGTCCCACGTCGCCGTCCGGGCCGAAGAAGGCGTGGAAGAACGAGCCGTAGGGGCGGTAGTCGTTCGGGCCGTTGGGAGCGGCGGAGCCGTTGGCGCCGCCCTCGAAGATGCCGTCGGCATCGCGGTCGCAGGTGAAGCCGCCGTACCAGAAGGTGCCGAAGGGCTCGAAGAAGCCGTCGTTGTTGATGTCGGTGAAGATATCGAACGCGTCCTCGTTGCCGGCGGAGCCGCCGGGGAACGAGTCGTCGATGGTGAAGGTTGTGGGCGGGGTCGGGGCGACCGTGCCACGGGGGGCGGCCAGCTCGTTGTAGGTCACGGCCGCGGCGGCGGGGTCGCCGTCGGGGGTGCCGTCTCCGTCGAAGTC
This sequence comes from uncultured Phycisphaerales bacterium, assembly GCA_963975575.1. Classification (GTDB taxonomy): domain Bacteria; phylum Planctomycetota; class Phycisphaerae; order Phycisphaerales; family UBA1924; genus UBA6054. Next base: position 127,145 of record CAXBHL010000001.1, on the reverse strand, counting down.
GACGGTGCCGGGCTGGTGGTACTCGATGCCGTACGAGAAGTCGGCCAGGCCGTCGGAGTCGAGGTCGCCATCGGGGATGCCGTCGGAGTCGATGTCACCGATGGCGAAGAACGGGTTGTGGACCGCGGCGGTCTGGGGATCGCCGTCGGAGTCGGCGATCTCGAAGGAGAGATCGGTCGAGCCGTCGCCGGCGAAGTCGGCCAGGTCGACGGTGTAGATGTAGCCCTGGATCTCGTTGACCGGATCGGTGTTGCCGGGCAGGTCGAACAGGGTGAAGGCGATCAGGCCGGTGCGGGTGAAGCAGCTGTTGAAGCCGTTGTCGCCGTCGTAGTACGACCAGGTCGCGCCCAGGCCGGTCACGCCGTCGGCGATGCCGTCGCCGTCGGAGTCGACGTCGAGGTGATCGACAAAGGTGGAGACCTGCACCGCGTCGACCACCGTGTCCTGCGGCATGTCGCCCCAGTTCAGGAAAGTCGCGCCCGTGGCGGCGGCGGTGGTGAGAGTGGGCTCATCGGCGAAGCCGACGAAGCCGACGGTGTACAGCGTCGAGTCGATGTCGGCGCAGGGCACGTTGTTGTCCGAGACCCAGATCTCGGGGTCGACCCCGCGGGAGGCCGGCTGGCCGTCGCGGAGGCTGGTGGCGACCTTCTCGCCGGTGGCGATGTTGAAGTAGATGTGCCCGACCTTGCTCGCGCCGGTGGTGTAGCCCTTGGGCGACATCAGCGGCGTGGCGTCGGCCAGGGCCGGGGACACGACCCCGGCCGCGAGCAGCAAGCTCAGGGCCGTGCCGGCGTTGCGGGGGGTGCTGGTTGTGCGGTTCGTATTCATCCGGATTCTCCTTCTTCGGATCCAACTCGAGCGGTGCCCGACGTTGGGCAGCCGCGTGCGGCGGACGAACGGACCCCGCCCGTCGGGGCGGGGGCGTGCGGGGACAGATCAACGCGGCGCGTTCCTCACGCAGCGGAGTGCGGGGTGGGTGGGACCACCCCTACCCCCAAGGATACCACATTTCCGGAAAGATGGTTCCGCTTTTCTGGAAATTGTCCCCCAGTCCGGTGGGGACGGCCCGCTTGGGTGTTGGTCGGAGGCCGTTGTTGCGCAAAACAGCTGCCCGGAGGGACGAGCCGGGGCGGGTGCGAGCCGCGGAACGGGCTTGCCCGCCGCTACGATGGGGGCGTGCGCTCGTAGCTCAGTCGGATAGAGCGGCGGTTTCCTAAACCGCAGGTCGCAGGTTCGATCCCTGCCGGGCGCGTTGTCCAGAGTCCGCCGCATCCCGGCCGCGGACCGCCCCCGAGCCGGCTCCCGCCCGTCCCACAACCCGCCATGGTCCGGATCGCGCGAAACCCGGTGCCGTCGGGCGGTGTCCGGGCCCATAGAGGAACGACCATGTTCGCCGCCCTGTTCGCTTGTTGCCTCGCGTTCGTGATCGGGGGCGACGCGGCCGGCGCGGCGCGTGGTCCGGGGTTCACGGTGCGCCTGGATCCGTCGCTGGACGGATCGGCGTCGGGCCCGGGCCGGCTGGTGGTGTACGTGATCCGGCCCGACGCGTCGGTGTCGCCCCGCCGGACGCCCGCCGACGCGCCGTTCTATGAAGACCCGCAACCCCTGTACGGGCTGGATCGGCCCTCGATCGCGCCCGGGGAAACCGTGGAACTGACGGACCGATCGGCGTCGGGCTTCCCCGGCGCGATGGCGGACCTGCCCCCGGGCTCGTACCGGGCGCAGGCGGTGTACGACCAGCGCCGGGAGTTCGGCTCGTGGAGGCGTGAGGAGGGCAATCTGTTTTCCGGGGTGGTGCGGTTCCGCGTGGAAGACGACGGGTCCTGGACCGGCGCCGACCTGGTGCTGTCCGAGACCGTGGGCCCCGCGCGGACGCGGGCCCCCGCAGGGGTCGAGTACGTCGAGATCCCTTCGGGGGTGCTGACCGAGTTCCGTGGACGCCCGACCTCGATGCGGGCGGGGGTGGTGTTTCCGGTCGATCACCGGCCGGGCGAGGCGTACCCGGCGCTGTATGTCGTGCCGGGGTTCGGGGGCGACCACACGATGGCCGGGGGGATCGCCGCGCGGCGGCGTGACCTCGAGCCGGGCTCGCCCGGGCACACGCTGGCATCGAGCGTGTTCACGATCGTGCTGGACCCCGACGGCCCGTTCGGGCACACGCTGCTGGCCGACTCGGCGAACAACGGCCCGGTGGCCCGCGCGCTCGTCGAAGAGCTGATCCCCGCGCTGGAGGCGCGCTTCGGTCTGATCGCAAGGCCCGAGGCCCGGCTGCTGAACGGGCACTCCTCGGGCGGTTGGAGCACGCTGTGGCTGGCCACCGAGCACCCGGAGACCTTCGGCGCGACCTGGTCGAGCGCCCCGGACCCGGTGGACTTTCACGCGTTCCAGAAGATCGACCTTTACGCCGGCGAGAACATGTACACCCGCCCCGCGCCCGACGGCGGGGTCGAGCCGATCCCGTCCTACACCGAGGGTGGCGAGGTGCTCATGACGGTGCGCCAGGAGATCGGCGTCGAGAACGTGATCGGGCCCGGGAACACCTCCGGGCAGCAGTGGCACTCGTGGATGGCCGTGTTCGCGCCACGCGGGGCCGACGGCCTCCCCGCGGCCCTGTACGACCCTGCTGGCGGGGCGATCGACCCTGGCGTGGCCGGCGTGTTCCGTGCCTACGACATCGCGGCGCGGCTCCGGGCCGACCCGGCCCGGTTCGCGTCGGTGTTCCGTGAGCGTGTTCGGCTTGTCGTGGGCGGTGCGGACTCGTACGACCTGCACCTGGCGGTGATCCGACTGCGCGACACCCTCCGCGAGGTCGATCCGCGTCTGACCATGGAGGTCACGCCCGGCTCGATCACGATCGTGCCGGGGGCCGACCATTCGGACGTGCTCGCCAGCGAGGCCGTGCGGGCGTGGCCCGCGGACATGGTCACGCACCTGCGTCGCAGCGGCCTGCCGGTTCGGGCGGACGCGACGCCGTAACCGGGGGCGCGGCGGGCTCTGCACCGGCCGGATCGCACGGATCCGCCGGCCGCCCGAGCGGGCGGAACAGGCGCATGTCGAGGACGCTGCCCCCGCACTCTGGACAGGTCTTGGTGCCGGCGGCCGGGTCGTATCGGCACCGGGCGCAGCGGCCCCGGGTCCGCAGGCCGAGCCGCGCGTGGGTCCGCCGGTGGCCGAGCCGGGTCACGAGGTACACGGATCCGAGCACCCAGAGGATCAGCCCGAGCTGGATCCAGACCAGCCGCGGGATTTCCGCGACGGATCGGTACGCCAGATCCAGGAACTCGCTCAGGTCCATCGCCGCCCTTCCCCCGGGAGAATCGTTCCGTCACGCCCGCGCCGGAGCCCACTGCACCGGGGCGGGCCGGTTGATACGGCCGGGGCCGCCCGCAGGTTTTGAGAATATGACCGGCTTCGTTCGGGATGAAAGAAAACCCGCCCTTGCGGGGGCGGGTTCTCGCGATGAGAGACCGGGTCTCGTTACGGGCAGCCCGCGTTGTAAGCGGCCAGGAAGGTCGAGATGTCGAAGAAGTTGAAGAGGCCATCGGGGGCGCCGACGGGGAAGAAGTCGGCCAGGGGGTTCTGGCTGTTGTAGTAGCCCAGGTAGGTCGAGATGTCGAAGAAGTTGAGGACTCCGTCGGGGTTGCCGGCGGGGAAGAGGTCGGCCGGGCAGGCCGCGGCGGCGGACGGGCCGAGCAGGACGTGCCAGAACTGGGCGAAGGAGCGGGTGTTGGCCGCGTTGCCTCCGGGGACGCCGTCGCCGTCCTCGTCGCAGGTGAAGCCGCCGTAGAAGAACGTGCCGAACGGCTCGAAGAAGCCGTCGCTGTTGATGTCGGTGAAGATGTCGAACGCGTCCTCGAGACCCTGCGCCGCGGGCAGCGGATCGACGGGGCTGATGGTGTCGAAGGGCGGCGCGTTGACCACCGGTCCGGTGGGAGCAACGAGCGAGTTGCCGCAGTCGGCGGCGGCCGCGGGGTCGCCGTCGGGCGAGCCGTCACCGTCGAAGTCGGTGGTGCCGGGCTGGAAGTACCGCTGGCCGTATGAGAAATCGGCCAGGCCGTCGGAGTCGAGGTCGCCGTCGAGGATGCCGTCGGAGTCGATGTCGCCGATGCCGAAGAAGGCGTTGTGGATGGCGGCGCCCTGGAGATCGCCGTCCGTGTCACCGATCTCAAAGGAGAGATCGTTGGTGAAGTCACCCTGCAGATCGACGATGGCGGTGTACACGCTCAGCGCGGTGCCCGGGGGCACGACGGTGCGGCCGGGCAGGTTGAAGAGGGTGAAGCCGGTGATGCCGGTGCGGGTGAAGCAGGTGTTGAACCCGTTGTCTCCGTCGTACCACGTCCACTCGCAGCCGAAGCCCACCACGCCGTCGGCGAAGCCGTCGCCGTCGGCATCGACGTCGATGTGACGCGTGGACCAGCGGACCTGGACGCAGTCGACCACGGTGTCGGCGGGGATGTCGCCCCAGTCGAGGTGGTAGGCGCCGACGCCCGCGGGGCCGGTGTCGCTGATCTGGTCGATCAGGCCCGACGAACCTCCGGTCTGGCCGTAGGCGGAGCAGGGCAGCCGGTTGTCGGCGATCCAGATGTTCTCGGAAGTGTTGCCGTCGCGAGAGACGACATACTCGTTGGTCACGGTGGCGATGCGCTCGCCGGTGGCCAAGTTGATATACACATAACCGACGTCCTCTTCAGGGACGATTTTGTTCTGCAGCGTGACCGGGGTTCCGCCCGCGGCCGCCATGCCCGCCGCGGCGGCGAGACTGAACGCACACACCTTCAACATCGCATGCTCCTTTCGTACGATCAACGGACCGACCGTCTGGAACAACCAGCCGGGCCGGACCGAACATGCCCACGAGAGACCGAACTCGAACACACCGATCGGGATGTGCGCTTCCCGGTGCGTCCCGGGCTGCGCGGCGGGCGGGGATGTTCCGGGGGGAGTGCGGTCCTCGACGGGGAACCGGCGCGGGCCGTGTCAACGGCCGGTGCGATTCCAGGGCGTTTCGGGGCTCTCATCCCTCCGGGCACGACCGACGCCCGCTTCGCGCAGATTACTCGCTTTCCGTTCGGCTTGCTAGTGTCATCTGCGCTGTTATCCCGATTTTTTGGATCGGGCGCGTCCCCGCTCTCCCCCCACCGTCTGACCGCCTGCCGCAGGATCTTCCATGGATCACGCACCGAGCCCGCCACCCCGCCACGCGATCGGCTGCATGTCCGGCACGTCCCTGGACGCGCTGGACGTCGTGCTCGTCCGGGCACAGGACAGGGGGCTCTCCATGCGGTCGGTGTCGGTGCTCGATGGCGTTTCCATGGCACTGGGCGGTCGGCAATCACTTTCGCGACTGGCGTCCGGCGAGGCGCTCCCGGCGTCGGCGATCGCGACCGCGTCGCTGGAACTCGGCACGGCGCACGCGGCGGCGGCCCGGTCTCTGTGCCGGCGCGCCGGCATCGATCGGCCCGACCTCGCGTGCGCGCACGGGCAGACGGTCTGGCACCGCCCTCCGGGCGGTTGGCAGGTGCTCAACCCGTGGCCCCTGGCCCGGGAGCTCGGCTGCCCGGTGGTGTTCGATCTGCGCGGGGCGGATCTGGCCGGCGGCGGGCAGGGGGCCCCGCTGACACCCCTGGCGGACTGGGTGCTGTTCCGGGACCCGTCCGAGACCCGGGTGGTCGTGAATCTGGGAGGCTTCTGCAACGCGACCGTGCTCCCGGCGGGCGGGGACCCGGGCACCGTCCGCGGGGCGGACCTGTGCGCCTGCAACCAGGTCCTCGACGCGGCCGCCCGGGCCGCCATCGGTCAGCGCTTCGATCCGGAAGGCGGGCACGCGTGGCGCGGGACACCCGACGCCGGTGCGGCGGGGGAACTGTTCGCGCTGCTCGACGCGCAGCGGACGCGGGGACGGTCGCTGGGCAGCGGCGACGAGGCGGGGGCCTGGGTCTCGAAGTGGTGCGGGCGGCTCGCAGGAGAAGCCCTCCTTGCGTCCGCGTGCGCGGGGGTGGGCAGGGCCGTGGGTGTCGGCGTCGCGCGGCTCGCGGGACGGGACGCCGATGTGTTCGCGGCGGGCGGATCGGTCCGCAACCGGGCGCTGATGCGGGCGATCGGAGAGACGCTCGGCCGGCCGGTGCGGCCGAGCGACGAGGCGGGCGTGCCCGCCGCGTGGCGCGAGGGAGCCTGCTTCGCCGTGCTGGGCCTGCTGCTGGCCGATGGGGTGGAGGTCTCGCTGCCGGGCGTCACGGGGCGGGCGGGACCCATACCCTTGTCCGGCGCATGGATCTTCCCTCCCCGACAGGCCGACGCACTCCGCCCGATCGCGGGCACGTGATGACCGAGCAGCGGTCCGCGGACGCGCACCGTCTGGACACGATGGACACGGCGGGCGTGCTGGGCGCGATCTCGGACGCGGACATGGTGGTGGCGGCCCGGGTGCGGGACCGGCTGGCGGACATCGGCGCGTTCGTGGATCTGGTCCACCCGCGCCTGGCCCGCGGCGGACGCCTGATTTACCTGGGCGCGGGCACATCCGGGCGCCTGGGCGTGCTCGACGCGTCGGAGTGCCCGCCGACGTTCCAGACCGATTCCGGGATGGTGGTCGGGCTGATCGCGGGCGGGGATGGCGCGCTGCGGCGGTCCTCCGAGCACCGCGAGGACGAGCCCGACGGCGCGCACGCGGAGCTCGACGGGCTTGGTGTCGGCCCGGACGACGCGGTGTTGGGCATCGCGGCGGGCGGGACGACGCCCTACGTGCTCGGGGGCGTGGCGCACGCGAAGGGGCGCGGGGCGGCAACGGGTCTGCTGGTGTGCACGCCCATGGACCGGCCCGCGTGGTGCGACGTGCTCATCGACGTCCGGACGGGGCCCGAGGTGGTGACCGGATCGACCCGGATGAAGGCGGGCACGGCGACCAAGATGGTGCTCAACATGATCAGCACCGCGTCGATGGTGCGTCTGCAGAAGACCTACGGCGACCTGATGGTGGACCTGCGGGCCACCAACGACAAGCTGCGAGACCGGGCCGCCCGCATCGTGTGCGCGGTCACCGGCGTGGACCGCGATACCGCGTTCGGTCTTCTGGACCGCGCGGACGGGCACACCAAGGTGGCGTCGGCCATGGGCGTGCTGGGCATCGACGCGGAGGAAGCGCGGGCGCGGCTCGCGGTAGCCGGCGGATCGCTGCGGGCTGTGATCGGGGACGCGCGATGAACCTGGCGACGATGTGCGGGCGGATTCTGATGGTCGGCGTGCGTGGCGGGACGATGGACGATCCCCGCACCCGGGAGGACGTGGCGGCGTGCCGCCAAGCCGCGGTGGGCGGCGTGATCCTGTTCGCCACCGACCTGGGCGAGGGCTGCGATCGGAACATTCACCACCCCGAGCAGCTCCGACGGCTGGTCGGGGACCTGCGTCATGAGCTGGGGGCGGACCTGATCGTGGGGATCGACCAGGAGGGCGGGCGGGTCGCCCGCCTGCGTCCGGAGCGAGGGTTCGAGCCGCACGTCTCGGCCGCCTCCTTCGGGCGGATGGACACGTTCAGCCAACGGGCCCAGGCGCGGGCGCAGGCCAAGCAGCTGGCCGGTTTGGGGGTGGATCTGAACTTTGCGCCGTGCGTGGACCTGCTGGTCAACCCCGACTGCCCGGTGATCGCGGGCAAGGACCGGGCGTTCTCGCGCGACCCCTCGGTGGCGGCGGCGTGCGCGAAGGTCTGGATCGACGAGCACGCGCGGTTCGGCGTCAAGTGCTGCCTCAAGCACTTCCCCGGCCACGGCTCGGCCACCGACGACACGCACGACGGGCTGGCGGACATCACGGACACGTACGACGAGCCGACCGAACTGGCGGTGTACGAGGACCTGCTGACGCACTACGGCGACCGCGTGGCGGTGATGACGGGGCACCTGTACCATCACGCCATCGACCCGAACCTGCCCGCGTCGCTCTCCCGGGCGCACACGGGCGGCCTGCTCCGAGCGCGTCTGGGCTTCGAGGGCGTGGTGGTGACCGACTCGCTGGACATGGGGGCGGTGACCGAGCGGTTCGGCCCGGCGGACGCCATGGCGATGGCGCTCGACGCGGGGGCGGACATGCTGCTCGACGGCGCCAACATGCCGGGGATGATCCGGCCGCAGGCGGCGCTGGCCATCTCGCGGGCGCTGGTGGAAGCGGTCGAGGCCGGGCGGGTGCGGGGCGGGGAGGAGCGCATCGAACGCAGCGTCCAGCGCATCGCGCGGGCGTTCTCCTCCCAGTCCTGCTGAGCCGGCCCGGGACGCGGCGCCCCCATCCCCCACGGCTGCGGACGGGTCCGATCATCGCCGCCGCACGGGCTCGAAATGCCGCTGCAACGCCCAAAACTCCGGCGGAATCGGCCAATCCGCTCGCACGAAGCCGACGGGCGCGTCATGATGTGGCGGATGAGTACGAAGACCAGAACACCCAGGGGCGCCCTGCCGGGCCTGCTCGCGGCCGCGTGCGGCGTGCTGCTGGGCGGGTGCGGGGGGCCCTCGGTGTGGGCCTGGTCGGCCCCGGGGGGTCCGTCGTACCAGAGCCCGACAGAGATAGGTAGTTGGCACGGCGGTCCGTCCGGGTCGCAGGAGCGGTCCGCGGGAAGCGAACAGGCGTCGTCACCTGGGACGAACGAGGGCGTGCTGGTGTTCTCCAACTCCGCATTCGTGGCCGACCACGCGGAAGGGTCGTACCGACGCGACGGCGTGCTCGCTGCGCGGTCGCGAGAAGCGCTGCCGGATCGGCTCGGATGGCCGATGGAGGCCCGCCCGGACCTGCGCCGCACCGGCTCGCTGCGCACCTCGACACAGGCGGAGCGTTGGGTGTACCCGCAGACCCGCCGGGATCACGTTCACCGCGGATACCCGGTCTACCCGCCGCACCGGGGGTGGTGAGGTTCAAAAACGGAGGAGGCCGGCCTGCGACACACAGGCCGGCCCCGCACCAACACACGGGCATGCGAAGGTCGGATCAGTCGTAGAGGGCCGCGGTGGGCGGCAGTTCGACGGTCCGGAGTTCGAGGGTGGTCTCGATCCGGAAGTTGGACTGGGTGGTGTGTCGCTCGGCGAAGAAGAAGCTCAGCGTGTAGTCCTGTCCGTCCTCGAGCCAGGAGAGGCGGTCGAGTTCGATGGTCTGGGAGACCGCCGAGTGGACGCCGCCGATGTCGATGACGAGCTTGCCGTCCACGAACACCCAGACGTCGTCGTCACCGATGAAGGTGAAGGTCAGGCCGGCGTCGGCGCGGTAGGTGAACTCGGTCTGGAGCTCGAAGGTGAAGTGGAAGTTCTTGTTGGTGTTGGCGTAGTTGCCGTAGAGCTCGCCGTTGACCGGGAAGAACCCGCCGCGGGCGCTGAAGGTCGGGTCGGTCTTGTCGTCGAAGACGTAGGTGCCGTTGTCGGTCCGGTTGAGGCGGATGTCGAGCGGCTTGGAGGAGTTGACCCCGCGGGTGTCTCGGAACCACTGGTGGAAGTTGTCGGCGCTGGTCAGCGCGCCGCCGGTGGAGGTGCTCATAGAGCCGTTGGTGTCGCCCTCGCGGGTCGCCACGTACTCGCGGGGCGGGGCGATGTTTCGGCCCTGGGCGTCGCGCCAGTTACCGGACAGCTTGTAGCCGGCCGAGGCAAAGACGGGCTTGCCGGCGCTGTCGAGGGTGTCTGCGACCATGCCGACGTAGTGGCCGAAGCCGCTGGAGGGCCGGCGCTGGAAGTCCGGGTGCCCGCCGTTGGCGTTGAGGTCCTTGAAGTCGCGGACGACGCCGGAGAGGGTGATCGAGTCGGGGCCGGCGTGCTGCTGCCCGTCCTGCGCGGTTGCCGCGCCGGCCAGGCCGGCGATCAGGACGGCGCCGAGCGCTCCGATCGAGGTAAGAGTGGTTCGGGAATGGTTGTCACGATGCATGCCTGTCCTCCTCACCCGGGATGTTCCGGGTTTCTCAGTTGCCGCCCCTCGCGTGTGTTTGCCCGGCAGGGCGGAGACGGGCGTTTGTTTCCAGCCTGAAGTGCTGGTCTCCCGAGCGGCGCTCGGCAAAGAACACGTCCACGGGAACGGTCCGCCCGGGCGCTAGCCCGAGCCGGTCCAGGTCGATCCACTGCATGAGCCGGGCGTGGGTGGATCCCAGGTCGATGGCCAGGCGGCCGTCGACAAAGACCCACGCGTCGTCGGCCGACGAGAGCCCGATCCGCTGGCCCGGCCCGGCGGTCAGCTCGGCACGGATCACCCCCGTGTGCGGGGCGGCCGGGATGGGGCCGCCGGAGCGGTCCGAGTCGAACACGAAACACCCAAGGTCCGGGCGGAACCGCAGCGTCACGGGGACGGTCTGCGATTCGGTGCCGGTGAACCATGAGGCGAAGCTGTCCTGCGAAAAGACTCGGGGGTCGTGGCGTTCGGTCAGCTCGCCCGGGCGGTCTCCCAGGGCGGGATCACACAGGGCGGGGCGGACGGCACGCCCGGCCGCGTCGGTGAACGCACGCCCGATCTCGGCCCCGTGGCGAGAAGCGAGGGTGGGCACACCGTCGGGGCCGAGCGTGTCGGCGACGAGGCCGACGCGGACCGCGCCGGAGAAGCGTTCAAAATCGGGGTGGCCGCCCGGATCGGCGTGGGGTACGAAGGTCCGCAGCGACACCGGGATCGTAAACGCGTCGGCGGGGGCGGCGCCCGAGACCGGGCCGTCATCGCCCTGCTCGGACGGGGCGTCCTGTCCGGCACCGGCCGAGGCAACGGCCGTGCCGATCGAGAAGAGCATCGAGAGGCCCGAGGCGGCGATGGCGGCCACGAGCAGGAGGGGCACGAGCTTGCCGCCGGGGGTGGGGTTGCCCTCGAGCAGGCCGTGCTCGAGCGCCCCGTCCGGGCGGAACTCGCCGGGGGTCAGTGGTGTGTTGGGTGTCGCCATGGGGCGCTCCGTGTCAGCGTGTTCCGGCCCGGCTCGTCCCCACCGACGGGGGTTCGCCGGACCGCTCGCCAAGACGGTCCTATTCGCCCGGCGTGGGGGCCACCGGGAACCTCGGTGAAAATGGGGGGACCGGGGCGGTCGGGGACGGCTGGTGCGTTGGGGCAGCCTGTGCCGATGACAACGCCCGTGCGCACCGGGCGCGATCCGGGCCCCGGGTGGTCCGAGAACACGGTGCGCCGGGTACGATGTTCGGGAGGAGACCGGATGGACGCGTTTGTGATCGAGGGCGGGCGTCGGCTGAGCGGGCGGCTGCGGGTGAACGGGTCCAAGAACTCGGCGCTGCCGATCATGGCCGCCGTGCTGCTGACGGACGAGCCGGTCACCCTGCGGGACGTGCCCGACCTCTCGGACATCCGCAACATGGTCCGCCTGCTGGGCGAGCTGGGCGTGATGATCGCCCGGGAACGCGACGACCACGGACGCCCGATCTTCGCCCTGCACGCCATCGACGCCTCGCCCTCGCATGCCCGCTACGACATCGTGCGGACCATGCGGGCGAGCATCTGCGTGCTCGGGCCGATTCTGGCCCGGCGGGGCAAGGCGCGGGTCTCGCTGCCGGGCGGGTGCGCCATCGGGCTGCGTCCGGTGGACCTGCACATCCGCGGGCTCGAGGCGCTGGGGGCGAAGATCACGCTCGAGGGCGGCGACATCGTGGCCGAAGCCCCCGGCGGACGGCTGCGGGGCGACACCATCTTCCTGGGCGGGGCCAACGGATCGACGGTGCTCGGCACGGCCAACGTGATGTCGGCCGCGACGCTGGCGCGGGGGACGACGGTCATCGAGTGCGCCGCCTGCGAGCCGGAGATCGTGGACCTGGGCAACATGCTCAACGCGATGGGCGCCCGCATCGAGGGCGCGGGGTCTCCCCGGATCACCGTCCGCGGGGTGGATGCGCTGGGTGGGGTGGACCACACGGTGATCCCCGACCGCATCGAGGCGGGCACCTTCATGTGCGCCGCGGCGATCACCAACGGGGACCTGACGCTGGACAACTGCCCCCTGGACGCGCTGATGGCCGCGACGGGCACGCTGGAAGACGTCGGGGTGTCGGTGGATCCGATCGGTTCTGGCGATGACCCGATGCGCCGGACCTGCCGCGTGACGCGCCCGGGCCCGATGCGTCCGGTGCAGATCACCACGCAGCCGCACCCCGGGTTCCCGACCGACCTGCAGGCCCAGTTCATGGCCATGCTGTGCCTTGCCGAGGGCAACAGCGTGATCACCGAGAAGATCTTCCCCGAGCGGTTCCTGCACGTGGCAGAGCTGCAGCGCATGGGCGCCGGGCTGGTGCGTCAGGGCGCCACGGTGGTGGTCACGGGTGTCAGGGCCCTCAAGGGCGCGCCGGTGATGGCTTCGGACCTGCGGGCGTCGGCGGGCCTGGTGCTGGCCGGCATGGCCGCCGAGGGCACCACGACCATCAACCGGGTGTACCACATCGACCGCGGGTACGAGCAGCTCGAGAGCCGCCTGGCCTCGGTCGGCGCGTCGATCGCCCGTCAGGAAGTTCCGGTCGAGTCCGTGCCCTCGGCCTGACCGGCCCGGCCGGGCACCAGGACGGGCAGGCCGTCCACGATGGGGTAGACGCGCCCGGACGCGGTGCGCAGTTCGTCGCCCACGCGCACCAGCCGCTCGCCGGTGACCGGGCAGCGCAGGATCGCCAGCAGCGCGTCGTCCACGGGCAGGCCCGGGTCGCCCGATCGCTCGGCGCCGGTCATTCGTCCTCCTCGTCGAAGCCTCGGGCGACCAGTTCGGAGAGTTCCTTGAGGCAGTGTTCCGCGTCGTCGCCGGTGCAGGTGACCTCGATCTCGGTGCCCTTGGTGGCGGCGAGCATCATCAGTTCCATGATCGACTTGCCGTCGGCGTCGACGTCCCCGACACGGACGAGCACCTCGCACGCGTAGCGTTCGGCGAGCATGGCAAAGTCCGTCGCGGGCCGCGCGTGCAGCCCGTACTTGTTCGTGATCGTGACTTTGGCCGATCGCGTGTCGGGCAAGGGTGGCTCCGTTGGGGAGGCTTACCCGCCCAGCTGCTGGTGGTCCGCCTCGTCGAGCAGGGCGACGACCGCTTCGGTGTTGGTGGACTGGCGCAGGAAGCGACGGAAGGTGTCCTTGGAGAGGTTCTTGAAGATCGTCTCCATGGCCTGGAGATGCTCCTCCGGCCTGTCTTCCGGGCTGAGGAGCAGGAAGATGGTGTAGACCGGCTGCTTGTCGAGGGCGTTGAAGTCGATGCCCTGCTGGGAGATGCCGATGGCCGCCCGGATGACGTTGACGGAGCGGTGCTTGACGTGGGGCACGGCGACGCCGCGTCCGAAGCCGGTCGAGCCCTTGCGCTCCCGGTCGAGCAGCTTCTCGATGAGCCCGGGGGCGGCTTCTTCCTCTGTCGCGCCGGACGTGACGAGGGCGGCGACCAGTTCCCGGATCGCGTCGTCGCGCTCCTTGGCCTGGAGCTGCGGGACGATGGCGTTAGTGTGAACAATTTCGGTCAGCTTCATCCGCGTCCCCGTGTTAGCGCTTCTCGAGCTTGAGCTTTTCCTTGAGATCGTGCAGCTGGCGCCCGGCCTTGGCGATCACCTCGTCGATGAGCACGTACAGGTCGTGACCCTCGGACTTGGCGACGATCTCCGGGTGGTTCCGCACGGCCACGAGCAGTTCGGCCCAGAACAGTTCCTTGCTGGGCGATTCCTTGCCCACCGTGAAGTCGCAGTGGATCACCTGGTCTTCGTACTTGTCCAGTTTGGCGACTTTCTGCTCGGCGTGCTGCCGGATGGCATCGGTGACTTCCATATGACGCCCGACCATCGAGGTCCGCATACCGGTCTCCCTTCTCTGCGGGCCCGTGCGGCCCGTTCTGAACACAGTCTAAGCGCTCTTCTGGTTCCGTTCCGGCGGGGGGCTCTGGGCCTCTTCCCGGTCCGGTTCCTCCGGCCGGACGACCTCGGCGGCCTGCTCGGCCACCACGGCGGCCGCGGGCATCCGGGCCGGGTCCTTCGACGCGGTCTCGGGGGTGAGCACCCCCGCGGTGATCACGAACCGCAACGCCTCTTCCATGGAGACGTCCATCGGTTTGAGCGCCGAGGCGAGCACGTTGATCGTGAACCCGGTAAACGGCGTTGGCGAGGTTGGGATGAACACCGACACGACGCGCCCGCCGGCGGACTGGTCGATGGAGCGCAGGGAATCGCCGGTCAGGAACCCCATGGTCCAGATGTCCTTGGACGGGTACTCGACGAGCACGACCTTGGAGAAGGCCATCTTCTTCTCGCCCAGGATCAGGTCCACCACCTGCTTGACGTGGGGGTAGACCTGCTTGAACCCGGGGATCTTGGCGATCAGTCGCTCGACGCGGTGGTAGATCTGCCGCCCGAAGAAGTTTCCGAGCAGGAGGCCCGCCAGGTAGATCAGCAGGATCGCGATGAAGAAGCCGGCGAAGTTGAGGTACCAGCGCTCGCTCCAGTACTGCCGCAGCCACTCCCGGCGGATGTCGCGCTCGATGGTGGCGATGGGCGTCGTGGGGCGGTAACGGCCGCTGGCGCGGGCGACCAGGATCTCCTCCTCGCTGATGTCGTACCAGTCCGGGAGCTTGGCGTTGTCGACCACCTGCGGCATGACCCAGAGCACGCTCAGACGCGTCGCCCGGTTGATCGGCTCGGCCACGTTGGTGTAGACGAAGCTGAACGCCTGCCACAGGATCCACAGGGTGACGATCGTGGGCAGGAGGATGCCCAGCCCGCGGCCGAAGAACCGCTTGAAATCCGTGGTGAATGATTCGGCCATCCAGGCGGCTCCGGCACAGAGGGTCCGTCCAGCGTCGGGATCCGTCCCGCTCGCACCGATTCTAGAGGGTTCCCGGCGCCGCCGGTCCGCGACGGGGCGTAGGCTCCGGAATCCACGATCCGGGGTCGAAAGCGGGAGGTCGCATGCGGGTACTGGTCACCGGGGGGGCGGGCTACATCGGGTCGCACGCGTGCCAGCGTCTGCTCGCCGACGGGCACACGGTGGTGTCGATCGACTCGCTCTTCCGCGGGCACAGGGCCCCGATGGACGCCCTCAAATCCCTCCACGCGGGCCGGTTCGAGTTCGTGCACGCCGACGTCGGAGAATCCGGCAGGGTCCTGGCGACCCTCGACGAGCACCGCCTGGACACCGTCATGCACTTCGGGGCCGTCGCTTACGTGGGCGAGTCGGTCGACGACCCGCTGTGGTACTACCGCAACAACATCGGCGCCGCGATCGGGCTGCTCGACGCCTGCGACCGGGCGCACGACGGGCGGGGCGTCGAACGGATCATCTTTTCCTCGTCCTGCGCCACCTACGGCGACCCGCCCGAGGGCATGATCCCCGTGCCCGAGGACTGCCCGCAGCGCCCCACCTCGCCCTACGGGCGAACCAAGCTGCACTTCGAGGACGTCCTGCGCGACTACGCGGTCAAGCGGGGGCGTGAGGACCGCCCCCTGGCCCTGACCATGCTGCGCTACTTCAACGTCGCGGGCTGCGACCGCTCCGGCCTGCTGGGTGAGGACCACACGCCCGAGACCCACCTGATCCCCGTGGCGATCCAGGCGGCGCAGGGCAAGCGGGAGTCGATGTCGATCTTCGGCACCGACTACCCCACGCCGGACGGCACCTGCGTGCGCGACTACGTCCACGTCGAGGATCTGATCGACGCCCACGTCCGCGCAGCCGAGCGCGTCGGGCCCGGGCGGACCGAGGCGTTCAACGTCGGCATCGGCAAGGGGTACTCGGTCCGCGAGATCCTCGATTCCGTGCGGCGGGTCAGCGGCAGGCAGTTCGGGGTCGTCGAGTCCGGCCGACGGGCCGGCGACGCGATCGCGCTGTACAACGATCCGACCCGGATCCGGCGCGAGCTCGGCTGGGACGCGAACGTCACCGACATCGACGAGATCGTGTCCACGGCGTGGGCGTGGATGTCCGCGCACCCCGAGGGGTACGGGAGCTGAACGACCCGGGCGGGCCTTTCCCGGGTCGCCGCGCCGCCGAAGAACACCCATGCCCGATCCGAGCATCACCGCCCGCGCCCACCGATGGCTGACCGCCGAGGACGACGGGCGGGTGTGCCGCGACATCCCCGAAGCGGCCTGCGCCGAGCAGCCGCGCAACTTCTTTGTGCACGTGCTCAGCCTCGGGGCCACGAAGACCGGCGACGGGCTGGCGGACCCGAAGCTGGCGCTGAGCTGGCTGCTGACGGCGCTGGGTGCGCCGGCGGGGCTCATCGGGCTGCTGGTCCCGGTGCGAGAGGCTGGGTCGCTGCTACCGCAACTCGTGACGGCCGGCCTGATCCGCGGCCTGCCGCAACGCAAATGGGTGTGGGCGGGCGGAAGCCTGATCCAGGGGCTCGCGGTGGCCGGCATGGGCGTGGCCGCCTTGCGTCTGGAGGGAGCGGCGGCCGGGTGGACGATCGTCGGGCTGCTCGCGGTGTTCGCGTTGGCGCGGAGCGCGTGCTCGGTCAGCTACAAGGATGTGCTCGGGAAGACCGTTTCCAAGTCCACCCGCGGCACCGCGACCGGCACAGCCGCCACGGTCGCGGCGGCCGTCGTCCTGACATTCGGCGTGCTGCTGAGTGTCGGCGTGATCCCCCTGACGACCCGGACCATCGCCATGGCCCTGTTCACGGCGGCGGGCCTGTGGCTGCTCGCGTCCGCGCTGTTCGCCACGCTCGCCGAGGCCCCGGGCGCCACCGAGGGGGGCGGCAACGCCTGGACCGTCGCCCGCGAACATGCATCGCTGCTCAGGACCGACCCGCAACTGGTCCGGTTCATCACCGCCCGGGCGCTGCTGACCTCGACCGCGCTGGCACCGCCGTTCCTGCTGACGCTGGCCGGATCGTCCGGGCGGACGAGCTTCGCCGAACTCGGGCCGTTCGTGGTCGCGTCGGCGCTGGCGTCGGTGTCGAGCACCTACGTCTGGGGACGTCTGTCGGACCGGTCCAGCCGGCGGGTGCTGATCCGGTCCGGCCTGATCGGCGCGGTCGTGCTCACGGCCACCGCCGTCGTGGGCTGGGCTTCGCCGGGCGCCCCGATCACCCGGTGGTTGCTGCCGGTGCTGCTGTTCGTGCTGATGATCGCCTACCAGGGCGTGCGTCTCGGGCGCTCGACCCATCTCGTGGACATGGCGACCGCCGACACCCGGGCCGCCTACACCGCGCTCTCCAACACGATCATCGGCGTCGTGCTGATCGCCGGCTCGGCGTTCGGGCTGCTGGCCGAGGCGGTCGGGCCGGCGGGCGTGCTGGGCGTGTTCGGCGCGATGGCGTTGGGCGCCGCGTGGGTCGCACGGGGGCTGGAGGAGGTCCAAGAGGACGGGTCGTAAGGCCCGCGTCCCTATCGTGCTCTCGATGTGCGGCCGCTTCACCCAGCACTGGACGTGGGCCCAGCTCCGGGCGGTCTCCGAGCCGTTCTGGGCCGTGCCCGACCCCGGCGACGACCCGAAACCGCGGTACAACATCGCGCCGACCCAGCCGGCGCTGGTCATCCGGGGCACGGACGGCGGGGCGCGGATCGATCCCGTCCGCTGGGGCTTTGCCAACCACCACCGCCTGGGCGAGGTGATCAACGCCCGCGTCGAGACGGCCCGGCGGCTTCCCATGTTCCGTGAAGCGGCCCGGGCGCGCCGGTGCCTGATCCCGGCCGACGCCTTCTACGAGTGGGAATCCAAGGGCGACGGCCCGAAGCAGCCGTGGGCGCTGGCCGCCCGGGACGGGCTGTTCCTCCTGGCGGGCCTGTGGGAGCCGTCGGACGGGGGCGACCGGTTCGTGACGCTGACCTGCGACACGCCGCCGGGCTTCGAGCCGGCGATCCACCACCGCATGCCGTGCGTGGTCCGGCCTGAGAACGGCGCGGCGTGGCTGGACCCCGCGAACCCCGAAGCCCTGCCGCTGGCGATGTCCTTCGGCGATCCCGACGCGTTCCCGACCAAGGCCTGGCCGATCTCGACCCGGGTCAACACGCCCAGGAACGACGATGCGCGGCTGCTGGAGCCCGTGGAGCCGGAAGCGGGGTTGTTCGGGTAGCCGACGGACCCTTCCAAAAACGATCGCGACCGCCTTCCGGCGGTCGCGTGGGGTGCGTCAGTGGGCCTGGACAGACTCGAACTGTCGACCTCACCCTTATCAGGGGTGCGCTCTAACCAACTGAGCTACAGGCCCTCGGAGCCTTGCGGCCCTCGGGCGGGCAGTATAGACCCCGGGCCGCGGGTCGTCATCCAGATCGGCCCGCGTGAAACTTCCGACCGGCCCTGCGGGCGGGTCTGGGAGCCTGGGTCGGGCCTAGGCGACCCCGGCGGGCGGGGGGTCCAAGGGGATGGTCAGGAGGAACTCGGCCCCGTGGGATCGGCGGCGGACCAGGCGGAGGTCGCCGCCCATCTCGCGGGCCAGGCCGCGGGAGAGGGCCAGGCCCAGGCCCAGGCCCGGGCGGCTGCTCTCGGCGGCCCCGGGGCCGCGCTGGAACTCGCCAAAAACGCGCTCGCGGTCGCGCCGGGGGATGCCCCGGCCGTGGTCGGCCACCAGCACCTCCAGCTGACGGTCGGTCAGGGTGACGTCGAGGTGGATGCGGGTGTCGGCGTCCTCGGCGTCGGCATCGGCGGGGACGGCGTACTTGCAGGCGTTCTCGACCAGGTTCATCAGGATCCGTTCGACCGACCGCGGGTCGCAGGTGACCGTGCGGGACGACGCGGCCTCCGCGCCCGGCGCGGTCGAGACGATCAGGTCCATGCCGGACTGCTCGGCCCGGCGGCTGAGCACGGGGCGGACGCGGGCGAGCAGCTCGGAGTGGGTGATGGGCCGCTCGCCCGGCGGGCGGGCGCTGCCGGGGCGTCGCCGGGTCAGGCGGGCGTACTCGAGCACGTTCTCGACGATCTCGGCCAGGCGGATGGACTCGCGCTCGAGGGTGCCCAGGTACTCCGCCCGGGCCTTGTCGTCCGTCACCATGCCGCCGGCGAGCATCTGGGCGTACAGCCGGAAGGTCGTCAGCGGAGTGCGCAGCTCGTGGGTGACCGCGCCCACGAACCGGGCCCGGCGGTCGGACAGACGCAGCGTGGCGCGGAGCACCAGCCCCACCGCGACGAGCGCCCCGAGCGTGGCGAGCCAGGTGATCACCAGGGCCAAGAGGGCGGGGGTCATGCCGGTCGGCGCGCCGGGGAGTTCGGGCCCGGGGAGCAGCAGCGCCGGCACGGTGGCGAGGCGGAAGCCCAGGCCGTCGCGTTCGAGCTGCGCGGCCGCGGGGCCGCGGGCGGGAACGATCGAGGCCTGTGGGAGCAGGTCGCCGAGCGAGGACTCGAGCGTCTCCTTCAGGGCATCCCAGTCGAGCCGGACGCCCTCCGTCTTTGCCCCGGCCGGATCCGCGACGGCGCGGACGAGCACGAGGTCGGTGCGGTCGGGGTCGGTCTCGACCCAGCGCGGCTCGAGCTGGCCGACGCCCGCGACAAGACCGACACCGAGCCGGTGAACCGTTCCGTCGTCGGCGTTCGTGGAAGGGCTGATGGTGTTGACGCGCGGGACGCTGCGCCCGGGATCCACACGGCCGTCCGAGAGCGTGAAGGCCGTTTCCGACGGTGTCCCCGGATCGGCCGCGCCGGTCTGGGCGTCCCGGGTCACGAGTTCCCGCGCGGACTCGGGCGCGGACTCGGCGGCGGTCACCGCGGCCAAGGGGGCGTCCGACTGCTTGGTCATCGGGGCCTGCTGCTGGGCGATGTTGGCGATCTGCTGGCGGACCTGGTAATCGAATGCGGAGGGTTCTTGTTCGGACTCCGGCGGTTCGTCGGCCTGCGGGGCCGCGCCGGGCGCATCGGCGGGGGACGCCCGGTCGGCCATCGCCCAGCCCTGACCGGCCGCCCGGGCGCGGGTGTTGCTGGCGGTGACGGTGTCGTCGGGCAGGACGGTGAAGTAGCCGTCGGCGAACCGGTTGAAGGAGAGCGCGCCGGAGAGCGTCTCGGCGCGGTCACGCCGGGATTCGGCCATGCCGCCGGTCTCGCCCAGCGGGCGTGCGGCCTCGGTGGCGATGATCGGGGCGAGCTGCGAGTCGAGCCGCCAGAGGGCCAGACGGATGACCTCCTGTCGCTGGGTCAGGCGGCGGTTGGCCTCGTTGCGCTGCTCGAGCCGCGCCACGGAGATGCTGGCCCACGCCAGCGCGCCCAGCACCATGAGCGCCACCGTCCAGAACACCCACCACATGGCGGACCGGCGGGGGTTCACTCGCCGGCCCCGCTCTCGGTCCCGTGCCGGGCCCCGTTGTCGGCCACGAGCATGTAGCCCTTGCCGCGGACGGTCTGGACGACCTTGGGGTCGGCCGGGTCGTCGTCGAGCGTCTCGCGGATGCGGGCGATGGTCATGTCCACCGTGCGGGTGTGCGTGCCGCGGGGGTCCAGGCCCCAGACCCGCTGGAGGAGTTCGTCGCGGGACACGGCCCGACCCGGGTTGGCCGCGAGGTAGCCGATGACCTCGGCCTCGCGCTCGGTCAGCGTCCGCCGGGCGCCGCTGGGCAGCACGGCCTCGCGTCGGTCGAAGTCGATGGTGCGCCCGGCGAGCGAGAGGCTCTCGCGGCGCGACGGGCGGGCGGGCGATCGGCGGAGCACGGCCTCGACGCGTGCGATCAGTTCGTCGATGCCGAAGGGTTTGACGACGTAGTCGTCGGCCCCGAGACGCAGCCCTCGGACGCGGTCTTCCTCCTCGCCGCGTGCCGTCAGGAAGATGACCGGCTGGGCCGGGCGGGCCTTGCGCAGTTCGGCGAGGACCTCCATGCCGTCCATGCCGGGCATCATGATGTCGAGGAGCACCAGGTCGGCGTCGATGGAGAGGGCCATGTCCAGCCCGGCCTTGCCGCCGGGCGCCTCGTGGACGGTGTAGCTGTTGAAGCGGAGCATGTCGACCACGCCGCGGCGGATGGCCGCGTCGTCTTCGACCACCAGGATCACACCGAGGGACATGGGAGGCTCCGGCAGGGGTTCAAGCCCCCCGGCCCGCGCTGGCGGGCCGGGGACGGGGATCAGGTTACCACGAGTAGCGGACGGTGTAGGTCAGCTTCTCTTCCTCGTCCGGGTCGAGCGTGACCGTGGCGTGCAGGGTGGTCGCGTCAAGCATCTCGTGCTTGTGCGAGATGTTCTGGATCGTTGCGTTGGTCCAGCGGTAGAGCCGCTCCTGCACCACGACGTCGACGGATTCCTCCTTGCGGTTGCGCAGGGTGACCTCGATGGTCTCGATCATCCAGTCGCGCCCGCGCTCGAAGGAGACCTGGCGACGCTCGCCGACCACGTCGAACGCGTTGCCGAGCTTGATCATGACCTTCTCGTTGCGGGGCGTGTGGTCGATCACGTCCTCGCCGATGAACTCCTGCGAGCCGTCGGCGTCGTCGGTCTGGTTGACGCGGATACGCCCCGACGGCAGCGGCACGCCCAGGCCGTGGGCCTCGGAGTTCTCGAACTTGACGTACACCGCCACCTTGCCGTTGGACTGGACGCCGAAGTTCTGGTCCATCGCGGGCTGGCCGCCCCACCAGCGCACGCCCGCCGCGCCGTCGAACATGAGGATCTTCTCGGCCGGGATGTCCCGGGCCGCCTCGAACAGCTCGATCTGCTTGGTGGAACGGTCCGGGATCGTCACCGGGCGGCCGAGGGTGTAGAGGTGGTACTCGAAGAACGCCTTCTCCTCGAAGCCCTTGTCCATGGCGGCGCCCGCCATGCGGGACTCCATCATGTACATCTGCGGCTGCTGGGCCGGCTGCGCCCGGTGCACGTCGCCCGCGATCAGCTTGAGCGTCGCGTCCTCGTAGCTGCCGCCCGACTGGTTCAGGATCGACACCCACGCCCCGACGTCCACCGTGCCGCGGTTGGCGTTGTCGCCCTCGTGGAAGAGGATGTTGTAGTCCGCCCACCAGGTGATGCCGCCGGTCTGGTAGGTGATGCGGGCCTCCTGCGTGCCCGCGCGGTCGGCGGCCAGCGTCCAGATCAGCGTCGGGCGGGTGATCAGCCCGTCGGCCAGTGAGGGGAACTCGACGCCGCCGTAGCCCTCCTGGAACTTGATGCGTCCCTCGTCGCCCTGGAGCAGCATGCCGCCGCCGGCCACGGAGAGAAGCGTCATCTCCTGCCCGCCGTAGATGATCGTCTTGTCGATGTAGCGCTCGAGCATCTTGTCCATGCTGAGCAGGTCGAAGCGGTAGTCCTGCTCGAGCACGCGGGTGCCGTCGGGGTCGGTCAGCGACTCGAACCGCACGGTGGTGGGATCGAGCAGGGCGGCGACGTCGGTGATGCTGGTCGTGGACACGCCCCGCTGGACGTCGATCGACCGATCCTGCTTGATCATGGCGTAGCCAGGGATCTGGCCCCACGGGTTGCCGTAGCGGTTCTGGCCCGGCGTGGGCCGGTACATCTCCGGCGGGATGGCGCCGGGCGTGGCGGTCGAGTAGATGGTCAGCGCGGTGCCGTCGGCGAGCGCCTGCGGTGCGAGGCCGCCCGTGGCGGCGAGCAGAGCGAACATGGTGGTCCGTGCGATCTTCATGCGTGTTTCCTCCCTTTGGGACAAGAGTCTATGGGTCGATGGGCGTGGGTCCGCCTTTTCAAGCCGGGCCGACGGATCTCCCCGCCAGCCCGGTGGTTGCTTCAACTCTGACCGGATCGGATCATCCGGGATTCTTGACCAGCACCCGCTGGCCGTGGTTGATCAGGTACACCTCGCCGCGGTTGGCGAGCATCCACTGGCGGTGCTGGCCGGTCAGGTCGTCCACCAGCGTCCAGTAGGCGTCGGTGCCGAACTCGACCGTCTGCTGCGGCTCCTCGTCGGCCTGCTCGCCCAGGCGGGCGTCCACCCAACGCGTCGCCTTGCGGTACAGCGTGCCGCGCTGGTCCCGCTGGACGGTGCTGACGGTCTGCACCTGCATGTCGGCGCCGTACCACATGTTCGACTTGACCGCGGTGTCGGCCTGCACCTTTCCGTCCACGAGCGTGGCCGCCGGGGCCATCTCACGCGCGGCGATATTGCCGCGGTTGACCGACTGGGCGACGCCGGCCAATCCCGACCGCGTCTGGCCCTGCTGGGCCACCGACTCGCGGGCGCGGACATAGGCGATACCCAACTGCCCGGCCTCGTCCCGCGGGGCCGCCGCGTCGGCCAGGCTCATGTCCTCGGACGCCAGGAAGGCCGTGTACTCGGTCATGATGCCGTGCTCGAGCGACAGGCGGACCACCTCATCGACCAGCTCGGCGTCCGGCTCGGAGCCGTCGGCCGTGTCGATGCGGATCTTGCTCAGCAGCGCGTCGATCCGCTTCTGCGCCCACAGGCGGGGGACCGCCCCGTGCCGCGTGGAGGCCTCCTTCGGGTCCAGCACGGCCTCGATGACGGGCGAATCGGGGTCTTCCGAACGGACCCGCAGCAGCATCGGCCCGGCGTGGTCGTACCGACCGACCAGCATCACCCGCGAGCCGCGGAACAGGTCGCCCAGCGCATCGGGGTGCACGAAGGTCAGGGCTGGGTTGACCGTCTGCGGCAGCGGCGTGCCGTCCGGCGCGTGGGTGGTGAACATCGGCGACACCATCACCGGACCGTCGAGCTTGTCGAAGACCTGCGCGATCTTCAGTTCCACGTCCTCGTTGGGCAGGACGAAGGTCGCCTCGGCCCTGGTGTCGGCCGCGACGCCGTCGAGCAGCGGGGCGTTCACATCCGTGCCCACACCGAAGGTGAAGACCCTGCGTCCTTCCTTGTTGGCATCCCGTGCGGCCTGGCGGATGGCGGCCTCACCGGTCACGCCGTCCGTGGCCAACCCGTCGGTGAGGAACAGCACCATGCCCAGATAGCCGTCGGCCAGCGGCGCGCGGAGTGATTCCATCAGGGCGTCGTGCAGGTTGGTCGAGCCGCGGGCCTGGATGGCGTCGATGTAGGCCATCGCGCCCCGCATCGTCTCGTCGTTCTTGACGACCGGCGCATCGGCGAAGGCCCGCACCTCGCCGGCGTAGTCGATGATGTTGAACCGCTCGCCGTCCCGCAGCCCGGCGATGATCTGGCGGGCCGATTCGCGGGCCTGCTCGATCTTCCGGCCGTTCATGGACCCGGAGCGGTCCATCACCACGGTCAGCTCCCGCGGCATCGGCTCGGCGTCGCCCGGGTCGGGCGCGTCACCCATGAACAGGAAGTAGCCCTTGCCGTCACTCTCCGGGTACATCAGGCAGGTCGCCCCGCCCGCCTCGGACCCGGTGACCGCGTACAGGCGGAACGCGCCCGGCTCGTCCATGTTCGGCACGATCACGCGGACCGCGTCCTTGCCGAGAGTCTTCGTGATGATCGGGTGCGAGGGCGAGAACACCGGGCCGAGCCCGCCCGAGCCGGCCACGTCCATCGTCAGCGACCACGGCGCGCCCGAACCCGTCACGGACGACGAACGCGGCAGGACGTACTCCACCCGGCCCGCGTGCGAGGGCATCGCGTGCTGGTACACCAGCGTCACCACGCGATCCGCGCCCGGCTCGACCGGGAACACGCTGGTCTGGATCAGATCGGTTCCGACGAACTCGAGCAGGCCCGGATCGACCATGCGGCTGACGATCTCGCGGTACCGGCGGGTCGCCTCGGCGCGGGGGAGCAACTCGGCGGTCGGCTCCTCGCCGATCCCATCGATGCCGAAGGTGTGGATCGACGCGCCGTTGGCCACCGGCAGCACCAGCCGGGCCTCGGACCGGCGGTTGGTGGTGTTGGTCACGGTGATGACCATGGTGGTCGTGGCGATCGCCCCGTCGATGCGGGCGTTGACCTCGACGCCCCGGACGGCACACCCGGGCAGGGCACGCCGGGGCTGCTGGGGAACAAGCAGGTGAAGCTCTTCGGTCGGGGGCATCACGGCCGTGGACGGCTGGGCCAGGCCGGCGGCGGCGAAGAGCATCAGCCCGGCGCAGGCGAGCGGGACGAATCGGGATCGGGACGGGTTGGCTGTCATGGCGTTTCTCCTTGCGTATTGAGCCATGGAAGAGATACCGACCAATCCGGGTCCCGGCCGTCACCGGTTTGTCACGCCGCGGCCGCGGCCCAAAAAGGTTCCGGGCGTGTCACGCGATTGTCACACGAATAGGGTGGTCCGCTGGCGCGTCAGTCCCGGTGGGTCCGCAGCATCAGGTCACGCGGCAGGGCCAGCGTGATCGCGCCTGCCGCCAGCAGCGTGCCGGCGGTGGCGTAGAACGCGGCGTCGAGGCCGAGACCGTGCATCAGCGCGTTGCCGATTCCATCGGGCAGCGAATCCGCGAACCGCAGCAGCCAGCGGGGTGCGCTGTCCTTGGCCTGCAGCCCGTTCTGCACCAGTTCGGCGATCATCGGGCCGACGAACGCGAACGCCCACGCGCCGCCGAGCATCAGCCCGCTGGCCAGGCTCGTCCGGTGCGGCAGCATCCGCTGCGCCAGCCCCATGCTCAGCGGGATGCACGAGCCGAAGCCGATGCCGGCCAGCACCGCGCCGCCGATCGCCACGCCGGCCGCCACGGAGAGCGGCAACGCGTCGGCGACGGTGAGGAGCGAGATCGCGACCGCCCCGAGCAGGGGGATGAGCCAGTAGACCGTCTTCTCGAAGCGGGCGCCCAGGATGAACCCGAGCACCATGCCCCCGCCGCCCATGCCCAGCTGCATCGAGGCCTGCAGCGTGCCGTTGAGGTTGGACGCCCCCGACGCGATGGCCTCGGTCATGGTCGCCGCGCCGGACCGGCGCAGGGCGTGGGCCGTGGCCCACTCGGTGAACAGGTACACCAACGCCATGTTCACGCTGAACCGCAGGATGTTCGAGGTGTACAGCAGCCACACCGCCCGCCAGCGCCCCCGCCGTTCCGCGTCGTCCCACGCGTGGTGGGTTGCGTGCGATCCGGAGGAGGTGTGGCCGACCCTGCGGATCGCCAGCGTCAGGATCACGGCCGAGATCAGCCCGGGGATGATCATCCACCGCAGGGCGAACAGGCCGGTCCGCGTGTCCACGACCCCGTCCGCGCCGGTGGCGAAGTGCCCGACGTACCGCGGCGTCAGCACGTTGCCCGCCATCCCGCCGAGCATCCCGAACAAAAAGAACAGGGCGAGATAGCGCGACCGCTTCGCCCCCGACAGCCGCCCCACCGCGGCCGCCGCGGGCGGGTGGAACGCGCCCACGCCGGCGGCCCCGATCGCGAACACCACCGCCAACTGCCAGAAACTCTGCACCATGCCCACGTTGGCGATCGCCAGAACGGCCACCACGAAGCCCAGCGTGCCGAGCATCCGCGTGTCGAACCGGTCGCTGAACCAGGCCACGACCGGCTGGATCAGCCCGGAAGACACCGACCCGATGCCCAGGAGCAGCGCCTTCTGGTGCGTCGGGATGCCCAGCATCACCACCAGCGAGGGGATCATCGCGATGATCATGAAGCTGAAGGCGTCGATCACGAAGTGCGTGCCGATCACGGCCGTCGCCCTGCGTCGGCGTCCCCGCACCGCGGTGCCGGACACCCCCGACGGACGGACCGGCGCGGCGACCTCGGACGGGATGGATGCGGGCGCTTGGGCGGTGGTCACGGGGCAAGCCTAGGGAGAACGGCGTGGGATCGGGCCGCACCGGGCGCGGCGGACCCTTGTGTTCGGGCGCACACGAGCCGGGGATGCTCAGTGGCCGGCGGGCCGCCCGCCCTTGCGCGGGTCGCTCGCGGCCTGCCACCCCGCCCCCGACCGGTCCCGCACGATCAGCTGCACGTTGCCCACGCCGTCCAGCTCGCCGATCGCGTGCCCCCGCGACGCAAGGTCTTCGCCCCACGCGCCCGCCGCGGGCTCGAGGCCCACCCGGTCGGGCAGCCACTGGTGGTGCAGACGCGGGGCCGCCACCGCCGCGCCGGCGTCCATGCCCGACAGCGCGTTGAGCAGCGCCTGGAGCGTGCCCGTGATGATCCGCGGCCCGCCGGAGGCCCCGCCCACCGCCAGCACGCCCCGATCGTCGAGCACGATCGTGGGCGACATGCTCGACAGCGGACGCTTGCCCAGGGCGGGTAGGTTGCGGTCCGACTGGGTCAGGCCGAAGGCGTTGGGGCGCCCGCGCCGGGTCGTGAAATCGTCCATCTCGTTGTTGAGCACGAAGCCGAACGCGTCGACACCGACCAGCGAGCCGAACTCGAGGTTGATCGACTCTGTGCACGCGACCGCCCCGCCCCACCGGTCCACCGCGGACACATGCGAGGTGCCCCCGTCCTCCGGGAGCGCGTCCGGGGTGCCGTAGGCCGCAGGCTCGCGGGTCGTGCCGCCGATGGAGCCCGCGATGCGCCGGATGTTGGCCGGATCGAGCATCGCTCCCGTCGGCACCGGCTCGAACGCCGGATCCGCCATCCAGCGGGAGCGGTCGGCGAAGGCGTGCTTGAGCGCCTCGACCAGTCGGTGCCGCTCCGGGCCGGTATCGACCGGGTCGCCCGGGTCAACGCCCAACGCACCGAGGATGGCCATCGTCTGCGCGATCGTCGTCCCGCCCGACGAGGGCGGCGGCATGCAGATAAACGTCAGCCCGGCGACTTCGACGATCAACGGGCGCACCTCGACCGGCTCATACCCCAGGAGCATGCCCACCGTCAGCTGCCCGCCGAGCCGATTGGCCGCCTCGACCACCGCCTCGCCCATGTGCTCGGAGGCGAACGCTGCTTGACCGTGCCGCTCGATGAGCGCCAATGCCCGGCCCTGCGCCGGATTGATGATGCGATCCCCCACCCGCACGCGCCCTGCACGAAGAAAGTGCTCCCAGACCAGCGGGAAGCGGGACTTCATCGCCGGTTCCGCCTCGAACCGCCGGATCAGCCCGGCGGCCATGCCCGCGTAGTGGTCATCGACCACGAACCCCCGCTCGGCGGCGGCCCGGGCGGGGGCGATGACCTCGGCGAGCGGCAGCGTGCCGTAGCGCTCCAGCGCGTACAGCAGCCCCGGCACCGTGCCGGGGACCCCCACCGCCGCGCCGCCCACGGTGCTCGACGCCCCGGTGGACTCGTAGAAATCCGGGCCGACCGGGGAGGTCTCGCGGTAGTTGATCGCCGTGGACACGGGGCCGTGGGTCGGGTCGTCCGGCAGGTGGATGACCATGAACCCCCCGCCGCCGATGCCGCAGGAGTACGGCCGAACGACCGAGAGGGTGAACGACGCGGCCACCGCCGCGTCGACCGCGTTGCCGCCGCGTGCGAGCATGCGCGCGCCGGCTTCGGACGCCATCGGGTGGTCGGCCGCCACCGCGGCGTGCTTGAACGTGGCCGAGAATCCCTCGGCGGAGCGCACGCCCGACGGGGCGCACGCCGTGCCTATCAGCACGGCCCAGAGGGCGATCAGTGAAACGGGCAGGCGAGCGGTTTGCATGACCACAGCGTACCCGCTCACGGCTCGCGACCACCGACGCGGTCGTCGAGCCGGTCGAGCGTGCGGCGGGCGACAATCCAGTACCGCGGGTCATCCCGCCCGCCCGGACGCTCCCGTGAGAACAGGGCCCGCGCGAACCCCCGCAGGGCCTCCCACAGCCGATGACCCGGCGAGCCTCGGTGTTCGCGACCGTGCCGAATGAGCCGGTAGCCGAGCAGGTGGAAGACCTGCCGCTTGAGCACCGCGGCGATGCGGGCATCCACCAGCAGCAGGCTCGGCTCGTCGGCGTCGCGGTGCACGCCCGGCAGCGCGGCCGCGACCGAGCGGACCCAGGGCGAGCGCCGCAGGCGCGCGCTCAGACCCAGCCAGCCCGGCGAAACCTCGCGAACGATGAAGAACGCGTCGTCGCCGGACCGCTTGACCGGCTGGCGGTTGGGCAGGAAGACCTGCCCGCCCACCGGCGTGCGGACCGGCTCGCCCGACTGCGTGCCGATCACCTGGCCCCGACGCACGATGGTGTGGGCGTTGATTGCGCCCTCCATCGCAAAGGAAGGATCGAGAATCGGCTCGCGGTGGCGGAGGTCGTACACCCGCCCCGCCCGCGGACCGCACGCGGCCCGCAACCGCGCGCTGGGATCCGGCTCGCCCGGGGCGATCGGCCACACGCCGCAGGCGTGCAGGCCCACTCGGACCGCGCCCTCCAGCACGTCGACCGAGCGCGCGTCGTCGTGCTGCCCGCCCTCGATCACACAGGCCACGCAGCCGAGCGTCCGCGTGAGATGGTCGTAGAGCAGGCCGTCGACCTCCTCCTCGAATCCGAGCAGCATGGGCACCCCGAGCGTGCGTGCGAACGCCCGGGCCCGCAGCGAATCCTCGAGCACGACCACCGGCGGCGACGGCGCGCTGGTGGTGTGCAGGTCCATCACGAACACCGCCACGCCCGGGCGCGCCTGCGCCCCCACCGCGGCCAGCAGCTCGCGCGCCTGCCCACACTCGGCGCAGCCGGGATCGGTCCGCGCGAGCAGCGGATCCGTGAACGAGCGGTTCAGATCGCGGTCCACGTACCGCGTGCCCGGCGGGCCCGCCAGCGCGGCCAGGTTGCCCGCGAGCACCACCAGCCGGCCACGGAAGCCCCCGGGCGGATCCGCGTGGAGGCGGTCGAGCACGCGTCGCGCCGCGTGGATGCCCGCCGGCTCGTTGCCGTGCACGCCGCCGATGACCACCAGCGTGGGCCCATCGCCCGCCTCGAACCGGCCGATCTCCCGTCCGGTCGCCGCCGGCTCGCACGCCCGGGTTGCCTGCGCCGCTCCGCTCACGCCGGATTGTTGCCCGCCGCGTCGTGCGGCGCGTCAGAAGGCGGGGGCGTCGGGTCCGGCCCTGTCCGGAGCTGCTCTTCGAGCAGGCGGCCCGCGATGCGCATGTAATCGTGTTCGGAGACGATCCCCACCAGCTTACCGTTGGCGACCACCGGCACGCACGACGCGCCCCGCGCCTTCATCAACTCGATGGCCTCGAGCGTGGGCGTCTCGGGCGAGACGGTCAGCGGGTTGGGGTTCATGATGTCCGCCACGCAGATCTCCCCTTGGGCGCGGCGATTGGGGTCCGCGATCAGCCTGAGCAGACACCGGTAGCTGATCAGGCCCACCAGGCGGTGCTGATCGTCCTCGACCGGCACGTGGCGGATCCGCTCCCAGTCCATGATCGACGCCGCCAGGTCGATCAGCTCGTCCGGGCCGACGGTGAACAGGTCGGTGGTCATGTACTGACCCACCCGGGCGTAGTGCAACTTCCACACGCCGGCCTCGTGCAGCTCGGCGATGGGCCACTCGTGACCGGGGGCCCCCGATTCCTGGCGCGTGCAGGTCGCGGCGGTCAGCGTCGTCAGCCGCTCCGCCCGCGTGCCCTGGCCGCGCATGTTCGCCACCGAATCGAGCATCCAGCGTGCGCCGTTCCGCCCCGTGTCGACCCGGTCGTGCATGACGCCCAGGTACAGGTCCGCGTCGGCCACGTCGATCCCCGCCGCGGCAAGCCCCTCCTTCGCCGCGGGGATCAGCTCGTCGAGCAGCAGCGCCCGCGCCGACACCGAGCGGTCGTCCAGCCACCGGAGCTGGGCGTCCATGCCCTGGCGGGCCGCGTTGACGAAGTTGGCCCGGGCGTGCTCGAAGGCCATGCGCTCGCGCAGGTCTCCCATTGTCTCCGGGAGCCGGCGCATCAGCCCCAGCCACAACGCCGTGCCCGCCACCTCGTCGAGGATCGTCGGCCCGGCGGGCAGCACGCGGTTCTCGATCCGCAGGTGGGGCTTGCCTCCGGTCACGCCGTAGCACGGGCGGTTCCAGCGGTACATCGTCGAGTTGTGGGCCTGCAGCGCGGCCAGCCTGGGCGCGATCCCGCGCTCGACAAGGGCCATCGGGTCCTCCTCGTGCTCGGCGCCGAACAGCGAGCGGAACCGGGCCACGTCGGCCTTGTACAGCTCGAGCACCCCCGACTCGCACCATTTCTCCCCGAACCGGACCCGCTTGAGCACGTCGCGCTCGACGGGGGCGTCGCCCGTGGTGTCGACGATCTGCTCGAAGATCGCGATGCGGTTCTCGTGCCAGAGCCGCTTGCCGAAGAGCACGGGCGAGTTCGCGCACGCCGCCAGCACCGGCGCGGCGATGAGCTGGGCGACGTTGAACGTCTCCGCGAAGCGGTCCGGGTCGACCTGGTAATGCAGCTGGAGCGAGGTGTTGAGCGCCTCGACCATGATGTTGTCGTGGGTGAAGTTGAGCGTGTCCGTGCCGCGGATGCGCAGGTCGTACCGGCCGTTGCGCAGCGCGGTGATCCGCTCGTTGAGCGTCAGGTAGCGGGGCTTGGGCGTGATCGCCTCGAGCGAGAGGTGCTCGGGGGTGAGCGTGGGAAGGATGCCCGTCAGGATCGGTCGCGCCCCGAGCTTGGCCGCCGCCCGCGTCGCCGCGCCGACCAGTTCCTCCAGCTCGCGGTGCAGGTCCCGCAGGCACGAGCCCGTAAACTCCCGCGGCGTGCAGTTGAACTCGAGGTTGAACCGCCCGATCTCGCAGGTCGCGCGGGGCTCGTCCAGGGCCTCGAGCACCTCCGGGCCGACCATGGCCGGCTGCCAGGCCCGGTCCACGAAGGCCAGCTCCTGCTCGGCCCCGAGCCGGGTGATGCCCGTCTCGAACATCCCCCGGTCGAGCATCGCCTCGAGCGCCCGCAGGTCGGTGAGCAGGCGCTGCATGGCCGCCCGGTGCCCCGGCCCGCTGTCGGTCTGTCCGATCTGGTGTACGCCCATGCGATCCCCGGGCGAAACGCCCACGAAACTGGTCTTCCGTGTCGAGTGTCCCGTATTCCCGCATCCCACGCAAGGGGGGGCGTCTATATCTACTTTGCGTGCCGCCGCCCGGAACCGGGCGGAAACCCGGCACGGACAGTGCCCTGCCCCGGTTCTCGGGGAGCCACCGCCGGCGGGTCGCCGGCCGGAGGAGAGGTTCTCGGTCGTCCGCCGACCGAGCCCGCGGACCGTTCGAACCCGGAGTCTCCACCATGCGCCACACCGCCTGCGCCCTTTTCGCCGTTCTCGCCGGGACCGCCCTCGCCCAGCCGATCGACGTCCTCACGCACACGCCGCCCAGGATCTACGAGGGCCAAGTGGTGGTCCGCGTCACCGCCGACTCGGCCCGCGAGACGCAGGCCGCCCTGTCTCTGTCGGAGAGCCTCTGGTCCGAGGGGGCCGGCGTCGGCGCGTTCGACATCCAGGTCCGCGCCGACCGGCTCGGCGTGCTCGCCGAGGCCGGGCTGAACGTTGAGATGCTCATCCCAGATCTGCAGGCCCACGCCGACGCCGCCTGGGCGCGCGTGCAGGCCGCCGAGCGGGCCGCCCCCGTGGGCGACGGCGCCCGCGGCGCCAACCCGCACGACGACGCCTGGTTCGCCAACTACAAGCAGTTGTTCCAGATCGAGGCCTACGTCAACAACCTGGGGATCGCCCGCCCGGACCTGGCGTCGGTCGCCATCATCGGCCAGTCGCTGCAGGGGCGCGACGTGCGGGCCGTGACGATCACCGGCCCGGACCAGCCCGGCAACGCCGCCGCGGACCGGCCCGTGGTGCTCTGGAACGGCTGCCAGCACGCGCGCGAGTGGATCAGCCCCATGACCGTCACCTACATCGCCTCACGCCTGGTCGGCGACTACGACACCAACCCGCGCGTCCGCGACCTGGTCGACTCGGTCCGCTTCGTGATCGTGCCCGTGGTCAACCCCGACGGCTACGAGTACTCATGGACCGGCGAACGCTTCTGGCGCAAGAACCGGCGCCCCCTCGGTTCGGACACCGGCGTCGACCTCAACCGCAACTGGGGCTACGAGTGGGGCGGCGACGGCTCCAGCGGCAGCCCGTCCAGCGACATCTACCGCGGCGCGTCCCCGTTCTCCGAGCCGGAAACGCAGAACCTGCGCGACCTGACGCTCTCCTTCGGCGACGACCTGGCCGCCCACATCGACTACCACTCGTACTCGCAGCTGATCCTCTGGCCCTTCGGCTTCGCGGACAACGCCGTGACGCCCGAGCCCGACCGGACCTTCTTCGACACGCTCGCCACCGACATGTCCGACCTGATCCTGTCGTTCTCGGGCGAGTTCTACAACCCGATCCAGTCCTGGCTGCTCTACCCTGCCGCCGGCACCTCAACCGACTGGTTCTACGGCACGGCCGGCGCCAAGAGCATGACCGTCGAACTGCGCCCCAGCGACCAGGACGTCGGCGGGCTGGCCGGCTTCGACCCCGCGCCGAGCGAGATCCTGCCGTGCGCCCAGGAGAACTTCGAAGCCGCGCTTCTGTTCGCCGAACGCACCACCCGGCCTCTGGGCTTCTCCGCCGCCCCGCCCGCCTCGCTCGTCGCGGGCAGCGAGACGGACGTGGTCTTCTCCGTCACGCCCGGCACCGCCGACTACGCCCCCGGCTCGGTCGGCGCGATCGTGGCGGTCGACGGCAACGCCCCCGCGAACGTGCCCGCCACGCCGCTGGGCGCCGGCCTGTTCCGCGTCACCCTCCCTGCCGTCGATTGCGGCCAGACCGTCTCGTTCTCCCTGACCGCCACCACCCTCGGCGGCGTGGACATCACGTTCCCGTCCTCCGGGCCCTTCGACGCCGAGGCCATCACGGTGGCCGTCGAGGACACCATGGAGACCGACACCGGCTGGACCGTCGGCGTGCCATCCGACACCGCCACGACGGGCATCTGGAACCGCATGGCGCCGCAGGCGACCACCGCCCAGCCGTCCACCGACCACACGCCCGCCGGCACCGACTGCTGGATCACCGACGGCAACGCCGGATCCTCTCAGGGTGCCAACGACGTCGACGGCGGCGCGACCACACTGACGTCCCCCGCCCTCGACGCGTCCGCCGCGGGCAACGAGGCGGTGCTGGTCTACTGGCGCTGGTACGCCAACAACACCGGCTCGGCCCCCGACGCCGACTCGATGCCCGTGCTAATCTCCGGCGACGACGGCGCCACCTGGACCACGCTCGAGACCGTCACCGAGAACGCGGGCGCGTGGGTCGAGAGACGCTTCCGCATCGCCGACTTCGTCACCCCCAGCGACGCCGTCCGCGTCCGGTTCGTCGCCCGCGACGAGGGATCCGGCTCGATCGTCGAGGCCGCGGTGGACGACCTGCGCATCGAGGCCGGCGCGTGCGCCCCCCCGACCCTGACCGCCGATCTCGCCCCGCCCTTCGGCGTGTTCAACTTCTTCGACATCGCGGCCTACCTGGGCCTGTACAACTCGGGCGATCCCGCGGCCGACTACGACGCCAACGGGCAGCTCAACTTCTTCGACCTGAGCACCTACCTGGGCCTCTTCAACGCCGGCATCTGACACGCCCCCACCACCGGACCTTCGTCGGAGCCCGGGTTTGACGCCCGGGCTCCTGTTGTCAATAGTTGAGAACGGGTCGCAACGACCCCGCCCACGCCGATCCACCCGCCCAGACCCCGGAGCCGCCATGACCGCCGCCACCGAGAACACCCCACGCGCCCTGACCACGCGGCTCAAGGACGACAACTGGAAACTCCACCAGATCGCCGAGCGGGCCGAGGGCCCGGCCGGACTGATCAAGGGGCGCATGCCCAAGGACGGGTACATCGCCCATCTCGCCCAGCAGTGGATGATGTCCCGCGCCCTCGACGCGGCCCTGACGCCCCACCTCGCCGCGCGCCCCGACCTGGCGGCGTTCGTGCTGCCCGAGCAGTTCCTCACCCCCTACCTTGAGGAAGACCTGACCCACTTCGGCGTCTGCCCGGCGCACATCCGCCCCGAGCCGGGCACCACGCGCTTCGCCGATGACGTGGCCGCGCACAAGGGCGATGCGTTGCACCTGCTCGGCCTGCACTACGTCCGCCTGGGCGCCTGCAACGGCAATCGCTTCGTGGCCAAGTCGGTCCGCAAGGCGTACGACCTCCCGGCGACCGGTGCCGGCACCCGCTACCTCGACCCGTTCGGCGAATCGCAGCGTGAGAAGTGGTACGCCTTCAAGGCGTCGCTCGACGCCCTGCCGCTCTCCGATGACGAGGCCGACCGCGTCTTTTCCGGCACCGAGTCGGCCTACCTGCACGCGATCTGCCACGGGCTGGACCGCCACCACACCAAGGCAGAACTGCTCGCCGCGCACGAGGCCTCGCTCGACCAGAAGGCCTTCGAGGCCGGCCACTCGGTGCACGTGCCCGCCCGCTGACCGCCCGGCCGCTCAGCCCCGGGCCCGCTCGGCCTCTTCTTCGGCCTTGGTGAACTCGTCCAGACCCCTCGCCTCAGCCTCGGCGAGCAGACGATCGACCTCTTCCTCGCTGCGCAACGCGCCCTCGCTGTGGGCCACCACCGTGGCCACCATGCAGTCGCCCGTCACGTTCACCGTCGTGCGGCACATGTCCAGGATCCGGTCCACGCCCAGGATCACCGCGATGCCCTCGAGGGGGATGTTCACGCTCTCGAGCACGATGACCAGCATCACGATGCCCACGCCCGGCACCGCGGCCGTGCCGATCGACGCCAGCGTCGCGGTCAGCACGATCTGCGCCTGCTGGGCCAGCGTCAGGTCCAGCCCGTACATCTGGGCGATGAACACCGCCGCCACGCCCTGGTAGAGCGCGGTGCCGTCCATGTTGATCGTCGCCCCCACCGGCAGCACGAACGAGCCGATCTCCTCCTTCACGCCCAGCCGCTCGTCGCAGCACTCCATCGTCACGGGCAGGGTCGCGCCCGAACTCGAAGAGCTGAACGCCAGGAGCTGCGCCGGCGAGATCGCGCGGAAGAACCGGCGGTACCGCACCGGCGTGAGCGCCATGAGCACGCCGGGGTAGACCAGGAAGCACATGATGCTCAGGCCCAGCACCACCACCCCGCAGTACTTGAGCAGGCTGAGCAGCACGTCCGTGCCCAGGTCCGCGATCACCCGCACCAGCAGCGCGAATACCGCGTAGGGCGCGATCACGAGGATCAGCTCGACGATCTTGATGATCACCTCGGTCATCGCGTCGAAGAACGGGATCAGCGCGTCCGCCTTGTCCTTCGGCAGCATCGTGATCGCGATGCCGATCAGCAGCGCCACCACCACCACCTGCAGCGTGTTGCCCTCGGCCATCGCGCCGAAGGGGTTGGTCGGCACGATGTCGAGCACCACGTCCCAGGTGGTCTTCTCGCGTTCCCTGTTCGCGCCCAGGATCTTCTGGTCGGCGCTCGCCTTCTGGCTCGACACCAGCGTGTCGCGCTGCGCCTGGTCGAACCCCCGCCCCGGCCCGAGTAGGTTGGCCGCGACCAGGCCCACCGTGATCGCCACGGCGGTCGTCACGAGGTAGATCCCGATGGTTTTGCCACCGATCCGCCCGAGCCGCGAGGTGTCGTTCAGGCTCGACACCCCCACGATCAGGCTGAACAGCACGATCGGCACCGCGATGAACTTCAGGGCGTTGAGGAACAGATCCCCCGCGAACCCCACCGCCAGGCGCACCTGCCGCGCCGCCATGGCCGCCGCCCCGGCATCCTCGTTGGGCCCGCCCACGTCCACCGAGCCCTTGTAGACCGACTTGGACCCCAGGTACGACGCCGGGTCCTCGACGCCCAGCGACCGCCATGTCCCCGCCGTCCAAAGCTGGTTGACCGCCAGGCCGACGATCACACCGAGCGCCAGCCCGATCAGGATCTTCCAGTGCAACGCCAGTTTCTTGCGATTCCCCAAGGCCGCCTCCGGTTCTCTGCGCCCGCGCGCCCGCGCGGCTCTCCCACACCTTATCGGAAGCGCCCGCCGCCCGCACGATCCGCCCGTCCCGCGCCGGGCCCGCACCCACGGCACGCTCCCGAACCAATCCCGCCCGGAACACGGGCCCACCGCACCCCCGTTTGGCACCCTCCCCGGGCCGGCACCCCACCCCGGCGCCCGAGGAATCCGCCGCATGACCGACCCCCGATCAGCCCCCATCCCGAGCCCTGCCCGCACCCGACCCGCCCGCGCCGCGGTCTTGATATCCGTCTTGCTCGCAGGCGGGACCGCCGGAGCCGACATCGCCCGGGGGACGCAGGAGGTCCTGATCCCGTTCGACGCCGCGACGATGACCGCCGAGTGGATCGGGCCCTCGGTGTCACTGCCCGGCATGGTCCGGTGGACGTCGGCGCGCGACCCCGCGGTCGGCGGCACCCTGTTCGACGTCTCCGAGGCCCGCCCCGGAGACACCGCCGCGTTCGGCGGCAACTTCCGCGCCGGTGAATCGCTGCTGCTCTCCTTCGGGCCGAGCACGCGCCCCCACGCCGGCAATGCCTTCGGCAACGGCTGGCAGCACCACCGCACCCCGGTCACCGCCTTCGAGAACCTCTCCTTCGGGCTCGAACCCGCCGGCCCGCCCCGGGGCCGCTCCGGGCCCGACCCGTTCGAGCAGGCCCTGTTCGTGCTGCGGTTCACCAACGCGCCGGCCCCGTCCGCCGCGGCCGTGCTCGGTCTGGGCGGCCTGATGCTCGCCGGACGCCGCCGACGCCCCGCCGGGTGACCGCCGGCGCGGCGCGTACCATCACGGATGCGCCGCTCCGTCCGCAGCTCCAAATCCCGCTTTCGTGCCTACCTCGACAAGCGCCGCCTCCGCAAGGCCGAGGAGCGTGTCCACGAACGCGTGGACCAGAGCGAGGAGCAGAAACGCGCCGCCAAGGCCAAGCGCTCCTTCCGCGGCCTCTTCGCCGCGTTCTGGAGCCTGCTCTCCGGCCATCGCCTCACGGTCATCCTCTCGCTCGTGACCCTCAGCGGCGCCGTCTGGCTCGGGCTGCTCATGCCGCTGAGCACCAAGATCGCGCTGGACTACATCATCACCGACAACCCCGGCCCCACCGGCATCGCCGCGCCTTTCCAGGAACAGTTCGGCCCGTTCACCGACGTCCGCGCCGACCGCGTCCGCCTCATGTGGCTGCTGGGCGCTGGCATGCTCGTTGTCACCGTCTGCTCGATCGCCCTGAGCATGTGGGGACGCTGGCAGTGCACCCGCATCACCAAACGCGTGCAGGTCGCCCTGCGTCGGCGCGTGTTCGAGCACGCCAGCCGCCTGCCGCTGCACCGCATCCACGCCATCAAGGCCGGCGGCGTGTCGTCCATCCTGCGCGAGGACGCCGGAAACGTCGGCGACCTGATCTTCTCGCTGATCTACAACCCCTGGCGCGCCCTCACCCAGCTCATCGGCACGCTGATCGTGCTGACCTGGATCGACTGGCGCCTCGTCGTCGGCGCGGTCGCCCTCGCCCCGATCATCTGGGGCAGCCACAAGACCTGGATCACACGCATCCGGCCCCTCTACCGCGACATCCGCGAGCGACGCCAGGGCATCGACGCGATGAGCGCCGAGTCCTTCGGCGGCATGCGCGTCGTCCGCGCCTTCAACCGCCGCCACGCCGAGGCGGCACGCTTCACCGCCGAGGGCCACCTCCTCGCCCGCCAGGAGCTCTACACCTGGTGGTGGGCCCGCACGCTCGAGATGATCTGGGAGCTGCTCATCCCCCTCGCTTCGATCGGCGTGCTGCTCTACGGCGGCACCGCCGTCATCGACGGGCGTCTGACCGTCGGCGACCTCATGGCCTTCACGGCCTACCTGCTGGCCCTGCTCGGCCCGCTCGAGTCGCTGGTCTCCAGCGCCACCAACGTGCAGACCAACCTGGCCGCACTCGACCGCGTCCTCGACCTGTTCGCCGAGCCCAGGGAGTTCGACGACGCCAAGCCCGACAAGACCATCGACCCCGCCCGCGTCCAGGGACGCGTCACGCTCCAGGGCGTCACCTACGCCTACCCCAAGCGCGTCGCCGGCGGCGCCCGCCCCGGCGCGGTGGGCACCGACGAACGCGGCGATCCGGTCCTGCGCGACATCAGCCTGGACGTCGAGCCGGGCGAGACCATCGCCCTGGTGGGCATGTCCGGCGCCGGCAAGACGACCCTGTGCAACCTCATCGCCCGCTTCGACGACCCCACCGCCGGTCGCGTGCTCTTGGACGGCATCGACCTGCGCGACATCCCCGTCGAGCAGTACCGCGCCCTGCTCGGCGTCGTCGAACAGGAGGTCTTCCTCTTCGACGGCTCGGTCGCCGAGAACATCGGCTACGCCCGTCGCAAAGCCACCGAGGCCGACATCATCGCCGCCGCGAAGTCGGCCAACGCCCACGGGTTCATCACCGAACTCGAGCAGGGCTACGACACGCTGATCGGCGAGCGCGGCGTGCGCCTCTCCGGCGGCCAGAAACAGCGCCTGGCCATCGCCCGCGCCATCCTGGCCAACCCCCGCATCCTCATCCTCGACGAGGCAACCAGCAGCCTCGACTCCGAGTCCGAACGCCTCATCCAGCGTTCGCTCGGCCAGCTCATGAAGGGGCGGACGAGCTTCGTCATCGCCCACCGCCTGAGCACCATCCGCTTCGCCACCCGCATCGTGGTCATCGAGCAGGGCATCGTCCGCGAGATCGGCACGCACGAGGAACTCCTCGCCCGCGACGGCCGCTACGCCGAGTTGCTCAAGATCCAACTCGAAGGCTCGGACTCGAAGAGCGACGAATCCCTCGGCACGCCCCGCTGACCCCGCCGACCCCCGGCCGCCGCCGGCCCCCCTGAACGTCAGTACGTGAAGTGCTTGATCTGCTCGCCGTGCCCGCCGATGTGGGTCATCGCGTCAATGCCGATCTCCAGGTGCATCTTCACGTACCGCTCCGTCACCGAGCGGTCCGAGGCCTCGGTCTTGACCCCGTCCGGCGTGGTCGGCACGTCCGAGACGAGCAGCAGCGCGCCCCGCGCGATGCTGTTGTGGTGGCCCACGATGAAGACCGTCGCCGTCTCCATGTCGATCGCCAGCGCCGTCATCCGCTTGAGCCGGCCCAGGAACTTCTTGTCGTGCTCCCACACCCGCCGGTTGGTCGTGTACACCACGCCCGTTCGATACTCAAGGCTCCGCTCGACGATCTTGTCGCTGACGAACTTGTGCAGCTTGAAGCTCGGCAGCGCGGGAACCTCGCGGGGGAAATAGTCGTCGCTGGTGCCCTCGCCCCGGATCGCCGCGATGGGCAGCACGAAGTGGCCGATCTCGGTCGAGTGCTTGAGCCCCCCGCACTTGCCCAGGAACAGCACGCCCTCGGGCATCCGCGCGCTCAGCAGGTCCATCACCGTCGCCGCGTTGGGCGAGCCGATGCCGAAGTTGATGATCGTCAGGCCCTTGTCGTTCGTCGCGGCCTGCATCGCCCGCCCCTGCCCGTACACGTCGCACCCGAACCGCTCGGCGAACCGCCCGACGTAATCGGAGAAGTTCGTCAGCAGCACGTAGTCCCCGAACCGGTCCAGCGGCATGCCCGTGTACCGCGGCAGCCAGTTCCGGGCGATATCTAGCTTCGTCTCCAATCCACGGCCCCTCTCTCTTCTCTCCGTCTCTCCGACTCTTGCCCCAGCATACGAAAACACGCCCCGCCTCACCGGCGGAGCGTGTTCGTCAATAGGGGATCCGAGACTCGAACTCGAACTAACAGAATCAGAATCTGTCGTGCTACCAATTACACCAATCCCCCGGCCAGAGCCGGTCCGGGCGAACCGGCCCGAGCCAGAGTGTAGCCACCCGCCCACCGGCCGCCAACACCATTCGAACCCACCCAACCCCGCAAGACCCCCCGCCACGCGCCCCCGGGCGCCCCCGCCCGCCGTAGGCTTGCCCATGATCGCCCAACCCGCCAGACTGGCCCTCGCCCTGCTCATACTCCTCGCCCTGCCGCTCGCCCCCGCCGCGGCGGCCGTCTCCCCCCTCTCGCCCCCCGTGCCCGAGGGCCGCGACTCCGCGCTGTGGACCCTCATGTCCGAGTACCTCGAGGCGATGCACGAACGCTCGCCCGAGTCCGTCGGCCCGTCGTTCGGCGATGAGCGCCTCAACGACCGCCTGGGCGACGTCTCCGCCGCGGCCGAGGAAGCCTGGAACGAGCAGGTGGCCGCCTTCCGTCTCCGGGCCGAGAGTCTGCCCCTCACCGATTTCACCGGCCCGGACCGGCTCGACGCCGACCTGCTGATCTTCGATCTCGACCGCCAGATCGCCGGTGCCCCGTTCAAGGGCTGGCAGATGCCCATCAACAGCCAGGGCGGCCCGCAGGTCTGGCTGCCCCAGCTCTCCGACCGCGTGCCCATGCGCACCGAGGCCCACCGGCGTGACTACCTCGCCCGGCTGCGCCAGGTGCCCATCGTGGTCGGCGACACGATCGACAACATGCGTCTGGGCTTGGCCGAGGGCCGCGTGCCCCCCCGGGCCGCCGTCGAGCCTGCCGTCGCCCAGGCCATGAACCAGGCGGCCGCCGCGTACCGCACCGACCCCGCCTCCAGCCCGTTCTACCGCCCCTTCCTGACCGCCGATCAGGACTCGGAGCTCGCCCGCGAGGCCCGCGCGGTCATCGCCGAACGCATCGTGCCCGTGTACCAGGAACTGGCCCTGTTCCTGCAGAACGAGTACCTGCCGGCCTGCCGCGCCTCGTTCGGCGCCTCCGAAGGCGTGGACGGCATCGCGCTCTACAACCACGCCCTGACCGAGCACACCACCCTGCCCGACGCGACCGCCGAGTCGATCCACCGCACCGGCCTGGCCGAGGTCGCCCGCATCCGCGCCGAGATGATGGACGTCATCGCCCGAACCGACTGGACCGGCAACGAGACCGCCTGGGCCGACGACGACGCCAAGTTCGCCGCCTTCGTCGACTTCCTCCGCACCGACCCGCGCTTCTACTTCACCAACCCAGACGACCTGCTGAGCGCCTACAAGGTCGCCAGCAAGGACATCGACGCCGAGATGCCCGCCCTGTTCGGGCGCCTGCCCCGCCTCTCGTACGGCGTGCGTCCGATCCCCACCTTCGCCGCCCGCGCCGCGCCCACCGCGTACTACTACCCCGGCTCGCTGCCAGCGGGCATCCCCGGCTACTTCATGGCCAACCTGACCAGCCTCGACCATCGCCCCCGCTACGAGATGGTCGCGCTGACCCTGCACGAGGCCGTGCCGGGCCACCACCACCAGATCGCCCTCGCCCAGGAACTCGAGAACCAGCACCCCCTGCGCACCACCTACGGCTTCACCGCCTTCGTCGAGGGCTGGGCCCTCTACGCCGAACGCCTCGGTCTCGAGGTCGGCCCCGCCGAGGGCGGGCTCTACGCCGACCCGTACGACGACTTCGGCCGCCTCAACTTCGAGATGTGGCGGGCCCTGCGCCTCGTGGTGGACACCGGCATCCACGCCTTCGGCTGGCCCCGCCAGGAGGCCATCGACCTGATCACCGCCAACTCCGCCCTGTCGGCCCACAACATCGTGTCCGAGGTGGACCGCTACATCGGCTGGCCCGGCCAGGCCACCGGCTACAAGATGGGCCAGATCCGCATCAGCGCCATGCGCGCCCGCGCCGAGGACACCCTCGGCGACGCCTTCGACCGCCGGGCCTTCCACGACGCGCTGCTCGAATCCGGCGCCCTGCCCATGCCCGTGCTCGAGGCCAAGATGGACCGCTGGCTGCAGGAGCAACCGAGGCCCTGAACCCCGCGGCTCACACCGAATAAAGCGGCACGGTGATCGCGCCCTCGCCCGCGCGCACGACCATGAAGACCTGGTCGTAGCTGCCCTCGGGCAGCAGGTCCGTCCCCGCATCCCCGCCCAGGCGCCGCACCAGGTCGGGCACCGTGTTAGAGTGGCC
Organism: uncultured Phycisphaerales bacterium; assembly: GCA_963975575.1. Lineage (GTDB taxonomy): Bacteria > Planctomycetota > Phycisphaerae > Phycisphaerales > UBA1924 > UBA6054. The sequence continues at coordinate 84,685 of CAXBHL010000001.1, read as the reverse complement.
CACGATGATCCAGACCCCGCCCCGCTCGACGATCCGCCCGATCACCGGGCCGGGATCGAGCAGGTCGTACGAGCCCGAGCCGGCCTTGATCACCCGCGTGATCTCCTGTGCCGTCTCTTGGGCGCGGGTGGTGGCCGAGTGCAGCACCCGCTGGGCCCCGACGCCGCGCAGCATCAGCCCGATCCGCGTCGCCCGCTCACGCCCACGCTGCGACAGCGACGGGTCGCTGAGCGTTCCGGTCGTCTCGGCGTGCCGGAGCACAAACGCCACCGTCACCACCGGCGCCGCCTGGCCCTCCGCCCCCGACGGGCCCGCGCCCCCCGCGGGCTGGCCGGCACCGGCCGCCCGGGCCGCCGCGGCCAGACCGACCGCCCCCGACATGGCCAGAGCGGCGCGACGGCTGAGCAACGGGTCGGACGACGGTGGGAATAGGGCCATGACCCATGATACGAAGAAGACCCGCCGATGCGGGCCCGAAAAAGCTCGATCGCGGCATCCCGCGTTCAGCCGATCGTCAGGTCGTCGTAGTTCTTGGGCGACTTCCAGGCGCTGTCCGCCTGCGGCCGGGCCGCGCCCTGGTCCGACCCGTTCAGCGGCCTCGCACGCCCGTATTGGGCCCGCTTGGCCTCGATCGGGGTCATCGGGGTGGCCTGCACCCGCGGGCCGCCGATCTGGCGATCCATGTCCGACCGGGCCGCCGAGCGGTTCTCGGACGCGACCTGGGTGCGTTCGGCCGGCTCGTCCTTGGGCCCCACCCGCTTGGATCGGGCCTCGTCGATCGACCGGTCCATCTTGCTGAGCAGAGCCCGAACTTCGTTGAAAGCCTTCGTGTCACCGGCCATGGGTACCTCCGTGCATCCGCAGTGACTATCGGGTCGGACTTTCCCGCACTTCGCCCCTTGATCCCTTCACGCCCAAGGCCGCTGTCAACCCCTGACGGCTGTGACGGTTGGCGCAACCCCCGCTCGGCCCTACCCTCTCCGGGCAGCCCCCCGCCCAAGGAGCCCCGATCATGGCCCAAGTCGTCCTCGACCGAGTCGAAAAGATCTACAAAGGCAACATCCGCGCCGTCAAGGGCATCTCGCTGCACATCGACGACGGGCAGTTCGTCGTCTTGGTCGGCCCCTCCGGCTGCGGCAAGTCCACGACGCTCCGCATGATCGCCGGCCTCGAGGAGATCTCCTCGGGCACCATCTCCATCGGCGACCGCGTCGTGAACACCGTGGCCCCCAAGGACCGCGACATCGCCATGGTCTTCCAGAACTACGCCCTCTACCCCCACATGACCGTCAAGGAGAACATGGCCTTCGGCCTCAAACTCCGCAAGACCCCCAAGGCAGAGATCGAGAAGCGCGTCCGCGACGCCTCGGCCATCCTCGGCCTCGACGACTACCTCGAGCGCAAGCCCAAGGCTCTCTCCGGCGGCCAGCGCCAGCGCGTCGCCGTCGGACGCGCCATCGTCCGCGAGCCCGCTTGCTTCCTCTTCGACGAACCCCTCTCCAACCTCGACGCCAAGCTCCGCGTCTCCATGCGCTCCGAGCTCAAGGCCCTGCACCAGCGCCTCAAGACCACCACCGTCTACGTCACCCACGACCAGGAAGAGGCCATGACCCTCGGCGACGTCGTCGTCGTCATGGCCAACGGCGACATCCAGCAGGCCGGCAGCCCCGACGAGGTGTTCCGCACCCCGGTCAACCGCTTCGTCGCCGGCTTCGTCGGCACGCCGCCCATGAACTTCCTCGACGGCGTCCTCCGCGCCGAGGGCGACCGCATGGTCTGGCTCGAGACCGGCAAGTCCCCCGTCGAGATCGTCCTCCCGGACCACCTGACCGCCCACGCCCGCCCGCTGGCCGGCTCGACCTGCGTGCTGGGCATCCGGCCCGGCGCGATCTCCGTCCAGCCGGACGCGCCGCACGACCGGTCGTTCCTCGTCCAGGTCGTCGTGGTCGAGCCGCTCGGCGAGCAGACCGACCTCCGCCTGACCACCCCCTCGGGCGAGCACCTCACCGCCCGCGTCCCCAGCGTCCACGGCCACATGCCCAAGGTCGGCCAGACCATCCGGGTCGCCATCGACCCCGCCCGCGTCCACGCGTTCGAGCCCGGACCCTTCGGCCGGGCGTTGGACGCCCCGCCCGCGCCCGCCGCCAGCGAGGCCGCGACGGAGGCAGCGTGACCCGCCGTCCCTTCACAGGCCCCGCGACAGGACCCGTCCCCGGCCACACGCCCGGGCCCGATCCGGCCCCCGCCCCGGCGGCGCCCGCCTACGGCCAGACGCCCGCCGGGCCCATCCAGCGTGCCACCCCCCGCGTCCACCCGGCCGAACTCGTCCAGATCCGACGCGACCTGTTCTGGCAGAACGTGGTGCGGGAGATCCTCATGGGCCTGTCCGTGGCCGCCGCCGAGAGCGCAGGCCGCCTGGGCCCCACGGCCAACGCCGCCGCCTCGGGCGTCTCCCCCGAATCGGAGATGTTCGACGGCCGCATGGGCGTGATCACGGTCCAGGGGCAGCGCCTCCCCATCGCCGACGTGGTGCCCGTCTTCGCCTGCTCCTCCCGCGGGACCGAAGGCGAGCGCTCGCTCTCGGGCGACGTGCAGTGCTCCATCTTCCGGATCAGCACGCCCTCGGGCGAGAGTTACACCCTTCCGATCACCCAGATCGTCGGGGTCCACTCCATGTCCGACGATCTGGCCGACCAGCTCGAAAGGGCCGCCCGCGAGATGGAGGAAACCGACGAGGAGGGCAACAAAATGCCCTTCGGCTTCGCCGCCTACACCTCGCTGGCCCGGGCCGAGGCCCAGAGCGCCGGCGACGATCCGCCCCAACCGACCGCGGACAACGACGCCTGATCGTGCCCTCGAATTACCATCCCTTTCCGAATCATCTTGACACACAAGGAAAAAACCTTACACTCGCGCAAGAGAAAGGCTTCTTTCGCCGTTTGGGGGGACGACACGGACGGCCGCATGCGTTGCAAGCATGAGCCGCGATGGCCCCGGTGACTCTGAGATCAACAGTCGCCGACCCATCGTGGTCGGACCGCCTGTTTGGCTGCTGAATTCAGAATCTAGTTGTTGGCTCGTTGGCTGATCGGTTCACCTTACAGGAGTTCCTATGCGCGTCGCCGCCGTCCTCTTGTCTCTTATCTTCGTCGCTCAGTCATTCGCCCAGACATCCTTCACCTATCAAGGGCGTCTCGAGTCGCTGAACACCGCAGCCAACGGGCTGTACGACATGCGATTCCGACTCTACAACGACGCGAGCAGTTCCACGCAGACCGGCACGACGCAGTGCCTGAACAACATCACCATCGTTGACGGTGTATTCACCGCCAACCTCGACTTTGGTGCCCAGTTCGCTGGCAGCCAGCCCCGCTTTCTGGAAATCGAGGTCCGTCAGGACACCGGATCGGCATGCAGCGATCCCTCGGGATTCACGGTTCTAGCGCCGCGCCACATGATCACCAGCGCCCCCCGCGCCACGGCGGCGCTCGTGGCGACCGGGCTGGTCCGCCCCGACGGCACAGGCGTCGTCAATCTCACCAACGATGGGCTTGTCGGTATCTCCACCACAGCCCCCGTCGCCCGGCTGCATGTGGCCGATGGCGACATCGTCGCAGGACCGCTGGGAAAGGAGTGGATCTTCCACACCCGCCCCTCCTTCAACGGCGAGTTCCTGCACATCACCGACGCCGACAACGGGGTCTTCCAGTTCCAGCGCGGGCTGATCGTTCACGAGAACGGCAGCGTCGGCATCGGGGCCGTCCCGGACGGCTCGCGCAAGTTATTCGTCAACGGGCAGATCGGCGTGCCCCCCACCTTCCGCACCAAGTCCATCCACGGCGCGAGCTTCCTGCCCGATGTGGTCGGTCGCGAGAGCGGCTGGGGGTACTATGGCGTCTCCGGGCTGCGCGGCTACGGCATCGGCGCCGGCGTCTTCACCGCGCCGGTCGAACTGCCGGATGGCTGCCAAGTCCAGCGTATCGATCTCACGTTCATCGACGACCGCCCCACGGACATCACGCTGACCTTTGGCCGCACGTCCACAACCACCGGAGCCGTTGCAAATATCGCCTCTTTCACCACCAGCGGCGTGAGCAATGCCGTTCGAGTTGCGGGCGTGGATTTGGGTGGATACGGCATCGGAAACAACTCGAATGTGTACTGGCTTACCGCCAACCTGGAAAGCTTCTCCACCAATGTGCACCAGATCATCGCGGTGCGCATCCAGTACACCGTCACCTCTCCGCTCCCGTGAGATTCCGGACACGCCACTGGTCGGCGACCGAGCCCGACAACCTGACCCGACCGAACGCGAAGACTTGCGACCGGGGCTTGAGAGGCCATCGACTCCGAGCGGTGCCCACCACCTCGCCCCAAGCCCCCTTCTCCCGGCGGATCTCCCGGTCTCGTCTAAGAAACAACTCTTTCTCACCGGTCTAGCTCTAAGAAACCCTCGTTTCTTAGAGCTAGACCGCAAAGAAATGCCCCTCCCACTGCCGCTTCAGCATGCCCGGGATTGCCTCCCTCGGCAAGGTTCTCATGGACTGGAAGCGACCCGCACCAACAGATCACGGGATGTCTCCGGAGGAGCCGCTCCGGATTCGCGGCTCCCGAGACCCCACGACTTTGTGGCGGCGTCGGGGACGGGGCCTCGGTCGCCCCGGGCAAACACCCCTGCGCGAATCCTTTGCACTGTCCTTCCCGAACCCCGGGCTGCCGATGCTCGGAATATATGAAGCCCGCCGGGCGTCTATACAGTCCGGCCGCCCCCGCCCCCCGCCCGCGGGGGCGTGAGTGCCCGTCCCCTGAAAGGCCCCATCCGTGCGCACCCTCATCGCCATCCCGGTCTACAACGAGGCGGAGACCGTCGAGTCGGTCCTGCGCACCGTCCGCACCTACGCCGACCACGTGCTCGCCATCGACGACGGCTCGACCGACGCCACCCCCGACATTCTCGATCGGCTCCGGCGCGAGCTGGACCTGGACCTGATCCGCCACGAGGCCAACGCCGGCTACGGCCGGGCCATGCGCGAGGCCTTCGCCCGGGCCCATCGCGATGGGTACGACTGGGTCATCACCATGGACTGCGACGAGCAGCACGAGCCCGCGTCCATCCCCGCCTTCGTCGCCGCCGCCGAGAAGGACGACCTGGACATCATCTCCGGCTCGCGGTACCTCGACGAGCGGTACGCCGCCGACCGGCCCCCCGAAGACCGGCGGGCCATCAACGCCACCCTGACCCGCGAGATCAACGAGCGCCTGGGCCTGAGCCTGACCGACTCGTTCTGCGGCTTCAAGGCCCACCGCGTGTCGGCGATGCGCCGCCTGCACCTGACCGACAACGGCTACGCCTTCCCCATGCAGCTCTGGGCCGAGGTGGCCGCCAAGGGCCTCCGCGTCGGCGAGATTCCCGTGCGGCTCATCTACAAGGACCTCTCCCGCACCTTCGGCGACGGGCTGGACGTCCCCGCCGACCGCCTCCGCCACTACCGCGAAGTGCTCGACGAAGCCATCGCCCGCAACGAGGCGGAGACCAAGCCCGCATCGTCCAAAGAAGCCGATATGACCTGTTGTCGCGGATCCGGGTGTGGCGGCTGATCGGCCGGCCATCACGCTCCGGCCCGATCCGGCGTCGTGGGCCGAACGCCTCCGCGAGCGCCCCAACCCCGCGCAGCACCACCGGTCCGATCGAGAAGCGATCGGGCTGCCCGCGACCGGGCCGATCGTCACGTCCGGCCACCAGCCCGTGCTCTGGCACGCCGGCATCCTCGCCAAGCTCATTGCCGCCTGCGAACTGGCGCGGTCCGCGGACGCGACCGCCTGCTGGATCGTCGCCGACATGGACGAGGCCGACCCCGTCACCGTCCGCGCCCCCCACGATCGCGGCGAGCAGGCCCGCGTCCGCTCCCTCCGCCTGCTCCAGGGCGACCCGCCGGGCCCGGGCATCCCGACCGCCGCACTGAAACCGCGTGAGCCCGCGCCCGCAGACGATGCCCTCCCCGGGCTGACCCCCCTGCTCGCGGCCCACCGCGCCGAGCCCACGCTGGCGCTGCAGATGGGCCGCGCCGTCGTCGAGCACGCGTGCGACCGGCTCGGCCTCGAACCCCCGACCGTGATCGCCTGCTCGCAGCTCGTCGAAACCCGGGCGTGGCACGCGATCCTCGACGCGATGCGGGCGGACCCCGCGGCGTGCGCCCGCTCGTACAACGACGCCGCAGGGGCGCACCCCGACGCCCGCGTCCGCCCCATGCAGATGCACAAAGACCTCGTCGAACTGCCGCTCTGGCGCGTGCGACCCGATCTGCCCCGGCTGGCGGTATTCGCCGACCAGCTCGGCGCGATCCCGCCCGAGGAACTGCGCCCCCGAGCCCTGGCCATGACCGCCCTCGTCCGCGCGGCGCTGTGCGAGCTGTTCATCCACGGCACCGGCGGCGGGCTCTACGACCGCGTCACCGAACGCTGGCTGGTAAACTGGGACGGGGCCCCCGCCTGGACGCTCGCCCCCACCGCCGTCGCCACCGCGGACGCCTTCGCCGATCTGGGCATGGAGGCCGCCGACCTGCCCGACCCGGCACGCGCCCGCTGGAGAGCCCACCACGCCCGGCACGACCCGGCCATGCTCGGCGACGACGCGGCGGCGGCCGAGAAGGCCGAACTGCTGGCCGCCATCGAGCATCGCAAGCGCGCGGGCGACGACCCCGCGCCCGCCTTCGCCGCGCTCCAGCAGCTCCTCCGCCGGGTCCGGCAGACGCACGCCGAGCGGCTCGCCGCCCTCGACGCCGACGCCGATCGGGCCGAGCGCCTGCGCGGCGTGCGCGACCTCGCCCTGGACCGCACCTGGCCCTGGCCGTTCCTGCCCGGTCCCACCATCGACGCCCTGCACGAGCAGATCCGCGGGCGCCTCGGCACGTCAACAATGCAGCGATGCCCCCCGTCGTCCTCCCCCGCATCCTGACCGCCCTCGTCTGCCTCGCCGCGTGTCTGCTGATCGCCTGCGACCGGTCCGCCACGGCGACCGACGCCGCGCCCGACGCCGGTGCGGAGCAGGCCCCGCCCCGCATCGTGGCCCTCGCCCCGGCCCTGGGCGTGATCGTGCGGGACCTCGGGCTCGAGGACCGCATCGTCGGACGCCACACCTGGGACATGGCGCTCGCGCCGTCCATCCCGATGGTGGGCACACACGACGACCCGGACCTGGAGGCCATCCTCCGCCTGAACCCGACCCACATCCTCGTACAGGAGATGGAGACCCGCGTGCCCGACGCGCTGCGTCGCATGGCCGACGAGCAAGGCTGGACCGTCTGGGGCTTCCCGCTGCTGACCCTCGACGACATCGCCATCACCACCGACGAGTTGTCGATGCGGTTCGACCCGCCCCCGCCCCGCGACCGCAGCAAACTCGACCCCACCGAGCACCTCAGCCGCCCGATGCCCAGCGCCCGCCTGGCCGACGCTTGGTCCGACCGTGGCGAGCCGGCCCGCAACGCGGGCCGGGTGCTGCTGCTGGCCGCGACCGACCCGCCGGGCGCAATGGGGCCCGGCTCGTTCCACCACCAGCTCATCGAGCGCCTGGGCGCACAGCCCGCACTGAGCGAAGGCGGCCCGTGGCAGGAACTCGACCACGAGGACATCCTGCGCCTGGCGCCCGACTCGATCGTGCTGTTCCGGCCCGCCCCGGTGGATCACCACGCCGTGGGCCCGCGGGCCGCCCCCACACTCGCCGAGGCGCGCGCCGCCCTGGGCAACATCGCCCTGCTGGACATCCCGGCCGTCCGCGACGGACGCCTGGCGTTGATCGACCACCCGCTGGGCCTGCTGCCCGCGTCTTCGCTGGCCGAGGTGGCCGACGACGTCGCGCTCGCGTTCGACGCCTGGGAGCGGGCCTCCGTGACCGCGGCCGAACCCTAAACTCCCGGATGCCCACGACCGCGCCCATCTCCATCGACCCGCTCGAGACGCTCGACGCCCGCTTCCGGGCGGCCATCGCCGCGGCCTTCCCCGACCTGCCGGCCGAGGGCATCGAGACCCACATCGCCGCCAACCGCCAGCCCAAACTGGGCGACTTCCAGTGCAACGCCGCCATGCCGCTGGCCAAGCGCCTGGGCAAGAACCCGCGCGAGGTCGCCGCCGCCATCATCGAGCACCTGGACCTGTCCGGCGTGGCTGAGCCCGTCGGGCCGGACGCCGTCGCCGGGCCGGGCTTTATCAATGTCCGCCTGCTGGGCGACGCGCTGGCCGCGGCGGTCACCAAGCTCGACACCGACGCCCTGGGCATCGAACCGCCCGAGCACCCCATGACCATCGTGGTGGATCTCTGCGGCGTGAACCTCGCCAAGCAGATGCACGTGGGCCACCTCCGCTCGACCGTGATCGGCGACGCCATCGCCCGGCTCTACGAGCGATTGGGCCACAGCGTGGTCCGCCAGAGCCACGTCGGCGACTGGGGCCTGCCCATCGCCATGGTGGTGCAGAAGCTGATCGAGCTGCAGGACGCCGGGCGGGACCTGTCCACCCTCGGGCTGGACGAGCTCAACGGGCTGTACCGCGCCGCCCAGGCCGCGTGCCGGGCCGAGAAGGCCGGGCTCGCGCTGGTGACCAAGGCCGGCGGGCACCCCAAGGCCGAGGCCGAGCTGGAACTGCGCATCGAAGACGCGAACGCGTCGATGGAGCGGGCCAAACAGCGCCTGATCAAACTGCAGTCGGGCGATCCCGCCTCCGTCGCGGCGTGGCAGCGGGTCTACGACATCACCATGGGCGCGTGCCTTGATACCTGCGCTCGCCTGCACGCCAACATCACCGACGAGCACTCCGCCGGCGAGAGCACCTACCGCGACGAGCTCAAGGGCGTGATCGACGACCTCGTCGCCCGCGGCATCGCGGTCGAGGACGACGGGGCGCTGGTCGTCCGCGTGCCGGGGCTCAAGGAGCCGTGCATCGTCCGCAAGCGCGACGGCGGGTTTCTTTACGCCACCACCGACATGGCCGCCATCCGTCGGCGTGTTTCCAGGCTCGGCGGCGACCGCGTGGTCTACTGCGTGGACGCCCGCCAGGGGCTGCACTTCCGCCAGGTCTTCGGCGCGGCCCACCTGGCCGGCTACGACCGCACCGCCGACGGCACGCCCGCCGACCTCGTGCACGCCGCCTTCGGCAACGTGCTGGGCGAGGACAACAAGCCGCTGAAAACCCGCTCGGGCGAGAACGTGAAACTGACCGACCTGCTCGACGAGGCCGTGGTGCGGGCGGCCAGGACGGTGGCCGAGAAGAACCCCGGACTGTCCGAGGCCGAGCGGGCCCCGATCGCCGAGGGCGTGGCGGTGGCGGCGCTCAAGTACGCGGACCTGTCCAACGACCGCATCAAGGACTACGTGTTCAGCTTCGACCGGATGCTCGCCTTCGAGGGCGACACCGGGCCATACCTGCTGTACGCGGTGGTGCGGACCAAGAGCATCTTCCGCAAGGCGGCCGAGGCGGGCGTGGACCTGTCCGCCGTCGCCGACGCCCCGCTGCTGCTCGAAGAACCCGCCGAGCGGGCGCTGGCCCTGGCCCTGCTGCGCTACCCCGGCGCGGTCAAGGCCGCGGGCGAGAACCACGAGCCCAACCGCCTGTGCGCCTACGTCTACGCCCTGGCGGGCGCGTTCAGCAGCTTCTTCGATCAGTGCCCCGTGCTGCGGGCCGACAACGACACCCGGATGAAGTCCCGCCTGCGCCTTTGCTCGATCACCGCCCGCGTGCTCGAGGACGGGCTGACCACCCTGGGCATCCCCACCGTCGAGCGGATGTAGCCCGGATACCGACAACAAAGCCGCCCCGGCGGGCGACCGGGGCGGCTGGGTCATCCGAGACGGATGGCTCGGTTCAGAACAGGAACTGCACCTGCGAGATGATGGCGAGCTGGCCGTCGTCGGTGTCGCTGAGCAGGTTGTGCCCGGTGGACGTCGAGACGATCGAGGTCGTGGTCGCGTCGAGCGAGTAGGTCACGCCGAGGGTGAACTTGGCCGCGTGCGACTCGGGCACGAGGTAGTAGTTCAGGCCGGCGGTGATGTCGCTGTAGTCGTCGCCGGTGGCGCCGCGGGCGCTGTCGGCGAAGACGGCCGACCAGCGGGCGAAGAGCTCGGTCTGGTCGGAGACGAACACGCCGCCCTGGAGGACCGCGCCGGTGTCGTCGAAGCTGGACATCGTGGTGTCGGTGTTGCGCCACACGAACGCGCCGTAGAGGTTCCACCCATCGGCGACGAACGAGCCGTCGACGGTGAGGGCGAAGACCTCGGTCTCGGCCGGGGTGGGGTTGGTGTCGCCGGTGTTCTGGAAGTGCCCGGCCACGCCGACCATCGCGCCCTGGGATGCGCCACGCCACGAGGTGAACTGGTCGTAGGCCTTCCAGTCGGCGTCGCCGAACCTCATCTCGGCGCGGCCGGTCAGGGCGTAGTCGTCCTCGGCGCTGTTGTTGAAGGCCGTGTTGTCGGTGTTGAAGCCGTCGGAGAAGGCGAACATCGCCCGGAATGAGTCCTGCTCGACGGTGAGCTGGACGCCCTGCGAGCGGTCCTGGTTGAAGGTTTCGTTCATCGAGGAACGCTCGGGGGCGAGCTGCTTCTTGCTGGAGACGGACTCTTCTCGCATGAAGGGGAGCTTGAACTGGCCGATCTGCAGGCTGGTGGAGTCGTTGATCGCCCAGTCCGCGACGGCGTCCTCGAGGCTGGCGTCGCCGCCGTCGCGGTCGAACGCGAAGACGATCTTGCCGGAGATCGAGTCGGTGATGTCGCCCTTGGCCTCGACCTTGAGGCGGCGCATCTGGAAGCCGATGGTCGTGTCGTCGTCGCCCAGAGAGTCGTCCTGGCGGACGTTGACGTCGTAGCGGAACTGCATCTGGACGCCGAGCTTGAGGTTCGACGCGCTGTTGAGGTTCGACGACAGGCTGTGCATCTCGGCGTCGTACAACAGGTCGTAGCGGTCCTCGGCGGCGTGGGCCATCGAGCAGGCCATGAGCAGGGCGGAAGCGGTCACGAGGCGGAAGGTCTGCATGGTCGGTTGCTCCGTGTTCGGTTTGATGATGGCCCCCACGACGGGGCCGGCGGGCGCCGGGCGGAAGGCCCGGAATGGAGTGGGCGGATGCTACTCGTTTCTTTGTAAAGATCCGCCCCCGCGTGAAGCGCTTAGCGCGATATGAAAACGCAACGGACCGCCACCGGCCCTCGCCGCCGGGAATGTTCAGAATTCTGAACCGAGTCCGAACAATCGGATCTGAACATCCCTCGCCGGCGGGCCCGGCGCCGGCACACAAAAAGACCGACCGGCCTTGGAGGGCCGGTCGGCGTGATCGTTTCGGATCGGTGTCCGATACGCCCTCCCAAAGGAGAGTCGAGCGGATCAGAACATGAACTGGGCCATGAGGCTCAGGGTGAACTCACCGTCGGTGTTACCGAGGAAGGCGGAGGTCCTGCCGCTGAAACCGGAGTTGCCGATGCTGTCCTGGAAGGAGTAGCCCAGCTCGGCCGTCAGGCGGGCCGCGTGCGACTCGGGCACGAGGTAGTGGTTCACGCCGCCGGCGAGGAAGCTGAAGGTGTCCTCGGGGGAGACGACGGCGTCGTCGAACATGATCATGTCGAAGCGGGCGTAGCCCTCGGTCTGATCGTTGAAGAACATCGAGCCGCCGACCTCGAACGCGGTCGTGTCGGTGTCCGAGCCGCCGTCCGGGTCGGTGTTCATGCCGAAGAACGCGGCGTTGATCTGCCAGCCGTCGCCCTGGTACGCGCCGTCGATGGTGTACCACAGGTCGTCACGGTCCGACGGGGTCGGGTTCGTGCTGCCGTAGGTGGCGTAGATCAGGCCGCCGCCCAGACGCCAGGCGTTCGAGGAGCCACGCCACGAGGCGCGGTGGTCGAAGCGGGCCTTGTCCGAGTCGGAGAAGAAGTCGAACCGGGCGTTGAGCGCCCAGTCGGCCTCGCTCGAGTCGGCGAAGTCGGCGCCGTCGGTGTCCGGGCCGTCGGTGAAGCCGATGGCACCCGACCAGGTGTCGCCGCCGAAGTGGGCCTCGACGCCCTGGGTGAAGCCGACGTCGCCGACTTCCTGCTCGGCGCCGGAGCGGAACACGTTGGTGCCGTGGAACTCGGAGATCGAGCGACCGGCCGAGAACGACTGGATGAACTGGCCCATGCGGAGCGTGAAGGTGTCGTTGATGGCCCAGTCGGCGTACGCGTCCTCGAGGTACGCGGTGTCGCTGTCCTCGAAGGGGTCGATGCCGTAGAGGTACTCGTTGAAGCCGAAGCTCATGGTGGCGGTGATCGAGTCGGTCACCTGGCCCGAGACGCGGATCTCGGTGGTCTGGAAGCCGAAGCCGATGGTGGTGTCGTCGTCACCGAGGCTGTCGTTGTCGCGGAAGTTGGCGTTGTAGCCGAACCGGAAGCCGGCCGACACGGTGATGTTCGAGGCGTTGCTGTTCAGGACCGAGTACGCGCCGGCGTCCGAGCGCAGCTCGGAGGCGTAGGCGCGGTCCAGGTCGAGGGAACCCGCGGCGGCGAGGCCGGCGGACGAGGCGATCGTGATCGCGGTAATCATCTTGTTCATCTGTAAATCTCCGGATGACTCTCGGACGCCCGGGTACACCGGCCCGTCCATTTCCTGAGCATGTTCCACACCGGCCGGTTGGCCGCGGGGCACCCCACCCCGCCCGGAACGACCCGTCCCGGAGCCAGTATGTTTGCACTAACTATCGACCAGGCAAGGGCCCGACATCAAAAAAGCACCGACCGGCCCGAAAAGGCCGGTCGGTGTGGATCTTTCGATCAGGCTCCGATTCGTTCCCCCTGAAGAAGGGGAAGGCGGATCAGAACATGAACTGGGCCATGAGGCTCAGGGTGAACTCGCCGTCGGAGTCACCAAGGAAGGCGGAGGTCTCGCCGTCGAAACCGCTGGTCTGAGCAGCGCCGTCCTGGAAGGAGTAGCCCAGCTCGGCCGTCAGGCGGGCCGCGTGCGACTCGGGCACGAGGTAGTGGTTCACGCCGCCGGCGAGGAAGCTGAAGGTGTCCTCGGGGGAGACGACGGCGTCGTCGAACATGATCATGTCGAAGCGGGCGTAGCCCTCGGTCTGATCGTTGAAGAACATCGAGCCGCCGACCTCGAACGCGGTCGTGTCGGTGTCCGAGCCGCCGTCCGGGTCGGTGTTCATGCCGAAGAACGCGGCGTTGATCTGCCAGCCGTCGCCCTGGTACGCGCCGTCGATGGTGTACCACAGGTCGTCACGGTCCGACGGGGTCGGGTTCGTGCTGCCGTAGGTGGCGTAGATCAGGCCGCCGCCCAGACGCCAGGCGTTCGAGGAGCCACGCCACGAGGCGCGGTGGTCGAAGCGGGCCTTGTCCGAGTCGGAGAAGAAGTCGAACCGGGCGTTGAGCGCCCAGTCGGCCTCGCTCGAGTCGGCGAAGTCGGCGCCGTCGGTGTCCGGGCCGTCGGTGAAGCCGATGGCACCCGACCAGGTGTCGCCGCCGAAGTGGGCCTCGACGCCCTGGGTGAAGCCGACGTCGCCGACTTCCTGCTCGGCGCCGGAGCGGAACACGTTGGTGCCGTGGAACTCGGAGATCGAGCGACCGGCCGAGAACGACTGGATGAACTGGCCCATGCGGAGCGTGAAGGTGTCGTTGATGGCCCAGTCGGCGTACGCGTCCTCGAGGTACGCGGTGTCGCTGTCCTCGAAGGGGTCGATGCCGTAGAGGTACTCGTTGAAGCCGAAGCTCATGGTGGCGGTGATCGAGTCGGTCACCTGGCCCGAGACGCGGATCTCGGTGGTCTGGAAGCCGAAGCCGATGGTGGTGTCGTCGTCACCGAGGCTGTCGTTGTCGCGGAAGTTGGCGTTGTAGCCGAACCGGAAGCCGGCCGACACGGTGATGTTCGAGGCGTTGCTGTTCAGGACCGAGTACGCGCCGGCGTCCGAGCGCAGCTCGGAGGCGTAAGCGCGGTCCAGGTCGAGGGAACCCGCGGCGGCGAGGCCGGCGGACGACGCGATCGTGATCGCAGAAATCTGAGCGAGCTTGTTCATCTGTGAATCTCCGGATGACTCTCGGACGCCCGGGTACGCCGGACCGTCCATTTCCTAGGCATGTTCCACACCGGCCGGTTGGCCGCGGGGCACCCCACCCCGCCCGGAACGACCCGTCCCGGAGCCGGTGTGTTTGCACTTACTATCGGCCGATGCTACGCGCTTCGTCCGAAAATCGGGAAGAACCCTTTCGGGTTCCGCCCGGGATGAGCGATTCTTGCCGGTCAGAAGACCAATGTCATCTGGGCCCGCAGCAGCAACTCGCCGTCGGAAACCCCCAGCAGGCCCGTGGTGCTCGGGCCGTTGAACCCCCCGGGAGAGGGGGCCAGGGCGTCGAGGGTGTCGGTGTCGCTGAAGGAGTAGACCGCGTCGGCCGTGAACTTGGCCGCGTGCGACTCGGGGACGAGGAAGTAGTTGAAGCCGGCGGTGAGGTAGTGGAAGTTGTCCTCGACCGTGCCAGCGGTGGAAACGAGGTCGGAATCGAGGAAAAGGCCGTCGTAGCGGGCGAACAGCTCGGTCTGGTCGGTGACGAACAGGCCGCCCTGGACGACCGCGCCGTGGTTGACGAAGGTCGGCAGGGTGCCGGCGGTCGGGGTGACGTCGATCTGGTGGCCGACGTAGGCCGCGAAGACGTTCCAGCCGTCGCCCTGGACCATGGCGTCCACGGTCCAGAGGGCGACGTCGATCTCGTCGTAGGCCACGCCGCCCAGGACCCCCCATGTTCCGGTGGTCGGATTGGTGTTGCCCTGCTGCTGGTAGTGCCCGCCCGCGCCGAGTTTGACGCCGTAGTTCGAGCCGCGCCAGCTGGCGAAGTCGGTGAACTGGTCCCAGGTGCCGGAGACCAGGAAGTCCAGGCGACCGGTGAAGTTCCAGTCGTTCTCGCCCGCGGAGGTGAAGGCCGAGCCGGCGGTGTCCGGGTTGCCGATGTACGCGGCGCCGTCGGAGAAGGCCGCCAGGGCCTTCCAGTTGTCGCCGGTGTAGACCGCGGCGACGCCCTGGGTGTAGCCGGGGTTGAAGAACTCGTTGACGACCGAACGCTCGACCGCGAGGCCGAACTCGGACTCGACGCCCTCCTCGGCCACGACGGGGTTGTGCCACTGGCCGATGAGCAGGGTCCAGTTGTCGTCGACGGCCCACGCGCCGAAGGCGGTGAGCAGGTGGCCCGTGCCGGAGTCGTAGCGGCCGTTGGTCTCGGCGGCGCCGAAGTCGAAGCTGACGTGGCCCGAGATCGACTCGGTGACCTGCCCGCTCAGACGGATCTGGGCGCGGGGGATGCTGAAACCGAGGGTGGTGTCGTCGTCGCCGAGCGAGCCGCCAGGCTGCTCGTCGCGGAAGCTGGCCATGTAACGGGCCTGCATGACCGCCGAGACGCTGATGTTCGCCGCGTTGTTCGTGCCCAGGAAGCTCGCACGCTCCTGCGCCTCCGCCCGCAGTTCGGACGCGTAGGCACGGTCCAGGTCCAGGCCCGACTGCGCGAACGCCGAACCGGCGAGCACGGAGAGGACGGATGCGGTGATGGGGAACGATTTCATTGGATGCCCCGCTCTTCCGAGCGCTTCCCCGCACCAGGGGCCACGGGCCCGAGGGTTGGAGAGAGGTTGAGAGCCGGATGCTAGGACAACCTAACCGGCCTGCTCAAGGGGATCGGTCGAAAAGTTTGTGATTACTAAATTAACTTCGGGATCGGGCACAAAAAACCGGCCGACCCGGGGTGGGGGTCGGCCGGCGATGGTCATCCGGATCGTTGAAAACCCGGGTTCTACCGAGGATAACCCGAGTTTGCACAATCAGTTAGAACAAAAACTGGAACTGGGCCCGCATCAGCCATTCTTCGGGTGATCCACCCAGCAATCCGGTCACGGTGGGGTCGGGGAAGAAGACCGAACTCGTCGTGCCCGCGTCGAGCACGTCGCTGTCGGTCAGTGCGGTGGTCAGGTCGAAGCTGAACTTGGCGGCGTGCGAGCGGGGGGTGAGGAAGTAGTTCAGGCCGAGGGTCAGGAAGTGGTAGTAGTCCTCCTGCGCCCCGAAGCCCTCGATCAGGGCCGAGTCGATCAGGAAGCCCTCGTAGCGGGCGAAGACCTCGACGTCGTCGATGAAGAAGACGCCCGCCTGGCCCACGATGCCGTGCTGGGTGAGGATGAGCGTCCCGACCACGGGTGAGTCGATCTCCCACTCGAGGCGCTGGCCCACGTAGGCGACGAACGCGTGCCACCCGTCTCCCTCGTACGAGGCGTCGACGGTCCAGGTGATGTTGGTGAAATCCAGGGCGTCGCCGACGCCGACGATGAAGTCGGGGATGAAGGCGGCCGGGTTCGTATCGCCGCGACGCTCCCAGTGCAGCCCGGCGCCCACGCGGGCCGCGACGTCCTCGCCGCGCCACGAGGTGAAGTCCTCGAACCGGGACCAGTCGCCCGCGAGCTTCCAGTCCACGCGGGACGAGACGGCGAAGTCGGCCTCGAAGGGCGAGTCGAAGGCTGTATTGACGGTCTGGCGGCTGCCGAGGCTGTCGATCCCGTCGTTGAACGACACTTCCCACGCGATGTCCGGGCCGACGAAGCCCAGAGCCACGCCCTGCGTGTTGCCCGGGGCGAAGAACTCGTTGGTGACCGACCGCTCGACGGCGAGCTGGAACTCGGGGGCGATGGATTCTTCGTACAGAAGGAGGGAGCGGAACTGGCCAGCCTTGAGGTAGTAGCCGGTCTGCTCGCCCGAGAAGTTGTACTGGGCCCACGCCTCGCGGAGTTCGGGCGAGCCCTCACCCGAAGGGTCGCTGTCGGCGCCGCGGCCTCGCCCGCGGTCGCCCTCGGCGTTACCGAAATCGAACATCACGTGGGCGAGGAGCTGCTCGTTGGCGATGTTGGCGTCCAGGCGGAGCTGGGCGCGGGGGAGGTCGAACCCGACGGTGTCGATGCGGCTGCCTGTGGGCGAGGGGTTCTTGCGGACGTTGTACATGTAGCGGGTCTGGATCAGCAGCGAGGCCGACATGGGGACCGGGGCGACGTTGGCGGCCCGCATCGCCTCGGCGTTGAAGGCGGTCTCGGACCGCAGCCGGGCGGCCAGCTCCCGTGCGTCGCCGGCGCCGGCAGGCAGGGCGGCCAGGGCGAGGATCAGGGCGGCGGACGGTCCGGGCAGGGTCTTTGGCATGGCGGATCGTTCCCCACTGGCGGGCCCGGATCGAGCGGCGCGCGGGATCGTCCGCGGAATCTTGGCCCGGGAGGTGAAGTCGGCCGCTCCGGCCCGCCCGGAGCACATTTGGGGGGTCCGCGCCCGCGAGGGAGATGACGGGCCGCCCGGGGGTGCGTTCAGATACGGTAAATCGCGGCCCCGCACGGGAGTATGGGGCGCGGGGGAGATAGGCTGATGGGCCCCAGAACGGAGGAGCCCGGATGTCCGTCCCGCTGACTGTCATGGTGGTCGATGACGAGCCAGATCTGCTCGAACTGGTCGCATACAACATCCGCCAGGACGGGCACGAGGTCGTGACGGCCACCGACGGGCTCAAAGCCCTCGAGCTGGTCCGCACCCGCCAGCCCGACGTGATCGTGCTCGACGTGATGATGCCCGGGCTTTCCGGGCTGGAGGTCGCCCGACGCCTGCGCAGCCAGACGGGCACGGCCTCGATCCCGATCCTGATGCTGACCGCCCGGGCCGAGGAGAAGCACGAGCTGGAGGGCCTGGACGCGGGGGCCGACGACTACATCGCCAAGCCGTTCTCGATGCAGGTGCTGCTGGCGCGGGTCAAGGCGGTCGCCCGGCGTGGCGGCGGGGCCGGGGTGAAGAAGGCCGAGCTGAGCCTGGGCCCGGTGACGATCGACCTGGACGAGCATGCCGCGTTCGTGGACGGCGAAGAGATGAAGCTGACGATCACCGAGTTTCGTCTGCTGGCCGCGCTGGTGAGCGCGCAGGGCAAAGTGCTCAGCCGCCCCGCGTTGATCTCGCGTGCCATCGGGCCGGGGGTGACGGTGACCGAGCGGACCATTGACGTGCACATCACGTCGATCCGCAAGAAGCTGGGCGACCACGCCGGGATGATCAAGACCGTCCGCGGGGTGGGCTACCGGGCCAGCACCGAGCCCGAGACCGCCGATTCGCCCACCTGACGACCCCGGCACCGCCCGCTCGGGTGCGGGACGGCCCGGAGAGAACCGGGACGGAACAATCCGCCGTGGCAGAACATCCACAACCCATCCACAGCGATCCACGCCCGGGGCGTGACCGGTGGCCGCTGCCGGCCGCGGTGGCGGCCAGCGCCGTCATCGTGGGCTTGTTCATGAAGGCGGCCCTGGTCGTGGCGTTGGGAGCGATGGTCTGGCTGGTCTGGACGGTGCGTCGCGACCGGCTCGCCGACGAACGCGAGCGGGCACATTTGGCTGATGCGGCGAGAGCGGCGCGGGCGGGCGAAGCGCGGCACGAACGCCTGCGCCAGGTGCTCGACGCGGCGGGAACGCCCATCATCGCCACGGACGCCGCCGGCGTGATCACGGTGGCGTCGAGGTCGGCCTCGCGGACGCTGGGCGGGGGGCGGAACCTGGCCGGCGTGCGGTTCGACGAGTTGTTCACGCAGACGGAACTGCACGAGATGGAGCGGCACGCCCGCGCGGGGGAGCCGGGACGGGCGCGGCTCAAGCTGCCGATCGAGGGCGAGCTGCGGACGCTGATCGTCTCGGCCGACACGCTGGAGCGCGGCTCGGGCTGCGTGGTGACCCTGCGGGACGTGACCGAGCTGGTCAAGGCGGCGGACCTGAAGGCCGATTTCGCGGCGAACGCGTCGCACGAGCTGCGCACGCCCATCGCGTCGATCCGCGGGGCCGCCGAGACGCTCCGGGGCCCGGCCCGCGACGATCCGGCGATGCTCGAGCGTCTGACGGGCATGGTGGCCGCCAACGCCGCCCGGCTCGAGGCGCTCGTCAACGACCTGCTGGACCTGTCCAAGCTTGAGTCGGCGGACATGCCCCCCACTCTTGCCGACGTGTCGCTGGCGGACGCGTTCGGGCACCAGCGCGATCAGTTCGAGGCGATCTGCAAGCGCAAGGGCCTGCGGATGGAGTGCACGGTCGCCGATGGGGTGGCCGTGGTTCGGACCGACCCGGTGCTGCTGGAGCTGATCCTGCGGAACCTGGTCGAGAACGCGACCAAGTTCGCCCGCGACGGCACGGCGGTGGAGCTCTCGGCCGAGCCGGCGTCGATCCCGATCGACCCGGTGAACCCGGCGCCGGCGGGGGCCGATCTGCCGGGCGGCGTGCGGATCCGCGTGCGGGACCGGGGCATCGGCATCCCCCTCGCGCACCAGCAGCGGATCTTCGAGCGGTTCTACCAGGTGGACCGTGCCCGCACGGGCGGCACCGTCCAACGCGGCACCGGGCTCGGCCTGGCGATCGCCAAGCACGCGACGCGCCGGCTGGGCGGCCAGATCGCGGTCGAGAGCGTGTACCAGCAGGGCACGACGATGATCGTCGAGCTGCCCCGTTGCGTGGGCGGGTCAGCCGGCTAGCCGGCGTTCGCCAGTGCCTTGCGGATCTCGGCGAGCACGGCCTGCTCGAGTTCCGGGTCGCCGAAGCGGCCCAGGCGGATGGTGAGCTTGAGATCTGTTTCGGTCCGTTCGACCAGGAGTTCGCCGGGCTGGTCGCGGGGGCCGAGCAGGCGGTAGGTCCGGAAGCGGACGCCGATGGTCTCGACGGGGGTGGCCACGACGAGGTGCTCGATGGCGCCCCCGGCCACGGCCCGGTCGATGCGGGCCCAGCCGGGGAGCTGGGCGGGGGTGCGGTTTTGGGCCGGGTCGGCGGCCTGCACGGTCCGTTCCGGCCCGCTCAGGCGGGGTCGGGGCTGGGGGACGGGGTCGGCCCGGCACCCGGCCAACGCCAGCGCAAGGCCGATCCACGCCAAACAGGTCGTCCGGGCCAAGCCGGGCGGGGGGGCCGGTCGGGCCGGGCGGGCGCAAATCCCGGTCGCGGGACGGTTTGCGGGCCGATGGGCTTTCCGGCGGGTGGCGCTCATATACTTCACCTTGCGATCGTTCGGCCGGCCCGCGGGCTGGCCGAGGTGTTGGGCGGCGGCGCGTGGTCGGCAGCCTAGCACGGACGGAGTGGAGCACGCTTGGAAGTCAGCATCGCCATGCCCCCGGGGCACGACTCGATCCGCATGACCGGGTCGGGGGAACGCAATCTCAAGCTGATCCGTGAGGCGCTGGGCGTGGCGGTGTCGGTCCGCGACGGGTCGATCGTGCTGCGCGGGGAAGAGCCCGAGCTGGGGGTCGCCCGGCGGGTGTTCGACGAGCTGGGCCGGCGGGCCCGGGCCGGTGCGGCGGTTTCGCGCGAGGAGGTCCTCGGGCTGATCGCGGGCGAGTCCGGGCGGGCGCGCCGGGAGATGGGGCGCGGGCGGTCTCCCGGCTGGGACGGACGCCTGCGGGTCTACGCGGCCGGGCAGCCGGTCGAGCCCAAGACCGACAACCAGCGGCTGTACCTGGACGCGATCCGGAACAACGACCTGACTTTCGGCTTCGGACCGGCGGGCACGGGCAAGACCTACCTGGCGGTGGCGGCGGCGGTGCACATGCTGCGCGAGGGGGACGTCTCGCGGGTGATCCTGTGCCGCCCCGCGGTGGAGGCTGGCGAGAAGCTCGGATTCCTGCCCGGGGGGCTGGAAGAGAAGGTCAACCCCTACCTTCGCCCGCTGCTGGACGCGTTGCACGACATGATGGAGTACCGGGACCTGCGCCGGTTCATCGAGTCGGACGTGGTCGAGGTGGTGCCGCTGGCGTTCATGCGTGGTCGCACCCTGAACGGGGCGGTCATTATTCTGGACGAGGCGCAGAACACGACCAAGGGGCAGATGAAGATGTTCCTGACCCGGATGGGGCACGGGAGCAAGATGATCGTGACTGGGGATACCACGCAGATCGACCTGCCGGACCCGACGGAATCGGGCCTGATCGACGCGGTGCGTCGTCTGCGCCGGGTCCGCGGGGTGGGGATGGTGGCCCTGAGCGGGCAGGACGTGGTCCGGCACAAGCTTGTGCAGCGGATAGTCGATGCGTACGGGGCCTCGGAAGACCACCGGGCGTACCGCGAGGCGGTCGAGCAGGCCCTGCGTGAGGATCCGGGCAGCGTGGACGGGGCGGTGCCCGATCCGGTCGGCTGACCGGGTAGGCTGAAAGGGTTCATGGCCAAGGAAACCGGCAAATCGGCTCGTCGCGGCACGACGTCTCGGGTAAACATCTCGACGCGTGGCCTGCGTTGGCGCGACCGCCTGATCGGGCTGGCCGATCACGAGGCGCTGGGCTGGGGCATCCTGGCGTGCGCGCTCTTCGTGATCGTGGTGGGCACGCTGTCGTGGTGGACGATCGAGCAGCCGCGGGTGGCGGTCGGCCAGATCATGCGCGAGACGCGCCTGGCGCGGATCGAGTTCAACACCGAGGACACGAACCAGACCGAGATGGTGCGCGAGGCGGCCCGGCAGAACACGCCGCGGATCTACGTCGCCGACGGCCCGGTGCTGGAGGAGTTGAAGGCATCGATCGCGAACCTGCCGCGGACGCTGGCGGGCGTGGAGACGCTGTCGGGCGTGAACCAGGACATCCGCGTCAAGTTCGGCCTGTCGGAGGACCGGCTGGCCGCGATGCGGGCGCTGGCGGCCGACGACGCGCAGTTGGCGCAGTGGGCCAGCCGGGTGACGGTGCTCGACGAGATCCTGCGCCGTCGTCCGATGCTCAGCGGCACGGGCTGGCAGCGCGTGACGCAGGAGGGGCTGAGCCCGCTCATCGAGCTGCGCGACGAGCGGGGCGGGTCCCAGGGCGTCAGCCGCGAGGACGCGATCAACGTCGAGAACGCGGAGATGCTGCGTCGCGAGGTCGATCGGATCGTGCGGATCGCCGGGTTTGAGGCGCCGACGGACGAGCTTGTCCGCAACCGGCTGATCAACGCGGGGCGCCCGACCTTCGCCTTCGACGCCTCGGCCACGACCGCGGCGCAGCAGAAGGCCGCCGATCGGGTGCAGCCCGTGCGGCGGGAGATCGCGGTCGGGCAGAAGATCTTCGGGCGGGGCGAGACGCTCGACTCGGACCAGCTCGCCTTGTTCCTCCGTGAGCGCGAGCAGTTCCGCGAGCGGGGCGGGGCGGCCCGGCTGATGGCCCGGCGGGCGGGCATCTTCGGCATGGTCGCGGTGCTGACGATCCTCCTGGCGGGCTACGTCGCCAGCTTCTGCCCCAAGATCGCCCAGCGTCCGGCGCGCATCGGTTGGCTGACGCTGCTGCTCGCGGCGGCGGTCGCCTCGGCGTGCCTGCTGGGCGTGTTCGATCCGCGGCTGATGTGGCTGGCCTCTCTGACGCCCGTCGTGCTCGTGGCGGTGCTGCTGTGCGTGGCGTACGACCAGCGGACCTCGCTGGCGATCAGCGCGGTGCTGTCGGTGTTCGTGGCGATGGCGCTCGGGCTTCCGGTCGGGATGCTGGCGCTGATGGTCATCGGCATCGCCGCCTCGATCAGCCAGCTGCGCGAGATCCGCGAGCGTCGCACGCTGATCCGCATGTCGATCGCGGTGGCGCTTGCGATGAGCGGCGCGGCCATGCTCGACCAGGTGATCCAGCTGCCGGCGGTCGGCCCCACGCCGGCGTCGCGGACCGCGGCGGTCCTCTCCGCGGGTGCGCAGTCGTTCCTGTCGGGCCTGCTGGTGGGCGGCATCGCGCTGTTCATCCTGCCGTTCGTCGAGCGTGTGTTCGACATCACGACGGGCATGACGCTGATCGAGCTGCGCGATCCCAAGCAGCCCCTGCTCCGCGAACTGCAGCAGCGGGCGCCGGGGACCTACAACCACTCGCTGAACGTGGCTTCGATCGCGGAATCGGCCGCAGAATCGATCGGGGCGGACTCGCTGCTGACCTACGTGGGCTGCCTGTACCACGACATCGGCAAGATGAACAAGCCGATGTACTTCGTCGAGAACCAGTCGGGCGGGCAGAACAAGCACGACAAGCTCAACCCGGCGATGTCGCTGCTGGTGATCGTCGGCCACGTCAAGGACGGCATGGAGATCGCCCGCAAGCACAACCTGCCCCGGAACCTGCGGCACTTCATCGAGGGCCACCACGGCACCACGCTGGTCGAGTACTTCTACCGGCGTGCGCTCGAGAAGGCGGACAAGGGGCCGAAGGGTGAAAAGGCCGAGAAGGCCGCGGCCGACAAGGCCAGGCTCGAGAAGGCCGAAGCCGAGAAGACGCGCGTGATCGAGGGCGACGACGACCGGCTGCCCGCCGAGGTGGACTACCGCTACCCCGGGCCCAAGCCGCGGACGAAGGAGGTCGCCATCACGATGCTCTCCGACGCCGTGGAGAGCGCGACCCGCACCCTGGCCGAGCCGACGCCCGCCCGCATCGACGCCCTCGTGCGCGAGCTGGCCAACCGGCGGCTGGTGGACGGGCAGTTCGACGAGTGCGACCTGACGCTGCGCGAGCTGTCGACGATCTGCGACTCGATCTCCAAGAGCGTGGCGAGCATCTACCACGGGCGCGTTCGCTACGCGAGCACCTCGGGCGAGGGCACGAAGACCGAGACCCGCACCGGGGACACCAAGACCAAGGCCGAGGCGCCAAAGACCGACGAGCCCAAGACCGACCCGGGAACGGGCAGCGCGGAGCGGCGGGCTTGAGACCCGGGGTCCGGCCGGCCGCGGTGTTGCTCGCGGGATTGCTCGCGGCGGTGCTGGCGGGCTGCACGACGGCGGGTCACCGGCATGCACGGTTCGCGGCCGATCCGGAGATCCGTCTGGACGCGAGCGGCTCGCAGATCGAATCCGCGGCCATCGGGTCGCCCGCCTTCGACGAGGCGGTGCTGTCCTGGGACATCGTCCTGCACGGCGGAGCCTCGGCCGCGCTCGACGCGAGCGTGCTGCAGGGCGGGGTGTGGTCCGGGTGGCTTCGTGTGGCGCGGCGCGGGGCGCGGGCGTGCGTCCCGCCGGTGCGGGAGGCGGATTCGGTCCGGATCGACGTCGACACGGTGATCTGCCGCGAGCCGGCCGAGGCGATCCGCTGGCGGGTGATCGCGTGCGGCGGGCCGGTCACGGTCCGTTCGGTGTGGGTGACAACGACCGGCGTCGGGCGCGGCGGGGCGTGGACCGATGAGCCCCATCCCGGCCCGGTCGCCCACGCGGTGCCGCACAAAGCGCAGCGCGACGGCGGCGCGGAACTCGGCGGGCGTCTGTGCTCACCGACAGCCGTGGCGATGGTGGTCGAATCGCGCGGCGTGCCGGTCGGCGTCGGCGACATGGCCGAGCGCGTGTACGACGCGGACTTCGATCTGTACGGCAACTGGGTCAACAACACCCTGGGCGCGTGCGAGCTCGGCGTGCCCATGCGCCTGACGCGGATCGGCTCGTGGGCGGAGGCGCGCTCGTTTCTGGAAGCGGGGCCGATCGTGGTTTCGCTGCCGCCGTTCCGGGAGCGGGAGCTGTCGGGCGCCGGGTATTCGTCGGCGTCCGGTCACCTGATCGTCATCTCGGGCCTGGACGAGGCCGGCGGGGTGCTCGTGCGCGACCCGGCGCACGCCGACGCCACCGGGGCGACGCGGGTCTACCGGCGGGACCAGCTGACGCGGTTGTGGCTGCGGGAGAACAAGGGCACGGCCTACGTGCTCGATCCCGGGTGAGCGCCGGGGTCAGCGGCTCTTTCTGGGTCGCGACTTGGCGCGGCCGCCGGTGCCCTTGCCGGCCCGGTTGGGCGTGCTGGCGGTGAAGCGGCCGGTGGTCCGCTTGTTGCCCATCTCGGCGAACATCAGGCCGAAGAAGCCCAGCACGACGAGCACCATCAGAACGATCAGTGTGATGACAAGCCACTGCGGCATCGGGGGCCTCCGCGGTCAATGTACCATGGGACGGGCCCCGCGTGAAGGGGACACCGCCCGGATCGGGCGCGGGAGGCGGTATGCAGGCGGTGATCCAGCGGGTTGAACGGGCGGAAGTCCGCGTGATCGGGCCCGGCGGGGCCCGCGTGTCGGGGGCGATCGGTCGCGGGCTGGCCGTGCTGTTGGGGGTGGAGGCCCGCGACGCGGAGCCGGACGCGGCGTGGATGGCCGGCAAGATCGCCGGGCTGCGGGTGTTCGAGGACGAGGCGGGCAAGATGAACCTGGGACTCGCGGGCGTGGGCGGGTCGGTGCTGCTGGTGCCCAACTTCACGGTGGCGGGGTCGGCCGCGAAGGGGCGCCGACCGGACTTTGGCAACGCGATGAAGCCGCCGGAGGCGGAGCGGCTGTTCGATCGGGTGGGCACGCTGATCCGCGAAGCGGGCGTGCCGGTGGCGACCGGCGTCTTCGGCGGGGACATGCGGGTGGAGCTGGTCAACGACGGCCCGGTGACGCTGGTGATCGAGTCGCCGGTGTGAGCGTCATTCGGCGCCGTGGGCGCGGAGCCACGAGCGGATCTTGCCGGCCTGGCTGTTGAGAAAGAAGAAGAGCGTGTTGTGCGAGCCCCGGTGCTCGATCCGGTCCACGCCGGCGTGCGTCTGATCGAACCGGCGGGCGGCGGGGGTTGGCACCACGGTGTCCGCGTCGGCGGAAATGTGGAGGATCGGGACATCCCGCAGCGCGGCCGCGGCGCGGAGGGGGTCGAGCCGAGACGCCTCCTCGTACGCACGCTGGAGTTCGGCGAGCTGCGCTCCGGTCGGCTCGGGGCCGTCCTTGGGGACCAGGGTCACGCCTCCGTCGGTCAGGGTGCTGGTGCGGGCGATGGTCAGGATGTCGCCCCCGCCGCCGACGAGAACGAGGCGCAGCGGTCGCCCGGGGAAGGCCTCGTGCAGGCGGGCGGCCACGGCCGGGGCGGCCAGCGCCCCGCCGCTGAAACCGAACACCACCAGCGGGCGGGTGGCCAGCTGCGGGTTGGCCTCGTCGATGGCGGCCACCAGCGCCTCCGCGGCGTAGGCGTGCTCGGCGAGCCGCGCATCGACGGCCCGGGCGATGGTGGCCCCCAGCGCCGCGATGTCGGTGCCCGGGCGGATCTCGAAGCCGGTGTCCAGATCGGGGAACTCCGCCTCGACCCTTTCGGTGACGAGATGGAGCAGGGTGTCGCGGGCGATGTGTTCCTTGAGGCTCACCGGCGGATCGGGGTACGCCTCGTCCATCAGGGCCCGGACGCGCTGTCGCTGGAGGTCACGCCGGCGGATGCGGGCGGTCTCGTTCGGGCCGGGCACGCCGATGCGCGACTCGATGTGGGCCACGGCCCAGCCCCAGCCCCTGAAACGGTTGAGCACACCGTGCTCGTACTTGTTCTCGAGCAGCGAGGTCAGGTGCACGATCAGTCCGGGCGCGTCCGGCGCGACCTCGCTGGGCACCGAGAGACCGATGCCCTCGTCCAGACGCCAGCGTTGCGGCTCGCCGGTGCGCCGGAGCCCGAAGGGGCCGACGCCGGCCCGCGCGTCTTCTTCCAGCCCGTGGTCCTTTCGGGACTGCTCGCGGGCGTCACCCGCGGCGAGGGCCGGGGTGGTCAGGAACGCGCCGTTGCGGACGAACTCCTCCAGCCGCCCGTTCCACGAGAAGAACGGTTTGCGGGTGACGCGGCCGCTGTCGCGTGGATCGGTCCAGAGCCGGAGCAGGCCGTGGTGGGTCCGGCGGACAAGCCGGACGTGGTAGGCGGTGCGGCTTTCGAGGTCAGCGACCGTTTCGTCGATCCTGGCGTCGTCGGCGCTCTTGAGGGACCCGGCGACGCGGTCGCGGTCGATCACGAACCGTGGCACGGACGCGGGGGTGGCGGCGAGCGCTTCGAGGGGATCGGTGTCGAACCGGGGCCACGCGTCGGCGGCGAGGGGCTCGGACGGTCGTGTCGGCGTGTTGGACGGGTGGTACGAGAAGCACCCGGCGATCGGCAGGACGGTCGCGAGCAGGAGGGCCACCGGCACGCACGCATTGGCGGTTCGGACGGGCTGGACGCGGCGGCGGATCATCCGCCTGAGGTTAGCGGCCGCCCAGCACGCGGGCGACAACCGCGGCGGTGGCCGTGGCGGAGGCGGGGTTCTGGCCGGTGACCAGGCGGCCGGAGACGGCGGTCTGCTCATGGAAGTCGGGGGCAATGCGCGTCGGTGATCGACGGGCTCACGGCTAGTCTTTCGCCATGTCCAAAGCCCTCATCACCGTCCTGCTGCTCGTCGGCTCGAACTGCTTCATGACCTGGGCGTGGTACGGGCATCTGAAGAAGACGGGGTGGACGATCCCGGTGGCGATCGGGATCTCGTGGCTGATCGCGTTCCCGGAGTATCTGCTGCAGGTGCCGGCGAACCGGATCGGGCACATCTCGCAGGGGGGGCCGTTCACGGCGGCGCAGCTCAAGATCCTGCAGGAGGCGATCACGATGACGGTGTTCATCGCGTTCGCGGTGCTGGTGCTGAAGGAGAAGCCGCGGTGGAATGAGGGGGTTGCGTTCGTCCTGATCTTCGCGGGGGTGACGGTGGCGATGATGGGGCGGGCGCCGATGATCGGGACGCCGGCGGAGCCGGGCGTCGAGGCGCGGGAGTGACGGTGTGACGGGCACCGGTGCCGTGGTCTTGGCTTCCAAGAACACGATCTGGGGCCGCGTCAAGAGCGTGCTCTTCGCAAAGCCGAAGAGCACGGCACCGGATTACGGTTGATCGTCCCCGTACCACGCCTCCAGCACCCCCCGCCAGTCCTCCAGCGACGCGACCTTGATGAATGCCTGGCGGACTTCCTCGCCGCGGGGGTGGTGTTCGG
This sequence comes from uncultured Phycisphaerales bacterium, assembly GCA_963975575.1. Classification (GTDB taxonomy): domain Bacteria; phylum Planctomycetota; class Phycisphaerae; order Phycisphaerales; family UBA1924; genus UBA6054. Next base: position 56,962 of record CAXBHL010000001.1, on the reverse strand, counting down.
CGAAGCGGAGGCCGAACTTGCGCATGGTCTTGCCGGTGTGCAGTTCGGGGTGGCGCATGTTCTGGTTCGCGGCCAGGGCGAGTTCGAAGTGCTGTTCCAGCACGCTGCGCTGCTCGGCGATCGTCGGCGTCCGCGGGTCGCGTCCTTCGAGCAGGTCGCGGGCCTGGCGGAAGATCCAGGGGTTGCCGATGCAGCCGCGGGCGACGGAGGCGCCGGCCACGCCGGTGTAGGCGATCATGCGGAAGATCTGGTTGACGTCCCAGACGTCGCCCGAGCCGAACACCGGGTGGTTCGGCCTGCGCTGAACGAGTTCGCGCAGGGGGTCCCAGCGGGCCGGGCCGACGTATTTCTGCTCGACGGTGCGGCCGTGGACGGTGACCCAGGCGCAGCCCATGTCGTAGGCCGCGTCGAAGATGCGGTGCAGATTGTCGACCATTTCCTGCGTGTCGTCGAAACTGCGGCGGAGTTTGACCGTGACGGGCACCTCGGCTGGCAGGGCCTCGCGGACGGCTTCGAGCAGTTCGATGGCGCCCTTGGGGTCGGTCAGCCAGTGGCCGCCGCGGGACTTGGTGGAGATTTTCTTGACGGGGCAGGCGAGGTTGATGTCGATCGCAGCAAAGCTGCGATCGGGGACTTGGGACTTGCCACTAGGGACTAGGGTTTCGAACTCGGCCTCTTCCCCGAGTGGCAAGTGGCTAGTCCCTAGTCCCTTCCCCGAGAGTTGCTCTCCCCCCGGCAGGCGGAGCTTCTCGCGGAACCAGTCCGGGGTCTGGTCCTTGTAGGCGACCTTGCGGTATTCCTTGTCGCCCCGTTGGCCCTGCTCGACCATCTTCAGGGCGGCGGCGGCCATCTCGACGGGCTCGGAGCCCATGATCTGACCGATCAGGGGGTGGTCCTCGACGCCGCCGGGGATGTTGTCCTCGATGTCGCCCAGGTCGGCCTTGGCGAAGCCCCGGCCTCCGGCGAGCAGGGTGCGGTCGAGGAGGGCCTCGGTGACGCAGATGGGGCAGCCGTGGCGCCGGGCGATGATCCGCATGGGGGCGTCGGAATAGCCCGCCAGCCCGGCCTGGAAGAAGGGGGCGTCGAACCCCGGGATATGGGCCCGGACGCGGGGGTCCATGCCGCCGGGGCCGTGGCGGTTGACCAGTTCCTCGGCCACTTTCCGGGGGTCGATGGACTGGGCACCCTCGGCGATGGCGAAGGTGGCCGGGGTCGCGTTGTTGCTCTGGCAGGACATCGGGTAGAGGATAGGGGCGTGACAGATTTCTCCCGAACCCGGATCGTGCCCCTCGCGGGCCTGCTGACCGCCCTGCTCGCCGGTGGGGCGCTGCCCCTGTCGGGATGCCAGCTCTTCAATGAGAAGCAGACGGCCGCCCCCGGCCCGGCCTATCCCGACGCCCTGCCCCGGGGGACCGTCGCGCCGGTCCAGGTCTTCCGCGAGGTGACCACCCTGCGCATGACCAACACCACCGCCCGCACCTTCGGGCCCGGACGCCTGTGGCTGAACCAGCAGTACTCGGCCGAGGTGCCCGCCTTCCTGCCCGGCGACAGCTGGGAGATGGACCTGCGGGACTTCGTGGACGACTTCGGCGACGTGTACCGGGCGGGCGGGTTCTTCGCCCAGCGCGACCCCGCGGCCGTCGTGCTCTGCGAGATCGAGAGCGGCCCGGCCGACAACCGCGAGCTGGTCGGCTTTGTGGTGGTCGAAAACAGCTTCAACTGACACGCGCGAGCGGCTCGGGACCCGAACGAGCCGCGACCGGCAAGGGAGCGGACGCGGGGGCCGCGTCACTCCTGCCCGTTCGGCGGTTCTGAAGCGCCGTTTGGGGGCTCTCGGATCAACGGATCGACGCCGATCCGACCCGCTCGCCGCACCCGCTCCCTGCCGGTCGCGGCTTGTGCGTCGCCGGCTCGTATCATGGGTCCATGGCACGCATTGTCGTCGTCGGCCCCCACCCCGACGATCAGGAACTCGGCATGGGCGGCACCATCGCCCGGCTCGCCCGGCAGGGGCACCACGTGCTGCTGCTCGATATCACCAACGGCGAGCCCACGCCATTGGGCAGCGTGGAAATCCGCAAGCAGGAAACAGCCGCGGCCACGGCGATCCTCTCGCCCGATCCGGCCGAGCACTCCGGGGCCGTGCCCATCCGGCGCATGCTGCTGGGGCTGCCCAACCGGGAGGTGGTGCACACGGTCGAGGCGCGGCACAAGGTGGCCGCGGTGTTCCGGGCGTGGCAGGCGGACATGCTGTTTACGACCTACCCCGTCGACGCGCACCCGGACCACCGGGCGGTCACGCGGATCGTTGAGGACGCGCGGTTCGACAGCAAGCTGAGCAAAGTAACCATGCCCGGGCCGGTCGATCAATGGACCGGGCAGCCGCTGGAAGGCCCCGGTGTGGAAGACGGCGGCAAGCAGACCAAGCCCTGCCACCCCAAGTGGCTTTTCTACTACTACGCCACGCACCTGCGCTGGGTGGCCGACCCGAGCTTCGTGTTCGACATCAGCGGCTGCGTGGAGACCAAGCTCGACGCGATCCGGGCCTATCACACGCAGTTCGTGCTGCCCGAGAAGAACCGCAAAGTGGTGGACTGGGTCGCGGCGTCGGCGGTGTACTTCGGCTCACGCATCGGGGCCGATGCGGGGGAGCCGTTCCACACGCAGGAGCCGGTGGGGCTCAAATCGCTCGCATCGCTCGCGATGTGAATCAGTCTGACAGGCGAACCGCCCGCCCCGTCCGCGCCGACTCCCGGGCCGCATCGAGGATCCGCGCCACGATCACGTTGTTCTCCAGGCTCGACAAGGGATCGACGGCGCACTCGCCCCGAACCACGCGGCGGAGGTAAGTCCACTCGTTGGCCAGCCACTCGGGCCGCTCGTCCGTCTTTGTGACGACCGCGTCCGCGTCCGGCTTGCGGACGGTCAGGTGCTCCCACTTGGCCGCGTGGTAGGAACCGCCCGGCGTGTGCAGGTCCATTTCCTTGTTATCGTGCGTCCACGCCCATGACGCCTGCAGCACCGCCGTTGCAGCGCCGTCGTAGATCAGAGTGATCGTCGCGTCGTCATCGACATCCGGGTACAGCCCGGGCTTGATCTGGTTGGTTGTCGCGACCACCGTGTCGGGCATGCGACCGTCCATCAGCCAGGTCATGATGTTTGCGCCGTAGCAGCCAAAGTCCACGATCGCCCCGCCGCCGTTCCGGGCGGGGTCGGTCAGCCAGGCGAGGAACTCGGCGGAGCAGCCGATCTCCTTCGGCCCCTTGTGGCCGTGGCGGAACACGGCCCGCGTGATCGGCCCGGTCTCAGCCGCCATCCGCGCCGCGGTGCGCACCGACGCGTACCACGAGGTTTCGTAGTTGGTCAGGACCAGCACACCGTGCTCGTGCGCGAGGCGCTCGATCTCGGCCGCGTCCGCTTTGGAGAAGGCCAGCGGCTTCTCGAGCAGCACCGGCACCCCGCGCGGGGCGCACGCCTCGAACACGCGGAGGTGATCGGCGACGGACGTCATGACGCTGGCGGCCTCGGGCTTCGTCTCGTCCAGCATGCGATCCAGATCGTCGAAGTACAGGGCTTCGTCGAGCCGGTACTTGCCCTTGAACTTGTCGAACAGGGACCGGTCCGGGTCGTACACGCCGACGATCTCGATGTCGGACCGCTCCCGGGCGGCCCACAGCACCCCCTCCACGTGGCCGTGGACGAGGCCGATGACGGCGATGCGCAGGGGCGGTTCGCTCGCCGGGGCCATGCCCAGCGCGCCGGGGATCGTGAGCAGAACGAGCAGAGCCGACCGCAGTCCGAGCATGGGTGATGCCTCCCGAGACCGCCAGCCTAGACCGCGCCGGGCGGGCCCGCGCGGCCGCGCCCGATCGGACCGGCTCAGGCCGCGTCGCGGATGCGTTTGGCGCGTTCACGCTGCAGGGTGAGCGTGTATTTGGCCAGGTCGCGGACCGCGCCGACCTCGCCGGCGTCGGCCGGGTTGATCAGCATCGTCCCGCCCAGGCGGGCGTCGGAGCGCCCCGCGCCCTGAACCCGGCGGACCTCGAGCAGGAACTCCATTGGCCGGCGCACGCCGGGCAGGCCGAACCGCACCACCAGCGGTTGGAACACTTTCAGACGCGAGTAGATCACCCGCGCAATTCGCAGCCCGATGCCGAACTCCGAAGCGTCGATGACCTCGCCGGACCAGTGCGGGGGCGTCTTCGTCACCGCGCGCACCTGACCGAGCGTCAGCCCGGGCACGGGCTCGAAGAGCGTTTCGTGGGGCGCCAGGCCTTGGATCACCCGCTCGGCCCGTTCGATCCTGAACCCCTCGATCGCGCCGGGCGCGGGCTCTTCCGGGAGCGCGTCGTCTTCCGCGCCCGCGGCTGGCGCTTGGAGCTCCGGTTCCGGGGGCGGCTCGGCCACGACCAGGGCCCGCTGATCCGGCGTGAGCAGGTCCAGCGGCACGGCCCACACGCTCGCCTCGACAGCCGGGCGGAGGGAGACGAAGCTCTGTCGGTAGATCCGCCGACGGTTGCCCCGCTCGACCAGGGCCGGTGCGGTCAGCTTCATGCCGCGGACGACCATCGAATCGTTCAGCTGGACCGGCGTGTCCATGGAGAGCACCCGGGCGCGGAAGCGGTAGACCTCGCCGGCCTGGACGAAGTACGCATCGACCTGATCGCCGCGGTCGATGGGCACCCTGCGTCCGGGGATCTGCAGGTTCTCGATGAGCACCGCTCCGTCGACCGGCCTGAGGAAGCGACCCCGCGCCATGGGCAGCGATCCGATGTCGGCTGGCCGGGCGACCGACAGCGGGCTGTTGCGCTCCACGGCCATCTCGAACGCGGCCTGTTCGGGCGTGGGCTCGGGTTGGCTGGGCGGTCTGCTCATGCGGTCGGGTCCGAAAGACAGCATCGGCACGCGGGGCCGCCGGGTTCAGAGCCCTCCGCGGACCCGACGCCCAGCCCAGAGCGGCCGACGGTTCGTGCGGGTCGGGACAAGGCCGGATCCGGGAACCTAGGCCCGAGAACCTGCCGCAACGACCGTCGGTCCGTGCCTGGACGGGGAAGAGTCCCCTATCGTCTCCCGGGCCGGCTCGCCACCCCCGTGCGGAGTGTTGTTCCCTTCGCCGGGCGCTCGGACGAGCCCTGGCCCTGCGGGTGATGACCATGAGCACGCTGTTCGCCGACAAGACCGACATGCAGCACCGCCTCTTCGCCGAGCTTTCCGCGATGTTCGGCCGCGAGGTGCCGCTCTACGACAAGTCGCTGCTGGTCAACCGCCTGTCCAACCGCGCGGTATGCGATCTGCTGGCGATGGTCCATCCCGGCTTCTCGATCACCGACGAGCAGATCGACAAGACCAGCGGCGAACGCCACGGTGCGATCCGCATCGGCCGGCCCGACGAGTACCGCTGGGTCGCGCGGTTTTTCGCGTGCTTCGCGATGGAGCCGCACAACTTCTACGACATGGCGAACGTGGGCTCCAAGAGCCAGCCCATCGTCGCCACGGCGTTCCGGTCCGTTCTCAACCCCGAGCATCGCGTGTTCTGCTCGCTGCTGCTGGTCGACTCGTTCGACGACGAGACCACCGCCCGCATCAATGAGGTGCTCGCCCAGCGCCGCGTGTTCCCCGACCGGGCCAAGGCCCTGATCGAGAAGGCGGAGACCTGCGGCGGCCTGGACGAGAACGAGGCGAACGAACTCATCCGCGCCGGGACCGACCGCATCTTCAAGTGGACCGGGCGGGCGCGCGACTACCCGTTGTTCAAGAGCCTGTGCGACGGCGGCTTCAAGATCGCCGCGGACATCGCCTGCTTCGAGTCCCACCACCTCAACCACCTCACGCCCAACACCTTCTGCATGGACCTCTACACCGCGGCGATGAAGCACTGCATGGGCCTGATGGGCCGCGAGACCTTCGTCGGACGCGCCACAACGGCTCTGCAGCGGCTGGCCGACCGCAGCGACGGGCACTCCATGCGCCTGCTCTTCCGCCATCTTTCGGCACGCGAGGCGACCGCGCTCGAACGCGCACGCCCCGGGCCCGGTTCGATCGCGACCCTCGTCGACGGGCTCGCGGACCGGCTCTCCCGGCCCGACCTGGCGCTGCATGAACTCACGCACGCGGGCTTCAAGGACTCGACCGAGGGCCCCAGCGAGAACACGCCCGTTCTGCTCCGCCAGGACGCCTACAGGGCCTTGACCGAGCCGGTCGTGTTCACCAACCCCGACGGGACGACCACCAACGCCAGCCACACCGCGCGCTTCGGTGAGATCGAGCAGCGCGGCTACGCGACCACCGCCGCGGGCTGTGCGCTCTACGACGCGTGCCTGCTCGCGTTCGAGTCCGCCAGGCACGACCTCGGACCCGATGCCGATCACGAGACCATCGAACGAACGCAGGCCACCTGCTTCGCGCGTTTTCCCAAGACGCTGCCGGAACTGGTCGGCCATGGACTGGTCTACGCACGCTACGAGCCGACCGATGCCGGCCTGGCGGCCGCGGGCACCATCGAGACCGCCGACCCCTCCGAACTGGTCCGCCTGGGTCACGCCCGGTTCGAGGGCCAGCGGTACGAGGACTTCCTGCCGGTATCGGCCGCGGGCATCTTCGCGTCCAACCTGAACCAGTACGGGACACGGACGGCTTCGAGCAAGAGTCCCACGCATTCACGCGGGAAGCTCGAGGAGATCCTCGGCAGGCCCATCATCGAGGCGAACCGCGTGTACGCCGGCGTGCAGGCCGAAACCCTGCTGCACACGCTCGAACGACTCGGCGTCCTCGATCGCGTCGCCGCGTCGTTGCGCGCCGAACTCGAGTCCGCGGCCGAGGCCGTCCGCGGTCTGGACACCGCCGCCGCGGTGGGCTGAACAAACACAACACGAACAACACCCGAGGGCAGCCGGCGCCGCGGACGTGTGCGCCCCGTCGTCGCCGCACGCCGGCGAATCCGAAGTAGTCGCGGGGTCGAAGCCACCGGGAACACCACGACACAAGGAGTCTTCCCATGGCGAACACCGAGCACACCAAGACCTGGCCCGACCTGGCGATCGGTCTCTATGACCGCCTGACCGGACGCAACGCCGAGATCACCTACGAGTTCGACAACATGACCGTCGGCGTGCCCTCCGGGACGGGCGCCAATGCCGACCACGCCGAATGGCGTCTGCAGGGCTCGATGCGCATCCGCACCCGCGACGGCGTCACGGGCTGACCGTGATCCACCGCTCATTCGAGGGGACGATCACCGTTTCGTCGGACACGGCCCGGTTTGAGGTCTCCGGCGACGGCGATTCCATCGTGATGCGGTTCGACCAACTCAGCGATCTGCGTGCGGCGTGGCGTTCGTCCGCGATGGTCCGGCACTACCTGCGTCCGCACCGCGCGTCCTTCCCGATCCGGGTCGAAGTCGGCCGACGCCTGCTCGCAGAACTCGGCCCGCGTGCCCGACCGCTGTGGTCGGTGCCGGGGCTGGCGTCGCGCCTCTTCGGCCTCCCCTTGACGCGGCTGCGTCTTTCGGGTCTGCTGGGACGCTGAGATGACCTCCGACAAGCAGCAATCCACGAACGCGCCCGCCGGCGGGACGGAGCCCGCGGACCGTGCCCCGGTCTTTGTGACCGGTGCCACCGGGTATGTCGGCGGCCGGCTCGTGCCGCGCCTGCTCGACGCCGGACATCCCGTGCGCTGCTACGCGCGATCACCCCGCAAGATCGATCAGCGCCCGTGGAGCATGGATCCGCGGGTGCAGGTCCGACGGGGCGAACTCGAAAACTCCGACGACACGACCGACGCCATGCGGGGCTGCCGCGTGGCGTTCTATCTCGTCCACGCGATGAAGTCCGCCGGTGGCGATTACGCCGACGCGGACCGGCGGATGGCCGCTTCCTTCGCGGCCTGCGCCAGGGAAGCTGGCGTGGAACGCATCATCTACCTCGGTGGTCTCGGAGAGACCAAGGACGGCCTGTCCGAGCACCTCGCCTCGCGCCGCGAGGTCGAGTCCGCCCTGCGCACCTCGGGCATCCCGGTCACCGTGCTGCGGGCCGCGATGATCATCGGCTCCGGCTCGGCCTCGTTCGAGATCCTCCGCTATCTGACCGAACGCCTGCCCGTCATGACCACCCCGAAGTGGGTCCGCACCGAGTGCCAGCCCGTTGCCATCCGCGATGTGCTCAGCGACCTCGTCGCCTGCCTGGAGAATCCGGCCACCGCCGGGCAGACCATCGAGATCGGCGGCCCGGACGTGCTGCGGTATTCGGAACTGATGCAGATGACCGCCAAAGAGCTCGGCCTGCGCCCGCGCATCATCATCCCGCTCCCGGTGCTGACCCCGGGGCTGAGTTCGCTCTGGATCGGCCTGGTGACCCCGGTCACGCCCCGCATCGCCCGCCCGCTCGCCGAGGGGCTTCGCAACCGGGTCGTGGTCACCTCCGACGCGGCCGACCGGCTGATCCCCCGCGACCGCATCGGCGCACGCCAGGCCATCCGCCTGGCGCTGACCAAGGTCAACGCGGGCGACATCGAGACCGTCTGGTCGGCCGCGGGCGTGGTGCCGGGAGACCCCGACTGGGCGGGCGGCACCAGCTACCTCGACGAACGCACCATCGACATCGACGCCCCGCCCGCGGCCGTGTTCAAGGCCGCGTGCCGCATCGGAGGCGGGCACGGTTGGTACGCCGCGCAGTGGCTCTGGAAGATCCGCGGCCTGATGGACCAGGCCGTCGGCGGGCCGGGCCTCAAACGCGGCCGACGCCACCCCGAAGAGGTCCGTTACGGCGAGGCCCTGGACTTCTGGCGCGTCGTCGGCCTCGAACGCGACCGCCTGCTCGCCCTGCGGGCCGAGATGAAACTCCCCGGCGAGGCCATGCTCACCTTCCGCATCCGCCCGGACGAGCAAGCCCCCGAATCGCGCTGCAGCCTGACCATGTCCGCCCGCTTCCGCCCCAAGGGATTGCTCGGCTTGCTCTACTGGTACTCGGTGCTGCCCGCACACCACATCGTGTTCAACGGCATGCTCGGGGGCATCCGGCGGACCGCCGAACGGCTGGATCGCGAGCCGGAAGGGACGCCCGCCGAGGGGGTCTGATCAACCGGCGGGCGTACGATCTTCGCGCATGGGCTCCCCCACCACCCATCTTCTGGAACCCGAACTCAAAGCGCTGATCGAGATGCGCGCGTTCCGGCAGATCCGCGACGCCCTGTCCACGCTCGAGCCGATCGACATCGCCGACCTGGTCCACGCGCTCGATCCGGACGACGCGGTGATCGCGTTCCGGGTCCTGCCCCGCCAGCTGGCGGCCGACGCGTTCGCGGAGCTGACCGCCGACTCGCAGGAACTGCTGCTCGAAGAACTCGGCGACGAGCGGGCCGCACGGCTCGTCGAGTCGATGGACCCCGACGACCGCGTGGCCGTGCTCGACGAGCTGCCCGTGGAGGTGGCCAGCCAGCTCATCGAACGGTTCAGCCCCCGCAACCGCAAGATCACCCAGGCCATCCTCGGCTACGACAGCGAGTCCGTCGGGCGCATCATGACGCCCGACTACGTCCGCATCCGGCCCGACTGGACCGTGGCCCGCGCACTCGATCACATCCGCCGGTACGGGCACGACGCCGAGACCATCCACTGGGTCTACGTCGTCGACCGCGAGGGCGAGCTGCTCGACGACCTGCACATCCGCAAGCTGCTGCTTGCCGAGCCGGACTCGACCATCGCCCAGCTCATGGACAACGAGTTTCTCAGCCTCCGCGCCGACGAAGACCGCGAGGAAGCCGTCCGCATGATGTCGCGCTACGACCGCACGGCCCTGCCCGTGGTGGACTCGCTGGGGCTGCTGGTGGGCATCGTCACCGTGGACGACGTGGCCGACATCGCCGAGGAAGAGTTCACCGAGGACGTCCAGAAGCTCGGCGGCATGGCCGCGCTGGACCTGCCGTACATGTCCACCAGCCTGGGCGAGATGCTCCGCAAACGCGGCGTGTGGCTGGCCCTGCTGTTCGTGATGCAGGTCGGCACCATCGCCGTCATCAGCCACTTCGAGGAATCGCTGGCCAAGGCGGTGGTGCTGGCCTCGTTCATCCCGCTGGTGATCTCCTGCGGCGGGAACACCGGCAGTCAGGCCGCCACGATGCTCGTCCGCGCCCTGTCCGTCGGCGACATCGACACCTCCGACTGGTGGCGGGTGGCCCGCAAGGAACTGCTCACCGGCATCGGGCTCGGGTCGGTGCTCGGCGTGCTCGGCTTCGTGACCGTCTCGGTCGCGTCCCAGCTCGGCTTCGTGGCCACCGAGAGCCCCGTCCGCGTGGGCGTGGCCGTGGGCATCGCGGTGGTGCTCATCGTGACGTGGGCGACGATCGTCGGCTCGCTGCTGCCGATCCTGCTGGTCCGCATCGGGCTGGATCCGGCGACCTCCAGCACGCCGCTGATCGCCACGCTGATGGACGTCAGCGGGCTGCTGATCTACTTCAGCATCGCGCTGCTGCTGCTCAGCGGCACCGTGATCTGACGGCCCGCCCCGCCTTCACTCGACGGGCGCGGCCGCCCGCACCCATCCGGCGATCAGGCCCATCGTGCGCTCATCGAACGTCGTGCTGATGACGGCGTACTCGCCCAGCAGGCCCGTCTGGGCCGGCTGGAACAGGTGGTTGAGACCGACCAGCCGCACGGCGGTCACCGACGGGCACGCGCCTCCGGCCAGCACGCGCTCGATCTCTGTCAGGTTCTGATCGACGGGGACCTGCATGTCCTTGGTGCCGTTGAGCGCCAGCACGGGCACCGAGACCTCCGCCAGCGCGACGCGCGGGTCCAGCTTGACGAACGCGCGGACCCACGGGTTGGTGAACTGCGCCAGCGTCGCGTCCGCGACCCGATCGCGCCCCTCCTCGTCCTGGAGATAGGCCATCTCGTGGGCGACGAGCCGGCGGACGATCGGTCGCACCGCCTCCTCGTCGGCGTCCTCGGCGATGGCTCGGAAAATCTCCCGCCGGATGGCCGAGCTGGCGGCGATCCACTCGTCCGCCTGGCGCGTCTGGCGGAACATCAGCTCCGACTGGAAGACCAGGATCTCCGAACCCGGCACCCCCGGGCCCGCCAGCAGCACGATGAAGGCCGTTTCGGGGTCGGCGTTGGCCACCATCGGGGCGATCAGACCGCCCTCGGAGTGGCCGATCAGTCCGACCCGCTTGGCGTCGACCTCCGGGTGGGCCCGCAGGAGACCGGCGGCGGCCCGGGCGTCGTCCGCAAAGTCCAGCGTGGTGGCGGTGGCGAAATCGCCGGTCGAGGCGCCGAAGCCGCGGTCGTCGTACCGGAGCACCGCGACGCCCGCGCGGGTCAGCCGGTCGGAGAGCACCAGGAATGGCTTGTGCCCGAGCAGCATGCTGTCGCGGTTCTGCGCGCCGGAGCCGGAAACGAGCACCACCCCCGGGTACGGCCCGTCCCCCCAGCGGGCCGGATCGGGCAACGTGAGCGTGCCCGCCAGCGTGTGCCCGCCATCCCCCTGAGCGCCCACCGGCACGGTGACCTCCTCGGCCCGGTACGGCAGGGGCTCGGTGGGCTCCTGCGGGCGGGAGCCCATCGCCGCCTGCTGGGCGGCCAGCGGGGCGGCGAAGAGCGAGATCGCGACCAGCAGCGTGCGGACCATAGAGACAACCTCCTGTGCACGGTTTGTACCGGCATCGGGCCCGCCGTGCGCGGATCGGACCCTGAATTCCCGCACGCGGACAAAAAACGCCCCGGGGATGGCCCGGGGCGTTGGGGTTGGACAGTTCGGCGGCGGAGGTCAGGCCGGCTCGGCCGCCAGGTTGCGGACCGACGCGTCGCGCCGCACCCGCTTGGCCGAGGCCTCGGCCTGCTCGCGGGCGATGGTCTCAGACTCGAGGAAGTCCTCGCCGAAACGGAACAGGCGGAACGAGTTGCCGATCACGAACACGTCGGGCAGGAAGTGCAGCACCGCGGCGGCGCCAACACCCAGGCTCGCGCCGCCCAGCTCGATGAACGCGCCCGAGGCCGCCAGCGCCAGACCGATGATCGCCATCAGCACCGACACCGCGATGTTCTGGCCCACGATGCCGCGGGTGCGCCGGGCCAGCTCCATCAGGAACGGCAGGCGGTTGAGCTCGTCGGTCATCAGCGCCACGCCGGCGGAGTTGGCGGCGATGTCCGAGCCGGACAGGCCCATGGCCACGCCGACGTCGGACTCGGCCAGTGCCGGGCCGTCGTTGATGCCGTCGCCGACCATCATCACGCGGTAGCCGTCGGCGTTGAGCTGCTTGATCAGCTCGTGCTTTTCTTCGGGCAGGCACTCGGCCTCGACCATGTCCACGCCGGTGGCCACGCCCACGCGCTTGCCCACGCTCAGGCGGTCGCCGGTGAAGATGGCCACGGTCCGAACGCCGAGTTCACGCAGACGATCCACCACGGCCTTGGCGTTCGGGCGGACCTTGTCCTCCAGCCCCACCGCCCCGAGGTAGCGTCCGTCTTTGACCACGTGCACGCCGGACATGCCCTCGATGCGGGCCTCCACCGCGGTGACCTGATCGGCAGCGGAAGGCAGCTCGGTTCTGATCCAGGTGCCGCGACCGGCGACCAGCGAACCCAGCGACGTCCGGGCCTTGACGCCCGCGCCGTGGATTTCCTGGTACTCGCCGCCAGCATCGACCGTGATCCGGGCCTGCGTGGCGGTGCGGAGGATGGACTGGGCCAGCGGGTGGTTGGAACGCGCCTCGGCGGCGGCCGCCGCCTTGAGCAGCTCGGCGCCCTCCACGCCCTCGGCCGGGGCCAGGCGGGAGACCTCGAAGCGCCCGGTCGTCAGCGTGCCGGTCTTGTCCATCACCACGGCGTCGACCGTGGCGGCCGACTCGAGGAACTCGGTCCTTTTGACCATCACGCCCAGGCGGGCGGCGGCGGCAAAGGCCGCGACCATGGCCGACGGGCTCGAGAGCAGCAACGCGGTCGGGCAGGTGACCACGAGCACGGTCACGGCCTTCAGGGCCGCCGTATCGCGCACCAGCGGGTCGGGCGAGCGGGCGTTGAAGAAGAACACGATGGTCGCCACCGCGATCGCGACGGGCACGTAGAACTTGGCCACCTGCTCGATGAGCAGCTGGCGGGGGGTGCGGGTGCTCTCGGCCTCGTGGATCAGGCTGGAGACCTTCCCGATGGTCGTGTCCGCGCCGGCGGCCGTCACGCGGATGTCCACCGCGCCGGTCAGGTTGCTCGTGCCGGCGTACACGTCGCTGCCCTGCTGGACCTCGACGGGCATCGCCTCGCCGGTCAGCGAGGCCTGGTTCACGCTCGACTGGCCGGTCATCACCCGGCCGTCCACGGGCAGGTTCTCGCCCGGACGCACACGGACGGTCATGCCGACCTTGATCTCGGCCACGGGCAGGATCCGCTCGGTGCCGTCCTCCCCGACGACCCGTGCCTCGGTGGGGGTCAGCTTGACGAGCTGCTCGATGGCCCGCTGGGCGCCCGACGCCGTGCGACGCACGATCTGGTCGGCCACCAGCAGGATGAACGCAAGGAATGCGGCCGTGCCGTAGTTGCCCACCGCCATGGCCGCGAGAATCGCCAGCGCCGCCAGCGAACTCGACGAAACACGCCCGCTGAGCACCTCGGTCACCGCGGCCTTGAACAGCCAGAAGCCCAGCAGGATGGCCGCGGCCACCGCGGGCAGCGTGGCGACCAGCGGGCTGGTCATGCCGGTCAGGTGGGCGATCCAGGAGACGAGGGCCAGCACGCCACCAATAAGGTAGAAGCCCAGGTACCGCTCCACGTCCATGTCGTGGTGCGAGCAGCAGTCCACCGCGCTCGAGTGCAGGTGATCGTGCTTGTGGCTGTCAACCGGTTCGTGGACGTGGGTGTGGGAGTGGGCGGCGTCGGCCATCGATTCGCACCTCTTCGCGCTGGTTCGCGCTGGGTTCGGTACCCGGCCGGGCGGGGAGCACCGGCGGGACATCGGCAATCCGGGCGGTCGGCCCGGGCAAGGGAGAAAGCATAGGGGACGGGGCGTCGTCCGGCCCCGGTTCCTACCCTTACGCCACCCCCCCGGCCACGGTTCGCACGCCCGGACGGATCGGAGTCAGCCCTTTGCCCCAGCACGCGAACAACGACGCCCCGAGCCCCGGATCCGACACCCCGCGGGTCACCGTGCTCGGGCTCGGCCAGATGGGCCTGGTCTGCGCGGGCATCCTCGCCCAGCCCGACCCCGCCCAGGACGCGACCGCGCCCCGGGCCCGGGTCTTCATGTGGGGCCACGACGAGACCGAGCGGGGCAATCTGGCCCAGACCCGCCAGTCGCCGCGCCTGCCCGGGTTCGAGCTGCCCGACTCCGTCCGCGTCGCCATCTCCGACCGGGAGGCCCTCCGCGGCTCGGACATCATCGTCAGCGCCATCCCCGTGCAGTTCATGCGCGAGGCCTGGACCCGCCTCAAGCCCCACGTGCCCCCGAACGCCGGGATCATCTCGGTCGCCAAGGGCATCGAGAACGGCACCCTGCTCCGCCCCACCCAGATCATCGCCGACGCGCTCGCCGACGACCCCGACGCCCGGCCCCGCCCGCTGGGCTGCCTGTCCGGCCCGACCATCGCCACCGAGCTGGCCCGCTGCCTGCCGGCCACGATGGTGGCCGCCTCGGACCACCCCGGTTTCTCCGAGGACATCCAGAGGCTGTTCACCACCAGCTGGATGCGCGTCTACACCAACCCCGACCTGATCGGCGTGGAGCTGGCCGGGGCCACCAAGAACGTCATCGCCATCGCCGCGGGCATCATCGACGGCCTGGCCGCCGGCCACAACGCCAAGAGCGCGCTGCTCGCCCGGGGATTGGCCGAGATCGCCCGCCTGGGCTCGGCCATGGGCGCCCGCACCGAGACCTTCTTCGGCGTCGCCGGCGCGGGCGACCTGGCCACCACATGCTTCAGCCCCGAGGGGCGCAACCGCTCCTGCGGCGAGGCCCTGGGCAAGGGCGCGAGCCTGAAGACCTATCTGGCCGGGTCCATGTTCGTCGTCGAGGGCGTCGAAACCACGCGCGGCGTGCTGGAGCTGGCCGGCAAGTACCGCGTGGACATGCCCATCACCCGGGCCGTCCACGCCGTGCTCTTCGAGGGCCTGGACCCGGTCGAGGCCATCGGCATGCTGATGAGCCGCGAGCCCAGGGACGAACGGGTCGGCTGACCGCTCCCCCGACCGATGTCCCTCGGGTGACCGGCCAAACCCGGCCGGGCGCGGCCAATAGTGGCCCGGGCCCGCCGCATTTCCGCACGTTTTCTTGCGGATCGGCGACGGCACCCGGTTTGCAAAGCCATCCCAGCGACGGAGAGGAGACACGCCATCATGCAGACCGCGCCCGCCCGAACGCTCAGGATCCGCCGCCTCGCCGCCCCGATCGTCGCCGCCTGCGCCGTCGCCACCGCGGGGCCCACCTTCAGCATCACCCGCACGGATCTTCCGGACCGGCCCGACGCGGACATCGCCTTCGGCCTGGACATCGTCGCGGTGTCCGCGGACGAGGTCTGGGCGACGGGCGAGTGGCGGGACGAACTGCCGGTCGGCGGGACGGACCATGGCACGCAGATCTTCCGCTTCGACGGGTCGGTCTGGACGCGCATCGATCCGCCCCACACCGCCAGCACCTGCAACGACCGGATCTGGTTCGTGGCGCGCGCCATCGACGCCGCCGGGTCGGAGCAACTCTTCGCGGCGGGCGAGTACAAGAAAGACTCCTGCAGTTCGTCCGACACGCTGCTGCTGGAAGGCGAAGGCGAGGACTGGTCGCAGACGATCACCCCCGGCCAGAGCGCCTTCGGCGCCAGCGGCTACTTCTTCGAGGACGTCCACGTCACCGACGACGGCGTGGTGTGGATGGGCGGGCAGTTCACGCACTCGGGCGACGCCGGGCGACCCTCCGCGACCGTCATCCGGATGGAGGGCGGCGACTTCGAACGCTTCGACGGGCCGCTCATCCTCAACGCCGCCCACCGCATCCGCGCCATCGACTCCAGCGCACCGGACGACATCTGGGCGGTCGGCTCGCTCGGCGGGTTTGCCGCGGCCGTGGGGCGCTCCTACGCCCTGCACCACGACGGATCGGGCTGGTCCGAGGTCTCACCGCCCCAGGTGGGCATCGGTGAGATCATCGCCGCGGTCGAGGCGATCGCCCCGGACGACGTGTGGCTGTCCGGACGCTACCAGGTCATCGCACCGGACGGTTTGTCGCTGATCACGCTCCCGCTCATGTGGCACTGGGACGGCACAGACTGGACACGCCACGACAGCCCGGGGTTCGCCGCCGACCTCGTCCACTTCGCGTCCGATGATGTCTACGGCGTGAGCGGCGACACGCTCGTGCACTGGGACGGCGCCGCCTGGAGCGTCGCGGCCACGCTCGATCCGGACGAGTTCGAGCTGCCCGCCCTGCGGGGCCTGGCCGTCACCGGCCCCGGCGAGATGATCGCCATCGGCGACGACGGTCCGGGCGTGACCGCCGGGCGCCGCTCGATGGCGGTGCGTTTCTCCTCCGATGGGCCGTCCTGCCCGGCCGATCTGGCCGCGCCCCAGGGCGTGATCAACTTTTTCGATCTGGCCGCGTTCCTGGCCCTGTACAACGCCGGCGATGACGCGGCGGACCTGGCCACGCCCTCCGGGGTGCTCAACTTCTTCGACCTCTCGGCCTACCTCGATTTGTACAACGCCGGATGCCCGTGACGCTGGGCCCCCGCCCCGTTCCAGACCGGCCCCTCGCCGGTTCCGAGCCGGCCCCGAGCCGGCCCCGAGCCAGCATGCCGGGCGGTGCCCGCTGAGAGATAGAGCCAAAATAGTCCGTTTATCGGCTGATAGCACGCAAAGTCGGCCGTTCTTCTCGATCTCCGGGCGCGGCGGGCCTGTCCATCGCTTCTACTGGCGGTAGCACACCCGCCCCGATCGAAGGGCCACGCAACCGCGAGAACGAGAAAGACGCAGACCATGCAAACGCCCGCCACCCAGCCGATCCGCCGACCCGCGCTCGCACTCGTGATGCTCGCGTGCGCCAACGCCCACGCCGCCGACAGGCTCGTCCCGGCGGACTATCCCACGATCCAGGCGGCGATCGACGCGTCCTCGGACGGCGATGTGATCCTCGTCTCAGCGGGGACCTACGCGCCGATTTCGATCTTGAGCAAGGACCTGACGATCCGCGGCGTCGACGGCGCGGCGGTGACCACGATCGACGGCGGCGGCACGCAGGTCCTCATCAACCAGTCGGGGACCTCCTTCGTCACGTATGAACAGCTCACCTTCGCCAATGGATCCGGAACCAGCGGGGTCTACACCAGCGGGATCGGGAACGATGACTTCAGCTTTGTGGACTGCACCTTCGTCAACAACACCGGGACCATCGCGGGCGTGACGCATCAGCCGGTTCGGGATTCGTCGATGATCCGGTGCACATTCGTCGGCAACAGCGGCGCCGATGCCGGGGCAATCAGCGTACGGGCCCTGTTCAACAACGATGACGGCCTCGATATCATCGACTGCGTGTTCGACGGCAACACATCGAGCGAAGGCGCTGGCGCGCTGCTGTATTTCGCTTCGAACATCAATGTCACACACCGAGTCATCGGTTCGACATTCATGAACAACTCCGGCGTCACGAGCGGCGCGATCACGCACAGCTTCGAGGGCACCGTCCTCGACGATTGCGTGTTCACGATGAACACCGCCACGAGCGGCGCGGGCGCGATCAACGCGATCAAAGGGCTTGCGATCACCAACTCGACCTTTTCAGGCAACCACACGGACGGCAACGGCGGCGCGGTCTTCATCGGCATCGATGCCTCGATCAGCGAATCAAGCATCACCGGAAACACGGCGCTGGGCAACGGCGGCGGCATCGTGATGGGCGCGGGCGGGCTCGTGGCCGGTTGCACGATCGAAGCGAACGACGCGGCCGGCGACGGCGGCGGGCTCTGGACCGACCAGACGATCGAGATTCAGAACACCGGATTCATCAACAACGTCTCGGGCGGCAACGGCGGCGGCGCCTGGATCGGCGGCAACGGCGCCACGCTCGCCGACTGCCCGTTCACCGACAACACCGCGACCGGCACCGGCGGCGGCGCCCACTTCGAACAGCAGACCGCGGTGCTCGAACGCTGCGACATGACCACCAACCAGGCCGGGTCCGCCGGCGGCGGGATCTTCATCCAGAGCGCCGCGCTCGTGGTGTACTCGGACTCGGCCCTGTGCGACAACACGCCCGACGAGTTCAACTACACCGGATCGCTCGTCGCCTCGAACATCACCGGATGCGTCGAACCCGTGGGCGCGGTCTGCCTGCCCGGCGGCGGGTGCGCGGTGCTGACCGAGGCGGTGGCCCTGGCGATCGGCGGAACCTACCTCGGCGACGGGACCGACTGCGCCACCGCGGAGTGCCCGCAGCCCTGCCTCGCGGATCTCAACGGCGACGGCCTGCTCAACTTCTTCGACGTGAGCACCTACCTGAGCCTCTTCAACGCCGGCTGCCCGTAACCGGGGGCCCCTCCCGATCGCGCGTGGCCGCCCCCCCGCCCCCCGGAACGAACGCACGCCCGGGAATGCCCCGGGCGTGCGCGGTCCCCGGACGTTGTCCCGCCTTACTCGTTACGCAGGTACGACGCCTCGAGCGCCCGTGTGATGCGCTCGTTCGCGTCGCGGAGGTGGGCGGCCGAGTAGTCGTCAATCCCGCGGACCTTGGCGTACAGCATCGCCTTGGCCTGCAGCGTGGTCAGTTCCTGCCGCGCCAGCGCCTGGATCGTCCGGCCCGACGCGCCCGGCCAGCGCATGCCAGTCGCCAGGTTGATCATGCGGGTCAGGTGCTCCATCTGCAGGTTCCGCTCGAGCTGGCCGACCAGCGGGGCGCGGTTGGTGTACGTCCCGTCCGGATCGGGCAGATCCCAGATCTTCTCGCGCAGGGCGGTGAAGATCTCGGGCACCGTCAGCGCGTCTTCGCCCGCGGGGGTGCGCAGCTCGTTGTCCATCACCCACGCCAGCCGCTGCGGGTTCATCAGGCCGGTCATGGCCGAGGCCTGGATGCCCAGCACGCTCTGGGCCACCGGCCACGCGTGCGCCGTGCCGTAGCCCTCGTCGTACCAGTTGTCGCTCTGCAGGTACGCCAGCGTCTCGGGATCGAGCCCGAAGGCGGTGCTGTCGAAGGCGTGGTCCACGATGAACTTCAGCGCCCGACGCTGCTGCGCCGCGTCCACCGGACGGATCGGGGCCGGGGCGTCCGGATCGCCCTTCATCGAACGCTGGACGTGCGCCCCGCCCACCCAGTGCATCGCCATGCTCACCGCGCCGGACTGCATGCCCAACAGCTGCTGGTAGGTCTGGCGGGCCTTCTGCCAGCTCTGGCCGTCCTTGACGGCCTTGTCGAGCAGTTCGCCCCGCGCCTTGTCCACGAAGCGGATCCGCTCCTCGGCGAAGTCGATCGAGTCGCGCCCGAGGTCCCAGGTCTTGGCCTGCGGGTCGGGAGAAAACTGGCCGTCCTCGGCCATGTACGCGTGCGCCGGTTCGGCCGCACGCGCGGCGACCGCCTTCGGGTCGCCGAAGGTGTAGTTCCACTCGATGGCCCACATGTCGTACGGGCCGATGTCCGTCGGCTGGTACGCGCCCTGCTCGAGCCCGGCCGGCCCGCCCTCGACGATGATGTTCGACAACGCGTAGTCCATCACCGTGGACTGGATCGGGCCGTCGAAGCCCTCGGTGTTCATCTCCTTGATCGTGTGCAGGGCCGAGCCCTTCCAGTTGTGGGTCAGGCCCATGGTGTGCCCGACCTCGTGCATCACCACGTCCTTGAGCATGGGGCCCACGAACCACTCCGGCAGCCCGTCGAGCAGCGACGCGTCGTCGTCGCCCCGAGCGCCCGGCGCCAGGGCGCCGATGCCCATCTCCATCGCCAGCCGCGCCGCGGCCACGCTGGACGACAGCCCCGGCTGCATCAGGCACAACGCGCGGCCCGTGCCCGGCCTGTGCGGCTCCCACACCATCGGCGAAAGCGTCGGCGGCGCGTCGGCGAGCAGGCGCGCCGCGTCCTCCGGACGCTCGGCCAGGGCCCTGGTCAACGCCGCGACGCGGTCACGATCGCCCGTGTCCGCCAGCCGGACCCGGGGGTCCCACTGCGGATACTCGGCCAGCCAGCCGGCCAGCTCGGGCGAGATCACGCTCATGGCGGTGGCCGCCAGCTCGGTCTGCAGGTACTGGTTCGCGTACGAGCCGATGAAGCCCTCGTCCATGACGATGTCGGCCTCGTAGATCTCGCCGGTGTCGGGGTGGGCGTGCACCGGGCCGATCGCAAAGCCCATCCCCGCGTTGGTCCAACGCACGAACGAGTGGCGGATGTCCTCGGGATCGATGTCCATGAACGCGCCGCTGCCGGCGTCCTGCTGGCGCACCTCGATCGCGCCGATGATGCCCACCTGCTCGAAGGCCCTGTTCCACGCGAGGATGCCCTCACGCACCCAGCGCCGGTACCGCAGCGGCGTCGTGTGCTCGATGTGGAAGACGATCGGCTGCTTCGGCGGGCTCATCTTCAGGCCCGGGTCGGCCTTCTCGATGTGCCAGCGGTTGGCGTACCGCACGATCTGCGACGAGCCATCATTGATCGCCCGGTCCTCGAACGACTCGAAGTAGATGCCCACGCGCCGGTCCGCCTCCCGCGGCTCGAAGCCCTTGGACTTCTCGGGCATCCCCATCGAGAACCGCACCTCGGCCAGCTGCCCGCCCGCACGCGGCAGCTCGAAACCCAACTCGACGTTGTTGGGGAAGACCTTGGCCTTGGTGATCCGCGCCAGCCCCGTGTTGGCGTTGCGCAGGAAGCCGCCGATGAACTCGTTGGAGTTGCCCAGCAACGCCCGGTCCAGGTCGATCACCGGGCCGCCGCCCGGACCCATGCCCAGGATCGGCACCGAGAGCACCACGCGGTCGGTGTTGACCCGCTGCACGCCCTCGCGCGACTGCTCGTCGCCGCTGGAGCGCACCGACAGATTCGGCTCGATCAACGCGAGCTGGTCCCCGCGGCGCGACCAGTACACCGTCTTCGTCGGCACGCCCACGGAACCGTGCCAGATCGAGTACACGCCGACCTCCGGGTCGCCCGCGGCCACCGTCGCCACCAGGTAGAACCGCTTGCCCTCGTAGTTCTTCGGCAGCTCGGCCAGCAGCTGGGCGTCCTTGTCCCGCTTGTAGATGTTGTACATCGAGCCCTGGCCGGTCGGCACCGTCACCCGCTCGTAGCCCTCCACGATCTTCTCGAAGGGGGCAAATCCGTCCTGGGCCGCGGCGACCATCGCGGCCGCCGAGATCACACCGATCACTCCCCAAACTTTGGTCCGCATGGTCGTCTCTCTCCGTCGTGAGGGTCGCCCGGCCGCCGCGCGGCACGCCGCCGAGCCATTTGTACCCGAGAAACCACCCACGGGTGCGTCGAAAATCGGCCCACCAAGGGCGGAATACGGGCTTGTACCCGGCGCTGCAAGCTGGTACCTTGGACGCGTATGGGTTCCGCTCGGAACCCGAGAGTGTCTGTACGGACCGCCGTCGATGTTGACCCACGCCCCGCCCGGTTCGGCGGGACGCCGCATTCGCCCGTTCTCTCAGGAGACCCCCCATGATGACCCGCACCCCGCTCGCCGTGCTCCTCCTCGTGACCGCCGGCACCACCGCCAGCCCCGATCCGATCGTCTATGACCCGGAACTGCCCCACCTGTACGAGCGCGAGCTGCAGGACGAGGTCAACCCGATCGCCCGGCGCGGCGTGACGCTCAGCGTGGACTCGGGCAAGGTGGCCGCCCCGGCGGCCCGCTCGGCCGACGGCGTCCGCCCCGTCCAGGTGCCCGTCTGGTCCACCGAGGTCGAGATCGCCGACGCCGCGTGGGTCCGCCTGCGCTTCGGCGACGTCGAGCTGGCCCCTGCCACCGACACCGCCCGCGAGTCCTACCTCCGCATCACCTCGCTCTACGACGGCCACGAGCAGTACCTCGACCGCCAGTCGCTCAGCGAGTGGGCCTACACCTCCGCCTACTTCAACGGCGGACGCCTCCGCATCGAGATCATGGCCTCCCCCGGCAACGACGCCTCCATGAACCGCGTCGAGATCATCAGCGCCACCGCCTCCGAGCCGACCAACTTCCCCCGCTCGATCTGCGGCCCCGCCGATGACCGCGTGCTCTCCTCCGACCCCCGCGCCGCCCGCATGATGCCCATCGGCTGCACCGGCTGGCTCTTCGGCGACCAGCCCCACTCCTTCATCTCCGCCGGGCACTGCGGCCCGGGCACCGGCGATGTCATGCAGTTCAACGTCCCCCTGTCCAGCGCCGGCGGCTCGCCCCAGAACCCCGCCCCCCAGGACCAGTACCCCGTCGACGGCTCCTCCACCCAGTCCACCAACGGCGGCGTGGGCAACGACTGGGCCTTCTACGGCACCTTCGCCAACTCCAACACCGGCCTGGCGCCCCGCGACGCCATGGGCGATTCCTACGTCCTCGCAGCGGCGGTGCCCGGCCCCGACGGACGCCCGATCCGCGTCACCGGCTACGGCAGCACCTCCGCCCCGGTCTCCCCCACCTGGTACCTCGTCCAGAAGACCCACGTGGGCACCTTCGTCTCCGCCCCCGGCACCAGCCTGCGGTACGACCCCGACACCACCGGAGGCAACTCCGGCTCGGCCGTCTACGACGACCAGACCGGCACCGCCATCGGCGTGCACACCCACGCGGGCTGCACCTCCACCGGCGGCTCCAACCAGGGCACCAGCCTCGACCATCCCGACTTCCGCAACGCCCTGGCCAACCCGCAGGGAATCACCATCCCGCTCGGGCTCGACATGGACCTGATCGACGCCCGCCCCGACTTCGTCAACCCCGCCGGCGGCGACACCATCGCCATCAGCGTCAACCCCGACAACGGTCGCCAGCCCTCCGGCGACGTGACCATGTGGGTCAACGACGGCTCCGGCTACACCGCCGTCGCAATGACCGACGCCGGCTCGGGCACCTATGTCGGCACCTTCCCGGCCGCCGACTGCGGCGACTCAATGTCGTACTACTTCACCGCCGACGACACCGACGGCGGCACCTGGTCGCTGCCCACCTCGGGCGCCAGCGGCGCCTGGTCGGCCTTGGCCGCAACGGGCATCGACTACGTCCTCGACGAGGACTTCGAGACCGACAGCGGCTGGACCGTCCAGAACACCGCGCTGTCCACCGGCGCCTGGGTCCGCGCCGTGCCCGGCAACTTCGGCCGCAACGACCCGCCCGCCGACGCCGACGGCTCCGGACGCTGCTACGTCACCGGCAACACCAACCTCGAGGACGTCGACGGCGGGCCCACCAACCTGTCCACCCCCGTGCTCGACCTGACCGCCCTCAACGACCCCCGCGTCTCCTACGCCCGCTGGCACTACTCCAGCGGCAACGACCCCTTCCGCTTCCAGATCTCCAACAACGGCGGCGGCACCTTCACCACCGTCGAGACGGTCAACTCCAGCAGCGGCTGGAACACGGTCGAGTTCCGCGTCGCCGACCACGTGACCGTCACCAACCAGATGGTCTTCCGCTTCACCTCGCAGGACACCCCCAACGATTCCGTCACCGAGTCCGGCATCGACGCCTTCCGCGTCTTCGACATCGCATGCGACACGCCCTGCCTCGCGGACCTCAACAACTCCGGCAACCTCGACTTCTTCGACGTCTCCATCTTCCTGAGCCTCTTCAACCAGCAGTCGCCCCAGGCCGACATCAACAACGACGGCCTGTTCAACTTCTTCGACGTCTCCGGCTACATCGCCCTCTACAACGCCGGCTGCCCGTAAACCCGCAAGAGCCCCCTCCGAATCCCCCACACGCCGCGGACGCCGTCCGCGGCGTTTTTTACGCGCCCCCGCCCGACCCGCCCCGCCAACCCACCAAACAGTGGGCCGGATTCCGCCCGCGCCCGGGTAGATTGAAACCGGCGGCCCCGCACACCGAACCCCGGAGCCGCCCACGAACCACCCGCTCACCGATCCGCCCGAAGGAGGCACCCCATGACCGCACACACCACCCGCACAACCGCCCCGGCCGCCGCGCTGCTCGCCGCCCTCGTCGCCGGATGCGCGACCGCCGCGCAGGCCGACACCATCCAGCTCGGACCCAACACCTACGCCGTCGACGCCGGCGTCGAGTTCGAGATCGCCAACTTCCAGGCCAGCCACTTCCTCTTCACCTGGTCCGACGCCAGCGGCACCTTCGCCGACATCGTCGATCCGACGCTCGTTCTGACCACCGGCCAGACCTACACCTTCCGCCGCACGACCGGCTCGCACCCGTTCGCCATCACCGATGACACCCTGCCCGTCAGCGGCACCGACGGATCCTTCGAGCGCACCACCACCGACCTGGACGTGATCGGCAACGCGATCCTCGACCCCGCCGATGACTTCACCGCCGACCCCGCCCCCACCACCGACGCCATCGTCTGGACGCCCGGCCTGTCCGACCTGGGCGACTACTTCTACACCTGCCTGATCCCCTTCCACACCGGCATGGTCGGCGCGCTGTCCATCGAAGGCGCCAACGGCGAATGCTCCCCCGCCGATCTGGCCGGACCCTTTGGAAGCCTGAACTTCTTCGACATCTCCGCCTACCTCGCCCTCTACAACGCGAGCGACCCAGCCGCCGACCTGGCCGCACCCTTCGGCAGCCTGAACTTCTTCGACATCTCCGCGTACCTGGCCCTGTACAACGCCGGCTGCCCCTAACCGCCGCCGACCGGGATCGCGAATCTTTCGAGGCCGCGGGCGATTCCCGCGGCCTTTTCGTGACCAACCCCCCGTTTCTCCGCTCGGCCACCGCCCGCGAGCACCGCCCGCGGCCCGGAGCCTTCCCGTGCACATCCGAACCGCCGCGTTGCTTCTCGCCGCCGCCGCCGCCCCGGCCCTCGCTTGCGACCCCGTCGTCGGCAGCCCCGCCGTCCACCGAGCCCGCGAGGACGCCTCCCAGGGTGTGGTGTCCATCTACCGGGGCCAGGGCCCCGTCGCCGGCCCCGCCACGCTGACCGACTGGCGCTTCTTCGACGACAACGCCCCCCAGAACGCCGTCACCCCCCTGCTCTTCAAGGACCACGGCACCCACCTCGAACTCGTCGGCGTCGGCACCACCCGCTACAGCCTCGCCGACGGCCTCGTCCAGCACCCCTTCGAGCCCATCGCCGGCACCGACCAGCTCGACGCAGGCTCCAACTACACCTTCGGCTTCACCACCCGCGGCTTCGTCGCCGGTCCCACCCCCGGCAGCCTCGTCTTCCAGGGCTCGAGCATCGGCTCGATCGACTTCGACGGCTACAACAACTTCACCGACCCCTGGGACTACGCACTCCCCGCCACCATGACCCTCAACCAGATCTACGGCCCCGGCGGCGAGTCGCTCAACCCCTTCGGCTTCGCCGGACGCATCTACTCCGCCCAGTTCCTGCTCGACTGCAACGCCCCCTGCCCCGCCGACCTCGCGCCACCGTTCGGCGTGCTCAACTTCTTTGACGTCTCCGCCTTCATCGCCGCGTACAACAGCCAGAACCCCGCCGCGGACTTCGCCGCCCCGTTCGGCGTGTTCAACTTCTTCGACGTCTCCGCCTTCATCGCCGCCTACAACGCCGGCTGCCCCTGACGGAGAAGGTCCGAGAACCAGAATCCGATCAGGCACGATGGGCCGGCACACACGAGAATCGCCCCGCCGCTGGTAAATTGCCCACAGGGGGCTTCCGGACCCGCCGCCCGAAGACGCCCCTCGCCACCACACCGACCCGTTTGCCCACGCACAATCAACCCGTAACCCCGAGAGAGACCCATCATGCGTTCCGTATTGCTCCTCGCCGTCATCGCCGCGTCAACCACTTGCGCCGTCGCCGGGCCCCTCACCCCGCCAGCGGGGCCCATCGCGCCGACCCTCAAGACGCTCAACGAGGTCGAGCCCCGCACGCTGATCAACGCGACCAACACCCCCGGCATCGGGACCAACCTCTTCAACATCGCCCAGCCCGGCTCGTACTACCTCGGCGCCGACCTGATCGTCCCCTCCGGCTTCTCCGGCATCGTGATCAACGCCAGCGACGTGACCATCGACCTCAACGGCTTCGCCATCCGCGGCCAGCCGGGATCGCTCGACGGCATCCGCACCGCAGGCACAACCCGCCGAAACCTGGCCGTCCTCAACGGTTCCATCGCCTCGATGGGCGAGGACGGGATCGACTTCGCCCAATCGGGCAGCGCCGCCAACACACGCGTCGAGGGCGTGCAGGCGAGCCAGTGCGGAGCCGTCGGTATGCGCCTCTGGGAGAGCGCCGTCGTCCGCGGGTGCACGCTGGCCGAGAACGGCTCCGTCGGAGTCAGCATCGGAAGCGGATTGATTGAATCCACCGTGGCCAGGGCCAACGGCGACACGGGATTTTACGCGTCATCGAACGCGGTCGTCCGAGGCTGCACGGCGCTCAGCAACACGGGCATCGGCTTCCGGGTTGGCAACCGTTCCGTCGTAACCGATTCGACCGCCGCGATCAACGCAGGCGGCGGCATTCTGGTGGCCGAATCGTGCGTGGTCGAACGCTGCTCGGTCTCCGGCAGCACCAACTCCTTCGGGATCTCGGTCTCGGGCGCCGGCTGCCTCATCCGCAACAACACCTGCGACGCCAACGGCAACTCGCCGGGCATCCGGGTCTCGAACTCGGACAATCGCATTGAAGGCAACAACCTGACCTTCAACGGCATGGGCCTCCAGATTACCGTCCCGGGTTCCATCATCATCCGCAACACCGCGTCCGGCAACACGACCAATTGGAGCATCGCCGCCGGCAACGCCGTCGCCCCCATCATCCAGACCGCGACAAACACCGCCGCGATCAGCGGCAGCTTCTACGCGGGGTCGTTCACCACGACCGACCCCAACGCGAACTTCACGTACTAAGACCAACGCGGATCCCGAACGAATCAGCCTCGACAGGAGCGATCCATTGAAACGCGCCCTGACCATTCTCGTCGCATTTGCTCCCGCAACCCCCGCCCTCGCCCAGGCGATCGATCCGAACACAAAGTACGCCTGGGGTGAGAACGTCGGCTTCCTCAACTTCGCCGACGCAGGCAACCCGCCCGGATCCCAGGCCGCCTTCGCCCACCCCACCTTCCTCGAAGGCTTCGTCTGGGGCGAGAACATCGGCTGGATCAACCTCGGCGACGGCGCCGGGCCCTACGCCAACACCACCGGCCTGAACTTCGGCGTCAACCGCAACGCCTCCAACGGCCACCTCACCGGCTTCGCCTGGGGTGAGAATGTCGGCTGGATCAACTTCAACGGCGGGGTCCTCGCCACCCCTGCCAACCCCGCCCGCATCGAATCCGGCCGCTTCCGCGGCTACGCCTGGGGCGAGAACATCGGCTGGGTCAACCTTGACGACCCCAACGTCTTCGTCGCCCTCGCCTGCCCCGCCGACATCAACAACGACGGCCTGCTCAACTTCTTCGACGTGGCCGCCTACATCGCCCTCTACAACGCCAACGACCCAGCCGCCGACCTGGCCGCCCCCTTCGGAACGCTCAACTTCTTCGACCTCGCCGCATACATCGGCCTCTACAACGCCGGCTGCCCCTCATAAGCCCGATCACCAACCTCGGCCGTTTGCTTGCGCGTCCCCACCCACGCCCCGCCGCAGCGGTGATCGGATCCCGCTCGACGCCAACCGGCGCCGATTGACGCCACCATTTCCCCCCAAACGGGTTGTATGCGGCGCGCGATTCTCATAAATTGACCCACTCCAGAACGCAAGAGTAGTTTGTTCACCCCAAAGAGAGATCCGAGAATGCTCTACCCAACCACCCGCCGGCTTCTCCAAGCCGCCCTGCTCGTGCCTGTGTTCGCCACGCTCCCCGCCGGTGCCCAGGTGATCACCGAAGAGCTGAAGATCAGCCCCGATACGGGCGGCCTCCAGTTCCCGGATATCGGATTGCAGTTCGGCAACTCCGTCTGGATCGAAGGCACCACGGTGCTGGTCGGTGCGCCCCGCTATGACAGCATCGAGGGTCAGCTCTTTGCGGGCGCGGCCTTTCTGTATGACATCAGCACGGGCCAGCAGATCAGTCGGATGACGCCCCAAAGCCCCCTGGGGTCCGGGGATGCTTTGGGAACGAGTGCGGCCATGTCCGGCGGCATCGCGATCGCCGGAGCCTCGGGTGACGACACGCTCGGAAACAATGCCGGGGCCGCGTACCTGTTTGACGCGGCCACCGGCCAGCAGCTCCTCAAGCTGACCGCGTCCGATGCCGCGGCGGGTGATTCCTTCGGCCGCTCGGTCGCGATCTCGGGCAGCGTGGCCGTCGTCGGTGCCAGCTCCGACGACGACGGGTTTTCGAACGCCGGCTCGGCCTACATCTTCGATACGGCAACCGGCGCGCAGCTCTTCAAGCTGGTCGCGCCCGATCCAATCCAGAATGGACTCTTCGGAAAACATGTGGCGATCTCGGGCACCACCGTGCTGGTCGGGGCCGAAAGCGGCGGCTCAACGGGCCCGGGTGAGGGCGCGGTGTATGTCTTCAACGCGAACTCCGGCACATACCTGCGGACACTCACCCCCAACGATCCAGGGAGCGGTGACGCATTCGGCGCCGGAGTCTCTCAATCGCTCGCGATCTCCGGCAACACCGCCGTCATCGGAGCGGGGGGTGACGATGACGACGGCATCAACTCCGGCTCGGCCTACATCTTCGACATCACGACCGGCGATCAGCTCTTCAAGCTGACCGCATCGGACGCGATCGAAGGGGGAGGCTTTGGAAGCTCGGTATCGGTCTCCGGAGATACCGCGATCATCGGGTCAAATCGCGCCGGCGGGGTCGGTCCGATCACCGGGGCGGCGTATCTCTTCGACATCGCCACGGGTCAGGAGCTTTTCAAACTGACCGCCTCCGACGGCGCCGTAGAAGACCTGTTCGGCTTCTCGGTCGCCATCTCCGGCGGCCTCGCGGTCGTCGGCGCCCGAGATCACGACGACCCCGAGTTCAACGCGGGCAGTGCCTATGTCTTCCAGCTCGCCCCGTTCATCCAGCAGCAGCCCGCCTCGCTGGTCGTCACCGCCGGCGAGACCGCCGAGCTGACCACCGCGGCCAGCAGCATCAACGCCGTGCAGTACCAGTGGCGACGCGATGGTGCCGACCTGACCGACGGCGGCAACATCTCGGGTGCCCAGTCCCCCACCCTGAGCATCGTCGCCACGCCCGACGACGCGGGCTACTACGACTGCGTGCTGACCAACGCGACAGCCTCGACCACGACCGAACAGGCTGTCCTCTCCGTCCGCCCCGATCCCAACGCCTGCTTCGTCGACGTCAACAACGACGGCCTCGTCAACTTCTTCGACATCTCCCTCTTCATCAACGCCTTCAACGCCGGCTGCCCGTAAGACACAAGCTCCAGGGGCCGATGTGTTGAAGCTTGCCTGCACCACCGAACTGGGTCGTGCAGTTGGGAGTGATGGCATATTTTTCTGCTTCTTTGCCGATGTCATTTTCGCCTGTGTTCACCAGATCAGGAATCCGTCAGTGACCCAAACTCAACTCACGCGCAAGTGGTTCTGTGCCAGCCTGGCGGTCTCGCTGCTCGTCGCGATGCCCGCGGCGGGACAGGTGATCGCCCAGGACCTGAAACTGATCGCGTCTGACGCCGCGGCCAATGACAACTTCGGCGCGGCCATCGGGGTCTCCGGCGGCATTCTCATCATCGGTGCGCCCGGCGACGACGACGCGGGGAACCAATCGGGCTCAGCGTATGTTGTTGATACAACTACGGGGCAGGAACTCTTCAAGCTGACAGCGTCTGATGCTGGAGCAAACGATTACTTCGGCAATGCCGTGTCGATCTCGGGCAGCACCGCCATTGTCGGGGCGGCTTCCAACGAATCGGTGTATGTGTTCAGCACAAAGACAGGGCAGGAACTATTCAAGCTGACGGCGTCCGACGGAGTCTCTGGTGACAACTTCGGCAACGCGGTGTCCGTGTCGGGAAACACCGCCGTCGTCGCGGCGTTCGCCGACGATTCGCAATCCGGGTCGGTGTATGTGTTCGACACAACCACAGGGCAACAACAGTTCAAGCTCATGGCGTCGGACGCGACAGCGGGCGTCTTCTTCGGCAGCTCGGTGTCGATATCGGGACATACCGCGGTGGTCGGTGCGCCGTACGACAACAGCGCGGGCTCGGCGTATGTGTTCGATATTTCAACGGGACAGCAGCTGTTCAAACTCATCGCATCCGACGCGGGCGCGGGTGATCAGTTTGGCTTCGCGGTTTCGGTTTCGGGCAACATCGCCGTGATCGGGGCACCATTCGACACTGTCTCGGGGACCCAAACCGGTTCGGTATATGTGTTTGACATCACGACGGGGCAACAGCTGTTCAAGCTCGCAGGGTCCGACGCCGGGACAGGGGACCAGTTTGGGGACGACGTGTCGATCTCGGACGACATCGCCATCATCGGGGCATCCACCACCAACTTGTTCTCCGGCACGGCGTATCTGTTCGACACAAACACAGGACAACAGTTGTTCAAGCTCACCGCATCCCATCTTGGCACGGGTGACAGATTCGGTTCCGCGGTTTCGATCTCGGGCGGCACAGCCGTGATCGGTGCGTACGCTGACGATGACAGTGGGACCAACGCCGGCGCGGCGTATGTATTCGACGGAGGCCCCGATATTGTTCAGCAACCTCTCGGACGGGTCGTGATGCCCGGCCAGACGGCCATGCTTGATGTCGTCGTGGCGGTGCCGGGGAACACGCAGTTCGCGTGGCGACGCAACGGCGAGATTCTCGTTGATGGCGGGAACATCAGCGGCGCGGGAACACCCACGCTGAGCATCGTCGCAGGCGAAGGGGACGTGGCCTATTACGACTGTGTGATCACCGGCGGTCTCTGGGGATCAGGCAGTTCAATCAGCACGCCCGTCGTGCTGGGCCTGCTTGCGGACCCCAACGCCTGCTTCGTCGACGTCAACAACGACGGCCTCGTCAACTTCTTCGACATCTCCCTCTTCATCAACGCCTTCAACGCCGGCTGCCCGTAAACCGCGCCCGTATCCACCCCGCCCAACGCCCGGCCCACCGCCGGGCGTTTTTCTTTACCCCCACCTACCCTCCCCCATGCGCCTCCGCTTCCTCGGCACCGGCACCTCCTCCGGCGTCCCCGTCATCGGGTGCGCGTGCCCCGTCTGCACCTCCACCGACCCCCGCGACACCCGCACCCGCACCAGCGCCACACTCGAGTTCACCGACTCTGCCGGCCAGCCCCGCGTGATCCTCATCGACGCCTCCGCCGACCTCCGCCAGCAGGCACTCACCGCCGGCTTCGAACGCGTCGACGCCATCCTCATCACCCACGACCACGTCGACCACATCTTCGGGCTCGACGAGGTCCGCCGCTTCAATGTCCTCATGGACGCGGCCATCGACGTCTACGCCGACGAGCCCACCCACGCCTCCCTCCGCCGCGTCTACCCCTACATCCTCGACCGCGGCAACCGCCCCCCCGAGTCCTTCGTCGCCACCCTCACCCCCCGCACCGTCCGCCCCCTCCAGCCCTTCGATCTCTACGGCCTGACCGTCACCCCCATCCCCCTCATGCACGGCCGCCGCCCCATCCTCGGCTTCCGCTTCGACCCCCCCGCACCCCCCACACCCCCCTCCCCCCCCACCCAGCCAACACCCCCTCCACCCTCCTCCCCCTCGCCTACTGCACAGACGTCTCCGCCATCCCCGACGAGTCCTGGCCCGCCCTGACCGGCGTCCGTGCTCTCGTCCTCGACGCCCTGCGCCATCGGCCCCACCCCAGCCACCTGACCATCGACCAGGCCACCGACATCGCCGCCCGCATCGGGGCTGATCGGACCTGGTTCGTCCACATGACCCACGACCTCGGACACGCCCAGACGCAGGCCACACTCCCCGAAAGCGTCTTCCTGGCCTACGACTCCCTCCTCGTGGGCTGATTTGCCCCAAAAAAGGCTGGCCAACCCCCCGGAACTGTGCGATGGTGGAACCCGTCCGCGTGGCGTCGGGGCGAGGGATCCCGACCCCCCGCGGCCGGAGGAGAGAGAGCCATGTCCACCACCAATCCGGCACCGGACCAGCCCCGCCACATCGTCCCCGACGGACGCACCGCCCTGGTCTCCATGTTCCCCATGCACATGGACCAGCCCATCAACGGCGTCCAGCCCCCCACCCCGAGCCGGACCGAGAACCGGCCGAAGGCCCAGACCAACTCGATGAACGCGGGCAAGTAGCCCGAACCTTCCGGTCGCGCACCCATCTGCCAGCAACCCGGCCGCCCGGCGTTCCCGGATCGGGGCCGTCCCCGTCCCCTCGGTCCCAGCGCGCGCGGAACCGAAACAGCCGCCTCCGCCGCCGCGGGCATTCTGCCAAACAGAATCCGATCTTGCGACACCCGAAGGGCCAGCGCCTCTCGCCAAACCGGGCAACGGGGCTACGATCCCCGCCTATGGGTAAAAGCCGCGAAATCAAGAAGCGCATGAAGGCCGTCGGCAACATCAAGCGGATCACCCGCACGATGCAGATGATCGCCACCAGCAAGTTCGCCAAGGCCCAGCAGGCCTCGGTCGCCTCCAAGCCCTACACCCAGGCCCTCTTCGGCCTGGTCGGGCAGCTCAACGCCGCCGGCGTGGGCGAGGGCCACCCCCTGCTCAGCCAGACCAAGAGCGACGCGCCCGAGTTGACGCTGGTCATCAGCGCCGACCGCGGCCTCTGCGGGCCCTACAACGGCTCGATCGTCCGCACCGCGCTGGCCCACCTCCGCAACAACACCAACGCCGCCTCGGGCCCCATCGAGGTCGTTGGCAAGAAGGGCGCCAACACCCTCAAGTTCAACGGCTACACCGGCTTCACCCACCACACCCACATCGGCGACAAGCCCCGCTACGAGGACATCGAGCGGATGGCCCAGTCGTTCATCGACGCGTTCACCGCCGGCAAGGTCTCGGCCGTCCGCGTCATCTACATGCGGTACATCTCCGCCGGCCGCCAGGTGCCCGAGGTGCTCCAGCTCCTCCCCTTCGCCCCGCCCGCCCAGGCCGAGGAAGCGACCGGCGCCGGCATGCAGGATGTCTACGAGTTCAGCCCCGACGCCGACGAGCTGCTCAACTCCATCCTGCCCGCCGCCGTCAAGGCCGTGCTGTTCCAGAGCTTCAACGACGCCATCGTCTCCGAGCACATCGCCCGCATGGTGGCCATGAAGGCCGCGACGGACAACGCCGGCAAGATGGGCAACGCCCTCCGCCGCCAGTTCAACCGCGCCCGCCAGGCCCAGATCACCACCGAGCTGACCGAGATCATCTCGGGCGCCGCGGCCCTCGAGTAACACGGCCCGGATCATCCACAGAAACCCCGACCGCCGCGGCAAGCACCGCGGCGGTTTTCATTCCGCGGCCGGCACCGCGATCACCCGCTTGTGGATCCCCGCCCCCACCGCCCCCCGCAGCGTGTCCCGCACGCCCTGCACCGTGATCGAGCCGTACGACCCCGGCATGCCCGCCACCGAACCGATGTCCAGCCCCTGCGACGAGAGCCGCGAAAGCCGGTCGGACCAGAACGCCGGCGACGCCCAAGCCCGCTCCACCGACCGGCGCGCCCGCTCGATCTCTTTCTCGATCACCGACGGGTCCGAGTCGCCCGCGGCCACGCGTTCGATCGCCGCGTCGATCGCCCGCAGCGCCGCCTCCGGATTGGCCGCGTCGTCGCACCAGACCACCAGCGTCGCCCGGTCCGGGATGCCGTCGCCCAGCCACACCCACGCCCGGGCCGACGCGTCCAGACGCCCCCCCGCGATCTCGCGCTCCAGTTCCGCCCCGATCGCCCCCGCCGCGATCAGCACCGGGCGCACCCGGTCCAGATCCGTCGCATCCCCGAAGACGATCCCGACGAGCGCCTGGCCCCGCCCGTCCGCGCCGGCGGGCACCCGCTCGAGCGTCTCGGCCCGCGGCACCGGGCCCCAGGGCCCGGGCCGGGCGCGGGACGGCGCGTCCCGCCTGGGCAGCCCGCCGAGCGTCTGCGCAGCAAGCCGCAGCGCGTCCTCGGGGAGGATGTCGCCCACCACCGAGACCTCGATCGGCGCAACGGCCAGCCGCGTCAGCCACGCGTCGACCAGGCCCGCGTCCACCCCGTCGGCCGGCCCGGGCGTGCGCGCCCGCGCCTCGCCCGGCTCGAACATCAACTCCGTGAACCGGCGCAGCGCCGGCCCGTAGTCCTTCTCCTCGGCCCGCACCCGGCGGGCGTACGCCGCGTCGGTGCCCGGGGAGGCCAGCAGCGACGCGACCAGCGCCAGCGCGTCCGGGGCCGAGCCCGCGTCCTCGCCGTCCACCTCAATCACCACCGAGTGCTCGAAGACCGCCGGACGCAGGCGCAGCCCCCGCTGCAGCGACCACGCCCGCACGGCGCCGGCGTCGTGCGCCCCGATCGCCGGGTACGCCCAGGCCGCCACCGCGTCGCGCGTGCGCCCCAGCGTGGACGCGTCCTCGCGCCCCGGCCCGTCGCACAGCACCGCCCGCACCCGCACGCCCGAGCCCGGCACGCGCTTGACGCGGACCAGCACCCCGTTGCCGAGCAGGCCGCTCCACACACCCGTGGTCGGGTCGTTGGAGATCGTCGCCACCGCACCCTGGCGGGCGAATGCCATGAGGCTCTCCGGCACCACCCGGGCGGGTTCCACGGACGGGGCCCGCGCCACGGCGAGAACACCGCGCGCCCCCGACTCGGTCAGCGCGGGTTCCGGCTCGGAGCCGATCAGCACGCAGGCCAGTTTCGATGGTTCGAACGCGCGCCGGGCGTGCATGACCAACGCGGCGTCGGTGGTCGACGCCAGCACGACCGACGCCAGCCCCGCCCGCTCGACCGGGGACAGCCAGCCCGCGCCCCGCGCCGGGCCCGGTCGCGCCCGGGCCGCGTCCACCAGCCCGTCCAGCACCCGCCCCGCGTCGGCCCCCCGCCACGCCACGGCGTCACGCTCGTACCCGGCGAGCACCGCGGCCCGCGCGGCGCGGACCTCGTCCGTGGTAAACCCGTCCGCGTGGATCCGCGCCAGCTCGGCCGCCACCGCGCGGCCGGCCCCGTCCAGACCCGCCTGCTCGCCCCGCACCGAGACCTCGGCGATCGCCGACCCGCCGATCCACTCCTTGACCCCCGTCTCCACCGATACCACGCCCGCGTCGCCGAGCGCGGCCGCCGTGCGCACGCGGGCGCCCACCAGTTCAGCGGCCACCGCGTCGAGCACCGCCCGCCGGTTCGGATCCCGCACCCCCGCTTCGCCGCCCCCCGCATCGCCGTTGATGCCGCCCGCCTCCGCGCCAGACCCGGCCGGCTCGATCGTCAGCAGCGCCACCTCCGCCGGCGTGTACCCGGGCACCGTGACAGCGGCCACCCGCCCGGCCAGCGACCGATCGATCGCCGGGCCCGCCCCGGACGGCTCGGAGGGCCGGGCCGGGACGTCCCGCTGCGAGACGCGCAGGTGATGGATCATGTCGCCCACGTCGAACCGGCCGACCACCACCAGCGTGGCACGGTCCGGGCGGTACCGTTCGCGGATGAAACGGCCCACCGCCCCGGCGTCGGTCCCCTCGAGCGCCTCCGCGTCGGGGATGAGCGGGCGTCGGCCGAGCAGTTGGCCCTCGAACAACTCGGGCACGAAGGCGTGCCGGGCGCGTTCCTCGGGCGAGAAGCCCGCGATCCGGTCCGAGGCCATCCGGCGCAGCCCGGCCAGTCGGGCCTCATCGACCGTCCACGCCGAGAGCAGGTCGGCGAAGTGCCCCAGGGCGGTGGCCCGCGCGTCGGCGTCGTCCGCGTCGAAGACCAGGGTGTGCACGACGCCCTCGTGGGTGAGCGCCGCGTGGCCGCCCTCGGCCGCCCGGACCTTCCTCGCGGACCCGCCGAACCCGGACCGGAGCCGCTCGAGCGCGGCCACCGGCGCGCGGGCGGTGCCCAGCCCGCTGGCCCGCTTGGCGAGGTAGGCCGCGCCGATCTGGTCGTCATCCTCATGGACCGGGCCGGCCGCGACGACGAGCGCCACGCCGACCTGGGCCGGCTCGGCGTCCTCGGGCATCGGGTGCAGCCAGACGGTCAGGCCGTTGTCGAGCGTGAACACGGTCAGCCCGGACGGATCGGCGGGGGGGGGCGGAGGAGGCGGCGGAGAGAGTCCGGCGGGCGGGGCGAATACGGCCCGAGCATCCGCGCACGGCACCGAGATCACCAGTCCGCACAGGACGAGGAGCGACAGGACCGAAAACCGCGGGGGGACGTTCATCGACCGGTGTACCGCCGGCAGGCCCCCCACGCTGCACGCGACGGTCTGGATCGTCAGTCTTCGGGCTCGTCAAGGAACTCGCAATCGCCCGAGCACTCACGACCCTGGTCCCACGCCCCCGACGCCATCCCGCGGATGACCTCGGTGACCTTCTCGCGGATCTTGTCCAGGCGCAGGTCCCCGATGCCGATCGATCCCCGCTCGCCGGAGGCCAGCAGCCAGTACTCGCAGGTCGCCCCGGGCCCGGGGTCGACGCCGATACTCCCCAGCGCCATGGCGTAGATGCCCATCTGCAGGTCGGTCTTTTCCGGCTCGACGAGCTTTTTGCCGGGGTGCCCGGTCTTGTAGTCGATCACGCGCACGCCGCCGGACGGGGCGGCGTCGATCCGGTCGATCTTGCCCTTGATGGAATGGACGACGCCGTCGACCGGGAAGGGGAACTGGAAACCGCGCTCGATCTCCCGGATGTTCGCGTTTTGGGGGTGCAACTGCTCGAAGAAGACGCGGGCCATGGCCAGCACGCGTTCGAGCTGGTGCTCGTCGAGCTCGAGCTCGCGGGGCCACTCACGGAAGAACCAGCGCCGCGACTCGGCCTCGAGTTCCTCCCAGCCCGGCAGGGGCGCGCCCTCGCTGTCGGCCGCGGCCCACGACTGCGCGAACACCTGCAGCGCCTTGTGCACCGCGGTCCCGATCGACGCGACCGTCGACGCCTCGCCCGGCATGCCCTGGACGTAGTGCAGGTAGTAGCACCGCGGGCAGCGCAGGTACTGCTGGATCTGCGTGTAGCTGAGCGTCAGCGGGCCGTTCAGCCCGGGGAAGACCGCCCCCACGCCCTCGTCCGGGCGTCGGAGCCGATCGACGAGGCGGGCGGCGTCGTCGTGCAGGCCGGCGGCCCGCGCCCATGCCGGGACCGTGCCCGTCTGTTCGACGCACCGGATCATGGCCAGCCGGTCCGACGCCACCCGCAGACGCTCGGCCACCTGCCGGTCCGGGATTTCACGGGCTTCGGCCGCGTCGAGCGCGGCGGCCGCGTCGCGCCGCGCCGCACGCCGGGCGGACGCGATCACCGCGGCCCGGTCCGACGCCGTGCCCGACTCGATCTCGATCGCGCCGATCTCGTCCTTGTCCGCGTCGCCGACCACGTCGGCCTCGTCGTGCTCGACCACCTCGGGCCCGAGGTCGGCCATCAGCTCCAGCGGGTAGTTGGTCGACTTCGTCTGCTTGGGCACCTTGGCCAGCATCACCACCCGGCGCTCGGCGCGGGTCAGCGCGACGAAGAACACGCGTCGCTCCTCGTCGTCCCGCCGTGCGCGGGTGTCCCGCCCCTGGGGGTCGGGGTCGAGCACGCCCTCGGGCAGCACCGGGTCGTCGGCCCGCGCCATCGGGAAGCCGTGCCCCCCCCCGCAGCGGAGCAGGTACACCGTGTCGAACTCGAGCCCCTTGCTCGCGTGGGCGGTGAGCAATCGCACGCCGCCGGCCTCGGCGCCGTCCGCGCCGTCGGCCTCGCCGGGGTTGATCTTCTCCTCCGGCGTGGGGGCGAAGGACTTCTCCTTGTCGGGCAGGTCATCGAGGTAGTCGAGCAGCTGGCGCAGGCCCCGGGGCTCGTCGAGCCGGGAGAGCCGCTCGCGGGCGAAGCGGACCAGCGAGACGAGCGCGCGGACGCGGGCGGCCCGCTCGCGCGGGGGCAACGCCTCGGCGTGCGCCACCCCCGTCAGGCGGACGATCTGCATCAGGGCGTGGTCGGCGGTGCCCGAGGCGGCCGACTCGGCGATGGCCCGCTCGACCTCCGCCGCCCGGCGCAGCGCGTCCGCGGTATCCGCGGGCGCGTGCGCGCTCAGCCACGCGACGAACGGGCCCGGCTCCTCCTCGCCCTCGTTCGCGTTGGACCAGGCCCGCTGCTGCCGGTATCGGTGCTCCATCGCGCCCAGCGTGGCCGCGTCGATCGAGAAGGGCGGGCGGCTGAGCACCGCCCGGGCCGCCCAGGTCCGCGTCGGGTCGACCACCAGCGCCGCCCACGCCAGCACCGCACGCACCCCCGCGTCCTCCCGCGAGGCGTCGAGCACGGAGGTGACGAACGGCACACCGAGGCCCTCGAGCGCCCGCGCCGCCCGCGCCAGCTCCAGCGACGTCCGCGCGATCACCGCGATCGACGAGAGGTCCAGCCCCGGGTCCGCGTCTATCTGGGCCCGGATCATCCCGGCGACCGTCTCGCCGATCCGCATGTCGCTGCCCATGCGGACCAGCTCGATCGAAGAGCCCGCGGGCGCGCCCGGCCCGGGCCGGCCGAACTTGGAGTCGTCGAAGCGGTAGCCCGCGCGCCCGATGACGGCGTTGGACGCGTCGATGACCGCCGGTCCGCTCCGGTAGTTGGTCGTCAGGCGCACCGTCTTGGCGTCGGGCCACACCGACTTGAACCGGTCGAAGGCACGCTCGTCGGCGCCGCGGAACGCGTAGATGGACTGGTCGTCGTCCCCCACCACGCACACGTCCGGGCCCGACCGCGGCGGGCACAGCAGGCCCAGCCACGCGATCTGCGTGGCGTTGAGGTCCTGGAACTCGTCGACCACGACGTGGCGGCACTCCTGGCGCACGATGTCCGCCGCCAGCGGGTTCTCGCGGATCAGGCGCATCGACCAGGTGATCAGGTCGTCGTACCGGGCCGTGCCGCGGTCCAGGCAGGCCTCGTCCATCAGCGCGGCCAGCGCCACGCCCTCGCGCGCGATGATCAGCTCCGCCCGCCGGGCCCGCGCCTCGGGCGAGCCGTCCGACGCCAGGCCCGCCAGCAACGCGTCCACCCGGTCCATCGCCTCCCCCGGGGTCACGCCGCGGCTGACCAGCTCGTGGGCCACCTCGAGCCCGTGCCCGACCGCGTGATCGATGCCCCGCCCGATCGACGACCGGTACAGCCTGTTGGCGCGGATCAGCTCGCGGGCCAGCCGGCGCTGCTGGGCCTCGTCGAGGATCTCGATCTGCCCGGGCAAGCCCAGCGTGTCGCCGAACCGCTGGAGCAGGTTCACGCCCAGGCTGTGCAGCGTGCTCGCACGCACCCGCTGGGCCACGTACGGATCCAGCAGGTTGCCCAGGCGCTCGCGCAGTTCGCCCGCGGCCTTGTTCGTGAACGTCACCGCCAGCACCGACTCGGGCCGCACCGACCGGTGCCCGATCATGTGGGCCACCCGCGCCGTGATCACCCGCGTCTTGCCCGTGCCCGGGCCGGCCAGCACGATCAGCGGGCCGCCCGTGTGCTCGACGGCGTCTCGCTGCTCTTCCGAGAGCGCCAGCGTCGGCGCCCCGGCCGGGTCGGCGGGGATGGGCATCAGTTCGGCCATGGCCGGAGTGTACCGAAGACGACGCCCGGGGCGCACGCGCCAGCCCGCCCGGCCTTCCGGCTCCGACAGGGTGCTGTCAGCGTTGCTTCATGTACAGGTGCA
This sequence comes from uncultured Phycisphaerales bacterium, assembly GCA_963975575.1. Classification (GTDB taxonomy): domain Bacteria; phylum Planctomycetota; class Phycisphaerae; order Phycisphaerales; family UBA1924; genus UBA6054. Next base: position 17,218 of record CAXBHL010000001.1, on the reverse strand, counting down.
CGGCGGTGGTGCCGTATTCGTGCGTCTCGGGCCCGACGGTGTTCTCGATCGACAGATCGACCTTCACCGGCACGCCCTTGGCCTTGCCCGCGCCCTCGGCCAGCTCCGCCTCGAACGCGTCGAGCGCGTTGTCGGCGTCCTCCTCGTCGAGATCGATGGTCACGCTGGCCGGCGCGTCGGCGTCCTCGGCGTCGGGGGCGGCGACCGTGTGGACGAACGGCCAGGGCGTGCGCAGCACGATGTAGCCCGTGTCGTCGAGCATCTCGGCCAGGCGCGCCACCTGGCGGGTGACGCGGGCCCACCCCTCGGGCTCGCTGACCATCTCGTAGGGCGGGTCGACGAAGATCAGGTGGACCGGGCGGGGGCATCGGTTGAGCGCGCCCGGGCCCAGCGCGTCGCCGCAGACCACCTCGCACGCGTCCGCGACCCCCAGGTACGCGATGTTCTTCTCGAGCACCTCGACCACGCGACGGTCCTTCTCGACCAGCACCACCCGGGGCGACCCTCGGGAGACCGCCTCGAGGCCCATCGTGCCCGTCCCGCAGAACAGATCGAGCACGGGCCCGTCCTCGCAGTGCCCGCGCAGCAGGTTGAAGACCGCCTCCTTGACCAGGTCGGGCATGGGACGGGTGGTGGCGCCGTGGGGCGGCCCGGCGAGCGGGCGTCGTTTGAACTGGCCGGAGATGATGCGCATGAGGCGGGACCGAAGCCGGGCGAGGGGCCGAAGTCAAGCCGGCGACCGCCCGCGTGATCAGGCCGTGCCCGCCAGACCCTCGACCCGCTCCATCAGCGAATCGATCGAGCAGACGCTGACCGGGGGCGATTCCAGCCCGGTCACCAGCGACCAGAACGCCACGCCGCCCTCGTCGCCCCAGGCCCGAAAGCACGAGCCGACCCGGCCGGCCGCGTCCCGCAGACGCTCGGAGCCCAGGAACACCGCCCGCTGCACGAACACGCCCGGCTCGCCGGCGAACTCCTGCTCGGCGGACACGCCGGCGATCGCCTCGACGATCTGGGAGAACAGGCGGGGGCGCGACCGCTCGAGCACGTCCGCGTCGTGCCAGACCAGCACCCGCTGGCGGGGGGTCGGACGCCCGGGGATCGCCGAGCGGCTCCGCAGCGCGGCCACCACGCCCCGGGGCCCGTCGATGGTGCGGGCCAGGTCATCGACCACGATCTGTCGCTCGAGTTGTCCACAGAACGAGTCCAGATCCAGCACGCCCCGCCCGTGCAGCACGCAGACCTCGGTCGAGGGCTGCGTCTGCAGGTAGGACTGCAGGCTGGCGGCGAACCGCGTGCGGCTGCGCACGTCCCGCGACCACGCCACCAGATGGTGGCTTTCCAGCTTCTGGCACACCTGGGGCTGCCAGGTGCACGGCTCGAAGAAGAATCCGGGTTGTGCCAGGGACAGGTGCATGGGGCGAATACAACAGACACACGGACATCCCGTGGCCTCGGCTCCTCACTCGTTCTGGGGGGAGAGGTGGTGGATCAGCATCTGCGGTCCCCTGTTCGCCGCAGACCCCCCTCAATGTGCATCCGATTTGGCGCGGTTCCAGCGAATCGGCAGGTTCTGCCGGATTTTCTGGTGCAAGTCAGGGGTGGATTCCCGTATATTGTGTGGGGGAGTGTGAAGTTGCTCCCCTGAACGAGCCGCACGCGGTACACCCGGCGTGGCGCGTTCGGTCGGAGCAGTGTGGTTATAGGCCCAACGGCCTATTTTGGGGTACTTGTAGGCGTTTATACCCCGAGCCAGGGGAAGAAGCGGCCATACTCGTAGGGAACCCGGGACCGGAGCGGCGGCTCGAACAGAGGAGTCGTTCCTCAGGTCCCGACGGCCACGGACAGCCGGGCCGCAGGCAAACGGTGGAAAGGAAGTACGCCGTGACGGAAGCACGCACAGCAGCACCACGCGACCCGGGATTCGACCAGCGGACGCTGGCTCGGGTGGCCGGCGCCATCTCAGAACTGCCCGCGGTGGCGACCCAGGACTGGGTCGACGCCGCCGCCCGCACGCTCTCGGGCATCGACCCGCACTGCCGCGTCGGCATCGCCATCGCCCACGCCGAAACGGGAGGACAGATCCGCTCGATCGAGGCGGTGGGCGCGCACGCGTCCGCGGCCGAGACCGAACACATGGCCGACAGCAAGTCCGACCTGCTCGGGCTTCGCCTGCGCATCGAGCGCCTGGTCGACCTCGGGCTGCCCATCCCGCCCGAAGCGCTCGACCGCGGCCTCGCCGCCTCGGCCGACGAACTCGGCTCCTGGCGTGACGGTCCGCTCGGTCGGGTCTGGAACCCCAGCGGGCTCGAGCGGCTCCTCATCGGCGTCGTGCCCACCGGACGCGAGAGCACCGACCGCGTGCTGCTCGTGTTCCTGGCGCTCGGGCACGCCCCGGCGGGCACGCACCGGGCCAACACCCGCACGCTGGCCGCACTCATCCCGCTGCTCGCCCGGCGGGTCTGGAAGGCCCTGCCGCCGTCGGGGCCGATCTCGTGGATGACCGACCGCGAGCAGGACGTGCTCAACCGGCTGATCCTGGGCAAGTCGGTCCGCAACATCGCCGACGAGCTCGGACGCAGCCCGCACACCGTCCACGACCACGTCAAGAGCCTGCACCGCAAACTCAACGCCTCGTCCCGCGGCGAGCTCGTCGCCCGCGCCCTGGGCCACACCGCCGACGACGACGCCGATCTCGACCCCATCGTGCTCGAGCGGACCCGGGCGGCCTCGCAGATCGAAGTCACCCCCGGCGCGACCGCGGGCGTGGCCCGACGCGTCCCCTGACCGGTTCGGCGATCACACACTGCTCAATCCCGCACACACCGACCGGGGCCCGCAAGGGCCCCGGTTTCACGCGCACCGGGCGGGCGTCAACCGCGGACGTTCTCTTCGGCCCCGTCCCCAACCGATCCGTCCCCACCCGACCCCTCCGACGCCGCCGGCGCCTCGGACGGCAGGCCGGCCAGCTCGCGGATGCGGGCCAGCAGGCGGGCGGCCAGCAGGCGGTCCTCGGAGACCGGCTCGCGGTACTCCGCCCCGCGACCCGACCGCAGCGCCATCGGGTCGCGGGCGTGCGTCGACGTGCGGATCGCGTCGCTCTCGACCCGCCAGTTCGGCCGGCGGACCCGTTGGACGACCACCTCGACCGACACGCGACTGGGATCCTCCGGCGGCTCGAAAACCACCCGCACCACCCGCTCCTGCTGGTGGATCAGGTCCTCGACCCGCTGGCCGGGTTTCGACTGCTCGCGGTCCCACGGCGTGGCCAGCCCGGCCGTCTGCTTGGGCGCGGTGGTGATCACGCCCCGCGCCGCGTCCACCCGGTCGAGCGTGAACCGGTACTCGGCCAGCGTCCGTCGGGTGGCGTCGAACAGGCCCGCGTAGGAACCCGAGGGCACCTCCGTGGCCGTGGCGCCCGCGCTGTGGGTGGCGCAGCCGAGCCCGGTCGCGCCCAGCAGCAGGGACAGGATGGCCAGGGTGCGGATCACGCCGGGGACTGTACCACCGAGCCGGCCGCGGCGCGCAGCTCGGACAGCAGCACCCCGACCGCGGCCTGGTCCGTGGTGGTCGTGCCCACGTTGATCCGCCCCACCGGGCGGGGCGGGCCGCCCGGCTCCAGCGGGACCATCGTCGGCGTGATCAGCACCCGCCGTCCCGCGTTGACACGATCAACCACCGCCGAGGTGCGCTCGTCCGGCCCGGCCACGCGGAAGCACACCAGCCCCAGCGACCGCGCGAAGGGCAGCTCGAACCGCGCGTCGTCCCGCAGCGCCCGCTCGATGCCCTCGGCCATCGCCACGTGCCGGCGGACGTGGGCACGCAAACCCGCGGCGCCGTAGTGGCGGATCACGAACCAGAGCTTGAGCGCCCGCAGGCGCCGGCCGAGCGGCACGTGCCAGTCGCGGTAGTCGACCACCCGCCCGGACTCGCTGTCCTTGTCCCGCAGGTACGCCGGCGTGATCGCCATCGACCCCGTCAGGGCCGCCGCGTTGCGCACCCAGAACAGGTCGCAATCGAAGTTGGTCAGCAGCCACTTGTGCGGGTTGATGCACACCGAGTCCGCCCGCCCGATGCCCGCCGCGAACCCGCGGTGCTCGGGGCAGACCATCGCCGCCCCGGCCCACGCCGCGTCGACGTGCAGCCACGGGGCGCCGCCGGACGCGTCGATCGCCGCGCCGATCTCGCCCAGCGGATCGAACGCCCCCGTCGAGGTCGTCCCAAGCGTCGCCACGACCAGCGCCGGCGCGAGCCCCGCGTCCACATCGGCCCGGATCGCGCGTGCCAGCGCTCCCGGGTCCATCCGCAGCCCCGCGTCCGTGCCGATCGTCCGCACGCGGCTCGTGTCGCCCGGGTCGTCCGCCAGACCCGCGACCATCGCCGCCTTGACCACCGACGAATGAGCCTGCGTCGACGTGTAGACCGTGACCCGGTCCCGGGACGCGCCCGCACGCACCGCCCGGGTCCGCCCGGCGAGCAGCGCGGCCAGCGTCGCCTCCGACGCCGTCGCCTGAATCACGCCGCCGCCGCCCGTGCCCGCGTCGAACCGGAACGCGTCCGGCAGCCCGAACAGGCGCGCGCACCAGTCGCACATGCGCATCTCGAGTTCCGTCGCCGCCGGCGCCGTCGCCCAGAGCATCCCGTTCGTGTTCAGCGTGGCGCTGGCCAGCTCGGCCGCGATCGCCGGCGCGGACGCGTTGCACGAGAAGTACGCGAAGAAGCCGGGGTGCTGCCAGTGCACCAGCCCGGGCACGACGTCGCGGTCCAGATCACCCAGGATGGTGTCCCAGCCCGCTTCCCCGAGCCCGTCTTCCGGGGGCCGTTCCGGCAGGCGGGCGAGCGTGTCCCCGACGACGCCCGAGCCCCGGACCGGGCGCTCACTCAGGGAACCGAGGTAATCCGCCCCCCAGTCGGCCACGCGCCCCACCAGGTTCCGGTAGAGGGCGGCGTCCATGGCGTGGGCCGGATCGGCCCCGGGGGCCCCGTTCGGGTTCGAAAAGTCTTGCATCATGCCTCGGTTTCTGGTAATCCTACGAGGTCGGCAGCGGTCGAACGTCCGCCCGATGCCGCGGGAGGTTCCCGCGGACCGGGCGACGGACGGGGTCTTCGTGGGGCTCCGTCCGCTGGGGCGACGAGCGTTGCCGGAGTTCGTGGGTTTTCCGCCGGGACGCTCAATCCCGACGGGACTGTTCGTGTGGGGTCTCGACAATGCGTTTTCACGATGTGCGCGCGCCAAGGCGCGCCGGTCTTTGCGTGGGCACGCTGTGCCTGGGCGCCCTTGCCGCGTGCTGCGGGCTCGCCGCGGCCGGTCCGCGCCACCCGGGAGCCGACCGCCCGTCCGCCCAGCGCCCGGCGATGGCCGTGCCGACCTCCGACGCGCACCGCACGGCGCGACCGACGGCCGACGGCGCGGCATCCAGCCCCGCCGCGGACGCCGCGCCCGTCCCCACCGATGCGCCCCGCGGCTCGGCCGGCGCCCTCCGGTTCGAGGACGCGGCCGCCTCCACCGGACTGATCCACGCCCACGGCACCACCCCCAGCCTGCTGCTCCTGGCCGCCAGCCACGCCGCGGGCGGGGCCGCCGGCGATTTCAACGGCGACGGGCGCCACGACCTCTTCGTGCTCGGAGGCGGCGCCCACCCCGACCGCATGTTCATCGCCAACGCCGACGGCACCTTCTCGGACAAGACCGCCGCGTGGGGCCTCGAACGCCTCCACCACGCCTACGGCGCCTCCGCCGCCGACTTCGACAAGGACGGGGATCTGGACCTGTTCATCACCAGCTACGGCCCGTCCAACGGCCTGCCGCAGATCCGCAGGCACATGCTCCTGCGCAACGACGGCGACCCCGGCTCCAACCAGCGATCTTTCGTGAACATCGCCGACTCGGCGGGCCTGAACAGCTTCCAGACCGCCATCATCGACGGCACCGGATCGGGCTGGGGCGACTACGACCTCGACGGCGACCTGGACCTGATGGTCTGCGCCTACCGCAACCAGCACGCGGGCAACCGCATGTACCGCAACGACGGCCCCGACGGGCAGGGCGTGTGGCGTTTCACCGACGTGACCGTGCAGGCCGGGCTCAGCTACACCGCGGTACAGGGCTTCCTGCCGCGCTTCGCGGACATGAACGGGGACCGCTATCCCGAACTCCTGCTCATCGCCGACACCGGGTCGAGCAAGTACTTCGTCAACAACACCGACGGCACCTTCACCCTGCGCAACGACCTGGCCGGCGGGCTGGGCACCGCCAACGCCATGGGCGTGGACGTCGGCGACATCAACAACGACGGATTGCCCGACTGGTACGTGACCAACATCGCCTACGAGGGCATCGGCAACGTGCTGCTCGTCCAGAACCCGGACGGCTCGTTCACCAACCGGGCCGCCGACACCGGCGTTTGGCAGGGCTACTGGGGCTGGGGCACGCTCATCAACGACTTCGACCACGACGGCCACCTCGACATCGCCGAGACCAACGGCGGCGTCGGCCAGTTCGCCAACCGCCCCTCGCTGCTCTACCTCAACGACGGCGACGCCGCCTCGTTCCAGGAGCGCGGCGCCGACCTCGGATTCGTCCACCACGGTCAGGGCCGCGGCTTGATCCGCATGGACATCGACGACGACGGCGACATGGACATGGTCATCATCTGCAACAACCAGCCCATGGGCGTGTTCCGCAACACGCTCATCGGCCCCGACCGCACCACCCCGCCCGACGCCAACTGGCTCCGCGTGGTGCTCGACACGAGCGCCCGCGCCACGCTGGCCCCCGAGGGCATCGGCAGCATCGTCCGCCTGACAACGAGCCTCGGGCAACGCATCGCCCAGGTGGACAACGCCTCCAACCACTGCACCACCTCGCCCGCCGAGGCCCACTTCGGCCTCGGCGCGGACCTGTCGTTGCCGTGGGTGCGGGTGGAATGGGCCGACGGGACCCACACGACGCTCATGAACGTGGACGCCAACCGCGTGCTGCGGGTGGCCGCGCCCGCGCACCCGGCCGATTTCGACGCCTCGGGCGTGGTCGACGCCGCAGACGCGCTCGCGTTCGTCCAGGCTTTCCTCGCCTCGGACCTCAACGCCGACATCGACGCGAACTTCACGCTCAACTTCTTCGACGTCGCACGCTTCGTGGACCTGCTCCGCGACGGCCTGTGAGCCCCACATTCGGATCCGGAACGGGCCGGGCGCGGGGACCACGAACCCCGCGTCCGGTTCTGTTTGGTCGGGGCACGCCCCGTCAATCGTCCCGCGGCGGGCGGATCCGCTCGCTCACCTCGCCCGGCGGCTTGCCCGTGCGCAGCTCCTCGAGCAGCCGCCGGTAGGTCTCCAGGCGCACCGGCGCGATCCGGCCCTCCTCGGCCGCCTGCTTGACCGCGCAGCCCGGCTCGTGGTCGTGCGTGCAATCGGTAAAGTGGCACTCCCGGGACAGCTCGACAAACTCGGGGAACGACCAGCGCAGCTCCTCGGGGGTGATGTCCGCCAGGCCGAAGTACCGCACGCCGGGCGTGTCGATCACCCGGATGCCGCCCGGGATGCGGTGCATGGTCGACGCCGTCGTGGTGTGCCGCCCGCGCAGGTCCTGCGAGCGGACGGCGCCAGTCGCCAGTTCCAGGTCCGGGTGCAACGCGTTGGCCAGCGAGCTCTTGCCCACGCCCGAGTGGCCCACGAACGCGCAGGTCTTCCCGGCCAGCAGCGTCCGCAGCCCGTCCACGTCGCGTTGCCCGGTCTCTGGGTGGGCCCTGCAGACCACCACCGGGATGCCCGCGTCGCGGTACGGGTCGAGCTTGGTCAGCTCCGACGCCAGGTCCGCCCCGCTCAGCAGGTCGGCCTTGTTGACCGCGATGACCGCGTCCGCCCCGCCGTGCTCGATGGCCACCAGGTACCGGTCGATCAGGCGCGGGTGCAGGGGCGGCGACCGCACGGACACCACGATGACCACCGCATCGATGTTGGCCGCGACCACCCGCTCGGCGCTCGGGTCCCGCGGGTCGGGCCGGCTGAGCACGCTGCGCCGCGGCAGCACGCGCACCACCTCCGGGTCGCCCGTGTCGTCGGGCGCGAACACCGCCCGGTCCCCCACCGCGATGCCCGACTGCTGCTTTGCCGCCATCTCGGCCGAGAGCCGGCAGCCCACCGGGGCCGCGTCCGGCTCGGACCCGTCCGGCAGGACCTCCGCCCAGCGCCGCGTCAGCCCGACCACCAGCCCCTCGACCAGCGCGTTGGCGTCGCTCGTGCCGGAATCCCCGCCCGCACCGGCGTTCACGCCCCGCTTGCGTTCGTCGGCGAACAGCCGCAGGACCCAGTCGATCAACGGGTCGGGGCGGGACTGACCCCCGACGCGCTCGCCGTCGACGGTCTCGCGGGCCTTGGCCCGGCGCCGCTTCTGCGCATCGGACCGCTTCTTGCGGGCCTCGTCGAACAGGCGGTCACGCTCCCGCTTGGGCAGGGCGTTGAGCGCGTCCTCGAGTTCCTTGCGTTGCTTCGGATTCAACACGGAAGGGTAGGAACGAGGGACCGCCCAACCGCAAGCGGACGGCGCCCGGTCCCTATCCTTGCTCTATGAGCCGATACGACGAGTTCCAGACCTTCCGCGCCGAACTGAACGACAAGATCCTGGCCCGGGGCACCACCCAGACCAAACGCTTCTTCACGCTCGACACCAAAACCTACGAAGCGGGCGCACTGGACGCCAAGACCAAGGAACTGCTCGGCCTCTCGGCCAGCATGGTCCTGCGCTGCGACGACTGCATCGCCTACCACGTGGACCAGGCCGTCAAGGCCGGAGCCACCGACCAGGAACTCTGGGAAACCTTCGACATCGCCCTCGTCGTGGGCGGCTCGATCGTGATCCCCCACCTCCGCCGGGCCGTGGCCTTCCTCGAAGAGTGCCGCGCCCGCGCCTGACCCGCCCGCCCGGTCCGCCCCCTCCGCCGGACGTCCCCCGATGCAACAACCCTCCATATGGAGGGGTGCAACAAATCCGCGACAGAACGCAACACGCCCGTTGCGGGGACGCCTCGTTCTCGGTACGCTCGTTGTTCACCCCACGGGGTGCAGGGGCACGGCGCTGGGCCGGGGCGGGAACAGGCAAACGATTTCAGAAGCGGGCGGTCATGGCGGAAACCATGGACAAGGTGTGCGTACTCTGCGGCCGGAGCTGCGCCGGGCAGCCGCGGATCAAGAACGTCAAGGGCGAGTACGCCCACCGCGCCTGCGCGGACAAGAAACAGGCCGCCCCGGCCGAGGCAGCACCCCTCCACGACGCGGACGACGACCTGATGGGCGCCTTCCTCGACGACCTGCCCGCCCCGGCCCAGACCCAGGACGCGGGCGACGGGATCCGCGCCGCGTGCCCCGGCTGCGGCGTCAGCATGGCGCCCGGCACCGTCGTGTGCATGTCCTGCGGCTTCAACACCCGATCGGGCAAGGCCGGGAAGACCAAGGTCGTCGCGGGGGGCGAGGCGAGCGGCGGGGCCAAGGGCCTGGCCGGCCTGGCCGCCAGCGCCGGTTCCGCGGCCGGTTCCGGCATGGCGACACTGATCGGATCGGTCATCGGCGCCTCGATCGCGGGTGCCCTGGGCGCGGCGGTCTGGGCCGGCATCATCGTCGCAACCAACTACGAGATCGGCTACGTCGCCATCGGCGTCGGGCTGGCCTGCGGGTTCGGCGCGGCGGTCGGATCCCGCGGGAACGCCGGGATGATCACCGGGCTCGTCGCGGTGGCCCTCACGCTGCTCTCGATCTCGGGCGGGAAGTACTTCGCCGTTTCGCACATTACGAACGAGGCCTTGGCCGAGTGGGGCGACGCCTCCACGATGTTCGCGGACATGAGCCCCGACGAGATGCGCGACTACGCCGCCACGAACTTCGTCGACACCATCGTCGAGGAGCGCCTCGGCGCCGGCGGCCTCAACGAAGCGACCACCACGGAGTACCAGGAGCTGCTCGACTCCGGCCTCTTCCCGGACGACTACCCCGCCGACATCGTGGCCGAAGCGCGGTCGCGATGGGACGGCATGGACGAACCGGCCCGCGACGCCTTCGTCAGCGACGAGATCGTGCTGATCAACAGCTTCCGCGACTCGATGCGCACCTACGTGACCGAGGAGGGCTTCTTCGCCTCATTCGGGTTCATGGACATCCTCTTCTTCGGCATCGCCGTCGTCGCGGCCTTCGGCCTCGGCTCCGGCGGGAGCACCGACTGACCGTCCGATAGCACGCCCCGCCGCTCCGCCGCGCCAAGGACTTCGTCTCGGGCAGATCCCGCATTCACGCCACGCACGGGGGATTTTGACCCCCGCCGGACGCACTTCGTTCGATGCCCCGGCGGAAACGGCCGATGAGGCCGACAGGCGCACGCGCGCCCACGACCGGGCCGAACCATGAACGAACCCTCCAGAACAACCGGGCAGCAGGTCGCCACACCCGAGGGCGCCTCGTTCTTCCCCGTCTCGACCGATGCGCTCGACTCGGACGACCTCGAGCTGGACCTGTACCTCATGCACGCGGGCATGAAGCCCGTGCTCTTCCGCGGCGTCGGCTCGTCCTACTCCATGTCCGACTGCGCCAGGCTCGCCGAGAAGGGCATCACCACCCTCTACGTCACCACCGTCCAGCACCGCGTCTTCCAGAAACTGGTCTCCGAGCGTCTCGTCCGCGCCTACGACGACCCCGAGCGCAGCCGCGAGGAACGCTGCCGCATCGTCCGCGAGTCGTGCGGCAAGATGATCGACGACCTGATGCGCATGCCCCACGTCGAGGGCATCGCCGAAACCCTCGGTGGCATGGCCGCACAGTTCAGCGCCTGGTGCACCCAGGACGAGGACAAGTTCGGCCACCTGCTCGACATGTCCGAGCACGACTTCTACACCACCACCCACATGGTCAACGTCGGCGTGGGCTGCGGCATGCTGTGCGCTGAACTGCTCGGCCCCGACGCCCCGCTCATGCAGGAGATCGTCCAGGGCGGGTTCGTCCACGACATCGGCAAACGCGGCGTCCCCGCCGAGATCCTCAACAAAGAGGGCAAACTCAGCGACGACGAGTGGAAGCAGATCCGCGCACACCCGCTCGCCGGCGTCGAGATCCTCTCCACCCAGAAGGGCATCGGCCAGGTCGCCATCGAGATGACCCGCGACCACCACGAGAAAATCGACGGCCGGGGCTACCCCAACGGCGCCCGCGGCGACGCCATCGGCCTGCCCGCACGCATCTGCGCCGTCGTCGACGTGTACGACGCCATCTCCACCGCCCGCCCCTACCGCGGCGCGGTGCCCCCGCTCAAGGTCCTCGACATGCTCCGCCCCGAGGCCGGCACGACCTTCGACCCCGCGGCCTTCGAGGCGTGGGAACGCGTCATCCGGCGGCAGATCGAGCGCGACCCGAACCGCTGCGTGAAGGACACCGGCGCCACCACCACCCTGGCCGTCGGCGACATGCTGCCTTCCTCGTCCAAAGAAACACCCCGCACCGCCCGCCCGGCGGCCGCGACCGCGCCCGCCGGATCGTGCCCGCTGCCCTCCGGCGCGTGCGACGAGCCCGTGACCATCACCCGCGCCGCGTCGCCCGGCGACGACGCGCCCGCGATTGAGGCCACGATGGTCCGCTGCGTCGTGGACGGCGTGGACCTGCGGACGGACGCGCCCACGCGACCCGGCGAACGCCTCCGGCTGACGCTCCGCGACGGGCAGACGCTCGAAGTCATCGCCGGGCGCCGCTCGTTCGGGTCCGCCGGCGAGACCATCGTGCACTGCACAAGGGTCTTCGCGTCCCGCGCGGCCGCCTGAACCCGTTCGCCCCCAACCGAACCCGCGGCGATCGCTCGAACCACCGGCACCCTCCGGCCCGCCACCAAAAAACACATCCGGGCCATGGGCCCGGATGCGGTGCGACGGCGTGGTGTGAGGAGCTGGGGTCTGCCACGCCGCCCGTGCGGCCGGGCGAAGAGCGCCCGCGCCGAAGCGGCGCGGACCGATGCCAGCCTGAAGCGTTGAGTTACACACTACCCGCCCCGGCGTCGGAATCCCGAGCGAGGCCATCGTGCAAGAATCAAAGCCGCGCCGTGGCCTCCCAACCCCGGCGCGGCTCCCTGTCCAATCACCAAATTACCGCGCCAGCAGATCGATTCAACCCTCCGGGCGCAGGGTCCCGAATCAAATCCGGTGTTCTCCGATCTGCGAACCGGGGGGTCGGCGCGGACGGCGTGCGAACAGATCGAGGCGCTGCAGGCGCGCGGGCGGTTTACGAGCCGTCGATGCCGGGGCGGTGGCGCCCGTCGCCGCTGCGAAAACGCAGCATCAGTTCACGCTGGCCGCTGACGCCGAAGTGCCGGTAGACCCGCGAGGAGTACTCCGCCACCGTGTTGGGACTGACGCCCAGGTGCTCGGCGATCTTCTTGCGCGGCATGCCCTCGATGAGCAGGCCGAAGGTCGTGCGCACCCGCGGCGGCAGGGCGAACACGTCCGAGCCGCCCGAATCGGGCAGGTCCATGGTGTGCAGGGCATCGGCGGAGGTGAAGATGATGTGCGCGATCAGGCTGTGGCGTGCGTCGAAGGCGGGGCGCCCCGTGTCGCGGTAGAAGCCCACGCCGCTGAGCATGCCGTTCTCGAGCGGGCGGATGCTGTAGATGTGCTCGTCCACGCCCATCGGCTCGCGGTAGCGCTTGTAGTACTCGGTGCCGTACCACTCGTGGTCGGCGACCAGCTCGTGCCGCCGGCGGGTGAAGTGCTCGCCCTCCGCGCACAGACGCAGGACCGGGGCGTGGTCGGCCACCGGCACCTCGGTGTCGGTCGCGCTGGCCATGACCAGCGCCACCTCCCGCTCAGAAAACCCGTCCTGCAGGAACGAAAGGGCCATGATGTCCGCCTCGTCCTGGTAGCGGCTGACCACCCAGATCCACCGGTCGGCGTCGATCAGATCGGCCACCAGACGCATCAGCAGGGCTTTCCGCTCGCGCCCGTCCCCGTGCGACGCGGAGACCTGCGAGAGAATGCCAACGATGGCTTTCACCTCTTCGGGCGTGAGCGCGTCGTCTCGATCCACGGGGTTCCCCTCCACAAGGCGATTCTACCCGAGACTCGGGCGAAGGACCCGTGGGAATACTGACCATTCCGCCCGCCCCCTGTCGCCCGGCCCGTTTCTCCCGCCGGGGTCGGGGCACGGAAGGTCCGTTCCCGGCACAAAGGACAGTCCGTGCGGCCCTCCGCCGAAGTCGGGGGCCGCACGGACCTGTTGAACAAACGGCCTGAAGGCTCAGTTCCGCGTGTACTTGATCTCGCCCGACTTGCGCCATCCATCGTCGCCGACCTTGTCGTAGAACACGTCGGTGAAGTGGTCGTCGTCGTGCCAGGTCGTCACGATCTTCATGGTGTACGGGCCCTCGGGCGAGACCGACTCGCCCTCCATGACGCACCGGCTGCCGTCGTGCTCGCCGGTCATCATCAGGATGCCGGTGCCGAAGGTGTCCATCCAGGTGCTCACGTACTCGCCCTTGATGTTGTCGTACCCGGTGTAGGCCAGGCCCTGGAACTCCGTGCCCATCATGTCCTTCATGTAGAAGTCGGACTTGACGAAGCGCTTGCCGAGCACCCACTCGGAGGTCATGGTGCCCTCGCCCTCGGTCGGCGGCTGGCTGGGGTCCATGATGAAGCTGGTCTTGGCCGTCCACTTGCCCACGGACTTGTCCAGCACGGCGTGGTTCTCGCCGGGCGAGGCCATGGCCATCCACTGCTCCATCTCTTTCTGCATGTCGCGGTCGGACTGGCCAGTGTCCGGCTGATGAGCGGTCCCGTTGTGGCCGTCGTGCCCGTGGCCGGTGTGGTCGTGCCCGTCCTCGGGCCCGAAGCCCGGCAGAACAAGAACGGCGGCCGCGGCGGCGGCGCCGGCAACAAAGGCGAGTGCGGTGGTGCGGGTCATGCGGTGTCTCCTGCGTGTGGTGTGGTCGATCCGTCCCGGCCACGGCGGGCAGGACAAGGCCGTCTGATAAGTGTGCCACGCTGAGACGGATTTGTCACGCAAAAAGCGCAGAAAACCCGCCCATTACCCAAACATTCCGGGTGAAATACCCCCCATGTGCGGGGTTCCACACCCGGCACCCGATCACTCCGGCACGGGCACCGCCACCCGCTCGGCGATCTCCAGCCCGAAGGCCTCGAGGTGCGGGTAGGGCGTGGTCGAGTTGGTCAGCAGTTTCAGGCGGGACAGGCCGAGGGCACGCAGGATCTGCGAGCCCGTGCCGTATTCGACCATGCCCGGCGGGACGGAGTTCCGCGGCGTGTCTTCCTCATGATGCCCGGTGGGGCGCTGGAGCCGGTCGCGCCAGTCGTCGCCGATGACGGTGGGCCGCAGGTAGACGATCGCCCCGCGCCCTTCTTTCTGGATGGCCCGCATCGACTCGCGCAGCGTGCCGCCGGTGCTGCCCTCGGGCGAGGAGTCGAGGTCGTGGAAGATGTCGCCGAGCAGGTCGCGCCGGTGGACGCGGACGAGGGTCGGCTCCGTGGTCTCGCGGACGATGCCGGTGGCGTCCAGATCGCCCACGCCGCCGACGGTCAGGGCCAGGTGGGGCAGCGGGTCGACCAGCGAGCGGAAGGCGATGAGCGTGAAGTCGCCCTCGGGCGTGCGCACCGTGGTGCCGGACTTGGGTTCCAGCCGCTCGACGATGGAGCTCTTGGCGAGGCGGTGCTCGATGATCTGGGCGACCGAGCACATCTTGATGTCGTGCTTCTTGCACAGCTCGATCAGATCGGGCACGCGGGCCATCTCGCCGTCGTCACGCATGATCTCGATGATGACCGCGCCGGGGTAGAGCCCGGCCAGGCGGCAGAGGTCGATCGAGCCCTCGGTCTGGCCGATGCGGACCAGCGTGCCGCCGTCGCGGGCCCGCAGCGGGTTGATGTGGCCGGGGCGGACGAAGTCGTCGGCGCCGAACTTGGGGTCGATGGCCATCCGGATGGTCTTGGCCCGCTCCGCGGCCGACACGCCGGTGCCGAAGCCGTGGCGGGGGTGGCCGTCGATGGACACGGTGAACGGCGTGCCCCGCACTGAGGTGTTGACGGCCGACTGGGGGGTCAGTTCCAGACGCTGGCAGTCGGCCTCGGTCAGCGAGAGGCAGAGGTAGCCGCGGGCGACGGAGAGCATGAAGGTGATCGACTCGGGCGTGACGAACTGGGCGGGCAGGACGATATCGCCCTCGTTCTCGCGGTCCTCGTCGTCGGTGAGGATGACCATGCGGCCGTTGCGGAGCTCTTCGAGGACTTCGGGGATGGGGGCGAAGGGGGAGGGCATGCGGGGAGTTTAGGGAGAGACAAAGAGACGGAGAGACGAAGAGACGAAGAGACCGAGTGGGGATCAGACAGCCCCGACCGGGAGGGAGGGGATGGCTTGGTGGCCCGCCGACTCGAGCTGTCGGAGGTACGCA
Organism: uncultured Phycisphaerales bacterium; assembly: GCA_963975575.1. Classification (GTDB taxonomy): domain Bacteria; phylum Planctomycetota; class Phycisphaerae; order Phycisphaerales; family UBA1924; genus UBA6054. Next base: position 1,794 of record CAXBHL010000001.1, on the reverse strand, counting down.
GAGGCCGCAGAGGTCACGCGGAGGACGCGGAGCGTTCCATCGGGTGCCGCGGCGATGAACAAAGCTGGTATCTTTCTCCCATGAAACGCAAGTGGATCGCCTCAAGCGGATTGGTAATGCTCGGCTTGATCGGGCTGCTGTGGCTGGCGCAGGTCTTCTCGGGTTTGTCGGTCCCGGTTCAGATTCTGAACTATGACCCGCGTCCGCCGGGAGAAACCATGGTGCGTTTGCAACTGGAAACGACCGGCGAATCGCTCCCAATCCTGATCGATCGGTACCTCTTTGCTGATCAGCACGATGGTTCTTGGCAAGACGACAGCTATCGCAGTCAGAATCTGGGCGAGGTGACGGCGTACTGGCAGTATCAACAGTTGATACCGAACCGATCCGCCACATTGGAGCGGGTTGTGATCCCGTCCCGCACCGAACCGATTGCGGATCGGCCGGGGTGGAACCGGCTTGTGCTGTCGTTCGAGCCGTACGGATCCGAGTTGGTCGCGGAGTATCAGGGCCACGAGCTGCAGCCGCTCACAACGCTGCTCGCCAACGGCGTATGGCGGAAGCCCCGGGGCGACTCGATCGCTGAGGTACCGTTTCGGTCCAGCCCGGCATCCGCGAACACGCCACTGTTTGATCAGGCCGGTCCCGCTTCGGCGCCCGCGGCCTTCGACGGTCGGTGGCGGGTGCGCTTTGGAGACTCCGACGAACCTGCGGTGGGTGTGTTTCAGGTTGGAAAGCACTCCGGAAACACTTTCGGCACCTTTCTGACCACGACGGGCGACTATCGGTATTTGGGGGGGCGGGTGGATGGGGATTTGATGCGGCTGTCGACTTTCGACGGGGCGCATGCGTTTCTGTTTCATGCTCGGATGCAGGTGGACGGGACGATCGCGGGGGATTTCTGGTCGGGGAACTGGCATCACGAGACTTGGACGGCGGTGCGGGATGCGGATGCAGCGTTGCCGGATGCGTTTGGGCAGACGACGGCAACCGGGGTGGGCTTGGAAGAACTGGCATTCCGGGATCTGGAGGGGGTGCCGACGCGGGTGGTGGAGTTGCTGGACGCGGGGGGTGCGCCGGCTCGGGTGTTGTATCTGTTTGGATCGTGGTGCCCGAACTGTGCGGACGCGGGGGCGGAGATGAAGCGGCTGAAGGGCAAGTACGGGGACAAGCTCACGGTGGTCGGGCTGGCGTTTGAGTTGACCGAGGACTTTGAGCGGTCGGCGCGGCAGGTGGGGTTGTATCTGGAGCGGCATGAAGCAGACTGGCCGGTGCTGATCGCGGGGTTGTCGGACAAGGCGAAGGCTTCGGCGGAGTTTCCGGTGCTGGACCGGGTGCGGGCGTATCCGACGACGATCTTCCTTGACGCGGACAACCAGATCGTCGCGGTGCACACGGGGTTCAGCGGGCCGGCGACGGGGGAGGCCTATCGGGAGCAGCAGAAGGCGTTTGAGGGGGTGGTTGAGGGGTTGATTGGGCCTTGAGTGCTTTGAGGGGTGAACCTCACCGCAGAGGGCGCAGGGGGCGCAGAGGGGCGCAGAGGGGGGAGCCGGGGTTTGGGTTTTTCTCTGCGTGGCTCTGCGTTCTCTGCGCACTCTGCGGTTAGGTTGGCGGTGGGAGGCGGTTGAGGGATGGGTGGGCGTTTGGCTGACTTGGGCGCTGCGCCCGCTTACTTCGTGCGCGGCTTGTATGGAGAGAGTGCTTTGGGGGGTGAACCTCAACGCAGAGGGCGCAGGGGTCGCAGAGGGGCGCAGAGGGGGGAGCCGGGGTTTGGGTTTTTCTCTGCGTGGCTCT